>NZ_VMDU01000042.1 GCF_008271465.1 Tabrizicola flagellatus | reverse complement strand
CATGCTGAACAGCGCCACCGCATTGGCGCTGGATCCGCCGTCGAGGTCGAGGAACAGTGCGCGGAAGTTGGTGTCCCAGTAGAGGACCGGCCCGCTGCCGAAGCTGGCCGGCAGCCCCGCCCCGGTCTGCCACATCCCGGCCAGCGTCGCCCCGGCCGCGATGCCCAGCGCCGCGCGGTCCAGCACCACCCGGTCGGTGCCCGAGGTGAAGTCGAGGAACAGGTCCTCGGCATCGGCGGTGTTGATGACGAAGTGATCGACCCCGAGGCCGCCGTGATAGACATCGCGCCCCGCGCCGCCGGTCAGCCAGTCGGCGCCCTCGCCACCGTCCAGATGGTCGGCACCGTTGCCGCCCGTCAGCGTGTCGCTGTCGGCCCCACCCCAGAGCACGTCGTCATCGTCGCCGCCGTTCAGCGAATCCTGGCCCTCCTGGCCGTAGAGCCAGTCGTTGCCCGCCCCGCCGTTCAGCGTGTCGTCGCCGGTGCCGCCATCCAGGTTGTCGCCGCCGTCACCGCCGTCCAGAAGGTCATGACCCTCCTGCCCGAACAGCGCGTCGGTCTCGGTCCCGCCATAGAGCGAATCCTC
>NZ_VMDU01000041.1 GCF_008271465.1 Tabrizicola flagellatus | reverse complement strand
TCGGGCTCCTTAGCCGATGCGGCCGGTGATGTAGGATTCGGTCCGGGGGTCTTTCGGGTTGGTGAAGATCTGGGTGGTGTCGCCGTATTCCACCAGGTGGCCGAGGTGGAAGAAGGCGGTCTTCTGGCTGACGCGCGCGGCCTGCTGCATCGAGTGGGTGACGATCACCACCGAGAACTGGCTGCGCAGCTCGTCGATCAGCTCCTCGACCTGGGCCGTGGCGATCGGGTCCAGCGCCGAGCAGGGTTCGTCCATCAGAAGCACCTCGGGCGAGGTCGCCACCGCGCGGGCGATGCAGAGCCGCTGCTGCTGGCCGCCCGAGAGCCCGGTGCCCGGCGCATCCAGCCGGTCCTTGACCTCGTTCCAGAGCGCGGCCTTCTTCAGCGAGCTTTCCACGATCCCGTCGAGTTCGGACTTCGAGCGGGTCATGCCGTGGATCTTCGGCCCGTAGGCCACGTTGTCGTAGATCGACTTCGGGAAGGGGTTCGGCTTCTGGAACACCATGCCGACCTTGGCGCGCAGCTGCACCGGATCGACGCGGGGGTCGTAGATGTCCTCGCCGTCCAGCGTGATCCTGCCTTCGACCCGCGCCGAGGCCACGGTGTCGTTCATCCGGTTCAGGCAGCGCAGGAAGGTGGACTTGCCGCAGCCCGAGGGCCCGATGAAGGCGGTCACCGCCCGGTCCAGGATGTCCACGTCCACGTCCTTCAGCGCGTGGTTCTGGCCGTAATAGACCTGCACCCCCCGCGCCGAGATCTTCGCCGTCGCG
>NZ_VMDU01000040.1 GCF_008271465.1 Tabrizicola flagellatus | reverse complement strand
TCGCCTTGCTGGTGAACTCGGTCCCGTTATCACTGACGATGCAGGCTGGTTTTCCGTAAATCCTGACCAGCGCATCCAGTTCCCGCGCCACCCTCGCCCCCGATATGCTCGTGTCGGCGATCAGCGCCAGGTTCTCGCGGCAGCAATCGTCGTTGACCGCCAGAATGCGGAACTTGCGGCATGCCCCGAACGTGTCGGACAGGAAGTCTAGGGACCACCGCTGGTTCGGGCGCAGCGGCATCGGCATTGGTGTCCGACTGCCGCGTGCCCGTTTGCGGCCACGACGGCGACGCACCGAGAGCCCTTCCTCCCGGTAAATCCGGTAGAGCTTCTTTCCGTTCATGATCATGCCCTTGCGCTCCAGCAGGATGCCCACGCGCCGATAGCCGAAGCGACGGCGCTTCTCGGCGATCTTGTGCATCTCCTCACGGATTTCCGGGTTGTCGGGCGGCCTGTCACGCCGCACCGTCTTCGGATCGACACCGATCAGGACGCAGGCCCGGCGTTGGGAGATCGGATGATCTCGCATCGCCCGCAGCACCGCGTCCCGCCGCGCCATCGGTGTCGTCAGGGTTTTCCCAACAGATCTTTCAGAACCACGTTATCGAGCATGGCATCCGCCAGCAGGCGTTTCAGCTTCGCATTCTCGTCTTCGAGCTGCTTCAGCCGCTTAGCGTCGGACAGGTCCATCCCGCCATACTTGGCCTTCAGCTTGTAGAAGGTCGCGGGGCTCAGCCCGTGCTTCCGGCACAACTCGGAGGTCGGCAAGCCAG
>NZ_VMDU01000039.1 GCF_008271465.1 Tabrizicola flagellatus | reverse complement strand
TTCGGCGGCGCGGCGGACGTGGAGATCGAGGGCGGCCAGCTGCGCCTGCCGACCATCGCGACGCCGGCCGCACCGGCTGCGGATGGTCTGAAGCTGTTCGGGCGCAAGGTCGGCGGCCGCGCCATGCCGTCCTTCATGGGGCCAAGCGGGCTGGAGAGCGAATTGCAGCCCCTGCTGGCGCGCAACAGGGTCGCACTGTGGCAGGCGACCGGCAACGGCGGCACGGATACATCGTTCGGCATCGCGGTTACGGCGGCGGGAACAGCGACCACGGAAAACGTGGCGACCACCAATCTGCATACCTACATGCGCCGCAGATCCTGGCGGGTGACCACGGCATCGGCAACGGCGGTCGCCGGACTGCGGGCCAACAACCTGCAATGGACGCTTGGCGGGCCGGCGGCCGGGCTGGGCGGCTTTCACCTTGTCTGGCGCTGGGGGCCGGCAACGGGAGTCGCAACCCCTACCACGCGGGCTTTCGTGGGAATGCGGGCATCAGCAGCGGCGCCTACGGACGTCAACCCGTCCACCCTGACCAACATCTGCGGCATGGGCTGGGATTCAGGGGATGCAAACATCCAGTTCATGCACAACGACGGCTCGGGCACGGCGACTAAGATCGACCTTGGCGCGAGCTTCCCGAGGCCGACCGTCGATCTGACATCGGTCTATGAGGTCGCGCTTTTCGCACGGCCCGGAACGACGCAGATCCTGGAATACGCGGTGACCGATCTGGTCTCGGGCGCCGCTGCCACCGGGACGATCACGACAGACATCCCGTCCGCTACGCAACTTCTGGCGCCCAACGGATACATCAGCGTTGGCGGCACCTCGTCCGT
>NZ_VMDU01000038.1 GCF_008271465.1 Tabrizicola flagellatus | reverse complement strand
TCGATCGCTTCATAGTCCGGTCCTCTCCTCGGGCCGGACTCTAGCATCAGATGGACGAGTTATCGGGGGTCAGAGCACACCGTTCGGTCCCGTCAGGCCGAACCCGAAACCGTTGCCCTTCGCGCGGTGCTTCTCTGCATAGGCCTGCAGGTAGCCCCAGAGATGGTCCGACAGGGTGTAGCGCGCCTGCACACGGCCCCGCTCGTCTAGAAACTGAGGATCCCGCTCCGAGCCGTCCTCCCGGTGCAGGATGGAACCGAAGCGCGGACCTTCCTCGGCCGGTGGCAGCTACATGTCCTGCAGCTCGACGTCGAGCCCGAGATCGCCGCGCACGGCCGCGATGAAGATCCGCTCGCGATGCTGCGGGACGAAGCTGCGCGCGTCGATGACGCGGTGATCCATCCTGTAGCCGAGCTCCTCCGTCAGCACCGAGCGGATGACCCGGAAGGTGTTCCCACGGTCGTGCGAGAGCAGGTTGCGCACGTTCTCGAGCAGGACGACCTTCGGCCGCTTCGCCTCGATAATCCGGGCGACGTCGAAGAACAGCGTTCCCTGTGCTTCACAGGCGAAGCCGAGCGCCCGGCCCAGCGCGTTCTTCTTCGACACCCCGGCAATCGAGAAGGGCTGGCAGGGGAAGCCCGCGAGGAGCACGTCGTGATCCGGGATGGAGGCCGGGTCGACCCTGGTGATGTCGCCTTCGAACCGATGCTCCGGTCCGTCACGGAAGTTGGCCCGATAGGTCCGCTCGGCGAAGCGATCCCACTCCGAGGTGAACACGCAGCGTCCCCCGATGGCGCCGAACCCGCGCCTCAGCCCGCCGATTCCTGCGAACAGGTCGCTGAACCGTGACCTGCCCCCCGGAAGTTCCCTCGCTGTGATGTAGAGTCTGCCCAACCTGAGA
>NZ_VMDU01000037.1 GCF_008271465.1 Tabrizicola flagellatus | reverse complement strand
CAGGCCCGAAGTTCCCTCTTGCGCAAGGGGCGGTTACACATGTTGCACAAATCGGCTGACGGCCGGGCCTCCCCTTTCCCCGGGCAGACCTATCCTGCGGCCTCTGTGATGGGCGTGCCGAGCGCGGTGAAGCCGTTGAGCACAGCGACACGGACCTGGAACTCGGCGACCTGACGATCGAACTCGCGTGCGGACAGGCGCTGGCCCAGCAACTTGACGCAGTGCATCTTGGTCTCGGCCCGGCTTCGGCGGTGATAGCCGCTCCATCGTCGCCAGATGGTTCGACCCACACGCTTCGATGTCCGCAGGATTTCGTTGCGTGCGACCGCTCCAGCGGTGTCGGGTTTCCATGGCTTGGCGTTCCTGCGGGGCGGAATGATCGCGGCGGCGCCTCGGGCGGCGATCGCGTCATGGCACTTGCGGGTATCGAAGGCGCCGTCGGCGGTGACGCTGGCGATCTTCTGCTCGGGCGGGATCTGGTCGAGCAACTCAGGCAGCATAGGCGCGTCGCCTATGTCGCTGGTGGTGAACTCCGCAGCTCGGATTTCCAGTGTTTTTTCGTCGATCCCGATGTGGATCTTGCGCCAGACCCTGCGTTTGGTGCCCCCATGCTTGCGGGCGTTCCACTCGCCTTCACCCTCGACCTTGATGCCTGTGCTGTCGACCAGCAGGTGTAAGGGGCCGTCCGAACCGCGGTAAGGGATGTTGACTTTCAAGGTCTTCTGCCGTCGCGACAGCGTGCTGAAGTCGGGCACCGCCCAGTCCAGGCCGATCAGCCGAAGCAGGCTCTCGACGAACCCAGTCGTCTGGCGGAGCGCCATCCCGAACAGCACCTTCATGGTCAGACACGTCTGGATCGCGGCATCACTATAGGCAGGCTGACGCCCGCGCTTGCCGGTCGACCTGGCTCCCCAGGTCATGGCGGGATCGAACCAGATCGTCAGCGAGCCACGGCGCTTCAGCGCTTCGTTATAGGCTGGCCAGTTCCGGGTCTTGTAGGTCGGAGGTGTCGGTTTGCTCATGCAGCCCAGCTACCACGCTGGATTCACGAGATGAATCCCTCACGTGATTTGTGCAACATGTGTAACCGCCCCTTGCGCAAGAGGGAACTTCGGGCCTGAT
>NZ_VMDU01000036.1 GCF_008271465.1 Tabrizicola flagellatus | reverse complement strand
TCTTGTGTGGATGCCGCTCGGTATGCAAGGACATTATGAACCTCTGAACCTGTGATCGAGTGCGCGCTTGTGTCAGGCCTTTGTGTGCGGCTCTTCTCAAGCGCCGCTGGCCAGGATGGAGATCCGCGGGCAGGTTCCAACACTTCTCACCGGGCTCTAAGCCCTACACGTCTCGCTGGTTTTCCCCGCCCCGATCTGGTCGATCAGTTGTCCATTCGGCTCATGCCTTCCTCACATTCCCGGCTTCCGGCCTTGATTTTGGCGTGTGTTGTCAGGTCACGCCGCCACCAAAGCCGGAACTCGGTAACTTTCGTTTTTCGTCAGCATCGCCCAGATCTGACGCGCCATCTTGTTGGCCAGCGCGATGGCGACGAGAATTCGGGGTTTTCGGCGGATCAATTTGCCCAGCCAGGTATCCTCGGGCACGCCGCGCCTGCAGGCTCCGACCATCGCAGCCATCGCGCCAGTGATCAGCAACCTGCGAATGTCGTGCTGCCCCGCCTTTGATATGCGTCCAAGCCGGGTTCTGCCGCCACTTGAAGCCTGCCGTGGTACCAACCCCAGCCAGGCCGCAAAATCTCTCCCTCGTTCGAAGCTCTCCATCGGGGGGGCGAATGCTTCGATTGCCAATGCCGTAATCGGTCCGACGCCGGGCATCGTCTGCAGGGTTTGGGCTGCACCGCCTTCTTCTTTGCCTAGATCAGAGATCTGCTTGTTCAGGCGGTCGAGGTGCCTAGACAGATTATCGACCTGTTCCAGCAGGCCATGGCAGGCAAGACGCGCCGTATCGGGCAGATCGCTGGCCGCATCGGCTACGACTTCTGCCAGCTCTGGAAGGTGCTGCGGCCCGACCGGGGCGATGTAGCCGAATTCATAGAGGTGTGATCGCAGAGCGTTGATGAGTTCGATCCGCTGGGCCACCAACTTTTGCCGGATCCGGAATACGACAGCACGGGCCTGCTGCTCGGCAGTCTTGGGTTCGACAAACCGCATGCCGGGACGAGTGGCCGCCTCCACGATTGCCTCGGCGTCGGCAGCGTCATTCTTCTGGCGCTTGACGTAAGGCGTGACATAGTGCGGCGCGATCAATCGCACCCTATGCCCGGCGCGCGACAGCTCTCGCGCCCAGAAATGCCCGCCAGGACAGGCCTCCATGGCAACCTCACAGGGGGGATGCGCGGTCATGAAGCGGATGAATTGTGGCCTCGACAGCTTCTTGCGGAAAACCACAGACCCGTCCGCCGCCGCCCCGTGCAACTGGAACACGTTCTTTGCGAGATCGATCCCGATTATGGAAACTTCCTTCATGGATGCCCTCTCTTTTCCCTTGTGAGTCCAACACCACAAGCTTGGCGCATTGCGACGCCGTCGGGGAGAGCGGCATCCACCCCATCTT
>NZ_VMDU01000035.1 GCF_008271465.1 Tabrizicola flagellatus | reverse complement strand
CAATTGTCACCCGCCGGCTCTGGTTTCAGCTGGATGACTCTCGGGGGTCAGAGCAACACCCATGATCTGGGCTTCGGTGAAACGGCTCTTCTTCATCGGAATCTCCTCGTCAATCTTGCCGAGAAAATTCTACTTCCGCATCCCCTTAACCATGGGGAGGATTACCGTAGGATAACGGGTACTGCTAGCTGCCGATCAGGCGATAGCTGTTGCGGATCTGGCCGCTGTTCGCCACCGTTACGCTGAACAACTCGTTGCGCGCCGGGGTAAATCGGCACAGGGCGGCGTCGGCTTGCGCTGGAACGGCACAAACGACATTGCCCGAACCGTCTGACACCGTGAGGCTCAGCGCCGTGTCGCCGTCGCCAATCAGACCAAGTTGGGCGGGGACATCCCCCGGCAGGGCGATCCGCCAGACTTCACTCTGCCCGCCGGCGAGTTCGGACCGCGCCGGTCACCGTCGCGTGCCGGCCAAGCGGCAGCTGCGCGTCGATATCGTAGACGAGATCCTGAAGCGTCGGATCCTCGCCGGCAAGGGCCTGGGCAATGCTCAGGGCCTCCGGCGATGCCGGATCGGGCGCGGCGGTTCTTCCGGCAGGTTGTTCCTTGTCTGCCGCCCCTGAGGTTGCCTTGGTCCATCCGGTTGCCGGGCGCAGGGTCACGCTGCGGGCGAGACGGATTGCGCCGACCAGCAGCAGCGCGTCGCCGTGCTCGATCGCCGCCTCATAGTTGCGCTGTGCCAGAATGACGCGAGCTACCGGGCCGTTGTGCACCGGCTCGGCCGGGGTGAGGTTCGCTGTATCGGGCATGGCCGGACCGGCACATCCGACGACGAATGCTAGGGCCAGGGCGGAAGGACGCTTGGGTCGAACAGCGGACGGCATGCGCCGACATTGGCAAAGTGCGCGGCGCCGGACAAGGGCGGTCGGCCATGCCGGACGACTTTCCGGCCGCGGCGTTTCGCGGTAGCAGGGAGGCAAAGGGAGACGGGCATGCGCGAGATTCTGCAGCGGCTACTGGCTTTCGATACGGTCAGCCACCGGCCGAACATGGCGCTGATGGACGAGGTCCGCCTCCTTCTGGAAGGCGCCGGGATCAAGGTGGTGATGGTGCCGGATGCGGCTGGAGGGAAGGCCAACCTCTACGCCTCGACCGGGCCGTCGGGTGGCGGGGGCATCATGCTGTCGGGGCATACCGACGTCGTGCCGGTCGAGGGACAGGAGTGGACCGTGCCGCCCTTCGCCCTGACCGAGGCCGAGGGCCGCTATTACGGGCGCGGGGCGGCGGACATGAAGGGCTTCGTCGCCTGTGCGATCGAGGCGATGCTGAGTGCGGCGCGGCGGCCGTTGCAGGCCCCGCTGCACCTGGCGCTGTCCTACGACGAGGAGATCGGCTGCATGGGGGTGCGCAGCCTGATCGACCTCTTGGCCAAGGCGCCGGAGCGGCCGTGGTTCTGTATCGTGGGCGAGCCCACGGGGATGCAGGTGGCGACCGGGCACAAGGGAAAGGTCGCGCTGCGGGCGACCTGCCGGGGCCGCGAGGGGCATTCGGCGCTGGCGCCGCTGGCGCTGAACGCGCTGCACCTGGCGGCGGATTTCCTGGGCGCGGTGCGGCGGGTGCAGGCCGAGGTGGCCGAGACCGGCCTGCGCGACGGGGACTATGACGTGCCCTACACCACCCTGCATGTGGGCAAGATGGCGGGCGGCGTGCAGGTCAACATCGTGCCGAACCAGGCCGTGCTGGACTTCGAGATTCGCGCGCTGGCCGGCGAGGACGTGACGGGGCTGATCGCGCGGCTGGAAGCCGAGGCCGAGGCCATCGTCGCTCCGCTGCGGGACCGGTTCCCGGAAGCGGAGATCCGGGTCGAGCGGCTGTGGGACTATCCCGGCCTCGGCACCGCGCCGGACGCCGAGGTGGTGCGCTTCGTCAAGGGGCTGACCGGGGCGAACGGGACCATCAAGGTGGCCTTCGGGACCGAGGGGGGGCTGTTCCACGACAGGCTCGGCGTGCCCACGGTGATCTGCGGGCCGGGGTCGATGGCCCAGGGGCACAAGCCGGACGAATTCGTCACGGTCGAGCAGATCGAGCGTTGCCGGGGGATGCTTGCGGCGCTGGTGGACCGGCTGGAGGCCGGGATCTGACACTTCTGTCCACGGTGGACATTTCCGGATTCCCCTTCGGAAACAGAAGGATGGCCGCGGACGGAAAGAATCTGTCAACCAGTTTTCCGGCACCCCGGCCGCACGCTGCCGGGGGTTTCACACCCCCCAGTCCGCCGGTTTCCCGAACCGGTGTCGAAACCGGCTGCCTACCCGTGAAGTATTTCTGAAAGGAGCAAGAGTATTGACCTGCCCCCCGGAAGTTCCCTCGCTGTGATGTAGAGTCTGCCCAACCTGAG
>NZ_VMDU01000034.1 GCF_008271465.1 Tabrizicola flagellatus | reverse complement strand
TCCTCGCAGACCCACCTTGGCACATCGATGCCGTCGGGGGGCGGTCACATCATCAGAGCCAGACCCGGAGACCGATTCCTTTTCTGAAGCGACGTCACATCGGGATGAGCCCGTTCCTCAGCCGCACAGCGGCTCGGCTACTCATGATTGCGTCTTTTTGAAACAATCAACTCCAGATATATTTTAAGTTTCCTGATTGCATTATCGGGGCCATTCAATTGTGTCCGGAATGGGTCGTGATTGCGATATTTTTGATATTTCTGGTTTCTTCTCGAGAGTGAGCATCGGGAGTGGAGAGATCAAGTTGATAGGTTTATTGGGCGTCATCTGCCGGCGAGAATTAATCAGCCGGGAAGCTTAAATTTGGATTAAAGTGCGCTTCATTTCGATCATCCCGCTTCAGGCTTGCGAAGGGCTCTCGAAGGCCCCGGCTCCAATTACGGACTGCAAACGCTCGAGGAGGCGTTCGCCCCCCTGGGCCCGGCGACGACCGGTCGCGCCGCGTATGCACGCAGAGCAAAATGAGATCAGGCGAACAGGGCGAACATGATGTCGTCGATCAGAACCGCCGGGTCGAAAACTCCATGGATGTCCAGGGTGCCTGCTGTCCCAAGATCAATAGCGAGACCCTTTTCGGTTACCCTCGAGGCGCTCAGCAGGTCAGCGACATCAGGCATCGCGCTGTTCCACGGCTGCCATGATATCAGGATCCGGTCGACCCCGTCCTCGAAGTCATGAACGATGTCCTTTCCGCCGCTGAATACGAAGGTATCGGCACCGACACCGCCGAACAGCCAGTCGTCGCCAGCTCCCCCGTCGAGCAGGTCGCGGCCCGATCCGCCATCCAAAAGGTCATTCTCTGAACCTCCATATAGCCGGTCATCGCCCAGTCCACCGTAGAGAGAATCGGCCCCATCGTCTCCACGAAGCGTGTCGCCACTGTTGTCACCGACGAGGATGTCATTACCTCCCGCGCCCCTGATCGAGTCACCGAAGACGCTTCCGACCAGATTGTCCGCAAAGCCGTATCCTTCAATTTTCGCTCCAACCTGGTCAGATACGGCGACAATCATGATCGTCTCATGCGGGCTGAAGTTTAGCGGAACCGTGGTGAGGCCGCGACCGACGCTTATCGTGGAAACTCTGACCTCGGGCTCGCCCGAGGTCGAAGAGGAAACCTCGTAGACTGTAAGATGGTGGGCTGTCGCGGCGTCGCCCGAGAAGCTTAACACATCCGACCTCGAAGAGTCTGATCGGTTGGTCAGGAAGTAGACATTCCGCTCCGCAGATCCGAACGCGCTCGCATCGAGGCCGGAAATAAAGTCCGGAGCGTTGATAATTCTTAACCCCCGCAGATTGTCTGACATCATGTCAAATGCCAGACCGGCGAATGTCAGGCCATTATAGGTCTCATCCCCAATTCCGGTATTGTCGATAAGCTTTGTACTATTGTTCTGCTGGACGGCCCAGACATTGGCGTGATCGACGCCAGCCTTGACCATTTCCTCGAACAATTTCACCATGCTATCAAACTGCTTGATCCCGAGCTCTGTGCGGTTGCGGCTCGATACATTCCATTCGGTGACATACCGATCCACCTCCTTGAAACCGCCTATGGATCTGGCGACAGCATTCCAGATCTCAAAAGGTTTGTAGGCCCAGCCTGAAATGCTCGTATCCGTTCCGTGAAGATATCGGTGGGTCAGAACACCATCCACTGCTGCCCGGGCATAGGGATCAGTGAATTGCTTCAGGATCAGCTCTGTTGCGGAGATGGTCGGTCCATCGTAATCCTCCGGGATCGGCTTTCCGGATGTCGAGTACCATTCCGCCGCGCCTCCGGGGCCTACCTGGACCACGATGTCCGGGTCAATCTTCGCGCCGCGGCTGTTGACCAGCTTGAGACTGTCGATCTCCTCCTGAACGATCCTCGCCATGTAGTTCGCGACACGTCCGTACTCTACCGGCGACATTCTGAACCCAAAGACACTGCTGTTATCCGCCCACCATTCGTTTCCGATCTCGAATGCGGCAATCGAACTGCCTTTGCTTGATGCTTCAGCGATGGAATGCCGGATGAAGGACCGCAGATCTGCTTCCAGGGAGGCGTTGATCGTCCTGAAACCTCCGGAATCCGGTTCGGTCGACAGGAAGCGGTATGTCGGCAGTACTACCGTGACAGATGCCCCGATCGAAGCAGCATACTCCACCGCAGTGGAAAATCCTACGGTTGGCTCCTTCTGAATTCCGATGCCTAGAAAATTCTGCTGGGTGGAGTTCGGATTGGTGAGATCAAAGTTGACCTCGGTCATCGTTCCGCCGGGATAGCGGATCGTCGGCAGGTTCACCTCACGCGCGAAGGCCTCATAGGTGTTCGATATCGAGCCCGCTGTTTGACCACCGTCGCGATTGAACAGAAAGTTTGCGCCGAAGAGATTCTGCGAGATGGCATCACTTCCGTAAGTGAATGACGATCCCAAGCCAGGGAGCGTGATAGTTGCCATTTTCCCGTCCACACCCACGTAGATTCTGTTGGGTGAGGATGGGGGCATACATCCCTCGGGCGCCGTGGCGACTCCGTGGCATCATTCGGACATGTAGACAAGGCTTTAGTAAGGTTTGTCGTGAATGCGGGCGTCATGTGCTCTGGCTCCAGCGGCCTGTTGCCTCTAGACTGACTCTCAACGGCCCAACTCGATCCGCTCCTGCTGGTCGAACCCGAGAGAAGCAGGCCAGCCGTTGGATTCAGGGGGCCGGCCGTAATCAATACTCCGGTTTCTTTGCCTCGGGACTTTTCGCCGGCATTGTCCGGGGTTTGTGCTGCTCTCGTAGGCATTTGCTTCAGGTCACGTTACACTGTTGAAACCAGCTAGAGCTCGGCATGACCGATAGACTGACACCGGAGGCGCGCAGCGCCAACATGGCGCGCATCCGGGGCAAGGATACGGGCCCGGAGAACATGGTTCGCCGGGCGCTGCACGCAGCAGGCTTCCGTTTCCGCCTGCATCGTCGCGACCTGCCGGGCACGCCGGACATCGTGCTGGTCCGGCAGCGCGTCGCGATCTTCGTGCACGGGTGCTACTGGCACCGGCACGAGGGCTGCCGGAACGCGACCACTCCGAGCACCCGGACGGACTTCTGGCAGGCGAAATTCGCGGCCAATGTCGAGCGCGACGCCCGGAAGGCCGCAGCGCTCGAGGCCGCGGGCTGGAGGGTCGTGGTGATCTGGGAGTGCGAGGCCGGGAAGCCCGGCAGCCTCGAGGCCGTCATCCGCGAGCGTCTGCCCGCGCCTGCCGCTCGGCGACCAATCCTAGGAAATCCCGGAAATCCATCAGCCAAGCAGCCTGCTGAGGGGTGAAGGTCCGATGCAGCGCAGCGGGGACGACCAGCTGCAGATCGTTGCGCGCCATCTCGTCAGTCTGCGCGACCGAGATCCCGGGCTCGAGCGTGAGGAGGTGCTTGCGGTCGATGCGGGCCGCCTCCGCCAGGACCTGGCGCCAGCGGTCCTTGAGGGTCGATTTCACCCCGAGCATCGACAGAAGCAGCGGATCGAATGCCGGGTCATGGTAGTCGGCCGACGAGGGAAACAGGAAATCCGGGCTGCTGTTGCCTTCGGTCCGCGCGCCGCGCGTGTGCCGGATGCCGCGGGCCGTCAGAATGGCCTCGAGATGGTTCTCGAGCGACAGGCCCATGCGCGCCTTCCGCCGGTTCTGCACCGACAGGGAGAAGGCCAGAAAGCCGTCCACATCCGCCTCGCCGTCGGCCGCAAAGCCGGCATGGAGGCGTTCAGCAACGACAACCCGCTCGAGCCGCCGGAACAACGCCTCCTCGAACTCGATCCACCCCATCAGGGCGCCGTCGGCATCCTCGCGAGGGTCGGGCGCGCCTGAATGCTTCCACGCAGCAGCCGACAGCTCGCGCGAGCGCGGGAACACGAGGCCCCACTCCGCGACGATGTGATCCAGCCGGTCCGCCTCCGGCTCGGCCGGTTCGATCCCCAGCTCCTCGAGGACGTAGTTCGCGACGAAATCAAGTCCGCGGTCATTGCGACCCTCGTAGTCCGCCAAGCGGAACCCGCCGCCCAGATCGCCGTGGAGGCCGAACAGCCACGCGATCTGGTTCTCGAGGGTCGAACGCTCGGGGGCGACGATGAAAAGCATGCTCTGACCCCCGAGAGTCATCCAGCTGAAACCAGAGCCGGCGGGTGACAATTG
>NZ_VMDU01000033.1 GCF_008271465.1 Tabrizicola flagellatus | reverse complement strand
CTCCTCGGGCCGGACTCTAGCATCAGATGGAGGAGTTCTCGGGGGTCAGAGCAAGCGGCTTGAGGTCTGCCACTCGTCGTTCTGTTCGAACAGCACGGCGCCGATGAGCCGCAGGATGGAGGCCTCGTTCGGGAAGATCCCCACGACGTCGGCCCGTCGCTTCACCTCCTTGTTCAGGCGTTCGATCGGGTTGGTGCTGTGCAGCTTGGTGCGGTGCTGGCGCGGGAAGGACATGTAGGCCAGCACGTCATGCTCGCTGGCGTCCATGAGATCGGCCAGCTTGGGCCAGCGTGGGCGCAACTGCTCGGCCACCTTGCGCCAGGTCTCGCCGGCATGGGTTCGGTCAGGCTGGTCGAAGGCCTGGCGGATCGCGGCGGCGACGACGGTGTGCTGGCCGCGCGAGACATGAGCGAGGGCGTTCCTGATCCAGTGAACGCGGCAGCGCTGCCAGGTGGCTTCGAACACCCGGGAGATGGCGGCCTTCAGGCCGGTGTGGGCATCGCTGATGACCAGCCTGACCCCGCCGAGGCCCCGGGCGCGCAGCGAGCGCAGGAACTCGGTCCAGAACGTCTCGGCCTCAGAGGGTCCGATGCCCAGGCCGATGATCTCGCGCCGCCCTTCGGTGTTGGCGGCGACGGCGATTATCGCCGCGACCGGCACGATCCGGCCGCCCTGACGCACCTTGAGATAGGTGGCATCCAGCCAGACATAGGGCCACTCCCCGCTCAGCGGGCGGTTCAGGAACTCGCCGACCCGCTCATCGATGTCCTTGCACAGCTTGGACACCGTGCTCTTCGAGATGCCGTTCAGGCCCATCGCCTGCACCAGCTCGTCGACGCGACGGGTCGAGACGCCGCCGATCCAGGCCTCCTGGATCACGGCGACCAGCGCCTGCTCGGACGTCTTGCGGGCCTCGAGGAAGCCCGGGAAGTAGCTGCCCTGCCGCAACTTGGGGACCCGCAGGTTCAGCGTGCCCAGACGGGTATCGAGAGCGCGCTCTCGATACCCGTTGCGCCAGGTCGTGCGTTCGCCGCTGCGTTCATGCCGACCGGCGCCGATAAGGCCCTCCACATCGGTCTCCATGATCAGCTGCAGGACGGCCTCGGCGATGCCGCGCAGGAGGTCTCCCTGATCGTGCTTGGCCAGAAGCTCGGACAGGTGCATGGTCGTCTTGGTCATCGGGGTCTCCGTGTGGTCCGTGGTCGAAGTCGCCAAACTCCACCTCGATCCTACACCTCGATGGCCACCCGGGATCACACCGCCGGCGGCGATGAAATTACACCACGTGCTCGGACGCTAACTTCCAATGGCCTGAGTTTCAATTCCGCCAAAACTTCGCCCCTTGCGTCCATCGCCTTCGAGGGGAACAGAGCCGCGACTTGCGAGAGGCGCAGCCCAAGGGTGCGCTGGCTGAATGATGCGTAACAGTGGCGGTGGTTGATCACAGGCGCCGCAGGGTTCCCTCGAGCGGCACGGCACCGCCCAGCGTGTTCGAGATCGTGCCGTATTTCAGGATGTTGCGGTGCAGCAGATCGAGCCGCTGATCGCTTTCGTCGCTGTCCACGACGATCTCGTAGCGGATGAGGGTCAGTTTTGGCGGCGCGTCCTGGCGCACGGCCTCGAGCGACAGTTCGGCCCCATCGATCCGAAACTTCAGCATCGGCGTCACCCGCTCGAGGCCCTTGAGCATGCAGGCGGCCAAGGCCGAAAGTAGAAGCTCGACCGGATTCATGGCGTCCTGCCGGCCGGCAAGATCGGTGTCCAGAACCACCTCGGCCAGCTTGGCCTTGGCGAGGCTGCCGTGGCTGTCGATCCGCCGCGCGGTCACACGGTATTCGGTCACAGGAGACGCCCGATCTCTTCGGCGGTCAGCACCTTGCCCGCCGAGACCAGTTTCTCGTCGATCACCAGGCCGGGCGTCGACATGACGCCGTAACCCGCGATCTGGGCCATGTCGGTGACCTTGACGATCTCGGCCTGCTTCCCGGCGGCTTCGGCAGCGGCCTTGGCGTTTTCGGCCAGCGTCACGCACTTGCGGCAGCCGGACCCGAGGATCTTGATGATCATGATGATGCTCCTTGTCAGATGAACCAATGGGTGATGGCGTTGAACAGCATGCCGATGCCGAGGATGCCGCCCGTCACGACCGCGAGGAACAGCAGCAGCAGGCGCATGCTCACCACGCGCTTGAGCATGACGAGCGAGGGCAGCGACAGCGCGGTGACCGCCATCATGAAGGCGAGCACCGTGCCAAGGCCCACACCCTTGCCCACCAGCGCCTCGGCGATGGGCAGCGTGCCGAAGATGTCGGCGTACATGGGGATGCCGATCAGCGTGGCCAGCGGCACCGACCACCACTTGTCCTGCCCGAGAAGCGCCGTGATGATCTCGGCCGGCACCCAGTTGTGGATCGCCGCCCCGATGCCCACGCCAATCAGCACATAGGGCCAGACGCGCTGGATGATCTCGACCACCTGGTCGCGGGCGAATTCCATCCGCTCGCCCCGCGTCAGGACGTGTTCACCCTCCTGCACCGGCACGTCGCGCACGAAGGCGGCCACCTGATCCTCCATCCCCGCACGCCCGATCAGTGTGCCGCCGACGATGGCCACAATGAGCCCCACCACGACATAGGCCAGCGCGATGGGCCAGCTGAAGATCGACGCCAGCAGGATGACCGAGGCGAGGTCCACCAAGGGCGACGAGATCAGGAAAGAGAAGGTGATCGCCAAGGGCAGTCCGGCCGCCGTGAAGCCGATGAAGATCGGGATCGAGGAACAGGAGCAGAAGGGCGTGATCGTGCCGAGAAGGGCAGCGAGCGTGTTCGCCCAGATCCCCGAACGGCCGCCGAGGATGCGGCGGGTGCGCTCGGGCGGGAAGAAGCTCTGGACCCAGGAGATGGCGAAGATCAGCACCGAGAGCAGGATGAAGATCTTGATGACGTCATAGACGAAGAACTGCACCGAACCGCCGAGGCGCGAGGCCGGATCGAGCCCCACCGCCGCGACCCCCGCCGTGACGAGGTCGGACAACCATTGCATCCGCAGCACCTGGTCGTTGAGCCAACCGAAGATGCTCATGACGCGACCTCTTCCATCAGGGCCGCGTCGATCACAGCGCGGACGTTCTCCGGCATGTCGGGGTTCAGGCGGTAGCGGACCCATTGCGCATCGCGCCGGTCCACCACCAGCCCGGCCTGCTTCAGCACCTGCATGTGACGGGACATCCGGCTTTGCGTGGCGCCGAGCGCGCGCATCAGGTCGCAGACGCAGAGTTCCGAGCCATCCCGGAGCATCCGGACAGCCGAGAGACGCGTGGGCTCGGCAAGGGCAGACAGGACAGCGAGAATCATGGCACCTCCAGCTCATGCGCATCTGCGCATGACCGGAAGCCGCTGCCGTTGATCTGGATCAGAGGAGGTGTGTTTCCGTTCTGGATCGGCGCATGAGGTCAGTCGAACACACGCCCCGGCTGCTCGTCCCACGGCAGGGACGCCACGAAGCACAGGTCGTAGATGCTGATCGTCGAGGGCTCGCGGTGGACGACCAGCCGCTCGAGGACTTCGGGCGCGAGCCACGCTAGGCGCAGGAGACGGCTGACGTAGCGGTCGGACAGGCCCTCGTCGGCGGCGAGATCGGCGAGCGTGGCCACGTCGCCGCGTTCCAGCCGCTGCCGCCAACCCCAGGCGCGGCCGATGGCGCGCAGCAGGTGCGGATCCTGCCCACGGCCCATGGCGGCCTCGACATGCTTCGGCGGCAGGATCCGGGGGCGGCCGCCGCGGCGGCGGAGTTCGAGGGGGATGTGGACGCGCAGGGTCTCGGGCGCGGGCATCAGGCGACCTCCTTCTTCGGCGGGGCCATCAGCGCGGCGATGGCGCCCAGCCCCTCGTGGCGCAGGTCGATGGCGAGGCCCGCCTCGCTCACCGTGATCCGCGCGACCAGAAGCTGGACGATGCGCGCCTGCTCGGCCGGGATCAGCGCCTTCCATAGGTCGTCGAACTGCGCCAGCGCGGCAACGACGGTGGACTCGTCGAGATCGGGGCGGTCCTTCCGCACCGCCCGCGCCGTGCGCGCCGCCACCTCGGGCGTGCGCAGCATCCGGCGGATTTCGCCGATGACGGCGTCCTCGACCATGGCGCCCGGCAGCCGCTGGGGCCCGCGCAACTCGGCGGCCGGGCGTTTCCGGATCACGTCCATCGAGGTGTGGTGGAAGTAGCGCTTGCCCTTTCGCCTGGTTTGGGCTTTGCGCAACATGTGTAACCGCCCCTTGCGCAAGAGGGAACTTCGGGCCTGATCCCGGCG
>NZ_VMDU01000032.1 GCF_008271465.1 Tabrizicola flagellatus | reverse complement strand
TCTCAGGTTGGGCAGACTCTACATCACAGCGAGGGAACTTCCGGGGGGCAGGTCAGCCACCCCAACCGAGATGACTGACACTGAGCCGAGGATGGTCACCGTCGACCTGTATGAATCGCGCACTATCGCCTTCGCGGCAACTGTAGCCCGACCAAACCAGCGGTCCCTGCGCCGGAAGGGGTTGTCCATACTCGCCTTGGGTCGCATCGTCGGGGCAAGGCCGCTGCGGTCTCTGCAACCACCGTTCGGGCCGCTCTCGTGGCCGAAGCTTGCTTGGCGGCGGGGAGGCCGAGTTGGCGGCGATGGGTCTGGCGCTGGTCGATGGCCAGGTCACAGTTGCGGCAGGAACGCGTACCCCGGCGCGGCAAGGAGGGATGTGAGGCAATGACAACCTTCAACACACCGCAGATCGTTGCGTCTGCCACGGGTTCCACAACGTCCGAAGTCAGCATCCGTAGCGCGAAGGTCGATGAGGCTTCGGCGCTGCACGACCTCTCCATTCGCTCGAAGGCCCACTGGGGGTATGACGCCGCCTTCATGACACTCACTGCACCGAGGCTGGTGCTGCCGGAGGACTGGCTGAGGGCTGAGCGGGTGTTCGTGGCCGAGCTTTCGGGTAGCCTTGCCGGGGTAGCGGCCATCCTGCCGCCGGATGGGGATGGGACAGCAGAGCTCGAACATCTTTTCGTCGATCCACCGGCGATGGGTCGGGGCGTTGGTGCTGCCTTGCTGTCGTCATGCTTGTGGCTTGCCACGACGGAAGGCGCGTGCAAGGTGCGTGCCCTCGCCGACCCGCAGGCGCGCCCGTTTTATGAGGGCCAGGGGTTTCGCTGGGTGGTCGACGCGCCGTCAGATGCCATTCCGGGGCGGATGCTGCCGCTGATGGAGCGGATGCTCTGACCCGTCACTTTCCCTTCTCCTGTATGTCCGAGTCCTCAGACCCGGTCGCACGCGGAGGTACGGTCAGGGCACGGTCGGGCCATACCATACCCCAAGGACCGAAAACCCATGCCTGCCCTCTATCGCTGCTTTCCTCGCATCCTCCTGCTTTGTGCAGCGGGACTGCTTTCCCTGACTGTCGCCGGGGCGGCTGTCGGGGTTCTGTGCGTTCAGACCCTCAGGGACGAGATCGCGGATCGTCGCCGGATCGACAGTCCGAACGGGATCGAACTGACCGAAACTGTCATGATCGGAGGCATCCCGCAGGTCATCAACATTCGGGGGCGTGACCGGGACAACCCGGTTCTTCTTTACCTGCACGGCGGGCCGGGGACGCCGATGCTGCCGATCGCGCATGTGTTTCAGGACCGGTGGGAGGATCATTTCACTGTCGTCCAATGGGACCAGCGCGGCGCGGGCAAGACCTATGCGCTGACCCCGCCCGAGGAGATCGCGGCCTCCATGTCCTTCGACCGGATGACAGCGGACGTGATCGAGATGGCAGACCATTTGCGCGCGCGCTTCGGGCAGGACCGGATCGTGCTTCTGGGCCATTCCTGGGGCTCGATGATCGGCATTGCCGCAGTGATGGAGCACCCCGACCGCTTCTCGGTCTATGTCGGCACCGGGCAGGCGATCAACACGCTGGAAAGCGAACGTCTGGGCTATGCCCACACGCTGATGCGCGCCCGCCAGATCGGCCTGTCGGAGGCTGTGGCCGAGCTTGAAGCGCTGGCCCCCTATCCCGAACCTCCGACGGTGATGGACAAGCACTCTATGCGCCACCGTTGGAACGCCCATTTCGGCGAAGGGGTGTTCGGGTATCAAAGTCTGGCCTCAGCCCTGATCCGGATTGCGCTGGTGTCGCCCGATTATGGCTGGCGCGATCTCTGGACCCTCATGGCCGAGGATGAGACGCCTTATCTGCCGCTTGACCCGGACCTTGTGGCCTTTGACGCCCTGCGCTGGGGCACGGCCTGGCAGGTGCCGGTGGTGTTCATCGAAGGCAAGCAGGACTGGCAAGTGAACCACCAGCTGGTGCGCGACTACTTCGACAATATCTGCGCGCCCTACAAGGCGTTCGTCTATCTCGACGAAGCGGCCCATGCCCCGATGGTGGAACAGCCCGACCGCTTTGCCGATGCGCTGATCCGTCTTGTCCGGCCGCTGGTCACCGATGGCGTGCCGCCCGGTCCGCCGAAAGCCGAGGTGCTGGAACCGGCGGGTTACACCGCCGCGTCCGGCGCCTGCATCCAGCCGATTTAATGCGGGAGGACGCGATGGGTTCGCACCGCCTAATCATGCGCCTCGTCCTGCGCTGGCTGGTTCGGCCGCTCGGCTGGCTGGCCGTGGGAGGTCTTGTCGCCGCGGTCGCGCTGACCCTGTGGCCCGCCCCCCTGTTTCCCTACGAGGCCCGGCGGGGCGATATCGTGCTGCGGTCCGACCGGCCGCTCTCTGCGGGCATTTCCGCCGTTCTGGCCGATGTGGAGCGACGGATCGCCACCTCCGACCTGCCGGCAGCGGGGCCCTATCGGGTTTATCTGTGCAACGAGACCTGGAAGCTGCACCTTTTCGGGCGCACCCTGTCTGCCGGCTTTGGCGGGATCACCGATGTCTGGCTGACGGCTAACATCTTCATCCGTCCCGCCGACATCGACCGTAACGCCGTGATCCCGCCCCCGACCTGGCGGTTTTCGCTGGAAGACCGGCCACTCAGCTATTTCATCGCGCAGGAGATCACCCATGTGCAGCAGGTCGCAGCCCTTGGCCGCTGGCGCTATGCCCGCACGCCCGACTGGCTGGTCGAAGGCTATGCCGATCACGTTGCAAAGGCGGGCGAGTTC
This sequence comes from Tabrizicola flagellatus, assembly GCF_008271465.1. Lineage (GTDB taxonomy): Bacteria > Pseudomonadota > Alphaproteobacteria > Rhodobacterales > Rhodobacteraceae > Tabrizicola > Tabrizicola flagellata. The sequence goes on along the minus strand of NZ_VMDU01000032.1, from coordinate 2,254 downwards.
GATGCCGTCGCGAACCTGCGCATGCTGCGCGACGGCGCGGGGGAGCTTGACCCAAGGCTTGGCCTTTATCGTCGATACCAGCTGGCCGTCGAGGCGGCTCTTCAACACGGCGACTGGCTGTCGCTGGTTACCAGTCCGCCCGAAGAGGCCGATGTGCTGCGCTCCCTGCTGGACGCCGGGAACGATCCATAATGACAACGCAACCAAGCCGGTCACGCTGCTGCCGCGCGACTCCAGGAAATTACAGTTCGACGAGGTCGTTTCACGAGCCGGATCTCCGACACGTCAAATCCTGCAAAGACAGAGGGTTTCAGTATCCGCTATCGGTGCCGCGTGGCAGGCATGAGGGAAGAGATGAGCTATGTTGAACGCGCCAAGCGGCTCATGAGAAGGCACGCTGAGAGTCCACTACAGATCAGCGCCATAGCGGACGGTCTTGGGATTTCGGCACCCTACTTTTCCAGGCTGTTCACTGCGAGCGAGGGAATATCTCCCAGCGCATTCTATCTGAGGGTCCGGCTGGAGCACGCCGCCGGGAGGCTATGCGAGGGCGCCGCCCTGATCGATGTGGCGCTGGACTGCGGTTTCGAGTCCCAGCAGACGTTCACGCGCGCGTTCAAGTCCGTGTTCGGAATACCGCCGGGACAATTCCGAAAGATTAACTCCAGGGAGGGCAAGATGACTGAGACGGACGTGCAGGTTCGAATGAATACACCAACGCTGCTGAGGGAGCCGGCGTGGAAATATGTCGGTCGAAGCGTCCGGATCGGCGCAAGTCCCGGGTCATCTCCCGAACAAGCGTGGAGACAACTCGACGGGCGCGATACGATTGCTGGCGAGGTTTCCGGCCACAGCTATGGCATCTGTTTCGACGCGGCCGAGGACGGATCCCATGTCTACATGGCTGCAGTTCGTGCAGCTATGTCAGATGACGAGAGCCTTGGTTGGGACACGATCGTCATTCCCGAGCAGTTGTATCTCAGCATCGAGCAGTGGATGCCGAGAAATGACTTCGTTTCGCATCTCAAGGCCGGGCTTGAGGAGATTTGGGTCAGGATCTTGCCAGCATCGGGCTTCGAAGTCTCTCTGGGTCCTGTCATCGAGGTGTATCCTGACGCGCTTGTGGCCGGAAAGACAGAGGGCTGGCTGACTCACCTGGTTCCGGTCGTAGCCAGACGTTGACCGGAATCAGGGAGTACCCAATCGCCCGAAGGTCGTGGCCCGATCCCAAGCGCGTGTCGCAGCGCAGCAGACTGGAGGGCCGACCTCGATCCGTCAGTCGCCGCGCCAGGGAAAGCCCCAGGGGTCGCTGGCCGATCGCGCCCGGATCCGCTCCACGTCGTAAACATCAACCGGCAAGGGGAAGTCCGGCGGCCGGACGGCGACTCGCATGACGGGGATCACAGGGGCCGGGCGCACCCAGTGCAGTTCCTGAACCCATCCGAATTGCGGATGCCTGTAGGGCGGGGAGGGCTCGAAGCCTTCCCGACCAAGGACATGGACCCACCCCGGCGCCATCAGGTCTTGTGCCGGACCGGCCCAGCCTGCCGCAGCACCCAGCGCGTAAAAATAGCGGGGCGACGACCAACCGTCGCGGGTCTTGAAGCGCAGACACATGTCCATCTGCCCCTGCGCTGCCGGTCCGCGCAGGGCATACATCATCGCCCACAGCGCGTCGGACGCCGCGTAGACCCCGGGCCGGTTGCTGAAGTCGTCCGGCTGGCCGTAGGCCTTGCCCGAGGGCTGAAGGAGGTCCAACCCGGTCTGCGATGGCAGGCAGGACTTGAAGTCGGCCCAGTCCTTGAAGCGGAAGCCGTGCAGGCGGCCATTCCGGGCCTCGAAGAAGGCGACGACCGCCGCCAGATCGTCGGCGCGGCGGATGCCGTAGGCGACGTCGTAGCGGCGGCGGCTGTTGGCCCAGCTGGCGTTGCGCTCCTCGGCGCCAGAGGCGAGCTCGACGATCTGCGTGCGCCGCTCGGGACCACCGCGTGCCCCGCGGCTGATGTTGTCCGGAAACCGGACCTCGTGAAACGTCATCACATCCCCCTCCGGCCCAGCGACACGGCGCGGGCGATGTCGCTGGCGACCTGCGTTCGGGACTGGCGGAAGCTCTCGGCATCCCGCGCGTTGATCGTGACATTGACGGTGGACGCGCCCACCTGGCCGTACGCTGCCGCCTCACGCCGGGAGAGCACCCGTTCGCCTTGCTGGTGAACTCGGTCCCGTTATCACTGACGATGCAGGCTGGTTTTCC
>NZ_VMDU01000031.1:2500-5452 GCF_008271465.1 Tabrizicola flagellatus | reverse complement strand
CCTTCAGGTTATGAGCCTGACGAGCTACCGGGCTGCTCCACCCCGCGACGCTTGGCCTTGAGGTTGGCCTGGTCGAGTTGCGGCCCTTTGTGGGGCGCGGTTTCATCGTTTGAGTGAGTTTGTCTCTTTTCAGGTCTGGCGGCGACCTACTCTCCCACGTCTTGAGACGCAGTACCATTGGCGCAGGCACACTTATCGGCCGAGTTCGGGATGGGATCGGGAGTTTTGCGCCCGCTATGACCACCAGACCGGAGAAGAGACAGGGGAGACTTGGCTCCCCGCACATCAGCGATTGTTCCGCGTGTAGTGTTTACGTGCTTCTGACGATCCTGGCGAGGCGTGTTGCCTTGCTGTTTCCGGATCAGATCAAGCCAATCGGGCAATTAGTACCAGTCAGCTGAACGCATTGCTGCGCTTACACCTCTGGCCTATCGACGTGGTGGTCTTCCACGGCCCTCAAGGGAGACCTTGTTTTGAAGGGGGCTTCCCGCTTAGATGCCTTCAGCGGTTATCCTGTCCGCTCATAGCTACCCAGCACTGCCGTTGGCACGACAACTGGTCCACCAGTGGAGCGTTCAACCCGGTCCTCTCGTACTAGGGTCAACTCTTCTCAAGTCTCCTGCACCCACGGCAGATAGGGACCGAACTGTCTCACGACGTTCTAAACCCAGCTCACGTACCTCTTTAAATGGCGAACAGCCATACCCTTGGGACCTGCTCCAGCCCCAGGATGAGATGAGCCGACATCGAGGTGCCAAACGATGCCGTCGATATGGACTCTTGGGCATCATCAGCCTGTTATCCCCAGAGTACCTTTTATCCGTTGAGCGATGGCCCTCCCACTTGGGACCACCGGATCACTATGACCGACTTTCGTCTCTGCTCGACTTGTCAGTCTCGCAGTCAGGCTGGCTTCTGCCATTGCACTCAACGAGCGATTTCCGACCGCTCTGAGCCAACCATCGCGCGCCTCCGTTACTGTTTGGGAGGCGACCGCCCCAGTCAAACTCCCCACCATGCACGGTCCCGGGCCCGGATAACGGGTCGCGGTTAGACAACAAGACGGCGAAGGGTGGTATCTCAAGGACGGCTCCACGAAGACTGGCGTCCCCGCTTCGATGCCTACCACCTATCCTGCACATCACAGTCCTGTTGCCAATGCAAAGCTGGAGTAAAGGTTCATGGGGTCTTTCCGTCTAACCGCGGGTAGTGTGCATCTTGACACACAGTTCAATTTCGCTGAGTCCACGTTAGAGACAGCGGGGAGATCGTTACGCCATTCGTGCAGGTCGGAACTTACCCGACAAGGAATTTCGCTACCTTAGGACCGTTATAGTTACGGCCGCCGTTTACTGGGACTTCGATTCAGAGCTTGCACCCCTCCTCTTAATCTTCCAGCACCGGGCAGGCGTCAGACTGTATACGTCGCCTTACGGCTTCGCACAGCCCTGTGTTTTAAGTAAACAGTCGCCACCCCCTGGTTTGTGCCCCCCGCCCATAGTTGCCTACAGACGGGGCTCCCTTCTCGCGAACTTACGGGAGCATTTTGCCGAGTTCCTTTAACGTGGTTCTCTCAAGCGCCTTGGTATACTCTACCAGTCCACCTGTGTCGGTTTCGGGTACGGTCTGATGTGGGGCTATTTCCAGGAACCGCTCAGCAGCCCGGTCAATCCGATAAGACCGAACTACACCTGCGATCCGTCACATCCCACTGGCCCAGGAATATTAACCTGGTTCCCATCGACTACGCCTTTCGGCCTCGCCTTAGGGGCCGGCTTACCCTGCTCAGATTAGCTTTAAGCAGGAACCCTTGGACTTTCGGCGAGAGGGTCTCTCACCCTCTTTGTCGCTACTCATGTCAACATTCTCGCTTCCGATCTCTCCACCGGATGCCTTACGGCCCGGCTTCACAGAAAGCTCTCCATGTCCAAGCCGTAGGGTGGGGTTCGACCCCACCTTTCGGTAAAGACATGATGAACTATATCACGGAACGCTCCGCTACCACGCACATCGCTGTGCATCCTGAGCTTCGGCTCGTGGCTTGAGCCCCGTTACATCTTCGCCGCAGGACAGCTTGTCTAGACCAGTGAGCTGTTACGCTATCTTTAAATGATGGCTGCTTCTAAGCCAACATCCTGGTTGTTTTGGCCGTCCCACATGCTTTCCCACTTAGCCACGAATTAGGGGCCTTAGCTGCAGGTCAGGGTTGTTTCCCTCTTCACGACGGACGTTAGCACCCGCCGTGTGTCTCCCGGATAGTACTCCACGGTATTCGGAGTTTGCTTAGACTCAGTAAGGCTGTGGGCCCCCATCATCCATGCAGTGCTCTACCCCCGTGGGTATTCGTCCGAGGCGCTACCTAAATAGCTTTCGCGGAGAACCAGCTATCTCCAGGTTTGATTAGCCTTTCACCCCTAGCCACAAGTCATCCAGACCCTTTTCAACGGGTGTTGGTTCGGACCTCCAGTTGGTGTTACCCAACCTTCATCCTGCTCATGGCTAGATCACCTGGTTTCGGGTCTGATCCAACGAACTCATGCGCCCTTTTAAGACTCGCTTTCGCTGCGCCTACACCTACCGGCTTAAGCTTGCTCGTTAGACCAAGTCGTTGACCCATTATACAAAAGGTACGCCGTCAGGGCTCAAGGCCCCTCCGACTGCTTGTAGGCGTCCGGTTTCAGGTACTGTTTCACTCCCCTCGTCGGGGTGCTTTTCACCTTTCCCTCACGGTACTGGTTCGCTATCGGTCAGCAAGGAGTACTTAGCCTTCGGGGGTGGTCCCCCGATCTTCAGACAGGATTACACGTGTCCCGCCCTACTTGATACGTCCCGTGGTACTTCGCATACGGGGCTGTCACCCATGTCGCTGGCCTTTCCAGACCATTCTGCTCGCACTTCCAGGCTCGGCTGGTCCGCGTTCGCTCGCCACTACTAACGGAGTCTCTGTTGATT
>NZ_VMDU01000030.1 GCF_008271465.1 Tabrizicola flagellatus | reverse complement strand
CGGCGCACTTGCCCAACCCAAAACCGACCACTATCAACCCCAAGGACTCTCGTTATGAACGAGGGACGACCGGGGGGCAGGTCACTGGCGGCGCTTCGGCTGGTATGTCTGGGACCAGGGGCCGGGCCTGCCAGGCGACTGGAACGGCCGCCTCGCGCCGTCGCACGAGTTCATCTTCCACTTCAACCGCCAGCCGCGGAAGCCGAACAAGACGGTCGAGAGCAAACACGCGGGCGAAACCCTCGGCGGCGGCGGGTTGCGCGGGGCCGACGGCACGGTCCACCGCAAGACCGGCTACGGAAACGCGATCCAGAGCCACCGCATCCCCGACAGCGTCTTCCGGATCATGCGCCACAAGGGCGGGCTGGGTGCCGCCGGATCGCACCCGGCCGTGTTCCCCGTGGCGCTGGTCGAGGCGGTGCTGGAAGCCTTTACCGACCCCGGCGACCTGGTGTTCGAACCCTTCTGCGGCTCGGGCACCCAGCTGATCGCCGCCGAACGCACCGGGCGGCGCTGCTGCGCGGTGGAACTGGACCCGGTCTACTGCGACGTGGCCGTACGGCGATGGGAGATGGCGACGGGGCGGAAGGCTTGCTTGGAGAAGAATTGACTGCGAGCCAAGACCCAGCCTGTTTCGTGGTCAAGCATTTAATCTTCCTAGGTATTTCTCTTGTTCTTCGTAGTCGATCTGCCTCCACTCCTCCGCCCCTTGAAATCCGGGATACGCCGTGTTCCGCTTTGGACCAATCGAACGGATCAGAAGCGCTTCAAGATCACCTATCGTCGTCCGTGTGTCGTCGGTCAAATTCTCATCGGGCTGGTTGAGCTGGCTAATCCCGCTTTTCGGGTCCGGACTTCCGATGGGGTGAAAGCCGAACCAAGAGAAGCGATCCCACTTGTCCTTAAGGTGGTCGGTGAGATGGTCTTTCAATCGCTTTCCAAGACCTTGAGCGCGCGTCAGACCAACGTAGGCTGGGCCATACTCGTCAAAAAGGATATAAATGCCCTGCTGGTGCCGAAAATCAGCTATGCGGATGTTTCCCCGGTTGGCACCGATCCGTCCAAGTAACCGAAACTCATTTCGGTTGCCTTGTCCGGGATTCCAATCAATCTCGCTCGCACGCCAAAACAACCCAAAGCTCGTCACTTTCAAAGCATGTCTCCCGATGTTTTTCTGAGACTTGCAAGATCAGCGCTGGAAAACAAGATCTGCACCGCCACCCGCTAGAGGTGGCGGTACTGTGTGATAGGCATTGAAGGCTCAGGCAGGCAGCTTGTAGACCGTCCCCCTGCCATCGACCTTCTCGGCGGTGATGGGCAGGCCGAGCTTCCTCTTCAGCGCCCCCGAGATGGAGCCCCGGACGGTATGCGGCTTATGCCGAGGTCGGCATAAGGCCCATTATGCCGATGCCCGGATTATGCCGATGTAGGTCGGTAAGCCCCTGTTTTTGGCGGGGACCGCTGTGTCGGGGTCGGCATAATCACAGGGCTTCGAGGAAGGCGAGGAGTTTGTCGGTCGGCCGGAAGCGGCCGGGTTTGGTCGTGATCGGGGCCGTCCTTTCCAGGGCTCGTTCCTTGATCTGCAGATCCGCGTGCAGGTAGATCTGGGTTGTTTCGATCTGTTCGTGACCGAGCCAGAGCGCGATCACCGAGGTGTCGATACCGGCCTGCAGCAGGCGCATCGCCGCGGAATGTCGCAGCACATGCATCGTCACCCTCTTCCGCTCGAGGGCTGGGCAATGTGCGGAGGCGTCCGCGACATATCTGGACAGCCGGTGTTCAAGGGCATCGCGGCTGAGTGCGTGCCCGGTCCGGGTCGGGAACAGCGGGTCCGCGGGGCCACCGGCGCGTTCGGCGAGCCAGGCCCGCAGGAGGGCGACGGTGCCCGAAGTCAGCGGCGTGATCCGCTGCTTTCGCCCCTTGCCGGTGCAACTGACATGCGCTCCGGCCCCGAGATGGACATCGGCAAAGGTGAGGCCGATCAGTTCGGAGGCCCGAAGACCCGTCTGGACGGCGAGGCCGAAGAGCGCCGTGTCGCGCCGCCCGGTCCAGGTGGCCCGATCCGGCGCGGCCAGCAGCACCTCGATCTCCACTTCGGTCAGGTATGTGACCAGCCGTCGTTCGAAGCGCTTCGCCGGGATGGCGAGAACACGTTCGATGGTGGCGGCATGTTCGGGATGGCGCAGGGCGGCATAGCGGAACAGGGACCGGATCGCTGCCAGTCGGGCATTGCGGGTGCGCACACCGTTCTTCCGGTCCGTCTCGAGATGGTCGAGGAAGGCGCCGATCAGGGGCGCGTCGAGATCGTCGATATCCAGCCTGCCCGGTGCCTTGCCGAGCCGCTCCGATGCGAAGACCAGCAAGAGCCGCAGAGTATCACGATAGGATTGGACCGTGTTCGGGCTGACCTGCCTTTGGCGGAGGAGGCGGTCGGTGAAGAACGCCTGCAGAGTTGTGGCGAGCGCGCTCATGCGTCACCCGCCAGGTGACGCTCGAGCCTGTAGCCGGCCAGCCCCATGAGTTCGGGCGCGCCCGACAGGTACCAGTAAGTGTTGCCGGGTTCGGTGTGACCCAGATAGGTAGACAGGACCGCAAGGCGGGAGCTGGGGGCGCCCGTCCTGTAGTCGCCCTCGATGGTGCTGACGGCGAAGCTGTGCCGCAGATCGTGGATCCGCGGTCGGCATGCCGCCGAACGCGGGGCAATCCCGCAATGCTGCAAGAGCTTGTGGAAGACCCCGTGCACGGTTCCATAGCGCAGCCGTTTGCCCCGCGAACTGATCAGCAGGGGCGTCATGCCTGCAGGCCGGGGCCGGTCGTCGCGGCGCAGGTAGTCCTGCAAGGCCGCGACAGTGGTCGGGTGCAGCGGCAAGGCGCGGGCCTTGTCGAATTTGCCGTGGCGGATCGTCACCATGCCGCTGCCCGCGTCAAAGTCGCCCTGATCGAGGCCGATCGCCTCGCCGATCCGCATGCCGGTCACCGCCAGAAGGCCGATCAGGGTGCGATAGGTTGCCTGCACATGCGGCCCGCGCAGGATCGCGGTTGCCTGCATCAGCGCCGCGATCTCCGGTGGCCCGTAGAGATAGGGCGTCGCACGCCGCGTCTGTGCAGGCAGAAGGTCGGTGGGCGGCACCTCGCTTGTCTGGTCGAGCGTTCGCAGGTGGCGGGCGAAGAGACGAACCTCACCCAGACGCCGGGAGGTCCAGATCGCGGCGGCACCCGCGGGCAGGATCGCCCAGGCCAGCGCCGTCTCGGTCCGGACATGAGCTTCGCCGCGATCCTCGGCAAAGGTGACAAACTGGCCGAGAAGCCGGTCAGCCTTATCCATCTTGTAGCCCAGGGCACGGCGCAGGGTCAGGTAATCGGCAAGGGCATTGCGCAGTTGGCTCATGGTGCGACCTCCGGCCAGGGCCGCGCGATCAGGCGCAGGGTATCGCGGTCGACCTTTGCGTAGATCGCTGTGGTCTCCACCCGGCGATGGCGCAGAAGCTGGCCGATCTCCGGCAGGGATGCCCCGGCGCGCAAAAGCTCCGTTGCCACCGTGTGGCGCAGGCGATGTGCGTGGACGCGCCCGAGGTCGGCACGCCGGGCGGCATCCGCCACGATGCCGCTCACCCTGCTTGACCCAAGCGCATGATGGGGGGCGAAGTGCCGGACAAAGACCGCCCGCCCCAGAGCGTCCGCTGGTCGGGCATGGCGCAGGTATTCGGCAAGCCGGAGGCCTGCATCGGGCGGAAGGGGCAGCAGTTCGTGGCAGTCGCCTTTGCCGCGCAGGCGGATCGTGCCAGCGCGCCAGTCGATGTCGTCCAGCCCCAGCCCGGCGACCTCGCCGCGTCGCAGGCCAAGGCGAACCAGCAGGGTCAGGATCGCCAGGTCGCGGATGCCAACGACAGTGCCAGTATCGCAGGCCGCAAGCAGGCGCCGCACCTGATCAGGCTCCAGCCCCTTGGGCAATCCGGCCAATCGGCGGCGCAGGACGGTCGGTACGGCGGGGACAAGCGAGCGTTCCGTCACGCCGTCCAGATGCAGAAAGCCGAGGAACGACCGCAGCGCCGTGACGGTCAGCTTTGCCACGCCGGAGTTCAGACAGGGGCACCACGCCACCACGAAAGACGTGACGTCAGCCGGGGTCAGGCCCCCGAGATCAAGATCACCCGTCGCCATCCTGCGGTCCAGAAACGGGCGCAGGCAATCGATATAGCGATGCGCCGTCACAGCGACCAGGCCGCGTTCCGTGGTCAGGAACTGCCGATAGCGGCTCAGGATTGTATGGGCAGGATCGTCCTCCACCGGAACTTCAGCCGGGGGCACCAGCCCTAACCCGCGCAGATGGTCGAGAATGGGCCCCAGTGCCCTGGGTGTCTTGAGCCGTCGCACACCGGCGGCACGGCGACCCGCCATGAACCGATCAACCTGAGCCATGGACAAATCGCCCATAGCCAGTTTCTGGCCCTCCAACCAACCGATCAGGTCGTTGAGCAGCCTGCGCTGCTTCCAGATCGTGCTGGCCGCATATCCCCGCCGACGCAACCCCTCCTCAAAGCCGTTGGAAAGGGCCGTGACCGGGTTCCTGACACGTCTCTTCTTCTGCTCCACCACCATCATGTCTCCTCGTTTCGATGTGAACGAGAAGACGCTACCAGTCCCTACCTTCGAAGATTATGCAGACCCAATCGCAGCGGCATCCGCCAGAAACAAGGACTTACCGACCTACATCGGCATAATCCCAGCATCGGCATAATGCGCCTTATGCCGAGGTCGGCATAAGGCCCACACGGCGCGCGGGCGCAGATGGCGCTTGCGTTCGAAACCGTCTACGGCACCCCACCGGCCAGCGGCTATCGGCTGATGCCCTTCGCCCGCACTACGCTGGGCGCGGAACAGCCGCTCTTGAACAGCGAACTGCTGGGCTACGGCCGCGATCCACTGGCTCCCATCAAGGACGCCGTTACCGCCGACGGCGAAGTGGTGGTGCCGATCGATGTGGAGGCCTTCGGCTTCTGGCTGAAGGCGGCCTTCGGTGCCCCGACCACCACGGGGACCACGCCCAAGACCCACACCTTCCAGTAGGGGAATTGGATCCTCCCCTCGATGGCCATCGAAGTGGCGATGCCCGAGGTGCCGCGGTTCGCGATGTATGCGGGCTGCGTCATGGACCAGTTGTCCTGGCAGATGAACCGCTCGGGCCTGCTGACCGCCACCGCCCGCCTGATTGCCCAAGGCGAGGCCATCGCAGCCACCACGGCCGCAGGCACGCCGACCGCGCTGGGCCTGCAACGCTTCGGCCACTTCAACGGGGTGGTGAAGCGCAACGGCACGGCGCTCGGGAACGTCGTCTCGGCCGAGATCACCTATGCCAACGGTCTCGACCGGATCGAAACCATCCGCAACGACGGCAAGATCGAGGGCGCCGATCCCGGCATGGCAGCTCTGACCGGCCGGATCGAAGTGCGCTTCGCGGACTCGGCGCTGGTGACCCAAGCCATCGACGGCACGCCCTGCGAGCTCGAGTTCGCCTACAGCCTCGGGGCGAATGCCAGTTTCACCTTCACCGCCCATGCCGTCTACTTGCCAGTCCCGCGGATCGAGATCCCCGGGCCGCAGGGCATCCAGGCCGCCTTCGACTGGCAGGCCGCCAAGGCCGCCAGCCCCGCCCGCATGTGCACCGCCGTCCTCGTCAACACCGTCACGGGATACTGATCATGATCCGCCTCAATCTCTCGAACCGGCCCGAATGGCTGGACCTGCTCCCCGGACTGCGTGTCCTTGTAGCGCCCCTGACCACTGCGCTGATGGTCTCTGCCCGCGCCGATCTCGCCATCGATGGCCTGTCGGAAACCTCGAGCCAGGAGGACATGGCGCTGGCCATGGCCAAGGCTGTCGCCCGCCGCGCCGTGCTGGAATGGGAAGGGGTCGGTGACGATGCGGGAAACCTCGTGCCGGTCAGCCCCGCCGGGATCGACGCCCTTCTCGAAATCTGGCCGGTATTCGAAGCCTTCCAGGCACAATACGTCGCCCGCGGCCTGATGCTGGATCAGGAAAAAAACGCCTCCGCGCCCTCGCCGACTGGTCCTTCGGCGGGGGCGACAGCTACTGCGCGGCCTGCACAGGCCCCTGCCCGGACTGCCCCGCAAGACTGAACCGGCCGCAGACGGTCGAGGGCTGGCAAGTCTGGGACCTGACCCAGCGCCTCGGCGGCCAGTTGCGCCTCGCGCCGGGGGCTGTCGTCGGATGGGACATGGGCGCGGCCCTCGCGCTGGCGCAGGCGCTGGGCGTCAACGCCCTGATCGCCGCCGAACTGCTGCCCGAGATCGAGGCGGTCATGGTGCGCAAACTGAACGAGCAGATGGCAAGTGCTGACCGTTCTGGGATCAAGCCTTGACCTTGGGGAGCAGTGTCACACCCGGCAGACCCTCGAAATGACCATCGCAGGTCAGGAGGGTCGCCCCCCGCGCCCGGGCGGTGGCAAAGACGATGGCATCTGCCGTCGCGAGCTTTTGCGTGCGGCAAGCCTCGGCCGCCTCGAGCGCGATGTCGGTGTCGAGCGGGATCACCTGGCAAACCTGCGTGAAGGCGATCACCTGATCCGCCTTGTCCTCACCGGCCTCGCGGGTCAGCCATTTGGCTAGTTCCAGTTGCACCATGGTCGGCACCAGCCAGTCGGCCTGATCCGGCAGCTGTTCGGCCAGCCGGTCGCCCGTTGCCGAACCGATCAGCCATTCGATCCATGCGGATGTGTCGACGAGGACCATCAGAACCGATCTGTCCGGTCACGGTAGTCGGTTGCGGAAGCCCCGCGGGCGATGCCTTTCAGGGCGTCGCGCTTTGGAACCGGCACAAGCAGAACGCCCGTCCCCTTGGGGATGAAAGCGAAGGTCAGACCGGCTTCCCAATGCTGGGCCGCCCGGATCGCCTTCGGGATCGAGATCTGGAACTTCGAGGACAGGGTAGCCGTCTCGGACATGATCATACGCCTCCATGATCGATGCTCCTAACGTAAGAACGAGAGTCCGGAAAAGCAAGGAACGCCACAATGGCTGAAAAGATGGGGTGGATGCCGCTCTCCCCGACGGCGTCGCAATGCGCC
>NZ_VMDU01000029.1 GCF_008271465.1 Tabrizicola flagellatus | reverse complement strand
CAATTGTCACCCGCCGGCTCTGGTTTCAGCTGGATGACTCTCGGGGGTCAGAGCACCGGCAACTCGTTCCGTTTGATTATTCGGACCTTGCGCTGCGCAATGCAGCGGATCTGGTCGCCTGGCGATCGGTGCTGCAGGAGCTGATATGGTCATATGGGCCTGCAAGTTGCGCGTAGGGCCTGATCCGCACAGGCAAATGATCGACATGTTCCGGTCGGACAAACCAGAGCCCTTCTTAGTGCCACGAGTTTGCTCAAGAAGACGTGGCCAGGCTGCGCGGATCATCACCCCGGCGAGCAGCGCCCGTCAGCCGGACGTGCAGGCCTGACAAAAGACCGCACTCGATCACAAGTCCGGAAGAACAGAAGACCCGTCCACACCCGGCGGCATCCACAAATGAAGGTTTGACCTTAGGCCCATCATTTCCGCCACTTGCCCTCGCGAAAGCGTTCTCCCGATCCGGCTGCGGCCGGATTTTCTCTTTGTTTTCAAGGGTTATGCAGGAGAGGCTGTTGACCGGCCTGCGCCCGGAAGGCCCGAAATCGCTCTCTCCGGCCCCGAATTCTCTGCACCTGTTGACTTGCCGGCAGACGGTGCAGTGCTTGCAAGCCATTGAAATCATGAAGCTGCAAGTGACGCAATGCTGTTGACTCCGACGACAGGGGCAGCGGGTCGAGACGGAACGGAGATCGAACCTTCGCCAGTGCGGCGAAGTATTCCGGACATCAGGCGCGGTACCTTGCGACGCCCCTGCCGTGATCGCGTGCGGCAAGGTCGCCCTCGCCGACCTCGATGTCCGGCTCGCCCGCTGCCAGCCACGAGACAAGTGCATCGCAGGTCGCCGAGACCTGGTCCGGCTTGCGCAGGGCGCATTCCCAAACCGTCGCCACGCGCCGTCCGAGGGCCGCCAGCGTTTCGAGCGTGGCACGATCCCGTCGGACGTTCGCGGCGAACTTCTCTGCCCAGAAATCCGGGCGGGTCGTGGGCGTGGTCGCATAGCCCAGCCGACTCTCCAGGTAATGGCGGTTGAACGGCGGCGGCTCGCAGTCGGACAGGTCGCGCCACTGTTGCTTCAGGTCGGGCGTCGGCATGGTCTTGAGCGCGGCCAGGCGCGCGGGGATGGGATCGGGCTTGTTCATGCATTTCTCCGGCGATTTGGAGTTGCATGACGGCATTGGTCGGGCGGATAGTGTAGGCAAATTTCTCCAGTATCGTCAGATACTTTGCCCATGTCCTGCATCCGCAACCGAACCAGCCCGAGCGCCAGCAGGCCGCACGGCTCGGTGCGACGCTCTGCGGGCGGCATCTGGTGGGGCGGGAGCGGATTGGGTCGTTTCATGCAGCCGGCCGCTCTGTACGGCCAAGAACAGCGGCGGTGATCGCGCCTAGGCTCCTGCGGAAGTTCAGGTGGCAGTTGGCGGCATAGTTCGACAGGCTGAAATCCAGCCCGTTGGTCTCGGGCCCCGCGCGCTGCAGCAGGTCAATCTGCTTCATCGTTGCCGGGTCGGTCAGCCAGCGCCGGCTCTTGATCGAGGCGGTCCCCGTCTCGGTCGCGCGCAGGAAATCGTCTGCGGCGGCGAGCGCCTGCACCCGGGTGCCGATGGCGAGCGGCCGGATCGCCCTGCCTCTCGGCTGTCCGAGCGTGTGCCAGAGCGCGCCATCATGGAACACCCCGGCCCAGCCATTGAATCCGCTCGCCATCATCGCCTGGCCGTCGCCATGCAGATCGCACCAGGCGAACGGGGACCGCTCCAAAAGGTCGATCTGCATCATGTCGAAGGCGGTCAGCAGTCGAGCCTCTGCTCGTTGCCGCGTGAAGACGTGACCGAAGAAATCACAGACCGATGCGCCAAGTGGCAGTTCGGCCTCACAGCTCGGGCACAGTTTCCACAGGGCCTGGCCGGGCTCAGGATCGTCCCCGTCGAGGGTGATCTCCTGTTCGAACGACCCGTGCCGGAGCGCCGCGCCCGCGCAGTCGAGCACGACGCAGTCGGTTTTCACGATGCCGGGGAAACACGCGGGATCGACACGGTGCAGGCCGCGACCGACAGCCTGGATGAGCGTGCCCTTGTGCAGCATCGGGCGCAGGATGCCGATACAGCCGACCGGCTGGCTGTCGAAACCTTCGGTCAAGACCATGCAGTTCGTCAGCACCTGCACCTCGCCCCGGTCGAACCGGGCGATGAGGTCGGCGCGCGTCCGCGATAGCATCTCGCCCGAGATCGTCTCGGCCGTGACGCCGGCGGTGCGGAATGCCTCGGCAACCGCATCGGCATGGTCGACCGTCGCACAGAAGAAGATGGTGCGCCGGTCCGCTGCCTTGGCCTGCCAATGTTCGACGACGGCCTCGTTCAGCACCGAGCGGTTCAGCACCTTGTCTGCCGCGCGCATGTCGAGATCGCCCGCTCTGGTCGTCGCCCCCCCTTTTTCGCCCGCAGGCTCGAAACCGTGCGGTGCGCCTTGAGGTAGGTCGCGTCGATCATGATGGTCTTCTGATCGCCGCCTTCGGGGGTCAGCCCCTCCATCATCCGGGCAAATACGCCTAGGTCACCCCACCGCTTCCAACGGTTGTAAAGGGTCTTCGGCGGGCCATATTCCTTCGGTGCATCGCACCACCGCAACCCATTGCGATTGATGAAGATTATGCCGCTCAGCACCCGCCGATCATCGACCCTCAGCTTGCCATGGCTCCTCGGGAAGAACGCCGTCAACCGCTCCATCTGCTCGTCGGTCAGCCAGAAAAGGTTGCTCATCTTCACCCCCGTCAGTTCGGGAGCTTGAATCACGCAGGCCGGGCGATCTCAAGTAGAGCAACAGGTCCTGACCCTAATCCTCCGACCTCACCGCCTACCGGGGACACACGTTTGGATCTCGGGGACGTTTGGGTGGCGGCGGGGGTGGGCCTGACATCGGACCTTCTCCAACACCATCCAGATACGTAGGATGGTCCCGTCGCCCGGCCTGGCCGCCACCTCGGCCTGTCAAGGACGGTCCCATCGGTCACGAGAATCTGCACCATGTCACCTACTCGCCGCGCTTTCCTTTGGTCTACTGTGCTGGTCGCGGCCGGGATGGTGGTGGTCCGCGCGGCAACACCCTTTCGCTTCGCCCTGACCCCGGTCTTTCTGGACAACGATGCGGCGGTCTTGTCGGCACTACGGACAGCATTGGCATACGGCATTGCCAACGAAGTCGAACTCGTCCAGCGCCGGACCTATCAGGAGATCACGGGCGCGCTTCTGGATGGGTCGGTCGATGCTGCATGGACCTGCGGCTACCCCTTCCTTCAGCACCGCGAATCCCTGACGATCCTGGGAGCGCCGGTCTGGCGCGGCCAACCGCGCTATCAGTCCTATCTGATCGCCGCCGCCGACGATCCGGCGACGGACCTTGCCGGCCTCGCGGGCGGGATCCACGCCTTTTCGGATCCGGACAGCAACTCGGGCTTTCTGGTTACCGCCTCCGATCTGGGCCGCATGGGACAGACGCCGGAAACCTTTTTCGCCCGGACGATCTTCACCTACGGACATCGCAACGTGGTGCGCGCGGTCGCAGGCGGGCTGGCCCGATCCGGCAGCGTCGACGGCTATGTGTGGGAGACGCTGGCCGAGGCCGAGCCCGCCCTCACGGCGCGCACGCGGGTTGTCGCGCGATCGGAATGGCTGGGGTTTCCGCCCTTCGTGGCGCGAACGGATCGCCTGTCCGAACCGGGCATTGCGGCCTGCCGGGACACGCTCCTGTCGCTTCGGCAGCATAGCGCGGGGCGCGAGGCCCTGCGCCTGCTTCGTCTGGACAGGGTCGAACCGGCCGAACCCGGACTTTACGACGGCATCGCCGCACGCATGGCCGAGATGGGCCGGCTCCGTTGAGGGTGGGATGGTTCCAGAACCTCTCCGTCTCGGTCCGGGTGCCGCTGGTCGTGGCCGGGCTGATGGTCGCGCTCGGCCTGGTGGCAAGCCAGGGCGTGCTGGCTGTGCTGGGCAACCTTCAGGACGCAAGGCTGCGCGAGATTACCCGGCTGCATGTCGAGGGGCTGTCGGTGGCGCTTGGTCCGTTCGTGCCGCGTCAGGACGTCTGGGAGGTCTATGACGTTCTCGACCGGGCGCAGCAGGCGGGCGATGGGCAGCGGCTTCTTCTGACCGTTGTCGCGGACGGTCAGGGGCGAGTCCTCGCCGCAACCGATCCGCACCGCGCTCCGGTCGGAAGCAACATCGCCCCGTTCCTGCTCGAAGCTGCGGCCCCCGGGGACGTGCGCATGACGGGCGACCCGGTGCTGCGCGTGGCAGCGCCGCTCATGTATCAGGGCCGGGATGTGGGCCGGATCGTCACCGAGCTCGACGTGGCCGACCTTCTGGCCGAACGTCGGCGGGTGGCGTACTGGCTGCTCTTCGGCAATGCGGCGGCGACGGCGCTTCTGGGTCTGGCTGGGTGGCTCGTCGTGGCGCGGCTGCTGCGGCCGGTGGGGGTTCTGGTGCAGGCGATGGGGGGAGAGACGGGCGTGCCGCATGCGATCCCCGAAAGCCGGATGCCGCGCGGCGACCCGGGGCTGATGCGGCTGTTCTCGACCTACAATGCGATGGCCGCAGCGGCCGAAGCCCGGGCCGAGGCCGAACGCCGCCTTGCCGCCCGCGAGCGGTTCGTGAGCCTCGGGCGGCTGTCGTCGTCGCTTGCGCACGAGATCAACAATCCGCTGGGCGGGCTGATGAACGCGGCCGACACCATCCTGAGCTATCCCGACCGGCCCGAGGTGGTGCGCCAGTCGGCCGGGCTGATCCAGCGCGGGCTGGCGCATCTGCGCGACGTAAGCCGGGCAATCCTGGACCAGAACCGGCTGGACCGCACGGACCAGCCCCTGCGACCGGAAGACTTCGAGGACCTGCGCCTGCTCTTCGGGCCGGAAGCCGCCGCCCGCGGCCAGACGCTCGAATGGCGCACCCTCGCGGATGCGGAGGCGCTTGGCCACCATCCCGCGGCGCCGGTCCGTCAGGTCGTGCTGAACCTCCTGCTGAACGCAGGGGGCGCCGCTGGCCAGTCCGGCCACGTTGCGCTCGAGGTCTGCAGCGACGCGCAGGGGCTGCATCTTCAGGTCTGCGACAGCGGCCCGGGCATGGCGGCGGACGATCTGGCGCGGCTGATGACATCGGGGCCGCTGCCGCCCGGCGGTGGTGTCGGGCTGCGGCTGGTACACGATCTGGTCGAACGTCTGGGCGGATCCATCCGCCACGACCGGACGCCGGACAGGACCGTCATCTCAGTCAGCCTTCCGGCGGGGAGGGGCGCGGATGCTTGAAGGACGCCTGATCGTTCTGGTGGAAGACGACGAGATCATGGGGGCCTCCCTGGTCCAGCGGCTGACGCTGGAAGGGGCCGAGGTGCAATGGCATCGCCATCTGGCCCGCGCATTGCCTGCGATCCGCACGCCGCGGCAGCATGTCGATGCCGTGGTCTGCGACATCCGGCTTCCCGACGGCACCGGAGAAGACCTTTTCCACACTCTCCTGCGCACGACCACCCCACCGCCCTTCCTGTTTGTCACCGGTCAGGGCGATGTCGCGCAGGCGGTGCGGCTGATCCGGTCGGGCGCGGCCGACTACATCACGAAGCCCTTCGAGATGAAGGGCTTCCTCGAAAAGCTTGCTCTCGTCCTGCGGCCCGTCGACAAGGGCGGTCTGTTCGAGCAGACCGGCATCAGCCATCAGGCCCGCGCCGTGGATCGGCAGGCGGCCGAGGCTGCGCAATCGGATGCGCCTCTCCTGATCCGGGGGCTGCCGGGCCTGGGCAAGGCACGGCTTGCGCGGCTGATCCATGCGGCCTCGGACCGGCGCGCGGCGCCCATCGTGACGCTCGACGCCCTGCGTGAACCCGCCCAGAGCGATGCGCTTGCCCGCGCGGTCGCGCAGGCCGAGGACGGGACGCTCCTGGTCGTGGGCATCGGCCGCCTGTCGATGCAGGCGCAGGACATGGTTGCAACGCTGCTGCGCGCTGCGCCCTTCCGCCTGATCGCGACGGCAGGCACGCAGCTTCAGGGCCGGGTTGCAGCCGGTGGTTTTCGGGCCGACCTGTTCGACGTGCTTGCCGCCCATTCCATCATGATCCCCCCCCTTGTCGAACGCCCCGAGGATGCGGTCTGGCTCGCCCGGCGGTTGTTCGACAGCCTCAACGCCGGTCGCAGGAGCGGCCTTGCCGCCGCGACCGAAGCCGCGATCCGAGCCCATGACTGGCCGGGCAACGGGCGCGAGATGCGCGCCCGCCTCGCCCGCGCGATCGAGGCGGCCGAGGGCCCGCTGATCCTGCCCGCCGACATTTTCCCCGAAGCGGCGGGGCAACCCGAGGTGCGCCCTCTGGCCGAGGTGCGCGATGCGGCAGAGCGCGCGCATATCCTGGCCGTCCTGGACCGGACCGGCGGGCAGCTCGCCGAGGCGGCGAAGCTTCTGAGGATTTCGCGCACGACGCTGTGGGAGAAGATGCAGAAGCTGGGTCTATGACCGGCCCTGCCGCGTTCGGATTTCCGAACGCTGAAAAAAGCGAAGAAAAATCAAGCACTAGCCGCTTTGCAGCATATCATCGCATGCCGTCGCGGCAAGGTTCGCCTCCGACTAGACTGGTCGCATTCGTTCAGCGAGGGAGGGAACCCAGCCATGAAATGCAACCGGTTGGTCGATGTCGGCCGCCGCCAGTTCCTGCGGGGCGGCCTTGTGGCCACCGCTGGTGCCGCGGCGGCAACCGTTGTTGGACCGGGGCAGGCGCAGGCTCAGACGGCGCTTGCGCTTGTCGACTATCCGGCGAACCGTCTGGCAAATCTGACCGATCTGAAGGTCAACGAGCCGATGGACATCGCCTATCCCGATGCCGACAGCCCCGGCGTGCTGTTGAAGCTCGGCCAGGCGGTCGAAGGCGGTGTCGGCCCCGATGGCGACATCGTCGCGTTCTCGGTGCTCTGCCCGCACAAGGGCTGGCTTCTGTCCTACAACGCCGGCGACAAGACGCTGAATTGCCCCGGCCACCATTCGCGGTTCGACTGCGAATCCGGCGGCCAGCAGATCTGGGGCCACGCCACACAGAACCTGCCGCAGTTCAAGCTGCGCGTGGATGACAAGGGTGACATCTACGCCGAGGGCGTGGACGAGCTGATCTACGGCCGTCTGTCCAACGTGCTGGCATAAGGGGAGGGAGAACAATGGCTTACAAGCGTCAGGTCGGCCGGCTGCCGATCATCCCTGCCGATGCGCAGGAATTCAACGTCACCTGCCACTACTGCATCGTCGGTTGCGGCTACAAGGCCTACACCTGGCCGATGAACCGTCAGGGAGGGACGGCGCCGGAGCAGAACAAGTTCGGCGTCAATCTGGCCGAACAGCAGGTGATGGAGACCGAGGCCTGGTATGCGCCCTCGATGTACAACGTGGTCAAGCAGAACGGCCGCGACGTTCATCTGGTCGTCAAGCCCGACGTGAATTGCGTGGTGAACGGGGGCCTCGGCTCGATCCGTGGCGCGCGGATGGCCGAGAACCGTCCGTCGAAGGTGACGGGCACGCAGCAGCAGCGTCTGTCCGACCCGATGGTCTGGCGCAACGGCACTTGGCAGCCGACCTCCTGGGACGATGCGCTCGACCTTGTTGCCCGCGTGACCGCCCGGGTCGTCACAGAAGGGTCCGAGGACGATCTGGTGGTCTCGATGTTCGACCACGGCGGCAGCGCCGGCGGCTACGAGAACACCTGGGGCACCGGCAAGCTCTACTTCGAGAGCATGAAGGTCAAAAACGCCCGCATCCACAACCGCCCGGCCTACAACTCCGAGGTGCACTCGAGCCGCGACATGGGCGTGGACGAGCTGAACTATGCCTACGAGGACTATCAGCTGACCGACACGATCTTCATCGTGGGTGCAAACCCGATGGAGACGCAGACCAACCTCTATCTCAACCACATGGTCAAGGGTCTGCAGAACGGCGCGCGGATGGTGGTGATGGACCCCCGCCGCACGCTGACGGTCGCCTCCTCCGAGCAGTTCGCGGGCAAGGACAACGTCCTCCACCTGGCGATCAAGGAAGGCACCGACGTCGCGGCGCTGAACACGATCATGACGCATATCGTCGATCAGGGCTGGATCGACAAGGACTTCATCGCCGCCTCGACCTATCAGGACGGCGTTGCCGTGCAAGAGGACTCTGCCCATCCGGCGAGCCTCGGCAGCCTCGACCATGCGATGGAGCAGATCCGCATGTCGCTGGCCGAGGGCGCCGAGATCTGCGGCGTGTCGGCCGACGACCTTGCCAAGGCAGCCGAGTGGATCGCCAAGCCCAAGGACGACGGCAGCCGCCGCAAATGCGTGATGGCCTACGAGAAGGGCATCATCTGGGGCAATGACAACTACCGGGCCGTCGGCGCCTTGGTGAACATCGCGCTGGCCACCGGCAACATCGGGCGCGAGGGCGGCGGCTGCTGCCGTCTGGGAGGCCACCAGGAAGGCTACTACCGCCCGTCGGATGCCCATGTCGGGCGGCCCGCGGAATACATCGACCAGTTCCTGATCCGCGGACTCGGCGGCGTGCACCACATCTGGGCCTGCGACCACTACAAGACCACGCTGAATGCCTCCGAGTTCAAGCGGGTGCACAAGCGGCGGTCGGACATGGTGAAGGACGCCATCGATGCGGCAGCCGGCGGTACGCGCGAACAGGTGGTCGATGCGATCGTCTCGGCGATCCGCGCGGGCGGGCTCTTCGTGGTGGACGTGGACATCATCCACAGCCAGATCGGCCAGAACGCCCATGTCATCCTGCCCGCCTGCGAATCGAACGAGATGAATCTCACCTCGATGAACGGCGAGCGGCGCCTGCGGTTGTCCGAGAAATACATGGACCCCTGGGGCAATTCGAAGCCCGACTGCCTGATCGCGGCCGGGATCGCCCAGAACATGGAGCGCGTGCTGCGCGAGATGGGGCACGACGCCTATGCCGACCAGTTCAAGGGCTACGACTGGGCGACCGAGGAAGACGCCTTCATGGACGGCTACAACAAGGGCAACCCGGAAGTGACCTACGAGCGCCTGCGCGCCATGGGCAACAACGGGGTGCAGGAGCCGGTCGTGGGCTTCGAGAACGGCCAGCTTGTCGGCACGACGCGGCTTTACACCGACGGCCGCTTCACCCGGCACGGGCGCGAGGACGGCAAGGCGCTGTTCTGTGCCTCGGGCTGGCGCGGCTGGCAGGCGGCGGGCAAGGCCCGCGAACAGGCGGCGCACCGGTTCTGGATCAACAACGTCCGGGCCAACATCTTCTGGCAGAACCAGTTCCTCGACCAGAAGAATGACTTCATCCAGGACCGCTACCCCCACCCCTTCGTCGAGATGCATCCCGACGACATGGTGGAACTGGGCCTGAACCCCGGTGACCTCGTGGAGATCATCAACGACAACGGGGTGACGCAGGGCATGGCTTATCCGATGCCCTCGTTGAAGCGGAACACCGTGGCGATGGTCTTCGGCTCCCCGGCCGGCAGCCAGGGCAACGTGGTGAACCCCGGCGTGAACGAGCTGGTGCTGCCGGACTACAAGCACTGCTGGGGCGACATTCGCAAGATCTCGAATGCCACGGCGCAGACGGCCAGCATCTCGTTCAAGTCGCACGAGGTGGTGCTGTAAGGCGTCAAACCGGAACCCGCCCCCGACCGGGGCGGGTTCCTTTCTGTCCGGGGGATACGGATGGCCGAACCGCTCGCCTGTTCCGCCGGCAAGGCCGGACCGACCCTGTCGGTCGATGCCGCGCGGCTGCGCGCCGTGGCGGTGGCCGCGCCGGTGGCAGAGACCGAGATCCTGCCACTCGACCTCGCCTGCGGGCGGGTGCTGGCCGGGCCTGTGGTCGCAGCCTCTGCCCTGCCGCCCTTCGACAATTCGGCCATGGACGGCTATGCCCTGCGCCTGTCCGACCTCGCGGGGGCCGGGCCCTGGGAGTTGCCGGTCACCCGGCGCATCGCTGCGGGCGACCGGGCGAGCGGCCCTCCGGATCCCGGCACCGCCGTCCGCATCTTCACCGGCGCGCCGATCCCCGCCGGAGCCGATGCCGTCGTCATGCAGGAGAACGTGACGCGCAGCGGCGACCGGATCACGCTGACGGCTCGCCCGCGGTCGGGCCAGAACATCCGCCGCCGGGGTGAGGATCTGGCCCGCGGCGCGCAGGCTCTAGCGGCAGGCGTCGGGCTGACGCCACCGCGCCTGGCGCTGCTGGCCGGCTGCGGCGTCCCGCAGGTGGCGGTGCGGCGGCGCGTGCGGGTGGCGATCCTGTCCACCGGCGACGAACTGGCCGAGCCGGGCCGACTGCTTGCGCCCGGCCAGATCTACAACTCGAACCGCGTGATGCTGCGCGCCACGCTCGCCCGTCTGCCCTGGGCCGAGACGACGGACCTCGGCATCCTGCGCGACGATCCGCAGGCGATCCGAGCGGCGATCAGGCAGGCCGCGCTGACGCATGACGTGGTGATCTCCTCGGGCGGGGTCTCGGCCGGCGAGGCGGATCATATCCTCGACGCCCTGCGCGCCGAGGCGGCCGAACTTGACGTGCTGAAGGTCGCAATCCGCCCCGGCAAGCCGCTAACCGTGGGCCGCCTCGGCGGTGCGCTCTACTTTGGGCTGCCCGGTAACCCCTACGCCGCCGCGATCACCTTTGCGCAGATTGCCCGGCCCGCGTTGCGCAAGGTCGCGGGCCTGACCGAGGCGCCCGATGCTTGGCTGCCCGCCGTCGCCGGGTTCACCTATCACCGCACCACGGGGCGGCGCGAATATGTCCCCGTAACCTGGGCGAGCCGCGACACCCTGGGGCGGCCCGTGCTGGAACGGCTGGGACATGGCGCCTCGGCCTCGCTCTCCCCCATCGCCTGCGCAATGGGGATCGCTGTGATCCCGCCGGACCTCTCGGTCATCCATCCCGGCCAGCCACTACAGGTCGAGGTACTGGGCGAGTGAACCCGGTACTTCAAGCAATTCATGCGCGCCGGTCGGTCGGCCCCCGGCACCTGACGGGTCCGGACCTGACCGAGGAGGAACTCGCGGCGCTTGCCGGGGCGGCTGCCGCAGCACCGGATCACGGGATGCTGGGCCTGACCTGCCCCCCGGAAGTTCCCTCGCTGTGATGTAGAGTCTGCCCAACCTGAGA
>NZ_VMDU01000028.1 GCF_008271465.1 Tabrizicola flagellatus | reverse complement strand
TCTCAGGTTGGGCAGACTCTACATCACAGCGAGGGAACTTCCGGGGGGCAGGTCACTCTGCTTCACCGAAGCGCGGCCATCCCGGTCCCGCTTGCAGAGAATGAGGTTTGACGATGAAAAAGCATCTGTTCCTGACCGTCCCCGCCCTG
Organism: Tabrizicola flagellatus; assembly: GCF_008271465.1. Classification (GTDB taxonomy): domain Bacteria; phylum Pseudomonadota; class Alphaproteobacteria; order Rhodobacterales; family Rhodobacteraceae; genus Tabrizicola; species Tabrizicola flagellata. The sequence goes on along the minus strand of NZ_VMDU01000028.1, from coordinate 16,663 downwards.
GCCATGCTGGCCGTCATGCCGGCCCTGGCGCAGGACATCACCGGCATCCAGGACCTGGACGACCGCATCACCGACATCGAAGAGGACGTGGCCGAGGACATGGCGCGGTCGAACGACGCGGCGCGCTTCAGCTTCCCCGAATACAAGCCCGGCTTCAGCGGCAGCGCCTCGCTGGGCTATGTCGCCCGCACCGGCAACACCGAAAGCCAGGAGTTCAACCTGGGCGCCCGCCTGCGCTATGCCGAAGGCAACTGGGTGCAGACCTTCGGCGTCGCCGCCGACTTTGCCGAGGACGCCGGGGTCAAGACCAAGGAGGACCTCTTCGCGGTCTATGACGCGAACTACTATCTGAACGACCGCTTCTACCTGTTCGGTCTGGGCCGCGTGCAGCGCGATGGCCTCGCCTCGACCGCCGACGACGTGGCCCGCGACGGTTTCATCGGCTTCGGTCCGGGCTACCGGGTGGTGAACACCCCCGACATGGCCTGGCGTGTGCAGGCCGGTATCGGTGTGAGCTACCTGAAGGACGGGCTTGGCAATTCCGAGACCGAGACCGGCTACCTGGCCGCCTCGAGGTTCTACTACCAGATCTCGGACGCGGTCTTCCTGACCAACGACACCGACATCCTGTCCTCGGACAGCGCGCTGCGGGCCAACAACGACTTCGGCGTGAACTTCAAGATGTCGGACACGCTGTCCACCCGGGTCAGCTATCTGACCGACTACAACGATGCCCGCGGCATCAAGACCGACAACCGTCTGGGGGTCTCGCTGGTGATCGGGTTCTGATTTCCCTCGCCTGATCGCGGCGGGGACGGGGCAGGGCGACCTGCCCCGTTTCCCTGTGCGGGTGGCGGGCCCGCAGCAACCGTGAGGACCGGGGTTTTCCCGAGAGCCAGAGGTCTCAGGTGGGCGCCAGATACCTGGACCAGGATCCAGGCAGAGCCAGCCCCCGTTCGCTTGCTTATCGGCCACTGGAAAATTGGCCCCGCACGCGAGGAGCAGAACCCGCCATCCCGGAACATAGGGCGCGCGCGCCGGTGCCGCAAGCCAAGGGCGGGCCCAAGAATTTTCGGCGAAAATTCTTGCGGTGACCGGCGGCTGGACAGATGTTCACCTTTGGTTCATGATTGGCTCATGGACATGCCGGTCGATATTCCTGAGATCCTGCCCGCCCTTCCGGGCCAGCGCCTGCAAAGGGGCGTCTGCCGTGGCCTGCGCGCGCTGGATTTCGTCTGCGTCGAGGAACTGATCCCCGCCCCCGGCCTGCGCGTCGATGTGATGGCGCTGGGGCCGAAGGGCGAGGTCTGGGTGGTGGAATGCAAGTCGGGCCGGGCCGATTTCCGCGCCGACCGCAAGTGGCAGGGCTATCTCGACTGGTGCGACCGGTTCTTCTGGGCGGTGGACGCCGATTTCCCGGTGGAGCTTCTGCCCGCGGGCACCGGCCTGATCCTGGCCGATGCCTATGACGCCGAAGTGGTGCGGATGGCGCCCGAAATGCCGCTGGCGGGCGCGCGGCGCAAGCTGGTGCTGCGCACCTTCGCCCGTGTGGCGGCCGGGCGGCTGCAAGCGATGCGCGACCCCGGCGCGGGAGTCTGAGCGGGGCCAGATCTCTTCGAAGAGATCTGCAAATTCCTTCGAAGGAACTTGGCGCTATTGTGCAGCGTCCGCAACGGCGCTGCCGGGATCGTCATCCTTGACCGGGATCAGCCGGGGCGCATCCTTGGCGCCCGCCGTGCCGCGTCCCGAAAGCGAGGGGTTTTCCATGAAGAACTGGTGGCAGCTGAACAGTTTTGCCCCTTCGCCGCCCAGGTCGCGGGAATAGGTGCCGTCCGGCGCGAGGATCCAGCTTTGCGCCTCGTCCTGCAGGTTGGCGGCCATGATCTGCGACAGGATCTGGCTTTTCACCGTGGGGTTCAGCGCCTCGACCAGGGTTTCCACGCGGCGGGTGAGGTTGCGGCCCATCCAGTCGGCCGAGGAGAAGAACACCCGCGCCTTCCTGGCCGGCAGGCCATGGCCGCTGCCGAAGCAGACGATGCGGGAATGTTCGAGGAAGCGCCCGACGATCGACTTGACGCGGATGTTTTCCGACAGGCCCTTGATCCCCGGCCGCAGCCCGCAGATGCCACGGATCACCAGGCTGATCTTCACCCCCGCCTGGCTGGCGGCATAGAGCGCGTCGATCACGTCGGGTTCGATCAGGCTGTTCATCTTGGCCCAGATCTCGGCCGGGCGGCCGGCGCGGGCGTGGTCGGCCTCGGCCGCGATCAGCTCCAGGAGCCGCGGCTTCAGCGTGATGGGCGAGATGGCCAGGTTCTCCAGCCCCTGCGGCTGCACATAGCCCGAGAGGTAGTTGAACACCTTGGTCGCGTCGCGGCCGAGCGCCGGATCGCAGGTGAAGAAGGACAGGTCGGTGTAGATCCGCGCGGTGATCGGGTGGTAGTTGCCGGTGCCGTAATGGGTATAGGTGACCAGGTGGTCGCCCTCGCGACGCACCACGGTCGAGATCTTGGCATGGGTCTTGTAGTTGACGAAGCCATAGACGACATGGGCGCCCGCGCGTTCCAGCCGGCGCGACTGCCGGATGTTCGCGGCCTCGTCGAACCGGGCCTTCAGTTCCACCAGCGCGGTGACCGACTTGCCCGACTCCGCCGCCTCGCAGAGCGCCGAGACGATCGGGCTGTCCCAGGAGGTGCGGTAGAGCGTCTGCTTGATCGCAAGCACGTTCGGGTCGCGCGCCGCCTGTTCCAGGAAGCGGATGACCATGTCGAAGGTCTCGTAGGGGTGATGCAGCAGCATGTCCTTCTGCCGGATCGCGGCGAACATGTCGCCGTCGTGATCCGTCACCCGTTCCGGCACGCGCGGGGTGAAGGGGGGCCACATCAGGTCCTTGCGGCTGGGCAGGATCAGTTCCTTCAGGTCCGCGACGCCGAGGAGGCCCTTGACCTCGACCACCTCGTCCTCGGTGACAGCCAGTTCCTCCATGATCAGCGCGCGCAGGTCTTCCGGCGCGCCGGCGGACAGCTTCAACCGGATGACCTCGCCCCGGCGGCGGCGCTTCAGCGCGGTCTCGAATTCGCGCACCAGGTCCTCGGCCTCGTCCTCGACCTCGAGGTCGCTGTCGCGCAGCACGCGGAAGGTGCAATGGCCCCGGTCGGTGTAGCCGGGGAACAGCATGTCGAGGTGCAGGAGCAAAAGCTCTTCCAGCGGAAGGAAGCGGTGTTCGCCGTCCTTGCCCGGAAGGGGGACGAAGCGGGCGATCTGCTGCGGGATGGGCAGGAGTGCCTTGAGCTGGCGGCGGTCCGTCACCCGTTCCAGTTCCAGCGCCAGGCTGAAACCCGTGTTCGGGATGAAGGGGAAAGGGTGTGCGGGGTCGATGGCCAGCGGCGACAGGACCGGAAAGACGTTCGACAGGAAGTGCGACTCGAGATGCTTCAGGTCGCGCGCGTTCAGCCTGGAGCGCGGCACGATGCTGATGCCCTCGGCCTCCATCTCCTTGCGCAGACGGTTGAATGTGGTCTGCTGGGTCTGCATCAGCCGCCGCGCGTCGGCATTGATCAGGTGCAGCTGTTCGGCCGGGCTGCGGCCATCCTCGGACAGGGTGGCATTGCCGTTGCGCACCAGTGCGCGCAGGCCGGCGACGCGCACGGTGTAGAACTCGTCCAGGTTGGTGGCCGAGATCGACAGGAAGCGCAGCCGTTCCAGAAGCGGCACCGCCGGGTTAGCGGCCTCTTCCAGGACGCGCCAGTTGAAGGCCAGCCAGGACAGTTCGCGGTTGAAGAAGCGGCCCGGGCCGGCGGTTTCCGCGAAGGGAAGCTCGACGGGATTGGGGAAGGGGGAGTGGAGAAAATCGGCCTGGGTCATGACGGGCATATGCCGTGCGGTTCGTGAAGCTATCGTGACAGTCTTTCACTCCTGCTCGGCCCTGTCCAGAAAGCCAGCGGCCAGCGCGCGGGTGATCGGCCGACCCTCGGCCAGGGCACGGGCGTCGAGCGCGGCCACCAGCGCCCGCGCGGCGCCGATCGACCGGGGCATCCGGCTGACCATATAGGAAATCAGGTTGGCAGGCACCGTGACCTGCCGGTCGGCGAACAGCTTGACCAGCACGGCGGACAGCAGCGCATCGTCGGGGGCCTCCAGCCGGGCAATCTGGGTGGCCTGCATCCGGCTGACGAGATCGGGCAGGCCGAGGCCCCAGTCGCGCGGCGGCGTGCGCGCGGTCATGAGCAGGGCCGCGCCCGAGGTGGCCAGGTTGTGCAGGTGGAAGAGGCGGGCCTCGGCCGGGCCGACGCGGTCGGCGTCCTCGACCACCACCGGGCGGCCGGACAGGGCGGCAAGGTCGATGTCCGCCAGCGCCTCGGCCGCCAGGATCTCGGCCCCGGCGAGCGCGGCCCAGATGTGGGCGAGATGAGTCTTTCCCGACCCCTCGGGGCCGAGGATCAGCAGCTTGCGGCCCGGCCAGTCCTGCCAGTGCTCCACGATCTGCAGGGCAAGCGCGTTCGACGGCGCGACGAAGAACGCATCGAGGGTCATCGCCTCGGCCGCCGGCAGGTCGAAGGCCAGTTGGCGCATCACGCGCCAGGGCCCGGTCCGACGGCGTCGGGGCGCGCGGCATCCGCAGCGGCTGCTCCCGCCTTCTGCTTGCGGCGGGGCTTCGGAGCCTCGGCCGCGGCGGTGAAGCTGGGGCCTTGTGCCTCGAGCCCGGCCCGGCCCTGATAGAGAAGGCTCGCCCGGTACTGCTCGATCGCAAAGCGCGTCAGCACCCCGATCGAGGCGGCGACCGGCACCGCGACCAGCATGCCGACGAAGCCGAAGATGGTGCCGAAGGCCGACAGCGCGAACAGCAGCCAGACCGGGTGCAGCCCGACCGACTTTCCCACGAGCCGCGGGGTCAGGATGTTGCCCTCGACGAACTGGCCGATGGCGAAGATCGCGGCGATCAGGCCGATCTGCACCCAGTCGCCCCAGAACTGGAACAGCGCGAGCCCGATGGCCAGCACCCCGCCGACGATCGAGCCGACATAGGGAATGAAGGTGATCGCCCCGGCAATCGCGCCGACGATGACGCCGAATTGCAGGCCGGCCGCCATCAGCGCGACCGCGTAGAAGGTGCCCAGCGTGATGCAGACCGAGACCTGGCCGCGCACAAAGCCCGCCAGCACCGCGTCGATCTCGCGCGCGAGGCGGCGGATCGTGGGCGCGTGGTCCAGCGGCAGCATGGAGTCGATGCGCGCCACCATCTCGTCCCAGTCGAGCAGCAGGTAGAAGGCCACCACCGGCACCACGACGATGAACAGGACGACCGAGATCACCCCCAGCGCCGAGGACAGGATGCCCTGCGCCAACTCGGCCCCCCGGGCCTGGATGGCGAGGCCGATCTCGGCCAGGGTCTGCCGGATGGTCGAGGTGGAATCGGCCAGGTCGGGGAACCGTTGCAGCAGGAAGTCCTGCAACTGGCGGCTGATGTCGGGCGCGGCGTTGACCAGGGCCTTCAGCTGGTTCACCAGCGTCGGGATCACGGCCAGGACCATGAGCACGACCAGCAGGAGCGCAATAAGCGAGATGACCGAGGTCGCGGCGACCCGGCTGAGACCCATCCGCTCCAGCCGGTCGGCGACGGGATCGAGGAAATAGGCAATGGCCCCGCCGACGATGAAGGGCAGGAGCACGTTGCCGAGAAGCCAGAGCAGCACCAGGAACACCGCCGCGGCGATTCCCCAGTAACGGATCTGGTCTTTCGTGGCCAATGCCATGCGGGCGGTCCTTCTGGCGTGTCCCCTCATATCGCCGGTGGCGGGCAGGCGCGCAAGGGGAGGGCCGGCGGAAAGCCGCTGTCAGCCCGCGCTTAGGACACACGGGGTAAGCGGCCCCGGGATGGCCGCGCCGTGCCATCCGGGTCAGGAAGCGGCATCCGGGACGCGGTGTCCCGGGTCCGGCCTGCCGAAGCGGGCAGGCCCAACCGAAAGGCAAGACGATGAAGAACAGGTTCCTCTCGATGATCGCTCTGGCAACCCTGCCGCTGGCCGCACCGGTTGCCGCGCTGGCTATGCCTGCCGTCGGCGACATGATCGGCACGGATGCCGAAACCGCCAAGGCGGCCCTGGAAAAGGCCGGCTGCCCGGTGAAAAGCTTCGAGGCCGAGGGTGGCAAGGTCGAAGCCCAGTGCACGGACGCCGCCACCGGCAAGCTGATGGAGGTCTATATCGACCCGGCGTCGGGCAAGGTCACCGAGATCAAGGAAAAGGACTGACATGGCCTCCCCCCGGATCCAAGCCGGAACGGCCGCCGAGACCCCGCCCACGCTGTGGGATCCCGTCGTGCGCGTCACGCATTGGGGCATTGCCGCTTCCGTGCTGCTGAACGCGCTGCTCGATGAAGGCGGAAGCGTGTTGCACGTCACCATCGGCTGGATCGTCATGGCGCTTCTGTTCCTGCGCATGGTCTGGGGGGTGCTCGGTCCGGTCGAGGCCCGGTTCTCGGCCTTTCCGCCGAACCCGCTGGCGGCTCTGCGCCATCTGCGCCAGCTGGCGACAGGCCGGGTGCGGCACTACCCCTCGCACAACCCGGCCGGGGCCCTGATGGCCTATGCCTTCTGGGCCACCCTGGCAGTCGTCACGGCCACCGGGCTGATCATGACCGGCGGTGCGACACCGATGCAGGTCGCCGCGGACAAGGCGGCGGTTGCATCCGGCGACTGGTCTGCTTTGATCCGTGACGGGGAAGGCGCGTCCGACGAGGACGAATCCCTCGGAAAGGCAGCCAAGGAGGTACACGACGTGGCAGCGAACCTGTTGCTGATCCTGGCGGCCCTGCATGTCGCGGGGGTGGCCCTGGAAAGCCGCGCAATGCGGCGGAACCTTGTGGCCGCGATGCTGATCGGCAAGCGGCAGCGATGAGCATCGGCCCGGACATCCTGGTCTCGGGGCGCCGCCAGATCGTGGCGCTCTCGATCTTCCTGGTGATCCAGACGCTCGGCACGGTGTTCTACGTCGGCGACGTGATCGCCGATCTGCGGGAAGACCCAGCCTCGGCGCATTTCGTCTTCGAGGCCATCGTCACCGCCGCGCTGGTGCTGGGTGTGATCCTCGGCACTTTCGCGCTGCGCCGGACGATCGAGCTTCTGCGCTCGCAGGAGCAGGCGCTGGCCGTGGCGCGCGGGGCCCTGTCAGAAGTGATCGAGGGCCAGTTCGACGCCTGGGCGCTGACGCCGGCCGAACGCGATGTCGGCCTTCTGGCGCTGAAGGGGCTTGACGTGGCCGAGATCGCCGAGCTGCGCGGCGCGGCGCAGGGCACGGTGCGGGCGCAACTGACGCGGATCTATTCCAAGGCCGGCGTCTCGGGCCGCGCGCAGTTTGCAGCCTTTTTCGTCGAGGACCTGCTCAGCGGCGGGCTGAAGGCGGCATAACCCGAAATTCATCGCCGCAGAATTCCGGGTCATGCCCGCAGAGTGAAGCCGCGCGCGAGGTGACGGCGGACGAACCAGATCATCGCGACCCCCGGCACCAGCGACAGGCAGGTCATCGCCATCACCTTGCCGATGTCAGTCTGGAAGCCGAACATCGCCTGGATCGCCATGGTGATCGGCTTGCCCCCCGTGACTGTCAGGATGCGGGCGAAGACCACCTCGACCCAGGAGAAGATGAAGCAGAAGAAGGCCGCGACGCCGATGCCCGGCGCGATCTGCGGGATCAGGTGGCGGAAGAAGAAGGAAGGGCCGGAATGGCCGTCGAGCCAGGCTGTCTCGTCGAATTCGCGCGGGACGGCGCGGATGAAGCTTTCCAGGATCCAGATGGCGACGGGCAGGTTGAAGAGGCAATGCACCAGCGCGATGCCGACGGGAGTGTTCACCAGGCCGAAGCGGCTGAACAGGATGAAGATCGGCAGCGACAGCACCACCGGCGGGGTGACGCGGAAGACGAGGATCGCCATGAGGAAATGCCGGTCGCCCGTGAAGCGGAAGCGGGCGAGCGCATAGGCCGCGGGCAGGGCGATGGCAAGGCAGAGCGCCACGTTCAGCACGACATAGACGAAGGAATTGACCATCGCCGCGCGGAGCTCCGGCGTGGCCAGCACGTTGCGATAGTTCGTCAGGCCCAGGCTGCCCTCGGCCACCGTCCCGGTCGGCAGGGTGGCGGTCAGGCTCAGGATCACCGCCTGGGCGAGGGGCAGGAGGATGAAGCCGGCAAGGGCCAGAAGGGCGAGCGCGCGCATCATGCCTCGCGCCTGCGGGTGGCGGCGACGAAGGCCCAGACCACGGCCAGCACGATCAGGAAGTAGAGCGTCGCGCGCGCGGCGGCCTGGCCGTAGGAGAAGCCCTTGATTTCCTCGCCGAGCTCGATCGAGAGGAACCGGGTCGCGTCCTGCGGGCCGCCGGCGTTGATCGCGAAGGCCTCGGTGTAGATCATGAAGCTGTCCACGAAGCGCAGGAGGAACACGATGGCCAGCGCCCCGCCGAGCCGCGGCAGTTCGATGTGCCGGAACACCGACCAGCGCGAGGCGCCGTCGATGGCCGCGGCCTGGCGGAAGGCGGGCGGGATGGCGGAAAGACCGGCATAGGCCAGGACCACGACCAGGCCCAGCCAGTGCCAGGTGTCCATCGTCAGGATCAGCGCCCAGCTGTGCCAGCCGGTGAACTTCCAGTCGAAGCCCAGCGCTGCGAGCCCCGGCCCGATCAGCCCGGTCTGCGGCTGCACCAGCCCGAGCCAGAGCATGGGGATCATGTTCCAGGGCACGACCAGCGGCAGCGCGACCAGCATCAGCCCCCAGACCGCGTGCCGCCCGCAGCCCATGAGCAGCAGCGCCACCGCGATCCCCAGCGGCACCTGGATCGCCAGCGCGAGGGCGGAGAACAGGAGGCTCCGCCCCAGCGAGGCGAGGAAGCGGTCCGATCCCAGGATGTCGGCGAACCATTGCACCCCCACCCAGTGCACGTCCGACAGGGTGAAGATGTCGTGGAAGCCGTAGTTGACGACCGCGAGCAAGGGCAGCCCTCCGACCAGCGCCAGAAGCAGGCAGGCCGGGGCGATCAGGAACCAGGCGCGGTTGTCGTGGGGGCGCATCGCGGGCCAGAGCATCCCGAGGGCCGGGGGATGTCAACCCCGCGCGGGCGGTCCGCCTTCAGGCGACGGCGACGGCGATGGCGGCGAAATGCAGCGCGGCGGCCACGGCGACGAAGAGGTGCCAGATCGCGTTCTGGAAGCGCAGCCGTTCCCAGACATAGAAGGCCACGCCTGACACACAAGTCACCCCGCCCGCCACCAGCAGCCAGAGCGAGGCGGTGGGCAGCGCCGCGATCACCGGGCCGGCGGCGATCACCCCCACCCAGCCCAGAAGGACGTAGGCCAGGATCGACAGCCGGTCGTAGCGGCCGGGCAGGACGACCTTGACCAGGATCCCGAGCGCCGCGCCGGTCCAGACCACGACGCCCAGAGCCCAGGCCCAGGTCGGGTCGAGATGCGGGATGACGGCGGTATAGGTCCCGGCGATCATGACGTAGATCATCGAATGGTCGAAGCGTCGCAGCAGCCATTTCAGCGCCGAGGGCGGCGTCATGTTGTAGGCGAGCGAAAAGCCCCACATCAGGAAGAAGCCGGCCGCATAGACCGTCAGTGCCGCAAACGTCCCAGGCCCCGCGTTCTGCAGCCCGTGGAACAGGAGGAGCGGAAAGGCGATCAGCCCGGCCAGAAGCGCCAGCGCATGCACGATGCCGTCGGCCAGCAGTTCGGCCAGCGACAGATCGCGTTTGGTCATGCGGTAATGATCGGCGGGCAGGGTCATGGCACCAGTCTTGCAGGCAAATGTTGCCAAAGCATGACCGGGACAAGGCGCAAGGCCAAGTCACCTTCGCCTGATGTGACGTAATGTCAGCCCCGCCGCGCCGCCCACAAGAGGCCGCGCCGCATCAGCTCGGCCGCCGGACCGTGATCGATGGCGTTCTTCTGGTGGCCGAGCGCGTTGTAATAGACCCGCCCCGCGCCATAGCCCTTGGTGAAGACGACCGGCATCGCGACGGGGCCGTTCACCGCATGCGGCCCGTCCACCACCGGGAAATCGCAGACCGCATGCACCTTCACCGCCGGATCGACGTGCAGGTAATACTGTTCGGTCTTCACCGTGAAATCGCCCACTCCCGCCACCAGCGGGTCGTCCGAGACGATGCGGACCCCGTACTCCACCCCGTCGTTCCCCGGATGCGCTACCCATTGCGCGCCGGTCAGGAACTGCCAGTCCACATTCTCGCGGAAGGCATCGCACATCCCGCCGTGGCAGCCCGCGATCCCGGTCCCCGCCGCAACGGCGGCGCAGACGTTCAGCGCCTGTTCCTTGGCGATCTTCGACATGGTCCAGACCGGCACGATCAGGTCATACCCCCTGACCGCTTCGGCATCGTCGAAGCAGGCGAGGCTGTCGGTGAGCGTGACCTCCATCCCCGCCGCGCGCAGCCAGTCGGCAAACATCGGGCCGACCTTCTCGGGTTCGTGCCCCGCCCATCCGCCCCAGGTGACCAGTGCCCGTGCCATGCCGCCTCCGCTTGTCTGCGCCGCAGGCTAGGCAGAGCGCGGGGCGGGGTCAATCCGTGACGGCAGGTATGGAAAGCCTGACACAATGTAAAATAATCTTTACTCCATGTCTGCCCTCGCATACCAAGCCGACAAGAATGGAGGCCCCGATGTCCTATGGCGAGCGCGAAGCCCTGTCCGGTCTGGTCACCAGCCTGATCGTGATCGTCCTGTTCCTGTGGCAGCTGTCCGGCCAGACGGCCGCCGGGGCCTTCGACGGGCCCGAGGGGCTGAGGCTCTGGGCGCGGTCGGTTCTGGTCCTGATCGGCTGGTCGATCGGCATCGCGATCGCGGTGGCCATCCTGTCCGCCGTCCTGCACGGCATACTGACCGGCGAAAAGCCCGACGACCGCCGCGACGAGCGCGACCGCGACATCGACCGCCGCGCGCTGACCTGGGCCTGGTATCTGTTGTCCTTCGGGCTTCTGGGAATCATCGTGGGCCTCGCCCTTGGCGATACCGCAGTCAAGGCGATGAACACGGTCCTCGCGCTGTGCCTTCTGTCCGAAGCCTTCAGGGATGCTGCCAAGGTGATCCTCTACCGGCGCGGGGCATGAGATGTCCCGTCCCGCCGGCCGCATCGAGAACCGCATCCGCCGCCTGCGCTTCGACGCCGGGGAAATGACGCAGAAGGACCTTGCCGACCGGGTGGGTGTCACCCGGCAGACCATCCTCGCCATCGAGAACGGCAAGTATTTCCCGACGCTCGAACTTGCCTTCCGCATCGCCCGCACCTTCGGGGTCGGGCTGGAGGACGTCTTCACCTTCCACGACGACTGACCCGATCCTTCCAGGAGACCGCCATGATCCGCCTGTTTCAGCGGCCGATCCCGCTTGCCTTCGGCCTTGCCGTCTTCAGCGCCATCCCGGTGCTGATCGCGCTGGTCGAGGTCGTCCAGATCCCCACCGGCACCTATCCCGAGGACAGCGCGCGCCTGGCCGTCGCCCCGGTCGCCTGGTTCGCCCATGTCCTGACGGCGGTGGCCTTCGGCGTCACCGGACCCTTGCAATTCGTTCGGGCGTTGCGCCACCGCTTCGGGGCGCTGCACCGGCTGGCTGGCCGGATCTTCGTGATCGCCGGTGCGGTTCTGGGCCTGTCGGGCCTGGCGCTACTGGCGCAGGTGGCGCATGTGCGGACGCCGCTGGCCGAAGGTGCGCGCGGCCTGTTCGGCCTGGCGCTGCTGGCCGCGCTTGCCTGCGCGATGGCGGCGATCCGGGATGGTGACATCCCGCGCCATCGCGCCTGGATCGTCCGTGCCTATGCGATCGGCATGGGGTCGGGGGCCATCGCGCTGGTGTTCTTCCCGATCTACGTCCTTGCGGGACGGGCGCCGGACGGGATCGCCGCCGACATCCTGTTCATCGGTGCCTGGGCCATGACCATCGGCATCGCCGAACTGATCCTGCGCCGGCCTTCTCGCCCTCTGTCGCGGAGGCCGGCATGAGGGTCGCCAGTTACACCGCCTATGGCGGGCCGGAAACCATCGTCATCCGCGAGGCCCCGGTTCCGGTCCCCGCGGCCGGAGAGGTGCTGGTCCGCGTCCACGCCGCCCCGGTCACGGCCGGCGACGCCCGTCTGCGCTCTGGGCACGTGCCGCGCGGGCTGGGGCCGATGCTGCGGCTGGCGATCGGCCTGACCCGCCCGCGTGTCGCCCCCGGCTGGGCCTTCTCGGGCGAGGTTGCGGCCCTTGGCCCCGGTGTCGCCGGTTTCACGCCGGGGCAGAGGGTCTTCGGCCTGACCGGCTTCAAGGGCGGAGCGCACCGCGACTATCTGGTGATCCGCGCCGATGGCCGGATCCTGCCCCTGCCCGAGACGCTGGACCACCTGACCGGCGCGGCCTTCTTCTTCGGCGGGCTGACCGCAGCCGAGTTCCTGATCGACCGGGCGAAGCTTGCACCGGGAGAGCGACTTCTGGTCTGCGGTGCCACGGGCGCGGTCGGCGGGGCGGCGGTGCAGATCGGGCGGCACCTCGGGGCAGAGGTCAGTGCGACGGCCTCGCGTGCCAATCATCCTCTGGCCCGCGATCTGGGGGCAGAGGCGGTGACCGATTACCGCGATGCCCCGCCGCCGGGGCCATTCGACGTGATCCTCGACGTGATGGGCCGGCTTGGTAGGGCGGGCGCGTGGCCGCTGCTCGCCCCCGGCGGCCGCTATGTGCAGATCACCGCCAGCCTGGCCGAGTTCTTGGGGGCGAGCCTGCGGCCGGTCCGGGAGGGGCGCCGGATCATCACCGGTTCCAACAAGGACGACCTGCCGTCGATGCGTCGCCTGGTCGCGCTGCATCGTGCCGGGGGCTACACGCCTGCGCTTGGACCTGTCCTGCCTTTCGAACGGCTGGCCGAAGCCCATGCCATCGCCGAGAGCTTTCACAAGCCCGGCAATTTGGTCGTGACGATGGACTGACCACCGGCGCAACATCGGCGCGACGTTCGCGGCCCGGGGCGTTGAGACGCCTAAAGCGGCGGCAGGGTCAGCGTGGCCAGCAGGAACCACAGCGCCGTTGCATACAGGAACACCCGCTCCGCCAGCCCGAACCACGGGCGAAGGCCGGGCGAGGTGGTCAGGACCACGGCCAGGAAGGCCGCGCTGATGACCAGTTTCAGGATCTCGTCGCCCACCGACCGCCAGCCCTCGTGCAGGGCCACCAGATGCGGCGTCGCCTCGACCACCGCCATGTAGGCCGCCGCGAAGGCCAGAAGCGTCGCGGCCCGGTGCAGGTTCCCCCGCCGGGTGCGGCGGGAGCCGTGCGGGTCGTTCTGCCAGACCGCGATCCCCAGCCGCCCCAGCGAGACGAGCGCAAGGTAGACCGTGACGGCGACAGGAAAGTCCGGCTCGCCCGAGACATGGACCTGCCAGGCCAGGATCGGCGGCGCGATGCAGCCCGCGATCAGGTAGATGCGGAACAGCCGCGCCGTGCGGCCAAGGCCGTATTCGCTGACGGGCTTGGCAAAGGGCCGCTGGTCCCGGTTCAGCACCTGGAACGCCAGCAGGAACAGCAGGTCGAGGCCGTACAGCGCGGCCGCGACCTTTTCCATCAGCGGCCGGCGTAGATCTGCGCGATCCGGTCGACGGCGGCTTCCGGGGAGACCTCTTCGCTTTCGCCCGTGCGACGGCAGGTGAGTTCCACGACGCCATTCGCCAGGCCTCGCGGCCCGACGGTGATCCGCCAGGGCAGGCCGATCAGGTCCATCGTGGCAAACTTGGCGCCGGCGCGTTCGTCGCGGTCGTCATAAAGCGCCTCGAGCCCCTTGGCGGCCAGCGCCTTGTAAAGCCCTTCGCAGGCCGCATCGGCCGCGCCGTCGCCCTGCTTGAGGTTCACGATCCCGACCGGGAAGGGCGTCACCCCTTCCGGCCAGATGATGCCCTTGTCGTCATGGCTCGCCTCGATGATCGCGCCCAGGAGGCGGCTGACGCCGATCCCGTGGCTGCCCATCTCGACCGGGACCTTGTGGCCCTCGGCGGTGGTCACCTCGGCCCCCATGGCGGCGGAATACTTGTTGCCAAAATAGAAGATCTGCCCGACCTCGATCCCGCGCCCGACCTTGCGGTGGGCTTCGGGCACCTGGGCGAAGATCGCCTCGTCATGGGTTTCGTCGGTGCGGGCGTAGAGGGTGGTGAACTCCTCGCAGACCTTCGCCACCTGGGCGCGGTCGTCGTAGTCGATGTCCCGCTGGCCCAGTTTCAGCTGGGTCACGCGGTCGTCGTAGAAGACCTCGGACTCGCCCGTTTGCGCCAGCACCAGGAATTCATGCGTGTTGTCGCCGCCGATCGGGCCCGAGGCCGCGCGCATCGGGATCGCGGTCAGGCCCATGCGTTCGTAGGTGCGCAGGTAGCTGACCATGTGGCGGTTGTAGGCGTGCAGCGCCGACGCCTTGTCCACGTCGAAGTTGTAGCCGTCCTTCATCAGGAACTCGCGCCCCCGCATCACGCCGAAGCGCGGCCGCATCTCGTCGCGGAACTTCCACTGGATGTGGTAGAGCGTCAGCGGCAGGTCCTTGTAGCTGTTCACATGGGACCGGAAGATGTCGGTGATCATCTCCTCGTTCGTGGGGCCGTAGAGAAGCTCGCGCTTCTGGCGGTCGGTGATCCGCAGCATCTCCTCGCCGTAGTCGCCGTAGCGGCCGGACTCGCGCCAGAGGTCGGCGGGCTGGATCGTCGGCATGAGAAGCGGGATGTGCCCGGCGCGGATCTGTTCCTGGTGGACGATCTCCTCGATCCGGCGCAGGACCCGGTAGCCCAGGGGCAGCCAGGAATAGATGCCGGCGGCCTGCTGCTTGATCATGCCGGCCCGCAGCATGTAGCGGTGGCTGACGATCTGCGCCTCGGCGGGGTTTTCCTTGAGGACGGGGAGGAAGTAGCGGGACAGACGCATCTTCGGGCCTTTGCCAATGGGGTCCCGGGTTTCCTAGCGGGTCGGGCGCGGGCAGGCAAGTGTCCACGGTGGACATTTCCGGATTGTCGTTTGTTCGCAATGGGTTGGTCGTGGGCGTTTACCGGGCGGAAAGGATGATTTCTGGGGGGCGGTCTGAAGCCCGACCTGCCCGGGCGGCCCCGGGGGAGAGACCCCACCCCGGGCCTGACCCGGGGTCTCCCGGTGACACCCGAGGCCCCGGGTCAGGCCCGGGGCGGGGTTTCCTGCGCGCGCCGGGGGCAAGGCTGACCGCGACCGGCATGCGGGGGTGAGACGCGGCCCCGGCTTGCCGGGGCGAAAACGGTCCGGTGGACTGTTTTCGCCCCGAACGCCCGAGGCCGCTGCCGAGGGTAGGGAGGGGGCGATTGGCACAACGGTGCGCTGTAGCGCACCCTACGCCGTGACGCCGGGGTGCGAATGACCGCGACCGGCACGCGGGGGTGAGACGGATCAGAAAACAGTCCAGTGGACTGTTTTCCCGTCGAACGCCCGAGCAAACCTGCGAGGGCCGGGAGAGAGCGATATATCGCGCCCGCCCCCGGGGGGATGAGGCGGATAAGGAAACGGTCCAGTGGACCGTTTCCCGCCGAATGCCCGAGCACGCTTGCGAGGGCCGGGAGGGAGGGCGCGGTCAGATTTGCTTTGGGCACATCTGACGAGGTGGGTAGAGGTGGGTTGGCACCCGCCATACTAGCGCTATGCTACCCCCAAGTCCGAATGGGGGCACAAATGACAAACAGAACGGCCGACGAAGCACTCCAAGAATACATTGACAGGCTTGGCGAAGATCGGGGTCGTTATGTTAAGGCACTTGAGAGTGACCTTTTCAATTTGAGGATGCATGCCGAGTTCTACGAGGCATTCTTTGGTACAAACAAGGAGCGAGTTGATCTTTTCAACTCTGTTTCCGGAGATACAGCCTATTGGATGGAGCGGTCAATGTTTGAAAGCTTAGTACTTCAAGTTTGTAGGCTTACCGACCCGGTTGTCTCCATTGGATAAAAGAAAAACGTGACTGTTCGGGCCTTGCCTTCTCTGCTGTCTGGCTCGTCGGATGCCGAATTGGAGGGACGCATCAACAAAGCTGATGCTGCCACAAAGTTTGCTCGAGACTGGAGAAATCGGAGAATTGCTCATACTGACGAAGAGGTAAGATTAGGCAAAGCCACGCTAGACACCGCAACGAGGGGGAAACTTAAGGAGGCAATCGAATCCATAGCTGCGTGCATTAGAAGGTATGCCCTAGTGGAATTGAACACAACGCTATCGACGCATCCCATACGCCAATTGACCTGCCCCCCGGTCGTCCCTCGTTCATAACGAGAGTCCTTGGGGTTGATAGTGGTCGGTTTTGGGTTGGGCAAGTGCGCCGGGCGCAGAGCCCTCAGATTGCTCAAGCGCCCGGCGCGCTTCTGCGGGCGTTTGGTTGCCCAGTGAGGAATGCGGCCTGACGTTGTTGTAGTCGTAGCGCCAGTGGGCGAGCTTCCGGCGTGCGTCTGCCAAGCTGTCGAAGATCTCCTCGTTCAGGCATTCGTCGCGCAGGCTGCCGTTGAAGCTTTCGATGTAGCCGTTCTGCTGGGGCTTTCCGGGATCGATGTAATGCCACTCGACGCCGTTCTCGTTGGCCCATTTCAGGATCGCCTTGCTGGTGAACTCGGTCCCGTTATCACTGACGATGCAGGCTGGTTTTCC
>NZ_VMDU01000027.1 GCF_008271465.1 Tabrizicola flagellatus | reverse complement strand
TCACAGGTTCAGAGGTTCATAATGTCCTTGCATACCGAGCGGCATCCACACAAGAAGGTCTCCGTCCGCCTCGTGGCGGAGGGCGGACGACGCGTGCGTGCGGAACTGGAGGGCATCGGGGATGCCGGGGCGCTCGGCTTTGGCCGCCTGTCCTCCGAGATGGAACTGGCCAATACGCGCCTCGCGAGCTTCGCGCGCCGCGCCGGGATCGCGCTGGCGGCCGTCACCGCAGCGGCTGCGGCGGCCGGGGTGGCGATGGTCCGCTCGGGGCTCGCCAACATCGACGCGCAGGCCAAGCTCGCGCAGTCGATGCGCACCACGGTCGAGAGCATCCAGACCCTGGCTCAAGCCGGGGAGCTGGCGGGCGTCTCGATGGGCGAGATCGAGCAGGCGACGAAGAAGCTGACCACGCGCCTGTCGGAGGCGGCCAGCGGTTCGGGCGCGGCGGTCGGCGCACTCCGGCGGTTGAACCTGACGGCGGCGGAACTGCAGGTCCTGCCGCTCGACCAGCGCATCGTGGCGATCCAGGACGCGCTGAACCGCTTCGTGCCCGAGGCCGAACGGGCCGCCGTGGCCTCCGACCTCTTCGGCGACCGGGCGGCGCTCGCCTTCCTGCGGATCGACAGCGCCACCCTGCGCGATGCCGCCCGCGATGTGCAGGACTTCGGGGTGGCGGTCAGCGCTGCGGATGCGGCGCAGATCGAGCGGACGGGCGATGCCATCGCACGGCTCAGCCTGATCTGGACCGGCCTCGTCAACCGCCTGACCGTGGCCGTCGCCCCGGCGCTGGAGACCATCGCCACCAGGCTCGCCAACATGGCGCGGGCGACGGGGCCCATCGGGCAGGCGATCACGGCGGTGTTCGACAACCTCGCACGGCTTGCGACCTATGCCGCGACCTTCGCCGCCGTGATGGCCGGGCGCTGGGTGGCGGGCATGGCCGCCGCAGCCCTGTCGGCACGCGGCCTCGCCACCGCGCTGGTATTCCTGCGCGGTGCCCTCATCCGCACTGGAATCGGAGCCCTGATCGTCGGCGCGGGCGAACTGGTCTACCAGTTCTCGCAGCTGGTCGCCCGTGTCGGCGGCGTGGGCGAGGCCTTCCGGCTGCTCGGCGATCTGGTCCGCGAGGTCTGGTCACGCATCGGCCTGTCGCTCGACGCGGCCCTCGCGCGGATGGCGGCCGGTTGGGAGGGGCTGAAGGCGGCTGGTCTCTCGGCCCTCGAAGGCACCATCGCAGGCGTGGTCAGCTTAGGCGACCGGACGTCGGCGATCTTCCAGGGGGCCTATGACGCGGCGGTCGCAATCTGGGGCAGTCTGCCCGGAGCCATCGGCGATTTCGCCTTTCAGGCCGCGAACGGGCTGATATCCGGCGTCGAGGCGATGCTGAATGGCGTCGTCACCCGCATCAACAACTTCATCGAGACGCTGAACGCCGCGCTGGCGTTGCTGCCCGAATGGGCCACCGGCGAAGGCGGTGTCCGGATCGGCATCCTCGACCCGGTGGAACTGGGCCGCATCGGCAATCCGTTCGAGGGCGCGGCAACGGCCGCTGCCGCCGCGGCTGCTTTCTCGGCCGCGCTGACGCGGACTTACCTCGAGCCGCCTGACCTCGGCCTCGGTGCCGTGGCCGAGGACGCCCGCGCCCGGGCCGACGGCTATCGCGAGGCGGCCGGGATGCTGGCCGATGCCGCCGGTCGGCCGCTCGCCAGCTGGCAGGCGCTGAAGGATGCGGTGACCGGCACGGGGACCGAGGCAGAGACCGCCCTGGCGGCCGCCGCTGCTGCGGCCGGGGCATTGGGCGAAGAGATGGACGTGACCGGCGGGGCGGCAGGTCGCGCCGGTGCGGCCGGGCGGCAGGCGGGGGCCGACACTGCCGCCGGAGCCGAGCAGGCGCTGACTGGTTGGCAAGCCGTCACCGCCGCCTTCTCCGACTATGCCGCCAAGGCGCGAGACATCGGCGGGGATATCGGCAGCGCGCTGGTGGGCGCGTTCCAGAGCGCGGAGAATGCCGTCAGTGATTTCGTCAAGACCGGCAAGCTCGACTTCCGCGATCTGGTCACGTCGATGATCGCCGACCTCGCGAAGCTCGCGGCCCGGCGCTTCATCCTCGGCCCGATTGCTAACGCCCTTTCTGGCGCGCTGGGCGGGGCGGGCGGGATTTTCGCGAACATCCTGCACACAGGCGGGGTGGTCGGGGCACCCGGTCCCGGTCGGATGGTCCCGGCGCTGGCGTTCGCCAATGCGCCGCGAATGCATTCCGGCGGCTGGGCCGGGATCAAACCCGACGAGGTGCCTGCGATCCTGCAACGGGGCGAACGCGTGCTCTCCCGCCGCGAGGCTGCGGGCTATGGTCAGACCAGCGCACCCGCCGTCAATGTCACGATCAACGCGCGGGATGCCGAGAGCTTCCGTCAGTCCCGAACGCAGGTCGCCAGCGACATCGCCCGCGCCGTGTCGCTGGGCCGGAGGGGCATGTGAGTGCGACCCCGCAAGTGGGCACCGGTTGCGGGGGCCAGAGCACGAACCATGGAGAAACTTGATGGCATTTCATGAAGTCCGCTTTCCGGACAACATCAGCCGGGGCGCGCGCGGCGGCCCGGAACGGCGTACGCAGATCGTCGAACTGGCGAGCGGGGCCGAAGAACGCAACGCCAGCTGGGCCAACTCGCGCCGCCGCTATGACGTCGCCTATGGCATCCGCCGCGCCGACGATCTGGCGGCGGTCGTGGCCTTCTTCGAGGCACGGAACGGGCGCCTCCACGGCTTCCGCTTCAAGGACTGGGCCGATTTCAAGTCCTGGTTGCCGTCCCAGACCCCCGGCCCGACCGATCAACCCATAGGAACAGGGACAGGCAGCACGACCCAGTTCCAGCTTGCCAAGCGCTACTCCTCCGGCGCGCAGTCATGGACGCGCGCCATAACAAAGCCGGTCGCTGGGACGGTGACCATCGCGCTGAATGGCACACCCCAGGCAACCGGCTGGTCGATCTCGACATCGACCGGTCTTGTCACCTTCGCCACAGCCCCCGCCGCAGGCGTCGCGATCACGGCGGGCTTCGAATTCGACGTGCCCGTCCGCTTCGACACCGACGCCCTCGATATCACCCTCGACCTCGAACGCCTCGGGTCGATCACCTCGATCCCGCTGCTGGAGATCCGCACATGAACGACGAGACCGGATTTCTGGCGGCGGTGCTGCGCGAGCTTGCGGCCTCGACGGCGGTGATCCTCGCCGCCTGGGGCGCGCTGGGCGGGGCGACCAATGCCCTGACCACGCGGATGCGGCTGCGCGACGCCCTGCGCCACATCCTGCTCGGCGGGCTGATCGCGGCCGGGATGGGCAGCTTCTCGATGGCCCTCGTCACCGCCTGGCTCGCCCTTCCGCCGCAGGCGATCCCTGCGGGCGGCGCGGCAGGCTCGGCCGCCTATCTCGTGGGCGTCTTCGGCCCCGCCTTCATCGAACTCGTCCTTGCCCGGCTGCGTGGCGCGAAGGGAGGGGCCGACGATGAATGACCTTCTCCGCCGCGCGCGCGCCCTTCGCTGCGAGCCGGGCGATCCTGGACAGACTTTCTCCCACCGCCTGCGCATCGGCCTTGCCATTGCCGCGCTGATCCTGATCCTCTCGCTCCTCAGGTAATCCCATGCACATGACCGACCGGGGGCTTCTGGCCCTCGTCCGGCACGAAGGCGTCGTGCCCGGACCCTATCTCGACGTGAAGAACGTCTGGACCTTCGGCATAGGCCACACGGCCGCCGCCGGTCCGCCCGATCCGGCGACCATGCCGCGCGGGATGCCCACCGATCTGGAGGCGGGGATCCGCGAGGCCTTCCGGGTCTTCCGGGCCGACCTCGCGCGCTATGAGGCCGCTGTACTGCGCGCCGTGAAGGTTCCGCTTGCGCCGCACGAGTTCGATGCGCTGGTCAGCTTCCACTACAACACTGGCGGCATCGCAAAGGCCGCGCTTACCCGACATCTCAATGCCGGAAATCGCGTTGCAGCCGCCGACGCGTTTCTGAACTGGCGGCGGCCGGCATCGATCATCCCCCGCCGGGAGGCGGAGCGCGACCTGTTCCGCCATGGCCGCTATCCCGGCGGGACGATCCCCGTCTGGGCCGTGGACCGCGGGGGCCGTGTCGACTTCTCGCGCCCCGTCCGCCGCCTGACCGAGGCCGAGGCGCTGGACCTGCTGCGACCGACGCCTGCGCTGCTGCCGACTATCCCGCAGCCTGCGCCCGACGCACCTGCCGGCTGGCTTGCGCGGCTGACCGACATCTTCACCATTCTGATCCGGAGGGCCTGATCCCATGCGCTACATTCGTCCGACCTCGCTCACCTGGTGGGCGGGGCTGCTCGCCTTCGCGACCGGCGCCGCCTCCCTCGCGCTGCCCGCCACCGGCACGCTGGCCGACCTCGCCCGCCTCGTGGCGACGCTGGCAGGCTCCGGCGACGCATCGCCTGCCGCGCTGATTGCCCTCGGCCTTGGCCTGATCGGCCTGCGCGACCGGATCGAACGCGGGTTCCGCGGCGATGATTGAGTTCCTCGCAGGCATGGTCGTGGGCGGAGCGATTGGCATCCTGATCGTCGCTCTATGTGCGGCAGCGGCGCGGGGAGACCGGCCATGAAGTTCCTCCCGCCCGCGCTGCAAGCCCACCTCGACGAGGGCACGACGACCCTCGCCTCGTGCTGGCGCATAACGCGCGCCGATGGTGTGACTTTCGGTTTCACCGACCACGACCGGACCCTCACCTTCGACGGGACGGATTTCGAGCCGGAAAGCGGGCTGACGGCGTCCGAAGTGCGATCCGGCTCTGACCTCTCGGTCGATGCGCAAGACGCGCAAGGCGTGCTGTCGTCGGACCGGATCACCGAGACCGACATCCTCGACGGCCGTTGGGACAATGCGGCGGTAGAGGTCTGGCGGGTGAACTGGGCGAGCCCGGCGCAGCGCGTGCTTTTGCGCCGAGGCGCCATCGGCCAGATCCGGCGCGGGCGGCTTGCCTTCGTGGCCGAGGTCCGTTCGCTGGCTCATGTCCTTGGCCAGACGGTCGGGCGGACGTTTCAGGCCAGTTGCGATGCCGCGCTGGGCGATGCGCGCTGCGGGGTGAACCTCGAGGCCCCGGCCTTCAAGGGCAGCGGCGCGGTGATCGATGTCTTGCGCGACCGCGCCTTCACCGCCTCCGGCCTCAGCACCTTCGCGGCAGGCTGGTTTGCCTTCGGTCTGGTGGAATGGTCGACCGGCGCGAATGCCGGGCGGCGGGTCGAGGTGCTATCGCATGACCTCGTCGATGGTGTCACGATCCTGACCCTGCTGGAAGCGCCGGTGCGCGCGATCATGACGACGGATGCTTTCGTGGTCCGGGCGGGCTGCGACAAGCGGATCGCGACCTGCAGCGCGAAGTTCGCCAATGTCGCGAACTTCCGCGGCTTTCCGCATATCCCGGGTCAGGACGCGGTGCTGCGCTACGCCACCAAGGATGGCGGCCATGAGGGGGCGGTGCTGTGACATCGCCAATCGCCACCGCCGATCCTGCCCGCGTGATCGCCGCCGCGCGGTCCTGGCTCGGCACGCCCTACCACGACCAGGCCAGCCTGCGCGGAGTCGGCTGCGACTGCCTCGGTCTGGCACGGGGTGTCTGGCGCGAAGTCGTCGGCCCGGAGCCGTTCCCGATCCCGCCCTACAGCCGGGACTGGGGCGAGACCGGCCCGCGCGAGGTGCTGGCTGACGGCGCGCGGGCGATGATGCCGGAAATCGCACCCGCAGATGCGCCACCCGGTGCGCTGATCCTGTTCCGGATGATGCCGCGCGCCATCGCCAAGCATGTCGGGATCCTCACCGGCCCCGACACCTTCCTCCACGCCTATGAGCGGCTGGGCGTGATCGAGGAACCGCTCACGACCGCCTGGCGACGCCGCATCGCCTTCGCCTTCCTGTTCCCTGCACGCTGAGATTTCCGCATGGCCACGCTTGTCCTCGGCGCTGTCGGCACTGCCATCGGCGGGGCCTTCGGTGGCGCGATCCTCGGCTTCTCTGGCGCTGCCATCGGCGGTTTCATCGGATCGACCATCGGCTCGGTGGTCGACAGCTGGATCGTGTCCTCGCTGGCCCCCGCGCAGAAGATCGAGGGCCAGCGGCTGGACAGCCTTCGCATCACCTCGGCCACCGAAGGGGCGGTGATCCCGCGGCTTTACGGCCGGATGCGCATCGGCGGCAACATCATCTGGGCCACCGATTTCCGCGAGGAGACCAGGACCACCACCCAAGGCGGCGGCAAGGGCGGTGGCGGCGGGAAGGTCCAGACCACCGAATACCTCTACTATGCCAGCTTTGCGGTCGCCCTGTGCGAAGGCCCGATCACCGGCATCGGCCGCATCTGGGCCGACGGCAAGCCGCTCGACATGACCGGCATCACCTGGCGCTGGTATCCCGGCAGCGAGACCCAGACCGCCGACCCGTTCATCGCGGCGAAGATGGGCGCCGCCAATACCCCGGCCTATCGCGGCACGGCCTATGTGGTCTTCGAGGAACTGCCGCTTTCCACCTACGGCAATCGCCTGCCGCAGCTGTCCTTCGAGGTGTTCCGGCCCCTGACCGACCCCGACACGGCCGAGGGGCTGGTCAGGGCCGTCACCATGATCCCCGCCTCGGGCGAGTTCACCTACGCGACGGAGACGATCCGCAAGACCGTGGGCGCATTCGGCGGCAGCACCTCGGCCGAGAACCTGAACGCGCTGCCAGATCAGCCCGACATCGTCGTGGCGCTGGACCGTCTGCAGGCCATGGCCCCGGCGGTCGGAAGCGTCAGCCTCGTCGTCGCCTGGTTCGGCAATGACCTGCGCGCGGGGAACTGCTCGATCAAGCCCGGCGTCGAAGTGGCGGCCAAGGTCACAAGCCCCAAGGTCTGGGTGGTCAACGGGGTTTCCCGCGCTGCAGCCCATCTCGTCAGCCGCGACGCCGAGGACCGGCCCGTCTACGGTGGCACGCCTGCGGATTTCGCGGTGGTGCAGGCCATCCGCGAGATGAAGGCGCGCGGGCTCCGGGTGACGTTCTACCCCTTCCTGCTGATGGACGTGCCGCCCGGGAACACGCTGCCGAACCCCTACAGCGCGAATGCCGCGACGCCGGGCCAGCCGAGTTTCCCGTGGCGGGGCCGGATCACCTGTTCCCCGGCGGCAGGCTTTGCGGGGACCGCGGACAAGACCGCCGCTGCGGCCACGCAGGTCTCCAGCTTCTTCGGCGCGGCCACCCCGGCGCAGTTCGCGGTGTCGGGCGACAACGTGAACTGGACAGGCCCCTCCGGCGACTGGGGCCTGCGACGGATGATCCTGCACTACGCCCATCTCTGTGCGGTGGCGGGCGGGGTCGATGCCTTCCTGATCGGGACCGAGATGCGCGGTCTGACGACGATCCGCTCCAGCGCCAGCGCCTATCCGGCCGTGACCGCTTTCAAGGCGCTGGCGGCCGACGTGAAGGCGATCCTGGGGCCGGGCACCAAAGTAGGCTACGCCTCCGACTGGTCGGAGTATTTCGGCCACCAGCCGGGCGATGGAACAGGGGACGTGTTCTTCCACCTCGACCCGCTCTGGTCGGACGCCAACATCGACTTCATCGGCATCGACAACTACATGCCGCTGTCGGACTGGCGGGATGGCTTCGACCATGCCGATGCTCTCGAGGGCTGGCCCGCCATCCATGATCGCGGCTACCTGCAGGCCAATATCGCGGGCGGCGAAGGTTTCGAGTGGTTCTATGCCTCGGCCCCCGACCGGTCGGCACAGATCCGCACGCCCATCACCGACGGTGCCGCAGGCAAACCGTGGGTCTTCCGCTACAAGGATCTGCGGGCCTGGTGGTCGAACCCGCATTTCAACCGACCGGGCGGCGTCGAGAGCGGCACGCCCACGTCGTGGGTGCCGCAATCGAAGCCCGTCTGGTTCACCGAACTGGGCTGTCCCGCCATCGACCGGGGCACGAACCAGCCGAACGTGTTCTTTGACCCGAAGTCGTCCGAGAGCTTCACGCCCTACTTCTCCCGTGGCTGGCGCGACGACGCCATCCAGCGTGCCTATCTCGAGGCCAGTTACCTCTGGTGGGGCGCCCCGGCCAATAATCCGGTTTCCGCGATCTTCGGTGGCCGGATGGTGCATGTCCCGGAATGCGCCGCCTGGACCTGGGACGCGCGGCCCTATCCGTTCTTTCCGGAACTTACCGGGGTCTGGACGGACGGGCCGAACTGGCGGCTGGGTCACTGGCTGACGGGCAGGCTCGGCGCGGTGTCGCTGGCCGCACTCGTGCGCCACCTCTGCCTGCGCGCGGGACTGGCGGAAGACCTCATCGACGTTTCCGGTCTCTGGGGCGCGGTCGAGGGTTATGTGATCGGCGCGTTGGAAAGCCCCCGCGCATCGATTTCCACCTTGGCACGGCATTTCGGCTTCGATGCCATCGAGACCGAAGGCGTGATCCGCTTCGTCATGCGCGGGCGGGCATCCAGCCTGACCCTCACGGTGGATGATCTAGTCTCCACCCGCGAGGGCGAGGCCTTCGAACTGACGCGCGGCCAGGAGACGGAACTGCCGCAGGCCCTGAAGTGGCAGGTCGCGCGGGCGGACGAAGACTATGACGCGGCCCTCGTCGAAGCCCGCCGCATCACCGTCGACGCGACGCGCATCGCCTCGGAAAGCTTCCCGATGGCGATCCCACCCGAGGAAGCCGAACGCCGGTGCCGCCGCGCGCTGATGGAGGCGTGGATCGGACGCGAGAGCGCGACCTTCCGCCTGCCGCCCTCGCGTCTGGCGCTGGACCCGGCAGACGTCATCCGGCTCGCGCATGACGGTCGCGAGGTCGAGTTCCGCCTCGTCTCGGTCGCCGATGCCGAGGCGCGCGGGATCGAGGCAGTCCGGCAGGACCGCGCCGCCTACGACCTGCCGCCCGGCGATCCGCGGCCCGCGTCGCTCGCCAGCCCCGTCGTCTTTGGCACGCCGGAGGTGGTGATGCTGGACCTTCCGCAGATTTCCGAGGACCAGCCCGCCCACCGCCCCCTGATCGCGGCCCATGCCAGCCCCTGGCCGGGCGAGATCGCCGTCTTCCGCAGCGCCTCGACCGATGGGTTCAACCTCCTGACCACCTTCGGCAGTCGGGCGCGGATCGGCACGCTGGCCTTCGATTTCTTTCCGGGGCCGACCTCGCGCTTCGATCTCGGCAACGCGCTGGTGGTCGATCTGCTGTCTGGGACGCTGGAAAGCGTGACGGACGTCGCCTTGTTCGGCGGGGCGAATGCACTGGCCATTGAGGCCGCCGCTGGCCAATGGGAGATCGTCCAGGCGGGCGCGGCCGAATTGATCGCCCCCGGCCGCTACCGCCTGACCCGTCTGCTTCGTGGCCAGCGCGGAACGGAACATGCCATGGGCAACCCGGCACCGGCCGGAGCGCGGGTCGTGGTGCTGGATGCAACTCTGGCCTCGCTGCCCATCGCCGAGGCCGACCTTGGTCTGCCATGGAACTGGCGCGTCGGCCCGGCTGCGCGTGCCGTCACTGGTGACAGCTATGCTGCGCTGGGCTTTACCCCGACTGGCCGGGGGCTTGTCTCCTTCGCCCCGGTCCATGTCGAACAGCCATGGCGCACGGCGCGCAGCCCGGGCGATCTGACCATCCGATGGACGCGGCGATCCCGCGCGCTGGTCGCCGATGCCTGGGAGCAGGTCGAGGTGCCGCTCGCTGAAGACGTTGAGTCCTATGACCTCCAGATCCTCGACGGCGCTGCGATCAAGCGGACGCTAACCAGCAGCACGCCCTCCGTCCTCTACACCGCCGCTCAGCAGACCGCCGATTGGGGCGCACCGCTCGGGCCCGGCCAGACACTGGCCATCCGCATCTATCAGCTTTCGAACCGCCTCGGCCGCGGCACGCCCGCGGCCGTGACCCTCCAGTTCTGACGGGATTTCCGATGTCCGACACCACGACGCACTTGGGCCTGCCATACCTCCTGGCCGCCCAGGCGCAGAAGCATGTCACCCACAACGAGGCGCTGCGCCTGCTCGACGCCATGGTGCAGCTTTCGGTCCTCGACCGCACGCGGACCACGCCGCTTGCGAGCCCGGCCGACGGCGACAGGCATCTGGTGGCCTCCGGCGCGACCGGGATCTGGGCCGGGTGGGATCTGAACATCGCCTTCTGGATCGACGGCGCATGGATCCGGCTGGTGCCGCGCGCTGGCTGGCTGGTCTGGGTCGCAGCCGAGAGCCTGTTTCTCGTCTGGACCGGCAGTGCCTGGGAGGTCGTGGGCGAGCCGCGCGACGTCTCGGATGCGGTCTTCAGCCTGGTGAACGATGCGGACCCGACGAAGAAGGCCACCTTCTCGCTGGCAGGGATCAGCGCGGGCACCACGCGCAGCTTTACGCTGCCCAACACCTCGTCGGAGCTGGCGATCCTTGCAGGCACGCAGACCTTCTCCGGGAACAAGACCTTCTCTGGGACGCTCACGGCGTCTGGAACCGTGACAGTGTCGGCCGCCAGCGCATCGATCGGCACGGCCACGACGACCGCGACCTACGGCGTGGGTACCGGCGCCACGACGACCGGCGTCACCAAGACGGTAAACATCGGGACAGGCGGCGCGTCCGGATCCACGACGGTCGTCAACATCGGTTCGGCCACGGCAGGGGCCGGGGGCACGACCGTCATCAACACACCGACGGTCACCTTCGCTAATGCCGTCACTCAGGTCGGCATGCCGCAGGCGAACCTGACCGCGCAGCTCTTGGGCCTCGGCGGGGCAACGGCCGACAGCTTCAACCGCCTATCGATCAACACGCCCGCTGTGCTCCTGAACAACGCAGGCGCAGGGATCGAAGCCACCGTGAACAAGGCGGCCCCGGCGAACGACGCCGCCTTTGCGTTCAAGACCGGCTTCTCTGCCCGCGCGCTGATCGGCCTCTTGGGCAATGACGATTTCAGCTTCAAGGTCAGCCCGGACGGCTCGGCCTTCTATGACGCGCTGCGCATCGACCGGACCAACGGCCAGGTGGAACTGCCGCAGCCGACGGTCCTGCCCGGCCTCAGCGCCGCGCCGACCCCGCCGCCCGCAGGGAAGGCCGCCGTCTATGCGCGCAGCCGTGCCGGGGCGCCATGGATCGACGTCATGCGTCCCTCGGGACGGGATTTCCCTTTGCAGCCGCATTTCGGGGTGAACCGGATCGCCACGTGGTCACCTTCGGTCACGACGACGATCACCACCGAAGGGATGCCGATCACCTCGGTCGGCACCGTGTCGCACCCGACGCTGGCCGCGACGAACCTGGCCGCCTCGATGCGGCGCTGGCGTCTGACCTCCGCGGCGGTCGTGGACTCGGTCGCCGACCAGCGTTCCGCAGGCTGGGCCTGCTGGCGCGGCAATGCGGCGGGCCTCGGCGGATGGACCTTCGTGACGCGGATTTCGCTGACAACGCTGCAAGCGACCGGGATGGCGTTCTTCGGCCTCTACGGATCGACGGCGGCGCTGGCCACCACCCTCACGCTGGCAGCAGCCATCAACTGTATCGGCATCGGCTTCCAGCGCGGCACCCACACCCGCTGGCAACTGGTCGCGAATGACGGCACCGGGGCGCCGACCCTGACCGACATGGGGGCGAGTTTCGCCATCGCGACGGGCGGCGTTCTGACCCTGTTCATCGCGGCACCACCGAACGGCAGTTCCGTCTGGGTGCGGGTGGTCGACGAGGTTTCTGGCGCGGTCTTCGAGCAGGAGATCACCGCAGACCTGCCCGCCGCGACGCAGTTCCTGTCGCCGCGGCTGTTCCTGAACACCGGCGCGACCGCCGCCGCCGTCGCCTACGACTGCGCCGGGGTCTACCTGGAAACCGACTTCTGATCGACCGCAACTCGCGGCAATGAAAGGACCATCATGAACGACCAGACCACCCTGACCAGCGAGGTCGCGCGGGCCTTTCGGGACCACGGGATCACCGCCGCGCTGACCGCCCTGATCGGCGGCACCATGGCCCTGATCGCGGCGATCACGCGCAAGGCATTCACGAACGAGGCCCTGCTGGATCGCCCGGACCGGGAACTGATCGCCGACCGGGACCGCATCGACCGCCAGCGCAGTGAGGACCGCAAGGCTGATGGCGACCGCCTCGACCGGATCGAGACGGACATCCGATCCATGCGGGACATGCTGTTCGACGCATTCCAGCGCAGCCGATCCGACTGACCCATCCGAACCTCGCCAACCGACACCCCACCCGCCCCAGAGGCGGGTTTTTCATTTGGAGGATGCCATGCCCACCCTGACCTACCGCCACTGGCGCGACGTGCCCGCCAACACCTGGCGCTGGCCGAACTTCTCGGCCGCCGAGATCGCCTGCCGCGGCACCGGCGCGATCAAGATCAACACCGAGGCGATGGACAAGCTGCAGGCCCTGCGCGATCGGCTGGGCAAGCCACTGATCGTGCGCTCGGCCTACCGCAGCCCGGAACACAATCGCGCTGTCGGCGGGGCGCCCGCGTCCAAGCACATGCAGGGCACAGCCTTTGACATCGCGATGGCGAACCACGATCCTTCGGCCTCCGAGGCAGCGGCGCGGGCGGTCGGGTTCCTGGGGTTCGGATACTATCCCCGCTCCGGCTTCATGCACATCGACCTCGGGCCTGCCCGATCCTGGGGCGATCCCTTTCCGGCGCGGGCCGTCCCCTTCGCGCCGGAACTGCCGCCCGCGCGCGAAGTCCTGTTGGAAAGCCGCACGCTCCGGGGCGGGGGTGCTGCAGGTGCCGCCACCGTCGGCGCCGCCGGTGTGGAGGTGCTTCAGGATGTCCTTGCCGAAACCCAGTCCACAATCCAGCCGCTGGTGCCGTACCTCGACACCCTGCGCTGGGTGCTGATCGTCATCGCGCTGATCGGCATCGCCGTCACGATCCACGCTCGGCTCGACGACTGGAAACGGGGCCAGCGGTGACCCTTTCGCTCTTCACCCATGGCCCGGCGCGCAAGGCGCTGGGCCTGATCCTGCCCGCCGCAGCGATCCTGCTGTTCCTGCTGAACCTCCGCCGCGCAGGCGAACGCGCCGGGCGCGCCGCCGAACGCCTTGATGCCAAAGAAAGAAACGATGCGATCCACCGCCAGATGCTCGACGCTGCCGCCCATCGCCCCCCTGATCGCGATGCTCTGGCTGACCGGCTGCGCGATGGCAGGTTCTGAGACCCGCGCGCCATGTCCGCCCGTGGTCGAGTACACCAGCGCTGAGCAGGCGCGCGCGGCAGACGAGGTTGAGGCGATGCCGGAAGACGCAGTGATTGTCCGGATGCTGAGCGACTACACTGTTCTACGCGATCAGGCGCGGGCCTGCCGTTGAAATCCGGACCTGGCGATGCCCCACCCTGACCGAGACCGACTGCCTGATAGCAGCTGAGCCTAACGTCACCTCGTCAGCATGGACGTCATCGACTGCATCTAATTCACCCTTTGGTTGATCGCCGGTGACTCCTCGGCGGAAAGCCGGTATCGTTCGATGTGAACTAGCTCAGAGATCATTGAGGAGCGACTTTTGCGAGTATGTCGGATAAGTATCAATCATTTCCGTGGCATCAAAGGCGCCGTTCTGCACTTGCCCAAGCATGCGGTGCTAATCGGCGACAACAATACTGGCAAAACGACCATTCTTGAGGCGCTGGACCTCGCTCTTGGTCCTGATCGACTGAATCGTACCCCGCCGATTGATGAGCACGATTTTCATCAGGGGCGGTATTTGGCCAAGTCGGATCCAGAAGCGGCTGCAATCGAAGATGGCGATGCAGCGGGGAAAGCCTTAGGCCCCGATGAACCTGCGGCAGCCGAAGAGTCGGACGCCGAGGCACCGCGTATCGAGATTGAGGTCACCATTGCCGATCTGAGCGAAGAGCAGCTGGCCCGCTTTGGTGACAACGTCGAGTTTTGGGACTCGAACGCGGACTCTTTCTATGAGGCGCCGAATCCAGAAGGTATCGACCCAGCCCATGTCGTCGAAGCGCTCCGCGTGACCTTCCACGGCTGGTACGACGTCGAGGAAGATGACTTTGAGGGGCGAACTTACTTCACGCGAAGCCTCCTGGACGGAGGCACACCAGTCCCTTTCACGAAGAAGGACAAGCAGGCCTGTGGCTTCCTTTACCTTCGATCCCTTCGCACTGGCACACGCGCGCTCAGCCTTGAGCGCGGCAGTCTCCTCGACATTATCCTCCGGCTTAAGGAAGTCCGGCCACAAATGTGGGAAGACACGCTCGCGACTCTGTCGGGTTTCTCCGTGGCCGCAGATCCGGCCCTTGGCATTACTGGCGTACTCGAAAGCATAAACGCCGCCCTGAAGAAGTACGTGCCGAAGGAATGGGGCATCGAGCCACACTTAAAGGTTTCAAACCTGACCCGCGATCACCTTCGCAAAGTCATCACGGCCTTCATTGCTACAGGCGAAGGCCAACATGCGGCCCCTTACTACCGGCAGGGAACGGGCACGATCAACATGCTCGTCCTCGCAATGCTGTCGCAGATTGCAGCCGACAAGCAGAACGTGATTTTCGCGATGGAAGAACCGGAAACGGCAATCCCGCCTTACGCGCAGAAGCGCATCGTACATGAAATCCGTCAGCTCGCCTCGCAGGCGCTTTTCACTTCGCATTCCCCTTACGTGCTTGAAGAGTTCGCCATCGAGGAAACAGTCGTACTGGGGCGCGGCTCCGACGGCGTGCTTGCTCGCAAGCCAATCAGCCTGCCTGACAACGTGAAGCTCAAGCGGTACCGGCAGGAGTTCCGGACAAGGTTCTGCGAAGGGCTTCTTGCCCGCCGCATTTTGATCGCGGAAGGCGCAACAGAGGCGTCGGCCTTTCCTGTTGTTTGCCGACTGCTTAGCGAACTTAAGCCAGACACCTACCGTTCCCTCGAAGCTATGGGCGTTTGCGTGGTTGATGCCGGTAGCGAGACAAACATACGCGGCATGGCGAAACTCTATCGTGAGCTCGGCAAGCGCACGTTCGCCTTGTGCGACAAGCAGGAAGCTGCGCACCAAGCCCTCATTGAGCAAGAAGTCGAGTGCCTGCTCATGCACGGCGAAAAGGGATTTGAGGCAATGGTCCTCAAAGGCACGACAGAAAATGCGCTCAAGCGCTTTGCCGCGACTATCGACTGGCCGCAGGACCTTACGCAAACCTTCCCCGATCCAGTCGCTCAGGCGAGCGATGCGCTAGCGGCATACTTCAAAAAGAACAAAGGGAACTGGGGCATTTCCGATTTCCTTGCACAGTGCTCCGAAGACGAAATTCCGGAATGGCTTAGGCAGGCCTGCACGCGACTTAAGGACATCTGCGATCCCCCGCCACCGCCCCCGCCGCCTGCAGAGGCGGCCGCACAACCCGAAGCTGGCCGACCGGGGGCGCCTGCGGATGGAGCTGACTGAAAAACAACAAGGCGTTCTTGCTGCAGGCGGCCATCTCCTCGTCACAGGGGGGCCGGGGTCAGGGAAGACAACGATCTCTATTCACAAAGCGGCCGGAATTGCCGCGAGGGATCTGCGACCAGGTCAGCAGGTCCTGTTTCTCAGTTTTGCTCGCGCCAGCGTTTCGCGTGTTGTCGAAGCCATCGAATACGAACAGCAGATCCCGCGCCAGTTGAAGAGCCGTATCGAGGTCGAAACCTATCATTCGCTGTTCTGGCGCCTCCTTAAGACCCACGGTTACCTTGTCGGTCTGCCCCGGCGGTTGACGATCCTCACGCCACCAAGCGAAGCAATTGCTCTGTCGGCTATTCGCCTTGGCTTCGGGGCTGACAGCGCCCTGTCCGATGCCGAAAGGGCAGCTAAACACGCGGCAGAAAATGTGGAACGGCGGCGCCTAGCCGAACAGGAAGGCCGCGTCTGCTTCGATCTGTTCGCGACGTATGTTGGCGACCTTTTCACCGGAAGCGAGCGCCTCCGCCGACTCTTTGCGACCATGTACCCAGTCGTCATTCTGGACGAGTTCCAGGACACAAATGCTGCCCAATGGCGCATCGTTGAGGCGATCGGCCAATTTTCACGGCTCATCGCGCTTGCAGATCCCGAACAGCGCATCTTCGATTTCATCGGAGCTGACCCGGAAAGACTCAACCACTTTCGGGAGAAGTTCGCACCCGTCGAGGTCGATTTCGGCACGACCAACCACCGCAGCGCCGGAACCGAAATCGGTTTGTTCGGGAATGATATCCTGAAAGGTACATTCCAGAAGAGCAGCTATGTCGGCATTGACTGCCAAGTATTCGAGCCATACCCGGACGCGGCAATGTCAAAGCTTGTTACAACGACATATGCAGCGCGCGGACGCTTGGTAGCAGGCGGCAAAGCAGACTGGTCCCTCGCAGTCCTTGTGCCGACACGAAAGATGACTCGTCTGGTGTCGGACAGCTTCAGATCCCCACCCGCGGGCATGGCCCCTATAGTGCATACTGCGGTCGTCGAGATCGACGCGGCCATCTTAGGTGCAGAGATCGTTGCGCATCTCCTCCAAACACCTAGAGATTCCAAGCATTTTGGCCATTTGATCGAGCTGCTGTGCAGCTATTACCGTGGAAAGGGCGGCGAAAAACCGACAAGCGGCGCATTGAAGCAAGCAGACGATCTCGCCAAGGCCCATGTGAAGTGGAATGCTGCGCTTGCATCCGGCAAGGCACCAAACGCCAAGAGCGTTATCAAGGCCGTGTCGACCGTATATGAAGCCGCACGTGCCGCGATCTTGACCGGTGACCCAGATAAGGATTGGCGAACCATTCGCGCGGTCCTCGAAGGTGGGCCTTGCCCGCGGTTACGCGAGGTCGGATCAGAAGTGCGCAACATCCGCATCCTCGAACGAGGCTCGCAGCTCAGGCAGAGCCTCACCCAAGATTGGCGTGACAATGGTGCATACCTGAACGCACTTGAAATCGTGCGCCAAGCGTTCGTACAGGACCATTTCGCAACAGGTATCAAACCAGAGACGGGGGTCGTGATCATGAACATGCACAAAGCGAAGGGGAAGCAATTCGACGAAGTCATTATCTTTGAAGGCTGGCCAGTGATCCGCAATCGAAAGATCATCGCTAACCCGCATCGCATTGTGCGGGACAACGATAGGAAGCAAATTGCTGACGATGTTCGCCAGAACTTCCGGGTGAGCGTGACGCGGGGTCGTCAAAGGACGACCATACTAACGCCGAAAGCTGATCCATGCGTGCTGCTGTTGGGGAGCTCTTGATCCGTTGCCTGCTGGTGCCCGCTCGTGCGTGCTGGTGCAGTTTTTCTGATGTGGTGTTGATGTGGCGTTGATGTAAACGGGCAAATGCAAAGAGCGCCCCGGAGGGCGCTGTGCAAGTATCTGATCTTACGTAATTTCTTGGTTGCGGGGACAGGATTTGAACCTGTGACCTTCAGGTTATGAGCCTGACGAGCTACCGGGCTGCTCCACCCCGCGACGCTTGG
>NZ_VMDU01000026.1 GCF_008271465.1 Tabrizicola flagellatus | reverse complement strand
ATCCACACAAGAAGGTCTCCGTCCGCCTCGTGGCGGAGGGCGGACGACGCGTGCGCGCCGAACTGGAGGGCATCGGGGATGCCGGGGCCCGTGGCTTCGGCCGTCTATCCTCCGAGATGGAACTGGGCAACGCGCGGCTGGCGAGCTTCGCGCGCCGCGCCGGGATCGCGCTGGCGGCTGTCGCTGCGGCTGCTGCGGCGGCCGGGCTGGCGATGGTGCGCTCGGGGCTCGCCAACATCGACGCGCAGGCCAAGCTCGCCCAGTCGATGCGGACGACCGTCGAGAGCATCCAGACCCTGACCTGGGCGGGGGAGCTGGCAGGCGTCTCGATGGGCGAGATCGAGCAGGCGACGAAGAAGCTGACCACGCGCCTGTCGGAAGCGGCCAGCGGCTCGGGCGCGGCCGTCGGTGCGCTCAGGCGGCTGAACCTGACCGCCGCCGACCTGCAGGCCCTGCCGCTGGATCAACGCATCGCCGCGATCCAGGATGCCTTGGCCCGCTATGTGCCCGAGGCGGAGCGGGCGGCCGTGGCCTCCGACCTTTTCGGCGACCGGGCAGCGCTCGCCTTCCTGCGGATCGACAGCGCCACGCTGCGCGACGCCGCGCGCGACGTGCAGGACTTCGGCGTGGCGGTCAGCGCGGCGGATGCGGCGCAAATCGAGCGCACGGGCGATGCCATCGCGCGGCTGAGCCTGATCTGGACCGGTCTCGTCAACCGGCTGACGGTGGCCGTCGCCCCGGCGCTGGAAACCATCGCGACCAAGCTCGCCGACATGGCGCGCGCGACCGGCCCCATCGGGCAGGCGATCACGGCGCTCTTCGACAACCTCGGGCGGCTTGCCACCTATGCCGCGACCTTCGCAGCGGTCATGGCCGGGCGCTGGGTGGCTGGCATGGCGGCTGCAGCCCTGTCGGTGCGCGGCCTTGCCACGGCACTAGTCTTTCTGCGCGGTGCCCTGATCCGCACCGGCATCGGCGCGTTGATCGTCGGCGCGGGCGAGCTGGTCTATCAGTTCTCGCAACTGGTGGCCCGGGTCGGCGGCGTGGGTGAGGCGTTTCGCCTGCTGGGCGATCTTGCCCGCGAGGTCTGGTCCCGCATCGGCCTGTCGCTCGACGCCGCGCTGGCGCGGATGGCGGCCGGTTGGGAGGGGCTGAAGGCGGCCGGGCTATCGGCCTTGGAAGGCACCATCGCAGGCGTGGTCAGCTTCGGCGACCGGACAGCTGCAATCTTCCAAGGCGCCTATGACGCCGCGGTGGCGATCTGGGGCAGTCTGCCGGGAGCCATCGGCGACTTCGCCTTCCAGGCGGCAAACGGGCTCATCTCGGGCGTCGAGGCGATGCTGAACGGCGTCGTCACCCGCATCAACAGCTTCATCGAGACCCTGAATGCCGCGCTGGCCCTCCTGCCGGAATGGGCCACCGGCGAAGGTGGTGTCCGGATCGGCATCCTCGATCCGGTGGAACTCGGGCGTATCGGTAATCCCTTCGAGGGCGCAGCAGCAGCCGCAGGGGCTGCGGCGGCGGACGCCTTTTCGGCCGCGCTGTCCCGCACCTATCTCGAGCCGCCCGACCTCGGCCTCGGCGCCATGGCCGACGACGCCCGCGCCCGGGCCGACGGCTATCGAGAGGCCGCAGGCATGCTCGCCGATGCCGCCGGTCGGCCGCTCGCCAGCTGGCAGGCACTGAAGGATGCGGTGACCGGCACGGGGACCGATGCCGAGACCGCTCTGGCGGACGCCGCTGCTGCGGCCGGGGCACTGGGCGACGAACTGGACGAGACCGGCGGGGCGGCAAGTCGCGCCGGTGCGGCCGGACGGCAGGCAGGGGCCGATACTGCCGCCGGAGCCGAGCAGGCTCTGACCGGTTGGCAAGCCGTCACGGCGGCACTGGCCGACTACGCCGCCAAGGCGCGCGACATCGGCGGCGATATCGGTCAGGCACTGGTCGGGGCCTTCACCTCGGCCGAGAACGCCATCGGCGAGTTCGTCAAGACCGGTAAGCTCGACTTCCGCGATCTGGTGACATCCATGATCGCCGATCTTGCGAAGCTGGCCGCGCGCCGCTTCATCCTCGGCCCCATCGCCAACGCCCTTTCCGGCGCGCTGGGCGAGGCGGGTGGCATCTTCGCCAACATCCTGCATGCGGGCGGGATGGTCGGCGCCCCTGGTCCCGGCCGGATGGTCCCAGCGCTGGCCTTCGCGGGTGCGCCCCGCATGCACAGCGGGGGCTGGGCCGGTCTGCGCCCGGACGAGGTGCCCGCGATCCTGCAACGCGGAGAACGGGTCCTGTCGCGCCGGGAGGCAGCGGGTGACGGCCAAGCGGGCGCCTCGACCGTCAATGTCACGATCAACGCCCGCGATGCCGAGAGCTTCCGCCAGTCCCGGACGCAGGTCGCGAGCGACATCGCCCGCGCCGTGTCGCTGGGTCGGCGCGGCATGTGAGGACCGGCCATGGCATTTCACGAGGTCCGGTTTCCGGACAACATCAGCCGCGGGGCACGCGGTGGCCCCGAACGGCGCACCCAGATCGTCGAACTGGCCTCGGGCGCCGAGGAACGTAACGCCAGCTGGGCCAATTCGCGCCGCCGCTACGACGTGGCCTACGGCATCCGCCGCGCCGACGATCTGGCAGCAGTCGTCGCCTTCTTCGAGGCCCGCAATGGCCGCCTCCATGGCTTCCGCTTCAAGGACTGGGCGGACTTCAAGTCCTGTCTGCCCTCGCAGACGCCGGGGCCAACCGATCAACCCATCGGCACCGGCAACGGAGCGGCCACACAGTTCCAGCTCACAAAGCGCTACACCTCCGGCGCGCAGTCCTGGACGCGCGCCATAACAAAGCCGGTCGCTGGGACGGTGACCATCGCACTGAACGGCGCGCCGCAGCCTTCCGGTTGGTCGGTTTCCACCGCGACAGGCTTGGTGGCCTTCACCACCGCTCCGGCCGCAGGCGTCGCCATTACCGCGGGCTTCGAGTTCGACGTGCCCGTCCGCTTCGACACCGACGCCCTCGATGTCACCCTCGACCTCGAACGGCTCGGGTCGATCACCTCGATCCCGCTGCTGGAGATCCGCACATGAACGACGAGACCGGATTTCTGGCGGCGGTGCTGCGCGAGCTTGCGGCCTCGACGGCGGTGATCCTCGCCGCCTGGGGCGCGCTGGGCGGGGCGACCAATGCCCTGACCACGCGGATGCGGCTGCGCGACGCCCTGCGCCACATCCTGCTCGGCGGCCTGATCGCGGCTGGAATGGGCAGCCTGTCGATGGCGCTCGTCACCGCCTGGCTCGCCCTGCCACCGCAGGCGATCCCCGCGGGCGGGGCGGCAGGCTCGGCTGCCTATCTCGTGGGCGTCTTCGGCCCCGCTTTCATCGAACTCGTCCTCGCCCGGCTGCGCGGCGCGCAGGGAGGGGCGGACGATGAATGACCTTTTCCGCCGCGCGCGCGACCTTCGCTGCGAGCCGGGCGATCCCGGTCAGACGTTCCGCCACCGCTTGGGCGTAGGCCTCGCCATCGCCGCCCTGATCCTCCTCCTCTCGCTCCTCAGGTAATCCCATGCACATGACCGACCGGGGCCTCCTGGCCCTCGTCCGGCACGAGGGAATCGTGCCCGGACCCTATCTCGATGTGAATCAGGTCTGGACCTTCGGCATCGGCCATACCGCCGCCGCCGGTCCGCCCGATCCGGCGCAAATGCCCCGCGGCATGCCCGCCGATCTAGATGCGGGGATCCGGGAGGCCTTCAGGGTCTTCCGCGCAGACCTTGCCGCCTACGAGGCCGAGGTGCGCCGCGCGGTAAAGGTGCCGCTCGCCCCGCACGAGTTCGATGCGCTGGTTTCTTTCCACTACAACACCGGCGCCATCGCCAGGGCCACGCTGACCAAGGCCCTCAACGCCGGAAATCGCGTTGCAGCCGCCGACGCGTTTCTGAACTGGCGGCGACCGGCCTCGATCCTCCTGCGCCGCGAGGCCGAGCGCGACCTCTTTCGCCACGGCCGCTATCCCGGCGGGACGATCCCGGTCTGGGCCGTGGACCGCTGGGGCCGTGTGGACTTCTCGCGGCCGATCCGGCGGCTCACCGAGGTCGAGGCGCTGGCCTTGATCCGACCGGTGGCCACACCGGCAACACCCGCTCCGTCACTGCAGCCCGACGCGCCTGACGGTTGGCTCGCCCGGCTGGCCGACCTCTTCACCACACTGATCCGGAGGGTCTGATCCCATGCGCTACATTCGTCCGACCTCGCTCACCTGGTGGGCAGGGCTGCTCGCCTTGGCCACGGGTGCCGCCTCCCTCGCGCTGCCCGCCACCGGTTCGCTGGCCGATCTCGCCCGGCTGATCACGCTCCTGTCCGGTTCGGGCGACGCGTCGCCTGCCGCGCTGATTGCGCTCGGCCTCGGCCTGATCGGCCTGCGCGACCGCCTCGAACGCGGGTTCCGCGGCGATGATTGAGTTTCTCGCAGGCATGGTCGTGGGCGGTGCCATCGGCGTTTTCGTCGCCGCCCTCTGCGCGGCAGCAGCACGGGGAGACCGGCCATGAAGTCCCTCCCGCCCGCGCTGCAGGCCCATCTCGACGACGGCACCACGACGCTCGCCTGGTGCTGGCGGATCGCCCGGGCCGATGGCGTGACCTTCGGCTTCACCGACCACGACCGGACCCTCACCTTCGACGGAACCGAGTTCGAGCCGGAAAGCGGGCTGACCGCTTCCGAGGTGCGCTCGGGCTCAGACCTGTCGGTCGATGCGCAGGACGCGCAAGGCGTGCTGTCGTCGGACCGCATCACCGAGACCGACATCCTCGACGGCCGATGGGACAATGCGGCGGTCGAGGTCTGGCGGGTGAACTGGGCGAGCCCGGCGCAGCGCGTGCTCCTGCGCCGCGGGGCCATCGGCCAGATCCGGCGCGGGCGGCTGGCCTTCGTGGCCGAAGTCCGGTCGCTGGCCCATGTCCTCGGCCAGACGGTCGGGCGGACGTTTCAGGCCAGTTGCGACGCCGCGCTGGGAGATGCGCGCTGCGGCGTGAACCTCGAGGCCCCGGCGTTCAAGGGCAGCGGAACGGTCATCGATGTGCTGCGCGACCGGGCCTTCACCGCTTCCGGCCTCGGCCCCTTCGCGGCAGGCTGGTTTGCCTTCGGGCTGGTGGAATGGTCGAGAGGCGCGAATGCCGGGCGGCGGGTCGAGGTGCTTTCCCATGATCTCGTCGACGGCGTGGCGATCCTGACCCTGCTGGAAGCCCCGGTGCGCCCGATCACGGGAACGGATGCCTTCGTGGTCCGGGCTGGCTGCGACAAGCGGATCGCGACTTGCAGCGCGAAGTTCGCCAATGTGGCCAACTTCCGGGGCTTCCCGCACATCCCGGGGCAAGACGCTGTCCTGCGCTACGCCACCAGGGACGGGGGCCATGAGGGGGCAGTTCTGTGATCGCGGCAGTTTCGACCGCTGATCCCGTGCGCGTCATCGCCGCCGCCCGGTCCTGGCTTGGCACGGCCTACCACGACCAGGCCAGCCTGCGCGGGGTCGGCTGCGACTGCCTCGGCCTCGCGCGCGGCGTCTGGCGCGAGGTGGTCGGGCCGGAGCCGTTCCCCATCCCGCCCTATAGCCGGGACTGGGGCGAGACCGGCCCGCGCGAGGTGCTGGCAGACGGGGCGCGGGCAATGATGTTGGAAGTTGATCCATCCGGGGCCGGGTCCGGCGCACTGGTCCTGTTCCGGATGATGCCCCGCGCCATCGCCAAGCATGTCGGCATCCTGACCGGCCCCGACACCTTCCTTCACGCCTATGAACGTCTGGGCGTGATCGAGGAACCGCTGACACCCGCATGGCGACGCCGCATCGCCTTCGCCTTCCTGTTTCCTGCACGCTGACTCCCCACAACCCTTCGAACCCTGAGTTTTCGCAATGGCCACGCTTGTCCTCGGCGCTGTCGGTTCCGCCATCGGCGGGGCCTTTGGCGGCGCGATCCTCGGCTTTTCCGGGGCCGCCATCGGCGGCTTCATCGGCTCCACCATCGGATCGGTCGTCGACAGCTGGATCGTGTCCTCGCTGGCGCCCGCACAGAAGATCGAGGGCCAGCGCCTCGACAGCTTGCGGATCACCTCGGCCACGGAAGGCGCGATCATCCCGCGCCTCTACGGCCGCATGCGCATCGGCGGCAACATCATCTGGGCCACGGACTTCCGCGAGGAGACGAAGACCACCACGCAGGGCGGCGGCAAGGGCGGGGGCGGCGGCAAGGTCCGGACGACCGAGTATCTGTACTACGCCAGCTTCGCAGTCGCCTTGTGTGAAGGCCCGATCACCGGCATCGGCCGCATCTGGGCCGACGGCAAGCCGCTCGACATGACTGGCATTACCTGGCGCTGGTATCCAGGCGACGAGGCGCAGGGGCCTGACCCGTTCATCGCTGCGAAGATGGGCGCGGCCAACACCCCCGCCTATCGCGGTACGGCCTATGTCGTCTTCGAGGAACTGCCGCTTGCGACCTACGGCAATCGCCTGCCGCAGCTGTCCTTCGAGGTATTCCGGCCGCTCGCGGATCCCGATACCGCCGAGGGGCTGGTCAAGGCCGTGACAATGATCCCGGCCTCGGGAGAGTTCACCTATGCGACGGAGACGATTCGCAAGAGCGCGGGCGGATTCGGCGGCACAACCTCGGCCGAGAACCTGAACGCGCTGCCCGACGAAGCCGACATCGTCGTGGCCCTCGATCGGCTTCAGGCCATGGCACCGGCCGTCGAAAGCGTCAGCCTCGTCGTCGCCTGGTTCGGCAATGACCTGCGCGCGGGCAACTGCACGGTCAAGCCGGGCGTCGAGGTGGCGGCCAAGGTCACCAGCCCCAAGGTCTGGTCCGTGAATGGCGTGGCTCGGGCGAATGCGCATCTGGTCAGCCGCGACGTCAAGGATAGGCCGGTCTATGGCGGCACGCCCGCGGATTTCGCGGTGGTGCAGGCGATCCGCGAGATGAAGGCGCGCGGGCTGCGGGTGACGTTCTATCCCTTCCTCCTGATGGACGTCCCGCCCGGCAACACGCTGCCGAACCCCTATTCCAACAACGCCACCACGCCGGGCCAGCCCAGTTTCCCCTGGCGCGGGCGGATCACCTGTTCCCCGGCTGCAGGCTTTGCCGGGACCGCGGACAAGACCGCCGCCGCGGCGACGCAGGTCTCGGCCTTCTTCGGCGCGGCCACTCCCGCGCAGTTCGTCGTTTCGGGCGACAGCGTCAGCTGGACCGGCCCCTCGGGCGACTGGGGCCTGCGCCGGATGATCCTTCACTACGCCCATCTCTGCGCCGTCGCGGGCGGGGTCGATGCCTTCCTGATCGGGACCGAGATGCGGGGCCTGACCACGATCCGCTCCAGCGCCAGCGCCTATCCTGCTGTCACCGCCTTCAAGGCACTTGCGGCGGACGTGAAGGCGATCCTCGGGCCGGGCACCAAGGTGGGCTACGCCTCGGACTGGTCGGAATACTTCGGCCACCACCCTGCAGATGGGTCGGGCGATGTGTTCTTCCACCTCGACCCGCTCTGGTCCGATGCCAACATCGACTTCATCGGCATCGACAACTACATGCCGCTCTCCGACTGGCGCGACGGCTTCGACCATGCCGATGCCCTTGAGGGCTGGCCCGCCATCCATGACCGGGGCTACCTGCAGGCCAACATCGCCGGCGGCGAGGGCTTCGACTGGTTCTATGCCAGCGCCGCCGACCGGTCGGCCCAGATCCGGACGCCCATCACCGACGGCAGCGCGGGCAAGCCCTGGGTCTTCCGCTACAAGGATCTGCGCGCCTGGTGGTCGAACGCGCATTTCAACCGGCCGGGCGGCGTCGAGAGCGGCACGCCCACCGCATGGGTGCCGCAGTCGAAGCCGGTCTGGTTCACCGAACTGGGTTGCCCCGCCATCGACCGGGGCACGAACCAGCCGAACGTGTTCTTCGACCCGAAGTCGTCCGAGAGCTTCACCCCTTACTTCTCGCGGGGCTGGCGCGACGATGCGATCCAGCGCGCCTATCTCGAGGCCAGTTACCTCTGGTGGGGAACCCCGGCAAACAACCCGACGTCCGCGATCTACGGTGGCCGGATGGTGCATGTCCCCGAATGTGCCGCTTGGACCTGGGATGCGCGGCCCTATCCGTTCTTTCCCGAACTGACCGGCGTCTGGACAGACGGCCCGAACTGGCGGCTTGGGCACTGGCTGACCGGGCGCCTCGGCGCAGTTTCGCTGGCAGCCCTCGTACGCCACCTCTGCCTGCGCGCTGGGCTGGCGGAAGACCTGATCGACGTTTCCGGCCTCTGGGGCGCGGTCGAGGGCTATGTGATCGGCGCGCTGGAAAGCCCGCGCGCATCGATTTCCACGCTGGCCCGCCACTTCGGCTTCGATGCCATCGAGACCGAGGGCGTGATCCGCTTCGTCATGCGTGGCCGCGCCTCGGCTGCGACGCTCACCATCGACGATCTGGTGGCCAGTCGTGAGGGCGAAGCCTTCGAGCTGACGCGCGGCCAGGAGACCGAACTGCCCCAAGCCCTGAAGTGGCAGGTCGCCCGCGCAGACGAGGACTACGACGCAGCGCTGGTCGAGGCCCGCCGCATTACCGTCGACACGACCCGCATCGCTTCCGAGTCCTTCCCCATGGCGATCCCGCCCGAGGAAGCCGAACGCCGCTGCCGCCGCGCGCTGATGGAAGCCTGGATCGGCCGGGAAAGCGCGACCTTCCGTTTGCCGCCCTCGCGCCTTGCCCTCGATCCGGCCGACGTGATCCGGCTCGCCCATGACGGCCGCGAGGTGGAATTCCGGCTCGTCTCGGTCGCCGATGCCGAGGCGCGCGGGATCGAGGCCGTCCGCCAGGACCGGGCCGCCTATGATCTGCCGCCCGGGGATCCCCGACCGGCCTCGCTCGCCAGCCCCGTCGTCTTCGGCACACCCGAGGTGGTGATGCTGGACCTGCCGCAGATTTCGGAGGACCAGCCCGCGCATCGCCCCCTGATCGCCGCCCATACCAGCCCCTGGCCCGGCGAGATCGCGGTCTTCCGCAGCGCCTCGACGGATGGGTTCAACCTCCTGACCACATTCGGCAGTCGGGCCCGGATCGGCACGTTGGCATTTGACTTCTTTCCGGGGCCGACCTCGCGCTTCGATCTGGGCAACGCGCTGGTCGTCGATCTGCTGTCCGGAACGCTGGAAAGCGTGACCGACGTCGCGCTGTTCGGCGGGGCAAATGCGCTGGCGGTCGAGAGCGCCGCTGGCCAGT
The DNA here is from genome assembly GCF_008271465.1 of Tabrizicola flagellatus. GTDB lineage: Bacteria > Pseudomonadota > Alphaproteobacteria > Rhodobacterales > Rhodobacteraceae > Tabrizicola > Tabrizicola flagellata. The sequence continues at coordinate 8,290 of NZ_VMDU01000026.1, read as the reverse complement.
GGGAAATTGTCCAGGCGGGTGCGGCCGAACTGATCGCCTCGGGCAGGTACCGCTTGACCCGCCTGCTGCGTGGCCAGCGCGGAACAGAGCGCGCGATGGGCAATCCGGCCCCGGCTGGTGCGCGGGTCGTCGTCCTCGATACGACTTTGGCCTCGCTGCCCATCGCCGAGGCTGACCTGGGCTTGCCGTGGAACTGGCGCGTTGGCCCGGCCGCGCGTGCGATCAGTGATGCGAGTTATGCCGCGCTGGGCTTCACCCCGACCGGCAGGGGTCTCGTGCCCTTCGCGCCGGTCCATGTCGAGCAGCCGTGGCGGACAGCGCGCGCACCCGGCGACCTGACCATCCGCTGGACGCGCCGGTCCCGCTCGCTGGTCGCGGATGCCTGGGAACAGGTCGAAGTGCCGATCGCAGAAGACCTCGAGTCCTACGACATGCAGATCCTTGATGGCCCGGCCATCAAGCGCACGCTGACCAGCAGCGCGCCCTCGGTCCTCTACACCGCCGCCCAGCAGACCGCCGATTGGGGCGCGCCGCTCGGACCCGGCCAGACGCTCGCGATCCGCATCTTCCAGCTCTCGAACCGCCTCGGCCGCGGCACGCCCGCCGTGGTCACGCTGCAATTCTGATCCCAACTTACGGGAACCCCGATGTCCGACACCACAACCCATCTGGGCCTGCCCTACCTGCTGGCGGCCCAAGCGCAAAAGCATGTGACGCACAACGAGGCCCTGCGCCTCCTCGACGCCATGGTCCAACTCTCGGTCCTCGACCGAACGCGCACCGCGCCCCCGGCGAGCCCGGCAGACGGCAATCGCCATCTGGTGGCCTCGGGCGCCACCGGCCTTTGGGCCGGGTGGGATCTGAACATCGCCTTCTGGATCGACGGCGCATGGATCCGCCTCGTGCCGCGCACCGGCTGGCTCGTGTGGGTCGCGGCCGAGGGGCGGTTCCTCGTCTGGAGCGGCAGCGCCTGGGAGGTCGTGGGCGAGCCGCGCGACGTGTCGGATGCCGTGTTCAGCCTCGTGAACGACGCCGATCCAACGAAGAAGGCGACCTTTTCGCTCGCGGGGATCAGCACTGGGACGACGCGCAGCTTCACGCTGCCAAACACCTCGTCGGAACTGGCGATCCTCGCGGGGACCCAGACCTTCACCGGCAACAAGACGTTTTCGGGGACGCTGACCGCCTCGGGAACAGTCACTGTTTCGGCCGCTTCCGCCAGCATCGGTACGGCGACGACGACCGCCACCTATGGCATGGGCACCGGGGCCACGACCACGGGTATGACCAAGACCGTGAACATCGGCACCGGCGGTGCGTCCGGGTCCACAACGGTCGTGAACATCGGCTCGGCCGCGGCAGGTGCTGGCGGGACAACGGTGATCAACACGCCGACCGTCACCTTCGCCAATACCGTCACGCAGGTCGGCATGCCGCAGGCGAACCTGACCGCGCAGCTCTTGGGCCTCGGCGGGGCCACGGCGGACAGTTACAACCGGGTTTCGGTCAACACGCCCGCAGTGCTGCTGAACAACGCGGGCGCGGGGATCGAAACGACGGTGAACAAGGTGGCCCCGGCGAACGATGCCGCCTTCGCGTTCAAGACCGGCTTCTCGGCCCGCGCCCTGATCGGCCTCCTTGGCAACGATGACTTCAGCTTCAAGGTCAGCCCGGACGGCTCGGCCTTCTTCGACGCGATCAGGATCGACCGGACCGGCGGCCAGGTGGAACTGCCGCAGCCGACGATCCTGCCGGGACTGGCAGCCGCGCCATCCCCGCCGCCCGCAGGCAAGGCCGCCGTCTATGCCCGCAGCCGCGCCGGGGCACCGTGGATCGACGTCATGCGACCCTCGGGCCGGGACTTCCCGCTCCAGCCGCATTTCGGGGTGAACCGGATCGCGAACTGGGCGCCTTCGACCGGCACGACGATCACCAGCGAAGGCCTGCCGATCACCTCGGTCGGCACCGTCTCGCACCCGACGCTCGCCGCCACCAATCTTGCAGCCTCGATGCGCCGCTGGCGTCTGACCTCGGCGGCCGTGGCGGATTCGGTCGCAGACCAGCGTTCGGCAGGCTGGGCCTGCTGGCGAGGCAATTCCGCAGGCCTCGGTGGCTGGACTTTCGTGACGCGGATTTCGCTGACGACGCTGCAGGCAACTGGTATGGGGTTCTTCGGTCTTTACGGATCGACGGCTGCTCTGGCCACCACCCTGACGCTGTCCGCAGCTATCAACTGCATTGGTATCGGGTTCCAGCGCGGCACCCATGCCAACTGGCAGCTGGTCGCCAATGACGGGACCGGATCACCGACGCTCACCGACATGGGCGCGAGCTTTGCCATTGCCACAGGCGGGGTGCTAACCCTGTTCATAGCCGCGCCCCCGAACGGTTCGTCGGTATGGGTCCGAGCAGTGAACGAGGTCACTGGCGCTGTCTTCGAACAGGAAATCGCCGCCGACCTGCCCGGCGCGACGCAATTCCTGTCGCCGCGGCTGTTCCTGAACACCGGCGCCACCGCCGCCGCCGTCGCCTACGACTGCGCTGGGATATACGTCGAGACGGACTTCTAGGGCGGCGGGCGCATTCGTCCCCCTCAGCGGATGCGCCCGCCCCTTTCAATGGCCGGAAGCCGACCATTGGGCTGGCGAAAACTCGAGCCAGCCTGGCGGGCTCCGAGCGGGTTCGCCGCCATCCCCGCCGCCGCGCTTGATCCGGCCCTCTGTCCAGCGTCTCCTGCGGTCCCCGCGCTTTCGGGTCCGGGTCCCCATCGTCGATAGAAAGCAGTCGGCGAACTAATCGGCCTCACTGCTCCGCGCTTCCGTCGTGGGCGCTGGCTGCGCCAGGCCCGCGACGATCTGCCGAAACTCGGCAAGGATTTCGCCATGGTTTTTGTCGAGGTAGCGGGCGAGACGGTCATTCTGCAGGAGCCGCTCGACATAGCGACCGGCCACCACAAGCCGGAGGTGATCCGGCCCAAGGGTGCCTTCGATCAGCTTGATGTTCTTTTGCAGGTTGGCCATCTCGGTCTTCATCCGATCGGCTTGTTCGCGTGTCACACCTGCAGGTGTCTTCTTTGCAGACGGGTCAACCAGGTCAGCGACGTCAGATGCTGCGAGGATCGCCTCGACATAGGGCACGGTGTAATTGTTCGCGGCGATCATCAGCTCCGCCGCCTGAATTTGCCGCAGGGGCTTCATCTTGCGCAGGGACCGGAAGCTGTTGATCGGGCAGTGCCGGGCCTTCAGCAGTTCGGTGGCCTCCGGACAGATCCCGTTCAGCAAGGTGCGCTTCTGTCGGATCAGAGCGATGTTCACATTCAGCGCTGCCGCGATGCGGGCCTCCGATACGCCGCGCTCGACCGCGCGCAGGATCATCTTATGCTCCTGGATCGTGGCGAGGCGGCTGATGCGCTTGTTGTAAGTGAAGGATTCGTCGTCTGTCGCCACCAGGCAGGTGACGGTCGTCTCGCCCATTTCCTTCAGAACATGCAGCCGAACATGGCCATCGAGAAGGATGAAGCACCCTTCCTGTCCTGCCGCACGGGCGACCACCGGCGGTTCGATCAGCCCGACCTCGCGGATCGACGCGGCGATCTGTCCATACTTCTGGCTCTTGGGCACTGTGGCCGGCAGTTGCTTGACCGGCAGGATCGCTTCGATCTGGATCGTGCGCAGGTTCGCCTCGAATCCCGGGCTCTTCGGAGGAGGCATTTTCTTCATGTGTGTCATGATCTTGGCTCCTGAAGGCCAGCGACGATCATGCGCGGCAAGGAATCGAGCCCCTCGGCACGAAGCAGCGTCAAGAAGTTCTCGTCCTTCAAGAGCGACTGAAATGCCGCATCGAGAAACAGCAGGCTGCTGCGCGTCGACTGCGCCCTGCGGACCATGTCCTGCTGACGCTCGGCCTCGGCGCGATAGGCTTTGACCAGCGCGGCAGATGTCATTCGCGCGCGTGGCTGTTTGTTCCGCGCGCCACCTCGCTGCTTGCCGTGACGGTGGCGCAACTCGACCAGCCGCCGCGCCTCCAGCAATTTCTTTCCGCGCAGTTCACCGGAGGCATAAGCAGCCTCCAGCGCCTTCTGCACGTCCTTCTCCTCGGCCCGCGTGATGTAGAGCGCGACGCTGAGCGGCATCTGCCCGGTTTCGACCGCGATCAGCAGGCGTTCTTCACCATTGGCGATCAACTCGCCGATTTCATGAACATAGGCGAGGGAAAGCCCCGTCTTGTCGGCGATCTGATGGTCCGAATACCCTCGGTCGCGCAGGACGGCGATGTCCTGCAACAGCTCGAGCGGCCGCTGCTGGCGGCGGGCGATATTCTCGATCACACTGCGCAGTAGCCGTTCGACCTCACTTGCCTCTACAACGATGGCCGGGATGTGGGTTTCCCCAAGGGCGACATACGCCTCCATCCGACCCTGACCGCAGACCAGACGATAGGACACTCCCGCCTCTTCATCGACCCGGGCGACGGTGATCGGCTTTTTCAGCCCGACCCTGCCGATACTGTCGACAAGCGCGCGGAAGGTCTTTTCCGAGCGTTCGCGCGGGTTCTCCACCGTGATGGCGGAAATCGGGATGATCTGCACTTCGTCCCGCATCTCGACTTCGCTCACCATGGTGTCACCTCGGCAACCGGAACGCGGCGGGCCATGTCGAAGAAGAAATCCAGCGTTTCAAATCGGAAAGCGTCCAGCATCAGGCCATTCTCCTCGGCAAGCCCCAGGGGTTTTGTTCGCATCTCGAATTGGGGCAGCAGGTAATAGTCGAGCGCGGCGGTGTTCGTTCGGTCCATCCGGATGGCGATGGTGATGTCGGGCACGAGGCCGGTGTCGAAACGGATTTTCCAGCGCAGGCCGCCGGTGGAGGTTTCGCGGCAGCGGGCGACAGCGACGGAGGCGGTGAATTCGCCATTGATCGTCAGCAGGTCAGTCCCCGGATTGCGCGTCACGGTGCCGCCGAGTCGGGTGATCTCGCGGATCACACGCTCCACCTCGTCGCCGTGGAACATCCGCAGCAAGCGGTTCACTTCGATGTAGTGGTAGTCCCGGTCCGGTGTGAAGCCGACGAGGGAATAGGCCCGGATCAGGCTGCCGAACCGGTGGGCATAGGCGCCGCTCGACGGCATGCCGTCGGCCTCGTCAATCACCAGACCGGATATGTAGCCATGGCGCTGGAACAGCCGCGTCAACCGTTCCAACATCTCGTCGTCCGAGAACCGGCGGTTGCGGGCGGCTATGATCGCCTGCACCTTTTGAAACTGTTTCGGCTCAACGATGGCATCGAACGCCCCTTCCGACCGGATCCACATCTCAGGGCCATTCGCGACCCGTTTCTGCTTCAATTTGAAGGAGCGCCGGTTGTAGACGTTGTTGCCGATGTATTTCTCGTTGGTCAGAATCTGATGGACGGTGGCGCGGGTCCAGGCCCGGTCGAGATCGGTCAGTATCCCGCGCTCATTCAGTTCTGCAGCGATTTCGCTTTCCGAACGGCCGTGCTTGAGGAACCGGCTGTATATCCAGCGAACGGTTCTTACCTCGGTCTCAGGCCCAGGCACCAGAATCACCCGGTCTGTCTGCAAGCTCTTGTGCTCACCGCGCTTTAGCTCGGCCTTCACCTCGCCGCGTTCGTCAAGCAGAACCCGGCGAAGGCCAAAGCCCGCCGCACCGCCCTGACGGAAGCCGCGTTCGATCAGGCGGCACTGTCCGATGAAGACCTTGTTGGAAAGTTCCCGGCTGTATTCCCCGGCCATCGCGCGCTTGACGCTCTTGACGATCGTGGCAACCGGGCCGCCGTCATTTTCGAATTGCTCGGCGCAGTATTCGACCTGCTTGTTGGCGCGACGGCAGATATATTCGTAATAGGCGGATTCATCGGCATCCTGAAAACGGCCCCATCGGCTGACGTCATAGACAAGAATCACCTCGAAATCCGCGGTCCCGTCTTGTACATCCTGGATCAGCTGCTGCAGCGCCTCGCGACCCTCGATCCTCAGCCCGCTCTTTCCGGCATCGGCATAGGATCGGACCAATTCAAAGCCGCGTTCCTCCGCGTACTTGCGGATCGCATCCGACTGGTTTTCGGTCGAGTATTTCTGATGGTCCGTGGACATGCGGACATATTCAGCCGCACGACGCCTTGGCGGGGACTTCACCGGTTCTCTCTTTGACGTCGGCTCTCTGCCTGCCATTCCCGTCTCCAGATCAGTTCATGCAGGCGTCTCCGTCTGGTCGGACCCGGGGTATGGACTGGGGCGCAAAATGGAATCTGCCGCTGTGTTGTCTTCTCCACAGGTTTACCGGAAGAGGACGCTGCGATGCGGATCAAGATGGGCACATCTGTGCCGAAAATGGGCACAACTGTGCACCTCGCTGCGGACCAGGCAGCCTATCGCAAGGCCATTGCCGACACCCTGCGCCGCGAACTGGGACCGACGCATCAGGCCATCAAGACGGTGATGCGCTGGACCGCAGTGAGTGAACGGACGGCCAAGTATTGGCTGTCTGGCGACCGCGGGCCGAGCGGAGAGCATCTGATCCGGCTTGCGCAGCATTCCGATGCGGTGTTGATCACCTTCCTGAGCATGGCCGAGCGACTGTCGGAGAAGCCGCGGCAGGACAGATGTGCCGGTTGCCCCGCGCGCGACCTGGTGTTGCAGAACCTCGGACAGGAATGGAAATTGTCCGAGGGTTCCTGACATGCAAAGGAGCGGCCGGACTCAGCCCGACCCAGTCGTTCAAGAAACAGGTCACCATAACGTTCATGCGGAGATTGGACCCTCTATTCCCCGCATGACTTGCGGCGAATGACAGGGGATCCTGCTTTGATACCACTTTTCCGCCTGTCTCTGCCACCAAACCGGGTTGACGGCAGACTACTGGCGACAACAACCCTTGATGTCAGAATAGAGCCATATTCTGTTGCCAAGCGCACTTGTCGTGACTAGATTGGCGTCAAACCTCGTTGATGACAGAATCGGCACAACCATGATCACCAAGCCTTACGATCTTGCGGATGCCGTTACCTATCACACCGGCGGCTTTCCCCCTGGCTCACTCGACTACGAGGTGCTTCTCGGACCGCTCGAAGAGGCTGCGGCCTCCCTCGCGCGGTACGATGCCAAGATGTCGGGCATGGTGAACAGTGAGCTGTTCCTTGCCCCCCTGCGTCGCCAGGATGCAGTCACCTCGTCCCGGATGGAGGGGACGATCTCGACCATCGAAGAGCTGTACCGCCTTGAAGCCGAAGAAGACGCGGGCAGCGCCGACCCTTATCGGGAAGCGCGCAATGACGACGTCGAGACCTACCTCTACTCCCGCGCGCTACGGAATGCTCAACAGGCGCTTGCCGACGGCGCACCGCTGGGCGAACACCTGATCCGGACCGCCCACCAACAGCTGCTGTCCTTTGGCCGGGGAGCCCGCAAGCGCCCGGGAAGCTACAAGGTTGAGCAGAACTACATCGGGGATGAACGGCGGGGAAGGATCTACTACGTTCCAATCGCCCCGGAGCAGCTGGGCCCGGCGATGGGCGAACTGGTCCGCTACATCAACGAGAGCACGATGCGGCCATTGATCCGCACCGCCATCGCGCATGTCGAATTCGAGGCTCTGCATCCGTTCGAAGACGGTAACGGCCGGATCGGCCGGATGCTGATCACCCTGATGCTGTGGAAACTCGGCGTCCTGCATCAGCCGAACTTTTTCGTTTCGGGTTACTTCGAAGCCCACAAGGACGAGTACATCGAACGGATGCGCGCTGTCTCCGCCACCGGTGACTGGACCGGCTGGGTGGTATTCTTCCTAAAGGCGATGCACGCCCAGGCGACGGTGAACATCCAGACGGCCGACGCGATCTTCCGCCTTCACGGCGAGATGCGGGAACGGTTTCGCGAAGTGCTTAACTCGCAGTTCCACGATCAGGCGCTGGACTTCGTCTTCGCGAGCCCGATCTTCCGCAACGACCGCTTCGTCGAACGCTCGGGGATCCCACCGTCCTCCGCTCGCGCGCTGTCCCGGCGGCTGGTCGAGGCGGGCTTGCTGCGCACCATTGAACCGGCTTCGGGGCGACGCGCGGCGATGTACGCCTTTGATCCGCTGCTTGAACTGTTGAAGGTGTGAAGGTCATGGCCACGATCATCGGGCGCGCGCAGGGGGCCTCGCAAAACGTTGACCAGGTGTTGACAAGAATTTGGAATGCCAAAAGCCGAGTGTTTAGCTCGGCCTTTAAGTCTTTGTGCTCTGACCCCCGAGAGTCATCCAGCTGAAACCAGAGCCGGCGGGTGACAATTG
>NZ_VMDU01000025.1 GCF_008271465.1 Tabrizicola flagellatus | reverse complement strand
CTCTCCTCGGGCCGGACTCTAGCATCAGATGGAGGAGTTCTCGGGGGTCAGAGCAGGCCAGACCTGGGCGCTTGGCAGCACCACCGCATCGAACTTCCGGAACATCCGCGCAGCATGGGCATGCCAGCGGCTGCGGATCACGCTCGCCTCGTAAACGGCCTGCGCCGAAAGTCCCTGACCCTGCTCGATTTCCCACAATGTCTCAGGTTTCGTCAGCGACCGCTTGACCGGATCCTCGGCCAGCGCCCGTTTGCCCCCGGCGTTCAGCATCGCCCGCAGCGTCACCCAGGACGACCAGAGCGTCTCGGCCGGGAAGGGCGGGTCCAGTGGTTCCACCCGCGCGCCCAGATCCTCCAGCTGCCGCAGGGCCGCCTCGCACAGATCGAGGATCCCCGGCTCCATTGCATAGGCGCCGCCCCAGTCGGCCAGCCAGCCGACGCGCAGGCCCGTCAGATCGCGATCCGGCACCAGGTCCGGCACCGCCCGCGGGAACGGAACCTCGGGATTTTCGCCCGCAAGGACGATCAGCAGCCGCGCCAGATCCTCGACCGTCCGCGCCATGGGGCCTTCGGTGGCCAGCGTGGAGAGATAGGTATCCCCCTCGGCGTCCTGCGGCACCACCCCCCAGGTCGGGCGGAAGCCGTAGACGTTACAGAAGGCCGCGGGGTTGCGCAGGGACCCCATCATGTCCGACCCGTCTGCCACCCAGGCCATCCGGCAGGCCAAAGCCGCCGCCGCGCCCCCGGAAGACCCGCCCGCGCTACGGGTCAGGTCATAGGGATTGCGCGTGACGCCGAACACCGGGTTGAAGCTGTGCGATCCCTGGCCCCATTCCGGGACGTTGGTCTTGGCCGCGATCACCGCGCCCGCAGCCCGCAGCCGGGCGGCGACCAGATCGTCCTTTTCCGGCACATGGTCGGCAAAGAGCGGCGAGCCCCAGGTCGTCCGCAGCCCCTTCGTCGCCACAAGATCCTTGACCCCGAAGGGAATGCCGTGCAGCCAGCCCCGCGGCTCGGCATCGTCCAGCGACCGGGCCTCGGCCAGAAGCGCATCAGGATCGCGCAGCGAGACGATGGCATTTACGGACCCGTTCAGCGCGTTGACCTGCGCAAGCCACTCTGCCATCACCTCGGACGGAGAAACCCTGCGCCCATGGATCGCCGCCGACAGCTCCGTGGCCGACCACTCCAGCATGGGCTTGCCCTTTCGGAAATACTCCACGGGGGGTGCGGGGGGTGTGAAACCCCCCGCTGCGACGCCAGCCCGCTGGCGCCTACTTCTGCAATTCGGTCCAGATCGCGGTGATGTATTCCAGCGACTTGCCCGTGCAGGTCGGCAGGAAGGTGCCCGCGGCCTTGAACTCCTCGGGGATCACCACCTCGGGCGCGGTCTTCATGTCCTCGGGCATGAACTCTTCCGACCCCGAGATCCCGTTGGCATAGCGCGCAAAGGCCGAGATCATCGCGGCGTTTTCCGGAACCATGATGAAGTCGAGGAACTTGTAGGCCTCCTCCACGTTCTTCGCATCCGACAGCAGAGCCACCGAATCCATGAACAGCGGATAGCCTTCGCGCGGATAGCCATACTGCACGTCGCCGTTGGTGTTGATCCGGACCCGCATGGTCGAGCCGTTCCAGTTCACGCTGGCCGCCCAGTCGCCGTTCGACAGCCGCTCGGTCGCGCCATAGTCCATGCTGATCCAGTTCGGCTTGGCCGCGAGAAGGACATCCCGGGCCTTCTTCATCACCTCGGGATCCTCGCTGCACGGCTTGCCGCCGACATACATCGTGGCCAGGGCCACGATGTCGTTCATCTCGGGCACGACGTTGATCTTGCCCACCAGTTCCGGCGGAACGTCCAGGAAGACGGCCGAGGTGTTGATGTCGCCGGAATAGACCTTGGTGTTCACCGCGATGCCGGTCGAACCCCACTGCCACGGGATGGTGAACTTGCGACCCGGATCCCAGTCCACGTTCTGCCATTCCGGTGCGATGTTCCTGTGGTTCGGCAGCTTGGACAGGTCGAGTTCCTGGATCAGGCCCTTCTCGATCCAGATCGGCACATAGTTGGCCGAGGGCACCACGAGGTCGAAGCCCGACCCGCCGGCCTCGACCTTGGCAAGCGCCACGTCGTTCGAATCGTAGTCGGTGACGGTGACCTTGATCCCTGTCTCCTTCTCGAACTTCGCCAGAAGCTCCGGGCTGGTGTAGTTGCCCCAGTTGTAAAGCTGCAGCACGCCTTCGGCCGAAGCGAGCCCCGTCGAGGCCAGCAGCAGCGCGGTTGCGGACAGAAGTCTCTTCATTCTCGTGTCTCCCGGTTGGTTGTCAGTCTTTCTTGCGCGTCAGAAGGAAGAAGGCGGTCAACAGGACCACCGTCACCCCCAGAAGCATGGTCGAAATCGCATTGACCTCGGGCGTGAAGGCGCGGCGCAGCTGGCCCAGCATGTAGGTGGGCAGCGTGTCCTGGCCGCCGGACTTCACGAACTCGGTAATCACCACGTCATCCAGGCTGATGACGAAGGACAGCATCGCCCCGGCCATGATGCCCGGTGCCAGCAGCGGCAGGGTCACGCGCCGGAACGTGGCCCAGGGTGTGGCGTAAAGATCCGCCGCGGCGGTCTCCAGCGCGAGGTCCATGCTTTCCAGCCGTGCCCGGATCGGCAGGTAGGCGAAGGGGATGCAGAAGGCGGTATGTGCCGCGATCAGGTAGCCGAGGCCCTGATAGCCGGTGGCCACCTTGATGATGCCGAAGAAGATCATCAGCGCGACCGCCGTCACCACCTCGGGCACCATCAGCGGCTGGTTGATCATCACATAGATCAGCGTCTGCCCCCTGTAGGCCCGCCGCCGGGTGGTTCCGAGTGCGGCCAGCGTGGCCAGCGTCGTGGACAGGACCGAGGCCGAAACGCCGATGATGAGCGACCGCACGGTGGCATCCTTCACCGCCTGATTGGCCCAGGCGTCGCCATACCAGTGCAGCGAGAACCCGCCCCATACCGCCACCGAATTCGAGGCATTGAACGAGTAGATGACCAGCGTCACGATCGGAAGATAGAGGATGACGAAGGCCGCGATGGCCACGGTGGCAAAGCCCGGCAGGCGGCTGATCTCGAACCCGCGCTCAGCCATGGCCCTGGCTCCGGTCCCGGTTGGCGACCTTGACATACACCAGGAGTGCGGCGGTCACGATGACCAGCAGCAGCACGGACAGCGCGGCACCCAGCGGCCAGTTCCGGCCTTGCAGGAACTGAAGCTCGATGAAGTTGCCGATCATCATCTTCTTCCCGCCGCCCAGGATGCGGGGCGTCACATAGGCGCCAAGCGAGGGCACGAAGACCAGGATCGAGCCCGCGATGATCCCCGGCTTGACGATCGGCAGGATCACGCGGCGGAGCGTCGTCCAGCGACTGGCGTAAAGGTCGTAGGCAGCTTCCAGCAGCCGCATGTCGAAGCGTTCGATGGTGGCGTAGAGCGGCAGCACCATCAGCGGCAGGTAGACATAGGTCATCCCGATCAGGACGGCCGTTTCGGTATAGACGATACGCAGCGGCTCGGTGATCACGCCCAGCCAGATCAGCGTCGTGTTCAGGATGCCCTCGTTGCGGATGACCTCGTTGATCGCGAAGGTGCGGATCAGGAGGTTGGTCCAGAACGGGATCGTGATCAGGAACAGCCACATCGCGCGCTGCCGGGCGGGCCGGGTGGCAATGAACCAGGCGGTCGGGAAGCCGATGACGAAGGTCAGCGCGGTGGTCGCCAGCGACAGCCAGACCGAGCGCCAGAAGATCGTCAGATGCGCGTCCGCCAGCGTGTAGCGGTCCTCGAAGATGTCGTAGCTCAGGAAGATGGCCCGCCAGCCTTCGGTCGAGAACTGCCGGATCACGCCCCCGGTGTCATTCGCGGTCAGGAAGGAATAATAGACCACGATCAAGAGCGGCCCCGAGGCCGCCAGCGCCAGCACCACCAGCGCCGGCAGCGACAGAAGCCAGCCGTTCCGGGCCGAGCTTCGGATGGCGTTTTCCTCGGCGGGGCTCATTCAGTCCTCCACCCGCTGCACCGCGCCTTCGGCAAAGCGGATACCGACCGCCTGGCCCTCGCTCAGCCCCGCTTCGCCTGAGGCCGGGCTTTGCAGCCGCGCGACGACCTCGGTGCCGTCAGCCAGCGCCAGGTGGCAATGCGTATCGGTGCCGAAATAGACCAGCGCCTTCACGCTGGCTTTCAACCCGTCCGAGGGCAGGCCGAGCCGCACCTGTTCCGGCCGGACGCTGACGGTCGCCTCGCCGCCCGCAGGCAGGCCCGGGACCTCGATGCGCTCTCCGGTGGCAAGCCGCAGGGCGCCGGCCTCGGCGGTCCCTTGCAGGAAATTCGTCTCTCCGATGAAGCTGGCCACGAAGCGGTTTTTCGGGTGGATGTAGATGTCCTTGGCCGTGCCGACCTGCTGGATCTTGCCCGCACTCATCACCGCGATGCGGTCGGACATGGTCAGGGCTTCTTCCTGGTCGTGGGTCACGAAGATGAAGGTGATGCCCGTCTCAAGCTGCAACCGCTTCAGTTCGATCTGCATTTCCTTGCGCAGCTTCAGGTCCAGCGCCGACAGGGGTTCATCCAGCAGCAGCACCTTCGGCTGCGGCGCGAGCGCCCGGGCCAGTGCCACCCTCTGCTGCTGTCCGCCCGACAGCTGGCTGGTCTTGCGCCCGGCCATCGCCTCGAGCTTCACCAGCGCCAGCATCTGCGCCGTCCGCGCCTTGACCTCGGCGGCAGGTTTACCAAGCATTTCAAGGCCGAAGGAGATGTTCTGCGCCACCGTCAGATGCGGGAACAGCGCATAGCTCTGAAACACCGTGTTCACCGGGCGGCGGTTCGGCGGCAGGGTGGTGATGTCGGTCCCGTCCAGAAGGATCGTGCCGTCGGTCGGCATCTCGAACCCGGCGATCAGGCGCAGAAGCGTGGTCTTGCCGCAGCCCGAGGGCCCCAGAAGCGTGAAGAACTCCCCCCGCCGGATGTCCACCGACACATCGTCCAGCGCCCGCACGACCCCGGCACCCTGCCCGAAGGCCTTGACGACGTTCCGGGCCGAGATTGTCACTGCATCGGCCAAGGAATCCCCCATGTTTCCCCAAGTTTGATCATATTGTTCGGAAACTTTCTTTACCGACAAGCGATTCCTTGCCCTTACCCTGCCATCGCGGCTCTTTTCCCGGCCCAGGGAGCGGCCCGCTCGATTTCTGCGCAGAGGCTGATCAGAAGCTCGTCCTGCCCGAAGGCGGCCGCCAGATGCACGCCGATCGGCAGTCCCTGCGAAGACCAGCCCAGCGGCAGGCTGGCCGCGGGCTGGCCGCTGGCGTTGAAGATCGCGCAGAAGGGCGAATAGGCGAAGATCCCGTTCGGCCCGGTGCGGTAGGCCACATAGTCCTCGGTGTCGTGGTTGAATCGCCCGACCCTTGCCGGCGGTTCGGCCAGGGTCGCCGACAGAAGCACGTCGGGGCCGCCGTCGAAGAACCCGGCCATCTGCCGGCCGAAGGCATGGATCTCGCCTACCGCTTCAAGATAGCGGGTCGGGTGCAGCCTCTGCGCATGGGCCCAGGCGCCGCGCCCGACGCCCTCCACCTCGTCCGGCCGTGGCGCCCGCTCGCCCAGCCTGGACCGGATCGACAACGCCGTGCCGATGCCCACGATGTCGGTCCAGGCCCGCATCATCATCGCCACGTCCGCGCGGGGCCGCGCCGGTTCGACGACATGCCCGAGGCTCTCCAGCAGCCGCCCAGCCGAGCGCACTGCTTCGGCGACTTCCGGGTGGATGGGCTCTCCGGTGAATGTGGTGTCGCAGATCCCGATGCGCAGCCGGCGCGGCGGGCGGCTGATCGCCGCCGCATGGCCCCGGTCCAGTGGCGGCGCGACATAGGGCGCGCCGAGATCCGGTCCCTCGCAGGCGTCCAGCATCACCGCCGTGTCGCGGACCGATCGCGTCAGGAACCCGTCGATCGCCATGCCGGCCCAACCTTCGCCGGCGTAGGGACCGTCAGGCAGCCGCGCCCGGGTCGGCTTGAAACCGAACAGTCCGCAGCTCGAGGCGGGAATCCGCACCGATCCGCCCCCGTCCGAGCCATGTGCGAAGGCGACGATCCCCGCCGCGACCGCTGCCCCAGCCCCGCCCGACGATCCGCCCGGCGTATGGTCGGTGTTCCACGGGTTGCGCGTCGGCCCGCCATAGACGGCAGCCTCGGTCGCCGCCCCGATACCGCCCTCGGGGCTGGTGGTGCGCCCGAAGGTCACGACACCGGTCGCCCGGATGCGCTGAAAGATGCTGGAATCGCCGGGATAGATCGTGTTCGCGAACAGGCGCGAGCCGTTGTGCGACGGGAAATCCTTCGCCTCGATCCCCAGATCCTTGATCAGGAAGGGCACTCCGCGGAACGGCCCCGGCGGCAGGCCCTCGGCAATCGCCTTGCGCGCAACGCCTTCCTGGATCAGAACCACCGCGTTCAGCGCCGGATTTCGTGCCTCGACCGCTGCCAGGGCGGCGTCCAGAAGCTCGGACGGCGTCACCTCGCCCGCAGCCACCATTGCGGCCAACGCCGTTGCGTCCGTGGCCCCCAAATCCCCGATCATCGCCGTCTCCTGTCCTTCTACCCGGTCAGCCTGCGCCGGGGCTGCGGGCGGCGTCATGTCCGAACCCGACATCGCCTGCCGGTATCCGGCGCCGCACGCGAGAGTCAGCGGCCGGGCATGACCCGGGCCAGAACCTCGCGCAGCGCCTCGGGCAGGATCGGCTTGGGCAGGAACCCGTCCAGGGCAGCCCGCAGCGCCTCGTCCTCGCGCACGGCCAGGATGTCGGCGGTCATTGCGATCACCGGCACCCGCTGGCCGTGGCGCGCCCGGATGTGCCGCAGCGTCTCGGCCCCGTCCATGCCGGGCATCATCAGGTCCAGAAGCACCGCATCCACGCCGCCCTGCTCCAGCCGCTGCAAGGCCTCGGGGCCGCTGGCCGCCTCTATGAAATGCGCGCCGATGGCCGTCAGCAACTGGCCGGCGACCAGACGGTTGGTGGCGATGTCGTCCACGACCAGGACGGTGCAATCCCGAAGGTCGGAAACCCGGGGTTGCTGCGGCACGGCCTCGGCCTCGAGGGCAAGCACCGTCAGGCGCATCGTGGTGCCCTGCGCCGTGGGCAAGATCACCAGATCCCCCGACATCTGCCGCGCGACCGCACGGCTGATCGCCAGGCCAAGCCCCACACCCGGCGTTTCGCTGGATCCCCGGTAGAAGGGCTCGAACACCTTTTCGTGCAACGCCTCGGGGATGCCCCGGCCCTGGTCGGCCACGTCGATCACCAGGCGCGAGCGAACATAGCGCACCGTGACCGAGACCGGGCCGCGCGAGGAATGTTTCAACGCGTTGCCGACCAGGTTGCCCAGGCATTGCCGGACCCGTTGGCTGTCGATCAGCAGGTGTGTCGGAACATCGCGTTCCACCGTCACCACAAGCTCGCGCCCCTGGTTGCGGGCCTGCAACTCGAACACCAGCAGGTTGGCCGACAGTTCCGCCCGGACCGCAACGGGGCGCGGGGTGATGGCGACCCGCCCCTCGGTCAGGGCCGAATAGTCAACGGCATCGTCCAGCATCACCGCCAGGTCGCGCGCCGAGGTGACGATGGTGCGCAGCCGCTGCCGCGATGCACCGCCGGCCGCCGCCGCCTCGATCTCGCCGAGCCCGATCACCGCGTTGAGCGGCGTACGCAGCTCGTGGCTGATCTGCGCCAGGAAACGCCCATTGGCGACATTGGCCGCCCGCGCGGCCGCAGCCGCCTCGACCCCGGCGCGATGCAGGCGGTTGTTCGACACCATGGCGGTCAGGGCATAGCCGAAGGCAAAGACCACCGTGACCGTGGACGCGACAAGGCCGATCCAGCTGCCCAGCGTCAGCCAGTGCCAGGTGTTGAAGATCAGGACGACCGCAGCAGCCGTGGCGAGGCCGACAATCCCCAGCCGCAGATGGATCGAGCGCACCGAGGTCAGATGCAGAAGCGATCCCATCACGATGCCGACCGCGATTGCCTTGGCGTAGGGGTCGTCCTGCAGCCAGACCATACCCGCGGCCGAGATGATGGCGGCTTCCATCGGCACCAGCGAGAACAGATAGCCCAGATAGCGGCGCGGCTGCCGGATCGGGTCAAGACCGCGCAACAGGTGCTGGGATACCAGTTCGCCGCCGATCTCGACGCAGAAGAGCGCGGTCGCGAGGACGGGCGAGATGTAGATGGAGCAGAGGAGGTAGGCCAGCGCGACCAGGATCAGCCTGGGCACGAATTCGCCGCGCAGGATCCGGTATTGCCTCGCCAGCTCGTCGCGCACCCGCTCCCCTTCCGCCTTCGAGAAACTTGGGGACAGGGGCATCGGTCGGGGTGCACCAGGAAATTGCGGGGATGGCTTCGACTGTAGCCCCAACGTTGTGCGGCTGGTCAAGGCCCGCTTTCGGGAACAATCTGCATCTCTTGTCGCAGGGTCCCGCTCTTGCCGTAGATGAGGATGCGGTCGTCGGTGGTCACGATCGCCGTCCAGCCGGTGCCGAAGGTGATGGCGGCCGGTCGGGTGCCCTCGGGCAGTTGCAGGCCCTCGGGCAGGGCAGGGGTCGAGGCGGCAAGGGTCTCGGGCATGCGGGTGACAAGCAGCCCGACCACGGTTATGACACCCCCGATCATCGTCAGCGTCAGCAGGACGACCAGCCACTTCAGAAGCCGCAGGCTGGGCGGCAGGGCCGCATCGGGGGCGTCGGGCGTGACTGGATCGGGCATCGGGGACGAGGGCATGGAGGGGCCTTTCGAGGACGACGAGGGCGGGACGCTCTCGGTCACCATCGGCGCGGATGCCCCCGCCCGCCTTGATAAGGCGCTTGCCGCCGCCGTGCCAGAGGAAGCCGCGCTGTCCCGGTCGCGTCTGATGCGGATGATCGCCGACGGCGACGTCAGCCGCGACGGACAGGCGGTGACGGACCCCAAGGCGAAGGTGGCAGAGGGGGAGGTCTACACGCTTCGCCTCGCCCCTGCGATCGCGGTCGATACCCGGCCCGAAGCGATCCCGCTGGCGGTGGTCTGGGAGGATGCCGACCTGATCGTCATCGACAAGCCGGCCGGGATGGTCGTCCACCCCGCGCCGGGATCGCCCTCGGGCACGCTGGTCAATGCCCTGCTTCATCACTGCGGCGACAGCCTGTCGGGGATCGGGGGCGAGCGGCGGCCGGGGATCGTGCACCGGATCGACAAGGATACCTCGGGGCTTCTGGTGGTGGCCAAGTCCGACCGGGCGCATCACGGGCTGGCGCGGCAGTTCGAGGACCATTCGGTTGCCCGGCATTACCTGGCGGTGGTCCACGGCCTGCCCTCCGGCGCCGATCCGCGTCTGCGGGGCCTGCGCGGGGTCGGCTTCGAGCCGGGCGGCATCCTGCGGATCGCGACCAACCTCGCCCGGCACCGGACCGACCGGCAGCGGCAGGCGGTGGTCTGGGACGAGGGCCGCCACGCCGTCACCCGCGCCCGGGTGGTGGAGGACTTCGCGGGGCAGGCCGCGCTGATGGACTGCTGGCTGGAGACGGGACGGACGCATCAGATCCGGGTCCATCTGGCCTATGCCGGGCACGCGCTGGTGGGCGACCAGACCTATGGCGGCCGCAGGAAGCTGCCTGCTGTGCTGGGGCAGGGGGCCGAGGTCGGGAACGCCTTTCCCCGCCAGGCCCTGCACGCCGCAACCCTGGGGTTCGACCATCCGGTGACGGGAGAAAGAATGGAGTTCTCCTCGCCTTTGCCAGAGGACATGGAAGCCCTGATCGGGGCGCTTCGGGGAGCATGAGCCGGAAAGTGTCCACGGTGGACAAAACCGGATACCTTCAATTTATCAATGCCTTGATCGTGGGCGTTAGGGATCTGGAAAGGATCTCCCGGCGCGGACCCGCTTGACCGGATCTCTTCGGCAGGAAGTCTGCCAGCCCCCCCTTTCTCAATTGATTTCGGTCCGCTACATTCGGCCTTGCACGGGACAAGACCGTCCAGAGGAGTGCGCTTCATGCCGGAGACTGTGGCAGCCTGCTGACGTCATTCCGCCCCTGACCGGGGGAGGTGGATGACCTGAACGACCCGACGAAGCGCGTCTGCCTTCGTCCGGTCCGGCATGGCACCAGATTTCGGACTTCCTTAAATGAACATCTCACGGACCGAGCAGCGGGTGCTGCACGTCCTCGCCCTGGGGGGGCGGATCGACCATGTGCGCAATGGCAAGCGGATCGACGAGATCCTGTGCGTCACGCGCGACGGGCTGATCCTGGCCGACTGCACGCTGGACGTGTTCCGGCGCTTGCGCAGGAAAGGCCTGATCGCCTCGCAGGGCGGCGGACCCTACTGCATCTCTCGGCTGGGGCGGCTGAGCGTGCGGGCTCAGGCGGACAACCAGGGCTGATCCGCCCCATTCCCGGTCTCGCGCCTGGTGGTTGGGGGCCTCCGGCGGGAGTATTTGGAAAAAGGGCAAATCAGAGGGGCGCAGGTGCGGGCCCGCCTTCTGGCCGTCAGTTGCTGACCCAGACCGGCAGGCTTTCCAGCACCTGTTCCACCTTGCAGCCCTTGCCACCCTGGCTCTTGCAGGCCCGCAGCGCCTTCTTGCGGGCCGTTGCCGCGTCGGGCCCCTGATCGGAATGAAGGCTGCCGGAATTGTCCACCGTGACGGCGATGGCCCCGTTGACCACCCAGGTCGCGGCCCGGCAGTTCAGGAAGCCGCGGTTGCTGCATTCCCCGAGGGCACCGCTTTCGGCGGCGGCCTGGCTGTCGGCGCCGACCGTCCAGGTGTAGGTCGGCGTTCCGTTCGCATCGTTCCCCCAGGCCAGAACGGCATACTGGTCAATCCAGTATCCGCCCGCCTGATCCTCGGGTGGGCCGACATATTCGCACAGGGGCACGTCGTAGCCGGCGCTCTTGTCTATCCCGATCAGCACCTCGTCCGGGCCCGGCCCGTTGCAGGGATAATAGGCGAGAGCCTGCGTCGGCAGCAGGGCGAGAAGGCCGGCGGTGGCCAGACGGATCAGGCGGGGAAGGCGGAGCATGTTCGTCCTGCGAAATGAGTTCGATGCACGATGGTCTAGCGCCTGCCGGGCAGACTGTCGGGTCGGGAAAACCCTAGTCAGCCGGCGCCCCGGTTGCGAGTCGCGCGCCGATCCGGCTGGCCAGACGGCGCCTGAATGGTCCCGCGGGTCCGGTCGCCGGTCCTTTCGCATCCGCAGCATTGTCAGGGGGGCGATATCGGCGTATGTCTTTCGGTCAGGCCGACGTCCTTGAGTCGGTATCGGCATCGGAGCCATAGCGCACCCCTCCTGCCAGGGGGGATCCGGACCCGTCCCTTCGCCCATCGGCAAGCCGGTGGCTGCCGGACCCGCATCCAGACCCCAGACCAGCCACAGAGCAGCACCCGAGGGTGAGCCATGATCCACGACCCGATTCCGCGGGGCGTCCAGCCCGCATTGCCGCTTTTCGACGAAGACGCCCTGGACATCGCCGACTATTTGAAGGCCGAAGCCGGCCCGGACGACATCCACACCGACGCGACCCGCAGACAGGGGCTTGCGGCGCTGACGCTCGGGGCGGTCGGGGTGGTTTACGGCGACATCGGGACCTCGCCGATCTACGCCTTCCGCGAGGCGATCCGGGCGACCGGGGTGCGCGACCCGGGCGCGGAAGAGGTGCTGGGCATCCTGTCGCTCTTGTTCTGGACGCTGATCCTGATCGTCACCGTGAAATATGTCTTCGTCCTGCTGCGCGCCGACAACCGGGGCGAGGGAGGCATCCTGTCGCTGTACACGCTGGTCCGGCTCGCGGCGGGCAGGCGGTCGGTGCCGGTCCTAGTGCTGGCGCTGACGGGGGCGGCGCTGTTTGCGGGCGATGCGGCGATCACGCCGGCGATTTCGGTCCTGTCTGCCGTCGAGGGGCTGGGGCTGATCCTGCCGGCGCTGTCGGCCTATGTGCTGCCGGTCACGCTGGGCATCCTGGTCGCGCTGTTCATGGTGCAGCGGCGCGGGACGGCCAACGTGGCGCGGCTCTTCGGGCCGATCTGCGTGGTCTGGTTCCTGACGCTTGCGGGCCTGGGCCTGTGGCACATCGCCGAGGAGCCCCGGGTTCTGGCCGCGTTCAACCCCCTCTGGGGCCTGGGCTTCCTGTGGCATAATGGCGGAGTGGCCTTCGTCGTGCTGGGCGCGGTCTTTCTGGCGGTCACCGGGGGCGAGGCGCTGTATGCCGACCTTGGCCATTTCGGGCGGCGGCCGATCACGTTGGCCTGGTTCGGGCTGGTGCTGCCCGCGCTGATGCTGAACTACCTGGGCCAGGGCGCGATGGTGCTGGCGAACCCCGACCTTGCTGCGGAGAGCTTCTTTGCCATGGCGCCCGAGGCGCTGTTGCCCGCCCTGGTCGTCCTGGCCACCGCTGCAACGGTCATCGCCAGCCAGGCGGTGATCACCGGGGCCTTTTCCATGGCGCGGGGCGCGATCCAGCTCGGCTTCCTGCCCCGCCTGCGCATCCAGCACACCGCCGAGGGCCAGAGCGGGCAGATCTACATCGGCGCGGTGAACTGGCTGCTCTTGTGGGGGGTGCTGTGGCTGGTCCTGTCCTTCGGGTCGTCCTCGGCGCTGGCATCGGCCTACGGGATCGCGGTGACGGGCACGATGGTGCTGACCTCGGTGCTTGGCGTGCTGTATCTGGTGCGGTCGGGGCGGATGCGGATGCCGCTGGCGCTGCTGGTGGCGTCGCCTGTCCTGGGGGTGGAGCTGGTGTTCCTGGCGTCAAACGCAGTGAAGTTTACCGACGGCGGCCATGTGCCGGTGGCCGTGGCGGCAGTGGTCGGCATGCTGATGTGGGCCTGGTGGCGCGGCACGCAGGCCGTGCGGACGCGGGTGGCCAAGCTGGCGATACGGGTGGTCAGTTTCGTGCGGATGATGCGGGGGGCCAGCGTCCACGTCATCCCCGGCACCGCCTTCTTCCTGACCGGCGATCCGGGGATCGTGCCTTCGGCGCTGTTGCACAACATCAAGCACAACCGGGTCCTGCACGAGCAGACGGTGTTCCTGACGGTCGAGACGCTGCGCGTGCCCTATGCGACCGCCGAGGAGCGTGCGACGGTGGAACCGCTGGGTGGCTGCTTTGTGCGGGTGATCCTGCGCTTTGGCTTCATGGAGACGCCGAACGTCAGCCGCGCCATGGCCCACGCGCGGGCGGCGGGGCTGAAGTTCGACGTGATGGCCTCGACCTTCTTCCTGGGGCGCAGGCGCGCGGTGGCGACCGGGACAGGGTGGGAACTCATGATGGACCGGCTGTATGTGGCCCTGTCCCGCATGGCGGCGGACCCGACCGATTTCTACCACCTGCCGCGCGATCGGGTGGTGGAACTGGGCGAGCGGGTGGCAATCTGACGAAATCGGTCGGTTTTTCTGACATTCGCGTGAGACCTCTGTCACAATGCTTCTCGGGCGACGGCGGGAACCACACTTCACGTTAAACATTGTGTGCGAGACGACCCTTGCGCAGGAGCGGCGGTTACCTTAGGTTATCGCCGTCCCGGGGGCGCTGACGCACCGGGATGAAGAGGGGGCAAGATGAGCACCTACACCAACCTACCCGCACCGAGCCCGGAACAGGGCCTGAACCGGTACCTGCAGGAGATCCGCAAGTTTCCGCTGCTGGAACCGGAGGAGGAATACATGCTGGCCAAGCGCTGGGTGGACCATAAGGATCCCTCGGCGGCGCACAGGCTGGTCACAAGCCACCTGCGCCTGGCGGCGAAGATCGCCATGGGCTATCGCGGCTACGGCCTGCCGCAGGCCGAGGTGATCAGCGAGGCGAACGTGGGCCTGATGCAGGCGGTCAAGCGTTTCGACCCCGAGAAGGGTTTCCGTCTGGCGACCTATGCGATGTGGTGGATCCGCGCCTCGATCCAGGAATACATCCTGCGGTCGTGGAGCCTGGTCAAGCTGGGCACGACCAGCGCCCAGAAGAAGCTGTTCTTCAATCTGCGCAAGGCCAAGGCCAAGGTCGGCGCGCTCGAGGAGGGCGACCTGCGGCCCGAGAACGTGGCACAGATCGCCAAGGACCTGAGCGTGACCGAGGACGAAGTCATCGACATGAACCGGCGCCTGTCGGGGTCGGATGCGAGCCTGAACGCCACGGTCGGCTCGGACGGCGACAGCGCGACCCAGTGGCAGGACTGGCTGGAGGACGAGGACAGCGACCAGGCCGAGGCCTACGAGGAGAAGGACGAGCTGGATGCCCGCCGCGCCCTCCTGGTGCAGGCGATGGCGGTCCTGAACGACCGCGAGAAGGACGTGCTGATGCAGCGCCGTCTGGCCGACGAGCCGGTGACGCTGGAGGAACTGTCGGAAAGCTATGGCGTCAGCCGCGAGCGGATCCGGCAGATCGAGGTGCGCGCCTTCGAGAAGCTGCAGGCGCGGATGCGCGAACTGGCCAAGAGCAAGGGGATGCTGGTCCCGGCCTGACCCGCCCCTGGCCCACAGTTTCAAGGAACGCGGCGATCCGGACCATGATCGCCGCGTCGTGCCCGACCCGGACATCGCCTCCGGACGGCAGAATCATCAGCTCGGCGCCCGGAACCGACCGCGCGACGTGGCGCGCTGCGGCGGTGGTGCCGAAGCGGTCGTCCTCGGCCGAGATCGCCAGCGTCGCGGCGGCGATCGCGGCCAGGGGAAAGTCCGGCGGCGCGGCGGCCCAGCGGGCATCGTTCAACAGACCCTGATATTTCAGGCTGACCGGCAGGATCCCGTGCAGGATGGCGCGAACCCGAGCCTGTTCGTCGGGCGCTGCGGCATCGACGAGTTGCGGGTCGGTGGCCAGAAGCGTGGCGATCATCCGCCTCTCGGCGGCGCGGATCCCGGCCCAGACCAGCACATCCGACCGCAGGCCATGCGCGATGATCCAGCCGGCGACCGGATCGGGCGGAGGCGGTGCCGGGCGGCCGGTAACGTAGGTCGCAGGCACCAGCGGGACCAGCGCGCGGACGCGGGCCGGATGGCGCAGGGCCAGGGCCAGCGCCGGGATCGCGCCGGCCGAGCCGCCGATGACCGCAACCGAGGGCAGGTCGAGCGCGTCGAGCAGGTCGGCCAGGGCATCGGCCTGCGCCTCTGGCCCCGCGTCGGCCGGAAACGGCGTTCCGAGATAGCCGAAGCGCGAGGGCGCGATGACGCGGAAACCTCCGGCGATCAGGCGATGAGCGAAGAGAAGCCCCTGGTCGTAGCCGCCTCCAGTGCCGTGGATCACCAGGACCGGCGGCCCCTGGCCGGCTTCGGCATATTCCTGTGGCCCGAACCGGCTGGGCGCCTGGCGCGGCGGTCCCGCGGCCGCGATGGCGGCGCGGGCGGCATCCAGCACCTGTCGGTAATCCCGCACCGCAAGCCCTGCCCCCGCGGCGACCAGCGCCATCGCGCCGAGGCCCAGCATCGTCCTGCGCCGCATCCCCGCCTCTCCCGTTGGCCCATGACCGAACCTGGGCCGGGCCGGACCTGCCGTCATTGACCGGCGTCAAATCCGCTTGACCCGCGCCGGTGCGGCAGGTTTGGGAATTGCGCCTTCCGGCCCTTGGGGTTAGGTGCGTGCAGCAACGGAGGACGCGCATGCGGATGATCGACACCTTCCTCAAGCCGATGCACCCCGAGGGGTGGAAGTTCGTTCCCGCCTTCGCGGCCGTCACGCTGGTCCTGTTCTGGATCTGGGAGCCGCTGGGCTGGCTGGGGCTGGGCCTGACCGTCTGGTGCTATTACTTCTTCCGCGATCCCAAGCGCGCCGTGCCGGAGAACGCGGGTCTCATGGTCAGCCCCGCCGACGGCGTCGTCAGCCTGATCGAGCGCGCCGTGCCCCCGGCCGAGCTGGGCATGGGACCAGAGGCCCTGACCCGGGTCAGCGTCTTCATGTCGGTGTTCAACTGCCATGTGAACCGCGCGCCCATTGCCGGCCGGGTGACGGCGGTCGCCTACCGGCCGGGCAAGTTCTTCAACGCCTCGCTGGACAAGGCATCCGAGGAGAACGAGCGCAACGCGCTGGCCATCGAGATGGCGGACGGGCGCAAGATCGCTGTGGTGCAGATCGCGGGCCTCGTCGCGCGGCGCATCCTGTGCTGGAAGGCGGAAGGCGACCGGGTGCGCACCGGCGAACGCTTTGGCCTGATCCGGTTCGGCAGCCGGCTGGATGTCTATCTGCCGGAAGGCGTCGAGCCGCAGGTCGCGCTGGGCCAGACCATGATCGCGGGCGAGACGGTGATCGCGCTGATCGGGCAGGACGCCCCGGCCCGCGCAGCCCGGATGGAATAGGCCATGGCTGCCCCCGCCGAACCGCCGCGGCAGCTGTTGCTCTTGAAGCTTCTGCCGAATCTGGTGTCGATCCTGGCGCTGTGTGCGGGACTGACCGCGATCCGCTATGCGATCGCGGGCAATTTCACGCTTGCGGTGCTGCTGATAGGGGTGGCGGCGGCGCTGGACGGGCTGGACGGGCGGCTGGCGCGGATGCTGAAGTCGGAAAGCGCGATCGGGGCGGAACTGGACAGTCTGTGCGACTTCGTCAACTTCGGCGTGACGCCTGCGCTGGTGCTGTATCTCTGGGGGCTGAAGCCCGAAACGAGCCTGGGCTGGATCGCGGTGCTGGTCTATGTCGTCTGCTGCATGCTGCGCCTGGCACGTTTCAATGTCGGAGCGAAGGACCCGGTCGGCGAGGCCGCGGAAAAGACCAGCTTCATCGGCGTGCCCTCGCCGGCCGGGGCGATGCTGGTGCTGTCGCCGCTTTACCTGGCCTTCGCCACCGACCGGGTCCTGACCCTGCCGGCGGTGGTGGTGGCGGCCTGGATGGTGGGGATCGGGGCGCTGATGATCAGTCGGGTCCGCACGCCATCGCTGAAGCGCATCACCATCTCCGCCGAACATGCCCGCTATGCCCTGGTCGGCGCGGTCGTGGTCGTGGCGGCGCTCTTGACCTATCCGTGGGTGACGCTGCTGACGCTGTGCCTCGTCTATCTGGCGGGTGTGCTGTGGCTGGCCATGCAGAATTTCCGGAAGCCTCGCTCCACCTGAGCGTGTGGCCGCCTGCCTGCTTTCACTTGCATTCCCCGGGGGGCAGGTCACAGTCCTCTCGACAGGAAAGCCAGGGGAATCATGCCTATGCAGGAAGATGCGATCCGCAGGTCCTATCGCCGCTGGGCACCGGTCTATGATCTGACCTTTGGCCGGATCACCCAGGGCGGGCGAATCCTCGCCGCGCGACATGTCAACCTGCAAGGCGGATCGGTGCTGGAGGTCGGCATCGGCACCGGTCTTGCGCTGGAGTTCTACGGCCCGCACGTTCGGGTCACCGGGATCGACCTGTCCGAGGACATGCTGCGCGAGGCAGAGGCGCGCGTGCGCCGCCGGGGACTGCGCAACGTGGACGGCCTCTACCCGATGGACGCGCGAGCGATCGCCTTTCCCGATGCCAGCTTCGACCATGTCGCCGCCATGCACATCATGTCGGTCGTCCCCGAACCCGAAAGGGTGCTGGACGAGATGGTGCGCGTCGTCCGCCCCGGCGGCTCGGTCCTCATCGCCAACCATTTCGCCGGCCGCGCCGAGGGCTGGTCCTTAGCCGAGCGCCTCGCCGCGCCGCTGGCCGACTGGCTGGGCTGGCACGCCGATTTCCCGATCGAGCGGGTGCTGGGCCATCCCGGCCTGCGGCTGGAGGAAAGCCGGCAGGTCCGCCCCTTCGGCCTGATGACCTTCCTGCGCTTTCGCCGGGTTGAAACGGCCGGCAAAACCTGACCTAGTGTCGGCCGCAACGGCAGGGGAGGATCAGGATGAAGCCGGTCAGATGGGGTGTGCTGGGGGCGGCGCGGTTCGCGCGGGAACACATGGCGCCGGCGATCCACGCCGCCGAGGGGGCGGAACTGGCGGCGCTGGCGACATCCGATGCCGCGAAGGCCGAGGGGTTCCGCGCCTTCTGCCCGTCGCTGGCGGTGCATGGCAGCTACGAGGCGATGCTGGCCGATCCGTCGATAGACGCGGTCTACATTCCGCTGCCCAATCACCTGCACGTCGAATGGACGCTGAAGGCGCTGGCGGCGGGCAAGCATGTGCTGACCGAAAAGCCCATCGCGCTGCGCGCCGAAGAGATCGACCGGATCATCGCCGCGCGCGACGCTTCGGGCCTGCTTGCGGCGGAAGCCTACATGATCGTCCACCATCCCCAGTGGCAGCGCGCGAAGGAGTGGTTCGAGGCCGGCGAGATCGGCGATCTGGTCCATGCCGACGTGGCCTTCAGCTTCAATCTGACCGACAAGGGCAACATCCGGATGAAGCCGGAAACCGGCGGCGGCAGCTTGCGCGACATCGGGGTCTATACCTTCGGCTGCGCCCGCTTCGTCACCGGGGCGGAGCCGGTGGACATCTCGGCCCGCATCCACCGCGAGGGCGGGGTGGATACCTTTGCCCAGGTCGCGGCGGTGATGGAGGGGCCGCGCGGACGGTTCACCTATGGCTCGATGACCTCGATGCGGATGTACAACCGGCAGGTGGCGACCTTCCAGGGCACGAAGGGGATGATCCGGCTGGAGGGCGGGCCGTTCAACGCCAACGTCAACGATCTGGCCGAGGTGGAGCTGCACCAGGACGGCAACCGGGTGACAGTGGAGCGCTTCCCCACGGCCAACCACTACAAGTTGCAGGTCGAGGCCTTCAGCCGGTCGGTGCGGACGGGCGCGGCCTATCCCTGCCCGCTGGAATTCGTGCGGGGCACGCAGGCGATGATGGACCGGGTCTACGACGTGGCGGTCGAGATCTGACGCGGCGCTCGTCGATGACTGCGTCACTCCTCGCTCGGGGTGTGGCGCATCACGACGAGGAGACGAAGTCGAACGAGGAGGGGTCGGGGGCTTTTCCCGGACCTCTGCCTGGCCTAGATCACAGTGACAGTATTCCCGGAGGACCCGATGACCCTTGACCTGCCGCAGCCCGTTTACGACGCCAATGCCTCGGGGGGCGGGTTCGGGGATCTGCCGGACTGGGACCTGACCGACCTATATCCCTCGCCCGACGGCCCCGAGTTCGCCGCCGACATGGCGGAACTGGAACGCGCCTGCGCGGCCTTCGCGCAGACCTATGAAGGCCGTCTCGGACGGCAGGATGCGGCGGGCCTTCTGGCCTGCGTGCGGGAATACGAACGGATCGAGGTGATCGCCGGGCGGCTGATGTCCTATGCCGGGCTGCGCTACTATCAGAACACCATCGACCCCGAGCGCGCGCAGTTCATGGGCAACGCGCAGGACAAGGTGACGACGGCCACCACGCCGCTGGTCTTCTTCAGCCTGGAGTTCAACCGGCTGGACGACGACCACCTGGCCCGGCTTCTGGCCGAGAACGCGGATCTTGCCCGCTACAAGCCCGTTTTCGACCGGATGCGCGCGATGCGGCCGCACCAGCTGTCGGATGAGCTCGAACGCTTCCTGCACGACGAAAGCGTGGTCGGCGCCAGTGCCTGGAACAAGCTGTTCGACGAGACGATGGCAGGGCTGATGTTCGCGGTCGAGGGCGAGCCGGAAGAGCTGAACCTGGAAGCCACGCTGAACCTCTTGACCGACCCCGCGCGCAACCGGCGCGAGGCTGCGGCGCATGCGCTGGCCGAGGTGTTCCAGAAGAACATCAAGTTGTTCGCCCGCATCCACAACACGCTGGCCAAGGAAAAGGAAATCCACGACCGCTGGCGCAAGATGCCCACGCCGCAGCATTCCCGGCATCTGTCGAACCACGTCGAACCCGAAGTGGTCGAGGCGCTGCGCAATGCCGTCGTCGCGGCCTATCCCAAGCTCAGCCACCGCTACTATCGGCTCAAGGCGAAATGGATGGGCCTCGACAAGCTTCAGGTCTGGGACCGCAACGCGCCCCTGCCCACCGAAACCCCGCGCACGGTCGGTTGGGACGAGGCGCGCAGGACCGTGACCGAAGCCTATGCCGCCTTCGACCCGCGCATGGCGGACCTGGCGAAGCCCTTCTTCGACAAGGGCTGGATCGACGCGGGCGTCAAGCCCGGCAAGGCGCCCGGCGCTTTTGCCCACCCGACCGTCACCACGGTGCACCCCTATGTGATGCTGAACTATCTCGGCAAGCCGCGCGACGTGATGACGCTGGCGCATGAGCTGGGCCATGGCGTGCACCAGGTGCTGGCGGCGGGGCAGGGGGAGCTTCTGTCCTCCACCCCCCTGACGCTGGCCGAGACCGCCTCGGTCTTTGGCGAGATGCTGACTTTCCGACGGCTTCTGGATCAGGCGAAGACCCCGGCCGAGAAGAAGACGCTGCTGGCCGGCAAGGTCGAGGACATGATCAACACGGTCGTCCGCCAGATCGCCTTCTACGATTTCGAATGCAAGCTGCATGCCGCCCGGGCGCAGGGGGAGCTGACGCCTGAGGACATCAACGCCCTGTGGATGTCCGTCCAGGCGCAGTCCCTGGGTGACGCCTTCGAGTTCATGGACGGATACGAGACCTTCTGGTCCTACATCCCCCACTTCGTCCATTCGCCGTTCTACGTCTATGCCTATGCCTTCGGCGATGGTCTGGTGAACGCGCTTTACGCCGCCTACGACTCCGGCCTGCCGGATTTCCAGGAGAAATACTTCGCCATGCTGAAGGCGGGCGGGTCCATGCACCACAAGGATCTGCTCGCGCCCTTCGGCCTGGACGCGAGCGATCCGAAGTTCTGGGACAAGGGCCTGTCGATGATCGCGGGCTTCATCGACCAGCTGGAGGCTCTGGAGGTCTGACCCCCGGAAGGCCGAGTCAGACGTTCGGCAGGTCGGGCAGATGGCCTGCAAGGTCGCGCGCCGGGATGTCGGAGAGATCCTTCGCCAGTTCGGCCGCGACATGGGGCGCAAGTGCGGCGGGCAGGGCGTCGCGCAGCGCACCCAGCATCTTCGGCCCGGCGGCCAGCACGATGCGGTCGGCCTTGCCCTTCGCCCATTCGTCCTGCAAGGCCCGCACCACATGGCGCGCCAGGCGCGGACGTTCGATCTCGGCCTCGGAGCGGGTATCGTGGCCGAAGCTGACCCCGCCGGAACGGTTCCGCCCGCCCTTGGCGAATTCGTAATCGACATCCTCGAAGGCATCGGCGCTGGCGCTCTGGATCTCCTCGATCTCGCGCCCCCGGCCAAGGAGCAGCCGGAACCCGGCTTCGTCGGCAAGACAGAAGAGCGTGGCGACAGGTTTCATGAGAGGCTCTCCGCTGGGTTGATGAATCAAGGTTCGACCTTGCCGACTCATCCTGCCATGATCCTGATCAGACCGGCTGGAAAATCGGCCGCGCGTGCGGCGGATGCGCACAGGGATGCAGCGGGACTTGGCAAACGGGGCAACCGATCCTAACTTGACGCCAGAACCGGAGGTCCCGATGCCGCAGCTTGTCCGCCTTTACATCCAGAGCGTTGCCCTTGGCTTCGCGATCTCGGCGGGGTTCACCGCTGGGCTTCTCTGGCTGGACGTTGCCGGGCTGGGCCATCTGATCCAGGCCTCGAGCATGGGCTGGGTCGCCGTGGCCATGCTGGTCGTCTTCAACGGGATCGTTTTTTCGGCCGTCCAGTTTGCCTTCCGCGTCATGGGGATGGCCGAGGCCGAGGACGGCCCGGGCGGCGGTCGCGGGGTTCGTGAGCCTGTCGCCGTGCCAGTGCAAGTGCCGGTGCCGGTCGCGGCCCGTCGCACGGGGCGCTGATCCCCGAAATCTCACGATTTGCTTCGGCAGGTTTCGCCCGTTTGTCCGGGCGTGATCCGACTTGAGGGAATTGGGCAGGGAGCCCGGGACCGCAAGCTTCGGGGCTTGGCTTTCGCGAAAAATGATGCAGCTGTCCCGGGACGTGTCGTCTGGGAGTGCGTTTTCGTGGACCTGCAACTGATCAAGACCTTCCTCGAAGTCGCGGCCACCGGATCCTTCGGTGCCGCCGCCGGCCGGCTGTTCGTGACGCAATCTGCCGTCTCGCTGCGCATTCAGCGGCTGGAGGACCAGCTGGGCCGGCCCCTCTTCGAACGGACTAAGGCGGGTGTGGTGCTGACGGCGGCGGGGCGCGAGTTCCGCGGGTTCGCCACCATGATCCTGCGCAACTGGGAACAGGCGCGGCAACGGGTCAGCGCGCTGGACGAACGCGCCCGGACGCTGGCGATCGGGGCGGAAAGCACGCTTTGGCCGCGGTTCGGCTTCCGCTGGATCGACCGGCTGCGGGAAGGCCATCCCGAGCTGGAGATCCGGGCCGTGCTGGCCGAACCCGACGGGCTGGTGCAGATGGCGCTGTCGGGCGAGGTTCAGGTGATGCTGACCCACGGGCCCCTGGACCGGCCGGGCCTGCATTCCGAACGGCTGATCGAGGAACAGCTGGTCATGGTCTGCCCCTGGCCCGAGGCGACGGTCGAAAGCGTCGCCCCGGCCTATACGCTGGTGGACTGGGGGCCGGAGTTCCTGCGGTTTCACGAGGCCGCGCTGCCGGGCCTGGCCAACCCGCGCCTGACGCTGAGCGACGGGGCCATGGCCGCCTGGTTCCTGCGCTCGCGCCCCTGCGCGGCCTATATCCCGACGCGGCTGGCCCATGCCTCGCTGGAGACGGGGCAACTCTTCGCGGTGCAGGACGCGCCCGGATTTTCGTTGGTCTCCTGGGCCGTCTGGCGCGAGGACACCGACGAAGAGTTGCGCAGTGTTGCCGCAAGGGCACTGGCCGACACGCTCTCCCTCGTGCGCGAGGACGCCAGCGAGGTGATGGAGCAGCTTTAGCCCGGAAGGGGCGGGCCGGGCATCGCGCTGATTTCCGGGCGTTTTCCCGGCACCGCCCCGGTCCGTAAGCTGCCAGTGCCCGTGTTCAAGGTTTGCAGCACACGAGAAATTCTTGAGACCCCCTCAAGTATTCCAAATTTTGCTCAGCGTTATCAGCAGCTTATCTCTTGACCTGCCCCCCGGTCGTCCCTCGTTCATAACGAGAGTCCTTGGGGTTGATAGTGGTCGGTTTTGGGTTGGGCAAGTGCGCCG
>NZ_VMDU01000024.1 GCF_008271465.1 Tabrizicola flagellatus | reverse complement strand
TCTCAGGTTGGGCAGACTCTACATCACAGCGAGGGAACTTCCGGGGGGCAGGTCAGCTTGGCCGCGACATCGAGCAGCGGCGCGATCACGCAGAAGGCGAGCATCAGGAGGACGCCCTGGAGGGTGGTGTCGCGGGTCATCCGACCTGCCTACAGTCTGCCGCTCCGCCCCGCCTGCCTGAAAGCGACATCGCCGGTCTTCGGGCGGGTTCCGCAAGGTGCGCTGACGCGCGAGCCCTTCGTCTCGTCGTCGGGCCTTCGCCCTCCTCCTCGGGCGATGGGGGTTCCCCGTGCCTCCGGTTTCTCGAACCGGTGGCGAAACCATCGGCACCGCCCGGAGTATTTGCGAAAGGGCAAGCTGATTTGCCCTTTATCCAAATACTCCCGCCGGAGGCATCCCCGGCCTCAGCAGTTCGGGACGTTGACCGCGAGGCCCCCCAGCGAGGTTTCCTTGTATTTCTCGTGCATGTCGCGTCCGGTCTGCCGCATCGTCTCGATGCAGACATCCAGCGAGACGAGATGCTGGCCATCGCCGCGCAGCGAGAGAGAGGCGGCGGAGACGGCCTTGATCGCGCCAAGGCCGTTCCGTTCGATGCAGGGTACCTGCACGAGGCCCTTCACCGGATCACAGGTCATGCCGAGATGATGTTCCAGCGCGATCTCGGCGGCATTTTCCACCTGTTCCGGCGTGCCGCCGAGGACGGCGCAGAGGCCCGCGGCGGCCATGGCGGCGGCGCTGCCGACCTCGGCCTGGCAGCCACATTCGGCGCCCGAGATCGAGGCGTTGTGCTTGCAAAGCCCGCCGATCGCCGCCGCGGTCAGGAGGAAGTCGCCGACCTTGGTGACACTTGCGCCGGGCACATGGTCCAGCCAGTAGCGGATGACGGCGGGGACGACCCCGGCCGCCCCGTTGGTGGGCGCGGTGACGACCTGGCCCCCGGCGGCGTTCTCTTCGTTCACCGCCATGGCGTAAAGCGACATCCAGTCGTTGATCGTGTGGGGCGGCGTCAGGTTCAGCCCGCGTTCGGCCAGAAGGGCGTCATGGATGCCCTTGGCGCGACGGCGGACTTTCAGGCCGCCGGGCAGGATCCCCTCGCCCTTCATCCCGCGCGAGATGCAATCGTCCATCACCTGCCAGATCCGGCTGATCCCGGCGTCAAGCTCGGCGGCAGAGCGGAACTTCAGCTCGTTCGCGCGTTTCATCTGGGCGATGGTCAGCCCCGATTTCCGCGCCATCTCCAGCATCTCAGCGGCCGTCTCGAAGGGGTAGGGCACGTCGGCGCGCGCCTTGGCCTTTGCGCCGCCGGCCTCGGCCAGTTCGGCGGCGGTCAGCACGAAGCCGCCGCCGATGGAATAGTAGGTCTCTTCCAGGATCACGTCGCCCTGGGCGTCGGTGGCCTTGAGGATCATGCCGTTCGCATGGCCGGGTAGCGCGGGACCGTAGTCGAAGGTCAGGTCCTTGGCGGGGTCGAAGGCGAGTGTGCCGAGGCCCGGGGCCTCAATCACCTTGGTTTCATTGATCCGGGCCAGCGCGGCCTCGGCCTTGTCGGCGTCGTAGGTGTCGGGCGCGAACCCGGCGAGGCCGAGGATCGTCGCCCGGTCGGTGGCGTGGCCGACCCCGGTGAAGGCGAGCGAGCCGTGCAGCGAGGCGCGCAGGCCCCGGAACTGGAAGGGCGAGGCGCGCATCGCCTCGAGGAAGCGCGCAGCGGCGACCATGGGGCCCATGGTGTGCGAGGAGGAGGGGCCGATCCCCACCTTGAACATGTCGAAGACGGAAAGGAACATCAGGAACCCGGGTTGGTGAAGGGGGTGGGGCCGAGGCCGTCCGAGGCCGCGACTCGGAGGGCCGCAGGGCGCGTCTCGTGCGCGGCGAGGACGGCTTTCAGATGCGGGAAATCGTCGATGCGGATGCCGTAGGGCGCGGGCGGCAACAGGATCAGCCAACGCACGAGGACGCCGATGTAGTAGCCCATCACGCCCGGATGGTCGGGCGACAGCCAGCGGGGTGATTGCGCGGCCAGCATCGCCTCGATCAGGCCCAGCCGCGCCACGATCTGTTCCTGTGCGGCGGCCTGGGCGGCGGCGGAATTCGCCTCGCCGGCTGCCCGGTGCGGGTAGAACATCGCCAGCGCCGCCTGGTGCAGCGCGTTCGAGGTGAAGAAGAGCCACGACAGGAAGGCCCCCCTGTCCGGTTCGGTCGGCCCCGGCCCCAGTCGACCCGTCCGGTCCACAAGCCACAGCAGGATCGCCGCCGTCTCGAACATAGGGCCGTCGTCGGTTTCCAGCGCCGGAATCAGGCCGACCGGGTTCACCCTGCGGTATTCCGGGCTGGCCAGCGCTCCGCCCTCGATATCGACGATGGCCAGGGTATGCGGCAGTTCCAGCTCTTCCAGCGCAAAGCGGACGATGGTCGAGGCGAAGTCGGGCGCATGATGCAGGATCAGTGTCACAGCACGCTTCCTTCCGGTGGGTTCGGATGTTCGGGCCGGGTGAAGGGATACGGTCCTAGACCCTCGGCCCGGGCGACGACCGGCGTCTCCACCCGCGCCTCCTGGGCCTGCGCGAGGTCCGCGAGCGCGGGGAACTCCGACAGCCGGAACCAGCGCGGGCCATCCATCGGATAGAGCGCCGACCAGCGGGTCAGGATGGCGGTGTAGACTCCAAGGGGTTTCCCGGCGGCGAAGAGGCGCGGATGCCGGGCAGCAGCGGTGTCCAGAAGGCCGAAATGCCGCAGCATCCGGGAAGCCATGATCTCGGCATGCGCGGCGCGGGCATCGGCCGGGACATACTGGTGCGGATAGAAGATCTGCCGCAGGTCGGCATGGGCCGTGTTCGACAGGAAGAACAGCCATTGCAGGAAGACGGGCCGATCAGGGTCGCCCGGCGCAGGGCCCAGCCGGTGCGCGTCGGCCAGCCACAGGAGGATCGCCCCGGTTTCCGCGATCGGGCCCTGTGGCGTCTCGAGCGTCGGGATCAGACCGGTCGGGTTCAGCGCGCGGTAGGCGATGCTGTCCTGCTGCCGGATCGCCCGGTCCACCAGCGCCGTGCGATAGGGAATGCCGGCCCCGTCCAGCACGAGGCGGACGATCAGAGAGGCGTTGTCCGGGGCGTAGTGCAGCGTGTACATCGGCGGGCGATTTCCGGGTCCGGCGCAGGGTCGCGCAACTCTGCGCACAAGACTGCGCAAAAAGCGACTCTCCGCGATCCGGGGGCGCACTTCGGAACCCGATCCTGTTCACCTTCCGTCAACCTTGCTTGGCCAATCTTCATGGGCAGTAGGGAGAGAGTCGCATGATCCGGATGCTGATGCCGATCTCGGTGGGACTGCTGGCGGCGGCGCGATGCGCCCTGGCCGATGCCGCGTCGCTGGCCGAGGCGATTGCCCGCGCGCCGGTGCGGGTGGAAACGATGATCGAGGACCTGATCGCCGGCCATGGCGAGGACGGGGTGCTGTCCGCCGAAGGCATCGAGGCGCATGTCGCCCTGACCCGTGCCTCGGCGCGCGCGACGGTGCTTCGACGCTACCTGGCGCTGGATCTGGACGCGGACGGGTCCATCGACCGGCTGGAACTGGCGATTGCCAAGCGCGCGGCCGCGGCAGAACAGCGCGGGCGGATGGATCGCGATTTCACTGCTGCGGATGCCGATGGCGACGGTAGCGTTGATCCGGCGGAACTGGTGGCGGAGGGTCGTGCGGCCGCACTTCGGGCGCTGGACGAGGACGAAGCAGCGCTTTTGCGTGGACTTCTGGCCTTCGATGCGGACGGCGATGGTGGCGTCACCCGGGAAGAGATCTCGCGCGGGTTGGCGCTGGCCGGGTCAGACACCTGAGAAGTGCCGGGAGCCACGGAAACAGGCACACAAGACACTCGCCCTGCCGCCGGCTTTGCGGTATGGCGGGGGCAAAGAGGGGAGTGTCACATGGCTGCCGAGATGTCACCGATCGACCAGGCCAAGTTCGTCGCCGCGCGGCGATCGGTGGATTTCGTCGAATCGGGGATGAAGCTGGGCCTCGGCACCGGCTCGACCGCCGCCTGGATGGTTCGCTGCCTGGCCGAACGGGTGCGGGACGACGGGCTGGACGTGACCTGCGTCGCGACCTCGACGCGCACCGCGGATCTTGCCCGGTCCTGCGGGCTCAGGGTTGTCGCCCTGGACGAGGTGAAATGGCTGGACCTGACGATCGACGGGGCGGACGAATTCGACCAGAACCTCAACCTGATCAAGGGCGGCGGCGCGGCGCTCTTGCAGGAGAAGATCGTGGCGACGGCCAGCGACCGGATGATCGTCATTGCCGATGCGGCAAAGGAAGTGGCCCAGCTCGGCGCCTTTCCGCTGCCGGTCGAGGTGATCCCTTTCGGCTGGCAGACCACCAAGGCGCTGATCGAGGAGACGCTCTACAGCCTCGACGTGATGAACCGCGAGGTCAGCCTGCGGATGGCGGGCGATGCGCCCCTGCGCACGGATGAGGGGCATTTCCTGCTGGATCTGAACCTCAAGCGCATCGGCAATCCGCGCCAGCTGGCCCTGGTCCTGAACCAGATCCCCGGTGTGGTCGAGAATGGCCTGTTCATCGACATCTGCGACGTGGTCGTGATCGGGCAGGGCGACGGTCGGGTGACGGTGCGCGACATCAACTCGGGCCGGGTCGAGAACGGGTCGGTCGATCTGACCGAAAGTCGCAACATCTTTGCCGATCTCGACTGACCGCGTGACCAGCCGGTAACCGAATTGCGCCAGCGGGGGCTTTTGTTCCGGGACAAGACCGCATAGCTCTGTCGCGCGGCAACGGCAGGGCGGCGGAGATGGCCTTCGACTACGATCTATTCGTCATTGGCGGCGGGTCCGGCGGCGTCCGGGCGGCGCGTGTCGCTGCGGGCGAGCATGGCGCGCGGGTCGGTCTCGCCGAGGAAAGCCGGATGGGCGGCACCTGCGTCATCCGGGGCTGCGTGCCGAAGAAGCTGATGGTTTTCGCCAGCGCCTATCCCGAAGCCGTTGCCGAGGCCCGGGAATATGGCTGGGACGTGACGGCAGGCGGTTTCGACTGGGCGCGCTTCCGCACCCGGCTGGAGGCCGAGCTCGACCGGCTGGAAGGCGCCTACCGCAACACGCTGAAGAACGCGGGCGTCACCGTCCACGACGCGCGCGCGGTGATCGTGGACCCGCACCGCGTCCGCCTCGCCTCGGGGGAAGAGTTCACCGCGAAACATATCCTGGTCGCGACGGGCGGCTGGCCCTTTGTCCCGGACATCCCTGGCCGCGAGCTGGCGATCACCTCGAACGAGATGTTCCACCTGCCCGCGCTGCCTCGACGCGCTCTGGTGGTGGGCGGTGGCTATATCGCCAGCGAATTCGCATGTATCCTCAATGGTTTGGGAGTCGAGGTCAGCCAGTACTGCCGCGGCGCCCAGATCCTGCGCGGCTTTGATGACGAGGCGCGCGGCCACGTCGCCAATGCCATGCAGGCGAACGGCATCGCCATCCATTGCGGCACCGACGTGATGCGGCTGGAAAAGGCGGCCTCCGGCATCCGTGCCGTGGCGACCGACGGCAGCGAGCGGGAGTTCGACCTCGTCCTCTACGCCACCGGGCGTCGCCCGAACACGGCCGGCCTCGGGCTGGAAGGGATCGGGATCACCCTTGGCCGCAATGGCGAGATCCCGGTGGATGCCTACAGCCAGACCGCAGTGCCCTCGGTCTTTGCCGTGGGCGACGTGACCGGCCGGATCAACCTGACGCCGGTTGCGATCCGCGAGGGCCATGCCTTCGCCGACACCGTCTTCGGCGCGAAGCCCACGACCTTCGACCACCAACTCGTCGCCTCGGCCGTCTTCACCCAGCCCGAGATGGGCACGGTGGGCCTGTCCGAAGAGGCCGCGCGCGAGCGTGAGCCGATCGAAGTCTATGCCACCGCCTTCCGTCCGATGCGCACGCTCTTTGCCGGCAAGCAGGACCGGGTCCTGATGAAGCTGATCGTCAGCCGGGCCACGCGGAAGGTGCTCGGCTGCCATATCGTCGCGCCCGAGGCGGGCGAGATGATCCAGCTTGCGGCGATCGCGATCCGCATGGGCGCGACGAAAGAGGATTTCGATGCCACCTGCGCGGTGCATCCGACCATGGCCGAGGAGCTGGTGACGATGCGAAAACCGGTGCGGACGGGTTGAGAGGCAGCCGGGACGGGTTGATTTCCGGCTGGATATGACCAGCTTAGGGGAAACGGAAAGAAGAGGTTCGGTTCAATGGCAGGAAGTGGCGGTCCCTGGGGCGGCGGTGGCGGCTCGGGTGGGGATGACCGGGGCGGCAGGGGCAACAGCGACGACGGCGAGCGCCGCGGCGGCCGTCCTGGCCCGGGCGGCGGGCAGATCCCCGAGATCGACCAGCTGATGAAACGCGGCCAGGAACAGCTGCGTGTCCTGATGGGCGGGCGGGGCAACCGTGGAACGGGTGGGCCGGGCGGCGATCCGGACGGTCCGCTGTTCACCCGGCAAAGCGTCGGCCTCGGCCTTCTGGCCATCGTCGCGGTCTGGTCCTTCATGTCCTTCTACACCGTCCGGCCCGAGGAACGCTCGGTCGAACTGTTCCTCGGCGAAAGCGCGGGCGTCGGCGATCCCGGCCTGAATTTCGCGCCCTGGCCGGTCGTGACCTATGAAAAGGTCCAGGTGACGGGCGAGCGGACGACCGACATCGGCACCGGCCCGGGGCGCACCGATTCCGGCCTGATGCTTACGCGCGACCAGAACATCGTGGACATCGGCTTCCAGGTGGTCTGGAACATCTCGGACCCCGAGAAGTACCTCTTCAACCTGGCCGACCCCGAAGTCGCCATCCGCGCGGTCAGCGAAAGCGCGATGCGCGACATCATCGCCCGGTCGGAACTCTCGCCGATCCTGAACCGCGACCGCGGTGTCATTGCCTCGGACCTGCGCAAGGCGGTGCAGGCCACGCTCGACAGCTACAACGCCGGGATCAGCGTGATCCGTGTCAACCTCCAGGTTGCCCAGCCCCCGCG
The DNA here is from genome assembly GCF_008271465.1 of Tabrizicola flagellatus. Lineage (GTDB taxonomy): Bacteria > Pseudomonadota > Alphaproteobacteria > Rhodobacterales > Rhodobacteraceae > Tabrizicola > Tabrizicola flagellata. The sequence continues at coordinate 18,099 of NZ_VMDU01000024.1, read as the reverse complement.
CGAGGTGATCGACGCCTTCCGCGCCGTGCAGGCGGCGCAGCAGGAACGCGACCGGCTGGAAAAGGAGGCCGATGCCTATGCCAACCAGGTGACTGCGGGCGCCCGGGGTGAGGTGGCCCGCCTTCTGGAGGCGGCCGAAGCCTACCGGGCCGAAGCCGTGAACTCGGCCCAGGGTGAGGCGGCGCGCTTCATCTCGGTCTACAACGAATATGTGAAGGCGCCCGACGTGACGCGGCGGCGACTTTATCTGGAAACCATGGAACGGGTGCTTGGCGGCATGAACAAGGTGATCCTCGACGGCGTGGCCGGGGCCGAGGGCGGCGGTCAGGGCGTGGTGCCCTTCCTGCCCCTGAACGAGCTTGGCCGTGGAACCGCGGGGCCGGGTGCCGCGGCAACCGGAGGGTCGAACTGATGCGGGCGATCTATCTTCTTTCCGCCTTTGTGGTGCTGCTGGTGCTGGTGCTGTCCTCGCTCTTCATCGTGGACGAACGCAAGAAGGCCCTGGTGCTGCAATTCGGTCAGGTCGTCCAGGTCAAGGAGGATGCCGGGCTCGGCTTCAAGATCCCCTTCCTGCAGGATGTCGTGCTGTACGAGGACCGCATCCTCGGCCTGCAGACCCAGCCGATCGAGGTGACGCTTCTCTCCGATCGCCGCCTCGTGGTGGATGCCTTCGCGCGCTGGCGCATCGTCAACCTGATCGAGTTCCGCCAGTCGGTCGGCACCGGCGGCGAGGATCGGGCGCAGCAGCTTCTGGGCAACATCCTCAGCCAGGCGATCCCCGAGGTGTTGGGCAACGCGACCCAGGACCAGGTCCTGTCGCAAGACCGCGCGGGGCTGATGAACCAGATCCTGACCATCGCCAAGCGCGAAGGTGCGGCGCTGGGCATCGACGTGATCGACGTGCGGCTGACGCGCACCGACCTGCCGGAACAGAACCTCGAGGCGACCTTCGCCCGGATGCGGGCCGAACGCGACCGCGAGGCCGCGGACGAACGCGCCCGTGGCGGCGAGGCCGCGCAGCGCGTGCGTGCTGCGGCCGACCGGACGGTGATCGAGCTGACCTCCGACGCCCGGCGTCAGGCCGAGGTGATCCGCGGCGAGGCCGATGCCGAACGCAACGCGATCCTGGCGGAAGCCTACGGCAAGGATCCGGAGTTCTTCGCCTTCATCCGCTCGCTGGCTGCCTACGAGGCCAGCCTCAAGGGGGGTAATTCCTCGATCGTCATGCAGCCCGACAGCGAGTTCTTCGACTATCTGCGGTCGGATCGCGGCAGAGGCACGGCGCCGGAGGCGCCGCCGGCACCGTGAGCGACCTGCTTCTGGCACTCGGTCTTGTGCTTGCGGTGGAGGGGCTGGTGCTGGCACTGGCCCCTCGTCGTATCGAGGATGCCTTGCGGATGATCGCCTCGTTTCCCGTGGATCGACGCCGGTTCGTCGGTCTGGCTGCCCTTGCCCTCGGCGTCCTGGTCGTCTGGCTGGTGAAGTCGGTCTAGGCATGCGACGCTGATGACATTCAAGTTCACATCCCTTTGAAACAACGCGACGGGGTTTGCATTGCGAACCCCTTTCCCTAACTGTTTTCTCACCGACGACGGGCGAGGGTCCGGTCTATCCCTCCCTCCCGCCAGATCCGATGAACAGGAGTTCGCATCGTGCCCGATCTCACGCCTTCCATCCGCTCTGCCCTGCGGTCCAGCACGCTTCTGGCGCTGGTTCTGGGCTTTGGACTGAGTGTTGCCCCCGCCAGCGAGGTGCAGGCCTTCGGTGCCCCCGAAAGCTTTGCCGAACTGGCCCAGAAGATCAGCCCCGCCGTGGTGAACATCACCACCAGCGCCATGGTCGCCGGACCGGCCGACGGGATGCCCATGGTGCCCGAAGGCAGCCCCTTCGAGGATTTCTTCAGGGACTTCGGCGGTCCGGGCCCGCGTGGGCCGCAGCGGTCCGAGGCGCTGGGGTCCGGCTTCGTCATCAGCGAGGACGGCTACATCGTCACCAACAACCATGTGATCGAGGGCGCTGACGAGATCACCATCGAATTCTTCTCCGGCAAGAAGCTGAAGGCGAAGCTTGTCGGCACCGACCCCAAGACCGACATCGCGCTGTTGAAGGTCGAAAGCGACACACCGCTGGAATTCGTGAGCTTCGGCAATTCCGACCTGATGCGCGTGGGCGACTGGGTCATGGCGGTGGGCAACCCGCTCGGCCAGGGCTTCTCGGTCAGCGCCGGCATCGTCTCGGCCCGCGGGCGCGAGCTTCAGGGGTCCTACGACGACTACATCCAGACCGACGCGGCGATCAACCGTGGCAACTCGGGCGGGCCGCTGTTCAACATGGACGGGCAGGTGATCGGCGTGAACACTGCGATCCTCTCGCCGAACGGCGGGTCGATCGGTATCGGCTTCTCGATGTCGTCGAACGTGGTGAGCAAGGTGGTCGATCAGCTGATGCAGTTCGGCGAGACCCGGCGCGGTTGGCTTGGGGTCAAGATCCAGGACATCTCGCCGGAAATCGCCGAGTCGATGGGTCTGGAGAAGGCCGCCGGGGCACTGGTGGCGGATGTCCCGGACGGCCCGGCCAAGGCGGCGGGCATCCGGCCGGGCGACGTCATTACCCGCTTTGACGGGCAGGAAGTGGCGGATGCCGGCGACCTGACCCGCCGGGTGGCCGACGCGCCGATCGGCGAAGCGGTGCCGGTGATCGTCCTGCGCGATGGCAAGACCGAGACGCTGCAGGTCACGCTCGGCCGTCGCGAAGAGGCGGAAGCCAAGGCGACACCGGCCTCTGCCCCCGCCGATGCCGACCCGAAGGAGATGGAGACGCTGGGCCTGACGCTGGCGCCGCTGGATGACGACGTCCGGGCCCGGCTGGGACTCGATGCTTCGGCGCAGGGTCTGGTGATCTTGAAGGTGGATCCGGCTTCCGAAGCCTATACCAAGGGCCTCGTCGAGGGTGACATCATCGCCGAGGTGGGGCAGCAGAAGGTCACGCGCCTGCAGGATCTTGAGGACCGGATCAAGGAGGCGAAGGACGGCGGAAGGAAGTCGGTCCTCCTGCTGGTCCGTCGCGGGGGCGACCCGCGCTTCGTGGCGCTGTCGATCGAATAGGTTCGGCCGCAGGCGGCGCATGATCGGCGGGAGGCATCCCGCCGGCCGTCCGCCGGGGGCAAGAGCGGGACGGCAGGGAGGCGGCCGGGCATTCGGCAAGCTCCCCGGCTCGATCTGATGTCGGCAAGCGGGTTACGGCTGGTCGCCCGCCCGCACCCCGTCGGGCCGGAAGCCGGGGTCAAGCAGCCGGTCGAGCAGGCCCGACAGGTCCTCGATCACCTCGGCCACCACATGCACCACACCGGCCTCGCGTTGCAGCCGGCCCGTGACCCGCAAGAGCCGCCCCGCGATGACCGCGCGGCGGAACCGTTCATAGACCTGCGCCCAGACGACCACGTTTGCCGTGCCCGTCTCGTCCTCCAGCGTGACGAAGATCACCCCTTTCGCCGTGCCCGGCCGCTGCCTGACCAGCACCAGCCCGGCCACCGTGACCCGCGCCCCGGCCGGAGGTTCGCCGAGCCGGGCCGCCGGCAGCGCCTTCGGTGGCCGCGGCCAGGAGGCGCCGCGCGGAATGGGTGGCAGGGCGAGGGTCATGAGAACAATAATAGAACATCCGCGCGACAGGGCAAGCCCGCCGCCCCTCTGGCAAATCGACGCGGACTGGCCTATGTCACGTCAGACGATCCCGGAGAGCATGAGTCATGGCGAAGATCACCTATGTCGAACACAATGGCCGCGAACATGTGGTCGAAGTCCCGAACGGCCTGACCGTGATGGAAGGTGCCCGCGACAACGGCATCCCGGGGATCGAGGCCGATTGCGGCGGCGCCTGCGCCTGTTCGACCTGCCATGTCTATGTCGATCCCGCCTGGGTGGACCGCCTGCCGCCCAAGGACCACATGGAAGCCGACATGCTGGACTTCGCCTGGCGCCCCGATCCGGTCCGCTCGCGCCTGACCTGCCAGCTGAAGGTCACCGACGCGCTGGACGGGCTGCGGGTGCAGATGCCCGAAAAGCAGATCTGATCTGCCGCTCCTCGTTCGACTTCGTCTCCTCGTCGCACGATCCCGACGAGGAGACGAAGTCGAACGAGGAGGAGCTACTCCGCCTTGCCCAGCCGGTCCGCCTTGCGCTTCACCAGCATCGAGCGCAGGTCGTGCATCGCCAGCAAAAGCGCATCCGTCACTGCCTCGAGCTGCGCATCCGTGGCCCGCGACTGCGCCCATTGCGTCGTCAGGTTCAGGTGATCGACCGTGCGCAGGATGTCGTCCACCTCGCGCGCGGCAAGCTGGGCCTGGCGCGCGGCCAGCCATTCCCCGATCGCGGCCCGGTCCGCCCCGGTCAGTTCCACCTCGCCATGCGGCTTGATGTTGCCGTTCTTCACGTTGACCGTGGCGATCTCGTCCATCTCGATCCGGCGCTGCCGGTTCTCGGTCCCGACGCGGAACACGACCGCTCCGTTTTCGCGCACCCGGAAATAGTAGTCGGGAAGGTCAGCGGTCATGCTTGAAACTATGCCCTGCCAAATGAACCCGGACAACCCCGGCGTGCATGCCCATTCCTTCCCGAGCCGCGCCGACTCGTCAAGCCCGGGTCAGACCAGGCTTGCGCAGAAACTCTGGATGCGGGCACAGGCCTCGCGCAGCACTTCATCGCTGGTGGCATAGCTGATCCGGAAATTGGGCGAGACACCGAAGGCCGCACCGAACACCACAGCCACCCCGGTTTCCTCCAGCAGCGCGGTCGCGAAGACCTCGTCGTTGCTGATGACGGTGCCCGCCGGCGTCGCCTTGCCGATCAGAGCCGAGATGTCGGGATAGACATAGAAGGCGCCCTCGGGCTTCGGGCAGCGGATGCCCTTCGCCTGGTTCAGCATCGACACCACCAGGTCGCGCCGGCCCTGGAACACCTTCCGCCAGTCGGCCAGAAAGTCCTGCGGCCCCGACAATGCCTCCAGCGCGGCCCACTGGCTGACCGAACAGGGGTTCGAGGTCGATTGCGACTGGATCGTCCCCATTGCCTTGATCAGCGACACCGGCCCGCCGGCATAGCCGATCCGCCAGCCGGTCATCGCATAGGCCTTGGACACGCCGTTGCAGGTGAGCGTGCGGTCGTAGAGGCCGGGCTCGACCTCGGCCGGGGTGCAGAACTCGAAATCGTCAAAGACGAGGTGTTCGTACATGTCGTCCGACATCACCCAGACATGGGGATGCCGCATCAGCACATCGGTCAGCGCCTTCAGCTCGGCCCGCGTATAGCCCGCGCCCGTGGGGTTCGAAGGGCTGTTGAAGATGAACCACTTGGTGCGGGGCGTGATCGCGGCCTCCAGCTGCTCCGGCGTCAGCTTGAAGGCGGTCTCGATGCCGGCGACCACCGGCACCGGCGTGCCGCCGGCCAGCAGCACCATGTCGGGGTAGCTCACCCAGTAGGGGGCCGGGATGATGACCTCGTCGCCCGGGTTCAGCGTCGCCATCAGCGCGTTGTAGAGGATCTGCTTGCCGCCCGTGCCGACCGAGATCTGCTGCGGCGTGTAGGTCAGACCGTTCTCGCGCAGGAACTTGGAACAGATCGCGGCCTTCAACTCCGGGATGCCGTCCACCGCCGTATAGCGCGTCTTGCCCGCGTCGATCGCCCGCTTCGCGGCCTCGCGGATGTGCTCCGGCGTGTCGAAATCGGGTTCGCCCGCGCCAAGGCCGATCACGTCGCGACCCTCGGCCTTCAGCTGCGCTGCCTTGGTTGTGACGGCGATGGTCGGCGAGGGCTTGACGCGCGCCAGGGTGTCGGAGAGGAAGGCCATTGCCGCGCCTTTCGGTGGTGGAGTTTCGCTCTGGCCTGACTTAGGCTGCGGCCTGACGGGGATCAAGCAGGAACGGACGGCAGATGGACGAGACGGCCGAAGCGCGCCTGAAGCGGATGCGGATGCGGTCCTGGCGGCGCGGCACCAAGGAGATGGACCTGGTGCTCGGCCCCTTCGCAGACGCACGTCTGGCGGCGCTGACGCCGGATGAACTCGACCTATACGACGCGCTTCTGGCCGAGAACGACCAGGACCTGATGGCCTGGATTCTGGGGCAGGCCCCCGCGCCAGCGGCGTTCGCCGGGCTTCTGGACCGGATCGCCGGTTTCGCCGAAACGCGACTGAGGGCAGAAAACCCGTAGAAGTTCCGCGCAAGTTTACGGAATGTTTTCTGTTTGTGCCGATTCTGTCGCCGTGAGAACGGTGGAGAAACGGAATGACAATCTATGCCCCGGTGCTGGATGGGTCGCAGAAGGCCTTCCTGTCCTGCTACCTTGACAACCTGGCCCTGGTCGAGCGGCTGCACCGGCTGCTTCTGGACGTGATCAAGGACGAATTCGAACGGCTCGGGATGCTGGAGATCAACTCGGTCCAGGCGCTTCTCCTGTTCAACATCGGCGAGAACGAGGTGACGGCGGGTGAACTGAAGTCGCGCGGCTATTACCAGGGCTCGAACGTCAGCTACAACCTGAAGAAGCTGGTCGAGCTTGGCTACATGCACCACCAGCGGTCCGAGATCGACCGCCGCTCGGTCCGCGTGCGACTGACCGAGAAGGGGCGGCAGGTGCGGGGGGTGCTGTCCGACCTCTTCGCCCGCCACGCCGAAGGGATCGAGCGGCGCGCGCTGATCGACGCCTCGGGGATGGACGAGATCAACATGGCGCTGAAGCGGATGGAACGGTTCTGGACCGAACAGATCCGCTACATCTACTAGGTCGGCCGCCGGCCCGCTGCCATGACCTGCGGCGACAGGCGGGCGGGACAGACGGGGTATCACCTGCCGAACATGGTTGCCGGACCGTAATCGTCCACAATCAAGCTCTTGAATTTATTGCGGTCCGGTATCTGTCCTGTGTGTACAAGGCCGGGTCAGTTCACCTTGCGGGACGGCAGGAAGGGCAGGGGGGCGACCGGCAGGCCTTCCTCGATCATTGCCCGCGCCTCTTCCGGCCGGGCCTCGCCATGGATCGCCCGGCCCGGGGCTTCGCCGGCATGGATGCGGCGGGCCTCGGTCGCGAAGTTCATGCCGACATATTCCGAGTTTTCCTCTATATGCCGCCGCAGGGCGGCGATCTGCGCCTCCAGTTCCGAAGCAGGGGCGCTCAGATCCGGGCGGTCGTCATCGCCACGCTGCGGACGGGACGCCGACTTTCGCGCGGGCCGCACCGCCGGCGCCATCAGGTCCTTGCGCACCTCGGTCGAGCCGCAAACCGGACAGGCAACCTGACCAGCCGATTGCAGCGCGGCAAAGGCATCGGCCCCCTTGAACCAGCTGTCAAAGCCGTGGTCATTTCCGCAACGAAGACTGTATCGGATCATTCCGTGCCCGCCCGTTTCTGGCGACACCACTAGCTAATCAGTCGCGGAGAAAGTTCAATGCCCTCGGCTCTTGCCCCGCTTGCTCCGCTGAGGCGGGGGGTCCCCGGTCTCACCTTCCTCCGCCGCGATTGGCGAAGGACGTCCATCCTCTGGCGGGGTGAACCCCGCGATGATCCGACCCAGATCGGGTTCGTTGACCAAACCGGCCGCAACGGCCAGAGGAAACCACTTCCTGCGCCGCTCATTTGCCTCGGGATACGTATCGGACAGCTTGGACACCTTCAGCCCGTAGACGGCGACCGCACAGGGAACTGCAGCGTCCGCGCCCAGGACTTTCTGATAGCCATAGCGTCCGACGCAGACCGGGCTGACCAGACCGCCGCTGACCCCGGCTTCTTCCCAGGCTTCCTGTGCCGCGGCAGCTTCCGGCGCCAGGCCCGGCATCGGCCAACCCTTCGGTATCACCCAACGCCCGGTGTTGCGGCTGGTGATGAGCAGCACCTCGGTCCCGTCGCCGCCCTCACGCCAGCACAAGGCCCCATATTGCACCCTTGCATGCCCCGATCCGGCGCCCTGCGCCAGGAACTTGTCTTGCCAACTCATCTCACGCCCATCCGGCCGCCCGTTTTCCCGAGCTGGCTCCTGCTCGACTGATACCGGTGAAATATGGCATGGCTGCGGACGAAATCACAGCATTTTCGGGAAGATTTGACCCGTGGCTGCCCCGGATTATCTGCTGGGAATCTGCTGGGAAGCAGAACGCTGCATCTGGAGGCATCATGAGTCGAATACTCGCGGGACTGTTGGTCTGGATCACCCTGTCGCCGGCCTTCGCGGGCGAACGCTTCCGCTTTGCATCGATCGACGGAGGGGTGATCGATCTGGAGGACTGGCGCGGCAAGCCGGTTCTGGTCGTCAACACCGCCTCGCTCTGCGGATTTGCCGGCCAGTTCGACGGCTTGCAGGCGCTGCACGACCGGTTCGGAAGCAAGGCCCTGATCCTGGCGGTGCCATCGGACGACTTCAACCAGGAGCTGGAAAACGAGGCGGCGGTCAAGGAATACTGCGCCACCAATTTCGACCTGACGCTGCCGATGACCGAGATCACCCATGTCAAAGGTCCGCAGGCGCATCCGTTCTATGCCTGGCTGCGCGACGAGACAGGATTCGTTCCTGGCTGGAACTTCAACAAGGTGCTGATCGGGCCGGATGGCAAGGTCGTCGCCACCTTCGGCGCGCCGGTTGCGCCGCAAAGCCGCGCCATAGCCGGAAAGATCGAGGCCCTGACGAAATGATGCTGTCGCAGCCGCCGGCCCCTGCCGGGCTGGCGGCCGTCCCGCTTTTCGTCGGGTCCGACATCTATCGCGGGTCGTCCTACGGCCTGCACCACCCGCTTCGGATACCGCGCGTGTCGACGGTCATGGACCTGTCGCGCGTCCTGGGCTGGTTGCCCACCGACCGTTTCCGCTCCAGTCCGCGCGCCAAGCCGGCGGCGCTGACGCTCTGGCACGAGCCGGCCTATGTGGCGGCCTTGCAGGAAGCCGAGAGGCTTGGCGCGGTCTCACCCGAGATGCGGGAACGCTTCCACCTCGGAACCTTGTCGAATCCGGTCTTCCCGGAGATCTATCGCCGGCCGGCCACCGGAGCAGGGGGCACGATGCTGGCGGCCGAACTTCTGTCGCGCAACCCCGGGGTAATCCACGTGCCGGGCGGGGGCACGCATCATGGCCTTCCGGGGCGAGCGAACGGGTTCTGTTATCTCAACGACGTTGTGCTGGGGATCAAGGTCCTGCAACGCGCCGGCCTGTCGCGCATTGCCTATGTCGATCTTGACGCCCACCATTGCGACGGGGTGGAGCTGGCCTTCGCCGGCGATCCGGGGGTGCGGATGATCTCGGTCCACGAAGAGGGGCGCTGGCCCTTCACCGGCGGTCTGGATGATACGGGTGGCGGCAGCGCCTTCAACCTCCCGGTGCCCAGGGGCTACAACGACAGCGAGGCGCGGGCGGTGCTGCACGGGCTGATCCTGCCCAGGGTGGAGGAGTTCCGGCCCGAGGCGCTGGTGATGCAATGCGGGGCGGACAGTCTGCTGGAAGATCCCCTGTCGCGCCTGGCGCTGTCGAACCTTGCCTATCTGGAGGCGCTGTCGGCGCTGCTGCCCCTTGCCCCGCGGGTTCTGGTGCTGGGCGGGGGCGGCTACAACCCGTGGTCGGTGGGGCGGCTGTGGACGGCAATCTGGGGCACACTGGCGGGCTGCGAGCTGCCCGAGCGGCTGCCTGTCGCGGCGCAGGCGGTGCTTGAAGGGCTAAGCTGGGGCGGGGGCGGGCGGCCGGCTCCCGAACCCGCGATGCTGACCACGCTCATCGATCCACCGCGCGAAGGCCCGGTCCGGCCCGAGATCCGTGACCGCCTGGCAAGGCTCGCCCGGAGATGATCCGGGCCTTTCTGGGCATCGACCTGCCGCAGGCGGTGCGCGGGGCCTGCCAGGTTCAGCAGTTCCTCCTGCCCCTGCCGCGCCGGGTGGAGCCCGAAAGCCTGCATCTGACCCTGGTCTTTCTGGGCCATTGCCCGGAACCGGCGCTGGAAGCCGCGCATGAAGGGTTCGAGGCCCTGAGGTTCGAGCGGTTTTCCCTGTCTTTGCAAGGCCTTGGTCTCTTCGGCAAAGACCGGCCGCACACGGCCTGGGCCGGGGTGGCGCCTTCACCCCCGCTGATCCGGCTGCAAGCCAAGGCCGAGACCATCGCCCGCCGCGCCGGCTGTCCGATCGACGCGCGGAACTTCGTGCCGCATGTCACGCTGGGCCGGTTCCCGCCCCCCGATCCACCCGACATCGCGCGGCTGGAGCGCGCCGTGGCCATGGGCGCGGGCTTCCGCACCGAGCTCTGGGAGGTGAGGGAACTGACGCTCTGGCAAAGCCATCTCGGCAAGGCCCCGCGCTACGAGGTGCTGGCGCGCTACCCCCTCGCTTGACAGGGGCGCCGGGCTGGCGCACGACGGGCGGCAACGACGGAGACCCCCATGAAGATCGCCCACCGCGAGATCGGCCCCGGCCATCCCCCCCTTGTCATCGCCGAAATCGGCATCAACCACGGTGGCGACCTGGCCGTGGCGAAGGAGATGGTGCGCCTGGCCGCCGGGGCGGGCTGCGAGATGATCAAGCACCAGACCCACATCATCGAGGACGAGATGACGGAGGAGGCGAAGTCGATCTTCCCGCCGAACGCCGATGTCTCGATCTGGCATGTGATGGAACGCTGCGCCCTGTCGCTCGACGAAGAGGCGGAGCTGAAGCGCTACACCGAAAGCCTGGGGATGATCTGGATATCCACGCCCTTCAGCCGGGCGGCGGCGGATTTCCTGGAAACGCTTGATGTGCCGGCCTACAAGATCGGCTCGGGCGAGGCCGACAATCTGCCGCTGATCCGCCACATCGCGCGGAAGGGCAAGCCGGTGATCCTGTCCACGGGCATGCAGACGATCGAGACGATCCGCGCCAGCGTGGACATCCTCGACCAGGCCGGGGTGGACTATGCGCTGCTGGAATGCACGAACCTCTACCCCAGCCCGGCCGAGATCGTCAGCCTGCGCGGGGTGACGGAACTGCGTGAGGCCTTCCCGAGGGCGGTGGTGGGCTTTTCCGACCATTCCATCGGGCCGGAAATGGCGCTGGCCTCGGTGGCGCTGGGCGCCTGCATCCTGGAACGGCACTACACCGACACGCGCTATCGCAAGGGGCCGGACATCATCAACTCGATGGACCCGGCGGAACTGCGTTTTCTCATCGACCGGTCGAAGGAGATCTGGATCGCGGCGAACAACCCCAAGAAGCGGTCCGCGCCCGAGGAGGATGTCTATCGCTTCGCCCGCGGTTCCGTCGTGGCCGACCGTGACCTGCCCGAGGGCCATGTGATCGCCGAGGCCGACATCTGGGCGCGCCGTCCGGGCTCGGGCGAGATCGCGGCTTATGACTTCGACAAGGTGGTCGGGAAAAAGCTGAAACGGGCGGTGGCGCGGAACACGCAGTTGAAGTGGGAGGATCTGGGGTGACGCCAGATCCGGCAGCGGTTCCAGTCTTCGTGATCTCTCTGGCCAGGGCCACGGCAAGGCGGGAACAGGTCGCAGCCGAATTTGCCCGTATCGGCATGGCCTATCGGATCTGGGACGGGATCGACGGGGCTGCGCTGCGCGACGAGCTGTTGTCGAAAACCGATGCGAAAGCATGGCAGCGGAACATGGGGGCCCCGATCGCCGACGGGCATCTCGGATGCTATGCCTCGCATGTCGAACTCTGGCGCGAGATTGCCTCCGGCCCGGACCCGGTGGTGCTGATCTGCGAGGACGATGTCACCTTCACCGACCGGTTTCCGCAGGCGCTGGCGGCCGGATTGTCGCTGGCGGGGCGGTGGGATGTCCTGCGGTTTTCCTGCATCCGCGCAAAGGGGCGCATACCCCAGGCGCGCGCCATGGGATTCACCCTTTGCGCCTATTGGGGACCGTTCACGGGCAACGGGTGCTATCTGATCACCAGGGAGGCCGCGGCACGGCTTTCCGCCAGGTTCTATCCGATCCGGCGCGCGCACGACCACGAGTTGAACCGGTTCTTCGCATACGACATCCGCCTCATGGGGCTGGAACCGTTCACGGCCCCGCCGCGCGATTCCGGGGAGAGCTTCATCACCGGAAACAGGATGTCCGGTGCCAGAAAGTTCCCGAAATGGCGCCGATTGCCGCATTATCTGCAGAAACTCGCCAACTATCCGCGTCGCCTGTTCTGGCTGGTGCGCAAGGGGCTTATATGGCCCCGCATGACCAGTCCGGATGAGGTCGAGAGTTGATTCCGCTTTGGAAGGTCCTGCGCGAGCTGAACCGCATCAAGGACAAGACACTTGCGTTGCCGCGGACCCTGGCGTCGCTGCCGTGGCGGCTGGGCGAACCGCGTCGCAGAGAGGTCTATCTGCGCGACTTCGAGAAGCTCACGCGTCGCAGCTTCGGGGCGGTTCCTGCAGGCGAGCGCATTGCCGTCCTGCTCATCTTTGAGCCGAAGGGGGTAGCGGAATCGGTCTTTCTCACGCTCGACTGGCTGCGGTCCGAGGGCTATGCACCCTTCGTTGTCTCCAACGCCCCGGTCAGTGATCGTGATCGCGAACGCCTGCTTGAGGGGGCCTGGAGCCTTCTGGAACGTCCCAATTTCGGCTATGACTTTGGCGGCTACCAGGATGCAATCCGCCTTATCAATCGTGACGGGTTGTCTCCTGATCGGCTGGTCGTGGTGAACGACAGCGTGTGGTGTCCGCTTCGCCGCGATCTGCTGTCTGTGCTCGAGACCGCCTGGCCGGATGCCGATATCGTCGGCCTGCTGCAGGATGAGAAGGTGCAGCACGATACCTCCGGCGGAACCCCCACCAAGAAAAGCCACATCGAATCCTATTTCTACCTGATCCGCGGCAGTGCCTGGCGCCATGCGGCGTTTCAGGAATTCTGGCGCACCTACCAGATGAGCGATTACAAACCGAACACCATCAAGTTTGGCGAGATCGGCTTCTCGCGTCGGATGATGGCCGCGGGGTTGAAGATGGAAGCCTACTCGCGTCGCAGCATCTTTCTGGAACAGCTTGCCGAAAAGGATGACGCCTTCCTTGCCCGCACCCTTCACTACGCAGCCTACGGAGACCGTGACATAGCCCGGCGCGCGGCCAGGTTTGCACGTCTGCCGACGTCATCGCCGGGCTGGCGGGCAGCCGCGCTCGACCATATTCGCCGGGCGGTCAACCGCAGACGGTTCACCGGCAGTTTTCCCTACGCCAATGACCAGATCTTCGGCACGGCATTCCTGAAGAAATCGAGCGAAGCCGTCTATCTGAACATGCGTCGGGCCTATCTCCGGGCAGTCGAGGACGGCCAGATCGCGGCGCCCGACCCGGTCTTGCTGACCGAAATCCGCGCCGCCACGCCCATGTGATGATCGGATCAGCGGTCCTCGCCGGAACACCGTCCGGCTTGTCTTCCATCCGGGGTTCGCGTTAGGCAGACCCATGACCCGCCATCTCCTCTTCCTCACCGGCACGCGCGCCGATTTCGGCAAGCTGGAGCCCCTGGCCGTCGCCGCCCGCGATGCCGGGCACCGCGTGACCTTCTTCGTCACCGGGATGCACCTGCTCGACCGCTACGGCCTGACGGTGAACGAGGTGCGGCGCGTGGACGGGGTCACGGTGCACGAATTTCTCAACCAGCGCCCCGGCGATCCGCAGGACGTGATCCTCGCCAAGACCGTCATGGGTTTCTCCGACTATGTCACCGAGAACCGCCCCGACCTGATCGTCATCCACGGCGACCGGATCGAGGCGCTCGCGGCCTCGCTGGTGGCGGCGACGAATTACATCCGCTCGGCCCATGTCGAGGGGGGCGAGGTCTCGGGCACCATCGACGAGATGTTCCGCCACTGCAATTCCAAGCTCTGCGCCAGCCATTTCGTCTCCTCCGACGCCGCCGCGCGCCGCGTCATGGCGCTGGGAGAGCCGGAAGAGACAATCCACGTCATCGGTTCGCCCGAGCTCGACTTCCACTCCCGCCCCTCGGGTGTGACCCTGGACGAAGTGCGGGCGCGCTATGCGATCCCGTTCCCGGACTATGGTATCGCGGTCTTTCACCCCGTCACCTCGGAGCAGGACACGATCGGCGCGCAGGCGGCCGACATGTTCGGCGCACTCGAGGCCTCGGGGCGCAGCTTCGTGGTGATCGCACCGAACAACGACCCCGGGTCCGAGGCGATCTTCGCGGTGCTGGACCGCCTGCCGAAGGACCGCTTCCGTGTGCTGCCGTCGATGCGCTTTGCGCATTTTTCCGAGCTGATGAAGAACGCGGCCTGCATGGTCGGCAATTCCTCGGCCGGCGTGCGCGAGGCGCCCTTCCTGGGCCTGCCCTCTCTGGACGTGGGCAGCCGCCAGACCAACCGGGCCGCGGCGCCCTCGGTCGTCAGCTGTGCCGCGGGCGACCGGGCGACGATCCTGGATTTCCTCGCAACCCGCTGGGGCAAGCGGGCCGAGCCGCATCAGGGCTTCGGCCAGGGGTCGGCGGCGGACCGTTTTGTCGCGGTCCTGGCACGTCCCGAATTCTGGCAGCGCAGCCTGCAGAAGGCCTTCCGTGACTGACCCGACCGGCGCCGGCCTTCGCCTCTACCTCGGGGCAAGCCATCTCATTCCGCTGGCCGCGCCCGCGTTTCTGCGCCGCAGGCTGGCGCGGGGCAAGGAACTGCCCGACCGCTGGCGCGAAAAGCTGGGCCAGCCCAGCCTGACGCGCCCCGACGGCCCGCTCGTCTGGCTGCATGCCGTGGGCCTGGGCGAGACCCTGGCCTTGCGTGGCTTGATCGCGGCCATGGCTGCCCAGGCGCCGCAGGTCGAATTCCTGATCACCTCGACCACGCGCGGATCGGCCGAGGTCATGGCCGCGAACCTGCCGCTCCGCACCCGGCACCAGTTCCTGCCGCTGGATGCGCCCGCCTACCTGCGGCGGTTTCTCGACCACTGGCGCCCGGTGCTCTCGGTCTGGGCCGAACAGGACCTCTGGCCCGGAGCGGTGGCCGCCACGGCTGCACGCGGCATCCCGCTGGCGCTGGTGAACGCGCGGATGAATGCCGAAGCCTATGCCCGCCGCCGCCGGTTCCGGCGGGTTTACGCCGACCTTTTCGCCCGCTTCCGCCTGATCGCCGCGCAGGACGAGACGACGGCCGGACACCTGCAACGGCTCGGGGCGGCCGGCGTCCGCGTCACCGGTTCGCTCAAGGCCGCCGCCCCGCCTCTGTCCGCCGACCCTACGGCGCTTGAGGCGCTGCGTCAGGCACTGGCCGGGCGACGGCTTGCGCTGCTTGCCTCCTCGCACCCCGAGGACGAGGCGGTGGCACTGTCCGCCCTGCGCGACTTGCCCGACCGTCCGCTCCTGATCATCGCCCCCCGTGATCCCGTGCGGGGGGACGAGATTGCCGGCGCCGCAGCCCGCCACGGACTGCGCGCGACCCTCCGCAGCGCGGGGCAGGGGCCTGCGGGCGAGGTCTGGATCGCCGATACCCTGGGCGAGATGGGCCTCTGGTATCGCCTCTGCCCCGTGACCCTGATCGGCGGCACCTTCGGCGCGACCGAGGGCCACAATCCGTGGGAACCGGCGGCGCTCGGCTCGGCGATCCTGCATGGGCCACGGGTGGCGAATTTCGCCGCCGATTTCGCCCGCCTGCATCAGGCCGATGCCGCGCTGGAGATCGAGGCCGCAACGCTCGGCCGGGCCCTTCTGGCCGACCAGTCCGATCGTGCTGCCAAGGCGCGGGCGTTGTCCGAGGCCGCCCGCGACAGCCTCGCGCCTTTGGCCCGCGATCTGCTCGCGCTTGGGGGGCTGGCATGAGGCTCTGGCTCTTCCTGCGGCTCTGGTCGGCGCTCTGGCATTTCGGCCTGCCTGTGGTGCTGGCCTATCTCTGGTGGCGCGGGCGGAAGGATCCGCTCTACGCCCGCCGCCTCGGCGAACGCTTCGGCCGCCACGCCCCGACCGACCCCGGCGCGGTCTGGGTCCATGCCGTCAGCCTGGGCGAGCTGCGATCCGCCGTCCCCCTGATCCGCGCGCTGCTCGACCGCGGCGAGCGGATCGTGACGACCCATTTCACTCCCGCCGGGCGACGCGAGGCAGAGCGGGTCTTCGCCGCCGAGATCGCCACTGGCCGCGTCATACCTGTCTGGGTTCCGCTGGAAACCTCATGGGCTTACGCGGGATTCTTCCGGGCCTTTCGTCCGAAGCTGGGCCTGGTGATGGAGATCGAGATCTGGCCGCGCATGATCCTTGCCGCGCGCAAGGCCGGCGTGCCGCTCTACCTCTGCAACGCGCAGTATCCGTCCGATTCCATGGCCCGCGATGCGCGGCTTGGCATCCGCCCGGCGCTGATGCGGCTCTGCGCCGGGGCGCTGGTGAAGTCCGACCTGCAGGCGCAACGTTTTGCCTCGGTCGGTGTGACGAACATCCATGTCACGGGCGAGCTTCGTTTCGACCAGCCGATCCCGCAGGACCACCTGGCCGCCGCAGCGCGCCTGCGCCCCGGCCTTGGCCCGCGCCGGGTCATTGCCTTCGTCTCGGTGACGGAGCCCGAGGAAGAGCTGTTCATCGCCGCCGCGCAGGAGCTTCTGTCGGTCCGCACGCCACCCGTGATCCTGTTCATCCCCCGCGCGCCCGAACGCTTCGACCCCGTGGCACAACGTCTGGCCGCGAAGAGCGTCCTCTTCGACCGCCGCAGCACGCGCTTCGACCGAAACTTCGCACAACGGTCCGAGGCGCCGATGGATGTGCTGCTGGGGGACTCGCTCGGCGAGATGTATTTCTATCTCGCCATGGCCGACCGGGTGGTGGTGGGGGGCGGGTTCCAGCCCAAGGGGTCGCACAACATCATCGAGCCGCTGGCCCTGAAGAAGCCCGTGCTCGTCGGCACGCAGATCCAGACGATCGAATATCCGGCAGCCGAGGCCATTGCAGCCGGCGTCTGCCGCCAGACCAGTGCGGAACAGCTGGTCGCCGATGTGCTGGGCTGGCCCGACCCCGCTGCCGAGGCGATCACCGCCTTTACCGCCGCACATTCCGGCGCAACCGCGCGAACGCTCGCGGTCCTTGCGCCGCTGCTCAGACCTTGACCAGGCCCGCCTTCAGCTGCTCGGACAGAAGGAACTCCACCAGCCGGAAATCATAGGGCGTGTCGATGTCATGGCAGCGCTCGGCTGGCAGGACATAGGGGATGACCCGGCCTTCATAGATCGTCCGGGCCCTGCGCAGATAGGCCGGGTCCACCACATAGACCACCCCGACATGCTCATAGACGACCGGAGCGTCCTGCCGCGCCCAGACCCCGCCCGGCAGCGGTTTCGACACATGCAGCGCGCCCGTGGCATCCGGCTCCACAAGGTTGAAATAGGGATTCTTTCGCGCCTCGCAGACGCTCATCACCATGTCTGGATGTTCGGTTTCGTATAGTGTCAGGGCGCCATCGATGTCCTCTGGAAGTCGCAGCGGCGAGGTGCAGTCGAGGTCAATGAATGCCGATACTGGCCCCGCCAGCGTCTCGCTGGCCGCCAGCGCATGCTGCCACACCCCCCACTTCGGCGCGGTGTCGGTGGCCAGTTCCGCAGGCCTGATGCCGATATCCAGCGCCCCACGCCGGATGGCGTGCTCGTAGATCGCCTCGTCGTCGGTAGAGACCACCACCGCACCCACGCGCGGGTTTGCGAACAGCTGGTCCAGCGACCAGTCGATCAGCGGCTTGCCGCAGATCGGCCGGAAATTCTTGCCCGGCACGCCTTTGGACCCCTTGCGCGCCCCGATATGTCCCAGGATCATGCTGGCCTCCTTCTGGCCACAGCCTTAGCGCGCGGGCGTGCCGGATGCCAGCACCGGCGGACGCCGCCTCGGCCAGTCCGTCGCCCGGTGCCAGGCCTGACCGATGGCCAGCACCCCGGCATCGTCGCCGGACCGTCCGATGATCTGCAGGCCCATCGGCAGGCCCTGCGAACCGAAGCCCACCGGTACCGAAAGGGCGGGCAGGCCGATCAGGCTGGCTGGCACCACGACCTCCATCCAGCGGTGATAGGTGTCCATCCGGCGGCCCGCGATCTCTTGCGGCCAGCGCCAGTCCGCCGGGAAGGGCCTGCTCTGACCCCCGAGAGTCATCCAGCTGAAACCAGAGCCGGCGGGTGACAATTG
>NZ_VMDU01000023.1 GCF_008271465.1 Tabrizicola flagellatus | reverse complement strand
TCCTCGCAGACCCACCTTGGCACATCGATGCCGTCGGGGGGCGGTCACATCATCAGAGCCCCGAGTATGGCGTCAGCTCGCCCGAGTTCACCTACACGTCCACCATGCGGGCCCTGGACGGAGTCACCGGCGCGTTCGACGTCTCGGTCGCCCAGGTGTCGCAGCGTTTCGGCGCAGGACCATTCCGGAAGATCGGCATCGCCATGTGACAAGGCGCAGCGGCAAGGATCCTGGTGCCGTGTTAGCCACACTCCGGCCCTCGCAAGGGCTGCCTGGGCCGGGAGCCAACTTCGTGAACCAGGAACTGGGTTGCCGTCATTGCCGCCCGTGATCGGTAGCACCACAGAATTGCGTCTCGTCAGTCGTGTCCGATGTGGTATGAAAGGGCCTCACCGGAGGGCATGACAATGCTTGAGACCAAGACCAGAGTTACGGCCGTCGATCCCGTTTGGCGCCGCGTCTGCGAAGAGGCGGTGGAAGCCATCCGCAACGAGCCGCTGCTCGGTGGTCTCATCCATTCTGGCCTCCTGCACCACTCCTCGATGGAGCGCGCGCTTGCCTACCGCTTTTCCCTCAAGCTCGCCTCGGGCGAGATGAGCGAACAGATCCTGCGGGAGATTGCCGATCAGGCCTATGACAGTGACCCCGAAATTGGCGCGGCGGCGCGTTCGGACCTGATGGCTGTCTACGAACGCGATCCGGCGTGCCACCGGTTCCTCCAGCCGATCCTTTTCTTCAAGGGATATCAGGCCGTTCAAGCCTATCGGATTGGCCACTGGCTCTGGCAGGCCGGGCGTATTGACCTGGCCTACTTTGTCCAGATGCGGGTGTCAGAGGTTTTCGGCGTGGATATCCACCCCGCTGCTCGTGTCGGCAAGGGGATCATGATCGACCATGCCCATTCGATCGTCATCGGCGAAACGGCCGTCGTCGGCGACAATGTCTCGATGCTTCATTCCGTCACCCTGGGCGGCACCGGCAAGGAAGACGGCGACCGGCACCCGAAGATCGGAGACGGCGTTCTTATCGGCGCCGGAGCCAAGGTGCTGGGCAACATCCGCGTCGGTCATTGCTCCCGGATCGCTGCTGGGTCCGTTGTTCTCGAGGACGTGCCGCACAACACGACCGTTGCCGGCGTGCCGGCACGGGTTGTCGGCAAGGCGGGATGCGCCCAACCAGCGCTGACCATGGACCAGATCCTGAAGTCGGAATGACCAACCCAGCATGATCCCCGTCGTCAAGGCCTTCGCTGCCCGCGTGACGGGGATGGCGATCTCGACCTTCGCGCGCTTCATGACCGCCCCGCGCGCCGTTTGGCAGGGGATCGAACCGGCGCCGCGTCTGCGTGTGTATTTCGCCAACCATTCATCGAACGGCGATTTCGTCCTGCTGTGGACTGCCTTGCCGACACCGCTCAGACGGCAGACCCGTCCCGTCGCAGCGCTCGACTACTGGCTCAGCTCACCCCTCCGCGCCTTCATCGGGCGCGAGGTGTTCAACGCCGTTCTCATCGATCGCCGTCCCGAGGCGAGGACCGAGGATCCTGTGGCCCAGATGGTTGCGGCCCTCGACCAAGGATCATCGCTCATCCTCTTCCCCGAAGGCCAGCGCAACAGTTCTGACGCGCCACTTCTTCCCTTCAAGTCCGGGCTTTACCACCTTGCCAAGGCACGGCCCTCCGTCGACCTTGTCCCTGTCTGGATCGCAAACCTCAACCGCGTGATGCCGAAGGGCGAAGTCATCCCCGTGCCCCTTATCTGCACCCTGACCTTCGGCGCACCACTCCACGTCGAACCCGACGAAACGAAAGAGGCCTTCCTCGCCCGCGCAAGTGAGGCGCTGCTCGCGCTGAAGGGGCCCGCATGACCTCCCCGCACCTCCTGTGGCTCCTCGCTGGCGTTGGCACGATCCTTGTCGCCGCATCTGTCATCGGCGAGATCCTGCGTGCCCGCCTCTCGCCTGCGGGCGAGAACCCGGTGATCGAGAACCTCAACGCCCGCATCAATGCCTGGTGGGTGATGGTGATCTGCCTCGCGCTCGCCTTCATCGCCGGAAAGCCGGGTGTCGTCCTCCTCTTCGCGCTGTGCTCCTTCGCTGCGCTGCGCGAGTTCCTCACCCTCACGACCCACAACCGCGCCGATCACTGGTCACTCCTCGCCTGCTTCTTCCTGATCCTTCCCCTGCAATACTGGTTTCTCGCCACCGACTGGTACGGGATGTATTCGATCTTTATCCCGGTCTATGCCTTCCTTCTCCTGCCTGTGACCTCCGCGCTCCGCGGCTCCACCAAGGACTTCCTGGTTCGCGTATCGGAAACCCAGTGGGCGCTGATGATCTGCGTCTACTGCGCTAGCCACGTCCCGGCGCTTCTCTACCTCCAGATCCCCGGGTTCGACGGGAGAAACGTCATCCTCATCGCCTACCTCATCTTCGTCGTGCAGCTTTCCGACGTCCTGCAATACGTCTGGGGCAAGCTTATCGGCCGCACCCGGGTCGCCCCCAACCTCTCGCCATCGAAAACCTGGGAGGGCCTGGTCGGAGGCACCCTCTCCGCCACTGCCATCGGCACAGCGCTTTACTGGATGACCCCGTTCACGCCGCTCCAGGCCGCGGGCATGTGCCTCC
The DNA here is from genome assembly GCF_008271465.1 of Tabrizicola flagellatus. Lineage (GTDB taxonomy): Bacteria > Pseudomonadota > Alphaproteobacteria > Rhodobacterales > Rhodobacteraceae > Tabrizicola > Tabrizicola flagellata. The sequence goes on along the minus strand of NZ_VMDU01000023.1, from coordinate 24,104 downwards.
TCATCACGCTGATGGGCTTCCTCGGCGGTCTCGTCATGTCGGCGATCAAGCGTGACCGGGGAATCAAGGACTGGGGCCACCTCATCGCCGGGCATGGCGGCTTTCTCGACCGGCTCGACAGCGTGATCTTCGCCGCACCCATCTTCTTCCACATCACCCGCTGGGTCTGGTCCACGACATGAACGATCAGAACCGCCGCCCCCTCACCTCGCGCAATTCCGCCTGGGCCGCGCGCCTTTCGTCCTGGGCAGTGCAGAAGGGCCTGACCCCCAATCAGATATCCCAGGCCTCCATGGCCTTCGCCGCGATCGGCTTGGCGCTCTACTGGCTCTCCACGACCGGCGGTTTCCTCCAGTTCCTCTGCCTGATCCTCGCCGCCGCCACGATCCAGGCCCGCCTCGTCTGCAATCTGATCGACGGCATGGTCGCAATCGAGGGCGGCCGTGGCGCCAAGGACGGCCCCTTCTGGAACGAGGCGCCGGACCGCGTCTCGGACGTCCTCTTCCTCGCCGGGGCCGGCCTCGCCGCAGACACCCCGGCCTTGGGCCTCCTCGCCGCAGCCCTCGCCATTGCGACCGCCTACATCCGCGAGCTTGGTCGGGCCGAGGGCTTCCCCCCGGATTTCTCCGGCCCCCTCGCCAAGCCGCAGCGCATGGCTGTCCTGACGGTTGGCACCGTCCTCTCAGCCCTCTACGCGACGCATTGGACCCTGACCTTCACCCTCTGGATCATCGTCGGAGGCACCGTCGCTACGGTCCTCCGCCGGTCCTGGACCCTCATCGAGAAACTGAAGTCCCGATAGAAAAGGGGGACCGAAGCCCCCCAATTTCATCTGTCCAGAAATATCCCGCAGGGGGTGGGGGGACGCGAAGTCCCCCACCTCACCGCCTCACGCCAGCATGACCATCGGGTTCTCCAGCGCCTCGATCACGGCCTTCAGAAACTCCGCGCCCAAGGCTCCGTCGATCACCCGGTGATCCACCGACAGCGTCATCGACATCACCGTCGCGACCCCGATGGTCCCGTCCGCCATCACCACTGGCTTCTTGATCCCCGCGCCCACGGCCAGGATCGACCCATGCGGCGGGTTGATGACGGCGTCGAAATTCTCGATTCCCATCATGCCAAGGTTGGAAATCGCAAACGATCCGCCCTGATACTCATGCGGTGCAAGCTTCTTGGTCTTCGCGCGCGCCGCCAGGTCCTTCATCTCGGCCGACAGCGCGCTCAGCGACTTCTTCTCCGCATCGCGCAGGACGGGCGTGAACAGCCCGCCATCGACGGCAACAGCCACCGCCACGTCCGAGGGCTTCAGCCGCAGCATCCGGTCTCCAGCCCAGACGGCATTCGCGTTCGGCACCGCCTGCAAGGCCATCGCGCAGGCCTTGATGATGAAGTCGTTCACCGACAGCTTCACCCCGCGCCCCTCAAGCTGCCTGTTCAGCTGCTCGCGGAACGCCATCAGCGCATCCAGCCGCACTTCGCGGCGAAGGTAGAAATGCGGGATGGTCTGTTTCGCCTCGGTCAGACGTGCCGCGATGGTGCGGCGCATGCCGTCGAGCGGCACTTCCTCGTAGGCGCGATCCGCATACATCTTCAGCACCGTCTCGGCCGCCATGCCCGTCGGCATCGCCGCTGCCGGAGCCGCCGCCGGGGCAGGGGCCACCGCCTTCGGGGCCTCCGCGACCGGAGCCGCCGCAGGTTTCGCCACCCCAGGCTGAGCGCCCTCGACATCCGCCCGCACGATCCGCCCATGCGGGCCACTGCCCTTGACCGCCGTCAGGTGCAGTCCCTTCTCCCTGGCGATCCGCCGCGCCAGGGGCGAGGCGAACACCCGCGCGCTACCCGACGCAGGGGCCACCGCAGGGGCAGGGGCCGGGGCAGGGGCCGCCGACGAGCCGCCCGACGCGGCGACAGCCGAGGAGGCGGACGAGGAGGCAGCAGCGGAGGCTTTCGGCTCCGCGGCTGCCGAGGCATCCTCGCCATCGTCCAGCAGCACCGCGATGGGCGTGTTCACCTTCACCCCCGCCGTGCCTTCGGCCACGAGGAGGCGGCCCACCACACCCTCATCGACCGCCTCGAACTCCATCGTGGCCTTGTCGGTCTCGATCTCGGCCAGGATCTGGCCCGACTTCACCGCATCGCCTTCCTTCACCAGCCACTTGGCCAGCGTGCCCTCTTCCATCGTCGGGGACAGGGCCGGCATCAGAATTTCGGTCGCCATGGCCTCACCTCTACCTGTAGCAGACGGACTTGACGGCGGTGACAACCTCCGCCGGGGTGATCAGCGCGAACTTTTCGAGGTTCGCCGCATAGGGCATAGGCACGTCCTTGCCCGTGCAGGTCACGACCGGGGCGTCCAGATAGTCGAACGCCCGCTGCATGATCGTGCTGGCCAGGTGGTCGCCGATCGAGCCGACCGGGAAGCCTTCCTCGACCGTGACGCAGCGGTTGGTCTTCATCACCGAAGCCAGCACCGTGTCATAGTCGATGGGGCGCAACGTCCGCAGGTTCACCACCTCGGCGCTGATCCCCTCCTTCGCCAGCTCCTCCGCCGCCGCCATCGCGTGCGAGCAGCCGATCCCGAAGGACACCACCGTCACATCCGTCCCCGGCCGCAGGATACTGGCCTTGCCGAACGGAATGGTGAAATCTCCATCCGTCGGCACCTCGAAGGACCGCCCGTAGAGGATCTCGTTCTCCAGGAAGACCACCGGGTTCGGATCCCGGATCGCGGTCTTCAAGAGGCCCTTCGCATCCGCCGCCGTATAGGGCATGCAGACCTTCAGCCCCGGGATCGCCGCATACCAGGCCGCGAAGTCCTGGCTGTGCTGCGCCGCCACCCGCGCCGCCGCCCCGTTCGGGCCGCGGAACACCATCGGGCTGCCCATCTGGCCCCCCGACATGTACAGCGTCTTGGCCGCCGAGTTGATGATGTGGTCGATGGCCTGCATCGAGAAGTTGAAGGTCATGAACTCGACGATCGGCTTCAGGCCCCCCCAGGAGGCCCCGACCCCGATCCCGGCAAAGCCCATCTCGGTGATCGGCGTATCGACAACCCGGCGCGCGCCGAACTCGTCCAGCAGGCCCTGCGAAATCTTGTAGGCCCCCTGATACTCGCCGACCTCTTCCCCCATCAGGAAGACCGTCGGATCGGCCCGCATCTCCTCGGCCATCGCCTCGCGCAGCGCCTCGCGCACCGTCATCGTCCTGGTCGGACCTTCGGGCAGGTCGGTATGCGGCCAACCCGCCGCCGCTACCGGGGCAGGGGGGGCAGCCACCGGGGCCGCCGCGACCGTCGCCGGCGCTTCCGCCGCCGCAGCGACCGCCGCCACCGGTGCCGCCTTCGGTGCGTCAGAGACGCTCTCGCCGTCCTCGACTAGCACCGCGATCGGCGTGTTCACCTTCACGCCCGCCGTGCCCTCGGCCACCAGGATCTTGCCGACGATCCCTTCATCGACCGCCTCGAACTCCATCGTCGCCTTGTCGGTCTCGATCTCGGCGATGATCTGGCCGGACTTGACCGTGTCACCCTCCTTGACCAGCCATTTCGCCAGCGTCCCTTCCTCCATGGTCGGGGACAGCGCGGGCATCAGAACTTCGGTTGCCATGATTTCCCCTCCCTTACGCGTAGATATCCGTCCAGAGCTCGTCCATCGGCGGCTCCGGGCTGTCCTTGGCGAATTCCGCACTTTCGTTCACGATCGCCTTGATCTCCTTGTCGATGGCCTTCAGCTCCTCGTCCGAGGCCAGCCCCCCCTGCGTCAGCAGATCGCGCACATGCTCGATGCAGTCCTTCTCGGTCTTGATCTTCTCGACCTCTTCCCGCGTGCGGTATTTCGCGGGGTCCGACATCGAGTGCCCGCGGTAGCGATAGGTCATCATCTCCAGGATATAGGGGCCATTCCCCGCCCGGCAGTGCGCCACCGCCTTCTCGCCCGCGGCCTTCACTGCCAGCACGTCCATCCCGTCGACCTGCTCGCCCGGAATGCCATAGGCGAGGCCCCGGCCATACAGCGTGGTGGACTTGGTGGACCGCTTCACGCTCGTCCCCATCGCATACTGGTTGTTCTCGATCACGAAGATCACCGGCAGCGACCACAGCTCGGCCATATTGTAGGTCTCATAGACCTGCCCCTGGTTCGCCGCGCCGTCACCGAAATAGGTGAAGGTGACGTTGTCATTGCCCAGGTACTTGTCCGCAAAGGCCAGCCCGGCCCCCAGTGGCACCTGAGCGCCGACAATCCCATGCCCTCCGTAGAAATGTTTCTCTTTCGAGAACATGTGCATCGAGCCGCCCTTGCCCTTGGAATAGCCTCCGATGCGGCCCGTGAGTTCCGCCATCACGCCCTTCGGGTCCATCCCGCAGGCCAGCATGTGTCCGTGGTCGCGATAGCTGGTGATCCGCTTGTCGCCCGCCTTCGCGGCCGCCTCCAGGCCCACGACCACCGCTTCCTGCCCGATGTAGAGGTGGCAGAACCCCCCGATCAGGCCCATGCCGTACAGCTGGCCCGCCTTTTCCTCGAACCGGCGGATCAACAGCATCTCGCGGTAATATTTAAGCAGCTCTTCCTTCGAGACGTTCGGTCTCGCTTCGGGCTTCTTCGCCATCGGGCTCCTCCCAGGCAGTTTGCAGGTGCAGAATATGGTTTAGTATTAAACCATCCATACAGCATCGGTGTTTATTGGGTCAAAGGGAATCTCCCCCGCCGCGCAGGGCTGCGCGGCATGGCACCCATGCGCCCAGGTCAAGGCTGGAAGGGGGCGCTTCAGCGGATGGCGATCTCGTCGGCGCGCATGTAGCCCAGCACGTCGCGCGCCTGCTGGTCCAGAAGGTCGAGGTCCAGATAGGTGTCCGACAGGCGGTGCGTCAGGTTCTCCATCCTGGCCAGTTCGGCCGAGAGGCGGTCGCGTTCGGCCCGCAGGGCCTCGGCCTCGGCATGGATGGCGACGCGGGCGAACATGCCGTATTCGCCCTGCACGGCGTTGAAGGTGAAATAGACCCCCAGCGCCGAGACAAAGGCCAGATAGGCCAGTCCGCCAAGACCACGCTGCGATTGTGCTGCCGACATGCGCCCTTCTCCGGCCCGTCTCATGCGGGCCTGTGACGAATCATGACACAAGCCGAATCGCTTGTGAATCCCGAAAACGCGCCGTCCTCAAAGACTTGAACGCAAACGGGGGGCCGCCAGCCCCCCGCGCGCGCAGAAGCAGCAGCGTCTCAGGTGATCGAGGCCGCGTAGATCCCGTCCACCGCGCCCTGCAGCACCGCGTCGAACTCGGCATCGGACTGCTGCGCGCTCAGCCCCTCGCTCAGCGCGCGGCTGAAGCTGGCGATGATCCCGTGGTTCTGCGCCAGGATCCGGTTCGCCTCGTCGCGGCTGTAGCCGCCCGAAAGCGCCACCACCTTCAGCACCTTGGGATGCTTCACCAGCGGCTGATAGAAATCCGGCACCGTGGGCAGCGACAGCTTCAGCATGACCTGGCCGTCCACACCCTCCAGCGCCTTCAGGATCTCCTCCTGCAGGATCGCCTCGGCCTCGGCCTTGTCGGGGATCGAGATGGTGACTTCGGGCTCCAGGATCGGCATCAGGCCGTGGGCGGCCACCTGCCGGCCGATCTCGAACTGCTGCGCGACGATGGCGGCGATGCCCTTGCGGTTGGCCGCATTGATGACCGACCGCTCCTTGGTGCCGAAGATCCCGGCCTTCTTCGCCCGCTCAAGAAGCGCATCCAGCCCCGGGATCGGCTTCATCAGCTGCACGCCGTCGGCTTCCACCTCCAGCCCCTTGTCGATCTTCAGGAAGGGCACGACGCCGCGCTTTTCCCACAGGTAGGTCGCGGTCGGGATGCCGTCGATGGTGCGGTCCATGGTCTGCTCGAACAGGATCGCCCCCACCACCTTGTCGCCGGTGAAGGCGGGGGACTTGATGATCCGCGCGCGCATGGCGTGGATCAGGTCGAACATCTGCTCCTCGCCCGAGTAGTCGCTTTCGGAAATCCCGTACAGCTTCAAGGCCTTGGGGGTCGATCCGCCCGACTGGTCCAGGGCCGCGATGAATCCGCGCCCGTTCCGCACCTGTTCGGTCATCTTCGCGTTGGTCATGTCCGTCTCCCGAATGTCACCGCAGGCATAGCCGCCGCGGCCCCGTCCCTCAACCCATCAGCGCCTTCACGCCGGGCAATTCCTTGCCCTCCATCCATTCCAGGAACGCGCCCCCGGCGGTGGAGATGAAGGTGAAATCCTCCGCTGCCCCCGCCGCCTTCAGCGCGGCCACCGTATCGCCGCCGCCCGCGACCGAGATCAGCTTGCCGGCCTTGGTCAGCCGCGCCGCCGCCTGCGCGGCCGCATTGGTCGCGGCATCGAAGGGCTCGATCTCGAAGGCCCCCAGCGGCCCGTTCCAGATCAGCGTCTTGGCCTCGGCAAAGACCTGCTCCAGCCGCCGAACCGTCTCGGGCCCGGCATCCAGGATCATCGCGTCGGGCGGGCAATGGTGAACGCCCACCGTCTGGCTCTCTGCCCCGGCCTTGAACTCGCGCGCCACCACCACATCGACGGGAAGATGGATCTGGCACCCCGCGTTCTGCGCCCGGTGCCGGATCTCGCGCGAGGTCTCGGCCATCTCGCGCTCGGCCAGCGACCGGCCGACCTCGATCCCCTCGGCCACGAGGAAGGTATTCGCCATCCCCCCGCCGATCACCAGGTGATCGACCTTGGTGACCAGGTTCGCCAGCAACTCGATCTTGGTCGAGACCTTGGCCCCGCCGACCACTGCCACGACCGGCCGCTCGGGCGACCCCAGCGCCGCCTCCAGCGCCTTCAGCTCCGCTTCCATCAGCCGCCCCGCCGCCGCCGGCAACAGCCGCGCCAGCCCCTCGGTCGAGGCATGCGCCCGGTGCGCGGCGGAGAAGGCGTCGTTCACATAGACCTGGCCCAGCTTCGCCATCTCGGCGGCAAGCGCGGGATCGTTCTTCTCCTCGCCCGGATGGAAGCGGGTGTTCTCCAGCAGCACCACCTCGCCCGGCCCGGCCTTGGCGATGGCCTCGGCGGCAGGTGCGCCGACGCAATCGGTGCCGAACACCACCTTCCGCCCCAGCGATCCGGCCAGCGCCTCGACGACATGGGACAGGCTCATCTCGGGCACGACCTTGCCCTTCGGCCGGTCGAAATGCGCCAGCAGCACGACCTTGCCGCCCTTGGCGATGATGTCGTCCACCGTCGGCCTGATCTTGTCGATCCGGGTCATGTCGGTGACGCGCCCGGCCTCCATCGGCACGTTGATGTCCACCCGCACCAGCACCACCTTGCCGCCAAGGTCCATCTCGTCCAGTGTTTTCCAGGGCATCGTGTCATCCTCCGTGAAAGCCTGCCTGCACATGCCCCCGATATCACGCGCCCGTCAACCGCTTGCAACGCTTTGCGCTTCCCTTGGCCGGATGCCGCCGCTACGGTCGCGCCCGACCTGAACCCCGAAGGAGACCCCGATGGCCCAGATCAAGGACCCGGAAAACACCATCATCCTGACGCTGAAGGACGGCGAGGTGGTGATCGAACTTCTGCCCGAAGTGGCGCCCAAGCACACCGAGCGGATGAAGCAGCTTGCCCGCGACAAGGCCTACGACAACGTGGCCTTCCACCGGGTGATCGAAGGCTTCATGGCCCAGACCGGCGACGTGGAGAACGCCAACATGGCCTCGCCCAACTACAACCCGCGCCGGGCGGGCACCGGCGGCTCGCAGTATCCCGACCTCCCGGCCGAATTCTCCAAGCTGCCGCACGACCGGGGCACCCTGGGCGCCGCGCGCTCGCAGAACGTGAACTCGGCCAACAGCCAGTTCTTCATCAACTTCAGCGACAACCATTTCCTGAACGGGAACTACACCGTCTATGGCCGGGTGATCTCGGGGATGGAGCATGTGGACAAGATCGCCCGGGGCGAGCCTCCCGCGAACCCCGACCGCATGATCACCGTCAGGGTGGCCGCCGATGTCGCGTAAGCTGATCCTCGCAGCGGCGCTGGCCGCCGTCACCGCCTCCGCCCACGCCCAGGAAACCGACGGCCCCGGCCCGAACCTGGTGATCGAGGTCGCGGGCCAGGCCAACGGCATCGTGGTCATCGACCTTCTGCCCGATGTCGCGCCGAAGCATGTCGCCCAGATCGTCGCGCTGGCGAAAGAGGGCGCCTATGACAACGTGGTCTTCCACCGCGTGATCGACGGCTTCATGGCCCAGACCGGCGATGTCCAGTTCGGCAAGGCCGGGGGCGACCTCGGCATGGCCGGGCGCGGTGGCTCGTCGAAACCCGACATCCCGGCCGAGTTCACCAACACGCTCAGCTTCCAGCGCGGCGTGGTCGGCATGGCGCGGGCCCAGGACCCGAACAGCGCGAACAGCCAGTTCTTCATCACCTTCGGCGACGCCAGCTTCCTCGACGGCCAGTACACCATCTTCGGCAAGGTCATCTCGGGGATGGAGGTCGTGGACGCGATCAAGCGCGGCGAGGGCCAGAACGGCGAAGTCTCGGCCCCAGCCGATGTCATGGTCAAGGTCACCGTGCAGGAATGACCTGAGGGCAGGGCGGTCACACCCGCCCTGCCTTACTCCAGCACCACCAGCGCGTGGCGCTTCTTGCCGGCGGTCAGCTTCAGCGGCTCGACCAGATGGCTCGCGCCATAGCGCAGGCCGGGATCGGTGATGAGCTCGTCGTTCACCCGCGCGCCGCCTTCCGCGATCAGCCGCTTGGCGTCCTTGCCGCTGGCCGCCAGCCCCGCCCGAACGAAGAGCTGCACGATCCCCACACCCTCGGCCAGTTCCTCGGGATGCAAGGTCACCCTGGGCAGGTCCTCGCCGATCCCGCCCTTCTCGAACACCTCGCGCGCCGTCGCCTCAGCCGCCGCCGCCGCCTCGGCCCCGTGCAGAAGGCCCGTCGCCAGGTTCGCCAGCAGGATCTTCGCCTGATTGATCTCCGCCCCGCCAAGGCTGCCCAGCCGGTCGCATTCCTCGACCGGCAGCTCGGTGAAGATCTTCAGGAACCGGCCCACATCGGCATCGGTCGTGTTGCGCCAGAACTGCCAGAACTCGTAGGGCGACAGCATGTCGCCGTTCAGCCAGACCGCGCCGCTTGCCGACTTGCCCATCTTGCGCCCGTCGCTCGTGGTCAGAAGCGGCGTCGTCAGCCCGAAGATCTCCTTGTCGATCACCCGGCGCGTCAGGTCGATCCCGTTGATGATGTTGCCCCACTGATCCGACCCGCCCATCTGCAACAGGCAGCCATAGCGCCGATGGATTTCAAGGAAATCATAGGCTTGCAGGATCATGTAGTTGAATTCCAGGAAGGACAGCGACTGCTCGCGGTCCAGCCGGGACTTCACGCTCTCGAACGACAGCATCCGGTTGACGCTGAAATGCCGCCCGATGTCGCGCAGGAAATCCAGATAGTTGAGATTGTCCAGCCATTCGGCATTGTTCAGCATGATGGCGTCGGTCGGGCCATCGCCATAGGTCAGGTAATTGGCAAAGACCTTCTTCAGCCCCGCGATGTTGGCGTCGATCGCCTCGGGCGTCAGCAACGGCCGCTCCTCCGACCGGAACGAGGGGTCGCCCACCTTGGTCGTCCCCCCGCCCATCAGCGTGATCGGCTTGTGCCCGGTCTTCTGCAACCAGCGCAGCACCATGATGTTCATCAGATGCCCGACATGCAGGCTGGGGGCGGTCGCGTCATAGCCGATGTAGGCCGGCACCACGCCCTTCAACAATACCTCGTCAAGCGCCTGATAATCCGTGCAATCGGCAACAAAGCCCCGCTCGAACATCACACGCATGAAGTCAGATTTCGGATGGTAGAGCATGGCCGCCTCGGTCTAGGATGTCGCGCGGTATAGCTTCGCGTGAGGCGCAAGGGAAGATGCGGAAGGACGGGGCCTTGTGGGCGCTGGGGGCGATGTCGGGCACCTCGCTCGACGGCGTCGATGCGGCGATGATCAAGACCGACGGGCACTCGGTCTATGCCTTTGGACCCTCCGCCTACCGGCCCTATTCGGACGAAGAGCGGGCAGTGCTCCGCGCCGCGCTCGGCCACTGGCCCGGCGATCCCGAAACCGCCGCCGCCGCCGAAGTGGTCGAGACCGCCCATGCCGAGGTCCTCTCCCGCTTCACCGGGGCCGAGGTGCTGGGCTTCCACGGCCAGACCCTCGCGCACGAGCCCGCCGGGCGCGGCACGCATCAATGCGGCAACGGCGCGATCTTCGCCCAGCTGCTCGGCCTGCCCACTGTCTGGGACTTCCGCAGCGCCGACGTGACCATCGGCGGGCAGGGGGCGCCGCTCGCGCCCTTCTACCATTTCGCGCTGGCCCGCCACCTCGGCGCGACCGAGCCGCTCGCCTTCCTCAACCTCGGCGGCGTCGGCAACATCACCTGGATCGACCCCACCGCGCCCGGCCCGGAAAATCCCGGCGCGCTTCTCGCCTTCGACACCGGCCCGGCCAATGCGCCCCTGAACGACCTGATGCAGGTCCGGCTCGGCAAGGCGCTGGACGAGGACGGCGCGCTCGCCGCCCGGGGCGAGGTGGACGAGGACTTCCTGGCGCGCTTCCTGCGCCATCCCTGGTTCGACCTTGCGCCGCCCAAGTCGCTGGACCGCAATGCCTTTGCCGATCTGGTCGCGCGGCTGGACCTCCTGTCCGATGCCGATGCCGCCGCCACACTGACGGCCCTTGCCGCGGCCTGCGTGGCCCAGGCGCAGATCCATTTCCCGGCCCCGGTGACGCGGATCCTGGTGACGGGCGGCGGGCGGCTCAACCCGGTGATGCTGCGCGAACTGCGCCGCCGCATCCCCTGCACGATCCTGCCGGTCGAGGACGTGGGTCTCGACGGCGACATGCTGGAAGCCCAGGCCTTCGCCTTCCTCGCGGTCCGCGTGTTGCGCAAGATGGCGACCTCGGGCCCCGACACCACCGGCGCGCCTGCACTGGTCGGCGGTGGGCAGATCAGCCGTCCCGATTGATGCGTGCGGCGAGGATCGGCAGCGAATAGATCGCCAGCGCCGCCCAGATCAGGCTGAAGGCCAGCAGCTTCACCCCGCTGAACGGCTCGCCGAAGACGAAGACCGCGGTCAGGAAGATCATGGTCGGAGCGATGTATTGCATGATGGCGATGGTGGACAGGGTCAGTCCCTTGGCGCCGTTGGCATAGATCATCAGCGGCACCGCCGTCACGATCCCGCAGCCCAGAAGCAGCGCATTGTCCCAGGCCACTCCTTGCAGGAAATGCCCGGTGCCCTGCGCCTGCAACCAGCCGACATAGGCCAGCGCCGGGGCCAGCAGGATCAGCACCTCCAGCGTGAAGCCCTGGTTCGGCCCGATCGGCAACCGCCGCTTGAGATAGGCATAGGCCCCCCAGGTCAGCGTCAGCCCCAGCGCCACCACCGGCAGCCGTCCCGCCTCCCAGGTCAGGATGCCGACCGCCGCCACCGCCAGCCCGATCGCCGCCATCTGCATCCGCCCCATCCGCTCGCCCAGCAGGACCGCGCCAAGGAAGATGGAAAACAGCGGATTGATGTAATAGCCGAGTGCGGCATCCAGCGCGTGGCCGGATCCGATGGCCCAGACATAGATCCCCCAGTTGACGCTGATCAGCGCCGCCGTCATCGCGGCCATGCCAAGCATCCGGGGGCTGCGCAGCGCGGCCTTCAGGTCCGCCGTCCGGCCCAGCCAGAACAGCACCAGGATCGCGATCGGCACCGACCAGATCACCCGGTGCGCGATCACCTCGATCGGCGGGATATGCGCCAGCGCCTTCATGTAGATCGGCAGGAACCCCCACAGCAGATAGGCCGTCAGCGCGTACAGGAAACCGGGCAGGGTATCGCCGCCGGGAACGGCTGCGCGGGGCAGGGCAGGGGTGTCGCTCATGCCGCAGACCTAGCGGAACCCGCCGCCGCCGGCCACCCCGATCTTGTGCCCCGCACAATCCGGGAAACCCGACCCCGCGCTTGCCCTTTTGCCAAATACTCCCGCCGGAGGCATCCACCTTCTGCCCCCGGGCGCGCCATCAGGGTTGACAGATCCTGAATACCCACGGCCAAGCTCTTGATTTCATTCGGCCCGCTCCCCTGCCCAGCGTGGACGCCGCGCCAGGTAGTCGCGCGTGAAGGCCGCATAGCCCTCGGCCGTGACCTTGAGTTCCTCGCGCATCATCCCGTGCAGCGCGGGCAGGCGATGGAAGGGCACCGTCGGCCAGACATGATGCTCGACATGGTATGGCATGTTCCAGGCCAGCCAGCGCACCGCCCGGGTGGTGAAGGTGGTCCGGGTGTTCTCGAACATGTTCGCCACCTCCGGGCAGTCGCCATGCTCGGCCAGAAGGTAGAGGCGCAGGAAAGGCTGGCCCAGAAGGACCGGCACCAGCCAGACCCAGAGCAGAAGGTCCGTCCAGACCAGCGACAGCCCGGCCAGCCCATAGACCACCGCCATCCCCCGCGCCTCGGCCACCACCCGCGCTTTCGCGCCCTCGGCCACGAAACCGTCGTCCACCCGCCCCGCGACCAGCCGCGTCATCAGCCGGACCTCGGCGATCCAGTAGGGCAAGCCCGAGACGTGCCAGAGCCACGCCCCCCGCGTCGCGGGCTTCGGCCCCGCCAGTTCCGGGTCCTTGCCTGGCAGGTTCGTCCAGCGGTGATGCGCCATGTGAAAGGCGCGGAACCACTCGAAGGGCAGAACCAGCAAGAGCCCGCAAAGCCGCCCCACCCAGTCGTTCAGCCAGACCGACCGGAACGGCGTCCGATGCGTCGCCTCGTGCTCCAGCGTGAACAGGAACACGATCAGCACCCCCTGCACCGGCAGAAGCAGTCCCCACCCCGGCACGCCGCCCGCGATCAGCGCACCCGTGCCGAGGATCAGCCCCAGATGCCCCGCCAGATGCCGGAGACCCGGCCCATCCCGCCGCTCGGTCATCGCCTCGCGCAGGTCGGCGGGAACGGCGGCAAGAAAGGCGCGGTGGTCCCTCACAGGCTCCACCCCGGCGGGGCCAGCTCGAAGCCCTCGAAGCGGAAACCGGGGCTTACCGTGCAGCTGACCAGCGTCCAGTCGCCGGTGGATCGCGCCGCCTGCCACCAGCCCGCGGGCACCACCGCCTGCACCACCTCGCCGCCCAGCACGTCCGGCCCCAGCCGCACCTCCTCGGCGCGCGCCACGCCCATCGACAGGACCAGCGGCGCCCCGGCATGCCAGAGCCAGATCTCGTCCGCATCCACCCGGTGCCAATGCGACCGCTCGCCCGCCTTCAGCAGGAACAGGATCGCCGTTCCGCTGGCCCGGCCGCCCACCTCCGGCCCCTTCCAGGTCTCGCGATACCAGCCGCCCTCCGGGTGCGGCATCAACCCCAGCTTCGCGACGATCGCCTCGGCCGTCATGCGTCCCTCCACTCCCCCGGCGCCAGCCCCTCCAGCGTCCAGTCCCCCACCCGCCACCTTATCAGCCGCAGGCACGGGAGGCCCACCGCCGCACACATCCGCCGCACCTGCCGGTTCCGCCCCTCGCGGATCGTCAGCTCGATCCACCCGTCCGGCACCGTCTTGCGCACCCGGATCGGCGGCACCCGGGGCCAGAGCCAGCCGGGCTCATCCACCGCTCGCGCCCGTGCCGGCAGGGTAGGGCCGTCGTTCAACTCCACACCCCGTCGCAACCGCTCGAGCGCCACCTCGGTCACCACCCCCTCGACCTGGGCAAGATAGGTCTTCTCCAGCTTGAACTTCGGATCCGCGATCCGCGCCTGAAGGCGGCCGTCATCGGTCAGCACCACCAGCCCCTCGCTGTCACGATCCAGCCGCCCCGCCGGATAGACCCCCTTCACCGGGACGTAATCCGCCAGCACCGCCCGCTCGCCTTCGCGGCTGAACTGGCAGAGCACGTCATAGGGCTTGTTCAGCAGGATCAGGGTCATGTCCGATACCTACAGGAGGACCCTCGAACCGGGAAGCCGGTTGCCAACCTGCCCGCTCCGTGCCAGCCTTCCCCCATGCCCCGAACCCTCATCATCGGCGCAGGCATCACCGGCGCGGCGCTGGCCTTCCAGCTTTCCCGTCGCGGAGAGCATGTAACCATCGTCGCCACCCATACGCACGGCGGCCTCGCCTCGGCGGCCAGCTTCGGCTGGCTCAACGCCTCCTACTACCTCAGCCCAGCACACTACCATCTGCGCCACGAAGGCCTCGCCGCCCACCGCCGCCTGACCAAGGCCCTGCCGGACCTGCCGACCCGCTGGCCCGGCTGCCTCTGGTACGAGGCGACGGGCGAGGCGCAGGACGAAACCGCCGCCGACCTCACGGCCCTCGGCTATACGGTCCACCGCCTGACCCGCGCGCAAGTGGCCGAACGCCTGCCCGCCCTCGGCCCTGTCCCGGACACCGCGCTGTACTTCCCCGAGGAAGGCGTCGCCGACCCCGGCATCCTCGCCCGCGCGCTGATCGAGGCCTCGGGCGCAGAGGTCGTCACCGCCACCGTGCAACACCTGACCGAGGCGCAGGGCCGGGTGACCGGCGTCCTGACCGACCTCGGCCCGATGCCCGCCGACCGGGTCATCCTCGCCACCGGCACCGGCACGCCCGCGCTCCTTCAGCCCCTCGGCTACAGGCTGCCCATGCTCACACGCCCCGGCCTGATGATCCGCACCAACCCATTGCCGCCCGTCTGCCCGCTGGTCCTCGCCACGCCCGAGCAGGAGGTCCGTCAGGACCGCGAGGGCCGCCTGACGACCCCGGCCTCGGCCGGCCATCAGTCCGACCATGCCGAGGCGCTGGGGGCCTTCCCGGTGGTGGTCAACGCGACACTGGCACGGCTCCGGACCCTGTTTCCGGGTCTCGACATCCACTTCGCCCGGCAGGCCATGGCCCTGCGCCCCGTCCCCGAGGATGGATTGCCGGTCGCGGGGCAGGGGCCGGTTGCGGGGCTGTGGATCGCCGTCATGCATTCGGGGGCGACGCTCGCACCCGTGGTGGCCGAATGTCTTGCCGACGAGATCCTGGGCGGGCACGACAGCCCGCTGTTGGCCGATTTCCGGCCCGGCCGCTTCCAGTAAGAACGGGGCGTCCCTCGCGGAAAGCCCCGACTTCCTGCGGAAATCGGACCGGAATTCGCAAGAATTCCGGCCCCGGCCTCAGACCTTCAGCACCGAACGACCGGCATATTCCGCCGTCTCGCCCAGCATCTCCTCGATGCGGATCAACTGGTTGTACTTGGCCAGCCGGTCCGACCGCGACAGCGACCCGGTCTTGATCTGCCCGCAGTTCGTCGCCACCGCCAGATCGGCGATCGTCGAATCCTCGGTCTCGCCCGAGCGGTGGCTCATCACGTTCGTGTAGCCCGCGCGATGCGCCATCTCGACGGCCTGCAGCGTCTCGGTCAGGGTGCCGATCTGGTTCACCTTCACCAGCATCGAATTCGCGATGCCATCGGCAATCCCGCGGCCCAGCCGTTTCGGGTTGGTCACGAACAGATCGTCGCCGACCAGTTGCAGCTTGTGACCCAGCTTCTCGGTCAGAAGCTTCCAGCCGTCCCAGTCGTCCTCGGCGCAGCCGTCCTCGATCGAGATGATCGGATAGTCGGCGGCCAGCTTCGCCAGCCAGTCCACATTCTCTTCCGGGCTCAGCGAGAGGCCCTCGCCTTTCATCTCGTACTTGCCGCCCCTGAAATACTCCGTCGAGGCGCAGTCGAGCGCGAGGTAGATGTCCTCGCCCGGCTTGTAGCCCGCCTTCTCGATGGATTTCAGAATGAAATCAAGCGCATCGCGGGCAGAGCTCAGATTCGGCGCGAAGCCGCCCTCGTCGCCGACATTGGTGTTGTGGCCGGCGGCGGAGAGTTCCTTCTTCAGCGTGTGGAACACCTCGGACCCCATCCGCACCGCCTCGCGGATGTCCTGGGCGCCGACCGGCATGATCATGAATTCCTGGATGTCGATCGGGTTGTCGGCGTGCTCGCCGCCGTTGATGATGTTCATCATCGGCACCGGCAGCACGCGGGCCGAGGTCCCGCCCACATAGCGATACAGGGGTTGCGCCGTGAACTCCGCCGCCGCCTTCGCGACCGCCAGCGACACGCCCAGGATCGCATTCGCCCCCAGCCGCGACTTGTTGGGCGTCCCGTCCATCTCGATCATCGTGCGGTCGATGCCGACCTGCTCGGTCGCATCGAAGCCGACGATCTCTTCGGCGATCTCGCCGTTCACCGCCGCCACGGCCTCCAGCACGCCCTTGCCCTTGTAGCGCTTGGCGTCGCCATCGCGCCGCTCGTTCGCCTCATGCGCTCCGGTCGAGGCGCCCGAGGGCACCGCCGCGCGGCCCATGCTGCCGTCTTCCAGCGTGACGTCCACCTCGACCGTCGGGTTGCCCCGGCTGTCCAGGATTTCGCGGGCGTGAATGTCGATGATCGTGCTCATGGGTGGTTTCCTCAAGGCCGAAGGGTGCTCTCCCGGCCCCTTTACCCCGGCTCAGACGATCAGGGAAGCACGTTTGCGCGCCCGTTCCCGGGCAAAGGCGTAAAGCCCCGATCCGACGACCAGCGCCGCGCCCACGAGCGTCGTGCCCGAAGGCCGCTCCCCCAGGAAGACCATCGCGATCGCCAGAGCGAAGACCAGCCGCGTATAGCGGAACGGCGCCACGACCGAGACCTCGCCCAGCCGCATCGCCGCCACCACCGCGTAATAGCCGAACAGGCCCGAGACCAGCGCCCCCGCAAGCCCGGCCCATTGCCAGGGCGTCGGCCAGAGGAAGCTCTGCCCCATGCCCGCCATCAGCAGGGCACCCGAGGGCACCAGCCCCAGATAGGCCCAGGTCGCCACCTGGAAGGTGCCGATCCGTGCCGGCATCGTCCGGGTCAGCAGGTCCCGCGCCGCCAGCGCCACGACGCAGGCCACCGTCAGAAGCCCGGTCGGATCGAAGGCCGCCCCCCAGGGTTCCAGGATCACCAGCACCCCCGCGAAGCCGACCAGGATCGAGGCCCAGCGTCTCCACCCCACCGTCTCGCCCAGGAACAGCGCCGCCCCCGCCACCACCACCAGCGGCGAGGCCTGCAACAGCGCCGAGGTCATCGACAGCGGCGCGAGGGCCAGGGCCACGATGTACAGCATCGCCGCCGCCGCCTCGGCCAGCGTCCGCCACAGGGGAACGCCGCGCAGAGCCTCGCGCGACAGCACCGCCTGCCGCTGCCCCGCCGCCAGCGCCCAGAACACACAGGCCCCGGCGGCCCCGGTCAGCGCCAGCACCTGGCCCGGCGGCATGGCCTCGGCCGAGCGTTTCAGGAACAGGTCCTCGACCGCGAAGAAGGCCATCGAGGCGACCATCATCAGCGCGGCGCGGGTATTGTCTGCCGCAGGGGTCGCGGGGGGCATCTCTCTCTCCGGTCAGGCGGCCCCCGGCCTACACCGCCCGACCGGCGAAGGGAAGCTCAGCGATAGAGCCGCGGCGCGCCCGCCCGGTCGTGGATCGCGTTCACCTGGTCCGGCGACAGGTCCAGCTCTCCGGCCAGCTTGTGCAGGTAGTCGGCCTCGGCCCGGTTGTCGAGGTTGATCGCCATCAGCGACACCAGATAGACCTGCGGCTCCAGCCCCGCCGGGACCGCGCGGGCCAGGCCCTTCACGTCCACCGGGCGTTGCAGTTCGGCCTGCACCGCTTGCACCTCGCGCTGCGTCGCATCGCCCATGGCCTGCATCAGGCGGGCCTTCTCGTCCGCGTCCAGTTCCCCGTCGCATTTCACCGCCTGGATCACCGCCCGCAGCATCAGCGCCGCCGAAAGTTCCTCCTCGCGCTTCGGCTCCGGCAGCGCCACCGGACCACCCGGCCGACGGTCGGCCAGCACCTGATCCAGCAGATCACCCACCCCGCCCGGCGCGGCGCCCCGTCCCGAAGCCGTCTGCGTCGGCGCCGCAGTCCCGCCGCCCGTCAACTGACCCAGCAGATCCTCAAGCCCGCCCTTCGGCGCGGTTGCGCGGGGGTTGCTCCGCTTCTGCCCCGACATCTGGGTCAACAGGTCGCCCAGCCCGCCGCCGTCCCCGCCCGCCGGGCGGCCGGTCGAGCTCCTGGAGGTGGTGCCGCTGCCCAGCACATCCTGCAACAGGTCCTCAAGCCCGCCCGGCTTGCCGGCGGACTTCGGATCGAACGGCGTGCCGCGCCCCGCGGTCCGGCCCGAGGCGGTATCCGCGCTGGCGGTTCCTCCCTGCGTCAGGCTGGTCACGCCCTTCACGATGGCCACACCGATCGCGACCTTCAGCAGTGTCTTGCCCAGACTCATCCCTTACCTCCCAACCCAAAACCAAAGATGGACCATGCTTGCTTGCCCCGGGCTGTCGGTCAATGCAAAAGGGTCCGCCGCCCAGGGGGAAACATGCGCAAGGATCGACTCGACGGTTTCGGCATCGCGATGCTTCTCGGCGTGCAGGGCGTGCTGGCCGTGAACCAGGTCCTCATCAAGATGGTCAACGCCGGCTTGCAGCCGGTGTTCTTCGCCGGCCTGCGCTCGCTTCTGGCCATCGGCTTCGTCTGGGCCTGGCTCGCCTGGCGCGGCCGCCCGCCACGCCTGCGCCGCCCCACTTTCGGCGCGGGCCTCCTGATCGGGACGCTCTTCGCCGCCGAATTCCTGTTCCTCTTCCTCGCGCTCGACCTGACCTCGGTCGGCCGCTCGGCGCTCATCATGTATTCCATGCCGGTCTGGTATGCGATCCTCGCCCATTTCGGACTGGGCGAACGGATCACCCCCACCAAGGCCGCCGGCCTTGCCCTGGCCTTCGCCGGCTGCGCCTCGGCGATCCTGTCGCGCCCCGACACCGGCGAGGCGAGCCTCGCGGGCGATCTCTGCGCGCTGGGCGCCGCCTGGGGCTGGGCGCTGACCGCCTTCATCGCCCGCCGCCCGGTGATGCGCGCAGAGGGGCCCGAGATGCAGCTCTTCTGGATGGTCCTCGTCTCGGCCCCGATCCTTCTCCTGGCCGCGCCCTTCTTCGGCCCGCTGATCCGCGACCTGCAAGCCGTCCATATCCTGGGCCTGCTGTTCCAGTCCTCGGTCGTGGTGGCGGGGGGCTTCATCGCCTGGCTCTGGCTTCTGTCGGTCTATCCGGGCGCGACGGTCGCCTCGTTCTCGTTCCTGACGCCAGTCCTCGCGGTGGGGCTTGGCGCGCTCGTCTTCGGCGAAACCGTCACGGGATCGATTCTCGCATCGGTCATCCTCGTTGCGGCGGGAATCGTCCTCATCAACCGGCCGCCGCGCCAGGCCGCGTAATCCGGGCTGGACGGGAATCGGCTCGTCGCTGGTGCCGCGTGTTGGGCAGGGTCTGAGGTCCTGCCGACAAGCTGGCCGGTTGCCTTGAAAATCCGGCGCTGTTCACAAACTGCGCGAAGAATGTCCCCAGACCTGTCCACAAGGGGCGGCGCCGGACCGGCTCACAAGTCCTGACGCGCGCGTGATGTGGCCGAAAAAACGTCAAGCCGAAAATCTGCTTTGACGCGAAATTTTTGCGTTGATCGAGGCCAAAGATTACGACACTTTGACAAAGCGGCAGGGGACACCACTAAATCTAGTGCCGCAGCGGACAGGCAGAACGACCCACACAAAGGGCATCCAAATCGGATGCGGCCCTCTTGGCGGCGCGAACCGTCAGGATCCGTCAACTGTTGCCCGACGCTGCGAAACCGGTTCGGCGCCCCCTGCGATTTGACAGAACCAATGGCCGTTTCTGGCCTAAAAACAGGAGTTCAGGGGCATGAAGATCGAGCGGCACTTCACCAGCGAAGCCACCGGCGCCTACGGGGCGATGGCCTTCACCACCACGGTTTCCGAAATCCGCAACCCGGACGGCAAGGTCGTCTTCCGTAACGACGCCGTGGAGGTTCCCGAGGGCTGGAGCCAGGTCGCTTCCGACGTGCTCGCCCAGAAGTATTTCCGCAAGGCGGGGGTTCCGGCGGTCCTGAAGAAGGTGAAGGAAAAGGGCGTGCCCGAATTCCTGTGGCGCTCGGTCGCCGATGAGGAAGCGCTGGCGAAACTCCCTGAAGATCAGCGCCTTGTCGGCGAAACCTCGGCCAAGCAGGTCTTCGACCGTCTCGCCGGTGCCTGGGCCTATTGGGGCTGGAAGGGCGGCTACTTCACCACCGAGGCCGACGCCCGCGCCTATTATGACGAGATGCGCTTCATGCTCGCGCGCCAGATGGCCGCGCCGAATTCGCCCCAGTGGTTCAACACCGGGCTGCACTGGGCCTATGGCATCGACGGCCCGTCGCAGGGCCACTTCTACGTCGATCATGCCACCGGCAAGCTGACCAAATCGGCCTCGGCCTACGAACACCCGCAGCCCCACGCCTGCTTCATCCAGTCGGTGAAGGACGACCTGGTGGGTGACGGCGGCATCATGGACCTCTGGGTCCGCGAGGCGCGGCTCTTCAAGTACGGCTCGGGCACCGGCACCAACTTCTCCTCGCTGCGGGGCGAGGGCGAAAAGCTTTCGGGCGGCGGCAAGTCCTCGGGCCTGATGGGCTTCCTCAAGATTGGCGACCGCGCGGCCGGCGCGATCAAGTCCGGCGGCACCACGCGGCGGGCGGCGAAGATGGTGATCTGCGACATGGATCACCCCGACATCGAGCAGTTCATCAACTGGAAGGTCATCGAGGAACAGAAGGTCGCCTCGCTGGTCGCCGGATCGAAGATGCATGAGGCCCGCCTGAACGACATCTTCGCCGCGATCCGCCAGTGGGATGGCGCGGAAGGGGACGCCACCGACCCGACGAAGAACGCCGCCCTGAAAGCCGCGATCAAGGCCGCCAAGAAGGCGATGATCCCCGACACCTACACCAACCGCGTGCTGCAATATGCGCGGCAGGGCTTCGACTCGATCGAATTCCCGACCTACGACACCGACTGGGATTCCGAGGCCTACATCTCGGTCTCCGGCCAGAACTCCAACAACTCGGTCCGCGTCACCGACGCCTTCCTGCGCGCCGTCAAGGAAGACAAGCCGTGGGAGCTGATCCGCCGCACCGACGGCAAGGTCGCCAAGACCGTCTCGGCGCGTGAGCTCTGGGACCAGATCGGCCACGCCGCCTGGGCCTGCGCCGACCCGGGCATCCAGTTCCACGACACCGTCAACGCCTGGCACACCTGCCCCGAGGACGGCCCGATCCGCGGCTCGAACCCCTGCTCGGAGTACATGTTCCTCGACGACACCGCCTGCAACCTGGCGTCGATGAACCTGCTGACCTTCTACAAGAACGGCCGCTTCGACGCCGAGGCCTATGTCCACGCCACACGGCTCTGGACCGTCACCCTGGAAATCTCGGTGATGATGGCACAGTTCCCCTCGAAGGAAATCGCCCAGCTTTCCTACGACTTCCGCACCCTCGGCCTCGGCTACGCCAATATCGGCGGGCTCCTGATGAACATGGGCCTCGGCTACGACTCGGACGAGGGCCGCGCGCTTTGCGGCGCGCTGACCGCGATCATGACCGGCGTCGCCTATGCGACCAGCGCGGAAATGGCCAAGGAACTCGGCCCCTTCGCGGGCTTCGCTCGCAACCGCGAGCACATGCTCCGCGTCATCCGCAACCACCGCGCCGCCGCCCATGCGACCGGCGCCTACGAAGGCCTGAACGTCCCGGCCGTCGCCCTTGACCACGCGAACTGCCCGGACCAAAGCCTTGTCGCGCTTGCAAAATCCGCCTGGGACGAGGCACTGCGCCTCGGTGAAGCCCATGGCTATCGCAATGCCCAGACGACCGTGATCGCCCCCACCGG
This sequence comes from Tabrizicola flagellatus, assembly GCF_008271465.1. Classification (GTDB taxonomy): domain Bacteria; phylum Pseudomonadota; class Alphaproteobacteria; order Rhodobacterales; family Rhodobacteraceae; genus Tabrizicola; species Tabrizicola flagellata. Next base: position 2,342 of record NZ_VMDU01000023.1, on the reverse strand, counting down.
CACCATCGGTCTCGTCATGGACTGCGACACCACCGGGATCGAGCCCGACTTCGCCCTCGTCAAGTTCAAGAAACTCGCCGGCGGCGGCTACTTCAAGATCATCAACCAGTCGGTCCCCGCCGCGCTGGAAGCCCTCGGCTACTCCACCTCCCAGGCCGCCGAGATCGTCGCCTACGCCGTCGGCCACGGCTCGCTCGGCCAGGCCCCGGCGATCAACCACACGTCGCTCATCGGCCACGGCTTCGGGCCCCGCGAGATCGAGAAGATCGAGGCCGCGCTGCCCTCCGCCTTCGACATCCGCTTCGTCTTCAACCAGTGGACCCTGGGTGAGGACTTCTGCAAGGGCACCCTCGGCATCCCGGCCGAGAAGCTGGCCGACCCGACCTTCGACCTTCTCCGTCACTTGGGCTTCACCAAGGCCCAGATCGACGCCGCCAACGACCATGTCTGCGGCACCATGACGCTGGAAGGCGCGCCGCACCTCAAGCCCGAACACTACAAGGTCTTCGACTGCGCCAACCCCTGCGGCAAGACCGGCAAGCGGTTCCTCTCGGTGGAATCCCACATCACCATGATGGCCGCCGCCCAGTCCTTCATCTCGGGCGCGATCTCCAAGACCATCAACATGCCGAACTCGGCCACGATCGCGGATGTGCTGGCGGCCTATGAGCTCAGCCACTCCCTCGGCATCAAGGCCAATGCGCTCTACCGCGACGGCTCCAAGCTCAGCCAACCCCTTGCCGCCGCCCTGATCGAGGACGACGACGAGGCCGAAGAGGCGCTGACCAATGGCTCGGTCATGGAAAAGGCCCCGGTCGTCGCCGAAAAGATCGTCGAAAAGGTGATCGTCAAGGAAATCGTCCGCAGCCACCGCGAGAAGCTGCCGGAACGCCGCAAGGGCTATACCCAGAAGGCGATCGTCGGCGGCCACAAGGTCTATCTCCGCACCGGCGAATATGCCGATGGGTCCCTGGGCGAGATCTTCATCGACATGCACAAGGAAGGCGCGGGCTTCCGGGCGATGATGAACAACTTCGCCATCGCGGTCTCGGTCGGCCTGCAATACGGCGTGCCGCTGGAGGAATTCGTCGAGGCCTTCACCTTCACCCGGTTCGAGCCCGCCGGCATGGTCCAGGGCAACGACTCGATCAAGAACGCGACCTCGATCCTCGACTACATCTTCCGGGAACTGGCGATCTCCTACCTCGACCGTACCGACCTCGCCCATGTCGCACCCAAGGGCGCGAGCTTCGACGACCTCGGCCGCGGGGATGAGGAAGGCAAACGCAACATCGCCGAGCCTTCGGAGGTCGCCGCCTCGAAGTCGCTGGAGGTGCTGAAGCAGGTTGCCTCGACCGGCTACATGAGGAAACGCCTGCCGCAGGAATTCACCGTCCTGCAAGGCGGGCAGGGGGTCGCGGCCTTCGGCGGCGGCCTCGCCACCGGCACCGACACGGCCGCGCCGATGACGGCGGTCCTGTCGGAGACGCGCGTCTCCGGCTTCTCGGAGACGACCTCGACCTTCGCTCTCGGCACGGCGGACGCCCGCACCAAGGCCAAGCTGCAAGGCTACACGGGGGACAGCTGCGGCGAGTGCGGCAACTACACGCTGGTGCGCAACGGCACCTGCCTGAAGTGCAACTCGTGCGGCGCGACGACGGGGTGCAGCTGAGTCGCTTGACAGGCTGAACAACCATAGCGGCGGGCCAAATGCCCGCCGTTTTCTGCTTCATTGTTGGGGTTGATCAATGAGAAGCATCGTTGAGCGCATGCTCCCGCAGCAGTTCCTGCTTGATCTGGGAACTTACATGCAGACCGCGGCACACATTGACCTCGCCGTGTGGCAAACCACTATGCACGCAGAAGAGATCGACCCACACTCCGTAGAGGAGTACCGCGGCTATGTCAGTCTCAAACTCAAAACTCAGGAGCTGCCTTCTCGATTCAGGAACAGTGCGAAGAACTGTCCAAACACCATTGCTGAACGCATTCTGTCCTTAGCAGCGGACGTAGAGAGCGGGCTGGAAACGAGAAACTTGGCTGCGCACGGTGCTTTCTACTTCGAGGATCATCTGAACGGAACGTTAGGTGCGGCGCATTACTTTGCGCGCGGGAAAGGCAAAGAGCGTGAGCTCTTCGAAGTGAAGCAATCCATTACAAAACAACAGGTTGACGAAACCATACGAATCGCAGATCGGCTTCTCCATGACGTGATCGCGCTAAGGAAACTCGTAATCGACTGGCGATTTCCGGACGGAATGCCCGAGTTGCAGGACGCGTAGGCAAGTGACCTGCCCCCCGGAAGTTCCCTCGCTGTGATGTAGAGTCTGCCCAACCTGAGA
>NZ_VMDU01000022.1 GCF_008271465.1 Tabrizicola flagellatus | reverse complement strand
GTTCCTCGACCTCGACGGCGGATCCAGCGCCAATGCGGTGGCGCTGTTCAGCATGACCGAAGGCAGCAGCCTCGACATCGGGGACCTGTTGCTTGCCTGATGCGGAACAGCGGCAAGCGGACCTTTGGTCCACCCCGGTTCGCCCTGGCGGACCGGGGGCGGGCATGATGGCAACGACTGGGGCGCCTTTGTCCGGCGAGCGGTGCCCGCTTGGGGTTTCCGAAACACTTCTCTGCCGTTCTGTGTGGCAACGCTTTCAGAGACGCGGGCAAGAAAGATGCTGATGGATCGCAACTGGCGCAAACACCGCATCCTCGTGATGATCGGCACCAGGCCGGAAGCCATCAAGCTCGCACCGGTGGTCCTGGCCTTGCGGCGCGAACCCGGGGTCCAGCTGACCGTCTGCCTGTCCGGTCAGCACCCGGTCATGGCGCGCGACGCGCTCGCCAGTTTCGGAATCGCCCCCGATGAGGAACTTGCCCTCGACCCCGGGGCTGCGACGGCAGGAGCACGATTCACCGACCTGCACCGTGCCATCTCGGAGCTTCTGATCCGGCTGCCGCAGGACAGGATCGTCGTGCAGGGCGATACCTCGACCGCGCTTGCGGGCGCGATGGCGGGTTTCCATGCCGGCATTCCGGTGGCTCATGTCGAGGCTGGCCTGCGCACCGGCAACCTCGCTGGCCCCTGGCCCGAGGAAGGCTATCGCCGGATGATCGCGCCGATCGCCGACCTGCATTTCGCGCCGACCGATTGCGCGCGCCAGAACCTTCTGGCCGAGGGGATCGATCCGGGAACGGTCCACCTGACCGGAAATACCGTGGTGGACGCGCTGATCGCGATCCGGGCGATGATCGCGCAGAATTCCGAAACGGCACTGCGGCTCGACACCTGGCGCCAGGGGATCACCGGCGGCAAGCCCATCGTCCTCGTCACCCTCCACCGGCGCGAAAGCCACGGCTCGGTCCTGACCGGGGTTGCGACCGCGATCCGCGACCTGGCCGGGGAATTCCGCGACCACGCCTTCGTCCTTCCGGTCCATCCCAATCCGGCAGTCTCGGGCAGCGTCCGCAGCGTGTTGGCCGACGTGCCCAATGTCTGTCTGCTGGATCCCCTCGGATACGAGGATTTCGTTTTCGTGATGAGCGCGGCCTCGCTGATCATCACCGATTCCGGCGGGGTCCAGGAAGAGGCGCCGACCTTCGGCGTGCCGATCCTGGTGGTCCGCAACGAATCGGAAAGGGGCGAGGCGATCACGGCCGGCTTCGCCCAGCTGACCGGCACCGACCCCGAGCGCATCCTGGCCGCCGGCAGGGATATCCTGAAGCGCGGCGCCAAGGCCGAGTTGCGCGGCAAGGTCAATCCCTTCGGGGACGGCATGGCAGCGGTCCGGATCGCAAGGCTGCTGACCGCGCGCAGCGATGCGACCGCCGGTATCGAGTCGGAGGCCGAGCCGATCATTGCCGCCACCGCCGAGCCCGGCGTTGATATGCCTCGCTTCGTCCAGTAGGGCGTCGGCGAACCGGGCGGCCTCTGTGGCCGCCCGGGCGCGGTGCCTGCTCAGTGCGCCAGGAACACCGGGATTTCGGCGTGTTCCAGCATGTCGCGGGTCGCTCCGCCAAGAATGGCCTCGCGGAACCGGGAGTGGCCGTAGGCACCCATGACCAGCAGGTCGGCATCGGTATCGCGGACGTGCCGGGCGAGAACCTCTGATACCTTGGGCAGGGTCCTGGCAAGGACCATGACTTCGGCCCGCACGCCGTGCCGCACCAGATACTGGCACAGCAAACCGCCGGGATCGGAGCGTTCCGGGCCATGGGCCGGCGGATCGACGACCACTATCTGCACCGAGTCGGCGCGCTTCAGGAAGGGCATCGCCCGTCGCGCAGCGACCAAGGCCTCACGACTCTGGTTCCACGCCACGATGACACGTTTCGGTTCGGGGCTGCGCAAGCCGGCAGGCGGTATGACCAGGACCGGCGCCATGCCCTCGAACAATGCAGCCTCGGTCACCGCCTCGTCCTCGACCCCGCGGTTCTTGCCGTAGGGCAGAGGCAGGACCACCAGATCCGAGTACCTCGCGCGGGAGGCCACGACATCGGTCAGCGCGCCCAGCTGTGTCACCAGCGATTCCACAGCCGACCGCAATGCTGGCGTCTGTGCCCCGATTGCGGCATTGAGCGCAGCCTCGGTTTCGCGGGCCTCGTTCTCGGCACGGTCCATGGCGGCGGCAATGACCACCGCGCCCGAACCGACGTAGCTGTAGCCGACCTGGGTCCGATCGACGCCCAGGGCCAGCGCGTCCAGATGGGCATCCATCGTCAAGGCGATGCTGGCGGCAGCTGTCACCGTGCCAAGGACTTCATTGGGCGAAGCCGCGACGGTCAGAAGGGATTTGTAGGCCATGGTCGTCTCCCGCTAAGGGTCCGGAGTTTGCGAATGCCTCATTTTCCCCGCATCAGGCATCCTGCGCCTTGACCAGGGTCAATCGGGGTCCTGCCACAGCTTGACGCAGATCAAGGCGCCTTTTGTCGCTGCGCCGCAGTAGTCACTCTGTCGTAGAGTGCGGATGCAGCCCCGAATCGTCAACGGGGTGGCCGACCGCAACAGACAGGACGAAGGGACGCAAACCATGTGGGATTATCTGAAACTGGCAGGACTTGGCCTCGTCGCGGTCCTGGCCGCGATCGCGGCCAACTACGCCCGGGACCTGGCCTACCAGGTCAACGCGCTGACGGTGATGCTGGCCGCGGGCATCGCCTTCTTGTGGGTGCTGCGGACGGCCGGGGATCCGAAACCGGACCTGAGCCATGAATACATGGACGGCGTGGTGCGGGCCGGGGCCATCGCCACCACCTTCTGGGGCGTCGTCGGCTTTCTGGTCGGCGTGGTCATCGCCTTCCAGCTGGCTTTCCCGCAGCTGAATTTCGACTGGCTGCAGGGCTACGGCAACTTCGGCCGGCTGCGTCCGCTGCACACCAGCGCGGTGATCTTCGCCTTCGGCGGCAACGCGCTGATCATGTCCTCGTTCTACATCGTCCAGCGCACCTGCGCGACGCGACTCTGGGGTGGCAACCTCGGCTGGTTCGTGTTCTGGGGCTGGCAGCTCATCATCGTGCTGGCTGCCTCCGGCTACGTCCTCGGCGGCACGCAGTCCAAGGAATATGCCGAGCCCGTCTGGTATGTGGACTGGCTGATCACCGTGGTCTGGGTGGCCTTCCTGGCGACCTTCATGGGCACGCTCTTCAAGCGGAAGGAGCCGCACATCTACGTCGCCAACTGGTTCCTGCTGTCCTTCATCGTCACCATCGCCATGCTGCACGTCGTGAACAACATGGCGATCCCGGTCTCGATTTTCGGCTCGACCTCGGTCCAGGTCACCTCCGGGGTGCAGGACGCGATGATCCAGTGGTGGTATGGCCACAACGCCGTGGGCTTCTTCCTGACCGCGGGCTTCCTGGGCATGATGTACTACTTCGTGCCGAAACAGGCCGAGCGCCCGGTCTACAGCTACAAGCTGTCGATCATCCACTTCTGGGCGCTGATCTTCCTGTACATCTGGGCCGGTCCGCACCACCTGCACTACACCGCGCTGCCCGACTGGGCCTCGACCCTCGGCATGGTGTTCTCGGTCATCCTGTGGATGCCGTCCTGGGGCGGCATGATCAACGGGCTGATGACGCTGTCGGGGGCCTGGGACAAGCTGCGCACCGACCCGATCATCCGCATGATGGTGGTCTCGATCGGCTTCTACGGCATGTCCACCTTCGAAGGCCCGATGATGTCGATCAAGGCCGTGAACTCGCTGTCGCACTACACCGACTGGACCATCGGCCACGTCCATTCCGGCGCGCTCGGCTGGAACGGCATGATCACCTTCGGCGCGCTCTACTTCCTCGTGCCGCGCCTGTGGAACCGCGAACGGCTCTACAGCCTCTCGCTGGTCAGCTGGCACTTCTGGCTCGCCACCATCGGCATCGTGCTCTATGCCTCGTCGATGTGGGTCACCGGCATCATGGAAGGCCTGATGTGGCGCGAGGTGGATGCCAACGGCTTCCTCGTCAACGCCTTCGCCGACACCGTGGCAGCGAAGTTCCCGATGTATGTGGTGCGTGCGCTGGGCGGGGTGCTTTACCTGACGGGCGGGCTCATCATGGCCTGGAACCTCTGGATGACGGTCAAGGCCCAGCCAGCCAAGTCGCCGGTCAATGCCAACAACGCCGTTCCGGCCGAGTAAGGAAAGGGGGCTGACCATGGCTATCCTCGAAAAACACAAGGCAATCGAAACCCACGCCACGCTTCTCCTGATCCTGTCCTTCCTGGTGGTGACCATCGGGGGCATCGTGCAGATCGTGCCGCTGTTCTACCTGGAAAACACCATCGAGAAGGTGGAAGGCGTGCGCCCCTACACGCCGCTCGAACTGGCCGGGCGCGACATCTACATCCGCGAAGGCTGCTATGTCTGCCACAGCCAGATGGTCCGTCCGATGCGGGACGAGGTCGAACGCTATGGCCACTACAGCCTGGCGGCCGAGTCGATGTACGACCATCCGTTCCAGTGGGGCTCGAAGCGCACCGGGCCGGACCTCGCACGGGTGGGCGGGCGCTATTCCGACGAATGGCACCAGGACCACTTCCACAACGCCAAGTCCGTGGTGCCGGAATCGGTGATGCCGCCCTACGGCTTCCTGTTCAACAACAGGATCGACGGTCGCTACATCCGCGACTCGCTCGAAACCCATGCCCTGGTGGGCGTGCCCTATACCGAGGAGATGATTGCCAACGCCCAGGCCGACTTTGCGGCCCAGGCGGATCCGCTGGGCGACAGCTCGGGGCTCGAGGCGCGGTATGGCGCCGAGGCCTTCGGCAATCCGGTCAACGTTCGCAACTTCGACGGCCAGCCCGAGCTGACCGAGGCGGACGCCCTGATCGCCTACATCCAGGTGCTGGGCACGATGGTCGACTTCTCGACCTATACCCCCGTGGCCAACCGCTAGGGGGACGCGCGATGGAAACCTATTCCTTCCTCCGTCAACTCGCCGACAGCTGGTTCCTGCTGGCAATGACGCTGACCTTCCTTGGCGTCTGCCTCTGGGCCTTCCGCCCCGGATCGCGCGCCGCGCATCGGGATGTCGCCAACTCGATCTTCCGCAACGACGACCGTCCTGCGGAAGACCATCCTGCCCAATCGCGTAAGGAGGCCTGAGCCATGGCCAAACCGTTGAAGAAAGAGCCCCGGCAGGTGGAAACGACCGGCCACGCCTGGGACGGTATCGAGGAATACAACAATCCGCTGCCGCGCTGGTGGGTCTGGGTGTTCTACGCCACGATCGTCTGGGGCATCGGCTATACCATAGCCTATCCGGCCTGGCCCTTGATCAAGGAGGCAACGCCCGGCCTCCTCGGGGCCTCGACCCGTGCCGATGTCGCCGAAGAAATCGCCCGCGTTGACGCGGCCAATGCCGCGATCAAGGAAGGGCTGATTGCCGCCGACCTGAACGCCATCGGCGCCGATCCCGAGCTTGCAGCCTATGCCGAACGTGCGGGGGCGGCGGTGTTCCGCACCAACTGTGCCCAGTGCCACGGTTCGGGCGCGGCCGGTGTGGTGGGCAAGGGCTATCCGAACCTCTTGGATGACGACTGGCTCTGGGGCGGCACGATGGAGGACATCCATCTGACCATCACCCACGGCATCCGCAACACCACCGATCCCGACGCCCGCTATTCGGAAATGCCGAAGTTCGGCGTGGACGGCATCCTGGACGCGACCCAGATCTCGCAGGTCGTCGAGCATGTGCTGGCCATCTCGGGGCAGGAACACGACGCGGCGCTGGCAGCCGAGGGCGCGACGGTCTTTGCCGAGAACTGTGCAGCCTGCCACATGGAGGACGGCTCGGGCGACCGGGCGCAGGGGGCTCCGCGGCTGAACGACGCAATCTGGCTTTACGGCGGCACGCGCGAGGCGATCACCCAGACGGTTACCTATTCCCGCTTCGGCGTGATGCCGAACTGGAACACCCGTCTCAGCGAGGACGAGATCCGTGCCGCAGCCTTCTATGTCCATGGTCGCGGTGGCGGGGAATGACCTTCCCGGTTCCCTTCCGACCCTCGGGGGGCCTTCGGGCCCCCTTTTCTTTGGGCACCTCCTTCGGGATCGGTGCGGCGCGAGGGATGCCCGGTCCGAGGCAAGGCCACATCGGCCTGCCGCCCCGGATCACGCCTGGTTGTGCCGCCTTGCCGCATTCAATTCGCCCCGGCCCAGGCGCTATTGATGCAGGTCAAGGCCCGTTTGCGCGGAATGACCGATTGCAGGCGGCATGATAGACTGGCCCCGGCCAGCGAAGGAGCGCCCGTGACAACCCCCGAAACAGAACCCAGCCTTTATGCCGCGCGCGAGCCGGTCTTTCCCCGCCGCGTGAAGGGCACTTTCCGCACGCTGAAGTGGTGGATCATGGGCATAACGCTCGGCATCTACTACATCACCCCCTGGCTGCGCTGGGACCGCGGGCCCTCGCTGCCAGACCAGGCGGTGCTGGTGGACCTCGCCAACCGCCGGTTCTTCTTCTTCATGATCGAGATATGGCCGCACGAATTCTACTTCGTCGCGGGGCTTCTGATCATGGCGGGTCTGGGCCTGTTCCTGTTCACCTCGGCCGCAGGGCGGGTCTGGTGCGGCTATGCCTGTCCGCAGACGGTCTGGACCGACCTCTTCATCCTCGTGGAACGCTGGATCGAGGGCGACCGCAACGCGCGCATCCGCCTGCACCGGCAGAAATGGGATGCCGAAAAGATCCGCAAGCGCGCGATCAAGTGGACGGTCTGGTTCCTGATCGGCCTTGCCACGGGCGGTGCCTGGATCTTCTATTTCACCGACGCGCCCACGCTGCTGCGCGATCTGGTAACTGGCCAGGCGCATCCCGTGGCCTACATCACCATGCTGATCCTGACGATGACCACCTTCTTCTTCGGCGGCTTCGCGCGGGAACAGATCTGCATCTATGCCTGCCCCTGGCCGCGCATCCAGGCCGCGATGATGGACGAGGACACGCTGACCATCGCCTATCGCGAATGGCGGGGCGAGCCGCGCGGCAAGCTCGGCACCGAGGGCGCGGGGGACTGCATCGACTGCATGGCCTGCGTCAACGTCTGTCCCATGGGCATCGACATCCGCAACGGCCAGCAGCTCGCCTGCATCACCTGCGGCCTCTGCATCGATGCCTGCAACGACATGATGGACAAGATCGGTCGCCCTCGCGGCCTGATCGGCTACATGGCCCTCACCGACGAGGCGCGCGAACGGGCCGGCCAGCCGCCGAAATCGGTCTGGAGCCACGTCTTCCGCGTCCGCACCATGCTCTACACCGTGCTCTGGGCCGGCATCGGCATCGGGCTTGTCATCGCGCTCTTCATGCGCTCGCCCATCGACATGAACGTGACCCCGGTCCGCAACCCGACCTATGTCACCCTCTCGGACGGCTCGATCCGCAACGCCTACGACATCCGCCTGCGGAACATGGGCGGGTCGGACGCCCAGTTCGCGATTGCCGTCACCTCCGACGCCTTCGTCACCCTCTCGCTGGAGGGGCGCGAGGGTCTGACCGTCACCGTGCCCGCGAACGAAACCCTGTCGCAGCGCGTTTACCTGACGGCCGCCCCCGGCACCCGTGCCGCCGTCGAGGACCGCACGGATGTCCGGCTCTGGGTGGAAGAGCTTGGCACCACGAACCGCGTGTCGCATGATACGATCTTCAACGGAAAGGACCAATGATGGCCGAGATCACCGGAAAGCATGTCCTCGCCGTCACCGTCGGCGCCTTCGCCGTGATCATCGGCGTCAACGTCGTTCTGGCCTACAAGGCGGTCTCGACCTTCCCGGGGCTCGAAGTCCAGAACTCCTATGTCGCCTCCCAGGGCTTCGACAAGCGCAAGGCCGCGCAAGAGGCGCTGGGCTGGACGATGACTCCCTCCTACGAGGCCGGCCGCATGACGCTTGCCTTCCACGGCCCGGACGGCTTGCCGGTCCGGGTGAACGATCTCCAGGTGCTCGTCGGCCGCACCACCGAGGCCAGCGAGGACCGCTTCCCCGACTTCACGCTCGATGGCGACCTCTATGCCGCCGAGCTGCTGCTCGGGGTCGGCAAGTGGATGGTCAAGGTGACCGCCCTTTCCGATGACGGAACGCTTTTCGAACAGCGGTCCGAACTGTTCGTGAAGGGCTAGGCCATGGATTTGGCCGAAGACTTCGCCGCGACCCGCGCCCCGGTCTCCGCCTGCCCGGCCTGCGCCGTCGTTCCGGCCGCCGAACGCATCGCGGCCCTGCGCGCCGACCGCGCCGGCCGCATCGTCCTCTCCCTGCCCAATGCCGCCGGCGCGCAGTCGATCTCCAGCATCGAGGCCGCGCTCCAGGCCCTGCCCGGCGTCCATTCCGCCCGCGTCAACCTGACACTGAAGCGTGTCTCGGTCGAGGCCGAGGGCCGCGTCACCGCCGCCCAGCTGATCTGCCTTCTCGACTCGCTTGGCCAGGAAGCGCACGAGCTCGACCCCGGCCTCCTCTCGTCCACCGAGACCGACCGTCAGGGCCGCGACCTCCTGATGCGGCTGGGCGTCGCCTTCTTCTCGATGATGAACGTGATGCTCCTCTCGGTCGCAGTCTGGTCGGGGGCCGAGGCCGCGACGCGCGACCTCTTCCACTGGATTTCCGCCGCGATCGCCCTGCCGACCGTGGTCTTCGCCGGGCAACCCTTCTTCCGCTCGGCCTGGGCCTCGCTGCGCCAGGGCAAGCTCGGGATGGACGTGCCGATCAGCCTCGCGCTCATCCTCGCCTCCTCGATCTCGGTGTTCGAGACCTGGATGTCCGGCCATCACGCCTATTTCGACGCCGCCGTGATGCTCGCCTTCTTCCTCCTCCTTGGCCGCTACCTCGACCACCGCACCCGCGCCATCGCCCGCTCGGCCGCCGAGGAACTGGCGGCGCTGGAGGTGCCCCGCGCGATCCTGCTGATCGACGGGGCCGAGGTGGAAACCCCCATCGCCGCCGTCGCGCCGGGCGATACCGTGCTGGTCCGTCCCGGCGCGCGGATGCCGGTGGACGGGGTGGTCCTGTCGGGCGCCTCGGAGCTTGACCGCAGCCTGCTGACCGGGGAAAGCCTGCCGGTTCCGGCGGGGCAGGGCACTGTCGTCAGCGCGGGCGAGGTGAACCTCACCGGCCCCCTGACCGTGCAGGTCACGGCGGCGGGGAATGAGTCCAGCCTGCACCGGATGGCCGATCTCGTCGCCGTCGCCGAAGGGGTCAAGACGCGCTACACCAGCCTCGCCGACCGCGCCTCGAAGCTCTATTCGCCGCTGGTGCATATCCTGTCCTTTGCCGCCTTCGGCTACTGGATGTGGGCGACCGGCGGCGACCTGCGCCACGCGATCAACATTTCCGCCGCCGTCCTCATCATCACCTGCCCCTGCGCGCTGGGCCTTGCCGTGCCCGCCGTCATCACCTCGGCCTCCGGGCGCCTTTTCCGCAAGGGCCTGCTCATCAAGCACGGCACCGCGCTGGAACGCCTGGCCGAGGTCGATACCGTCGTCTTCGACAAGACCGGTACGCTGACCCTCGGCACACCCGAACCTGTTGCCCTGGCCGACCACCCGGCGGAGGCCGTGGCCATCGCTGCGGCGCTTGCCGCCGGTTCGGCGCATCCCCTGGCCCGGGCGATCGCGGAAGGCGCCAGGGCTGCCGGCATCGCCCCGGTCGAAGTGACCGACATCCGCGAGGTTTCGGGCCGCGGGATCGAGGGTGACTACCGTGGTGCCCGCGTTCGCCTGGGCCGGGCCGACTGGTGCGGGGCCGAGCCGCTGCCCGTGACCGCAACCTATCTCTCCGTCACCGACCCGGGCGCCTCCCCTCCCCCCGGTGAGGAGGGGATGGGGGCGGGGGGCGCCCGGAGCGAAACCCACGCCTTCGCCTTTACCGACCGCCTGCGCCCCGGCGCCGAACAGGCGGTGGCCGCGCTGCGCGCTGCCGGACTGGAGGTCGAGCTTCTGTCGGGCGACGCCGAAGCCCCGGTCCGCGACCTTGCCCAACGCCTCGGCATCCCCGTCTGGCAGGCTGGCGTCCTGCCGGCCGAAAAGGCCGCGCGGGTCGCAGCGCTGGCGGCCGGGGGCCGCAAGGTCCTGATGGTCGGCGATGGGCTGAACGACACCGCCGCCCTGGCCGCCGCGCATGTCTCGATCTCCCCCGCCTCGGCGCTGGACGCGGCGCGGGTCGCCTCGGACATCGTGCTCCTTGGCCAGGACATCGCCCCCATCGCCGACGCCCAGCGGATCAGCCGGCAGGCGACGCGGCGGATGATCGAGAATTTCCTGATCTCGGGCGGCTACAACATCGTCGCCGTGCCGATCGCGCTTGTGGGACTGGCAACGCCGCTTGCGGCGGCGCTGGCCATGTCGCTGTCCTCGATCACCGTTTCGCTGAACGCGATGAGGCTGAAGTAATGGAAGTCCTCACCATCCTGATCCCGGCCTCGCTGTTCCTGGGCGGGATCGGGCTTGCGGCCTTCTTCTGGGCCATGCGCAACCGGCAGTTCGACGACCCCGAGGGAGACGCGAACCGCATCCTGATGAAGGATTGGGACGACCGCCCAAAGCCCTGAGATCCTGGGTTAACGCCACCCTAACGGAAAATGCCAACGAGTTGATTTCATTGACATCCTGGCGTTTGTCCACCGTGGACAGGCTCAGGCGATCGTCACTGTCGCCGGTTGCAGGCCCTCGACCTCGACCTTGCAGGTGTCGCCACGGTTCAGCGGCCCCACCCCGGCCGGGGTGCCGGTGAAGATCAGGTCTCCCGGCGACAGGCTGACCAGTTGCGACAGGGCCGCGATGATCGAGGCCGGGGTCCAGATCATCTCGTCGGTCGAGGCTTCCTGCCGCACCGCCCCGTTGACGGTGCACCGCAGCCGCGCGCGGGGCAGGGGGCCGGGCCGGATCGCGCCCACCACCGCCGACTTGTCGAACCCCTTGGCCATGTCCCAGGGCCGGCGGCGCTCCTTCGCCTCGGCCTGCAGGTCGCGCCGGGTCAGGTCATTCCCGGCGGCGTGCCCCCAGATCATCGCCTGGGCCGCGTCCTCCGAGACCATCGCGCCGGACTTGCCGATGGCCACCACCAGCTCGCCCTCGTGGTGCAGGTTCTGCGTGGCCGACGGATAGGGGATGCGGCTGCCGGATTCCACCACGGCATCGGCGGGCTTGGTGAAGAAGAACGGCGTCTCCCGTTCCGGATCGCCCCCCATCTCCCGGGTGTGCTCGGCATAGTTCCGGCCGACGCAGAAGATGCGGCGGACCGGGAAGCGTTCGGCGCGGCCGGTAACCGGAAGGGTCACGGTGGGCAGGGCGGGGAAAACGAGCGCGACCATGGCTCAGCCCCCCACCGTTTCGCAGGGGATCGCGCGGGCCATCAGGCGCCGGCAGGCCAGTTGCGCCTGCTCCTCGGTCAGCCCCATGAAGCTCGCCCGCCACTTGCCCCCCGACTGGATCGCCCGGCGGTTCCCCTCGTTCAGGGTGGCACTTTCGGCCAGCGCGGTCTTCAGAAGCGCCTTGTCCGCCTCGTAGCGCGAGGAATATTCGCCGACATTCACCCCGAAGTGCCGACCGCCCGAGGTGGACATCACCACGACGACCTCTTCACTCGTCCCGGTGTCCTCCGCCTGCATGTCCGCGGTCTCGATCGTGTCGAAGATCGGAGCCTGCCGCTTGGGCATGGCCGAGGCCACCGTATCCGGCGCTGGAGCTGCCGAAACCGACGGCGGGGCCAGGGCTGTGGCTCCGGCGACGCTCTCGACGTCGGTCACTTCGGCCAGCAGCGCCGCAGGGGCGTCGGTGGCAGCTGGATCCAGGCCCGGATCGGTCACCACAAGCTCGGGCTGGACCTCGGCAAGAACGACCTCCTGCGCGACCGGCTCTGCCGCCGGGACGGCAGGCGCAATCGCCTCCGTCTCGGCTGCCGCGACCACAGGAGCCGCCATGGCTTCGGGTCGCGCCTTCGGTTTGAACGCCGCGAGGGCCGGGTCGACAACCGGTTCGAGAGCCGCTTCCGGAGCCGGCTCCGGCGCAACGGCTTCGGCCAGAACCGTCTCGCCTGCCGGTGCGGCCAGCGCCGCAGCCTGCGCGTCGAGGGTGCCGGGCTCGACCAGGACGGCAGGAACGGCGGCCGGTTCGGCCGCCTCGGCCAGCAGGGTTTCCGGCGCAGCTTCGTCCTCCGCCGGAGGGATCGCCGTCTCGGCCAGCGCCATCGGATCCGCGGTCGCCTGTTCGGCCGCGGCCATCGCCTGCGCCTGGAAGTCCAGCGTGCCTTCGGGGGCCGGCGCGGCGGTTGCCTCGGCCAAGGCGCCTTCGATCCCCTCCGCCATGGCCACCGCAACCGCATCCGGCACCGTCGGCACCGTCGGCCGCGCCTTAGGACGCAGCGACTTCTTCACTTCGCCCGAGACGCGAACAGTCTTGCCCGCCCCGCCTACGGCGTCGATCTCGTCGATCCCGGTTTCCAGCGAGGCGACCAGCGCATCCTCGATCGGTGCTGCTTTCGGCGGCTGTTCCTTCACGCCGTTCCGGGCCCTGGCGAAGCCGATGTCCATCAGCTCCGCCATCTTCGCGTTGCGGTTCGCTGATGAGGTTCCCCCGAACACGGTGGCAATGATGTGCTTGTCGCCCCGCCGCGCCGAGGCGGTCAGGTTGAATCCCGCCGGGCCGGTATAGCCGGTCTTGATCCCGTCCGCGCCCTCATAGCTGTCGAGAAAGCGAGAGTTCGTGTTGGTCACGGTCGCGATCCCGGCGTCTGCCGTCCGGCGCGAGAAGATGTGGTAGTACTGCGGGAAGTCGTAGAAAAGGTGCCGTCCGAGCACGTTCATGTCGTAGGCCGTGGACAGGTGTCCCTCGGCCGTCAACCCGTTGGCGTTCTTGAAGGTGGTGTTGTTCATGCCCAGTTGCCGCGCGGTGCGGGTCATGCGCTTGGCAAAGCTCGCGGCATCGCCGCTGATGTGGTCGCCGATCGCCGAGGCCGCATCATTGGCCGACTTGATCGCCGCCGCCCGGATCAGGTGGCGCATCGAGATCCTTTGCCCGGGCTTCAGCCCCAGCCGCGACGGCGGCTGCGATGCGGCGTACTTCGATACCGTCACCATCGTATCCAGCGACAGCCGCCCCGCCTCAATCTCCTGGAAGGCGATGTAGAGCGTCATCATCTTGGTCAGCGAAGCCGGATGCAGCCGCGCATGGGCATTCTTCTCGTAGAGGACTTCGCCGGTCCGGCCGTCCATCACGATGGCCGCAAAGGGCGCGGCCTGAAGCGGGGACGTCGCCACGACTGCGGCGACGACAAGAATCATGGAAATAGCGCGAAAAATACGCCCGAGAAGCGATGTCACCTCGCCCACCTTTTGCCTGTTGGCCCGGATTTTCCGGTGCCGAATTCTGCCTCGACGTGAAGGCTAGCACAGGAACCGCAATGCGAAAACCCAAAAAATCCAAGGGGTTTCGGGGTGCAGTTGAAGTAGTTGCAGGGAAGCAGCAATCCGAGGTCGGTCAGGCCATATCTAGGGTCAGAAGCGAACTGACCTTCTATTTGTTGGGGGGCGATGGTTCTGGTGCCGGGTTAGCCACGCAGCCGATACACCAGGTCCGGCAACTGACCCAGATCCCTGACGACGTGAAACCGGCCGTGCGTGGTAGGGGGTGGCGCGACTTCGAACGCCCACTCCTGCTCCTGTGGCACATGGACGCCCCAGGATCCCGCCTGAAGTGCCGGAATCACGTCGGATTTCAGCGAGTTGCCGACCATCATCGCCTGGTCTGCCCCCGTCCCGTGCCGGGCGAAGGCCTGCCGGTAGGTCGCCTCGGTCTTGTCCGAGACGATCTCGACCCCATGAAACAGGTCGCCCAGGCCGGACTGCGCCAGCTTGCGTTCCTGGTGCAAGAGGTCGCCCTTGGTGATCAGCACCAGCCGGAACTGTTCCGACAGTACGGTGACGGTGGTGCGGACATGCGGCAGAAGTTCCAGCGGGTGTTCCAGAAGATCGCGCCCCATGGCGATCAACTCGCCGATGACACTCGCGGGGACGCGGCCCTCGGTCACCTCGATCGCCGTCTCGATCATCGACAGGGTGAACCCCTTCACGCCGAAGCCATAGTAGGCGAGGTTCCGGTGTTCGGCCGCGGTCAGGCGTTCCAGCAGGTGATCGGGTTCGGCATGGTCGGCCAGACGTTCCAGGAACCGGTCCTGCGTCATCCGGAAATAGCTTTCGTTCTGCCAGAGCGTGTCGTCCGCGTCGAAGCCGATCGTCGTCAGCATGGCCACCTCTTTTCCCTGCGGCAAAAGAGGCTATATTTCAGGGGGTAGTTGCAACCCCGAATCCTGAAGCCGGAGCCCGATCCCCGTGTCCTTCCGTGAACCCACCATGTCCGACAAGACGGATGGGCCTGGGCACGACACCTCGATCCTGACCAGGCCGAAGGCGAAGACGCAACGTCCGCCGCTCTACAAGGTCCTGCTCCTGAACGACGACTACACGCCGATGGAATTCGTCGTGCATGTGCTGGAACGCTTCTTCGGCCTGAACCATGCCCAGGCCTTCGAGATCATGCTGACCGTGCACAAGAAGGGGCTTGCCGTGGTGGGCGTTTTCAGCTTCGAGGTGGCCGAGACCAAGGTTGCGCAGGTGATGGATTTCTCGCGCCGTCACCAGCACCCGCTGCAATGCACGATGGAAAAGGAATGATCGTGCACCCGGCCAGAAGGAACCGGGGGGCCTGAAGCCCCCGCCCATGCGAGCCGCACGATTGTCCCTGGCGCTGGAGACCGGCGCCCTGACGCTTCCGGCAACGGGCCGCATCGCCGTTTACGGGCCGCGACGCGACGACGACCTGTCGGTGTTGCCGCGCGACCGGCTGGTGGCCCTGACCGGGTTCAAGCCGGACTACGATCACTTCGCGGCCCTGTGTTCCGTGACGCCCGCGCCCCCCTACGCGGCGGCAATCGTCTGTCTGCCCCGATCGCGCGATGCGGCGCGGGCACTGATCGCCCGGGCGGCGGCCGAGGTGGCCCCGGACGGCTGGATCTCGATCGATGGCCAGAAGACCGACGGGATCGAAACCGCGCTGAAGGACCTGCGCGGGCGGGTGGATCTGTCCGAAAGCCTGTCGAAGGCGCATGGCAAGCTGGCCTCCTTCCCCGCCGGGCCCGACCTGTCGGACTGGGCGGCCCGGCCCGCAGAAGTGGCGGGCTTCCGCACGCTGCCGGGGATATTCTCCTCGGACGGTCCCGACCCGGGCTCGGTCCTGCTGGCCGCCAGCCTGCCCGACAAGCTGGGCGGCAAGGTCGCCGATCTGGGGGCGGGCTGGGGGTTCCTGGCGGCCGAGATCCTGAAACGGCCGGGCGTGAAGCGGCTTGACCTGGTCGAGGCAGAGGCGGATGCGCTCGACTGCGCGCGGTCCAACATCACCGACCCGCGCGCCCGCTTCCACTGGGCCGACGCGACCGCCTGGCGCCCCGAGACGCTGCTCGACGCCGTGGTGATGAACCCGCCCTTCCACACCGGTCGCGCGGCCGACCCCGCCCTTGGCGCGGCCTTCATCCGGGCGGCCCGGCGGATGCTTGCCCCCGACGGCAGCCTCTGGTTGGTCGCCAACCGCCACCTGCCCTATGATCCGGTGCTTAACGACTGCTTTCTTGATGTGCGCGAAGTCGCCGGCGACAGCCGCTTTCGCGTGATCCATGCCACAAGGCCCCGGCGCGACGCGCCCCGGGCGTAACCCCAGAGGTTCCATGTCCTTTTCCGTCTCGGGCAAGACCGCCATCGTCACAGGATCGGCCGCCGGCATCGGGCTCGCCATTGCCCGGCACCTCGTGGACAAGGGCGCGAACGTGATGTTCGCCGACATCGACGAGGCACGGCTGGAAGCCGAGATCGGCGAAGAGGCGCGGGCGGAGGGGCCGGTGCGCATGTTCGCGGGCGACCTGACCGAAAAGCTGACCATCGCCAACCTGCTGTCCGCGACCATCGACGCCTTCGACCGGGTGGACATCCTGGTCAACGCCAGCCGCCGGATGATGGTCTCCGACATCCTGAACCCCGATGCTGACGGGGTCGAGGAGTTGTGGCGCTACAATGTGCTGTCGGCCCTGCGCATCTCGCAGATCACCGCCAAGCGGATGATCCAGCACGCCCAGAGGGCCGAGGTCGAGGAAGGCACGATGCTGGGGTCGATCATCAACCTGTCCTCGATCACCGCGCAGGCCACCCGGCCGGAGCTGCTGGGCTATTCCATGGCCGCGGCGGCGATGGACCAGATGACGCGCTCGCTGGCCGTGGCGCTGGCGCCCAAGGGGATCCGGGTCAACGCGGTGGCCTTCGGCAGCGTGATGAGCGCCAGCCTCCAGGCGTCGCTGCGCGAGAACCCCGACTACCGCGACGCGATCACCGCGGCCACCCCCCTTGGCCGGATCGCGGCGCCGGCCGAGCTGGCCGAGGCGGTGCAGTTCCTGGCTTCGGACGCTTCGGGCTTCATCACCGGGCAGGTGCTGACCGTGGACGGCGGGCGGGGACTTCTGGACGCGGTCTGCGCCCCCGCACACTGACCACCCTCGCACCGATCATTCGGGATATTGCGCCTTGCATGCGGCGATCACCTTCTCGGCCTGCCGGGCAAGCTCCTTGCGCTTTTCCTTCAGGCTTTCCAGCTTGCGCGCCTCTTCCTTAAGGTCGATGGCCTTGGGCCTTGTCTCGGTGACGGGGCGTTCATCGAGGCACAGCCGCGGCGGCGGGGCGGGCTGGCCTGCCGGCGCGGGGCGTTCGCAGGTGGTCCAGTAGCTTTCATAGACGGTCACCGTCTCGACGGCGTAGCCGCGCGCCAGGTTGCCCTCGGACTCCTTGATCAGCCGGTCAACGGTGCGCAGGTCGCGCGTGTTCCGGCTGATGCATTGCTCCTGCGGAGTGCCGCACGCCGCAAACGTGGCAAGTGCCAGAAATGACAGCCGTTTCATCGGAGACTCCTTGAACAGTGGAAAGCATCGCGCGGGGATGCTAGGCATGCGGGTGTCAGCATCCGGGGACATCAGAATGACCGATCCGATTGACAGCCGCAACGCCGTCGCAGCAGCCTGGTTCCGCACCCTGCGCGACCGGATCGTGGCGGCTTTCGAGGCTCTGGAGGACAAGTATGCCAAGGGTGCACCCGGCCGGTTCGAGGTAACGCCGACCAGCCGCGCCGATGGCGGTGGCGGTCTGATGAGCGTGATGCGTGGCGGCGCGGTGTTCGAGAAGGTGGGCGTCAACTGGTCCGAGGTTTACGGGCAACTGGGCGAGAAGGCGCAGCGCGCGATGGCCGCGCGGGGGGTGCCGGGAATGGACAAGGACCCGCGCTTCTGGGCCAGCGGGATCAGCCTGGTGGCCCACATGCAGAACCCGCATGCGCCCGCCGTCCACATGAACACCCGGATGTTCTGGACCCCCGGCGCCTGGTGGTTCGGCGGCGGGTCGGACCTCAACCCCTGCATCGAATATGCCGAGGACACCGCGCATTTCCATGCCGAGATGAAACGGGCCTGCGATGCGCATGCGCCCGACTACTATGCAAAGTTCAAGGCCTGGGCCGACGAATACTTCTTCATCCCCCATCGCGGCCGGGCGCGGGGCGTGGGCGGCATCTTCTTCGACGACCTCAACACCGGCGACTGGCACCGGGATTTCGCCTTCACCCGCGCGGTGGGCGAGGCCTTCCTGCCGGCCTTCCTGCCGGTGACGGAACGTCGCGTCGAGACGCCCTGGACAGAGGCAGACCGCGAGGTGCAGTTGCAGCACCGCGGGCTCTATGCCGAATATAACCTGGTCTATGACCGGGGCACGAAGTTCGGGCTTGAGACCGGACATGACGCCAACGCGGTGCTGATGAGCCTGCCGCCCGTCGCCAAGTGGTATTGAGACCTCGGGCATGGACGCCGATGCTCTGCTGTCGTTCCTGCTGACCGCGCTGGTCCTGGAACTGACCCCGGGGCCGAACATGGCGTGGCTTGCCCTGCTTGCGGCAACGTCGGGACCGCAGGCCGGGCTGGCTGCGGTTCTTGGCATCACCCTTGGCCTGGCTGTGCAGGCCCTCCTGGCGGCAACGGGTGTTGCGGTTGTCGTGGCGGCGTGGCCCGGCCTGTTCCAGGCGCTGCACATCGCGGGCGTGGCCTATCTTCTCTATCTCGCGCTGGAAAGCTGGCGCGATGCCGGAAATCCGGCGCATCACCTGCCGGGCGGCGGCGAGGATGGGGCAGCAGGGTTTCGCCGGGGGCTGGTGACCAATCTGCTGAACCCCAAGGCCGCGCTCATGTTCGTGACGGTGCTGCCGGGCTTCCTGACGGTGGAATCGGGCGCCT
Source organism: Tabrizicola flagellatus (assembly GCF_008271465.1). Classification (GTDB taxonomy): domain Bacteria; phylum Pseudomonadota; class Alphaproteobacteria; order Rhodobacterales; family Rhodobacteraceae; genus Tabrizicola; species Tabrizicola flagellata. The sequence goes on along the minus strand of NZ_VMDU01000022.1, from coordinate 9,710 downwards.
GGGAGAGCGCGGTCCTTTCCGCGATCTATCTTGTCGTGGCGGTCGTGGTGCATCTCATGATCGTGGCGTTGGCCGGCACGTTGCGCGGGCCTCTTGCCGACCCGGTCGTTTCGGCGAGGATGCACCGGGTTCAGGCAATGACACTGGCCGCAGTCGCGGCGTGGCTTTTGGGGCGAGGGTAGATCGGAATGGCCGACATCACGGTGAAGGCGGCCTATGGCTCGGTCGTCGAGGATGAGGGGATGCTCTTCGTTGGCTTCGCCGAGGGCGAGGACGAGGCGGATGGCTATGTGCTGTTCCGCCAGCCCGTCGGCGGCGGGCCGGTCTGGTTCGAGGCCAGTGACGAGACCTTCGGCGCCGAGGATGCCGTCGAAAGCGTGGTAGCTGGGCCGAAAGGGTTCGAGGTGACGATCCGTCCGTCGATGCGCGCGGCCTTTGGTTTCGCGGCGACGGTGGCGGTCAGGGTCGGGCCGGGCTGCGAGGACGGGGCCGAGGCGCTTGCGGCGCTGAAGGAGATGGTCGGGGGGCTCTGGCGGGAATAGCTCGTCGTGCGCCTTCGGCTTCTCCTCGCGGGGGGCCGCGACGAGTGATGAAGTCATCGAGGAGCGTTGGCGTGGGACCACACCGCCTGCCGGATGCGCGCGGTCTTGTAGGCGTCCAGCACCGCCATGGCCCAGACGAACAGCCCGCCCGAGACCTTGCCGACGAAGGACACGTCCGGCGCGGCGGTCTTCAGCGTGAAGCCGCCCAACAGCACCGCGAAGCAGACGAAGATCAGCCCGCGCACTGGCTGGCGGTTCAGGACCTGGCCAACTCCGGGCAGAAGGATCGCGACGGCGAGGACGAGGTAGGGGTTCGGCGGCTGTTTCATGCGTGGTCCTTCAGGGCCAGCACATCCTGACGGAGCACGGCCAGCCTGTCGAGCAGCGGTTCCAGTCGCGACGGGGGCAGGGGCGTCCGGCCCATCTCGGCCTCGCGGAAGATCAGGTAGCGGCCCCGGTCGGCTTCCTCGGCGAGGATCACGATGCGCAGGCCCCTGGGGGACAGGACGAGTTCCTTGACGCGGGGGTCGCGGAACAGGTCGGCGTGGTCGGCGATCAGCCGGGCCAGCGGCACCCGGGCCGCGTCATCGGTCCGGATGGCGATCTCGCGAGGCAGATGCGGCGGGGTAGGCAGCGACTGGGGCAGGCTGGCGAAGCGGGTGAAGGGTTCGTTGCCAGATGGACGGGCCATCAGGTCCAGCGTGGCGCCCAGCGGCATCGGCTCGGGCAGGCTGACCAGCACCCAGAGCGCGGGCAGCTTGCGGAAGGTCAGCGTGTCCGGGATGGCCTGAAGGTCGAAGGACAGGCCCCCGCGTCGGCCGGTCATCCGAGGAAAGCCGGTGGGTTGCAGCTGCGTCTCGCCGCCGTCGAAGAGCGGCTTTACCGCGTCGAAGAAGGCGGCGCGGGCAGCCGTGCGTGCGCGGGTTTCCCGAACCAGCCGCAGGGCGAGCCAGAGGCCGAGGACGGCGAGCGTGAGGCCGAGGGGGATAAGCGGGGACATGGGAAAAAGCCCGCCCCGAAGGGCGGGCCGCGGTCTCAGTAGCCCCGGGGCTTCGGCCAGGGCATCGTGAACTGCGCCCCCCGGTTCACGAAGCGGTAACGCCAGAAGTGGAACCAGAGCGACACCACGATGTAGAAGCCGATCATCGCCACCAGTTGCGTCCCGTAGCCCAGGAACACCGCGAAGAAGGTGACGCCGCAGAGCGTGAGCAGCGTGATCGCGGGGATCGGGTGGAACGGGTGTTCATAGCCGCGCTTGATCGTCTCGAGCGGCCATTTGCGGCGGAACAGGATGATGTTCAGCGGCATGAAGGTATAGCCCAGAAGGCCCGAGAGGATCGAGAAGGTGATGACCTGGTCGAGCGGCGCGCCAAGCGCGAAGATCAGCGCGATCGGCACCAGGAACACGATCGCCCGGTAGGGGGTGCGATAGCGCGGATGCACCGCGCCGAACCAGCCGGGGAGATACTTGTCGCGCCCCATCGCGAACCAGGCGCGGCTCGCATCGTTGATGCAGCCATTGGCACTTGCCAGGGTGGCGAAGAGGGTGCCGAAGCCCAGAAGCCACACCAGTGCGTTCGACCCCGAGAGCCGCGCCGTATCGAACAGGGGCGCGACCGAACCGTTCACACCGTCGCCCAGGAACTCCCACGGCAGGACGCCCGAACAGACATACCAGGTCAAGGTTGCGGCAATCAGCAGCGTCATGATCCCGGCGAGCGTCCCGAACGGGAGCGCACGGGCGGGCGAGCGCACTTCCTCGGCCGCCTGAGTTGTGCCTTCGATGCCCAGGTAATACCACAGGCCGAAGTGCATCGCCGCCAGCACGCCGATCCAGCCGTAGGGCAGTTCATGCCCCTCGAACAGCGCCGCATGGTCCATGATCCCGCCGCCGAGGATGCCGCTGGTGGACAGGAACAGGACGATGATCGCAAGGAAGGCGACAGCGGTGATGACCAGGTTGAAGGTCAGCGTCGCCAGCACGCCGCGATAGTTCAGCCAGGCCAGGAACATGATGACCAGGATGATGAAGGGCCGCTGGTCGAGCTCGCCCGCGTGCCCGGTCATCTGCGCCACGACCGAGAAGAGATAACCCGCCGTGATCGCGTTCGCCGCCTCCAGCATCGTATAGGCGAAGACGAGGTAGAGGCCCACGTTGAAGGCCATCAGCGGGCCGATGATGTGCTTGGCCTGGGTATACTGCCCGCCCGCCGAGGCGACGGTCGAGGTGACCTCGCTGTCGATCATGGCGACGCAGGAATAGAGGATTCCGGCGAACCAGCAGGCGATCAGCGCAGCATAGGCGCCGCCCTTGCCGACGGCGAAGTTCCAGCCCATGTATTCGCCGACCAGAACGATCCCGACCCCCAGCGCCCAGACATGCGCCGGGCCCAGGACGCGCAGGAGGCCGACCTTGGTGCCGTGCGGCCCCATGCCGTCCATGGTCTGCGAGGTGATGTCCACGTCAGCCATGTTGCGCCTCCTTGGCCTTGTGCTGTTCGGCCAGGGCCTCGATCTCGCCCTCGCGGGAGGATGTGAGCACATCCTCGCTGTAGGTGCTGTCGGTTCTCAGCCAGTCCACCAGCATGTGCAGCCCCAGAAGGGCCGAAAGCCCCCAGGCCCCGTATTCAAGCCAGTTCCACAGGTCCATGGCGGCCTACTCCCCGAATTTTTCCGAGATGACCTCGCGGTATTCCACTTCGGAAAACCGCAGGATCAGGAAGTAGTACAAGAGGATGACCGCGATCATCGTCACCAAGGCGCCGACCGAGAAGCTGTAGTCGAACCGTGCGAGGATCAGGTCATGGGCAGTCTCGGGCGTGTAGCCGAGCGCCTCGTATTTCGCGGCCTGGGCCGGGGTCTGGCCGAGCGCCTCCCAGGTGGCCGCGGTCGCGGGGTTCGTCACCGATTTCGCGGCACCCGCCATGTTCAGCCACAAGGGCACGAACAGCGCGCCGACGGTCAGGACCACCAGCACGACCACGTCGATCAACTGGCTGGCCTTGCCCTGTTTCGGAGGTTGGTAATGCGCCATCACTTCCTCCCCCTGGCTTCGTCCAGGAACTTGATGTCCAGGCCGTACATGAAGTCGCGGTCCTCGCGGTAATGGCGCAGCATCGCCAGGATCGCCGCAGTGTTGAAGATCAGGACGATGGCGCCGCCGATCAGCAAGAGGGTCCGCGCCCCTCCCGTCGGCGCGAGGTCCCAGGTCGCCAGTGCGACGAAGATCACCGCGAACCACAGGCCGATCACGAACGCCCATGCCACCAGCACGTCGCGTCGGTGCATCGCCTCAATCCGCTGATTAAGGTCTCCCACAGTTCCCTCCCTTGGGCTCTTGGACATCCGTGCGACGCGGCCCTGGACGTCTTTCCCTGCACGGCAAATTTGTTTTCCTCAGGGAAAGCCACCTGCGACATTCTGTCAAGAAAAACTGCAAATGCCTCCTGATTGGGCGGCGATTTTCCCGAGAGGTGAAATTTGTTTCTTAACAGTTGATGCACTAAGAAAGCGGTGCTAGCGTCATCCCAATCATGTGAAGGAGACGAATCCATGTGTGGCATCGTTGGACTTTTCCTCAAGGACCCGAAGCTGGAACCGCAGCTGGGTGCCATGCTGACGGACATGCTGATCACCATGACCGACCGCGGCCCCGACTCGGCCGGCATCGCGATCTATTCCGGGGCGAAGGACGGGCTGGGCAAGCTGACGATCCAGTCGGCAAACCCGGACAAGGACTTCAAGGACCTGGACGGCGACCTGCATGACGCCATCGGCCAGCCCGTGACCATGAAGATCAAGTCCACCCACGCCGTTCTGGAAGTGCCGCTCGACCAGATGGAGGCCGCGCGTTCGGCCCTGTCGCACCTGAGCCCCGGCGTGAAGGTGATGAGCGCGGGCGACTCGATCGAGATCTTCAAGGAGGTGGGCCTGCCCAAGGACGTGGCCGCCCGTTTCGAGCTGTCGAAGATGAAGGGCACCCACGGCATCGGCCATACCCGGATGGCCACCGAATCCGCCGTCACGACGATGGGCGCGCACCCGTTCTCGACCGGGTCGGACCAGTGCCTCGTGCACAACGGCTCGCTGTCGAACCACAACGGCGTCCGGCGGGAACTCAAGCGTCTCGGCATGACCTTCGAGACCGAGAACGACACCGAGGTCGGCGCCGCCTTCATCAGCCACAAGCTCAAGTCCGGCGAGACGCTGGGCAACGCGCTTGAGGCGACGCTGACCGACCTCGACGGCTTCTTCACCTTTGTCGTCGGCACCAAGAACGGCTTCGGCGTCGTCCGCGACCCCATCGCCTGCAAGCCGGCCGTCATGGCCGAGACCGACCAGTATGTCGCCTTCGGGTCGGAATACCGGGCGCTCGTGAACCTGCCGGGCATCGAGGACGCCCGCGTCTGGGAACCCGAACCCGCCACCGTCTATTTCTGGGAGCGTTGAGAGAATGCAGACCTTCGATCTGGGGAAAGAGGGCCTCCGGGCGCTCAACTCGGCGCTGCACGCGCTGAAGGGCCAGACCAACATGACCGACTGGGAGGTCATCAACCCCAAGGGCGCGCATGCGATCGCCGCCGGGGTGGACGCGCCGGTCGACATCACCGTGCGGGGGTCCACCGGCTATTACTGCGCCGGCATGAACAAGCAGGCGACGATCCGCATCAAGGGCTCGGCCGGGCCGGGCGTGGCGGAAAACATGATGTCGGGCACCGTCATCATCGACGGTGACGCCAGCCAGTATGCCGGGGCCACCGGGCGCGGCGGCCTTCTGGTCATCAAGGGCAATGCCTCCAGCCGTTGCGGCATCTCGATGAAGGGGATCGACATCGTCGTCCACGGCAACATCGGCCACATGTCGGCCTTCATGGCGCAGTCAGGCAACCTGGTGGTGCTGGGCAACGCGGGCGAGGCGCTGGGCGACTCGCTCTATGAGGCGCGGCTCTTCGTGCGCGGCACGGTCAAGTCGCTGGGCGCGGACTGCATCGAGAAGGAGATGCGGGACGAACACTACGCCATCCTGGAAGATCTCCTCCGCCGCGGCGAGGCCGACCACAAGGCCAGGCCCGAGGAATTCCGTCGTTACGGCTCGGCCCGCAAGCTTTACAATTTCAACATCGACAACGCGTCGTCGTACTGAGGCACGGAATATGACCGATCTTCCCCGTACCCCGCCCCGTTTCTCGGCCACCTTCACCCCCGCGGTGAACGCCGAAATCCGCCGTGCGGCCGCCTCTGGCATCTACGACATCCGTGGCGGCGGCACCAAGCGGCACCTGCCGCATTTCGATGACCTGCTGTTCCTCGGCGCCTCGATCAGCCGCTACCCGCTGGAAGGCTACCGCGAGAAATGCGCGACGGATGTCTGGCTCGGCACCCGCTACGCCAAGAAGCCCATTCACCTCGACATCCCGATCACCATTGCCGGGATGAGCTTCGGCGCGCTGTCCGGCCCGGCGAAAGAGGCGCTGGGGCGCGGCGCGACGGCGGCGGGCACCTCGACCACCACTGGCGACGGCGGCATGACCGAGGAAGAGCGCGGCCATTCCAAGACGCTGGTCTATCAGTATCTGCCCAGCCGCTATGGCATGAACCCCGACGACCTGCGCCGGGCGGACGCGATCGAGGTCGTGGTGGGTCAGGGCGCCAAGCCCGGCGGGGGCGGCATGCTGCTGGGCCAGAAGATCAGCGACCGCGTGGCGCAGATGCGCAACCTGCCCAAGGGAATCGACCAGCGCTCGGCCTGCCGGCATCCGGACTGGACCGGGCCGGACGATCTGGAGATCAAGATCCACGAACTGCGCGAGATCACCGATTGGGAAAAGCCGATCTACGTCAAGGTCGGCGGGGCGCGGCCCTATTACGACACGGCGCTGGCGGTGAAGGCGGGCGCGGATGTGGTCGTGGTGGACGGGATGCAGGGGGGCACCGCGGCGACGCAGGACGTGTTCATCGAACATGTCGGCATGCCGATCCTGGCCTGCATTCCCCAGGCGGTGAAGGCGCTGCAGGATCTGGGGATGCATCGCAAGGTGCAGCTCATCGTCTCGGGCGGGATCCGCTCCGGCGCCGATGTCGCAAAGGCGCTGGCGCTGGGGGCCGATGCGGTGGCCATCGGGACGGCGGCGCTGATCGCGCTGGGCGACAACGATCCGAAGTGGGAAGAGGAATACCAGAAGCTCGGCACCACGGCCGATGCCTATGACGACTGGCACGAAGGCCGCGATCCTGCGGGGATCACCACGCAGGACCCCGAGCTGTACAAGCGGTTCGATCCGATCCTCGGCGGTCGGCGGCTGAAGAACTACCTGAAAGTGATGACGCTCGAAGCGCAGACCATCGCACGGGCCTGCGGCAAGAGCCATCTGCACAACCTGGAGCCCGAGGATCTCGTCTCGCTGACCATCGAGGCGGCGGCGATGGCGGGGGTTCCGGTGGCGGGGACCAACTGGATACCGGGACGGAACGGCGGCTGGTGAGGCCGCCGTTTCCACAACAACGATACAAAAGACTTAGGGAGCTACAGTGATGGCGAAGGACCTTGCCAAATGGGCGAAGGATAAGGGCGTCAAGTATTTCATGATCTCCTACACCGACCTGTTCGGTGGGCAGCGCGCGAAACTGGTGCCGACGCAGGCGATCAACGACATGGCGGTGGACGGGGCGGGCTTCGCGGGCTTCGCGACCTGGCTGGACCTCACGCCCGCGCATCCCGACCTGATGGCGGTGCCGGACCCCGACAGCGTCATCCAGCTGCCCTGGAAGAAGGAGGTCGCCTGGGTCGCCGCCCGCGCGACGATGGAGGAAAAGCTTGTCGATCAGGCCCCGCGCAACGTTCTGGAGCGGCTGATCGGCGAGGCCGCCAAGGAGGGCCTTCGCGTCAAGACCGGCGTCGAGCCCGAGTTCTTCATCCTGAACGCCGACGGCTCCGGCCCCTCGGACGTCTACGACACCGCCGAGAAGCCCTGCTACGACCAGCAGGCGGTGATGCGGCGCTATGACGTCATTTCGGAGATCTGCGACTACATGCTGGAGCTGGGCTGGGAGGCCTACCAGAACGACCACGAGGACGCGATCGGCCAGTTCGAGATGAACTGGAAATACGATGACGTGCTCGCCACCGCCGACAAGCACAGCTTCTTCAAGTTCATGGTCAAGTCGATCGCCGAGAAGCACGGCTTCCGCGCGACCTTCATGCCAAAGCCCTTCAAGGGCCTCACCGGGTCGGGCTGCCATGCCCATATCTCGGTCTGGACGCTGGACGGGAAGAAGAACGCCTTCGCCGATCCGAAGAAGGAACTGGGCCTGTCGGATCAGGGCCGGCACTTCCTGGGCGGGATCATGAAGCACGCCTCGGCGCTGGCCGCGATCACCAACCCGACGGTGAACAGCTACAAGCGGATCAACGCCCCCCGCACCACCTCGGGTGCGACCTGGGCGCCGAACACGGTGACCTGGACCGGCAACAACCGCACCCACATGGTCCGCGTGCCGGGCCCCGGCCGGTTCGAGCTGCGCCTGCCCGACGGCGCGGCGAACCCCTACCTGATGCAGGCGGTGATCCTGGCCGCCGGCATCGACGGAGTGCGCACCAAGGCCGATCCGGGCCGGCGCTACGACATCGACATGTATGCCGAGGGCTGGAAGATCAAGGGTGCTCCGAAGCTGCCGCTGAACCTGCTGGACGCGCTGCGCGAGTATGACAAGGACAAGACCCTGAAGGCGATGATGGGGGAGGAGTTCAGCGCCGCCTATCTGAAGCTGAAGCACAAGGAGTGGAACGACTATTGCAGCCATTTCTCGGCATGGGAGACCCAGACAACGCTGGATATCTGACCTGCGTCCACGGTGGACAATCTCGGATAATCAAACAACTTCAAAAAGTTGGTTGCGGGCATATACCGTTTCTTAACCCCTTGCAGGGCCCCGTCCGCAGCTTGCCCGGATGAGTTTGCCTGACCTGAGCCCCCAACTGGCCCCGGATCGATCCGGGGCTTTCCTTTTCCGCCTCCGGGTCAATCCGGTTGACGGGTGGCGTTCATCGGCGCCAGATCATGCCGACACCATGACGGCAAAATGAGGCGGGCCGGCCGTGCGACTGCAAGACCAGACGATCCTTGTCACCGGAGCCACGGGCGCCATCGGGCAGGCGATCTGCGACAGCCTGGCCGGCGAGGGCGCCCGGATCGGCATCCATTGCGGGCAGAGCCGGACGGCGGCCGAGGCCATTCTGGAGCGGATCGGGGGGCGGGGTTTCGTGCTGGAGGCGGACCTGTCCGATCCCATGGCGGCAACGGACCTGTGGCGGCGGGCAGAGGACCGCGCAGACCACCTTACCGGACTGGTCAACAACGCCGGCATCCGGTCCGAGATCGCCCTCGATGCGCCGCTTCAGGCCTGGCACGACTACTGGACGCGCGAGGTGCGGGTGAATTTCCTGGCGGCGGCGGACCTGACCCGGGCGGCGATCCCGCATTTCCGGCAGCATGGCGGCGGGCGCATCGTCAACATGGCATCGCGCGCGGGACAGCGGGGATACACATCGCGCGCCGTGGCCTATGGCGCCACGAAGGCGGCGCTGATCAATCTGACCCGGTCGGTTGCACAAAGTCATGGGCACGAGGGGATCACCGCGGTCGCGCTTGCCCCCGGATGGGTGCGCACCGAGATGGCCGAGGCCTTCATCGCCGAACACGGCGAGGCGGCGGCGCTGTCGGGCATACCCATCGGCAAGATGGCAACGCCCGAGGAGATCGGGGAGCTGGTGGCTTTCTGCTTCCGGCCGAGCCAGGCCTCGCTGAACGGGGCGGTGCTGGATGTGAACGGCGGAAGCTACCTGAGATAGGGGGACGGGATGCGATTTCAGGACAAGGTCGTGCTGGTCACCGGGGCGGCGGGCGGGATCGGCACCGCCATTGCGCAGCGCCTTGCCAGCGAGGGCGCGCGGGTGGTGGTGACGGACGTCAACGGCGGAGGTGTCGAAGCGACGGCCGCAGCCATCCGGGCCACAGGCGGCAAGGCGCGGGGCCTTGCCGCCGACATCTCGAAGGTCGAAGGCTGCAAGTCCATCATCGCCGATACCCTGGCTACCGAGGGGCGGATCGACGTCCTGTGCAACATGTGTAACCGCCCCTTGCGCAAGAGGGAACTTCGGGCCTGATCCCG
>NZ_VMDU01000021.1 GCF_008271465.1 Tabrizicola flagellatus | reverse complement strand
GACGCGCCGGGATCAGGCCCGAAGTTCCCTCTTGCGCAAGGGGCGGTTACACATGTTGCACAAATCGGATGATGGGCGGGCCTCCCCTTTCCCCAGTCAGACTTATTCCGCGACCTTTGTGACGGGTGTGCCGATTGCGGTGAAGCGGTTCAGGACCGCGACCCGGACCTGGAACTCTGCGACCTGACGGTCGAAGTCTCTGGCGGACAGGCGCTGCCCGAGCAGCTTGACGCAGTGCATCCTGGTTTCTGCGCGACTCCGGCGGTGGTAGCCGCTCCATCGTCGCCAGATGGTTCGACCGACGCGTTTCGACGTCCGCAGGATTTCGTTTCGCGCGATCGCCCCGGCGGTTGCGGGTTTCCATGGGTTGGCGTTCTTACGGGGCGGGTTGATTGCGGCCACCCCACGGGCGGCGATCGCGTCATGGCACTTGCGGGTGTCGAAGGCCCCATCGGCGGTGACGCTGCCGATCTGCTGTTCGGGCGGGATCTGGTCCAACAGTTCTGGCAGCATTGGCGCATCGCCCACGTCGCTCGTGGTGAGCTCCGCCGCTCGGATTGCCAGGGACTTCTCGTCAATCCCGATGTGGATCTTGCGCCAGACGCGGCGCTTGGTGCCGCCATGCTTGCGGGCGTTCCGCTCGCCTTCGCCCTCGACCTTGATGCCGGTGCTGTCGACCAGCAGGTGCAATGGGCCGTCTGAACCGCGGTAGGGGATGTTAACCTTCAGGGTTTTCTGGCGCCGCGACAGCGTGCTGAAGTCCGGCAAATCCCAGTCGACGCCGACCAGCCGCAACAGGCTCTTGACAAACCCGGTTGTCTGTCGAAGAGCCATGCCGAACAGCACCTTCATCGTCAGGCAGGTCTGGATCGCGGCATCGCTATAGGGTCAGGACCCATTGATCTTGCTTCTGCGGCGTGATTCACGCCTCCGCAAGGAGACTGACCGATGAGCAACCTTTTCTGGCTGACGGACGCACAGATGGCGCGTCTCGAACCCTTCTTTCCCAAGAGTCATGGCAAGCCACGTGTCGATGACCGACGTGTGCTGAGCGGGATTATCTTCGTCAATCGCAATGGCTTGCGGTGGTGCGATGCCCCCAAGGAGTATGGTCCAGCGAAGACCCTATACAACCGATGGAAGCGGTGGGGGGACAAGGGCATCTTTGCCCGGATGATGGAAGGCCTGGCCTCCGAGGCCGCTGTGCCGAAGACGGTGATGATCGACGCGACCTATCTGAAGGCGCACCGCACGGCGACCAGCCTGCGGTCGAAAAAGGGGGGCCCGACGACCAAAGGGGCCGTCTGATCGGCCGAACCAAGGGCGGCATGAACACCAAACTGCATGCCGTCACCGACGCCGAAGGCCGCCCGATCCGGTTCTTCATGACCGCAGGCCAGGTGAGCGATTACACCGGAGCGGCAGCCCTTCTGGACAGTTTGCCCTCGGCGGAGTGGTTGCTGGCCGACCGGGGCTATGACGCGGACTGGTTCAGAGATGCGTTGAAAGACAAGGGGATAAAGCCATGCATCCCGGGCCGGAAGTCGCGCGGCAAACCCATCAAGCACGACAAGCGACGCTACAAACGCCGCAACAGGATCAAGATCATGTTCGGCCGCCTGAAGGACTGGCGCAGGATCGCAACCCGCTACGACAGATGCCCCAAGACCTTCCTCTCCGCCGTCGCCCTCGCCGCAACCGTCATGTTCTGGCTATGAAACAAGAACGAGTCCTGACCCTAGCGATCGAGGCCGGCGGCAGCGCCCATCACTGGTTCTGCCGTCGATGGCGGACTATCTCGACTTCTGCGCGACATGCGGTGTGACGCAGGCTTGCCGCAGGTCGGCGACGAATTCGCTGCATCGAAGCCCTTGCCGGCACCCTGCGTCAGTTGCCGGATCGATCCGGGGGAGTGGCGGTCGATCATATCCGGGGCCGCGCGCCTTTTCGCAGGTCCGTCGGCGTGGGTGCACCTCCTCGTAGGACACTATGGTCTCCTGGCATCTCTTGAAAAACCGACCCAAGAACGCGTTGGATCAGACAGCAGCAGCGCAAGGTCCGATCCCGCCCGGACCGGAGGCGGAATCTCTGCCGCGAGGGCAGGCCCGTACCGGCCACATTCGGGACCCCGGAAGGACCCGGCGGCTTGGTCTGGTCGCGGGCAGCACTCGAATTTCGTGTCGGCCGTGCCTGACGAGATCACCTGCCGGTCGGGAGGACCCTGCGCATCGCTGCCACAGCCTCATCGATCCTGCCGGGATCCCGAAGCAGACTTCCGCCCAGCAGATAGACCACGTCCTCGCCATACATCGCCTGCATGTCTTCAGCGCGAGCGACGCTCATGCCGCCGCCGGGGCTGGGCAGCATGGCGCGGCCGGGGCCGGACGGGTCGCGGCAGGCCCGGGCGATGGCCCGGCACTCCTCGGCGGTGAAGCCGAACCGACCGCCCACGTTCGGAAAGACCGAGATGTCCGCCCCCGCCAGCCGCTGGATCGTGCCGAAGAGGACGCCGTGGTCGATGCCGTTGTCCGGCGCCAGGACGAAGGGGCCGAGAAAGGACGGATGCGTCATCACCGGCAGGTTCAGGCCGGCGTCCCGGGCAATGCGCTGGACCAGGCCGAAGCCGAAGAGGCCCGGCATGACCAGCACGCCATCGGCCCCCGCATCCTTGAGGAAGCGCAGGTTCCCCTCGATCTCATCGGCCCTGCCCGAGAGATTGGGGAAATAGAGCGTCTTCTGCCCGGTTTCCGCCCGCACCTTGCGTATCGCCGCGCAAACCGCCTCGACCCGGGCGCGGAAAGGGGCCGAGGGCTGGCCGGCAAGTCCGTGATCCTCCTTGACGATATCGGCACCGCCGCGCACGCAGCCCTCGGCAAGGCGGGCAAGCTCGGCAGGGGTCAGACCCATGGGCTTCAGCACCGGGGCGATCATGCCCCCCGTCGCGCGGCCACACAGGGCCCGGATCCCCGCAATGCCGAAACGCGGGCCCGCCAGCCGTGCGGCCATCTCCGGCCCGAGGTCGATTCCGGTGACGCGGATCCCCTGCTGGATCGAGGAATTGCCGAACACCACGTTCAGGAACTGGGTGATCTCGTCGCCCGCGCTGTCGGGCGAATAGCTGACGGTCGCCTGCCAGAGACCCTCGCCGAGGCCCCCGATCTCCTCGACCCGGCCGAGGATCTCGTCCGCGACATATCCGGCGGGGACCACGTCGCGCGGGATCTCGACCGTCTGTTCCAGCGCGATGCCCTCGGCGCGGGCCTGCGCCTCGGCCCGGCTGGCGGCACGCAGGCGGTAGGTGACGGTGAAGCGAGCCATCACAGCGCCTCGGCCTTGACCGCGGAATGCACGGCCTCGACCCGGACGGCGTCGAGCGCGCCTTCGTCGATCCCGGTGCTCTGGCCTGTCAGCCGCTCGATCGCGCGGACGAGCGCCAGCGCATCCATGCCATAATGGCGCATGAGATAGGGGCGCGAGCCGCCGTGGGCATAGGTATCCTGAAGCCCGAGGCGGACCAGCCGCCGGGCGAGGCCCGCCTCGGCCAGGGCCTCGGCCACCATGCTGCCGATCCCGCCGTTGACCAGGTGGTTTTCCAGCGTGACCACGCCATGGCGCACGCTGGCCGCGTGATCCACGATCTGCGCGGCATCGAAGGGCTTCAGCGTGTTCAGATGCAGATGGCGGACCGAAACCCCCGCCCCTGCCAGGGCACCTCGGGCGCGGATCGCCTCTTCGGTGGTGATGCCCGCGGTGACGACCAGCACGTCGCAGCCCTCGGCCAGCACCCGCATCTGCCCGATCCGCAGCGGCGTATCGAACAGTCGCGGCACCGCGCCGCGCAGGATGCGGCAATAGACCGGGCCATCGACGGTGTCGGCCTCGGCCACGATGCTTTCGACCTCGGTCGCGTCACCGGCCTCGAGCACCGTCATGTTCGGGAGGGTTCGCATCACCGAGATGTCCTCGATCGCCTGATGGGTCATGCCGCCGGGCGTGGTCACGCCTGGCAGGAAGCCCATAAGCCGCACCTTCCGGCGCGGATAGGCGATGGAGGCCACCAGCTGGTCATAGGGACGCCGGTAGAGGAACACGCCGAAGGAATGCAGGAAGGGTCGGAACCCAGCGAGGCCAAGCCCCCCGGCAAAGGACAGCATGTTCTGTTCGGCCATGCCGAGGGACAGGAACTGCTCCGGGTGGCGGTCGCGGAAACCGTCGATCTCGCAGCTCGAGGTCAGGTCGGCCGAGAGACACAGCACCTCGGGGTGCTGCACGGCATGGGCCTCGAAGGCCGCGGCATAGGGGCGGTTGACCATCTCCATCAGTGCGTCTCCAGCGGCACGGGGGGCACACCGAGTTCGGCCGCGATCTCGGCATTCATCCGGGCGCGTTCCTCTTCGGACTTGAAGCGGACGTAGTGCAGGCGGGGGAAACGGCTCATCAGGCTTTCCATGCCCTGCGTGGGGCGCGAATGGGCCAGCACGATCAGGGGGCGGCCGGGGTGCGGCGTGGCCGCCGCCGCGCGCAGGGCCGCAAGGTCGTGGGCGTCGCATTCGGCGACCACCGCGCCGAAATCGCGGAGCTTCGTTGCGATGTCGCCCACGGTCATCACATCGTCCATGGCACCGTCGCATTGCTGGCGGTTGACGTCCATCAGCGCCCAGAGATTGTCGATGCCGTGATGGGCGGCGGCCTGCACGGCCTCCCAGGTCTGGCCTTCCTGCACCTCGCCGTCCGACATGAAGACGCAGACGCGGCCCGTATGGCCCAGCCGCCTTCGCCCCCAGGCCAGGCCCGCCGCGGTGGAAAGCCCGATCCCGAGCGTGCCGTTGTGCACCTCCATGCCGGGGCTGTGCTCCGCCCCGATCATCTCGACCGAGGATCCGTCGCGGTTGAACATCTCGAGCCCCTCGGGCGCCATGCGGCCGACCTCGATCAGGCAGGCATAGGCGACCAGGGCGTAATGGGCGGGGGCGATGAACAGGCGGTCGTGCACCGCGTCGAAGGGTCCGTTGTAGCCCGCGCCGGTGCGATAGAGGGGATTCGCGGCCGATGGCACGCCCGAAAAGGGCGGCGGCACCATCGGCATGGTCGAGGGGCCGAGGTTCAGCGCCTCGTTGTAAAGGAAGGCGAGCTGTTCGGCCGCCGAACAGGCCTGGCTCAGATAGCCGCCGTTGTTACGGATCGTATGTTCGAAGACGCGGGCGCGGATGCCGCGGGCGACCTCTTCGGTGGACTTCTCGTTGCGCAAGGGCATCTCCGGTCGGCAGGGTCAGGGCGGGCCGATGCGGCCCGCCCCGTTCGGGTCTCAGCGCGGCGGCAGCTTCATCCAGGGCGTCATCGCCACATCGGCATGGGCGAAGGCGGGAAGCTTCGCGCCCAGGTCCTCCATGTTTTTGATGTCGAGATCGTTCAGCATCTTCTGGGTGATCAGCGTCGGCGGCACGATGACCTGCGGCCCCGGATCCTCGCCCGCCAGCAGCATCGCCAGCGCGCGGACCGAGACCTCGCCCACCACCGCCGGGTTCGTGGCGGCGGTCGCCTTCCAGGCCGAGCCGGGCTCGCGCATCAGCTGGATGTCGGCGGTCGAGATGTCGGCCGAATAGATCGAGACCTGGCCGGACATGCCGGCTTCGTCCACCGCGATCTTCACGCCCTTGGCGAATTCGTCATAGGGCGCGAACATCACCTGGATGTTCGGATTGGCAGAAAGGACCGAGCGCGCCTGGTTGGCCACCGAATTGGCGATCGGGTTGTCCAGCGTGCCGAACATGGCAACCTCGTTGATGCCGGGATTGTCGGCCTTGACCTTCTTCCAGGTCTCGTCGCGGCGGTCGAGTGGCGCGATCCCCGGAACATAGACGTAGCCCGCCACGAAACTGTTGCCGTTGTCGGCCAGCGCCGCCTCGAGCGCCAGCCGCGCCAGGTCGCGGTCGGACTGCTCGATCTGCGGGATCTTCGGGTTTTCCACATTGACGTCGAAGGCCACGACCTTGATGCCCGCATCCACCGCGCGCTGGGCGGCCTCCTTCATCGACTCGGTCAGGCCGTGCTGGATGATGATGCCGTCCACGCCAAGCGCGATGGCCTGATCCACCATGTCCGCCTGAAGCGCGGCATCCTGGCGGCTGTCGAAGACCTGAAGGTTCACGCCCAGCGCGGCGGCCTGCTTCTCCACGCCCGAAAGATAGGCCTGGAAGAAGTCGCCGGTGGACAGATAGCGCACCAGCGCGATGTTCACCTGGCCCGGATTGTCGAAAGGCGCAGGCGCGTCCTGGGCAAGGGCGAGCGAGGGGGCGAGCGCCACGCTGGCGGCAAGGGCTGCGAAAGTCCGTCTGGAGATCATCGGTTCCTCCCATTTCTCCGTTGTGTCAGGCACCGGCGGGCGCTTCTTCTGGCACTGTGCGCCGGCTGTCTCATCGGCGCGCCCGGCCAGAGCGGCCGGACAACGCGAAGGTGAAGACAAGGGCGACGACAAGCACGGCACCCTTGATGAAATCCTGGGTATAGTAAGGGGCATTCAGCATGGTCAGGCCCTGAAGCAGGATACCCACGAACAGCGCGCCCACCGCCGTTCCGAAGGCGTTCGGCTTGGCCGCCCCCAGCACCGCGAACCCGATCAGTGCGGCGGCCACCGAATCGAGCAGCAGGTTGTTGCCCGAGGCCACATCGCCCCTGCCCAGCCGGGCCGCCAGCAGGATCCCCCCAAGCGAGGCCATTACGCCCGAGATCACATAGGCCAGCACGCGATAGCCCGCGACGTTGATGCCCGCCAGCGCCGCCGCCTGCGCGTTCGAGCCGATCGCATACATCACCCGCCCGTGGCGCGTCAGCTCCAGAAAGACCCAGGTCAGCACCGCAATGACCACCAGCACCACTACCGAAAGCGGCACGAGATCGGGCAGGATGAAGTCGATCCGGTGGCGCCCCAGCATCAGGAACTCGGGTGCGAAAGTGCCGGTGGCGGTGCGCCCGTCAGCCAGCACCATGCCGGTGGAGATCGAGTTGCCCGCGGTGGGAATGCGCTGAAGTCCGACCAGCAGGAACATCATGCCAAGGGTCGCCAGAAGATCGGGCACGCGCATCTTCACGATCAGGAAGCCGTTGATCAGCCCGACCGCCGCCCCCATCAGCAGGCAAAGGACGACCGCCGTCAGCGCCCCCATCTCCCAGATCACCATCACATAGGCCGACAGCATCATGGCCGATGTCGCGACCGCCCCGATCGACAGGTCGAAGCCGTCCACCACCAGGGTCGCGGTGACACCCAGCGCCAGAATGCCGGTGATCGCCACCGATTGCAGGATGAAGACCGCGCTCTGCGGCGACAGGAAGGCGGGTTTCAGCAGCGAAAAGACCACGATCATTCCGGCCATCAGCAGAAGAAAGCCGTAGCGGATCGCAAGATCGGTGGGGGACAGGGATGTCATGCCGGTTCCTTCGTCCTGTCGGCGGCGCCCGCGACCTCGGCCATCAGCCGGGCCAGGTCGATGCTTTCGTTCCGGTGCGCGCCGACGATGGTATGTTCGCTCATCACCAGGATGCGGTCGGCCACTTCCAGCGCCTCGTCGATCTCGGCGCAGAGGACCAGGGTCGCGCGGTCAAGGGCGCTTTCGCGGATGCGGCGGCCGATGTCGCGCCGGGCCTGGATGTCCACGCCCTGAAACGGCTCGTCCAGGATCAGCAGGCGGCTGGCTTCGGCCATCCAGCGGCCGACCACGACCTTCTGCTGATTGCCGCCCGACAGCGTCAGGATGCCGTCGCGCGGGCCCTGGCAGACCACGCCCATCGCGGCGATCGTGCGTTCGGCCGCCGCCCGTTCCGCGGCGCGACGGATCAGGCCCAGCGGGCCGGAATGGCGCGCCGTGAAGGGAAGGGTCAGGTTCTGCTGGATGTCGAACTGCGGGATGACCGAGTTGATCAGCCGGTCCTTCGCGGCAAGGAACACCCCCGCCGCCACGGCCTGCGCCGGCCGCCGCGGCCGGTAGGGCGCGCCGTCCAGCCGCATGTCGCCCGCTACGGGCACCGCGATGCCATACAGCACCTCGGCCAGGGCCGACTTGCCTGAACCTACAAGCCCGGTCAGCGCCACCACCTCGTTGCGCCGCAGCACCAGGTCGAAGGGCTGCGCTTCGGGTTTCAGCCGCAGCCCCCGCGCCTCGAACATGGGCGCGCCGGGCGGGGGAATGGTGATGTCCACCTCGGTGATCTCGTGGCCCAGCATCGCGCGCACGGCGCCGGAATAGTCCAAGGGCTTACCCTCGAACAGGCCCGAGACCTGCCCGTCGCGCATCGAGACGATGCGGTCGGCCAGCCGGCGGATGTCGGACATGCGGTGCGAGATGTAGAGGATCGCCACTCCGTCCTGCCGCAACCGGTCGATCAGCGAGAACAGCCGCTGCGCCTCGGCGAGCGAGAGGGACGAGGTCGGCTCGTCCAGGATCAGAAGCCGCGGGCGGTGCGCCATGGCGCGGGCGATGGCGACAAGCTGCCGGTCGGCCAGCGGTAGGCCAGCCACGGGGCGGGTCACGTCGATCTTCAGCCCCACGGCATCGGCGATCCGCTCCGCCTCTGCACGCATCTGGCGGCGGTTCAGGAACAGACCGCTGCCGTCGGCAAGGCTGTCCAGCAACAGGTTCGACGCCACGTCCAGGTCCGGCACGACCCCGTCGTTTATATTCTGGTGCACCGTGACCACGCCCTGGCGCAGCGCCGCCGCCGGACCGGACGGGGCAAAGGGCCGCCCGTCCAGCCGCACCTCGCCCGCATCGGCGGAATGAACCCCGCAGAGGATCTTGACCAGCGTGGACTTGCCCGCGCCGTTCGCCCCCATCAGCACCGTGACCTGCCCCGCCGGCAGGTCCAGATCCACCCCGCGCAGCACGATGTTGCGGCCGAAAGCCTTGGTCAGTCCGCGAACGGTGATCGACTGCGCCGCCATGCCCTTCCTCGCTCCCGCCAGATACGCTACGCCGGGATCGTCATTTGTCAATACCATTTGACATATGATGCAATCTTGGAAATCCTGACGGCGGAGGAGCAGCAAGGGAGGATGCGGCATGAGTGCCGAAACCTATGTCGCCTTGACGCCGGCCAGCCTGCCGGCCCGGCTGGGGGGCCTGGCGGTCCTGCGCGAGAGGGTCGGGCCACCGGAGGGCTGGCAGGTGCGCGAGGTGGGCGACGGCAACCTGAACCTTGTGTTCATCGTCACGGGCACCGTCGGTCAGGTGGTGGTCAAGCAGGCGCTGCCCTATGTGCGGCTGGTGGGTGAAAGCTGGCCGCTGCCCTTGAAACGATCGTTCTTCGAATACAATGCGCTGATCCGGCAGGCGGCGCGCGATCCCGGCTCGGTCCCCGCGGTCTGGCATTTCGACGAGGCGCAAGCGATCGTGGTGATGGAATATCTGACCCCCCATGTGATCCTGCGCCATGCCCTGATCGAGGGGCGGCGGGTGGCGGGCCTTGGCGAAAGGCTGGGCGAATTCTGCGCACGCACCCTGTTCCGCGGGTCCGACCTCTCGATGCCGGCGGCGGCGAAGAAGGCGGATCTGGCGCTATTTGCGGGCAATGTCGAGCTTTGCGACATCACCGAGAACCTCGTGTTCTCGGACCCCTATTTCGCCGCGCCGATGAACCGGCACACGCCGGGGCTGGACGGCATCGTGGCGCGGCTGAGGGGCGACCTGTCGCTGAAGGTGGCGGCGCAGCATCTGAAGATGGCCTTCACCTCGCGCGGCGAGACGCTGCTGCACGGCGACCTGCATACCGGCTCGATCATGGTGACGGACACCGAGACCCGGGTGATCGACCCGGAATTCGCCACCTACGGCCCCATCGGTTTCGATGTCGGCATGCTGATCGCCAATTTCCTGATGGCGCATTTCAGCCAGCCGGGGCACGAATCCGCGCCGGGAGACCGGGCAGAGCATCAGGGCTGGCTCTTGGCGGTGATCGAGACCCTCTGGCGCACCTTTGCGGCCGAGTTCGGCCAGCTGTGGCGCTCCGAACGGCGCGGCATCCTGCATCAGGCCAGTCTTTACGAGGATCAGGGCCATGGCCTGGCCTCCGAACAGGCGCTGGCCGATCTGCTGGGCCGGATCTGGACCGACGCCCTGGGCTTCTGCGGGATCGAGATGCACCGCCGCATCCTGGGCCTCGCGCACAATGCCGATTTCGAGCGCATCGCCGACGAAGGGCGCCGCGCCGCCTGCGAGGCGCGCGCCCTGGCCATGGGGCGGCAGCTGATGCTGGGGGCCGGCGCGATCCGCGGCATCGACGCCGTGACGGCCATGGCGCGGCGGATGGACAAGGAGGATCACCTGTGAAGATCGACGGCACGCCCTATCGCACCATCTGGCAGGATGCGGATGGCACGGTGAAGATCATCGACCAGCGCTGGCTGCCGCACGAGCTGCGCATCGTGCCCCTGCGCGACAGGGCCGAATTCGCCACCGCGATCCGCGACATGTGGGTGCGCGGCGCGCCGCTGATCGGGGCGACGGCGGCCTGGGGCATGGCGGTGCAGATGGCAGATGATCCCTCGGACGCCGCGCTGGACGAAACCTGGGCGGTGCTGCACGAGACGCGCCCCACCGCGATCAACCTGCGTTGGGCCCTTGACGCGATGCGCCGCCTGCTTGCCCCCCTGCCAGCGGCCGAGCGCGCCCGCGCCGCAGCCGTCCGTGCGGCGCAGATCTGCGACGAGGATGTGGAAATCAACCGCCGCATCGGCCTGCACGGGTTGCAGATCATCCGCGACATCGCCGCACGCAAGGGCGGCGGCCCGGTGAACATCCTGACCCATTGCAACGCAGGCTGGCTGGCGACGGTGGACTGGGGCACTGCCACCAGCCCGATCTACCACGCCGATGCCGAGGGCATCCCCGTGCACGTCTTCGTGGACGAAACCCGCCCCCGCAACCAGGGCGCGCAACTGACGGCCTGGGAGCTGAACAGCCACGGCATCAGCCACGACCTGATCGTGGACAATGCCGGCGGCCACCTGATGCAGCACGGCGAGGTGGACATGGTGATCGTCGGCACCGACCGCACCACCGCGCGCGGCGATGTCTGCAACAAGATCGGCACCTATCTCAAGGCACTGGCGGCGCGGGCGAACGGGGTGCCCTTCTATGTGGCGCTGCCCTCGCCCACCATCGACTGGCGCGTGCACGACGGGGTGCGGGAAATCCCGATCGAGGAACGCGGCGCGGGTGAAGTGACCATGGTCCAGGGCCGCGGCCCGGACGGGCGGATCGTGCATGTCCAGATCTCGCCCGACGGCACCGGCGCGCGCAACCCCGCCTTCGACGTGACGCCGGCCGAACTGGTGACGGGCCTGCTGACCGAACGCGGCCTGTGCCCGGCGACCGAAACGGGCCTCGCCGCGATGTTCGGCGACCTGAAGGCGGCTGCCGTCTGACGGGCCGGTCAGGGGGCGGCCAGCAGCGCCTCGGCCACCGAGGTGGCGGTGACCAGATGCGTGACATAGCCGCCCCGGATCGCCGCGCGCGTCGCTTCCACCTTGTCGAGACCGGGAGTGACCAGGATGCCCATCTCCAGCCCCACCAGCCGCGGCAGGGGCACGCCGATCATCCGGTCCTCCATGGGGCCGGGAAGCTGGCAGCCCTCGGCGTCGATGAAGCGGCCGCAGATGACGCCGACCGCCCCGTGGCCGACATACCAGTCCAGATCGGCCGGCGTGGCCAGGCCGCTCAGCACGATATGGCTTTCGGCCGTGGCGGTGCCGACCGAGAACAGAAGCTTGTTCACCGTCTCCAGCTGGTCGAGCTGCGCCTTCAGGATCGGCTCCTCGCGCAGTTCCGCCGCCAGCGCGGCCCGGCTGAGGATCGCGGGCGCGTGCAGGTTCATACAGCGCGCCCCCAGACGCTGGGCAAGGCGCGTGGAACAGGCCTCGGCGGTGAAGCCGTAGGGCGTGGCCATCGAGCCCACCAGTTGCAGCACGGCCAGATCCTCGATCCGCGCCGGCTCGACCATCTCGGCCAGTTCATAGACCGTGCGCCCCCAGGCCACCCCCAGCCGGTCGCACGGCGCGATCAGATCGGGCAGCCAGTTCGCCGCGCCCCGCACCACGCGCAGGAACCCTTCCTCGGTCCCCGTCCCCTCGTCCGGGATCACATAGGATCCCTGGAGGCCGAAGCGGTGGTTCAGCGCCAGCGCAAGCCGATGCGTGGTGAAGGCCGGGGCGGCCAGCGTGATGCGGATCAACCCCTTCTCGCGCGCTTCCTGAAGGTAGTTCACCACGGTCGCGCGCGAAATGCCCAGCGCGGCGGCGATCTCCTGCTGGTTCTGCCCGTCCTCGTAATACATCCAGGCGACCTGGATCACGGCATTCTCGCCGCTCACCTGCGCCAGGTTGCGCCGCCGTGTCTGACCGCCCATCCGCGCCCCATCATTTGATCTTTGACAATAGTATCTGACAAAAGTAGAAAATCCAAGCGCCGGTCGCCTGTTCCCCTGGCCAGGGCCGGCACCGTGCCGACCGTCAAGCCTTAGCAGGAGACTCCGATGATCGCCAATCTCTGGACCGACGCCGAGGCTGACGCCTTCCTGTCCGATGCCGGGACCGACCCGCGTGCGCGCGATCTGGCGCTGCGGGTCTATACCTCGCGCCTCATCGGCCGCGACCCGGACCTGGTGATGCACGGGGGCGGCAACACTTCGCTGAAATCGACGGCCCGGGACATCTTCGGCGAAGAGGTCGACGTGCTGCACATCAAGGGCTCCGGCTGGGATCTCGAGACGATCGAGGCGCGCGGCCTGCCGGCGGTGCGGCTTCAGCCGCTGCTGCGGTTGCGCAGCCTGCCGGCCCTGTCGGATGAAGCCATGGTCAATGTCCAGCGGCTGAACCTGCTGGATCCCTCCGCCCCCAACCCTTCGGTCGAGACGCTCCTGCATGCCTGGATCCCGCACAAGGTGGTGGACCACACCCACGCCACGGCCTTTCTGGTGCTGGCCAACCTGCCCGAGGTCGCCGCCGTCACGCGCGAGCTGTTCGGCGACCGGCTGACGCTGGTGCCCTATGTCATGCCCGGCTTTGCCCTGGCCAAGGCCGCGGCCGAGGCCTTCGAGCGCAACCCCGAAGCCGAGGGCCTTCTGCTTGTGAACCACGGCCATTTCGCTTGGGGGCCGGACGCAAGGTCCAGCTACGACCGCCTCATCGCCCATACCAACCTGGTCGAGGCCTGGCTGGCCGATCGCCGCCCTGCCCCGCTGGTCCCGGCCGCCGCCCTGCCTGCCCCCGAGGCCGCGCCCGTCCTGTCGGCCCTGCGCGGGGCGCTGGCCTCGGTCCTGCCCGAGACCGCGCCTCTGCCCGTGCTCGACCTGCGCTCGGGCGACGGCGAACGCGCCTTCTGCGCCCGCCCGAACCTGGAGGATCTGGCCACCCGCGGGGTCGCGACCCCGGATCATGTGATCCGCACCAGGGGCGAGGTGCTGGTGCTGCGGCGCGCAGCGCAGGAACCTGCGGCGATGCGCGCGGCGGTGGCCGCCTGGGCCGACCGCTATCGCGCCTGGTTCGACACCTACGCTCCACGCGCGGCCGAGCCCAAGACGATGCTGGCCCCGATGCCGGGACTGGTCTGGCTGGAAGGCGCGGGCATCCTGGGCGTGGGGGCGACGGCGGCGGCGGCGCGGATCGCGGCGGATATCGGCTGCCAGTCGGCCCGCGTGCGCGCAGATGGCGAGGCGGCGGGCGGGTTCCGGCCCATCGGGCCGAAGGATCTGTTCGACATGGAATACTGGTCGCTGGAACAGGCCAAGCTGGGCAGCGGCAAGCCCCCTGCCCTTCAGGGCCGGATCGTGCTGGTCACGGGCGGGGCCGGGGCGATCGGCCTGGCCACGGCCCGCGCCTTTGCCGCGCAGGGGGCCAGCCTGTTCCTGGTGGATCGCCCCGGCGCGGCGCTGGAGGCCGCGCTGGCCGCGCTTGGCCGCGACCACGCCGGCCATGGCTGCGACATCACCGCACCCGGCGCGGCGGCCGAGGCGGTCGCAGCCTGCGCGGCGCGCTTCGGGGGCTTGGACATCCTGATCTCCAACGCCGGGGCCGCCGTCACCGGCGACATCGCCACGCTGGACGACCGGGCCCTGCGCGACAGTTTCGAGCTCAACTTCTTCGCCCATCTGGCCTTTTCCCAGGCCGCCATCGCCCTCTTCCGCGCACAGGCGGCCGGGCGCGGGGCGCGCGGGGCGGAACCGGGGCAGATCCTGTTCAATGTCTCGAAACAGGCGGTGAACCCCGGTCGCGGTTTCGGCGCCTACGGGCTGCCCAAGGCCACCACCTTCTTCCTGCTGCGCCAGCTTGCGCTCGAACTGGGCGGCGAGGGGATCCGGGTCAACGGCATCAACGCCGACCGGATCCGCTCGGGCCTCCTGTCGCCCGAGATTATCGCCGCCCGTTCGGCGGCGCGCGGGGTGGACGAGGCCGCCTACATGGCCGGCAACCTCCTGCGCGCCGAGGTCGAGGCGCGCCATGTGGCCGAGGCTTTCGTGATGCTGGCAAGGGCCGAACGCACCACGGGACATGTGATGACCGTGGACGGGGGCAACATAGAGGCCGCCCTGCGCTAAGCCGGATTACGTCTCGAAAACCGGCCCGGCGTCCTGATTCCGCGGGCAGCCTTTGACACCGCAATCTGCCGATGACCGCCTCTGGTCATGCCACCGGAACGCCTGGCCATACCGATTCTTCAGGTGCAGTGTGCGTTGCGGGCCTGTTCACGCCCATCCGGCTGGCCGCTGACCGGACTTCACCTGTTCCAGAAAAGACCTGCCATGAGACTTATGTGCAGGACGCCCCTGGCGCGGTGAGCAGCCGTGCTTGCGGGCGTTCCAGCCGCCTTCGCCATCGAGCTTGTCCCGCCGGTCCTTGTGCGGCCCGTCCGGACCATCGGGCTGGGGATCGAGGGGCTGGGAGAGCAGGTGCAGCGAACAACCGGCGAGGGCTGAGACGCGGGGAACCCCGATCTCCGATCATGGTCCGGGGTGGAGAAGGTTGTCCTTCAGACCCATCCCCTCCGCCACTTGCCGCCGCGAAAGCGTTCTCCCGATCCGGCTGCGGCCGGATTTTTCCGTTGTTTTCGAGGGTTATGCGGGAGGGGCTGTTGACCGGCCTGCGCCCGGAAGGCCCGAAATCGCTCTCTCCGGCCCCGAATTCTCCGCACCTGTTGACTTGCCCGCAGGCAGTGCAGTGCTTGCAAGCCATTGAAATCATGAAGCTGCAAGTGGCGCTAAGCTGTTGACTCCGACGACAGGGGTAGCGGGTCGAGACGGAACGGAGATCGAACCTTCGCCAGTGCGGCGTGACGCTCAGATCTGCGGGATCGGGAGCGCGTTCAATTCGTGGCGGGCGTCCGACCAACCGGGATAGTGCCGGCTCAGCATCTCGAAGAAGGCCGGACTGTGTGTGGGCTCGAGAATGTGGATCATTTCATGGACGATGACGTATTCGAGAAGATCGCGTGGCTTCTTCACCAGCTCGGTGTTCAGCCTGATCGTGTGGTTGTTCGGGTTGCAGCTGCCCCATCGGGTCTTCATGCGCTGCAGGAAGTAGCCCTCGACGCGCACGCCGAGAGGAGCCTCCCACCTTGCGATCAGGGTCGGCACGGCCTCGTGCAGGAGCCGAAGATGCCATTCGTGCATGATGCGGGCCCGAACCTCGGTGGCGGTGCCGGGCCGCACGCGCAGGTGGATCGTGCGATGGTCGAGCCTAACTTCGGGTTTTGCGTCTGCCACCGAGACACGCAGCAAGTGGCGACGGCCCCAAAGGAAATGGGTCTCCCGCCCCACGAACTGCCGGGCCGACTCGCGCGCCTGGCCGCGAAGCTGGATTTGCTGTTTCCGTATCCAGCCGAGCCGCGTGATGGCATAGGCACGGGCTGCTCCGAGGTCTGTGCCATGGGGGGCGACGAGCGTGACCCGTCCGTCGGGTGGATGGACCGTCAGGTGGACGTTCCGGACATCCTTTCGGGTCACACGGATCCGGAGGTCACCAATCTCGATCTCGTCTTGCATCAATACCCCGCCTGGTTGCGAACGATCTCGAACAGTGCAAGCGTGGCAATTCGATCCCGCCCGAGCAGCGGGAACAGGACATTCTTGACCTCGCGCTCGCGCACTGCGTCGCCCCGCCACCCGGCCGGGGCATGGTCACGGACTGCACGATCGATCGCCAAGGCAAGTTTTGCGCGCTCCTCCTCGCACGCGGGACAGACGAAGGTGGTCGCGGGCAGTGTCGGCAGATTGCCGAAGATCACCGCGGCCTCCCGATTAGCGTGGAGCGCAGGGGGTAAGTCGTCTCGACCGGACCGCCCCGCAAGCTGACGGACCAGCTGCTCGGCCCGTTGCAGGAAAGCCTCGTAGGCCTCGGCGCTCTCCCGGCTCATCCGGATGAGCTCTTCGAGAAGTCGGGACATCTCGTCGTAGAAGCGGGGATCGGCGAGCTGATCGCGGATGATCGTCTTGCGGATGTTGTTGATGATGCCTTCCGCTACCGCGTTCCGCGACAGCTTGCCTTTCTCGTTGAGCTTGCGAGCGATGGCGTCGTGGATGCCCGTCTCAATGATGGCCTCTGTCAGCGAAACCTCCGACAGGGCGCCGAGCACCTGCGCCTGGTCAGCCTGGACATAGGTATTCAGAAGGTGGCGCATGTCCGCCTCGTAAGGCTTGATGTCCAGCTCCTCGCCCGAGTGGCGTTTGATGGCGGCCCGGAGGTCGCTGTAGAATTCGACTTCCCTCGTCAGTTTCGCCTGCGCGGCCGCATCGTATCCGGCCTCGTCCAGATGGCTTGCGACCGCCGCGAAGGCGCGCACCAGCGTCGCGACCGAGCGGTAGAACGACACGCGCAGCGGCTCGGTCCGGTCCAGCGCGGCCGGGTCCGCCGCATCGCCACAGAAGTGATGAAGATACTGCTCGACCTCGCGGGGTGGCGGCACCGGGTCGCAGAGGTAATGCAGCGCCTCGCGCGCCGCCTCGAGCTTCTCGCGCCCCTCGTCGAGCCAGTTGCGGATGGTGACGTTGTTGTCGCCGCCGTTTCCGGCATCGGGATCGAGCTCGTCGGAACTGTAGACCGCGACGGCATGCTGGACATCACTGAAAAGCTCCTTGAAGTCGACGATGTAGCCGTAATCCTTGTCGTCGCCGTCCAGCCGGTTGGTCCGGCATATCGCCTGAAACAGCGTATGGTCGCGCAGGCGGTCGTCGAGATAGATGTAGGTGCAGCTCGGCGCGTCGAACCCGGTCAAGAGTTTCGAGACGACGATCAGCAGCTTCGTGTTCGCCGGCTCCTCGATGAAGCGGCGTTTGATCTCGGTCTCGTAGGCAGTCGTGCTCTGGCCGTCCTTCAGCACAAGCTGCGTGTAGGTGTCGTACTTGTAGCGCTCGTCGCTGTTGGCAGGCTCGCGCGAGATCGCGTTGTGGTTGGGCTCGTAGGAGGTGACGATGCCGACATGGGGGCCAAGCCGTGTGCCCTGGAACAGCCGGAAATACTCGCAGGCATCCCGGATCGAGGCCGCGACCAGCATCGCCGTGCCGCGGTCGTCCGACAGCCGCGGCCGGGTGTCGAAGTCCATCACGATCTCGTCCACGATCCGGCGCTTGCGGTTGGTCGAGCTCATCAGCTCTTCCATCGTCGCCCATCGCTTGCGCAGCACCGCCTTCTGGAAGTTGTTCAGCCCCTTCGTGCGCCTGTCGAACCACGCATCCACCGCCGCCGGGCTGGTCAGCGCCTGGGGCACGTCGCGCGCCTCGTACTTGAGGTCCAGCACCACCTTGTCGCGCACCGCCTCCTGGAACTTGTAGGTGTGGATGTAGGTGCCGAACACCTCGCGCGTGGTCTGGCGGTCGCGCGCCAGCAACGGCGTGCCGGTGAAGCCCACGAAGATCGCGCCTTCCAGCCAGCGCTTCATCTGCCGGTGCATCTCGCCGCCCTGCGAGCGGTGGCATTCGTCCACGAAGACGTAGAAGCGCCCCGTCACCGGCGGGGCGGGGCCGGAGAGATCGGCGGTGTCGAACTTGTGGATCAGCGCGCAGATCAGGCGCGGCGCGGGCGCCCCCAGCCAGCGGACGAAATCGGCCCGGCGCGTCACCCTGGGCGAGGGCGCATCCGGCCCGATCACGCCCGCGTTGCGCATCACCCCCTCGATCTGGCGGTCGAGCTCGTCGCGGTCGGTGACGATCAGCACCCGCGCCTCGGGTTCGCGCTCGAGGATCCACTTGGCCAGCAGCACCATCAGGATGCTCTTGCCCGAGCCCTGGGTGTGCCAGATCACGCCTCCCTCGCGGCGCATCAGCCGCTCCTGCGCCAGCTTGACGGCGCGGAACTGGTGCGGGCGCGGCACCTTCTTGCGCCCGGCGTCGAAGATCACGAAGTCGCGGATCAGGTCCAGAAGCCGCGCCTTGCCCAGCATCTGCATGACCGGCCGGTCGAGCAGCGCGCCGGGCGCAGGCCCGCCCGCGGGCGGGGCCTCGTCGCGCCAGTCCACGAACTGGGTTTCGGGCGTGCCCACCGTGCCGTAGCGCAGCCCCTGCGCATCCGACCCCGCCAGCAGCAGCTGCACGGTGGCGAAGAAGGGCGCGTTGAAGATCGGATCCTGGTTCGTGATCAGCTGGCGCACGCCGTCGCCGATCTCGACCGAGGCGCGCTTGAGCTCGATCACCGCCACGGCGAGCCCGTTGAGATAGACGACCAGATCGGGCCGCCGCTCGTGCCCGCCCTTCAGCGTCACCTCCTCGGCGAGCGCGAAGTCGTTGGCGGCGGGGTCGGCCCAGTCGATCAGATGCACGGTGCGATGCGGCGCGCCGACGGCCGTCTGCACCGGCACGCCGTAGCGCAGAAGGGTGTAGCTGCGCAGGTTGGCCTGGTAGAGCGTGGTGCCCGTGACTTCGACGGCCTGCATCAGCCGGGTCAGCGCCGCCGCGATCTCGGCCTCGGCATAGCCGCGGGCGCGCAGGTTGGCGCGCAGAAGCTCGGGCTCGACCCCGCGGTTGTTCGCCCGCCCCGACCAGTCGCCGAGCGCGCGGTAGCCGAGGCCGCCCTGCGCCTGCCCCCGCGTGATCAGGGCCGCCAGCCGGTCCTGCGTGGCGCGTTCGGGGCGTGGGCGGGGGGTGTCAGGCATGGGCGGTCTCCGGTCGGGCGGGGGGCAGCGGCAGGCGCCGCCGGCCGGTCAGAAGCGCCTGCATCAGCGCCTGCTTCAGGGCGCGGGCCTTGGCCAGGCGCGCCTCGAGCGCGGCGATGTCGGCCTCCATGTCCGAGAGCACGGCGGCGATGGCGGTCTGTTCGGCGAGGTCGGGGAGAGGGATTTCGACGGAGGCGAGGGCCTTCGTGCCGATGTGGACAACCGCATCGCCCTGCCCGAGATTGGCTTTCTGCCGCACAGCAACAGAGGTGTTCATGGCGTGCCCAAGAAACGCAGGCACACCGGAATACGGACGCAGAATGATGATGTCGCCTCCGGCATAGGCTTCGACATCATCGGCCAAGGCTACGCACTTTCCGATCTCTTCCTTTGTTTCCCCGGACGCGGCGAAAAGTAGATCGCCAGGCCGAAGCCGCGTTGCCGTTCTTGCCACTGCTGGAGAGATGAACGAGGTAAAGCGGGAGATAACGTTGTGATGAGTTGTGTAGATTTCGCCGTATCGCACGCAGGGGATTTCGCCCGAAGCAGCTTCGTCGCGCCGGATACCCGCCCCCTTGAGGAAGGTGCCCAACTCCCCCAGCCTGCGGGTCTGCCAGGGGGCGATGAAGCCCGGCAGGCGGGTCTGGCCGGTCAGCAGGCGGGCGCGGGCGGCGGCGGCCAGGTCGCGCTTCTTCCCGATCAGCCCCGCCAGCGCCCCGATCAGCCCGTCCACATCCCCCAACACCCCCGCAATCGCCCGCTGCTCTTGCGGGTCCTTCGGCAGCGGGATGCGGAACGAATTGAGGCTCTTGTTCGTGATCTGATTGATCGTCGCCCCCAGGTGCTCGGCGATCTGACGTCTGAGAATGTCACTCTGGAAATGGTATCTTATGAGGCTCCCGATTTCGCTGCGGAATACCGCCATGAATGCGCCGAAGGTCATGCCTTCCGCGCGCGTGTCAATCAGTGCGGCTTTTCCGATCAGCTCGCGGCTTCCGTTTCTGACACAAACCAGAATGTCGCCGGGCTGGACCATCAGCTTCTGCGGGATCGACTTCTCGACGTAGACATTATCATCAAATGCCAAGGCGTCGTTCTGGATGTTCGATGACCGCAACACCAGCACGCCCGACGTCTTTACTTCGGCAGGCTCGTAGGTGAGCCCAATAAGGCTTTCGCCGATCTCCCCCAGCGCCACCACCTCCCAATCCTCGGGCACCGGGCCGATCTCCGTCTGCTTCCATCCCGCGCTCATGCGTCGAACCCCAGCGCGCGCAGGTGGCCGGCGACGCGGGCGGCGAGCGCCTCGGCCTCGGCCGTCAGCGCGGGCAGCGGGCGGGCGTAGCGGTCGGCGAGCTCGGTCAGCCGCGCCGTGAGTGCGCGGCCCGCGCCCGCGATCTCGGCCGCGACGCGGCCCCGCACCGCCGCCAGCCACTTGTCGGCCACGACCAGATCCTGCACCTCGGCCTCGGTCAGCCGCCCGAAGCGGTCATGCACCGCGGCCCAGAGCGCATCCTCGGCCGCCTTGCGCGCGCGGCGGGCCTCGTCCAGCGCCTCCTGCGCGGTGCGGAAGGCCACAAGCGCCGCGCGTTCCTCGGCCGCCTCGGGGTCGCCTTCGATCTCGCGCAGGCGGGCCTTCAGCGCGCGGGGGCTGACCTTCTGCGCCTCGCCCTCGCCCTCGATCACCTCGGACAGAAGCCCGTCCTCGCCCCCGCCTTCCTCCAGCCGCTCGGCCAGCTCCTGCTCGAGCGCGGCGATGCGGGCGTCGCGGGCGGCGAGGTCGTCGCGCAGGGCGGCGAAGAAGCGCGCGACGACCAGATCGGCGGGGATCAGGTCCGAGGCGTAGCGGGCGCGGCCCACCGCATAGGCGCCTGGGGCGGGGCTGCGCCCGTTGCGGGCGGCGGCGCGCCGGATCTCCTGCGGGCGGGCGCCGGCGACCCAGCCCTCGGCGGCGATCAGGTGCGCGTCGTCCTGCATCGTGGCGGCCCATTCGTCCATCAGGTGCTGATAGACGGCATAGGCGTCGATCAGCGGCAGGGGGCGGAAGCTGTCGAGCAGGTCCTCGGACAGGGTTTCGATCAGGTCGCGCGGGTGCTGGCCGGGGCCGAAGGCGCGCATGCGGTCCTCGGCGCGGGCGGCCCAGTCGGCCAGCGTGCGGCCGGCGCGGTCGGCGAAGGCGCGGAATTCGGCGTGGCCCTCGATCACGGCGCGCAGGTCGGCCGGCGCGGGGCGCAACGTCAGGTAGCCGGGGCGCAGGGCCTCGAACAGGTCGCGGCGCAGGCCGGGCATGACCTGCCACCAGGGCGCGAGGGCGTCGATGTCGGCTTCGGGCAGACCGCCCTCGAGATGGGCGCCGATGTCGTGGATGTCCTCGGCGGCCGCGCTGTCGATGTAGCGCGGCAGGTTGAGGTTGAAGGCGTTGCGCGGCCCGGCGATCTCGTCGAAGGGCACCATGCGGGCATAGCCGGGCACGTCGGCGCCCTTGCGGAAGGTATCGACGATGCGGTGGATGTCCTGCTCGCGCAGGCGGTTCTTGGCGCCGTCCTTGCGGAAGCCGCGCGAGGCGTCGATCATGAAGATGCCTCGGCGGGCGGCGGCGTTCTCCTTGTCGAGCACGAGGATGCAGGCGGGGATGCCGGTGCCGTAGAAGAGATTGGGCGGCAGGCCGATGATGCCCTTGAGATAGCCCGAGCGCACCAGCGCCTCGCGGAGCACCGCCTCGGCATTGCCGCGGAACAGGACGCCGTGGGGCAGGATGCAGGCGGCCTTGCCGGTGCTTTTCATCGAACGGATGATGTGCAGCAGATAGGCGTAATCGCCCTGCTTGCGCGGCGGCGCGCCCCATTCGAAGCGGTTGTGCGGATCCTGGATCGCGCCGCGGTCGTCGAGGCTGAAGCCGGTGCTCCAGGCCTTGTCGGAGAAAGGTGGGTTGGCGACGACGTAGTCGTAGGTGCGCAACCGGTCGCCGTCGAGGAAGCGGGGGGTGGTCAGGGTGTTGCCGGCGAGGATCCTGGCCGTCGGAAAGTCGTGCAGAATCATGTTCATGCGCGCCAGACCGGCGGTCGTGACATCCTTTTCCTGGCCTTCGAGCGTGATTCGCTTGCCGGCTTCGGCCGCGACCTTGAGCAGGAGCGAGCCCGAGCCGCAGGTGGGGTCGTAGGCGGTGGTGCCCGCCACGGTGTTGCGGGGCGAGATGCCGATGACCTTGGCAATGACCCGGCTGACCTCGGCCGGGGTGTAGAACTGGCCCTTACTCTTGCCGCTTTCGGTGGCGAAGTGCCGCATCAGGTATTCGTAGGCATCCCCGAGGATGTCATCGTGGTCGGCCCGGTTTCGGGCGAAGTCGAGTTCCGGGTTCTCGAAGATCGCAATGAGGTTGGTCAACCGATCGACCCTGTCCCTGCCCTCGCCCAGCTTGTTGGGATCGTTGAAGTCGGGAAAATCGGTGCGCGCCAGCATCTCGTTGGCGTCGACCAGTGGCTGGATGATCCGAGTATTGATGAGGTCGCCGATCTCGGGGTTTCCCTTGAGCGCGACCATGTCGCGGAAACTGGCGCCCGCGGGGATCGCGATCGGCGGCTCCAGATCGTCGCTGTCGGCATACTTGTCCGACACGTACTTGATGAAGAGCATGAACAGGACGTAGTCCTTGTACTGGCTGGCATCCATGCCGCCGCGCAATTCATCGCAGGACGCCCAGAGCGACGAATAGAGATCCGATTTCCTGACTGCCATTTGCCTGTTTCGAGTCTTTCGTTATTGCAATGCCGCCGACTTCCGCCGGTAGCTGCGGATTTTCTCTGGCACGATAGCGGTTGTCTCCATCATCCGCCAGACGCCAGACGCCAGGCGATCGAGCGAGGCGCCCCTTGGCTCATCGACCGAGGGTCATATGCCTTGACCCGTCATGCCGCAGCGGAAGTGAGACGGCTGTCGAGGCCGTCGTCACCCTGATCTTGGGATAGCAGGAGGGCGTCTCGCCGCGCCTCCCACTCCTACGGGAACCCGTCCAACAGCCGGGCCAGGGTCACCTCCTGCCCCCACTTGCCGTAGGGGATTGCCTCCAAGATGTTGGGTTCGAGCAGGGTGGGCCGAGCAGCAGTGCGTACGAGCTCGCAGCAACGCCCGCGCCCTCAACCCTTTGTCAAGCGAGCCACCTTCAAACTGCCCGCTTCACACTCTACTTCACATGGTGTAGTCTTGCGCGCAACAAGAAACAGGGGAGAAAATGGCTGACAGAATTGCGGACCCGCTCTTCGGGCAGCCTCCCGAGCGGGTACAGCTTGATGCTGCGCCCCTGGTCCGCGTCTTGGGTCAGGTTCAGTTCGCGCGGATCGTCAATATCGGCAAGGAGCAGTTCATCGGGGATTTCCAGAACTCTGTTCGTCGGCAGTTCCCAGTGATCGAGCGCGATGTTGCGCAGTCGATCGAAGTCAGCCTTGCCGGGGCCGGGGTCACGAGCACCCTGGCCGAGGAAGTGATTTGGCGGATGTTCGACCCTCGTCGCGAGTGGCGCCTATCTCTTGCACCGTCTGCGCTGACGCTCGAGACGATGCATTACACGTCGCGCAGAGAGTTCCTCGATCGGCTTCACTTTCTAATCGATGCCCTGGCAACCACCATCCAGCCTTCTCTGGCGACCCGTGTGGGCTTCCGCTATGTGAACAGGATCGATCGCCAGGCGGACGTTGATGACTTGGGCAACCTGGTCGAGCCGGAACTTCTGGGCTTGTCTTCTGCAGCGCTACGAAGCAGCGTCCAGATGGTTGCCTCGCAAGCGCAATGCCAGACGGCCGAAGGGTTGCTTTTGGCGCGGTGGGGACTATTGCCTGCCGGCGCGACCCATGACCCGGATATGGCGCCACCCACCGGCGTGCAGAGTTGGTTTCTCGACATCGACTCCTTTACGACTTCAGATCTGCCTGAGGATGGGTTTACCGCAGGCCCGCTGATTGCGAAGATCAACACTATGGCAGACCGAGCCTACGCCTTTTTCCGTTGGAGTGTGAAGGCGCGGTTTCTGGAGCGTTTCAGGGAGGGGAGCAAATGATGCAGACCGCATTAGCTGCAATTGCGCTGACAGTCATGCCCCCGGCAGGACATCACGGCAATCCTTGGGCGCGGGCCGCCGAAGAAGATACGTCGCTGGCGATCTTCCCGTTTGGTGGGAACTATTCTGAGCATTCGGTCCACTGGCGCAGCGATCGGAGATATGTTCTCAATTTGGGGAAGCTCGAGAGGCATCTCGGGGACTTTTTTGCGCGTGGCTCGAGCGCGAACTTCGACGTCCTTGCAAATGTTCACCGTCACGATGCTACGATGCCGCAGCAGGTCGAATTGGTCCGTGAGCTGCGTCAGCTGTCCGGCCTCACCTGGAATCACATTGCCGATATGATCGTTGTGAGCACAAAGACCCTGCACAATTGGGCCGCCGGAAAACCCATAGACGAGAAGAACCTCAGGCGGGTTGGGGAGGTCATCTCAGTGCTCCGGTTCATCGACCGGGGAAGTGCCGAAGCGAACCGAGCCTTGCTGCTCAATGAGTCTGTCGAGGGCCAGGCCCTTATTGATCTCGTTAAGGTCGGCGAGTTCGCGGCCGTCAGGCAAGCGGCCGGGCGCGGTCGGGGACGAGCTGCTGCGGCTCCACCGTTGCCGGCGTCGACCGTGGCTGCTTGGGGACCTGAGGACTTGGGCGAACGGCTGTCGAAGTGGCAAGGCGAACTTGCCACTGACGTCGAGCCCAGTGCTCGTCCAACGCGTGCTCGGCCCGCCAATGCGCGCCGGAAAGGCTGATGAGGTGCAAGTTTGGCGGAGAGCGAACCTCCTCATCGGCAAAGTATTCTGCGCGCTTGGCGTCAGGGCGACTTCGCCCTTGGCGTAGGGCCGTTCATATATGGGGACCTGTCTGGCAAGCCTGACGGGACGGGATTCGATGCATATTTCGATGAAGAAGACCCACCAGGTTTCGCTGTGGTATCTCAGACGTGCGACATCGTCAGCGATCCAGCTAGGAACCCTTGGGTTGTAGTCTGTCCGTTGGTGAAGGCAGATTCGACTCGAATTGCGGAAATTGAACGCGGCGGCGTTCCGCGCTTGGCTATAGTTGAAAAAGCTCCGGTAGGCCTTGTTGCCGAACTTGCTCGGCCTCTGACCATCAGCAAGGAATTATTGGTGACATGGAAGCGAAACCAGGGCTTCGCTGACCCAGCGAAGGCAGTCGAGTTTGCCCGCTCGCTCGAGCGCTGCTTCGGCCGCTTCGCCTTTCCCGATGACTTCAACAGGTCAATCTCCCCTCTCCTCAATAAGCTCAGGGATGGGTATGGCAGAGAGAACGCTGAAATGGGCCGTGTCGCCCGGTCGCTTGCTGAAATTCGTGTTCGCCCCTCGGCGGCTTGGGACACAGAAGAGGTGCGCGTTCGGTTCTATCTGATTCTCAAGCCTGAAGATCAAAGAGAGGCCAACCTTGAGGAAATCAATTCGGCATTCGAGAAGGTTCTCGCCAAGCTCATATGGCAAGGTGGTCTCTCGATAGACGACCCATCCCTGCAGCTTGGAACCTACGACGACTTTCTCGCTCGGGATTATATCGAGAGTGTTGCTCTCGACATCAACGCGCTCTCTTTCGCGGCCCGATACGTGGCGAATGGATGACCACTGGGTCGACAGTCAAACCTGAGTGTTCGCGAACCGCTTGTCCCCAGATCTGTCGCTGCCCTTCCCACGCCTCCGGGAACCCGTCCATCAGCCGGGCCAGCGTGACCTCCGGCCCCTGCTTCCCGTCCAGGATCGCCTCGACGATGTCAGGCGCGAGCAGCGTGAGCCGCAGGACGCGAGTCATGTATGAGGGGGCAATCCCCTCCCGCTCGGCCAGTTCGGCGATGGTGGCGAACTCTCCCGACTCCAGCATCCGCTTCCAGCGGAACGCGCGGGCCAGCGCCTTGACGAGGGCGTCGTCGGGGCGGCGGGACGGCGCGATGCCCGCGGGCAGGCGTATTTCCTTTCGCCCGCCGCGCTTCGCCAGCCGGAAGGGCACGCGCAGGGTGACGGTATCGGCGGGCGCGGGACGGGTCATGCGGCCTCTCCGACCGTGCCCGCCAGGATTTCGCGCGCGAGGCCGGCGAGGCCGTCGATGCGCAGGCGCAGGTCGAAGCCGTCGGGGGCGAGGTCGATCCGCTCGACCAGCAGCGCCACGATGCGCGCCTGTTCGACGGGAAAGAGTTCGTCCCACAGCGGGTCGAGCCGCTGCAGGGCCGCGCGGGCTTCGTCCTCGGTGACACCGTCGGCGCGGGCGCGTGCCGCCTTCCACGTCCCCGCGACGATCTCGGGCTGGCGGAACACGGCGCGAATGCGGTCGATGACCGCGGCCTCGATCTCCCCTGCTGGCACCCTGCCCACGGAGCATGACCCGGCGCCATGCTTCAGCACTGTCTGGCTGACGTAGTAGCGGTAGAGCCTGTCGCCCTTCCGCGTGTGGGTCGGCGAGAAGGCCGCGCCATCCGGCCCGAACAGCAGCCCCTTCAGCAGCGCGGGCGTCTCGGCGCGGGTGCGGGCGGCGCGCTTGCGCGGGCTCTCCTGAAGGATGGCGTGGACGCGGTCCCAGGTCTCGCGGTCGATGATCGGGTCGTGCTCGCCGGGGTAGCGCTCGCCCTTGTGGACCGCCTCGCCGATGTAGGCACGGTTCGACAGCATCCGGTAGAGATACTTCTTGTCGATCCGGTTGCCGCGCGGCGTACCGAGGCCCCGCGCGCCGACCTCGCGTGCCAGCAGCGTGCAGGAGCCGATCTCGAGGAAGCGGGCAAAGATCCAGCGCACATGCGCAGAGGTTTCTTTATCGACCACCAGCTTCCGGTTCTCGACCCGATAGCCGTAGGGCGGCACCCCGCCCATCCACATGCCTTTCTTCCGGCTCGCGGCGACCTTGTCGCGGATGCGCTCGGCCGTCACCTCGCGTTCGAACTGGGCGAAGGACAGCAGGATGTTCAGCGTCAGCCGCCCCATGGAGGTGGTCGTGTTGAAGGACTGCGTCACCGAGACGAAGGTCACGCCGTTGCGGTCGAACACCTCGACCAGCTTGGCGAAATCGGCGAGCGAGCGGCTGAGGCGGTCGATCTTGTAGACCACCACCACATCGACCAGCCCGTCTTCGATGTCGGCCATCAGGCGCTTCAGGCCGGGGCGCTCCAGCGTGCCGCCGGAGATGCCGCCGTCGTCGTACTTATCGCGGACCAGCACCCAGCCTTCCGACCGCTGGCTGGCAATGTAAGCCTCGCAGGCCTCGCGCTGGGCGTGGAGGCTGTTGAACTCCTGCTCGAGGCCTTCCTCGGAGGACTTACGGGTGTAGACGGCGCAGCGAAGCTTGCGGACCACCGGCTTTGTCATGTCCGCCCCCTGTGGTTCTTGAGGCCGAAGAACACCCAGCCGTTCCACCGCGTGCCGGTGATGGCGCGTGCGATAGCGGACAAAGACTTGTACGGCCGTCCCTGCCATTCGAAGCCGTCTGCGGTGACGGTGACGATCTGCTCGACGCCCTGCCATTCTCGCAGCAGCCGCGTCCCGGCGATCGGACGGTCGCGGTCGGCTCGGATGCTGCGCTTCTTCTTGTCGCCGCCATCCAGTTCCTCGCCCAACCTTTCCAGGCGCCGGATGGTCTCCGGTTTCAGCCCGCCAAGGCTGAGTTCCTGGATGCGGTAGGCCAGGCGGGATTCGAGGTAGCGCCGGTTGAACGGTGGTGGCTCGCTGTCGAACAGATCGCGCCACTGTTTCTTCAGGTCTGGTGTCGGGGTGGTCTTCAGCGCGGCCAGGCGCGCGGGAATGGGGTCGTGA
Source organism: Tabrizicola flagellatus (assembly GCF_008271465.1). Lineage (GTDB taxonomy): Bacteria > Pseudomonadota > Alphaproteobacteria > Rhodobacterales > Rhodobacteraceae > Tabrizicola > Tabrizicola flagellata. The sequence goes on along the minus strand of NZ_VMDU01000021.1, from coordinate 2,546 downwards.
GTCGTCATGCGGTCTCCGTCGGGTTCGGGGTTGCATGACGGCATCGGTCGGCTGGAGAGTGTAGGCAAATTTCTCCCGTCTCGTCAGAAGGTTCGCCCCGCTCGCGCTGCACGAGCCTGACCAACCCGAGAGCGAGCAAGTCGCATAGTTCGGTGCGCCGTTCTGCGGGGGTCATCCGGTGTGGCGGCACCGGATTGGGGCGTTTCATGCGGGCCTCGGGGCGTTCGTCTCCCTCGGCCTCTACTCATCGCGACCGCGAACCGTCCCACGGGTCCGTCCAGTCGCTGACGCCCCGGATCCGGACTCGACTCAGGGTTGTCCGAACTGATAGAACGTAAAGGGAACAATCGGGTCAGAAAGGAAGGGGTGCCATGGGTTCCGACATCAGGAAATTCGTCAATCCGAAGTTTCTCGGCGGCATCGATGTCTTGCTCATGCGCGAACTCTTCGCGCGCCATTTCGCGGGCGCGGACCAGCCCTTTTCGTTCGATGGCGAGGAGGGCGAAATCCGCAAGCGGATGGCCGAGTATTTCGCGAAGCCGATCACCGAATGGTCCGAAGGGCTCGTCGCGGATCTGCATCGGGTCGCCGAACTCGGAACCGCCGAGGGGATGCAACTCGTCCTGAACGAGGCGAGGCGCCAAGGCGTGGCCCTCTATCCCGAGGAGGCCGTCGATGCGTCCGACCCGGCCCCGGCCAGGCACGAGCCCAAACATGTGGCGCTGCATGCCTATCTGAACCATCCGCGGCTCTTCGAAGCGGCGGCCGACTTCCAGGCGCTGCGGGCGCCGACCGCGATGGCCGAATTCCGGGGGCCGCAGCGCGATGTCGGAGCCGATCTGACGGACGAGGCGTCGGCGGCCTTCAAGGCCGCGATCGTGAAACTGTTCGCGCAGGACCTGCAGGGCGATTACTGCCGTCTCGGGCCCTACGAGGAAGACGGAGAAATCAACCTCGTCGTCAGCCATGGGGCGCCGGTCACGACAACGCCGGTCGTGGCGGGGGACGGCGAACGGATCATCACGCTGCGCGCCGTGAAATACGCGGCCCTGCGCTATGCCCCATACGAAGGGCTCCTGCGCATCGGGGGCGTGCCGAAGGCGCAGCAAGCCGAGGTCGCCGCGATCTTCGCCGAACATATCCTCGGGCGGCCGGGTTTCTTCGCGGGCAAGGACGCGCGCGATCTCTATACCCTCGACCCCATCGCAGCGTTCGGCCCGGACTTCGCGTTCCGGCACGCCTTCGACGACAGGATCCTCGAGGTCCGGATCGTGGCGGCGGCAGCCGACTTCTTCGCCGAGGACGAGGATGGGAACTGGCGCCATGTGCGCAGCTGGGAATCGAAGGATCCATCCGGTGGGGCGCTCCGGCATTTCAGGGGGAGCGAAGTGCGTTTCGGTCGCGGCTGGCGCCTGGGAGAAATCACCTTCCGGGTGTTCTTCAGAAGCGATGCGAAACAGCCTGCCAAGGTGACCGTGCGCCTGAAGCCGCCCGGGACGCTCGCCTTCCGGCGGACGCGGTTCGAGAAGGCGATCCATGCCCTGGTCGCGCGCAACGGGCTCGAGAAGGATCGCGATGCTGATCTGGTTGTGGAAGCGGCTGAGTGACGGCGGAACGGAGGCCACCGTTTCCGGCCGGGCGCTGCGCCGCTTCTCCGGGCGCGAGATCGAAGGTCTGCTTCGGGCGGGGGTTCTGATCGAGCAGCGCAAGGCCGACAGCTGGCCCGTCTGCGCGCATTGCGACTGCGGACTCGACGCGCGCCCGATCCGCGTCGCAGGGGATCGCTTGCTCGCCTGCTGTCCGCGCGACACCGCGGCGGACGCGACCCTGGAGCCGGACGACCTGCGACGGTTCGGGATCGACGCGGACAGACTGATCTCCGCCATGGCGGCGTCCTCCGGCTTGCAAGCGGCGACTTTCGCCCTCGCGGAGGGGCTCTGGCTGCTCGGACGGCTGCCGACGGGCATGTGCATCGTTCTCTGCCGCGACACGCATGCGCTGAGGGCGCCCGCCGCCAAGCTCGCGGTCAGGGCGGCCGCCGGAACGGCGCCCGTCACCATCGTCGCCACGGACCTCGACCCGGCGACCGACCTGCAGCTGCGGACGGCGGGTCTTGCTGCATGCCCGCTCGCGGACTGCGTCCGAGCCGACGAATTCGGCACGGAACGTCTCGCGTTCGACCGCCTCTTGCCGGTCGGCCTCGCCCCGCCGCGCCTGGTGCTGAGCCGGAGCCGACGATCGGTCGTTCTCGACGGCCGCCGCCTCGATCTCACCCCGCAGATGTTCGCGCTGATCCGGCTCTTCGCGGAACAGGCCGGACAGCGCGACCCCATCCTGCGCAAGGAGGCCATCGAGGCACAGACCGGGCGCCCGGCAAACGAGATAGTGCGAGATCTGCGAAAGGCCCTGACGGGCTGCGGCCTGCCGCGGGCTTCCGTCGATGCCCTGATCGAGACCGTGCGCGGCTACGGCTATCGCCTCGGGCTTTCTCCCGCCGCGTGGCGCGGGAACTGACGGCGCTGATCGCCCGGCGCGGCCAGCCCAGC
>NZ_VMDU01000020.1 GCF_008271465.1 Tabrizicola flagellatus | reverse complement strand
TGGTCGGCAGGCGCAGCTGGCCGCCCTCGATCTCCACGTCCGCCGCGCCGCCGAACGCTCCCGCGTTGTTGAACTGGATTTCCCCCGAGGCGCCACCGGGCGACAGTCCGATAAGGCGGGTCGTGCCCGCGCTGCGCACCTTGACCTCGCCGGTAGTGGTGTTCAGCCATAGCATGCCGTCGGCAGGCGCGCCCGGATCGGACGCAACACCGCCCAGCGTGATCGGACCGACCAGAACGTGATCCTCGTTCCACCGATCGACGCTGACCTGCTTCCCGGAGTCGTTCGGCCCGGTTGCGCTATAGGCGTGCCGGATGCCCATCTGATCACGCCCCGCCGGCGATGATGGTGAATGAGGTGATCGTGACCTGCTGGCCAGGGGCGAGAACGTTGTTGTCCAGCGTCATGTCGCCACCTCCACCGGTGATCGTGACCGAGCCCTGAATGTGGCAGGTGGCCCCCTGCTTAATGCGGAAGTGACCCACCGTTCCGGCCGCATCGGCCGCGCTGTCCTGCCAGGTGCCGGCCAGCTCCTTGGTCCCTCCGCTTGCAGCGGCCAGCCAGTCAGACGGCAGGGTCATCGTCGCCAGAACGGAGCCGCTGTCGGCCGCCGCGCAGTTGGCAGGCGGGGCGCCGGTTCTCAGCTCGAGGGTCGGCGCCGGCCCGATCGCTGTCTCGATCGCGTCGAGAGCGGCATTACGGGCGGCGGTGGAAAACTGGAATGCCATGGCGGATGTCCTTCTTCAGAGCGTGATATCTGCGAGCGACCGGGCAATTTCGATCTCGATCCCTTCGAGCGTCGTCAGATCCGGCGCGGTCTCGATGGCGACCATCGCCCGCATGCGGGCGGTTTCGGTTGCTGCCCCGGCCGCCTTGAACCGGTCGGAAAGATGGAGCCAGATCTGCGCCAGCTGCCAGGCCGTCGGTGCCGTGATTCCGACCTCGCCGGCGATCAGGGGATAGTCGGCCAGATCCTTCGGTTCGCCGGACATCTCGGCTTCGCGGACATAGGCCAGGGCCTCGGCGCGCTTTTCGAGATAGAGCGCGTCCTGGCCGGGAATGTCGGTATAGATGCGGGATCGCAGAGCGCCGATCCGTTCGTTGATCCGGCGACGCGCATCTCGGCGCGCCAGCTCGAGCACGGCCGCAGCCTGTGCCTCCAGCTCTTCGCGTGTCGGCACCACGGGCTGCTTGGCTTCCTCCCGCCAGACCCATACGCCATCGCGATAGGCGAGGCGCGGCAGATCCGCCGTCGTGAACGGCGCAGGCAGCGGCACTGCTCCTGAGGGAAGCGCAGGCAGCACACCACCCCGTATGGGCCGTCCTTCCGCGTCGATATACGCGAACGCGATCATTTGGTTATCCTGACGGCAGTCATGTAGATATTCCTAACCGTCTCACTGGCGGCCGGCCACATGCCCTGGCTCAGGCCGCTCAACTGCTGGCTGACGATCAGGCGATACAGGAGGTCGTCATAGCTGCCGGCGACCGAACCGGAACTGGCGTAGACGTCCCATGCAGCACTACTGATCTGGTAGGTGTTGATCGTCTCCCACGGTCCCAGAGCGCCGCCCAGCACAGCCTTCGCGCGCTGCAGTTCGACAGTGAAATAGGGGTCTCCGAAATACAACCCGCCCTGTGCCTCGAAATGAATCCGCCGTTCCCAGCCCTGGCCAGGATCAATCGCCCCAATCGCAAGGGTGGCCAGCACCGTCCCCACTCCGGACGTGGCCCGCGTGAACGGCCCCAGCACCACTGTCTGCAACTGGATCGACACGGATCCTTCAGCCAGATCCGGGCTGGTGATCAGCGTCGCGGGCGTCGTGGCGGGGAGCCAAGCGGTCCATTGGGTCGCCCGGTCTGCCACGGGCTGTGCGCGCACCTCGTAGACGGTCGATGCCAGGATACCTTCGGTCACCAGAAGTGCCCCGGCGGCCACCGCCTGGGTAGATCCGCGGGAGACGATGGCGCCCGTGGCCTGCAGCCGGACCTCGTAGTTGATACCGTAGATGTCGTAGAGTTCCGGCTCCCAGGTCAGCGAGAGCGCCGGTCGGCGTGGAGTGCCGGTATCGTCACCGATCGACGTGCCGCTGACGGCGAATGACGGCAGGGTCTGCGCCGGCGGCAGATCGGGCAGGATCGAGATCGGGGCCGGGCCCGGCAGCGCAGGATAGTTGTAATCGGCCGGATCGCGCTCGATCAGGCTGACGCGCTGCAAGCCGCTCTGCATGTCCTCGGCGACCTCGGCGATCTCGAACAGCTTCGACGCATAGCCGTTCCAGCTGCTGGTCCAGGCGATCGCATCCAGCGGTTCCAGGATGGCCGCATCGGGCGGCAGGGTCAGCTCGTGTCGGCGGAACCGCCGCTCGCCCTCGACATAGGCATACATCAACCGCCGCGCCTGCGAGGCGAAGGGGCAGGCCACGAGGTTCAGATCGGCGGTCAGGCGGAACCCGCGGTCGTCCTGTTCGTAGATCGGGCTGTAATAGGGTTCGGCCTCGGCTGACTCCCAGCCGGCGGCCGGGTCGGGATACGTGGCGTGCGCCCCGTTGTAGGAGCCGGCCATGTTCGGGAACGGCCGGAACTCCTGCGGGCTCGAGGTGACGATATCGGAGTCGGTCATCATGTAGACCGGCGAGCCGGGCGGTCCGGCGCGGGTCTTCCACAGGCCGCCGATCTCGGCGAGGTTCCCCGAACAGACCTTGAGCAACTCGGCGATCAGATCGGCGGGCTCTTCGTCGACCGTGGCCTCGATACCGGCACGGAACTGAGGCTCGGTTCCGCTGCCGTTCGTCACCGCCAGATCGCATTCGTTCATCGCCGCGAACCACGAGGCCAGCGGCACATCCTCGGCCGGGAAACCGCCACCATAGACCGAGCCGTCCGGCAGCTCGATCCCGCGCAGCAGGTTGTAGATGCCGACCTGCGGATTGAGACTTGGCTCCCATGTGGCGCGGTCGTTCCAGCGATGCGATCCGGAGCCGCCGACGGAGGTATCCTTGCGCGGATCGTAGAGCGGGATCCCGGTCAGCTCGAACTTGCAGCGCGGCAGACCGGGAAACAGCTCGCGGTTGAAGCGGAACGTGCAGATGGCATAGACGAGCCCGCGACCGATCATGTCCGCGGTCCACGGCCGCTCGCTGTTGCCGGTCGTGTAGCGCGACAGCAGCATCGGGTCGGCGGCAGTCTGGCTGCCGTCGTAGACCTTGATCCAGGCGTGGCCGGCATATTTGCCAGTCGCGGGCAGGCCGTAGTCCGGGTGCGGCGTGGTGCCGAGGGTCACGTACTCATTGTTGATCATCCAGCGGGACAGGGTGGCGCCCGGCACGTCGGACAGCACGATCACATAGTTCAGCAGGTGGTTCGGCGTCCGTCCGGCGCTGCCATGCGTCATCGGCGGGCAGGCATGGGTTCCGGCGGTCGCCACCTTGTGCAGCGGGAATGCCTGCGGGTTGGTGTCGCCGGTCTGCGTGACCTTGGTCTTGATGCCCGGATCGCGCGGCTTCGGCATCAGGGCGCGCTGGAGAGCGGACAGCGCCACCGAGAGGGCAACCCTGGTGAGAACCTGGAGAAAGACGCTGGCCTTTATGGCCGCGCCGACTGTCGTTGCGAAGGTGCTGATGGCCGCGAAGAGCGGCGCCGCGTCGGCGGGGGCTGGCAGCACGACGAGGGCGATCAGGATCGGCAGGACCCGCGGCAGGCTCACGGCACCCTCCACGCCGTGGTGACGTGCTCGCGGGACACATGGCCCAGGCCGCGCGGGCCGAGACAGGCCACAGTCTCGCCCACGACCACCCCGAGCACCGGCTCGCCTTGGCCGTCCAGCAGGGCGATGTCGCCCACCTGGGCGAACGCTGGGGGGACCTCGGCGAACAGCGTCCGGACGACTGCAACGTGGTCGGCGAAACCCGCCTTTCGGACGCGCTTCAAGCCGCCTTCAAGGGTGGTGTAAGCCCCACGGAACGCGGCGGCCGGATCGTGGCCCGTCATGGCCCGAACCGCGCCGGCCGCGAACAGGGCGCAGTCGTTCGATCCGTAGCGGAAATCGGCGGGCGCGACCTCCCCGAGGTAGTCGTTGAGTCGGCTGCGCCAGTCGGGAAGACGAAGGGGAACCTTCACGGCTACCTCCCGTTCAGCGAGCCAGCGCGCAGCGGCGGCTTGCCCGTGCCCCAGTAGACATCGACTTCGCCCGAAACCTTGCTGTAGCGCAGGAATCTGTCGCCCAGCCGCCGCTTCTGGCTTTCATCCGACCGCTTCAGCGGCAGGGTGCGCGTGAGAAACCTGGCAGAGGACGCGACCGTGACCTCGCAGCGGATCTCGCCGGATTTGGGGTCGATGGGCAGGTCCACCTCGTCGATGATGCCCTTGAACACCCGATGCGGCTCTGCCACCAGGAGCCCGGTCACCGGATCGAACAGCGCGCGATGGATCTCAATCGATGCGAAGCGCGCGTCGTAGCTCCGGATCAGTGCCGCAACCGCCTCGGACAGCGGCGACAGCACGAAGCGCTGCATGCGTACGGCGATCCCGGCCTGCGACACGATGGGCGGAATCTCGATGATCGATCCTGCCCCGGCATAGGTGCGAGGGCTGCCGGCGATGGTGAAGGTCGCGTCCTGCGCCCCGGTCCAAAGGCCGAGACTTTCGGGTGCGTCGGTCGTCCGGTTCCGGGCGACGGCCCAGATCAGGATGCGCGAGTTGAGAGCCGTGCGGCCCTGGAACTGTGCAAGCGTGGCGGCATCGAACGTGCGCATGTCTACCTCAGCGTCTGAACGAAATCGAAGCCGAGACCCTCGCTCAGGTTGCCGCGGCCCGTGTTCGGCGAGAACGACCCGGCGACGACGACGGCCCGGCAGAAGGGTTTCCTCAACTCAACGCCCTGGCCGACAGCCGGAGTCGGCCGCAGGGGCGGGGTGACTTCGAACATGGGCGTCTGACCGGCGCTGTCCGCCACGACCATATAATCCACAACCCTGTGCAGCGCCTGGCGCGTCACCGACAGGTGAGCATAGGGGAACGAGAGATAGTCACCGCCCGACAGGACGTATCCCGGCGGCAGGCCGGCCAGCGCCATCTCGCGCGGATCAACCCCGACCGCATGAATGGTGGGTGTCGCCGTGCCGAGCAATGTTCCGGTCGGATCGGCCAGCGGATAGGGCCGCCGGCGATCGTAGATGTCGAAGCTGCGGCCCGCATGCCGCAGAACAGACAGCAGGACTTCCGGATTGCCGACCTCGTGGCGCAGCATCGGCGCAAGCTCGACCCGACCGGTCCACAGCCGCTCGGCGTACTCGGCCGTCAGCTGCTCGCCGCCGGCGGTACGCGACTGGGCGAGCTGCTCCGGCAGGTCGAAGGTGATCTCGCTGATCAGCAGCGTGTCGAAGAAGAATGCGCGGTTCAGGGGGTAGGTCAGGGCCATCAGTTCACCCGCTTGCTGTCGCGGCTGACGCGCCGAACCGACCCGGGCAAGGCCTCGCGATCGTAGATTTCCAGTCCCTTCCGGGTGGCGGCGAAGGCGATCTCCTCGATCTCCCGGTTGCCGCGGGCGCCGCGCATGTCGATGACGATGGTGCCCGGACCCGACCGGCCGAGCGGTTCGCGCCCGGCCCCGCCTGGTCGGCCGACCGCTCCGCCTGCGGCAAAGCCGACGAGGCTGCCGGCGTTGATCGCCTCCAGCAGATGCCGGTTTCGCGCCGTGGCCCTGGCATTCACGACGAACTCGCCGTTCGACAGCAGGGTCGGGATGCTGTCGGATGTCCCGGTGCCCGGCCCGCGCACGATCCCGCCCTCGGCCTTGCCGGACAGGCCCGGAAAGATCAGGTCGAAAACCCCCCGTCCGCCGAACAGCGACCCGAACGGTCCCTTGCCGAACAGGGCCGCCTGGATGACCGCCTGAGCCAGCGACGAGATGATGTTCTTCAGCACGTCGTTGAAGCTCTGACCCTTGACGATCAGGGCATCGAGCGCGCTGTTCGTGATGTCCTCGAAGAACTCCGCCCGCGCCTTGGCACCTTCCAGCGCTGCGGCCTCGCGCTCGCGCGTGGCGATCAGTTCCTCCACCTTCTGCCGTTCGGCCTCGGTTGCACCGGTCAGGGCCTCGCGGTGCTTCAGCATCTCCTTCTGGATCGGATCCTGAACCCGCAGCGCCTCGATCTCTTCCTCGAGCGACCGGATGAGATCCTCCAGCGCATTCGCTTCCTGCAGCGCCGCGGCGGCACCGCCCCCTCCCCCACCGCCGCCACCCCCGCCGCCGCCTCCTCGCACGACGACCGGGGCAGGGATCACACGCTTGCCGCCGTAGAGGGCACCGGATTCACGCGCCAGACGCTCGCCCGCCACGCGCCCGGCACCGTATTGGGCATACTGCGCCGCCAGGGACCCTGTCTGCGCGGACTCGTAGGCGGCGGCTTGCGCCTGTGCCGCCCCGATCGTCGCCACAATCCCCTGCGCCATGCCCAGGAGCTGGCTGGCGACCGGGAAGGCGGACTGGAACGCCGAAACCAGCCGGCTGCCGTCCGCAGACGCGATAGTGGCGACCACGGACTGTGCGCGGCTTGCCAACTCGCTGGCAGCGCGGGCCGCGGCCTGAGTCTTCTGGTCGATGTCGCCCGTGGCGACGGCCGCCGCACGCAGGGCGGATTCGGTTTCCAGCAGGGAGCTGTAGAAGGCCCGCTGACCCTCGGACATGTTCTGGATGCCGCCGGTGATGGCCGCGAACTCTTCCCGCAGCGCCTGCACCGCGGCCAGCTGGTCGCGCACACCCGTGGCATTCCCGACCTGCTGGATCAGCGCCAGGAACTGGGCCGTCTGCTCCGTGCCCAGCGTGATACCCGATTCCAGGAACAGGCGCCGGATGTCGCCACCGACTGTGGCGAACATCCCTGCGCCGAGCGTCTCCGACAGCTGGCGCACTGCCGCATCGGCCTCGGTCATGATCTCGGCGATGCGCAGCTGCGTGATCTCGCGCCGCATCGCCATGAGTTCCGGGGTGATGGCTCCGAAGGTATCGCGCAGGTCGGCGAACGACTTGCCGCTCTCGTCGCGCCAACGTTTGACGGCCGCCGTGACCGCCTCGATCTGCTGCTCCAGCGTGCGGGCGTCGTCCTCGGCGCCGGTCAGCCACTGCAGCATCGCCGAACTGGCGGCGATAGCCCCGAGCGTCACCAGATTGATCGGGTTCAGCATGGCCGCAAAGGCCCCGGCCAGCGCGCGCGCCGCACCCGCCGCTCCCATCGGACCGATTACCTGAGTGATCTGGGTGCCCTGCTGGATCGCGGTCGTCAGCGGGTTCTGCCCCGCCCCGATCATCATGAACAGGTCGTTGAAGTTCGCGACCAGGTTTCCGGTCGCACCGGCAGCGGCGCTGTTGGCCGAAGCCAGCGTCCGGCTGGCCTGCGCACTGGCCTGTTTGGCGGTCGCTGCCTGGCGATCCGCCGCCGTACCTCGCGCGGTGCTGGTGGCCAGCCTGTCAGTCGCGCCGGCGACATCCTGAATGGCGGCCTTCGCTGCGGGCGCACCCTCGGCGCGCAACAGCATCGACATGGTAAGTTGCGTCATGGCGCGCCTCCGTCGGCCTGAGCGCCCAGCACCCCCCATTCAATCAGTCTGACGGCCTCCCAGAGCTCCCGCGTCATCTCGACACCCGCCAGTTCGAGGCCGGCGCGCACAGCCGCGTAATCCAGGCCGGTGCGCTGAAGGCTGCCGTCTGGCTGGGCGACAGTTCGGAATTGCGAGCAGACCTCGAGAAAGGTCCGCACAGCAGCCTCGTTCTCCGGCCAGACACCCTCTGCCTCGTCATCCGTCCCGTCCAAATCCTCCGGCAGCAGCAGCCCCCAGCGCTCGGCATCAGCTCTGGCCCCGGTCAACCGCTCCCGTCTCAGGCCAAGCTCGCCCCTCGACCAGGCGCGCCCGGCCCAGATCAGTTTTTTGCCCGGGCCCCCGACATCGCCGCGCCATAGGCCCGCAACAGGGCTGCGCGCACAAAGGTCAGACCGACGATCTGCTCGAACAGGGCCTCGTCGTCCTGGACCGGCCTGCCGTCGTCGTCGATCACCGCCGGGAAACCCACGATGATCGCGCGCAGATAGGCGTTCTGGCCGGCCTCGCTGGACAGATCGTCATGCAGCCGCAGGCTGTCGGCGTCGAGAACACGGAATCGGACTTTGAGCTGGACCTCCTCGAACCCGCCGTCCACCGGCCACTGGATGGGCACGTCGTGCAGGAAGGTCGCGTTCTTCTTCAGCTTGAACATGGCAGGACTCCAATCATACGCGCGGCGCGGCGTCGAAATCAGGTGAGGGTCAGGGTCCACTGGTCGTTGCCCACCACCGGAAGGGGCATCAGGCTCAGCGGCCACTCCTTGATCTTCTGGGCGTTCTCGAGCCCTTGCAGGCGCTGCATCTGGGCAGCCGGCACCGAAAGTGCCGAAACCCGGCCGGCACCGGTGCCGTGGACCAGCGTGATCGCGTCCGTCGTCTGGTTCAACGCCTTGACGAACGGGTTGAAGAGCGACAAGGGCTGCGCCTCGACAACGGTCTTGATCATGTCCTCGCGCTGGGTGATCAGGATCGCCTCGGCACCGACGAGGAAGCGCGGCTCCACCTGGTTCTTCAGGTCGAGCTCGAACGAACGCATCACGAAGGCGGTGCCACCGATCGTGAAGGTCGGCGTGTTGGCCGTGGTCGCGACCTGCGGTTTCTGGAAGGCCGTCAGATTCACGGGGCTCGGGCGCGCCAGCTCGCCCGGCGCGACGAAGAGGCCGGTCAGCTCGAACTTCAGATAGCCGATGCCCTGGGCATTCAGCTCCAGCTTGGCCGTTCCACGCATGCCGCGGGCGACATAGCGGGTGGAATCGATCCACAGATGCATCGTCCCGGATTCGTGACCGGTCGAGATCGGGTTGTAGACGACCGAGGTCCCGGCGTTCACGACCTGCGCCACCCCGCAGGCCCGGAGCAGCGGCCCCCAGGCCGGAGCCACGCCGGGCGTTCCGGAGGGGGCCAGTTCCACGTCGAAGCTGATCTTCGCGTGCAGCTCGTTCGGGATGGTGCCTTGCGCCCCGAGATAGGGCAGCTCCAGATTGCGGCTGACGTCCGTGCCTTCCATGGGCTGGAACTTGACGTTCGTGGCCAGGATGGCGTTGTCCGCGGCCGTCGGCGCGGCGTCGACGCCGTAGTTCGTTTCGATCTTGAACAGGAGGATCTTGGAATCCCAGTAGAGCGGAGCGGGCATTTCAGGCCTCCTTCACAGGCTGTTCAGTCAGGCTCTCGACTGCGGACGCCGGCGCTTCGACCCGCACCCCCGACACCCGGTCGGTCGCTTCGTCCAGTCTCAGGGTTCCGTCCGGCAGTCGGGTATAGGCACCGCCTGTCTGCGGCAGGGTCGAGGGTGCAGCGGGGTCCTGTGCGGGGGCGGGAGGCTTCTTCATGACGGAATGATCCTCAGCTGGTCGCCGATGGCGAAATCGATCTGATAGACAAGCGTGCCGGCGGAGAAACTGACCTGCGTGCCACGGGCCAGGCTGAAGGGCTGCGCCTGCCCGGTCGGCACCCAACCGGCGACGGCCTCGATGACACATCTCTTGATCGCCTCGACCCTCTCGAATCCCTGGCGAGCGGTCGGCGTGTTGTTGCGGAAGGTGAGGACGACACCGAACACCTCGTCGAACGACTGCCGGTACAGGCCCGCTGCGGCGTCGGCCGCCTTGCCGACGAGGCCGACCGACAGCACGTGCGCGGCGGGCGTGACCTCGGGCAGACGACCCTGCGCCATGAGATCGGCCAGACTGAGTGCCGCTTCGACCCTGCCGCTGAAGTCCGGCACCCGTTCCCGCAGCCGATCGATCAAGGACTCCACCAGCATCAGATGAAACCCTTCAGATTGTCCTCGGTGAAGGGTCGCTCGCGGTCGGCGATCTGGACACCCGTCGCTCCGGTAGAGGGCTGCTCCGCGCCAGCGGCGGTCAGCCGGATCGTGCCCCTGGAAATCTGCTCCAGCGTGCCGATTGCCATCCGGTAGTCGGCCACGACCTTCTCGGGTGCCTCGTAGCGGTGCAGCAGATAGATGGCGATCGAACCGGCGACGTTCACCAGCAGGGTTTCCGCTGCAGTCAGGGGCAGCGCGTAACGGCCGGCCAGATAGCCGTCGATCAGGGCATCCGTTTCTGCCAGCGCACGCGCGACGACGTCCGGATCCACCACTCCGAAGGCATCCGTGCCGCGATCGGTGAGCGCGATCAGCATCTGCTCTCCGAACCGCTCGATCAGCTGGGCCTGGGTGACGTAGGGCATCGCATCCTCTGGAGTTCCGCTGCCGGTCTGTCCCGGCCGTCCTGCGACCAGCGCGCAGCCTGCGCGCACCGGTCAGTTCTGGTCGATGAAAATCACCTTCAGCTGCGGATCGCCCTCGATCCTTTGCAGATCGTCCTCGGCCAACTCGGCGATGGGGATTTCCACAGCCTCCGCCGTGAAGTGGCGGCCCGCGCGCCAGCGCCCGCGAGCCGGACCGATGACGCGCAGGACGCGCCCGCGTGATGACTTCCGGATGGGCTCGGCCCCGCTTCCGGCTGCAGCTTCAGCCGTCGCCCTCGCCCGGTGCGGCGGTCTGGATCTGGTCTGGGTCATCCGTCGTTCCCTGCAAGGTGATGTTGAAAGGGGCCGATCATGACCGCCCCCTCAGCCAGCGCGACTCGCTCGCGATCAGGCGAGCCACGGAACGACAAGCAGCTCGGCCGTGCCCTTCCATTCGTTCGTCTCGCCGCCGGCGGCATACTCCGAATTCAGGATCTTGCGGGCGGCGCTTTCGAGAGCGGGCGGCACCACCAGCAGGTTGGGCATGATGCCGAGCGGGCGACCATAGTCGCCCTTCATGCCGGAGAGGGCCGCACGGGCGGTTGCATAGTTCGCTGCCGTCAGGGGCTGCTTCGAGCCCCAGGCCATCTGCCAGAAACCGTATCCCGTGTTGGCACGGGCGTCGGCGCCGTAGATGAACTCCTTGTTCATGAACACGTTCTGGTCGTCCGGCTTGTCCATCGAGACGAACTGGAAATCCTTCCGCTTCTGCAGGAGGATGGGCTTGATCGCGCGGGTCGTGTCCAGCAGGAACCAGGGCGTTCCCGATCCGCCGTCGGTGTTGGCCACCGGAACGGTGTTGCCGTTCTCGTCCAGGACCGGGTGGTCGGTGTCGAAGAAGAACTGCCCGTCGTAGCAGTTGGTGCTGAACCCGGCCTTGAGCTGCGAGAACACCATCAGGTCCCACTGCGCCCCGGTCGACATCCCCATCTCCGTGAACAGGGGCGTGTAGATGCCGAGATTGTCGGTCTCGATGTCGTCGCGGTCGACGGCCAGGGTGAGCTCGAGCGCCTTCTCCTTGATGGCGTAATCGTGCTGCTGCAGGTTCTGCACCGCGCGGGCACCGACCCATTCGCGCACGCTGGGGATCTTCCCGAGCCAGCCGTATTTCTGTTCCTTCGTCGCCGCCGGCACCACCGTCGCGACCCGGAGATAGGCCGTCGAAGCCTGCTTCAATCCGTCCTGAAAGGTCGTCTTGAAGCCGACGCGGAGGCCGTCGAGAGTAGCTGCGTTCACGAGCATGTCTGGATTCCCTTACGACAGGATGGCGCGGGTGAGGGCCTCGTCGAAGCGCACCCAGACGCCCTGGGCGTCCACGCTGTCCACGATGCCCGCGGGCGAGCGGGTGTTGGTGCCGTTCGTCTTCGCGACCGTCTGGTCGTCGACGATGTAGCAGACGGCACCGATGTCGGCCCGGGTGATCAGGTCGCCGGCCGCCGAGTTGGCGAAGCGGAAGACGCCCGGCCGGTAACGGATCGCCGTCGCGCCGGCGGCTGTGCTCGCCTGCCGCTCCAGCGCCATGCCGACACCGTAGCAGCCGGTCGCGGTCGCGCCTTCGATCAGGTCGCCGGAGGCGTTGCGCATCAGGATCGCCCCGGCGAAGATCGCCTGGTTGAGGCCCAGCAGGCCGGTGCGCTCGTCGCCCTCGGCGCGGGGCGTGTTGCGGTCTTGGGTCAGGGCCACCATCAGCGGGTCTCCTCGGTCAGGGTTTTCGCGTAAGCCTTCGGATCGAGGCCGAGCTTCCGGACGATGTCGGCCTGCTCGGCGTTGAGCTGCACATTGCCGTCCTTGTCGACGGCGGGCGCGCCGGCGGGCACGATGGCGCCTTGCGACACCACCGGGCTCGCCTCGACGATGGCCCGCGCCTGATCGGGCTGCGACATGTGCAGCGTGACGAGAGCCTCGCGGTTGGCGGCGGTGACGCCGACACGGCCCCGCTTGATCTCGGCGTCGATCCAGGCCTCCGAAGCCGCCCGCCTGCCCGCCTCCCGCAGGGCGTCGAGCTCGGACCTGAGGGAAGCCACCTGGGCCTGCAGCGCCACCGCGTCGCCGGCTCCGCTCGCCTTGACCTTGACGGCCGCAACGATGGCCTGGGGGTCTCCGGACGGCAGACCCACGGCCGTCCCGATCTCGGTCAGCGCCGATTGCAGCGCAGCATCCGGCTTCTCGTCCGCCTTGCCGATCATGCCTTCGATCTTCGCCAGGATCTGGTCCAGCGACGCATCTGCGGCGAGGCCCAGCTTCTCGGCAATCTTGCTCATGCCCTCCATACGGGAAGTCTCCTCGGTGTTGAGCGCGGCCAGGCCGCGCAGATTGGGAACGTTGACGAGCGACGCGCGCGGGATCAGTCGCACCGTGCGCCCGTCCCTGGCGTCGATCATCAGGACCGGAGAAATGCCCCGATAGGCGCGGTCGGCCACCAGCGCCCGGCCGGCCGCCGTCCACTCCACGCGCCCCCACAGTCCGTCTGATCGCGCTTCCAGCGCGACGATCCAGCCGCGCGCCGGGGCCTCGTGACCGGGTCTCAGATCGGTGGCGTGGTTCTCGTCGATCGGAATGCCCCGTTCCCAGGCCATGGAGGCCCGGATGATCGATTGCAGATCCTCGACATGGTAGGGCCCCCGGCCGTCGTAGGTCTCCACCGGGCCCTTCGTCACCGGCAGGAGGTGGACCCAGTCCGGCACACGACCGTCCTCGCCCGCGGCGTTCAGCACGGCAGAGGCAGCGAGGGCGAACAGATCCTGCCCGTGTCGATGGTCGGGGGCGTAGCGCATGCCGCCACAGTGGCGGATCGGGGAACCCCGAAAAACCTACAAGGGTTTGCAGGGGCCGCGCTCTTTGCGCCTCCCGCCATCGTGAAGCCCTGCCGGGCCGGGGTCAAGCGCCCGCACCTAACTGGCGGCGGCTCGCTCCAGCCAGTCGCCCAAGGCTTTGAGGATGTTCGCTTCGTCCTCGACCGACAGTCCGAGGAAAGGCCTGGCCGGGATGTCGCCCCAAGGGATGGGGCCGTTGCGGGACGTGCGCCCGAAGGCTCCCTGTCTGGCGCCGAACTGCTGGGTCGCTGCGTAGATCCTCGGAGAGCCCCATTGCAGACTGTCCGGCCCGGCCTCGTAGAAGATCTGCGACGACAGCGCCCCGGATCGGCCGAACAGCGGCCGCACATCTATTCGGTTCGAGGACCGTACACTGTACTTGAGGAGGGTGGTCCTGGATTTCGGGGCCCAACGACCGCCGTCGGGCGCCACCCCCTGGGCAAAGCGCTGCCGCGTCGAGTTGACGACGATCTCGCCGATCCCTTGGAAGACCGGCGTCAGATCCGACAGGGCAGCGGAGAGGCGCGCCAGTGCAGCAGTGATTTCATCGTCCTTGATCTCGACCGTGGCCACGTCTATCTCCCTCTTCGGGTGGCGACCCTGGGAAGTCGGGGTCCAGGATGCCGTTGCGGTGCAAACCGCGCGCTAGCACATGAGGGGTTCCCGCGCCTCCGCCACCCGCCCTATTGCACACTGCCGACCAGAAGCGTGAGCTGCTTCCCGCCCCAGCGCCAGATGATGTCGGCAAGGTTCACCCGGTAGGCCGAGATGATCATGTTCGAGACAGCCGTCTGCCGTTTCGCCCGATGGGTGACATCCAGCTCGACCGCCAGCTGCGCGGTGTCCGGCCCATCGTCCAGGATGTAAAGCAGTTTGCCGGTCTTCTCGTCCAGGAAGACGGCCTTCGGGCTGCGCAGCCGATCAGGAAGCTGCTCCCAGGTCTCCAGGCTCAGCGCATCGCCCTTCGCCTCGTGCCGATCCGCCTTTGGCCCCTTCAACAGGCCCGGCTTGACCGATACCGCCGCTGTCGACGGCGCGATGCCACGCTGCGACAGCGCCTCCAGCAAGTCCGGGGCGAACACTCCGACCAGACCGGGATCGTGCGAAATGCCTTCCATCGTCTCTTTCACCCAGTGTGTCCATGCGCGGTCGATCACGGCCGCGCGCTCCTTGCCCAGGGCCGTCCCCAACTCCGGGGGCAGGGCGCTGATCTTCCCAGCGATCACCTTCGCCAGGTCGGTGATGTCCTGAGTTGCCGTCGCGCCCGGCGCGTAGGCCCAGCCCTTGTCGATGCCCACCGGGGCGCCCGTCCGCGGGTCGACCTTTTGCCAGCCGTCCTCGAGCTCCTTGCCCAGCTTGCCGCCCACGCGCTTGGCACCCTCGCGGCTCCGGGCCCCGGTGATGTAGCAGCTGCAGCCCCAGCCGTTCGGCGGCGCATGCGTGGCCCAGAAGGGGTGATCCGCCTCGAGGATCAGGCCGTCCCACGACAGATGCTGTTCGCGCGGTTCTAGACTCGCGCCGTGGCGATAGACGAACCAGGCGAACCCTCCCTCGCGCAGTTGGGCGAGGCGCCCTGCGGCGTAGCTGGTCGCGAGGTTGGTCTTGTAGATGACCTTGGTCCGCCAGGCCTCGCCCTTTGCCGAGCCCTCGCCCGTCCAGCCGTGCCAGCCGTGCCTCTCGACGATGGAGCGGAAGTCCCTGCGGAACTCGTCGAGTGTTCGGCCGTCGGCGATGGCCTTGTCGACCGCGGCCGCCAGATCGGCCAGCAGCTCTGCCTTCATCGCGCCGGCGACGACGAAGGCGCGATCGTGCTGGGCCTGCCAGAGGTCGCGCCAGGTGGCGGTCGGGACGCGATTGGCAAGCCGGATGCGCCAGGCGGCCAGCTGGTGCGCGAAAGGTCTGCCGAAGCTTGCCTCGAAGCCTGCCATCCTCAGTCCACGGCCTCTTCCTCGACCGCGACCCGGCCACCAGCGTGGGCGGACAGCAGCCCCATTGCCAGAACCTCGGCCAGGGTGTCGGCGTCGATCTCGGGGTAGCCGTTCAGCAGCAGCTCGCGCAGCTCGTCGAGGCTCCCAGCCTTGGCGATCATCGCCTCGATCCGGTCCAGCATCTTCTCCATGGCCGGGGCCGCCTCGACCATCATCCGCGCCGCCATGGCCTCGATCGGCGAGGAGGCTGATTTCCGGGCCGTGGAGACCCCGTCTGCCTGCGCGGCCACCTCGATACCCGGAAGTGCCTCCCCCCCTTTAAAAACGCCGGAATCGTTTTTAATTTCTGAAACGGGAGACGACCTCTCGACGAGGGGACCGTCCGTGGTCGTCCGACCCATCAGTTTGGCCCCCTGACGTGGCGCAGACAGGCCGAAGCGATCCCTGATCTCCGCCTGATCCACTTCCAGCCCCCGATCGATCATCGGGCCCAGAGCCTCGGCCATGGCCTTCAGGTCCTGGGACTCCTCCCGGGCGATCCGCAGCCGCGGGTAGGCTGTCAGCGGGCCGAAGTTCAGCTG
The DNA here is from genome assembly GCF_008271465.1 of Tabrizicola flagellatus. Classification (GTDB taxonomy): domain Bacteria; phylum Pseudomonadota; class Alphaproteobacteria; order Rhodobacterales; family Rhodobacteraceae; genus Tabrizicola; species Tabrizicola flagellata. The sequence continues at coordinate 15,216 of NZ_VMDU01000020.1, read as the reverse complement.
CATCCAGGGCTGGATGAGGTCGCGGTTCAGGACCGCCGCCAGGGCCTTGGCATCGGCGCGCTCGATGTCCTCCTGGACCTGACGGTGCTCCCGGCCTGACCCGAGCCCGCCGGTCTTGGCGTCGGTCGTAGCCGTCTGCCCGAGCACGAGCTTCGAAACCTGCTCGTCCAGCCACTCCGCCCGTTCCTTGTACAGCGCATGGGCAGCGCCCACATTGGCCGCCTCGACGAACTCGATCAGCATCGATTCAGGAACGATGGCCGCGCAGTCGCCGGCGATATTGCTGACTGCGCGCAGGAGCGTCCGCTTGTCTTCCTCGCTCGCGTTCGGACCGAAGCGCCCGATCCTCAGCGGCTGGCCATAGGTCTGGGTGAAGATCGCCCAGTCGCGCTCGGTGAACTTCTTGAACAGATACGGCCAGAGGGCGATCCGGGCGAGGCCCGCCCGGATCGGCAATCCCGATTTGGCCTTGATCGAAGCGAAGACGAACTTGAAGGCTGGCAGCGGCTGCTCTTCACCGTTCTCGCCCACGAGCAGCGGGGCGGACAGGTTCCGGCGATCGAACCGGAACCAGCGCGGGTCGCGCAGTTCCAGCCGCTTCGGCATCCACTGGCCTTCGGACGTATCCCAGATGATCTCGGTCGCCGAGTAGCCCTTGCCCAGCGTGTCGAGAATATCGAAGACCTCGTCGGCGAGCTCGTCCCGGTCGAGCCAGCGTTCGACCATCTTTGCCCGCTCCACATCCTCGGCCGCATCCGAGGCCGGCTTGACCGTGATCGGCAACTGGCTGACGGCAAGCCGGCGCGTGCGCAGGACACCGGAGTAATGGGGATCACGCTCCTCCAGCGTCTCGGCCAGCTCCAGGTAGCGGACCGCATCGCCGGCGTCGGCTTCCTTCAGGATAGCTCCCAGGCGTGACGGCGTGAGGCCGTCGCCGGGGTAACCCGTCGCAGGCGAGCGGACCCCGGACACGGTCGCCGCCGCCACCTCCATCTTCAGATCAGCCCTGCGGACCGGCTCGCCGCGGTGATCGAGCAGCAGCATTGTCTTCATGCGGCCCATCCCTTCCTGCCTTGCATCTCCATGCATCCCCATGCTGCGCATCACAGAGCACTGCCGCGCAGCCGCGTTCCGAGCGGCGGGCGGAACGGATCGCGCTCCTCGTCGTCCTCCGGCAGCCAGCCGTTGCCGCCAGCGATCCGCGCCGGGCGATACTCGTACTCCGCCACGCCCATCTCGGCCGCCGTCGCGGCCAGGGCCGCCGCCCAGAAACGGTCCGCATGGCCGTCGGTGTCGCCGTCGGCGATCAGGCGTCGCTGCCCGGTGGTGCCCACCTGGCTCTTGATCGCGTGCAGGTCGGCGCGAAGCACAGGATCGCCCGCAGGGATGCGCTTGCGCCGATCCTGGAATCGTTCCTTCAGCACGGTCGCCATGGCGAGGCGGTTCGCCGGGGTGAACAGAACGCCCTCCACCCGGCTCGTGCCGTGCCGGCGCTGCGCATCTTCGACCGGCTTCTCGCCCATTCCGGTCTGGTCCATCTTGCACCGTACCACCCGATAGCGGCGGAACACGTCGTCGAGAAGTGCATCCTGTTCGGCAAAGCTGGCGCGTCTGCGGGCAACGATCTCACGGGTCCAGAGCACGTCGCCCACCAGCTCGTCGACCCAGATCACGAAAAGATCGTTGCGCGCCGCGATGTCGACCCCCACGAAGCAGGGGCCGCCCTGATAGTGGTCAGGCTTGCCGGCACCCTCCGCCTCGCAGCCGGAGATCAGGTCGTAATCGAGCCAGGCTGACGCCTCGTCGAGCCACTTCAGCTCGTATTCCTGCGCCCAGGCGTCCTCGTCGGCCATGCCCTTGCGCAGCATCTCGACATCGCGTTCAAGGCCCTGTTCAACGGCCTGATAGATGTCCACCACATGCCGGGACCAGACGCTGTCCTCGGCGGTCATCAGTTCGTAGAACTTGTTGCCCTTGCCATTGGGGGTGGAGATCACGCGCAGCTTCTGTCGGCCCTTCGAGATCACCGGGAAGAGCGCGGCCCAGATCTCGCGGCTCCTGGCGTGGAACGCGAACTCGTCGAGGATCACGTTGGCGGAGAAACCGCGCGCGGTATCGGGGTTCGCAGGCAGGGCGGTGATCCGGCTGCCGTTCGGGAACGCCACTTCCAGCGCCTTGTAGACAGCATCGGGACCCTTCTCCTGCGGCGCGCGGAATTCGGTCTCCTCGAACCGGGGCTCACCCCCCTTAACGAGGGTATTGTAGACCTCGTAGAATGCCCTGGTGAACGGTTTGATCACCTCGGTCATCATCTCGCCAGCCTGCCGCTCGCCCCGGCTCAGGATCACCCAGCGGCTCCTTCGGTCCTCGGCCCAGCCCCGGAAGCAATCGTCTACGCATTCGCCCCCGGTCGAGAAGGTCTTGCCGGTCTGACGGGCGAACATTCCGATCTTGAAGCGGCTTCCGTCCGATATCCAGGCGCGCTGATAGGGCAGGAAGTTGATGACTGGGCGCACTGTCATGCAAGGATCCTCCGGCTATCGATCTGCCGGCCGGGACTTGCCACCGGCAACCTCCGCCCTCCTGCCTGGACCGCAACCGCCAGCATCACGCCACCAGGGCGAGCAGGAAGCCGATCCAGCCGGACTGCCAGGCCCATGCCAGCGCCATTGCGACCATTGCCAGCTTTCCGACCGAAGTGCCCCAGGCCAGCAGCGGCAAAAGCGTGACCATGCGCAGTCTGCGGACCGGAACATGCGGGGCGGGCTCCTTCCGCCAGTTCCGGTTCGAGCTGTCGATCCACCAGCCGCTCCAGTGCAGGGCGACATGCCGGGCAATCAGTCCGTTGACCGGCGACCGCACGCGCCAGAGGGCTGCCTTGCCGATCCACAGGGCGCGCAACGCGCGGCGGGGACCGCCCTCGAGGTGGCAAAGCAGCGACCAGGCGAAGTCGTCGCAGTCCACGTCGCGGCCGTCCGGCACATTGCGGATGCCGTCGAGGACCGAGCCCCTGCGGTAGGTTGCCTCGGCAATGAACCGGGAAGGGCTCATGCGAACCCCATGATGCGGCGCGCCTTGGCTGCGGCCTCGGCGTCGATGTCTCCGTTGGCGACAGCTGCGTCCAGCTTCGCGGCCTGCGCCTTGCGTTCCGCCGCCGCCAGCTGCTCGCGGATGCCTGACGACTGCATGATGTCCTTCATCATCCGGCCGATGAAATGCAGCGCCTGAGGGTCGATCTCGCCCCCCTCCTTCAGCATCTGGGCCTGCATGACCTTGAACGCCAGCGCGGTGATCATCTGGAACAGGACGTTGTGACGCCTGGCCTCCTCGCCGATCCCCTGTTCCTTCATCCATTCCGTCGCCCAGGCTCCGGCTGCCTCCTGCACGCGGACGAACTCCGCATACTCGGCACCGTAGGCGTGCAGCGCCGATTTCTGGATGCGCAGCTCCAGTCCGGCCTCCTCAAGCTTGCGGTTAAGGGCGTCGGCCAGATCCTCGTAGCCCGCGAAGCCACGCGTTCGCAGCTCCACTTCGAGCCAGGACTTAAGCTCCGGCGGCAGAAGGTGGACCTTTCGTGGCTGGGGCATGTCCTGCTACCTTGGCCCTGGACGCTGGACGTCGGGATGCGTTGCCACCCCGCGCGCGATCTCCGCCCCCCGGGCCGTCGCTGTAACGACCAGGAAGCCATCGCCGTCGGCCAGCAGAAAGCCCTGCTCCTGCAACCAGACGATCTCGGTCGTCACCTGGTCCCGCGTCGAGCGCAGTCCGACCGCTGCCAGCACATCCTGGAGAATAGATGCGTTCGAGGTGTATTCCGGCGAAGCCTCCAGATGCCGCAGGATGGCCAGCCGCCGGTGCCTACGCAGGGTCTCTTGGTAATCCGTCATTTCCGTCCCGATTGCAGCAGGTGGTCTTCGTGGCGGTTGAGGATCGCCTCCATCCGCTCGGTGATCTGGGCCTGACCGGCCATGATCTGGCTCAGCGTCTTCATCTCGCCCTTGAGGCGCTCCATCGACAGCTCCAGCTCGTGGATGTCGTCCTTCGACGGCAGGCTGCGCTGCGTCTGCTCGCCGGCCGATACGCGCTGTTCCAGCGATGACAGGGTGGCTGCCATGGCATCGAGCCGTGCGCCGTTCTTCTTCGACGGCCCGGAAAAGATGTTCCAGACCACGGTGCCGAAGTTTATGAGCGTGGACAGCGCGACGGCCCAGACGATCAGGAACTGCACTGTGGTGTCTTCTGGCGTCACTTCCTGGCCCCCGAAAGGTTCGCGACCACATCCTTGATGGTGTGGCCGCCCATGTAGAGGCCCATGTACATCGCCGTGAAGGTGATCAGATTGTCCCATGGCGCGGCGGGCAGGGCGATCCTCCAGATCGCGTTCGCCACATGCAGGCCGACGATCTGATAGAACCAGAGCACGAGAACGAACCACATGCCTGCGGGCCGCCAGGCGCTTTTCCAGCCGCCTTCGGCCGTCTCGGCCTGCAGCAGCTCGAACTGGTGCTCGAGCCCCTTCGCATAGATCGCCACCAGCTCCGGCGTCATCGGTTCCACCGCGCGCATGGCGTCGATGACCTTGCCCGGGTTCGTTTCTCCCAGCGTCTCCAGCTCGTCCGGCCGGACGCCGGCCCGATCCGCCAGAGCGCCGACGACATCCGCCACGAGGGCACCGCCCCGGTCGCCCAACTTGCGATCAAGGATGGAACGGATCATCGGAAAGCCCGCTTGCATGGCGAGTGTCACGAGGGGTGTCATGTCAGATCTCCGATCCGGGCTTCGTTGCAAGGCTCCTCCAGTCCGTGCCATAGCCAAGAAGGCAGGCTCGCCCGTCCGGCAAGACCGCGACCAGCGACCAGGTGCTGCCTTCGGGATGCACCATGATCAGCAGGGTGGCCCCGGTCGCGGTTTCTCCCTGACCGACCGGCTCCTCGCCATGGCTGGCATTCAGCGCCTCAAGGAGCCGGTCGACGGCCAGACAGACCGGCTCCGCCCGCGCATCCTGCGCCAGCAGGACTGCGAACAGCAGCGCGAAGCCCGCAACGATCCACAGGACTCCACGGACGACAAATGCGACGGTTTTCATCAGAACCTCCTGAGCAGGGCCGCAAGACGCGGCAGCCTGAACTGCACGACAGCAGCAATCTGATCGCGATAGGACCAGGCCAGGGCCACGGCAGAGAGGGCGCAGATCCCCAATGGGACCCAAAGGAGCCACTGGGCGTCCGCCACCACCGGCACATCATTCAGGACGCCCTCCGGCAAGGCGACAGCCCCGCCCGAGGCGGCCGTGACGGTGCCTGCCGTCCCGGCCTTTGCTCTGGCCGCAAGGGCGCGCTCCAGCGTCGCCAGCGTGGCCCGACCGATGATGTTGTCGGCCTTGAGATCCTGGTCCGCCTGGAACCGGATCACGGCCGAGGTGCGTACACCGTCCTCATCCGGACCGGGATCGTAACCGAGGACGCGGAAACCGTCGCGCACCCGCCGGATCTCGTCCCGCGTCAGCTGCACCGCCCAGCGGGCATTGCCGGGCCGCGACGCCACCGTGCGCGGCTGCGGATAGGTGCCCTCCAGAAGCACGGCAGCCTCTTCCGCACGACGGCGCGTCAGGCCCGGCAAGACCCTTCCCCCCGCCTTGTTCCACGCCATGAGTCCCGCCCGGATAAGATGCGGCGCCGCGTTTGACCGCCAGCGCCGGACCCAGCCGGCCTTGCCGATCGCGCCGGTGTTCCAGTGGAACGACACGCCCGCGTCGAATTCGTGCTGCTTCGCTCGGGGCATCGCCGCAGCCACCGCCGGCTCGTAATTTCGCCGCAGCGCCAGCTCGAGCAGCCGCGTGGCCTCCTGCCGGCTGATGACCATTCCCGGTCGCACCTTGACCACGCCGGAGGCCGAGGTGAGACCGGCACCGATCGTCCACACGCCCACGGGGTCGCGATAGGCCTTGAGGACCACGCCCTCGTGGGCTTCGAGGAAGGCAATACCCTGTTCGCTCGTCCGCATGGCACTCTCCGGCAGTGGACCGACCGCCGGAGTGCCGGCGCTGCCGGATCAGTATGCCCCGCCGGGGCAGGCGACCTTCACCTACAACGGCTTGCAGGGGGGCGGATCGGGAGGATCAGAAGAGGCTCGACTGACGGGGGTCTGTATCGCCGCGGCCGTCGTCCCGCAGATACGACGTCACGGTGACGTTGCTGACGTGCAGTCTGGTCGCGATCTTCGCTTCCGACAAGCCCTGAGCTTTCAGGACCCGGGCGATCCACTTCTTGCCGATCGGCAGCCTACGCGGCAAGGCCGTCCTCGCGGCCAGGTCGGCCAGCGCCAGTGCCTTCTCCATGCCCAGCACCCTGACCAGTTCGGATCTGGGCGTCGGCTGTCGAGGGATGTAAAGGAAGGTGCCGCCGAAGTTCAGGAACAGCTCGATCGCAGCCTCGACCCCCAGAGCGGACACATAGGGTTCCAGATGCGCGGGCGGGCGAGGCACGGTCATCGGTCCGCCTCCAGCCGATGGCGCAGCACGTCGTTCTCCCGTTCGAGCTTTGCCAGGCGGGACAGCGAGCGCTTCAACTCGATCTCCACCCGATCAAGCCGAAGGCGGGCCGCCGCCATCCGGTCGGTGGCGGCGGTGAAGGCCTGTTCGAGCATCGTCATGCGGTCGCAGAGCGACAGAAGCGCCTGCTCCTGCGCATGAAGGCGATCGGGATCGGGCCTTTCCCAGCGGATCATGACCAGCCCTCGTAGTCATCCGCTCGCTCGAGGCGCTTGCGGCAGGGCGGGATCCAGGCCAGCTCCGTGGGGCCAAGGTAAGGGCGCACCCATACGATCCAGCAATAGGCCGTGGCCGTGCTTCCGTTCGGGGACAGTAGCCCTCTGTGCATGACCACGCGCTCGGTGAACTGCAGGACCATCTTGGGCGGGCGCACACGGAACAGCGTATTGTAGCGCCCGACGGATTCCAGAAACGCGCTCCGGACCAGAACCGCGACGACGTCGCTGCACTCCAGCGCCCGCGCAACGAACTTCTCGGCCAGCCGGAACGGCGGATTGGTGACCGTCCAGTCCGTGCGCTCCGGCACCGGGCCGGCGAGGTAATCCCGCACCGGGAAACCGGCGCCGTAGTCGTGGATGTCGCTCGCCTCGACACGCCGGAAGATCTCGGTCAGCGGCCTCACCATGTGTCCGCGGTTCGCCGCGGGTTCCCGGACGGATTGATCGCTGGGATCCAGCCACCCGTGCCGGCCGATGAGCTGATCGAACAGCGCCCTGGTCGCCCAGGGCGGTGTCGGGAAATCGTCGAGCGAATCTGTCGGCTCGAAGCGCTGCTGCATGACAGCCGAGGACCGGTTCTGGCTCATTCCTCGTCTTCTCCCGGCAGCGGGCGGTCCCGGCGATGGGCGCGGCGATGGACGGGATTCGTCTCCGACTTCGGTTCGACCGTCACCAGAACGGGGCCGTTGTCGTCCTCGCGCAGCACATAGCGGAAGCCATCGATCACCACGACCGCCGCACCGAGCCGCGCCGCCTCGTCCAGGCAGCAGGCCATGGCGGCACGCAGCGCCTCGACATCCAGTCCGCCGACCCGCTCCAGAAAGCGGATCAGCGCATGATCGCTGATTCTGATGCGGTTCCTTCTCACAGCTCGATCCCTGCTCTGTCGCACATGGCCTTCAGCGCCTCGATCAGCGTGGCAATCTGGCGATGGTCCTGCATCCGGTCGATGTCGATGGGGGCGGCGCCCCAGGCCTTCCCGAACCGGGCGCGGATGAAGGCGTTCAGTCCCCTGGCGCCGCCCTGATCGACCGCGCCCGCGCGGTGCAGCTTGCCCCACAGCACATGGGCAAAGCGCAGATCCGCCCGTCGCGCCGCCGGCCGGAGGGTTCTGCCCTTCCCGGCCTGCGGCCTGAAGCCGCGCTGTTCCAGCGCCCGGACCAGCTTCGTCAGCTCGGCTTCGGTCATGTCCTGCATGCTGGCCTTCCCGGTGACGGCCAGCTGCAGCTCGCGCCGCATCTCCTCGTCGAGGCCGATCTCGCGGCACCCTACATGGACCAGCTTCTGCAAGGCGCGGGTCATGCGGCCCTCCCGAGGAAGGGCCGCAGATCGTCAGTCGCGGGGAATGTAGTCCTGCAGCTTCTCCGCGGCTGGCTCCAGCCGGTCGTGAATAAGGCCGAGCAGAGCGCCGAGAGTTGAGGTATCGGCACCCGTGCCGGGCGGCAGTTCGCTGACGAGGATGCGCAGGCCAAGCAAAGCGCGCTCGGCCTCGCCCACCGCGTCACGCGGGTCTGTGGAACAGCGGTTGCACATGTCAGCCACCCGCGACCAGCGTCAGGCCGAGGTTCAGCTTGCCCTGCCGTTCGTCCTCGGCATGGGTCTCCATGAGCGCCCGTTCGGACCTCCGACGCTGGTAGACGTAATGCGGCACGAAGAGCGCATCTTGGGGAATGTAACCCCTGATCCGCATGTCCTCGACCTCGCGGCCCAGCTTGGGTGCCGACCAGTCGTGCTCGTCCCAGAGCTTGCCGAAGGACCAGCCCGCTTCTGCCGCCAGCTTGATCGCCAGCCGCATCTTGCTCCGCCCGATATAGGCGACCTCGTCCTTGAAGGCGGCAACGCGCAGCCGCTCCATCGTGCCGTCGCGCAGTTGCAGGAAGGCTTCGATGATCGTCACCGACACCGCATCCGCCACCGGCCCGGTCAGCACCGAGGACAGTTGCAGGGCCCCCTTTTCGGTGAAGCCGAAGTGGGTCAGATCGGCCCGTTTCCCCTGCGAAGTTGCCGCAAAATGCGGCGACTTCTCCCGGTATTCCTCCTCTGTCAACTCGAAGATGAAGCCTTCGGGAAAGCGGGCCTGATTGCGCCGGACCTGCTCCATCAGCCGCTTCCGCGAGACCTGATAGAACTCGGCCAGATCGTCCGCGATCATGAAGGCAGGACGACCGGGAAGGGTGAAGATGCGGGATTGAACCCCCGCGATGGTTGGAAGTGTCATGTAGTTCTCCGTTGGTTACGCGGGCCGAAACGGCTCCGGGTGTTAGGAAGACTGCCAACGGACAATCCGCATGCGCCTTTGGGCCGAAGCCTTGGACATTGCACATGCCACCCGGATGAAGCTGATCTCTGCTGAGACGCTTTGTCGGGGCGTAACCGCCGTTGGTAATCCTGTTCGGGGCGCTTCCTACGGCACGTCCGAACGACATCAAGATGCGGCGGTTCGCCGGAAATGTCAACCTGCTCTTAGGCAGGGACCTAGATAACCTCGTCCCGCAACGCTGCCTGAACGATTTGCTGAAGGCCGGGCCGACCGAAACCGATGAAGTCAGGATGCGGACCTCGCGTCGGTTCATCCCACCAATCAGGCAAAGGCTTGGTAGGGTCGCCGCCCAACCGCGCAGCGCCGCGCTCGTTGCGCGCGCCAACGACATAGCACCGGCAAAGGTAGTGATTTGGCGGTGACCAGATGTCCCAGAATTCGTGATCTTGCGGCACGACAAGCCCATCGAAGGCCTGATGCAGTTCGGAGCAGTCGCCTTCTGGGTCTCCGCATCGATAAACCCAGTGGGTGAACCCGCCTTCGCGCAACTGCGCAAGGCGCTTCTCGGCGTAAACGATACCGAGGATCGCCCGATAGACGACAAGGGCGCGGCGATCGAGTTCTTGCTTTTCGCCCCAATCGGCCCAGCCGTGCTGATCGACAATGCCCCGGAGTTGCTTTCGAAACCAGCCAAGCCCTTGGCCGTTTTCGACAGCTTCCCCGCACAGAGCATCAAGCTCGGCCCACGCTGCCGCTGCGACCATGACCGATTCCCTCTTACTGTGACGAGGGACATGAAAACAGGTTCGACTATCACGGGGAACTCCTGTCTTGGGGCAGCGCCCCCGGCCCGCGCGAGGCCGGGGGCCGGGGCGATCAGTTCCGGGTGTCGAAGCAGGTCCAGACAACGCGGGGATGGCCGCCGACGGGGTTCTGGTCGACGTCTTCCAGCACCAGCGCCTCGAACTCGGCCTCCAGGCGCTCGCCGGCGGCTTCGCAGTCTGCGAGGCTGTCGTAACCCAGAGTGATGGCGCCGCCCTCGCCGGAGGTTTTCAGCAGGGCGATGAGGATGAAGGTGGCAGCATTCATGTCAGGTGTCCTTTCAGGGCAATGGCTCAGGGTCAGCGGCACTCGAAGGTGTGAAGGCCGGTCCGGGGTCCGGTCTTCTCGAAGGCGACGGGAAACGGCGCGCCACCGCCGCAGGCCAGGCGAGCCGCGCGCCAGGCGGCGCTGTCCTGGTAGCCGGCACCCAGGGCGCGCGAGAAGCCCTCGACCGTGACGGTCTTGCCCTCGTTGGCCGGGGGCAGCGGTTCACCGCAGGCGGCGAGGGCCAGGCAGGCGGCAACGATGAATCTGGCAGCTTTCATTTCAGGGAACCTTTAAACAGGGGTTGAAGGTCGGGTTTGGCCGGATATTCCACTCGCAGGCCGGCCACCTGCCTTCACCGCCGCCCCGGGGTTGCGGCTCGGGGCGGCGGGGCATTGTCAGGCCCTGGGCCTGGCGGCCTTGAAGGTCAGAACGTCGCGGGCGGCGACCTCGACCGGCAGGCCGGTCTGGACGTTGCGGGCCGTGCGGGCGGGCTTGTGCCTGACCTCGAAGGTGCCGAAGCCCCGGAGGATCAGCTTCCGGCCGGTCGCCAGCTCGGCGATGCCGTTCAGGACGGCGTCGACGGCTCTGCCTGCGGCCGCGTCGGCGGTGTCCATCTCCCGGGCGACCGACTTGATCAGGTCGGTTTTCGATGCGTTGGATGCGGTCATTGACGTTCCTCGCGATTGTCGCGCCCGAGATCTCGAGGATCGGGACGCGGGGTGAACCCCGGCGGATGGCCCGCCGGGGAATGGTCATGGGGTGAAGGCGCCCAGTTGCAGGCCGAACAGCAGCAACGCGCTTCCGAGCAAGATCGCGGCAAGAGGAAGGTCGCGCAGCCCGATGGCGGCCCCCGCTGCGAAACCTGCGACGAAGATGATCCAGGCGGTCACCGCGCTACACCTTCGCCAGGTCGATGCTGACCGCCTGCCAGGGTGCGTCGAACCTGTCGCGGCGATAGCACCGGACATAGGTCTTCGAGCCGACCACCCGCATCGCGTCGCGGATCGCCTGCATGGCGCGCTGCCAGCGTGGATCGTCGATCTCGAGCCGCAGCAGCATGAAGATCTCGGACCGGTTGATCTGGCCTTCCCTGTCGGTATTGAACGCGCGGGTGACGATCGCACGGATCTCGTCCCTGGCGCCTTCGGCCCACTCGTTCAGGCATTCATCCACCAGCGACTTGGCAACCTGCAGCTCAGGGCCGAAGACGATGTTGTCGGCCACCTGGACCTGCACCCGGAACAGACCGTCGAAGCTCATCAGGGTCTTGTTGCCCTTCTGTCCGCCGACCGTCGCGCCGTATTCCTGGGCCAGCAGCGCCTCGAACCCGCCGATGTCGTCGAAGGTGTGCGCCTTGAATCTCGCCACCTGTTCCGACAGCGCGATGGCATAGCCCATGATCTTGCGGACCAGCTCGTCCTGCAGCTGGTCCTGCGGCCGGACCATGGCCAGCGGGACCAGAAACCCCTTCGCATCGCGCATGTGCGGCGCGCCGGCGACATCGACGATCGGGGCGGGGATCGGATAGGGTCTGAATTCACTGGCCATTTTCAGGCTCCTTCGCAGTGGTTGAAACAAGGATCTCGGGCGGGGCCTTACCGGGCACCGTTGGCACCAGGCCCATTGCGAGCAGCGTGCCCGCCATAGCGACGATGTCGTCGATCGACAGCATGGTGATGCCGCGGACATCATCCCGGCACACCCGGCCGACGGCTCGGCTGGCGGTCTCCAGCATCTCGCGTTCGGAGAAGGCGCGCGGCTCAGTCATGGGCACTCTCCAGACGCGACAACAGCCCGACGGCAGCCGATCTGGCGTCGGCGTCGGACAGGCGAAGGTCGCGCAGGACGGCGAGGGCCGCAGTAACCTGGACCGGCGGCCGCACGCCGCGCACGAAACGGTCCGGAATGCGCCCTGCGATCTCCCAGTTGCGGATCGTGTTCTTCGACACGCCCAACCGGCGCGCCAGATGGCTGCGGGTGCGGACACCATGGGTGCGCATCAGGGCCGCGATCCGATCCCGGACGTCGAACGTCGTGAACGTTGTCTCGCCGCTCATGCCTCGACCTCCCGCTGGAAGATCGGGCAGCGGTGGCAGGCCCGATACATCCGGGTGCGGCGCGGATTTCCGACCGCAAACACCCGCGCCTTTTCCCGCCAGTCCTGACATTCGTTGGTCGGCAGCTGCCCCATGGCCGGGCAATCCACCACCCCGTGCATCAGCAGGCCCCGTACCCGTTCCTCGATCCGCTCGTAGGATCCGGAGTACTTCCTGCGCAGCACCGTGCTCACCACCGCCGGTGACCGGCCGAGCCTGGCAGCGACCTTCGACTGACTGCTGCGGTCGCAGGCCAGGGCCAGCGCCCGGATCCAGTCAGGGAGCGGCGCGCCCCAGGCCTCTTCGGCCGCGCTGACGAGATCCGAACTCATGCGCTGCCTCCGATCAGGATCGTCTGCTCGATGTTGTCGTCCACGACCGCCCGGACGCGCCGTTCGCGCGGGGCGCGCGGCCCGGTGTTTTTCGTCAGGCGGTAGATCGCAGGCATCTTTCCGGGAACGGCCTTCCGGGTCACCGCAAGGTAGCCCGCGCCGAGCAGCGCCCGACAGTAGTCCTGCGCCATCTGGACGGTGACTTCGGTTGCGGCCGTCGTCGCGTGGACCGCCAGATCGCGCGGCGTGAACCCTCCGCCGAACTGGCGCATCGCCGTCCACATGTTCTGCTCCGGCGACCGGGATGCCGAAGCTGTCAGGGACCGCGCTTCTGGCCGAACCCGCCACAGGGACCGGATGCGGTGCCCGGATCGGACCTCCTCCAGCAGCCCGTCCCGGCGCCAGGCGCGAACGATCTTGCGGGCATGGTCCTCGCTGACCGACATCTTCAGCGCGATATCCGCATAGCCGAAGCTCGGCAGGGTGGAGGCAAACACGAACGCAGCCTCCTTCGTGGACGCGGCAGATGAAGGGCGCGCGCTCATGCCGCCCTCCCGCGCCTGGGCGCCGCTGCGACCACACCGCGCCGCAGCGTCGGCGGCTCGCCGGTATGGAAGGCATGATTGCCCCAGATGTCGCGGGTGACCCGCTTCAGGCCGCGCACCGCGGCGAACTCGGCAATAGCCGCAAGGTTCGTGCTGATGTAGCGCATGGATGCCCGCGATGCGTTGAGGACCTCATCGCGCAGATCCGCCGCGATCTCGATGCCCGGCGCATAGACCCGGGCCAGATGCTCGACATCCTTGCTGGTGGCCGGCTCGGCCTCGACCCAGGCCAGCATGCGGCCGTGCACACGCTCCCACGCCTGCAACCGGTGCGGCAGCAGTTCCTCGCCCATCAGGATCACCGGGGCGGCGGACTTGTCGTGCAGATGCCGCACCGCCTCGATGGTCTTGGTCGACAGGATGTGATCCGCCTCGTCGATGATCAGCGGCCGTCCCGTCACGGCCAGCTCCTGCGCGGCCTGATCGAACAGATCCGGGATCAGTCGACGCGGCCGCAAGCCGAGCTCGGTCACGATCATCTCGAGGAGCTTCTTCAGCCCGCCGAAGGGCAGGGCCTCGACGTGGCAGGCGTTCAGCGTGTTGGTCGCGTAGATTCCCGCCGTGGTCTTGCCCAGCCCGGCCCGCCCGTAGAAGCATCCCAGTCCGGGCAGGCCCGGCCCGCGGTTCTGAGCCCGATCGATCAGCGCCACCAGGCGCGTGACATTCGCCAGCGGTGCGACCGTATTGTAAAGTTCCCTGCTCTCTGCCATCGTCTCCTCGGCTCTCTGCTGCCGCCGTGGGTCTCGACCGCCCCGGCGGCTTTCCTCATCCGAAAATCGCGTCCCCGAAATCGTCCCAGAGCAGGCGCTCGGACCGATACTCGGAGGTGTTGCGGAACACCGAGAGCCAGCGCTCCTGGTCCCGCGTGACGGTCTCGCCTGCCGCCAGTTTCCGTTCGATCTCCAGCGCGCGCCGGAAACGGTCCCGCGCCGTCTCCTCTGCTGCGTCGCGTGGCTTTCCGGCCCGTGCCGCGTCCAGGCTGGCCACCACGCCGGCCTCGATACGGTCGAAGGTGTCCTTGTCGATCGGTGGCGATCCGCCCGGCCTGGTGGACGGCTGCCGCGGCGGCTTGCCGAACTCGGCGCGCACGACCTTCGCTTCCGGCTTCATCGCCGGCTCTGCTGCAATGCCGTCCAGCGTCGTACCCAGATCCAGCGCAGACCAGATACGATGCGCCTCCAGTGTCGCCTTCTCGGCCTTGAGCCAGGCGGCGCGTGCACGCGCATGCAGCCGCGCCTCGTCCATGTCGAAGAACCCGATCTTCGAACGGCACCCGGCGTGGCCGAGATAGGCACCGTCCTGCGAATAGACGTGAATTCCCGACCACAGATCGGCCGGGTCGAAACGGATAACAACCCGCTGGCCGGCAAACTCGTTGAGCCAGGGCTCCCAGAACTCATTGCGCTGGAAGCGGATCTTCCCGTCCCTTGCATCGGCCCGCAGCCCTTCGGCGCCCAGCAGCCACAGCCGCCGCTGCGCTTCCGTTGCCTTGCGGATCGGGGCCTGGGCATAGCTCTCGTCGAAAACCGCGTTGAAGGACCGCCCGAAGGCAACCTCGGACCGGCGGTTCTCACGCGCATTGTGCTCTTCGATCCCCTCGGCGACGACCCGCAGGAATGTCTCCAGATCGATCGCGCGGCTGCCGTAGTTCTCCGGCTTCGCATCGGGCCGATTGCCGGTATAGGCACCGGCCAAGCGCGGATCCTTGGATATCGACTGGCACATGTCCCTGAAGGCGCGCTCGATGGGTTTCGACTGGCCACTGTAGGGCGTTGCCCAGTGGATCGTGCACCCCAGTGACGTGAACAGGCCGGGAATGTCGTCCTCCCGGACCTTGAACCGGTATCTGGTCGCCGCGCCGCCGGTGATTGCCTTGGCGGCAAACTCCCGGCCGTTGTCCAGCAGGACGTGTTCCGGAATACCCCAGGTCTCGATCAGGTCTCCGGCACACAGCAGCACCGCCGTGGAGTTCGGCGTCTGGTCTATGCGCCACGACAGGATCCGGCCCGAGAAGATGGGGTGGATGCCGCTCTCCCCGACGGCGTCGCAATGCGCCAAGCTTGTGG
>NZ_VMDU01000019.1 GCF_008271465.1 Tabrizicola flagellatus | reverse complement strand
CCACAAGCTTGGCGCATTGCGACGCCGTCGGGGAGAGCGGCATCCACCCCATCTTTTCAGCCATTCCGGTGAATCCTTGAATTATGTATCATAGCATGATACATGGCGATCATGATCATCAGCACGCGTGGAAAGCTCGCCGCCAGTGCGGCTCAGGGCCGCTTTGGCAAGGGGTTTCCTGCTGATCTGGTCAGACGGACGCGTGCCATGCTTTCGGCACTGGACGCGGCCATGGAACTTGAGGACCTGCGCTTTCCGCCAGGCAACCATCTGGAAGCCCTGAGCGGCGACCGCGCGGGACAGCATTCGGTGCGCATCAACGACCAGTGGCGCATCTGTTTCGTCTGGACCGATCAGGGTCCGCAGGATGTCGAGATCGTGGACTACCATTGAAGGGAATGACGATGAGCCTGATCACCAACCCCTCCCATCCGGGCGAAGTCCTGGTCGAGCTGTATCTGTACCCTTTGGGTATGAGCGCGCCTGCGCTTGCCCGGAAGTTGCAGGTTCCGCGCACCCGGATCGAACGGCTGGTCAAGGGTGAGACGGCGCTGACCGCGGACACGGCGATGCGGCTTGCGACCTATTTCGGGACGACGCCGGAATACTGGATGAATCTGCAGCGCGCCTGGGATCTCGCCCGCGCCCGCGAGACCGTCGATGTCTCAGGGATTGTGCCCCTGCAGGCGGCTTGATGCCTGTCCCGGTAGCCCGAGATGCGTAAAGCAGGGAAGCACCAATCCAGATCTGTCGGAGTACCGCAGGATGCGTCACGCAGGTTATTCGAGCCCGTCGTGGGCAAAGATGGCGACGGTACCCCAAGCAAACCACTGACCAAGGAGGCCCTCAAAGGTCTGGCAAGGGGTGCCTCCTCCGATGGGTATCGAGATCCAACGGATCGAACTTGATCAGGAGACCGCATTCAGTCTCCTCCAACTGATCGTTCCGCAATCTGTTCGTTCAGCCTGCGCACCATCACCGCCTCGACCTCGGGCAGCAGTTCGGCGGTGATCAGGGGGTTGATGCCCAGCGCCTGCGCCAGCGCGAGGGCGGCCCCCATGTCCCATCCGATGACGGCCCCCGGCGCGATGCGCAGTTGGCCGCCGAGGCGCTGGGTCAGGTCCCAGACCTGCCAGCCCTCGACGGTTTGCGGCCGGTTCAGTCTTGCGGGGCAGTCGGGGCAGGGGCCCGAGCAGGCCGAGCAGTAGCCGTCACCCCCGCCGAAGGACCAGTCGGCGAGGGCGCGGAGGCGTTTTTTTCCGCGTCCAGCATCAGACCACGGGCGACATATTGCGCCTGGAAGGCTTCGAAGACCGGCCAGATTTCGAGAAGGGCGTCGATCCCGGCCGGGCTGACGGGCACGAGGTTGCCGTCATCGTCGCCGACGCCTTCCCAATCCAGCAGCGCGCGGCGGGCGACGGCCTTGGCCATGGCCAGCGCCAAGTCCTCCTGGCTTGATGCCTCCGACAAATTGTCGATCAAGGGATCGGCGCGCGCCGAGACCATCAGCGCGGTGGTGAGAGGGGCCACCAGCACGCGAAGGCCGGGCAGCAGGTCCAGCCATTCGGGCCGGTTCGAAAGGTTCAGTCGGATCATGGTCAGTATCCCGTGACGGTGTTGACGAGGACGGCGGTGCACATGCGGGCAGGGCTGGCGGCTTTCGCGGCCTGCCAGTCGAAGGTCGCCTGGATGCCTTGCGGCCCCGGGATCTCGATCCGCGGGACGGGCAGGTAGACGGCATGGGCGGTGAAGGTGAAGCTGGCATTGGCCCCGAGGCTCCAGGCGAATTCCAGCTCGCAGGGCGTGCCGTCGATGGCTTGGGTGACGAGGGCGCTATCGGCAAAGCGCACCTCGATCCGGCCGGTCAGCGCAGCCATGCCTGGGTCGGCGCCCTCGATCTTGCCGTCGTTCCGGATGGTCTCGATCCGGTCGAGGCCGTTGGCATAGGTGATCTCGGCCGAGACGACGTTGCCCAGCGCCGTGCCGTTGCGCTTTACCACCCCGTTGAAATGGCCAAAGCGCTGAAGGCCCAGCGCGGTGGGCGTGACTGCGGCCGTGGTGGCTGCGATGGCTTCGCCCTGTGCGATCAGGCGGGCGGTCGCGGTCAGCAGGCCGGATCGGTTCATCTGCCACGACAACTGGTCCATCACGCAGCCCGCGTACATCGCGAACCGCGGCACCTCGGGCATCGCGACTTCGATGGCCATCGAGGGCAGCGTCCAGTTGCCTGACTGGAAAGTGTGGGTCTTGGGCGTGGTCCCCATGGTGGTCGGGGCGCCGAAGGCCGCCTTCAGCCAGAAACCGAAGGCCTCCACATCGATCGGCACCACCACCTCGCCATCGGCGGTGACGGCGTCCTTGATGGGGGCCAGGGGATCGCGGCCGTAACCGAGCAGTTCGCTGTTCAACAGCGGCTGCTCTGCGCCCAGTGTGGTGCGGGCGAAAGGCATCAGCCGATAGCCGCTGGCGGGCGGGGTGCCGTAAACCGTCTCGAACGCAAGCGCCATCTGCGCCCGCGCGCCTTGCGCACGTGCCATGGGGGTCTCCTCGATGTTTGGGGTGTCAGGCCAGGGGCCCGGTGGTGGTGTAGTGCAACACGACGGTGATCATCGCCGCCTTCAGTGCCGCTGCGCCCTCGATCGGCAGGTCGACGGAGGCCGGTGCTTCGGCTTCGACCCAGTCGCAAAGGCCGCCCAGCGTCCGGTCGGCCTCCAGCGCCGCGCCAACGGCGGCGATCAGGTCATCGTAGGCGCTGGCCCGGCCGCTGCCCGCCTGAACGACGACCTCCAGCTCGGCCCGGTGCTGGTAGTGATAGCGCAGGGGCGACAGCGTGACCTCCGGCTCGCCGGGCTGGCCGTCGCGCAGGATGATCAGCCCCACCGCCGGGATCCGCTCCGGCAGCGCCTCGTCGCGCAGGGTCAGGGCGTCAAGCGGCTGCAGCCGAGCGTGAAGAGCGGCGAGGACGGTT
The DNA here is from genome assembly GCF_008271465.1 of Tabrizicola flagellatus. Lineage (GTDB taxonomy): Bacteria > Pseudomonadota > Alphaproteobacteria > Rhodobacterales > Rhodobacteraceae > Tabrizicola > Tabrizicola flagellata. The sequence goes on along the minus strand of NZ_VMDU01000019.1, from coordinate 33,430 downwards.
TCGCGGGTGGTGGGCATCCGTTGTTCCGGGGTTCCGGGACAGGCCCGGGGTCAGTGCTCCCCGCCGCCTTTCGGGAAGGGCAGGTTGGCCAGTCGTCGCGGCAGGTCAGCGCGGCTGTGCAGGAAATCGATGATGATCACCTGCTCGGAGTCCTCGATGAAGACCACGAAATGCTGGCCTGCCCGCGCGAAGCGCAGGTCCTCGGCCAAGTCGGGATCGATGAGCCGACGGCAATCCTGTGACATGGCGGTGCCCGCGGCGATCTCGCGGCAGGTGGAGATCAGGTCATCTTCATAGGCCGCCGCCTGTCGTGGACCGAAGGTCTCGATGGTCCAGCGTGCAATCTCGGTCAGCGAGGCCTCCGCCTGCCTTGTCAGGCGCAAGGGTTTCGGCATCAGGAATTGGCACGCGCGGCGGCAAAGGCCCGGCGGATCGCATCCTCGCCACTTCCCTCGGCCAGATCCCCGCGCCGGGCCTGTTCGAGCCCAGCGGTCAGACGGCTGCGCAACGCGCCAAGTTCCGCCTCTTCGCGTTCCAGAAGGCGCAGCCCGGCGCGCAACGCTTCGGACGCGTTCTGATACCGACCGGATGCCACCAGGCGGTCGACAAGGTCGGATTGCGTTTCGGTCAGGACGACGTTTCTGGTGGCCATGGGAGTCTCACGGAGGATCATTGGCAATATATGCCAACAAGCCTGCCATGTCGACAGGTCCCGTCATGACCAAGTTTCACCCCAACCTGCCACGATCCGCCCCGGCACGCCGTCGATGGCCCGCTCGGCATCCCGCGCCAGATCGAGCCGCTTGTGCAGCTTGACCTGGGGCACGAGGAGGAAGATCGGCACGGTGGTCAGCCCGCGGCCGGTCTTGGAGTGAGACGCCACGGCCCGGCCCTTCGAATTCAGCCGCCCCTCGGCCACCAGCAGGCTCGGACCGCGGCGGCGGTAGATGAAGCGCAGGCGCAACCCCGTGCGACGTTCCCATTCGCCGGGGGTGATCCGTCCGCCGCGGGTGGATTTGCCTGCGGCCGGGGTGGGGATCGCCAGCCAGAAGCCTTGGCGCGACCGTATCAGCGGCCCCGCATCATGCGCGCCGACAATCACCGGGGCGTTCGACCAGACCAGCGCCGCGGCGTTCAGGCTCTCGCCGCCCTTGGGCCAGGTAGCCAGCCGGATCGAGTTGCCGAGCCGCGTGCCCAACCCCGCGCCGGTGATCTGGCCGCGCCAGGCGGATTTGAGGCCCGTGCCTGCCGCGCGCATGGCGGTCGTGACGGCCTTCTCGCCCGCGGCGATTTCCGCCTGCATCATCGCGACGATGTCAGGATCGATGGTGAGCTTCAGTTTCATCGGATCACGCCGGGCGCAGATCGAGGGTCCAGGTCAGCCGTTCGCGATCCCGCAGCGGTTCCCCCTGGATGACGTGGCTGTCCGCGCCGATGACGATCACGTCGCCCGGCCGTGGGGCGGGCAGGTCGGCGACGCGCACATCCACCACCGTTGTGTCGCTGACGAACCGCCCTGCGCCGAAGTCGGTGACGCGGTCGGGCGCGCGGCAGATGATGCGGATCGGGCGTTCCTCGGACGTGGTGGCCGAGATCCAGAGGGCCGGGGCCGCCATGGAGGCATCGGTGAAGATGCGGTCCATGGCGGCGGCGAAGACGGACATGACAGATCAGTTCGAGCTGTGGATCCGGACGGCCAGACGCGGCCGTTTGTTCACCGGCAGGATCGAGGCCTCGGTCATCACGTCGATCCAGCGGCCTTTCTCGTCGAGATGCTGGCGGGCGTAGAGGGGCAGGCCGATGGTGTTTGCGGTTTCCAAGAGGTTCGCCGGGCCGCCATAGGTGGTGAAGGTGTCCATGGTGCCGAGGGGGAAGGCGATGCCCTCGTTCGCCGGGACAAGCCGTTCAGTGGCCTTGGTCGAGAGGGTCACCGTGCCGGAGTATTCCTCGAACAGGATCCCGGCGAAGGGAAAGTTGCGCCGCACATCCTCGCGCAAAGGCTGCGCGCCGGTCGAGGCGTAGAACTTGTAGGCCTCTTCCGTCTTGGGATGGGCGATCAGTTTGTCGAAGAACTCGCGGCTGACGAGGGCATGGACGCTGGTCATCGCCTCGCCCAGCAGATTGTCTTCGATGGCTCGCAGCACCTCGCGGACCTTGCCCTGCACGTTCGTTCCAGCCGTGCCCAGCACGAAGTCGACGGAGATCTGCGCGAGGCCGAATTCGGTGAAGTAGTTGTAGAGGGTGGTGCCCGCGCCGTCCTTCACGATGCCGCGCAGCGCGTTCATCTCCATGTATTCGCGCGTCTGGGCATGCTTGCGGCGCATCAGCAGCAGCTTGCGGTTCATCACCTCGACGAGGGGATCGGCTGCATCGAAGGCCCCGCCCAGCGCGGGCTGACCCTGGATGTCAGCAGGAAGAACCACGTCGTCATGCGGGATCCACGGCAGGGCGAACGACCGCATCGACCGGCCTTCCCGCGTGCCGACCGTGGCCGGGCCGCCGAGGGGGACGGAGGGCAGAAGGCTCAGGACGCCTTCGTACTGCTCGATGATCACCGACCGCTGGCTGACCCCTTCGAAGCGGAAGAGGCCGATCTGGGCGAGGCGGGTGTAGAGGTTGGGCAGAATGTTGATGGCCTGCGTCATCTCGGCCAGCGAATAGCCGCCAGCGTCGAAGGGATTGCGGACAAGGGTCATGGTGGGGCTCCGGGGAATGAGGGGATGGGCGCGGCCGGGTGGGCTGCGTCAGACGCCGTCGCGGGCGATGATGCCTGCGGCGGCCAGTTGGCCGATCTTGGTGGTGATCTTGGCCCCGTCATCGACGGTGGCGTCGTAGGCGAGCGCTGCGCGCGAGACAATTGCGGGGCCACGGGCTACGACGATGCCGGTGGCGTCCGCGAGGGTTGCGTCCACAGCATAGAGGAGAACAGCCGAGGCAGTCTGCGCGCCATCGGTGCCGCCACTGGTCGCGAGCTTGTATTTGCCGCTGGCCGTGATGCGGCCAAGTACGGCGCCGACGGGGTAGGACATGCCCGCGAGCAGCGTTACCACCTCGCGGGTGTAGTTCGGGTTGACCTCATATTTGAGGACGTCGCCCATGCTGGGCGGTTCCGTCAGGACGGGCATGGTTCAGTCTCCAGGATTTTGGTGGGGGTGGGTCGCCCGATCCGGGCGGTGCGCGTCAGCGCGCGGCGGCGGCCGATTTCTTCGCGGCCGCCACGATGGGGCTTTCCTTGGTGCCAGACGCCGGAGCGGTGGCGATGATGCCCGCGGCATCGCTGCGGGCGGCGAGATCGGCCAGGGCCTTGGCGCGCAGCGCCTCGGGCTTCAGTCCCTTGGCGACCGCATCGGCGGCGTCGATCTGGATGCCGAGGCGCGCGGCCTGCGCACAGACCTGCGCGACCTCGGCTGCCTCGGCGCGGATGGCTTCGGGCGACATCGCGGCCGCCGTGGTTTGCGGCGGCGCGACTGCCGCGGGCGGGGCCGGTTCCGGCGGGGTGACAGCGGTAGGCGCGGGCGCAGGCTGCGCATGATCTTCGGGGGCAGTGGTCATCATCGGGCCCTTTCCTCTGGGTGTGGTTGTGCCGCGGGGTGCGGTGGCGAAAGCGCGGAAGGCGGTGACGGGATCGGCCACTTCGTCGGCAAGACCGGCGAAGACCGCCGCCTCACCGCGGAAGACGGCGGCCTCGGTGCCAAGCGCTCGCAAGGTGTCGAGGCGGCGACCACGACCCTCGGCGACGGTTTCGGCGAAGAGCTGGCGCAGGTCTTCCAACTCGCCCGCGATCTGGGCGCGGACGGACTCGGGCAGGGGCTGATAAGGGTTCGCATCGACCTTGCGCGCCCCGGCATGGATCAGCGTGACGTCAATGCCCTTCTGGTCGAGCGCCCCGCTCATGTCGCTGTGCATGGCGACAACGCCGATGCTGCCGACAGCGCCGGTCCGGGGCAGGATGATCCGGTCGGCCTGCGAGGCCAGCGCATAGGCAGCCGAGAGGGCGTGATCGGCCACGAAGGCTTGGACCGGCTTCTGCGCCCGCGCGGCGCGGATGCGGTCGGCGAGGTCAAAGGCTCCCGCCACCTCGCCGCCGAAGCTGTCGATGTCGAGGGCGATGCCGCGGATGGCCGGATCGGTCAGCGCCGCCTGCAGCTGCGCCGCGATCCCTTCATAGGAGGTCAGCCCCGAGGATTGACCGATCCACGCCCCGCGATGCACCAGCGTGCCTGCGATTTCGATGACCGCGATCCCATCGACGACTGCGAAGGGCTGACCGCCATTCCGTGACTGGCGGTTGGTCAGATCATCACCGAACAACGACGCCCGGACGGGCAGGCTGGCGGCCTCCTGCGCTTCGGAGGCGATTTCGACCCCCTCCACGCTGATTTCTCTACCGGTAATCCGGGGCCCAAGCCCGGTCAGGAAAGCCAGCGCCTTGGCGGGATCGACCATCAGAGGCGTGTTGAAGACGCGCTGGGCGATCTGGGTGTGATGCATCATGCGTCCTCCGCGGGCCGGGGTTCCCGGTCCTCGCCATCCTTTTCCTGATTGCCGTCCTCCTGCTGATCCTGTCGCTGGCCCTCGGCATTGCCCGGCGTCGCGCCGCCGCCTGCCGCCTGCGCGGGTGACCCCGGCCGCCGGAAATCGAGCCCCAGCGCGGCCTCGCGCTTTCGTTCTGCGGCGATTTCGCGGTCGACCTGTTCGGCGTCGTAGCCGCGTTCGGCGATGGCTTGCGTGCGGGACTTCAGGCCCGCCTCGATCTGCAGAATCTCGGCGGCGGCATCCTTGGCCGGGTCGATCCAGTCCCATTTCGTGGGGAGCCAGTCGCAGGCGAGGTAGTGGCGCCGGTCGGTGGCATAGCCCGGCAGATCGATGGCGCCCGCCAGCACCGCCATGTCCATCCACCGCGTCCAGACCGCGCGGCAGAGCTGGTAGACCATGACTGAATGCTGGAAGGCCGAGATGCGGCGGCGGAAGTCGACCAGCGCGATCCGGGTGTTCGAGAAGTTCCCCTTCGCGGTATCGCCCGTCAGATAGCCATAGGGCACGCCCAGCGCCGCGCCGATCTGCAACAGCGTGCGGTACTGGAAGGGCTCGTAGGTCGACCCGGAGTCCGGCGTCGATGGCGTGGTCACGTCCTCGCCGGGGTCCAGTCGCACCACTTGGCCAGGTTCGACCTCCAGATCGTCCTCGGCCGGATCGAGGGCGGTTTCTGGCGCGGGGGAGGTGATGAACATCGCGAACATCGCCGCGGTCTTCTTCCGCTCCAGTTCCGCGTCGTCGTAGAGGTCCAGCGTGAACAGCTTCACCACGGCCGCGGCAAAGCGTGAGACACCGCGCAACTGGCCTGCCTCGACCGGGTCGAGGATGTGGATCACCTCGGACGCGAGCACGCGCACCGTCTCGCCCGCCATCCCCGGATCGGTCATGTCGCCCGGGTGGCGGCGCAAGAAGTGATAGGCCACCCGTCGCCCGATGCCGTCGAACTCGATGCCCTGCCGGATCGACCCCGCGCCGGGCAGGGCGCGGGTCATATCCTGGGGCAGCATTTCCGAGGGCAGCATCTGCAACTGCATGGGTACGGTCAGACCATCTTCGGGACGCCGCGTGCGAATGCGCAGGAAGACCTCGCCTGCCAGAAACACCTCGCGGGCCGCCCGGCGCTGCAGCCCGAAGAAGTCGGTCAGTCCCTCGGCATCGGCCTCGTCCGTCCAGGCGAGCCACAGCTTCTGCAATTCCTCCTTCTTTGCTCCATCCACGATCTTCGACGAGGGCTTGATCCCGTCGCCGACGACATGGTTCGCGAAGGCATCGACCGCATTCGCGGCATAGCCGTTATTGCGGACAAGCCAGCGCGCCCGGGCGGTGATCGTCTCGCCCGAGGCGGCGATCAGCGTGTTCACATGCGCCCGGGTGGCGCGGAATCCGCGCATGCGACGGTGGGACTGTGCCGCGTCAAACCCGCCGATGATGCTGCCGAGGCGGGCGCGGAAGGCGTCGAGCACCATGGGTCAAAGGCCCTTCGTCGCGACGGTGCCCCAGCGACGGCGGCGGGGCGTCGCAGAGGCGGTAGCAATCCGGCCCTCCAAGTCCCGAATGGCCGCGGCCAGTTCCGCGTCCGAGCCGTAGGTCACGGTCTTGCCGTCGTAGCTGACGCTGCGCAGCCCGGCGAAGCGGGCCTCCTGCAGTGCCGTGAGCAGCGCCTGCATGCGTTCCAGGTCCATCAGTCCCTCATGAAGTTCGGGGTGTAGGCCCGCCGTTTCCGGCGCGGCGTGGTCAGCGTTCCGGCCTTGGGCTGGGCCGGGTCGGGTGGTGGTAAGTCCGTCGCGACGGCTGCAGGCATGCGCGTTTCGACGCCCGCCTGCGCCTCGAGCCGCCGCCAGGTGGCCTCGTCCCACCGGTCGGCACCGAGGATCCACGCCGAGGCGCGGGCATAGACCCGGCAGTCCAGCGCCTCGTTCCGCTCGCGCATCTTCTGCCATTCCTGGTGGGCATAGCCGCGCTTGTTGCGGATCGTGACCAACTGCTCGGCCACCAGCTGTTTCAACCATTCGGTGTCCGCCCAGCCGGGGATGTGGATCGTGCCGGGGGCGTCGAGCACCCCGGCGGTGCGGTCCTCGTCCGAGGGCCGTTCGATCCGCAGGAACCGGTAGGTTTCCGCCTTGAACGTCGCCGTGGCCACAGACCAGAGCCTCGCCCCGCGGCGGAGCCGTTTCCCGCCGATGGTGGCATCGACATAGGTAGGGCCAGACACGGGTGCCGACCGGTTGGACCCTTCGAGGCCCTTCAGCGGCGCGACTTGCTCAAACCCGACCTTGCGCGACCAGGCATAGACCGCCGCAGCTTCGTAGCCGGTGTCGATGCCAAGCCGCGCCACGGTCATGAAGGCGCCGTTGGCATGTTGCCACGACCGGCCGAGCAGGGCGGTCAGCTTGTCCCAGGCTTCTGGGGCGTCAGGCCCGCCCGGAATGACGATGTGATCGACGAGCCAGCTTTCCATGCCCCGGCCCCAGGCCCAGATGTCGACCTCGATGCGGTCCCTCTGGACGTCGGCCCCGGCCGTCAGGAACAGCCCGGCCATGGGCACCGTGCCCGGCTTCCAAGCCTCCCGGCGATCCGCCAGCCGCTGCCATTCCGGTGCGTCGCCAGACTCGACCCATGTCTCGCCAAGCAGCGTGTTGCGCGCGGCGCGCAGCGTCTCGTCCGACCCCTGGGCCGCCAACCATTCCCGCGCCACGTCGGACCAGCTTTTCCACCCGAGCGGCGAATAGAGCGCCGAGAGGTGGAAGCCGATGGCCTTGGGATCCGTGGAAACCGCCGTCGCCCGCCATTCGCCGCGGGCCAGCATTTCGGTCTTGTTATGCTCGGCAATGGTCCGTTCGCAACCCTCGCAGTGATAGGCGGCGGTTTCGGGCTTTCCCTTCGCCCAGCGCAGCCGGTCGAATTGCAGCCACTGCATCGTGCCGCAGTGCGGGCAGGGCACGAAGTAGCGCCGCTGGTCGGATGCCTCGAATTCCCGCTCGATCCGGCTCAGCCCCCGAATCGTGGGGGTCGAGACCATGAACACCTTGCGCCGATGCGAGAAGGTGGTGGTCCGCGCCTCGGCCAGCGTGACCGGGTCACCTTCCTCGTCGGCCGAGGCGGGATAGGCATCGACCTCGTCCAGAAACACATAGCGCGCGGGCATCGACCGCAGGCCGGTGGCGCTGTTCGCCCCGGTCAGCACCAGGATGCCGCCCGGAAACTCCTTCGACAGCATCGAATTCCCGGCATCGCGCGACCGGGCTGGGTTCACCCGTTCGCGCAGCGCCGGGCTGTCCGCGATCAACGAGTCCAAGCGGCCGCGCGAGGTGCGCTTGGCCAGTTCGAGGCTCGGCAGCACCGCCAGCATCGGCCCCGGGGCGTGATGGATCACGAAACCGATCCAGTTGTTGCCCGCCTCCGTGGCCCCGACCTGCGCCGCCTTCATGAAGGTGATGCGCTGGGCCGGATGCCCGGGCGACAGCGCATCCATGATCTCGCGCAGGTAGGGGGCGCGGGCGGTGCGGTACCGCCCCGGTTCGGCTGCGCCGCGCGAGGACAGCCAGCGATGCTTATCCGCCCATTCCGACACCGTCAGGTTCGGATCAGGCCGCAGCCCCTGACGCCAGACCCGCAGCAGGTCCTCGGCGCCGTCGAAACCGAGGTCAAGGTCGGCCGTCAGATCATCGTCATCCGAGGGAAACCCGGAGGTCGGCGAGGGCGTCGAGCTGTTCGCGGACATGGGCTTCCAGCACCCTCTGCATGATCGCGGTCTCGATCGTCACCGATGCCCCGGATTGCCGTTCCACCTCCGCCATGATCTCTGCCGCCATCAGTGCGGCCACCCGTCCGGGCCAGGTCGCCCAGACATCCCGCGCCTCGCGCGCCAGGCGAAACACCAGCGTTTCCGCCCGCGCGCGGTCGACCAGCGTGCCCTTCTTCTTCTGGACCGCGATCTGCTTGTCCTGCGCGGCATAGACTGTCAGCAGCGTGCGCGCCTTGATGTAGGACGAGGTCTCGCCCGCACCGCTGACTAGCCCATCCCCACCAAGGCTGCGGCGCTGCTGGTCGGGGTCGGTCATCTCGGCCCGCCGCACATCCGAGGCCGCGGCGTTGATCGACCCGTCGTCATGGACCACCAGCCGCCCGTTCTTCCGAGCCTTCTGCACCCCGCCGCGGGAGAGGCCGGAATGGGCCGCATACTCGCGTTCGCTCATGCCCTTCATGGCGAGGATAATCCGATCAAGCTGATGATATTGCTTGGTATTCAGTTGATTAGAGGACGCGACAGAGCGAATCTGATCGCAAGGAAACGATGCAACTCACCGAAGGATGCCCCGCCATGACGACCCGCCGCGCCACCGACAGTGAGACCGCTCCCGCCACCGGTTCGAGGGAGCGGTCGAACAAAGCCCTCGACGCCTTCATCGCCGCCAAGGCCGAGATCGACACCATGCTGGAGCGCCTGAAGTCCCTTAGCGACGACCATTTCGAGACCCATCCCGACGAGATCCACTGGGGGCATGTCGGGACGCTGCAGCACTACGCGGGCCTGCTGCGCCAGATCACCGACAGCGCCTTCAAGGAAGGCGAACACGCCGCTTGACGCGCCCACAACGCGCGACGGCCGCCCCGTCCGACGACGGGGGTGAGCCCGGACCGTGGCCCCAGTGGGGCCGCGTAAGCCGGGCGAACGTCCGTAGAAGGCGCGCACACCGCGCACCACAGCGCCCGGAGGCCCCAATGACCACCCCGTCCGATACCCAGTCCCTGATCCTGTCCCGCGCTGCGACCCGTCCGGGGAACCTCGCCCTGCCTCTGCCCGAGGGGCTGGTCGGCGCCGCCGCCAGGATGGTGGTCGGCAAGATGATCGCCCGCGGCTGGCTCGAGGAGGTCGAGGCCAACCTGCGCCGCAATGAGCCGATGTGGCGCGAAACCGGTGACGGTCACGGCACAACTCTGATCGCGACCGAGGCCGGGCTGGAGGCCATCGGGATCGAGCCGCTGGTGGTCAGCGCCGTCGCCAATGTGCGGAGGGCGAAGCCCAAGGCGGAACCCGCGGAAACGCCCGAAGACACCGGCACCGCGAAACCCGTGACCATCCGCGCTGGCACCAAGCAGGCGCAGATCATCGCCATGCTCCAGCGGCCCGAGGGTGCCACCATCGCAGAGATGGTGGAGGCGACGTCTTGGCAATCGCACACAGTCCGGGGTTCGATCTCGGGCGCGCTGAAGAAGAAGCTGGGCCTGCCCATCACCCCGGAAAAGGTCGAAGGCAGGGGGACGGTTTACAGGATCAATTAGGTAGGCGAGCGCACTGGGGTGCGCGGCCGCCTCCCTACGCCATTCTTTCGTCCAAGTTCTTTTGAACCTTCGGGACTGAGAATCTGGCGAGTAGAACATGTCGGCAATGGCTGCATATCGGAGTGAAGCATTGGAGTTTCGTGGAATCAGGTTGAACCTGTTGTGGGTTCCCGGAAAGGGCGACGTCAGCCGAATGCCAACCGGACACGGGATCTATGCAGAGGTCCACTGGCCAACACGCAGTCTTCGGATCGGCGAAAGTCAGGCCGTTCGCGCACGCAACTTGTCCTATATTCGATGGGCAAATAAGCATTTCGAGGGCACCCACTCGCCGAAAGAGGCGCAGCGCAGGGGGCAGATCGTCGAACTGGTCAAGGCATGGGGAAGCAAGGGCTTGGAGCATTACCTGATCAGCAATGACCCAAGGCCTGCCGATCGGGAACTCCGGGTTGAATGCGAAAAATTCCTGCACGAATGGGCCCGCCAGCAAACTGAGTACGTTAATCTGAACACCCAACGCGGTTATCGCACCGTCAACTGATCGAAGCACCGCCGCCTCGCCTGTCATGCGGGGAGACGATGGCCAGTGCGCCCCGTCGCCAGCTCCCACCGCCGAACAGCCACGTCGCAGTAGACCGGGTCCAGTTCCACAGCGCAGCAGTGCCGTCCGGTGCGTTCAGCCGCGATCAGCTGGGTTCCGGAGCCGCAGAAGGGTTCGAACACCAGGTCGCCGGGATCGGTGAAGGCTTCCAGAACCACCTCGACCAGCGCCACCGGGAAGACGGCGGGGTGCGATCCGGCCGCGCCCAGCCCGCCCTTGTGGCGCATGATGCGGAAGACGCTGTCCGGGATGCGGTGGCTCTGGATCGCGTTGCCGTAGCCGGTCTTGCGATGGACCGTGCCGTCGGCCCCGCGAAGGCCGCCGCCGCCGAGGGTCTCGCCCGCGTGCTTGCTCTCGACCGTCTTGTTCGGCTTTCGCGGGTGGCGGTTGAAGTGGAAGATGAACTCGTGCGACGGCGCCAGCCGCCCGTTCCAGTCGCCCGGTAGGCCGGGCCCCTGGTCCCAGACATACCAGCCGAAGCGCCGCCAGCCCTGCGCGCGCATCCAGTCGAGCCAGCCCTCCCAATACGGGATCCATTCGCCATCGCGATGCAAAAGGCCGAGATTCACCAGCAGCTGGGCATCGGCCGTGACGGGAGCCGCGGCGAAGACGCCTTGCATCAGCGCATCCCAATCACCGACCTTTTCCTTCGCCGCGCCATAGTCGCGCTGCTGGGCATAGGGCGGGGAGGTGAACACCAGCGAGGCCTGCGCCCCGTCCATCAGCCGCGCCACCACGGCCGGGTGGGTTGCATCGCCGCAGATCAGTCGGTGATGCCCGAGCCGCCAGATGTCGCCGGGGCGGGTGATCGGCTCGGCCGGGGCCTCGGGGATGGTGTCGGCCGCGTCATCGTCGATGGGCGCGCGGTCGTCGGCATCGTGCAGCAGGGCGTCCAGTTCGTCCCCGGGGATCCCGATCAGCCCGAGGTCGAAATCCTCGGCCAACAGGCCGCGCAGTTCCTCGAGCAGAAGCGTCTCGTCCCACCCGCCCAGTTCGGTCAGCTTGTTGTCGGCGATCCGGTAGGCGCGGCGCTGCGCCTCGGTCAGATGGCCCAGGACGATGACCGGCGCCTCGGCCAGCCCCAGTTGCGCGGCGGCCAGGACGCGACCATGGCCCGCGATCAATTCGCCGTCGGCGGCGACGAGGCACGGGACGGTCCAGCCGAACTCGGCCATGCTGGCGGCGATCTTTGCGACCTGATCGGCATCGTGGGTCTTGGCATTTCGGGTGTAGGGCCGGAGGCGGGCGAGGGGCCAATGCTCGATCCGGCCGGGCAGGAGGGGTGCGTTCATGCCGCGAGCCGCTTGGCCTTCAGGGCGGTGAAGGTCTCGCCGGTTCCCGTCAGTACCGCCTCCTGACCCGTAAACGACTGCCACCGTTCGATAGCCACATCGACATAGGCCGGGTTCAACTCGACCCCGAAACAGACCCGGCCCGTGGTCTCGGCCGCGATCAGCGTGGTGCCGGAACCCATGAAGGGCTCGTAGACTGCCTGGCCGGGGCTGGAATTGTTCAGGATCGGCCGCCGCATGCATTCGACCGGCTTCTGTGTGGCGTGCACGGTGTCGGCATCCTGATCCCGGTTGGCGATCTGCCAGAGCGTCGTCTGCTTGCGATCCCCGGCCCAATGGCCCTTGCCTTTGGCGCGCACGGCATACCAGCAGGGTTCATGCTGCCAGTGATAGTCGCCGCGGCTGAGGACCAGCCGGTCCTTGGCCCAGATGATCTGCGACCGGATGGCGAAGCCCGCGGCGGTTAGGCTATCGGCCACGGTCCCCGCATGCAGCGCGCCATGCCAGACATATGCGACGTCGCCGGGAAACAGCGCCCACGCTTCGCGCCAGTCGGCCCGGTCGTCGTTCAGCACCTTGCCGGTGCGTTTGGTCTTCGCCGCGCCCGCCTGGTTGCGCCAGGAGGGATCATACTCCACGCCATAGGGCGGATCGGTGACCATGAGCAGGGGGCGGACATCACCGAGCAGCCGCCCGACCACATCGGCCGCGGTGCTGTCGCCACAGATCAGCCGGTGCGCGCCCAGCTGCCAGAGGTCGCCCGGCACCGACACCGGCGTGACCGGCAGTTCCGGAACATCGTCCTCGCCCTCGACCGGGCCATCGCTGCCCAGCGCCTCGGGATCCCGCAGCAGGGCGTCGAGATCATCGTCGCTGATGCCGAGCAGGGCCAGGTCGAAATCCTCGGCCAGCAGCCCCGCGATCTCGTCGCGCAGCAGAGCCTCGTCCCATTCGCCCAGTTCCGTCAGCTTGTTGTCGGCGATCCGGTAGGCGCGGCGCTCGGCCTCGTCGAGATGGCTGAGCCGGATCACCGGCACCACGGTCAGGCCGAGCATCGTCGCCGCCAGCACCCTGCCGTGCCCCGCGATCAGTTCGCCGTCGTCGGCCACCATGCACGGCACCGTCCAGCCGAACTTGGCCATGCTGGCGGCGATCTTCGCCACCTGGTCGTCGCCGTGCATCTTGGCATTGCGGGCATAGGGGCGCAGCCGGGTGATCGGCCAGGACTCTACCTGGCTCGGCGCGAAGACGAGGTCCATGGGGCGGGGCTCGGGATGTGGGGGAGGGGAAATGAAAAGCGCCCGCGAGGGGGTTCCTCCGGGCGCAATTCTTCGATGATCGAGGGGTAGGTCAATGGGGGCAGGTCTGTCAACACGAAAAACGAAGCGGATTCAACGGCTTCGAACGAATTGGCTTCCAGGGGTGGCTTCCCGCCCCCTGGCTTCCCCGAAGGTGGCTTCCCTGGCTTCCCGCCGGGAATCCACCGCGGCCAGATCGTGATTCCGCAAGTCGCTGATCTGACTCACGAATTCCGGCATCAGGTCGCAGGGTGGCTTCCGCCTGGCTTCCCCGGTGAAAGGGCCTCACGCTAGCGAACCGCCGCGCTGCGCCCCCCCGCATACGTTCTGGACCGGGGAGGAACCAGAGGAGGGGGGCAGTCCGACCTCGTCGGTCAGTTGCCCTTGAGGAAGTCGTCGACGAACTCCGACACGGGAGTTACGCCGGTCACCAGCAGGTGATCCCTCGCCCTTGTGCAGGCAACATAGAGCAGGTGCCGTTCCGTGTTGTAGACTTCCTCGAGGTCCGCGTCGTCAGCCACTGACTCGATCCGCTCTGATTGCGGGATCACCTCGTCGTCGCAGGCCATGACCACCACCGACCGGAACTCCAGCCCCTTCGCGAAGTGCATTGTACTGATGGCGACTGCCCCGTCCTCCACTTCGACCTTTTCACTCAATTCGACCGCGCGAACGCCCGCAGCTTTCGCGGCAGCACGCGCACGTTTCAGTTCCGCGTCAGACCTGACGAAAATACCAACCTCGCGCGGTGCGCAGCCCTCCTTCAGTCGATCCGTGATCCATCCTGCAACCGCGCGGCATTCGTGACCCTCATCTTTGCAGGCCAAGACCATCGGCGGAGGTCCGTCGAACATCGACACGGTGCCGCGCCGCCCTTCCGTGTTGCCATCCACATCCGAAACGGTTGACGGCAGGAGTCGATCGGCATGTGTGCGGATCTGATGTGACGTGCGGTAATTGATGCGCAGGGTGAAAGAGCGGCCGCGGACATCAAGGCCAAGCGCCTTCCAGGAAAAGGGCTGTTGAAAGATGCGCTGGCCAAGATCTCCGGCGAAGAAGAGCCCGTCGCTTCGCCCTGCTGCCATGGCGGCGAAGAACCGCGCCTCCGTCACACCCAGGTCCTGCGCCTCGTCGATCACGGCGAAGTCGTAAGGGCGTGCGCTGCCTTGGCCGAAACTGTCTGCCAGACGGCCGAAAACGTCCGACCATGTCACAACGCCGCGTTCCCGTAGCCCAGCACGGACGCGTTCAAAGATGGTCCAAAGGGCTTCGCGCTGTTTGCCGCCGACCCGAGTCTTCCTACCGAGCCGCGAGACGTCACGGTAATCTTCCCACGACCGAAGCTGCCAGGCGTCCACGACGTCGTTCCACTCTCCGATCAGGAACTGGGTCGAGAACCTGTGTCCTTCGACTTCAGCCGCTGCTTTCGCGATCAGCGACTTGACCAGTGCAGCAGGTGCGATCTGCGGCTGCCCAAACCGCTCGGAATAAAGGTCATACCCAACTGCCGAGACCGCCTTCACGACAATCCGCGCCGAAACCAAGGGCTCATTGCCCACGAGGCTGGCCAACTTGGCTCGCAGGGCGTTCGCCAGCGGCTTGGAGAACGTCGTCAGCAAGACCTTGGCAGAAGGATTGGCGCGGGCAAGATGGACCGCACGATGCAGCGCCACGATGGTTTTTCCTGTCCCGGCCGAACCCGAAACCCGGGTCGGACCGGAGAAGGATCGCTCGACAAGGTCAGCCTGGGCTGGATGCAAGAACACCGCCCACTTGTCCCAGGGATAGTCGAGCGCCTGCTTTAGTTCTTCTGCGTTGGCCAGAACGCGGAAGCGGCGCTGGGCGTCCGGGTGAGCAAACGGATCGGCTTCGACCGGAGCAGGTTCGGGCGGTTGTGGTTTCTCGCCCACAGCCAGTTTCAGCAGAGCTTCCTGCGCCTCTTGCGGCAGGTGCTCGATGATGTCGAACAGAGTGTCTTCGGTAGCCGCCCGGACGTCGTTCACCCATTCCTCGGGAACGCCAAAGGCCATCAGTTCGAACTTGCGCAGGTTGTCGAATAGACGAGCGGAAGGTTTGGCGGCTGGCGCGGGTGCTGCTGCCAGTTCCTTTGGCCTGAAGATCTCCACCTCTTCGACCCGTTCGCGCACCTCGACCAGCTGCATGGCGCCGGTGGTCGGGTGTCGTTCGATCTTGCGCCGTTCGGCCCATTTGTAGGCGTCGTCGTGGTGATCGACACGGACCAGCAGGATGCTGGAGGCCGTGCGGTGGACGATGATCCGGATGTCGGCATTCACCCGCACCGACCAGAAGTTCGGGTCCTTGGCGCGGTCCAGTTTGTGGAAAGAAAGGCCGTTCGAGGTCGGGTCCAGTTGCAGATCGAACGCGGTGGTCTTGACCGCCTTCTGCTCCTGCGCGGTCAGGCGGGCGAGGCTGTCGGTAAAGGTGTCGGCGATGCGGAACTCGATCATACCGCAAACACCTTCATCACTTCGTCCCCAAGGTGGTTGATCACCTTTACCGCGATCCGCCCCGACTTCGGCTTCGGGAACGGGCGCGACGTGTCGGAATACAGGCTCTCCCAAGCCTCCTCGTCGATCTCGGCCTTCAACGTGGTTTTCAGCGCCTTGTAGGGGTCGTTGGCGCCGAGGAAATAGGCGTGGCGGACGAAGAAGGATTCCTCGTTGTAGTCGGTGTCGAGCATCCACAGGGCGATGCCGTCGGTGCCTTCGCTCTGCACCTCGCCGGTCTGGGGTTTGAACACGTCCACGCCGAAGACCTGGACCTGCACCATGCCGTCGCCCGCATCGGTGATCCGGATATCCGGCTCGCCGAAGATCACGAACAGGTTGCCCGCGCCGGTGGATTTCAGATCGCCCCCCATGTGCAGGTCGGGGTTCATCCGGGCCTTCAGCACGCGGATGCGGCCCAGCTTGTCGAACTCGCTGCTATGGGCGTCGTAGTTGAAGGCGCAGGCGATCAGCACGTCGAAACCGGCGTCGCCTGCCTCGCGCGCGGCGGCGACCAGGTCGGGGCGGGACACCGTGCCGAACTCGGGGCCGATGAACACGCCCGCGCGGCGCTGGGTGTCGCCTTCCATGAAGGTGCCCTCGGCGCAGACCCATCTGCCCGGCCAGCCGGTCAGGCTGGTGAAGGTGATCCGGTCCTCCTTGTGCGCCTGCTGCACGCCGGCGGCTTTCAGGTTTTCCAGGATCATATGTGCGAAGTCGGTGAAGTCGCGCGGGGCCTCGGCCGTCTTGCGCTTGCCCTCGGCGGCCTCGTGCGTGTCGATCAGCTCGTCATCCCAATCGACGGCAAGGGTGCGGTGGGGCGACAGGCTTTCCACCGTGAAGGGGCCGGCGACACGGACCTTCGACTTGTCCTCGAAGGGCTTGTCGTAAAGGTATTCGAATTCGGCCTTGGCGGCGATCGAGGCGTCGATCTCCTTCTGCCGAGCGATGCGGGCCTGCCAGAAGCGGTCGAGTGCGGCGCGCGCCGGCTCGGGCCAGTCGGCGGGGGCCTGGCGCGGGATTTCCCATTCCATCAGGCCGCCTGCGGGGGCGGGCTCGCCGGAAGGGAGTTTCACTTCCCCGGTGGCGCGGAAGTCGATCTTTGCGCCAGCACGACCGCCGGATTCCACCTTGAAGGGGGTGGGGTGGCCGGCCAGCGCGGTGTTGAGCGCGGCGCGCGCATCCTCGACCGCAGGCTGCATCCTGTCCCAGATCACGTCGATTTCGGCGTTGTTGGCGATGGATTTCAGCGTGATGTGCGGCACGCGGTCGTAGACGAAGCCTTGACGGATGCTGCCGTGGGTGGGGGCGGATTTGGGCGGGGTGCGGGTGATCTCGCCCTCTTTGCGCTGGCCATCCACGCTGTCGGCCAGCAGGTAATAGGGATAGCGCGCGCCCATCAGGCGGGATCGGGCGAGGGCGATGGCGACGCGAGAGGTGTCGATGGTGATCCAGCGCCGCCCCCAGTGTTCGGCGACATAGGCCGTGGTGCCGGAGCCGCAGGTGGGATCGAGCACCAGATCGCCGGGATCGGTAGCCATCAGAATGCATCGTGCGACGACCTTTGGAGAGGTCTGGACGACATACGTCTTTGCGTCGGCGTATCCCGAAATTACGGTGTCATCCCAAGTGTTATTGAAGGTCACAATAGGATAATCATCAGCAAATCTCTTGTACCGAGCACGTTTGCCGATCCCGACCAGTCGATTAGCTTTTGCCAGTCGGGGCATCCCTCCGCGCGAGGCTTTCCAGTGCGTGTTTGGTGGAAGTTCAAATGTCTGCCCAGTCAATGCGAATGGGTAGGTTCCTGCTTCGCTTGCGCCCTGAGAACTCATGTCGCCAGGCAGATAGGCTGGGTCGCCAAGTCTATAGATGTTTCGGATTTCGTCTCGGCCCGTGTATTGAGTCGCCAATAGGTCATCAGATTTGACCTGCAGTGGGCGCCGAAACTTCATTTGCGCCTTATTGCGTGCGAACCAAAGGTTGGTGTCGTAGACATTGTCCAAGTAATTTGCGCCAGTGCCGCTCGTTTTCTTGAAAGCGATCTGGCTGATGAAGTTATCTTCCCCAAACACCTCATCCATTAGCGCCCGCACGCGGTGGACGTTCTCGTCGCCGATCTGCACGAAGATGCTGCCGCTGTCGCTCAGCAGGTCGCGCGCCACGGTCAGCCGGTCGCGCAGGTAGGTCAGGTAGGAATGGATGCCGTCCTTCCAGGTGTCGCGAAAGGCGCGGACCTGTTCGGGTTCGCGCGTCACATGGGTCTTGTCGCCATCCTTCACATCGCGCGAAGTGGTGGACCACTGGAAGTTGGAGTTGAACTTGATGCCATAGGGCGGGTCGAAATAGATGCATTGCACCTGACCGCGCAGCCCCTCGCGTTCCGCGAGGCTGGCCATCACCGACAGGCTGTCGCCCGAGATCATCCGGTTCGACCAGTGCTGATCGTGCTGGTAGAACTCGGTCGCGGCCTCGGCATCGGGCAGGCCGTTGAAATCGGCGAACATGTCGAACTGCGGGGCGTCCTTGGTCGCCTTGGCGCGGTTGGCGGATTCGCGTTTCAGGTCGTCGATGATGACCTTGGGGTGGACCTTTTCCTGGATATACAGCGGCGGGGCCTGAACGATCAGGTCGGACCAGTCCTGCTCATCCTTCCCGCGCCAGACCAGCTGCGGGTCCAGATCGCGGTTGCGGCGTTCGTAGGCGAGCTGGATCGGCGTCTTGTCCTGATCGCGCATGATCGACTCGAACTCCGCCGTCGGAATGTTCTTGCGCGTGGCGTCATGGGTGAGAGTTTCGACCAGGGTGGGTTTCTTGGCCATGTCTTATTCCGCCGGGTCTGAAGGGACAGGATTTGCGGCCGCGGCGGCACCGGGCCGCGCGAAACCGCTGCGCAGGGCGTCGATATGTTCGAACAGCGAAGCTTCGACCGACTGCCACATGGGATCGAGGACGATGCGGACCCCTTCGCGCCGGGCGAGCTTGGAGGCAGGAACGAAATCGCTGTCGCCCGCGATGAGGATGATCGTATCGGCCTGCCGTTTCAGGCTGATCGAGGCGATATCGACGCCGATGCGCATGTCCACCGCCTTTTGGCGCAATCCGGGGTAGAAGTCGGCATCGGTCAGGTCGGCCGGTTGGCGGGTGCCGTTCAGGATGGCCTTCTGGGCCTCCTCCGACAGGATCCATGACCGTTCGAGACGGACCTGACCAAGCCGCACGGCGAAATTGGCGCGACGGCGCAGCCGGTCGAACAGGGCAAGGCGGAACTGTGCCTGATCGGACTTGGCATAGTCGAAGCCGCGCTTGCTGACCGGCAGATGCGCCTTCTGCATGTAGGGGAGGGCATCGTAGAAGAAGCAGCGATAGAGCAGGCTGTAATGGTTCTTGGCCTTCTCGACGTGGTTGAGTTGCTTGAGGTGGCTGTCCACCAGTTGCCCGATGGCTGTGTCCACGGCCTTGGCGTCGAGCATGTCGATGTCGCGCCGAACGCTTCCGAGGCGTTTGAGGAAGTAGCCACCATCGATGAGGATTGCGGCCTTCACGGTTGCGATCCCGTGAAAAACAAAAGCCCCAAGGGATCGGCCCTGCCCGGAATCATGGGAGGACGTACTGCCAAGGGGCGAATGTGATGTAAAGATACGTGGACAAGAGCCATTCCGCAAGACCGAACTTCAGGCATCGCGCCCTCCTGCAACTGCCGAAGCAACCAGTTCGCCGAACTCCGCCTCCATCTCGTACACTGCCGTAAATTCCGCGAATGCCCAGCGCCCGAACTTGCCGAGGTTGTTGACGCCCGGCACCCAGTAGGCGCGCATGGTGTTCGCCTTGTCCTTCGCATCCTCGCCGCGGAAGCCCTTGACCTCCACGATCAGGTTGAGCGGGTCGGGCTTGCCGTCGTCGATCTGGACGATGAAGTCGGGCAGGTATTTGCGCGGGGTGGAGCCGGAGAGGTAGGGTACCTCGAGGCCCAGCCCCTGGTTCTTGACGTAGGACAGCACGCGGGGGTGGCCTTCGGCGACGCGGGCGAACTCCGCCTCCCAATCGCTGTCGCAGACGACCCAGTTGACATGGGACTTGGTCGGCGAGGTCTGCCAGCGCAGTGCCTTGGACGTGGTGAAGTTGACAAAGGCGGTCGAGCCGGTGGGGTTGTAGGCGTCGAGGATCGCCTTGATCTGGTTTTCGCCCTTCAGCGTTTCGGTGATGGCCGCCTTGATCCGCTCGGCCGCCATGTCGGCGATTTCCTTGTAGACCAGCTGCGCCGGATAGGTGCCGCCGGTACATTTCAGATAACCGCCGTCCAGCCATTGGCGGGTGATGCGCTTGATCTGACCGAACAGATGCAGCTTCGGTTCCTCGCCGGGGTCGCGGTACTTGGTGTAGAGGAGGTGCCGCGCGAGGTGGAACAGGGTGGTGGACTGGCGCATGTCCTTCAGATGCTCCAGCGTCAGGTCGACGCCTTCGCCGATGATCCCCCGGTTGGTGGTGGTGGACGGGCCGAGAAGCTGCGGGGTCAGTTCCAGAACGTGATCAGGGCCGAATTTGGCCTCGAGCCGCGCGTCCGGCAATTCGACCCGGTAGCCTTCGACGCGGGGGAAGGTGATTTCCAGCGCGTCGCGATCAGGCTTGACCGCATGGACGCGGACGGTTTCGCGCGGAGCCGCCGGGGGTGAGATGACCGGTTTCGCGGTGAAGTCGAACGGAATGCCCAGGACATCGGCATATTCGACGTTGAAGAGCCCCTCGTCGTTCAGTTCATAGGATTGGCGGCGCAGCGCGCGACCGATCACCTGTTCGCACAAGAGCTGCGTGCCGAAGGCGCGGACGCCAAGAACGTGGGTGACGGTGTTCGCGTCCCACCCTTCGGTCAGCATGGAGACCGAGACGACACAGCGGATCTGTTCCCCGAGGCGACCCTTCTTGCCGACGGTGTTCATGACCTCGCGCAGCAGGGTGGATTCGTCGATCTTGTCGCCAGCAGTGATGTCGCCCGTCCGCTCGACCATCTCGCGCTTGAACTGCTCGATTTCGACGGCCGCCATTTCGCGGAAATCCTTGTCGAGCGCCTCGCCGGACTCGATCTGAGCGCTATCGATCAGGATCGTGTTTGGCCGCGGCATGCGGTTGCCGAAGTCGTCGTAGTTCCGGAACAGGGCAAGGCGGCCATTCTCAAGGGTGGTCTCGGTTCCGTCGTCGCTGACCCGATCAAAGCCCGAGATGTACTTGTAGATCAGTTCCGACGTCGCCGTGTTGTTGCAGACGACGATGAACACAGGTGGAACGCCGATCCCCTTGTCCTGCCAAAGCTGGAAGGTTTTTTCGTAATGACCGTACAGGGCTTCCAATGCGGTCAACAGCTCGACCGGAAGACTGAACGGATCGAGTGCCTTGCCCGCGGCGCGACCCTTCTTAGGGAGCTTCTTGCCGATGTGGTCCCAGAGGTTGCGGAACTTGGGCGTATCGCCACCCGGCACGTTGTCGGCGATCGGCACGCGCGGCAACTTCACGATCCCGCATTCGATGGCGTCCATCAGCGAGAAGTCGGACATCGTCCAGGGAAACAGCGTGCCCTCGATGTATCCTGAGCCTCGAAGGAAGAACGGTGTGGCCGACAGGTCGTAGACGAGGCTGATACCAAGCTTCCGCTTGACCGCTTCCAGACCGGAAATCCACATGCGGGCGGCCTCGTTGTTCTCCTTGGCCTCGCTTTTCTCGTCGCCCTTCAGATCATCTTCGGTCTCGCCAACGGCGTCCTTCACCCGCTCGCGATAACAGTGATGCGCCTCATCGTTCAAAACGACGATGTTCTTCTGGCCCATCAGGTCACCCATGACCCTCTGGATCATCTCGCCTTCGGTCTCCAGCGTCTGGACTTTTTCGCCGCGCCAGCCCTCCAGTGCCTGCCGGGTGCCTTTGGCGATCACCAGTTTTTCCCGCAGCTTGAATGCGTGGTAGTTGGTGATCACGATCTTGGCTGCCTGGATGTCACGCAGCATGTCAGGCGGCGTTATCTCGCGCGAACGATAGTAGCTTTCAGGGTCGTTCGGCAGCAGGACGCGCAAGCGGTCCCGGATCGTGATGCCAGGCGAGACGATCAGGAACCGGCTGGAGAACTGCTTGCTGTTCGGGTGACGCACTGCGTTGACTGTCTGCCAGGCGATGAGCATCGCCATGACGGTGGTCTTGCCCGCCCCGGTCGCGAGCTTCAACGCAAGGCGCATCAGTTCGGGATTGGCCTGTTCGTTGGCCCCCTTGATGTGTGCCCAGAACTTGGCGACCCGCGGCCCCATCTTTGGCGCGACCTCGGTCAACCAGATCGCGGTTTCGACGGCCTCGATCTGGCAGAAGAAGGGTCGGACGCCCTCGAACTTGTGGTGACGCCAGTGCTGCAACAGTCGGGCAGTTTCTGGTGTCACCAGCCACTGATCAGGGTTCGGAAGATTGCGCCACGTTTCGACATATCCTCGGACTTCGTTGATGATCGGGGTGGGGTTGTATTCCTGATCTGCCGTCGAAAGATCGTCATCAGCACCGAGAAGCAGAGCGCCCTGCTTCTGGCTTTGCCGCTGCTTCTTCGTCTTGGGGACCGGCGTGATGAGGTCCGAGCGGCGCCTTGTCTCGATGATCCGGTTCGTTGGCTGGCCGTCTGCATCCAGTTCCCAATGACGGCCCGGATATTCATAGGGGGAGTTCAGGATCGGCTTTTCGAAGAACTGCTCAGACATTGGGGGAGTCCTTTGCAGCATTCCCCTTCACCACTGCCTTCTGCTCGTCGATCCACTGATCAATATCGTCGTGCTTGAATCGCCATTGGCCTCGAACCTTGAACGCCGGGATCTGGCCTGTTTGCGCCATCGTGTAGACAGTCTTCTCTGCAACCTTCAACAAAATGGCGACCTCTGGCAAAGTGAGAATGGGGTCCGTCATGGACCTGCTCCCTCTCGAATGTGATGAGGAGGAGGGTGCCAGACTTTGCCAAACATTACTAGGACATGATTGCTACAGGTTGCGCGCAGGCCGATCAGTTTCTTCGAGCCTACGATCCCCTTACCTCAGCCACGGCCGGACCCCCGGCATTGCCGCCGTCACCTCAACCTCCCGCAGCATCCCGCCTTCGATCAGCCCGGCCCGAACCCAGCCCAGCGCCTGCCGCCAGTCGTCATATCCACGCCGGGCGGCTTCGATCTGCTGCGGGTGGGGCGAGAAGGTGACCGGGCAGGCCAGGATGTCGATGGTCTTCCATGTGGCGCGCGCGCCCGCGCCACGCACCCGGATGCGTTCGGTGCCGACGACGATGGCGCCCGCATGCGTGCCGTGCTGGTTCTGCTTCACGATGCTCGGCACGCAACGCGGGACGGCACCAGGCATCCAGTCCGGTGTCAGCCCCGCGCGGGCCAGCTCGGCCACGCGGATCGCCATGCGCTTGCCGCCGAGGCTGTCGGGGATCCCGGCGACTGTTGCGGCGATGACTTCGGCGTCCTCGTGGGTGTAGCCGCCGATCTTGTGCTGGCCGCCGTCGATCTTGCAGCCCAGCACGGCACGCTGCAGCAGGACGTACTCCAAGCCGAAGCCGAAGCCTTCGTCGGTGACGTCCGGGGGCAGCGGCAGGTCCAGCTGCGCCTGTTCGATCCGGAATGCCCATTCCAGCGCCGCCTGCACGCCCAGCGCGCGTTTGACCCTGGTGCCGCTGACACGGCCGTAGAAACTCATGGCTGCAATCCTTCAAGGAAATCCTTCTGCGCCGGGCGCTGGGCCGCATCGGTCGGCCGCCAGATCCACGGGCCCGAGGCCATGGGCAACTGCGAGAGAGCGCCACGCATGTGCTGCTGCCAGAGGGTGAACTCCGTTGCCGAGCAGGCGCAGAGCGCGTGCCCGATGGGCCAGCCCATCAGCCATCCGACGAAGAGCGGGTTCAGCCACCGCCGCGACCGGCCCTTCAGGATCCGCCGCGAGACGACGCGCCCATGCAAGGCAATCATCGAAGCCCAGAGCGGGCGCGAGATCGGGGCGTGCGGCAAGGACCGCAGCCCACCCGGCGAGGTCGCCGGGGCCGGGCGGGTGAAGCCTTGTTCCGCCCGGTAGTGCAGCAGGTCCATCCGGGACTTGCCGTCGCTGCGGGTGATGCTGGCCTCGGAACTTCCCTTCCAGTTCTGGGCGGCCGGTGTCGGCCAGTGGTTCGGCAGCGACTTCGCAATGCCCAGCGCAAGCGCTTCCGCCTTGCGAGTGAAGTCGCTGTTCCCGGCCGGGTTGTAGCTGCCGGTGCCGGGGTGCAGGCTCATCGGTGTGGGCCAAGATGAAGATCCGCAGCCGCTCGTGCGGCGCGCCGACCTCTGCCGCCGAGAACAGGCCCGCCGCAGGCGTGTAGCCCAATCCCCATAGCTCTCGCAGGACGGTCTCGAGGCCGAGGGTGACGTGACCGGCGACGTTTTCGAGGAAGATCCATTCCGGGCGGCATTCGCCGATGACGCGGGCGACGTCTGGCCAGAGGTGGCGGGGATCGTCCGCCCCGCCGCGTTTCCCGGCCGCGCTGAAGGGTTGGCAGGGGTATCCGGCGAGGACGACGTCGAACGCCCCGCGGAAGGGGCGGGCGTCGAAGCTGCGCAGGTCGGCCCAGATCGGGGCCGGGGCGAAGTATCCGGCGCGCTGGGCGGCGATAAGGACTGCCCTTGGCCAGTCCTCCCATTCGACGAAAGCGCGGGTGTGATAGCCGGGCTCGGCCAGCATGAGGCCCAGATCAAGACCTCCGCCGCCTGCGCAGAGGGACAATCCGTGCCGGGGACGTGACACCATGCCATTCACCGCACCCCGCGCTCGCGCAGGCGTTCGGCCGTGACCAGACCCCGGGCCAGCATGGCATCGCGCATCGTATTGCTGATTGCGCTGACCGGCAGGTAGCGGTCGGAGTTGACCAGATCGGCGTAGAAGGCTGGCAGGTCGGTGATCGGCTTTGCGGCCGGGGCTGGGGCTGCCTTCGGCTTCTGGCGCTCCCGCCCGGCATCCTCGACCTTGCGCTGGGCGGCACGCTGCATCGCTCGGTCCAGCGCTTTTGGCCCATCGGGCGGTTCGGGATGTTCCTGGCGGGAGGCCTCGGCAGCAGCGATGATCTCGGCCTCGGTCAGCCCGAGCTCGTCGCGCCAGCGCTGGACGTGCAGCCTGGGCGGCCAGCCTTGCCACCAGCCGGGCAGCGCGTCGGGATCGAGGCCCAGCGCGTCGAGCAGGTCCCCGAAAACCGCATCGGAAATCGCCTCGCGCGCCTGCGCGCCCTCCTCCTCCTTTACTGGTTTACTTAGAGGTTCCCTTACAGGGTTAGTGTCCGGATTTCGGACACGGCTTTCGGCATTTTCCGGACACGGGTCAGCCGGAAAATCGGACACGGCTCTGGCACAATCCCCGTGTCCGAAATCCGGACACGGCAGCGCATTGGCCATGCCGTCACCAGTACAAGCATTGGCATCGTCGACGATTTCTGATCTCTCATCCTCCCCATGTCCGATTTCCGGACACGGCACCACAGCCACGGGTGTGAAGCCCGGCTCGAACCCCAGGATGTAGCGTGTCGGCAGCTGGCGCTTGGTCACGGGATCGAGCCGCGGCACCCGCCGAAGCAAGCCTACCGCCTCGAGCTGGCCAAGATGATCGTTCAGCGTCGACCGGCTGATCTCGCAGTCATGGGCCAGCCGGTCCTGTGAGGGGAAGCAGCCGTAGTCGGGGTTGAACCGGTCGCAGAGGTGCCAGAGCACGATCTTGGTCGTGGGCTTCAATCCGCGCTGCTTGATGGCCCAGTTGGTGGCCTCGTGACTCATGGCGCGGGCCTCCGCGGGGCAGGAGCGATGCGCGTGGTGAAGCCGTGATCGGCCAGCGCGCCCAGCGCGTCGTCGAGGCTGCGCACCAGCGCCCAGCCAAAGCCCTGCGCCTGCACCGCATCGCGGAACGCCTCCTGCTCTGGCCGCAATCGCCCCTTCGGCGCCTTCAACTCGAGGAACAGGACGCGGCTGTCGCAGATCACCATCAGGTCGGCGAACCCGGCATGGACGCCCATGCCGACGAGGATCGCCTGGCGCTTGGCCCCGCGGGGCCCGGCCTCGGTCACCTCGTTGGCGCAGTGGTGGATGATGGCCGAGCGGGGCAGGGCGATGCGCAGCGCCTGCACGACGGAACGCTGCAAATCGGCCTCGGGGGTACCACGGCGCCTCATCGGGCGGCCCTCCCCTGATCCTCGCGCTGGGCGCGCCGTACCGGCCGTCGTGCATCGACGACCACCAGTAGGCGCTGCGCCTCCGTTCGCTCGGCCGGAGTCTCGCCATGCTGCACGAGCACATTGCAGGCGAGCCGGATCAGGAGATCGCTGTGATGCGTGACATCGGCGATCACGGCGCGGGCTTCGGCCACGCGGTCGGCGGGCCAGGCGGAACTGCGGGGCGGCACCTGCATCACCGGCGCCCTCCGGCACGACGGCGG
Organism: Tabrizicola flagellatus; assembly: GCF_008271465.1. Lineage (GTDB taxonomy): Bacteria > Pseudomonadota > Alphaproteobacteria > Rhodobacterales > Rhodobacteraceae > Tabrizicola > Tabrizicola flagellata. Next base: position 7,455 of record NZ_VMDU01000019.1, on the reverse strand, counting down.
CGCGGGGCGGCCTGTTCCAGCTCCTCCAGCCATTCCTCGACAGCTGCGCGACGGTAGTAGACCTTGCGTCCGGCCCGAACACAGGGTGGGCCCGTCCGCATGGCCTCCCAGCGGCGCAGCGTGTCGACCGAAAGGCCGAGTTCCAGTGCGAGGTCGAGACGGCTGATCCAGCCGACCAGCAGGGTGCGGGGTTTGTCCTTCGGGTCTGGCATCGATCCGAGATGCGGCATCGGGGTCTCCTGGTCCTGGCCCCGCAGATCGGGGACGTCTTGCAGGGACCAGTGAGCGCAGAGCCCGAGGGGTGGCGGCGAGGCGGAGGGTGGCGGAAAGGATGCCAGCTTTGTGCCACCCCTTGTATATTGGGGTTTGCGATGTTCCTCGGGTGGCGGAGGAAGATTGCGGCCGCTCCTGCCAGATGCGCGAAACGGACGCCATGGCCGCAAACACCAGCGAACAGCCTGATTGACCGTGTTTGACCGGCATTGACGGGTAAAGAGGGGGTGGCACCCGACACGGCACCCCTGCCACCCAATGAATTCCTTGAGGATTTGTCGCTCTGCGGGTCGTTGAATGCCGGATTTGCAGCGCGACGACCGTGCTTGCCCTTTCACACGTCACATTGCGCCTGTCGTCGCCAGTCGCGCATCGATCCGCCCAGCGCCGAAATCTCAGGAAAACAAGGGGTGGCACGGCTCTGGCGTCCTTCCTGCCACCCTCCGCCTCCCCGCCATCATCCTCGTCATGCTTGCCTTGATATGCAGGCGAAGCCACGCCTCATGTCGGATGCAAGAAGGACCGAAGCCATGCCCGAACGCATCAAGCTGACCGAGAAGGTGATCCGCGAGGCCGAGCCGGTGCCGGGGCGGGACTACCAGATCTTCGACACCGAGGTCCGGGGGTTTGCCGCCTGCATCTACCGCGGCGGTGGCCGGGCGTTCACGCTGGATTACCGCAATGCTGGGCGCCAGCGCCGGATGACTTTCGGGCGCTGGCCGGAATGGTCCGTATCGGCCGCCCGGGAGCGGGCCAAGGAACTGCGGCGCGAGATCGATGCCGGAGCCGACCCCTTGGGCCAGCGCGAGGCAAAGCGCGAAGCCCCGCGCGTGACCGATCTGATCGAGCGCTACTGCGCCGAACATCTTCCGAAACTGTCGGAACGAAGCGCAGCCGACCAGCGGTCGGCGCTGGCCAAGATGGTGGAGCCGGTCTGGGGCCGGAAGCTGGTGACGGAGATCACGCCGACCGACGTCGACAAGCTGCTGACCAAGATCGCCGAGGGCAGGGCGCGGCCCCACAAGGTAAAGCCCAACAACCGGGCGCGCAAGCTGCAGGGGGCCAAGCCCACGCCGGTGCGCGCCAACCGTATCGGGGAGGTGCTGCGCAAGATGTTCACGCTGGCGGTCCAGTGGGGCTGGTGCGAGGAGAACCCCGCCCAGCGCTTCCACCGTCGCACCGAGACGCCGCGCGAACGCTTCCTTTCGAAGGAGGAAATCAGCAAGCTGGCCGCGGTGCTGGATGCGGCCGAGGACCGGCGCGCGGCCGACATCATCCGCATGTGCATGCTGACCGGCGCCCGTCTGGGCGAGGTGCGGCAGGCGCGGTTCGAACAGTTCAACCTCGAGCACATGAGCTGGTCGAAGCCGCCGACCATGACAAAACAGCGCCGCGCCCATCGCGTACCCATCTCGGACGAGACGGCCGCCATCGTACGCCAGCGGCAGCTGCTGGTGCCGAAGGGATCGCCGTGGCTCTTTCCCGGCGACACGCCCGGCCAGCCGGTTCAGGAGGTGCGCCGCTTCTGGGCGCAGGTCCAGAAGCATTGCGGGCTGCACGACGTCCGGATTCATGACCTGCGCCACACCTTCGCATCGCTTCTGGTCAGCGGCGGGGCCTCGCTGGAAATGATTGGCAAGCTTCTGGGTCACAGCCAGATGCAGACGACCCTGCGCTATGCCCACCTGATGGATTCGCCCCTGCGCGCCGGTGTGGACGCGGTGGCGAGCGCCTTCCGACCCAAGCCCCGGCTGGTCCATGACGCCGACGAGCAGGGGGGACGCCAGTCCGCCTGACCCAGATAGTCGCGCCGCAACCTCACGCCCCATCTCCCCGCAGCTTCTTCCAGACCGGGGTCACCCTGCGCCGGATGCTGCGGCTGTCGGGGATCTTCCGGCCGTCCGACTGATCCGCGAACCAGTCCTGCATCTCGGCGACCAGCTCGGCCTGCGTGGCGGGGAGGCCCCGCTCATGGATGCGATGGATCAGGGCGACCGTCATGCCCTCCCAGTCATAGGGCGTGGCAGCACCCGGCCCGCTCGTCACGCGGCGCACCATCTCGTTCTCTTCCTCGAAGGCATGAACCTCTTCGGCCAGAATCAGCATGTCGGCAACGGCGACGGGTATGCCGCAGGCAGGATCCGTGATGAGCAGCCAGTCCTGTCGCCCGATCGGCTGGATACGGCGCATCATTCCTTCGGTGGGGCCGGTGCCGCAGCGGCGGAAGAGCGGCAGAAGGTCCATCGGGGACAACACAACCTTTCCCGCGACGACGACGTCGCTGCAGCGGACGGCGTGGATGCCCGTCAGGATCCGGAACCGGCCTGAATCGGCCCACCCGGCGACATCTGCGATGTTGCAGCCCCAGCGGGCAGTGACTTCGTGAACGGTGAAATAGACGCGCGGCGGCAAGCCCATGAACGATACATCCTCCTTCAGACAGAGGATCGGCTTGGCTCAAACCACCTGCAGCCCGCAGCGCGATGGTGCGGGGGAAAACATGATCGGTGGCAAGGTCGTTGGGGGCGCCGAAGCGCCTCGACCCTGCCCGAATGCCGTTCTGATAGACCTGTTATGCTTATGGTTGAGGGCTGCTCTCCTCAAGGGTGTAACCTGCCGCGGGCTTCGATTCGGAGCAAGGGGGTGGCCAGCACGATGCTGTGGATATCATTTGAAGCTTCGGCGGTCATCCGCTTCGGGCGCCCTGAAGGCGCTACATATAGTGTTATACCGGAATGGTGGCATATTCAGTTCGCCCTTGGCGAACGCGGGGCTTGAAATGGCGAACAACGTGCTCTATCTAGCGATTAATGCTCAGGTGAGAGATAGCTGCCATAGGCTGATCGGTTCGCTGATCGAGGAGGCTCCGGCCTCTACCCACTTCGGGGCGTGGCGACCGCATCCGCGCAATGCGATCCGCGACGACGACCCGACGACTTAAGTCCGCAGCTCGCGTTGCGGCACGGGGATACCTAGGAGATAGCCTCTGCCCTGATTGCCTCTTGGGAAGGCGGCACACTCGTCGGGATGGTCCCGGCGAGGAAGCCCAGGAGGTTGCGACATGGGTACTGAACCTGTGAAGCCCCTGAGCACCGGGCAGTGGATCCGTCGCTGGATTCGGCGTGTTCTTCGGAAACGTCGGACCTTGATGGTCGCGTTCTGGATGGTGAAAGCCATCGTGTATCTGGCGCGACTCTTCTTCTGAGACGGCTCCTAGGTGTTCAACTGCTGAGGATGGGAGAAAAATGCTGAATGAAGCTCTTCGCCTGGTTCGGGTCTACCACGACCTGTCGCAGGCAGACGTGGCCGAACGCGTCGGGCTTTCAAAATCCTATGTTTCGGAGATCGAGAGTGGCGAAAAGAACGTCTCTCTTGCGGTGCTGGAGAAGTATTCCACGGCCTTCGATATTCCGATGTCATCGCTCATGCTGTTTGCTGAGCGCGTGGAGGGTGCTGGAAAGGCCGATGCCATCCGGGCCTACGTGGCTGACAAGGCGCTGAAAATGCTGGATTGGGCTGCGACAATCTCCGAGTATCGTGGGGCGGGCAGGTGAGCCACGACCGCAACCAGTCTATCCTGTACAAGGTAACAAGCCCGCAGATGCTGGCGGATCGCCTTCTGATTTCCCGAGGGGAACTGCACGCGCTCCTTGCGAATGCCGACCCCTACAAGCGGTGGATCGACAAGAAGTCCGGTCGGGCAATCCAGGAACCTCGACCGAAGCTCGCAAAGGTACATCGCAGGATCGCAACCCTTCTGACCAGGATCGACACGCCAGCCTACCTGCACTCGGCCAAGAAGGGGCGATCCTACATCTCCAATGCGGCCGCACATTCCGTCGACGACGGGTGCGTCAAGATCGACGTCCGGAGGTTCTATCCGTCAGCGAGGGCTCAGGCCGTCTATCACTTATTCCTGGACCGAATGGCTTGCGACGGTGATGTTGCCGGAATGCTCGCGAAGCTTCTGACCGTGGACGGACATCTGCCAACAGGCAGCAGCGCCAGCCCAATCCTTTCGTACTTCGCCTACGAGGACCTGTTTCATGAACTTGCGGTCTTGGCCGAAGCGTCTGGCTGCAAGATGACCGTCTACGTCGATGACATTGTATTCACGGGGGCAGGGGCGACGCGGCGCCTCCTGTTTGAAGCTCGGAAGGCCATCGGCAAACGGCACCTTCATGGGCACAAGACCAAGCTCTTTCGGCCCGGTCAGCCGCGGATCGTCACCGGAGTTGCTGTCACCAACAACGGCCTTCGGTTGCCGAACCGGCGCCAGGTCCGCATTGCCGAGGACCAGAAGCTGTTCGATGACCTGCCACTTGGCCGCGAGAAGCTCATCGTCGCACGGCGGCTCACTGGACGACTATTTGAAGCCAGCCAAATCGATGCAGGGTGGCGTGTGCGCGCTGAGGCCATGGCTGCCCTGCGCGATGATATTCAAAGAAAGATCGGTCGCTAGACCGGCATAGACAGGGCTGGTTATGGCTGAACGCAACGACATTTCCGGCCTTTTGGCCTTCATCGGCCGAGAAGGTGACTGGCGCGAGCGGCTGCAGGATATTGTCGCAGAACACCTGATGCCCGCGCTGGAGGAATTCGAAATCGATCAGGACGGCTTGGCCGACCTGCTTGGCGAGCAGTGGTCAGGCGTCCTCTGGGGCTGCGGGTTCGAGGATTTCCTTGGGCAGCGCTACGAGGACGGCAACATCGTCGATCTCTATCTGAAACGGCGCGGCTGGAAGGAAACGGCGCTGAACCGGGCCTATTTCGCGGCGCTGCGGGATGCGCCGGTCAGTCTGTACGAAGTCAGCGATGTCCAGCCCGGCACGTCGATGGTGCTGCGCGACCTGCTGTCGGATGCCGCACCTGTCACGGTGAAAGAGAAATCCGCCACGCGCACGCTGAAGCAATGGGACCGGATCGCTGTGCGGGTGGTGCCCGAGCGCGATCACCATGTCATCTCCGGGGCCCTGTTGCCCTTCCGGGCCGAGGCGGTGGATTTTCTTTTCGCCGGGCTTCGCGATGCCCTGAAGCTAAAGAAGCGGGATGCGCTGCGGCTTTCGCACGATCAACTGATGGGCTGCGCACCGATTTTCACTTCCGCCTGGCTGTTCATCGAGATCGACCGCGCTCTCACCCCGGTGCAACCGCAGTTCACCAACTCGGACGGCGATGATGTGCTGTTTCACGATCTGCGGTATCCGTTTGCCACAGGCGTCACGCAGAAAGCGGTGGCGGAGCGGTTGGACCGCATAAAGGGCTTCCTGCCCGAGGGGCCGAAGTTCTGGAACTGGCTGGCCACGCGCAAGGGTCGTGGTGGCAAGGCGGGCGGCGGCATCATGCTCGACACGCAGATGGAAGGCGCAACCGTTCTGGGCTCGCTGGAACTGACGGGCAAGACGCTGCTGGTGACCGTCAACTCGGCCGAGCGCGCGGCCAAGGTCCAGACCTTGATCGGCGCCGCCGCCGGGGATCTGCTGAAGGCACCCTTGACCACGATCCGGACGGTCGAGCAGATGCGGGCCGACCAACGGCGTGATGGGCCAAGCGAGGCGGCCGATGAAATCCCGCCCGAGATCGCGCGACAGCTCATGCGGGATCACCTGGACAAGCATTACCGCGAAACGCTGGACGCACCGATCCCGGCACTGGGCGGCAAGTCACCTCGCCAGGCTGTCCGGACGGCTGCGGGGCGTGAGAAGGTCATCGACTGGCTGAAGATGCTGGAGAACCGCAGCGCCGGACATGGCGAGGGTCCGATTGCCGAGTACGATTTCGGCTGGATGTGGGGCGAGCTAGGGCTTCAGGAACATCGGAAATGAAGGCTGACAAGACCGTCTGCGATGATAATCTGCAGGGGGGGCGTGGGCTAAATCAACACCACATCAACCTGCGACTGCGGCCTTCGTGCCAGTCTTGCGTGTAAATCCGTGCGAACGCTGATGTTTGCGAGGGCGAAAATCACGCCTGAACAAAGGCTTGCCCCGTAAGGCGCTGATTTCGGTGATTATTCCGCTTTGCCCTTCTATGGGCTCATAACCTGAAGGCCGCAGGTTCAAATCCTGCCCCCGCAACCAAAATCCACAAATAATACAGCAGCTTAAAAGCCTCCCTCGCGGGAGGCTTCTTGCGTTCCAAGCCCGTGTCAACACTGTGTCAACAGAACGCTGGCGGCCCGTGTCAGCGGATGGCGCCGAGTCGGGAGCACGTGCCCGCGACAAGCGCGGCCCCTGAGCGGGCCGTACGGTCGATGCGAAACGCGTTCGAGATTGCGTTGCGATCCCTCCAATGGATCACGCCGCCGCCGTCGCGACCCCATCCAGCCGCACCGCGACGCTGGTGCTCCCGTTCCCCGCGGCCTCGATAGCGATGCCGATGGGGAAGCGCCCAGCGCCGGGCGTGTTGATCTGCCTGGCCGTGTTGTCCCAGGCCACGCGCGCGCCGACCGCCAGCACCGCCGCGCTCGCCTTCGGCAGCTTGTAGACGCCGGTGGTCGCCAGTTCGAGCGGGTCGCCCTCGGCGGCCGAGTAGGCGGCGATGCCAAAGATGTTGCCGACGATCAGCCCCTCGCCCGAGGCGATGCCGCCTGCGGGTGTGGGCACGGTGATGACGTGGCCATTCTGGATGTAGGTCTTCATGGTTCAGAGCCCTTTCGAGGATTGGATGCGGACGACGGAGACGCGCCCCGCGGCGCCCGCGATCTGACGGTTGAGGTCCGCGAGCGCGGCGGCCATCTCGCCGTCGCTCGCGTAGGTGATGCGCTTGCCGTCGTATTCGACGGTTCGGACGCCCCGATAGCGCGCGGCCATCAGGGCGTCCCGCCAGGCGGTGAGCTGGGCGAGGTCGGCCATGCTCACGCGCCTGCGTTCATGAACCAGCCGCGGTGGTCGATGAACCCGGCCCCGAAATCGAGGATCACCCGGATCTCCACCCCATCCACGTCCCAGCCCGAACGGCTCTCGACCTGCGGGCCTTCCGCGCCCGAGAGATAGGCGAACTCCATCCCGTCGATCTCGCCGGGGTCGGCGGTTACATACCAGCGGGTTGCGCTCGAAAGCCGCGGCTCGACCACCAGCGAGAGCGACCCGGAGAACGGGTTCACATCGGCGGCTGTCGCGGGCGCGATGGTCTTGCTCTGACCCCCGAGAACTCCTCCATCTGATGCTAGAGTCCGGCCCG
>NZ_VMDU01000018.1 GCF_008271465.1 Tabrizicola flagellatus | reverse complement strand
TCGTTTTGCTGCAAACTCTGTTGTCAAAGTGTGCAGATTCTGATGTCACGCCACAGTGGGGCAAGGGCGGCGGAAAGGGCAATGCCCGCCGCCACGGCCATCGCGTCGGCCGTTCGGACCGCCGCATCAAGCGCAGTCCCCGGATCCGACAGCAATCCGGGCTCGAGCGCGGCGGCAAGTGTCACCGGACGGTCTGGCACAAGGCGCTCCACCAGCCTGGCAAAGCGCGCCGTCAGCGGCAGGAAGACCAGTGCGCCGACCAGGTTGAACAGCGTGTGGAACAGGACAAGCGCAGTCTGGTCGTCCTGCCCGAGGAAGGTTGCATGCAACACCGGCGACACCAGGTCGAGCACCGGAAAGGCCAGCGCAACCGTGCCGATGTTGAACAGGAAATTGGCAAGCGCCGTCCGCCGCATCTCGACCCCGCCCCCTGCCGAGGCCATGATCCCGGTCAGCGTCGTGCCCAGGTCCATCCCGATCACGGCCGCAGCGGCCTGCGGAAAACTGATCGTGCCCGAGCCAAGAAAGACCAGCGCCATGGCCACCCCGGCAGAGGAGCTGTGCATGATCGCCGCCAGCCCGAGGCCGAGCAGGACCATGAGCAACCGCCCGGTCCAGCCCTCGCCCGGAAGCTGGTCAGGAGTGATCAGCCCCTCGATCCCCGCCACCGATGACTGCATCAGGTCGAGCCCGATGAACAGAAGCGACAGCCCCGCCAGCATCCGGCACCAGCGCGCCAGCCGCCCTTCGCCGAAGATGCCGCCCAGCGCGGCGAGGAACAGCAAAGGCAGGGCCAGGGTTCCGAGCTTCAGCTTGATGCCGACCATGGCCACGATCCAGCCGGTCACGGTGGTCCCGACATTTGCGCCGAAGAGCACCCCGAGCGACTGGCCGAAACTCAGCAGCCCGGCCCCGACGAAACCGATCGCCATGATGGTCACCGCCGTCGAGGACTGGACCATCGCGGTGATCGCCGCGCCGCTGACCGCCCCCCGCAGGGGCGTGCGCGTCATGCGCAGAAGCCAGCGCCTCAGCCCCTCGCCCGCCAGGGAACGCAGGGCCGCCGTCATGGTCTCCATCCCGAACAGGAAGAGACCGATGCCGCCCAGAAATCCAAGGATACCCCCGGTCATGCCGGGAAGGTGACCCAAGCCCGCCCCCATGGCAAGTCGCGCGGGCTTGAGGCTGCCGCCGCTATCTGCGACAAAGTGTCGGAGTGCGACCTGTCCCGCCCGGCGGGCAGCAACGGAAGTTCCGGCAATGACCGAAAATCTGAAGGGTGCGGCCCTGTCGCTGGCGGCTTTCGCCTTCTATGCCACCCATGATGTCGTGGTGAAGTATCTCGGCGGGCATTACTCCTCCTTCCAGACCATGTTCTTTGCCGGGCTGATGGGCTTTCCGCTCATCACGATCCTCCTGCTCAGCGACCGGCGCGACGGCACCCTGATCCCGCGGCATCCATGGTGGACCGCGATCCGCACCGTCAGCGCGGTGGTGACGGGGGCGATGGGCTTCTATGCCTTCTCGGTCCTGCCGATGGCGACCTGCTATGCGATCTTCTTCGCCATGCCCCTGCTCATCACGCTGATGGCGATCCCCATGCTGGGCGAGAAGGTGGGCCTGCGTCGGGGCATAGCGGTCGTCGTGGGCCTTCTGGGCGTCATCATCGTGCTGCGGCCGGGCAGCGGCGACGGGTTCTCGCTGGGGCATCTCGCGGCGCTGGGGGCCGCGACGACGGGGTCGCTGTCCTCGGTCATCGTGCGCAAGATCGGGCGCGACGAACGGTCGGTCGTGCTGATGCTTTACCCGATGGTGCTGACCTTCATCGCCACCGGGGCGCTGATGCCCTTCGTCTATCGCCCGATGCCGGTGGAGGATCTGGGCCTGACAGCGGTGATGGCGCTTCTGGGCACGCTGGGCGCGCTGGCGTCGATCGCCGCCTACCGCGTGGCCGCCGCCGTCATCGTTGCCCCGATGCAGTATTCCCAGATCATCTGGGCGGCGCTTTACGGCTGGCTCTTCTTCAACGAAACCGTCGATCTCTACACCGGCATCGGCTCGGCCGTCATCATCGCCTCGGGCATCTACATCGTTCTGCGCGAGGGCACGCCCGAGGTCAGCCAGAACCGCCCCGTGCTGGAGAACCGCTCGCGCTGGGAAATCGGGACGCTGCCGCGGATCTCGACCTGGCTCAAGCGGCTGGAAAGGGGCGGCGATCAGGCGTGAGGCCTCTTGCCAAAGCGCGGCGGACGGGATAACCCCCCCGCATCGGTCGGAGCGTAGCGCAGTCTGGTAGCGCACCTGCTTCGGGAGCAGGGGGTCGGAGGTTCGAATCCTCTCGCTCCGACCAGTTTCCCGGATTACCTCGGTGATGGCCCCCAAGAATTTTCGGCGAAAATTCTTGGGTCTCGCAGTCGTCTCAGCGCCGCGCCGCCCAGGCTCGGGCGATGTAGTCGGCGGTCATCAGGTCCAGATGCGCGCCGCCGCCGTTCTTGGCGATGGTGATCTCGTCATCGGACCGCCGCGCGAACAGCGTGGGGTCGTCGTAGAAATCGGCGATGACATCGGCCTCGGTGATCGCGCCCGAGGCGATGGGGTCGATCAGTTCGCCGATGTGGTGGATCGTGGTGGCGCGGCTGTCCACGAACAGGCGCGCGCGGCTCATCGCGCGGTCGTCCACCTCGCGCATGCCGGGCTTGTAGGCGCCGATCAGGTCGAGGTGCTGGCCGGGTTGCAGCCAGTCGCCCCGGATCAGCGGTTCGGTCGCCATGGTAGCAGTGCAGATCACGTCGGCCCTGCGCACCGCCGCCTCCAGGTCATCGGCCACGGGCAGGCCCATGGCCTCGGCGCTGGCGCGGCTGCGGCTCCAGACGGTGAATCGGGCCTCCGGAAAGACCGAGGAATAGGCCTCGACCATGCTGCGCGCCACGGCACCCGCCCCGACCAGAAGGAAATCGCGCGCGTCCTTCCGCGCCAGCCGCGAGGCCGAGAAGAGGCTGTCGCCCGCCGTCTTCCACTTGGTGACCAGGTGGAAATCGACGATGGCGGTCAACTCGCCGGTCCGGTCGTCGTAAAGCGTCACCGCGCCATGGATCGAGGGCTTGCCCAGGGCCGCATTGCCCGGGAAGATCGTCGCTACCTTGACCAGGGCGCCCAGCCCGTCGATCCAGGCGCCCCGGTTCAGGATCGTGTCGCGGTCGCGCGACAGGAGCATGTCCTTGATGCCGGCCAGCGGCAGGCGATGCCCGGCCTCGAAGGCCTGCAACAGACCGGCCCAGGTCAGATGCGCCTCGGCTTCGTACGGGATGATCTCGGTCACAGCCCTGCCTCCGCTTGCGTCAAGAGCCCCTCGGCCACCAGCCTTGCAGCCCAGCCCTGCCAGCTTTCGAACTGGTGCGTGCGCCAGCCGCGGCGGGCGGCGGCGGTGATGTTGTCGGCCCGGTCATCGGTGAAGATCAACCGGTCGGGCGGAAGGCCGCAATCGTCCTCCACCGCCTGGTAGATGCGCGGATCGGGCTTCGACACCTTGAGCCGGCCCGAGACATATTCGCGGTCGAACTCGCCCAGGAAATCCAGCTTGTCGCGGGCTTCCTCGTAGGAATAGCTGCCGAAGTTGGTCAGGCAGAAGACCGGCACCCCCTTCGCCCTCAGCGCACGAAGTAGCGCGATGGAACCTTCGATCCGGGGACTGGCCAGCTCGATCCAGCGGTCATACCACATGCGAATCTCGGGCGCCCAGTCGGGGTGGCGGTCGGCCCAGTCGTAGATCGTCTCGCGGAACAGCGCCCCGTCATCGACCAGCGCGTTCATGTGATGCAGGTCCACCTCGGCGAACAGTCGCTTGCGGCGGTCCTCGCCCAGCACCCGGTCATAGAAGGCCTCGGGCTGCCACCGGGTCAGCACGTTGCCGATGTCGAAGATCACTGCCTCAGGCTGCATCGCTTTCCCGTCTGCGCACCGTTTCCCGCCAGATCACATAAAGGCCGGAGCCGCAGATGAGCGCAATCCCCACCCAGGACACGGCGTCGGGGAAGGTGCCGAAGACCACCAGTCCCCAGAAGATCGCCAGCGGCATGCCGACATATTCGAAGGGCGCGATCAGCCCGGCCTCGGTGGTGCGGTAGGCCTGCGTCACCATCATCCCGCCGATCCCGACCGACAGGCCGGTGGCCAGGAAGATCGGCCAGTCCTCGACCGGCGGCCAGATCCAGGGACGGAACAGGAAGGCCCAGATTTCCTCCTCGCTGGCCAGGTGGCCGTCGCCGGCCCAAAGCCCCATGGCCAGGCTGACGATGATGAAGCCGGTCTGGACGTAGAAGGACAGGGTCATCGCGCTTTCGGTTCCGCCCATGTGGCGGGCGAGCAGATTGCCCGAGGCGTAGAGAACCGCCGAGACCAGGACCAGAAGCGCGGCGGGCTGGATCACGCCCGATCCGGGGCGCAGCATGACGATGACCCCGACCATGCCGACGATGACCGCGGCCCAGCGGCGGGGGCCGACCTTTTCGCCCAGGAACAGGATAGACAGGAGCGTGATGATGATCGGGCTGACATAGGCCACCGCCACCGCATCGGCCAGGTCCATGACGGCAAGGCCGGTGAAGTAGGTCACGTTCGACAGCATGACGATGGCGACGCGCGCCAGATGCGTTGCCGGTCGGCGGGTTGCCAGCTGCGACCAGCCCCGGTCGGACCAGTGGATCACGGCCAGGATGAAGGCCATGGCGACGATGGCGCGGATCAGGATCACCTGGTGCAGCGCATAACCGCCCGAGAGGAACTTGATCGAGACATCGTTGACCGAGAAGATCAGCGTGCCGCCGATGGCGAAGAGGATGCCGGTCAGGGCGGGAGAACGAGCCATTGCGGCAGGGAAGCCCCGCCCCCCGGTTCCGTCTGTTCCGCCCGCGACATCGGGTGACGCGGGCAGACCCGGATCAGGGATTGGTTGCCGGGGCCTCGGGGGCGGGCTCGGCCGGGGCTTCGGTGGCAGGGGCCGGAGTCGCGGTGGCGGCGGCAGCGGCGGCGGTCGCCGCCTCGAGGTCCGCGCCCAGCTTGTCAACCTGGGTCTGAAGCTCGGCCAGCTGCTTCTCCAGCGCGTCCTTCTCGGCCTCCTTGGTGACGAGGGCCGCTTCCTTGGCCTGGACCTCGGCCTGAAGCGCGGCGACCTTCTGGCTGGACTGGTAGGCGTAGAACCCCAGAATGGCCAGCGACGCCACGACGATGGCAAGAACGAGATTCTTCATCCGATTTCCCCAGTCCGTCTGCTGCGCGCACCTGACCACAAGCGCGGCCACCGCACAAGCCGGTCCAGGAGGCACGGCGGCTCAGCCGGGCGCGGCGAAGACCTGGACCCAGTAATAGCGCAAGGGCGCACGGTTGCCGCGGATGGGGCGGTCGTCCGGCTGATAGACCAGCGCGATCCCGGTGTCCCGCATGGCGCAGTTCAGCATGTTGCGGCGGTGTCCGGCGCTGTTCAGCCAGCTGCGCACCACCTCGGTTGCCGATTTCTGCCCGGCCGCGATGTTCTCGGCCGCCGTGCGATAGTCGTAGCCCTGCCGCTTGATCCGGCTGGAAAAGCGGCTGCCGTCCTTGCCGGCATGGCCGAAGAAGTTCTGTTCCGCCATGGCGCGGGCATGTGACCGGGCGGCCGCCATCAGCTTGGGATTCGCCCGCAATGGCGCGCAGCCGGCCTTGGCCCGGGCCGCGTTCACCGCCGACAGCACGCTTTCGGCAGGGCCGGCCGCGACCGGTGCGGCAAGCGCCACCGACAGCGACAGGAAAAGCGCGCTAAGCCAGGAAAGCCTGGGCGTGGAAGGACACATGGTCCTCCATGAAGGTCGATACGAAGAAGTAACTGTGGTCATAGCCCTTCTGCATCCGGAACGTCCCCCCCTGACGCACCGCGGCCATCGCTTCGGCCAACGCCTCGGGGCGGAGCTTGTCGAGGAACTGGTCGGAGGTCCCCTGGTCCACCAGAATCGGCCCATCGAACCCCCGGCGCCGCATCAGCAGGGTGGCATCATGCGCCGCCCAGGACGACTCGTCCGGGCCGAGATAGGCGGAAAGTTGCGGACGACCCCAATCGCTCGCCGTCGGGTTGCAGATCGGGGCGAAGGCCGAGACCGATTTGAAGCGGCCCGGAAAGCTCATCGCGATGGTCAGCGCGCCGTGGCCGCCCATGGAATGGCCGGTGATGGCCTGCGCCTCCTCGGCCAGGGGAAAGGCGTTGAACAGAAGGCGCGGCAGCTCTTCGGTCACATAGTCCCACATCCTGAAATGCGGGGCCCAGGGGGCCTGGGTCGCATTGACGTAGAAGCCCGCCCCCTGCCCCAGCGCGAAGTCGGGGTCGTCGGCCACGCCCGCGCCGCGCGGCGAGGTGTCGGGGAAGATCAGCGCGATGCCCGCCTCGGCCGCCCAGCGCTGCGCGCCGGCCTTGATCATCGCGTTCTCGTGCGTGCAGGTCAGGCCCGAGAGGAACCAGAGCAAAGGCACCGGCCCGTCCTCGGCCTGGGCGGGCAGGAACAGCCCGAAGGTCATGTCGCAGGCGCAGGCGAGCGAGGGGTGGCTGTAAACGCCCTGAACCCCGCCGAAGGCCCGGTTTTCCGAGATGGTCTTCATATGTAGCCTCCCTGGCTGAGTAGGGCGATCACCGCCGTCACCGTCAGCACCGAGGCCGCGGTGGACAGAAGGATCGCGGTGGAAACCCGTTGCGGCGCGACGCGGTAGTGCTGCGCCAGGATGAACACGTTGCCCGCGACCGGCAGGGCGGCGGCGGCGATCATGACGCCGGCCTGATAGCCGGTCACTCCCAGTAGCCAGCAGGCCCCCGCCACGGCGGCGGGATGCAGGAAAAGCTTGGCAAAGGACAGCCAGGCCGCGACCTCGACCCGTTCCGCCGACCGCCCTGCCAGCGAGGCACCGATGGCGAACAGCGCGCAGGGCGTGGCGGCGGCGCCGAGCAGCGTCAGGAACTCGTTCACCGGCCCGGGCAGCGCGAGGCCCGTCGCGCCCCAGCCGATGCCGAGGACGACCGAGACGATCATCGGGTTCTTCGCCAGGCCCGTGGCGAGGATGCCGAAGGTCTGAGCGCTGACCCGGCCCGCCCGCAGGCCGGTGATCGCCATGGTCAGGATCGAGGAGAACACGATCAGGTCCACCGCCAGCACCAGCAGCACCGGCCCCACCGCCTGCGGTCCGAGGAGGAGCGCCAGCATCGGGATGCCCAGGAAGCCCACATTGCCGATGACCCCGGTATGCGCCTCGAAAACCGCTTCCTCGGGGCTGGTTCGGCGCGCAAGGGCCACGCCGGCGACGATCAGCCAGACGGCAGAGGTCGCCAGCAGATAGGCGAAGACGAAGGTCCAGGAGAAGATCGCCGCCACGTCCAGGTTGGCGGCAAAGCCGAACAGCATCGCCGACAGCGCGAAATAGAACACGAAGCGGGTCAGGTAGGCCGTCGCCTCCTCGGAGAAGAAGCGCGTGCGGCCGGCCAGGTAACCGAGGCCGATCACGGCGAAGAAGGGAAGGGTCTTCAGAAGGATCGCCAGCATGCCCGCACAGGTGTCATGCGCGGGCGGAAAGGGCAAGGCATCCGGTCGGGAATCGGTCGCCGGACTCTCGGACGACGGAGATGGGCGGGACGGCAGGGACTCCCGACCGATCGGGGCCTTCTGTGGCAAAACCGGGGCAAGACGGCTGAAACGGATTGTTGCGCAAGTGCCAGCCCAGATTGGGTTTCGGCGGGAGATCCCCACAACCAATAGGCGTGCAGTTGTCTCGTCCTTTGGGACGGCAATCGGATTCCATCACTCAAGGTTGTGCAATTGTGGCGAGAAACGAACGAAATCCCTTCACGTTTTGGCCCAACTCATTGGCTAGTCCTGAAGGATGCCGCGCGGGCCTTCGGGGGGAAGGGTGCCGTCCGGTCAACCGGGAATTGCAATGACCGCTGCCGCATTGAAGATCGACCGCGAGGATGCCGGACCCAGCTCGGACGAGCTGCCCGCGGGCACGAAACTGCTGTTCGGGCAGTATACCATCAAGTCCTTCGTCAACAGCGGCGGCTTCGGGATCGTTTACCTGGCCATCGATTCGCTCGACCGGACGGTGGTGATCAAGGAATGTTTCCCCTCTGCCTTCTGCCGCCGCATCGGCCAGACGGTCGGCGCCCGGTCCCGGGCGCAGCAGGATGATTTCCAAACCGCCGTGCGGCAGTTCGTCCAGGAAGCCGTGACGCTGTCGCAGCTGGACCATCCGAACATCGTCAAGGTCCATCAGGTCTTCGAATGCAACGGGACCGCCTACATGGCGATGGACTACATCGAAGGCTACGACCTGTTGCAGACGGTCGAGGGCAGCGCGCCGCCCCTGCGCCCGAAAGAGATCATCGCCCATCTGGCGACCATGCTGGACGCCATCGGCCACGTTCATGCCCAGGGGCTTTTGCATCGCGACATCTCGCCCGACAACATGCTTCTGGACCCGCGCAAGGGCCAGCCGGTGCTGATCGACTTCGGCGCCTCGCGCAAGGACGTGACCAGGAAAAGCCGGGCGGTTTCCGGGCTGCGCGTGGTCAAGGACGGCTACTCGCCGCAGGAATTCTACGTCGTCGGCAGCAAGCAGGCGCCGTGCAGCGATCTCTATGCGCTGGCGGCCAGCTTCTACCACCTGATTTCGGGCGAAACGCCCAAGACCTCGCAGGAACGGCTCGCCGCTCTGGCCGGGCGCGAGGGTGATCCCCTGCGGCCGCTGGCAGGCAGGTTCCGCGGCTATCCGACCCCGTTCCTGGCCGCGATCGACAAGGCGATGGCGATTTTCCCGCGCGACCGCCTGCAATCGGTCGAGGAATGGCGCGCCATGGCGGGTCTGACCGACGCGGGCGCGGTGCAAGAGCCGGTCGCCTCTGCTGTCGCGCTGCCGGCGGCGCCTGCGCCCGTGCGACCGGACGTCGCCCGATTCCCGGCCGAGATCGCTGCGCCCCGGACCGAACCGGAGGCGCCAGCGACCGCCACCGTCACCATCGGGCAGCCAGCGGTCGTGGAGGCGGACCCGGCGCCTCCCCTCGCCGATGCCGGCGGCCGCAGCCCGGAGGCCCGGTGGCCCGCGCCGGGCAGGCTCGTGGCCGGGGCGGCCGTGGCCGGGGCGATTGTAGTCGGCCTCCTGGGGCTGACTGGCCAGCTGTCGCCCGGCAAGGCGCCGGTTGCCCAGCCGGCCTCGCCGATGACCGTCACCGCGACCGACGCGACGCCCGAGGTCAAGCCCTTTGCGGTGGTCAACATGCTGCGGCTTCCGAACGGTCTGACGTTCGAGGCCGTCGATACCGCGACCGGCACTCAGACCGTGGTTGCCGAGGTGCCGGCTGGCGCCGAGACAACCCTGGAACCGGGCGACGTGCTGCTGATCTATTCGGCATCCGGCGAGATGCTGGGCAGCGCCACCGCCCTGCGCGACACACTTCAGCGCGAGTTCGGGCGCGGCGTGTCAACTTATGGTTTTGTCGTGCGGCGTGGTGCAAGTACAGTGGATGCAGAATTCCGGCTTGGGGTGGCCGGTTGACCCTGCGGCAATTGACAATCTGGACGGGGAGAAACCATCGTGAAGTTCCTGCGCTCTATCTTCGGTGAAACGGACGATACGGGGTCGGCACCTGGCACGGTCGAAGCTGGCCCGGATCCGGTCATGGCGGCCCTGGCGGAACTGGAAGTGAAGCGCCTGCGCGAGGCACTGGCTGCTGCGGCCCCTGCCCAGCCGGCCGCAGCGCAACCCGAACCGGAAGCCCCGGTGTCGGTCGCGCGCCCCGTCCGCGTGGTCAAGGCCAAGGCCCCGCTGCCCGAGGGTGTGACGCCCCCCGCACGCGGCATCTGGGAAATCGAGGACGAAGTCTCCACGGCCGCGAAGGCCGAAGCGGCCCCGCAGCGTCGCCCCACCCGCACAAAGACGCGCGTCCTCGGGTTCGACCCGGAGGCGGCGGCCGTGGTGCCGATGTTCCAGGATCCCGCCGGACTGCCGATCGCGGAAGCGACCCCTGCGCCCGGCAAGGGTTACGTGATGTTCCCGGCGGGCTGGCTGGTGATCAAGGACGGCCCCGGCAAGGGTGCGTCCTTCGCCCTGCATGAAGGCGTGTCCCAGATCGGTCGTGGCGCGGACCAGACGGTGTCGCTCGACTATGGCGACATGGCGATCTCGCGGCATAACCACGCCGCGATCGCCTATGACGGCAAGACGCACGAATTCCACATCGGCCATGGTGGCAAATCCAACCTGGTGCGGCTGAACGGCCGCCCGCTCCTTTCGACCGAACCGGCCAAGGATGGCGACGAGATCCAGATCGGCGAGACGACGCTGGTTCTGAAGGTCCTCTGCACGCCCGAGTTCAACTGGTCCACCTACCAGGAAGAGGGAGACGCGCATGATATGGCGATCGCGTGAACCGCGTTATGACGTCGCCTCGGGCATAAGCCAGGGCGCGCGCGACTACCAGGAGGACGCGATCACGGCCGATTTCCCGGTTGGCGCCGAGGCTGGTTTCGTCGTGCTCGCCGATGGCATGGGCGGTCATGCGGCCGGGGACGTGGCGTCCAAGATCGTGCTGACCGAGGTCTACTCCGAGCTGAAGTTCCATTTCGCCGATGTCGATGCCTTCGAGCGGCGGGCCCCCGAGATCCTGCGCAACGTGGCCGAGTTTGCCAACCAGACCCTGCGCACCCATGCCGAGAGCCACCCCGAGACCGAAGGCATGGGGGCGACCCTGGTGGTGCCGGCCCTGGTCGAGAACCGGTTGTGGTGGATCTCGATTGGCGATTCTCCGTTGTTCCTGTTCCGCGACGGCCGGTTGCGCCAGCTGAACGAGGACCACTCGATGGCCCCGCAGATCGACTTCATGGTGCAGGCCGGTTTGCTGGACGCCCGGATCGCGGCCTGCCATCCCGATCGCAACTGTCTGATGTCGGTGCTGATGGGTTCGGCGATCTCGAAGGTGGACTGCCCGTCCGAACCCCTGGAACTGAAGGCCGGCGACATCGTCATCTGCGCGTCCGACGGCCTGCAATTCCTGAGCAATGCCCAGATCGAGAAGGTGCTGAACCGGTATCGCAAGTCGCGCTCGACCGAGATCGCCGAGCGGCTGCTGGAAGAGATTCACCGCCTGGACGATCCCGACCAGGACAACATCAGCTTTACCATCATCAAGGTCAACGATGCCTCGGCCCGGCCCAGGGCAAGCCACCGGCCGCAGGAATCCGTCGCGGTCGCCCGGCCGCGCGGGTTGACGAAGGTCGTGGCCGATCCCGGCCTGCTGCCGATCCCGGTGCCCTCTCCAGAACCGGACATTCACCCCGAGGAGGTTGCCGCCATCGTCAGCCTTCCCATGGCCGAGGCGGTCGCCATGGAGATCCCTCCGCCCGAGGATACCGCGCCCGACAGTCCCGAAGCGACGGAGGAACCGACCGTCGTCGTGCCGCGCCGGTTCGCGGCCCTGGCCTGAGGGCACGGGGTCCGCGTTCAGGGGCGAAAGACGCTCATGATCCTGTCCAGCGGCTTTTTCCGCTTGGCAACCTCGGGCACGGTGGCGCTGTCCGCCGGATAGCCGACCGGAAGGATCATCACCGGTTTCTCGTGCTCGGGCCTTTCGCACAGGGGACCGAGGAACTTCATCGGGTTGGGCGTGTGTTCAAGGCAGACGAGCCCGGCGTGATGGATCGCCGTGATAAGGATGCCCGTGGCGATACCGACGCTCTCCGGCACGTAATAGTTCTTGTAGCGCGTCCCGTCCTCGGTCAGCCCGTAGCGTTGGGCGAAGACCACGATCAGCCATGGCGCATCGGTCAGATGCGGTTTCGACACGCCGGTCCCGATGGGCTCAAGCGCGGCAAGCCATTCGTCCCCGGCCCCGCCGGAATAGAAGGCGCGCTCTTCCTCCTCGGCCCCCGCGCGGATCCGCGCCTTCATCGCCGGATCGCCGATCGCCACGAAATGCCAGGGCTGGTGGTTCGCCCCCGAGGGCGCGGTGCCGGCCGCCGCGATGCAGGCGGCGATCACTGCCTCGGGCACCGGCCGGGTCGAGAAGTCGCGCACCGAATGGCGTTTTCGCATGTATGCCAGGAACCCGGTCGCGGCCGCGAGCGACCGGTCCTCGTCCATCTGCACCCGGTCGGGCAGCGGCAGGGCGCGGTAGGTCACTTCGCCCTTGCGATACATCACCCGCCCCCGATCAGCACGCCGGCGGCAAAGACCAGCGCGCCGCCGACCACCACCTGGAAGGCCGCCCGCAGGAACGGCGTTTCCATGTAGCGGTTCTGGATCCAGGCGATCGCCCAGAGCTCCACGAAGACCACGATCATCGCGATGGTGGTTGCGGTCCAGAACTCCGGGATCAGGTAGGGCAGCGCGTGCCCAAGGCCGCCGATCGTGGTCATCACGCCAGAGGCAAGCCCGCGCTTCAGCGGCGAGCCTCGGCCCGACAGCACGCCGTCGTCATGCGCGGCCTCGGTGAAGCCCATCGAAATCCCGGCTCCGACCGAGGCGGCCGAGCCGACGAGGAAGGTCGTCCAGCTGTCCTGCGTGGCAAAGGCCGTGGCGAAGATCGGCGCCAGCGTCGAGACCGACCCGTCCATAAGCCCCGCAAGCCCCGGCTGCACCCAGGTCAGGATGAACTGGCGCCGGGCGGTCCGGTCCTCTTCGCTGCGGGTGTCCTCCGGCAGGTGGGTGTCTTCCAGGTGATGGGCATGGCTTTCGTGGCTTGCCTCGGCCGACGCCAGGTCACCCAGAAGCTTGCGGGTCGCCGCATCCTGGGTGCGGGCCGCGGCGCGCAGATAGAAGTCATGTGCCACCTTCTCCATCGCCGCCGCCTCGCCGCGCATCGTCTCGAGCGACAGTGTCTGCGACAACCAGACCGGGCGGCGGGCGTAGAAGCCCGCGACATGTTCGCGCCGGATCAGCGGGATCACCTCGCCGAAGCGCGCACGGTGCAGGTCGATCAGGCGCTGGCGATGGCCGTCCTCCTCGACCGCCATGCCCTCGAATACCGCCGCCGAGGCGGGGTAGTCGGCGCGCAGCCTTTCGGCGAAGCTGCGGTAGATGCGGGCGTCGTCCTCTTCGGACGAGATCGCCAAGGCCAGCACCTCCTGTTCCGAGAGGTCGGAGAAACGGCGGCGGAAGGTCAGTGAGGACAGCATCGAGGCACCCAGTCTGGAATGATTCTAATCTAATCGGGTCATCGGCGGGCGCAACGCGATAATCTGAACTCCATGGTTCAGAATGGTCTTGCCAGACTGAACCGGACAGTTTAGAAATGAATCTGAACCGAAGAGTTCAGATTGGAGATCGAAATGGACCGTCTTTCGCTTGCCCTTGCTGTCACCCTGTCGCTGGCCATCCCGGCTGCGGCGCAGTCGCTGACCATCCTGCTGCCCTCGCTTACCTTCCCGACCGAGACGGTCACGCCCTCGACCAAGGGCTGCGAGGCGCCCGCGGCGGGCGCGACCTGCCAGCTGGCCGAGTGACGCTCGCCTCGCTTGCCGCGCCGGACCGCGATGCTCTATGGTCCCTCGCAGGGGGACCGATGAACGTAGCTGCCGATCACGGGGCCAGTCACGAAGTCAGGCGCGGTCGCAAGTTCGACCAGGTGCTGGAAGGCGCGCGCAAGATCTTCCTGCGCGACGGGTTCGAGCGCGCCTCGGTCGATGACATCGCGCGCGAGGCGGGCGTGTCGAAGGCGACGATCTACGCCTACTTCCCCGACAAGCAGCTTCTCTTCCTGGAGGTCGCGCGCTGCGAGTGCCACCGCCAGACCGACGAGGCCGAAGCGATGGTCGAAGGCGACGTGCCGGTGCAGGTGGCGCTGACCATCGCGGCGGAACGGATCGTGGCCTTCCACCTGTCGGATTTCGGCCAGCGCATGTTCCGCATCGTGGTGGGCGAGGGCGAGCATTTTCCGGGCCTTGGCCGGCAGTTCCACGATTTCGGCCCTGGCCTGATCCACGCTCGGCTGGTGCATCACCTCGGCTGTTACGTCGCCAGCGGCGCGCTGAAGATCGACGACCTGGACCTGGCCGCGGACCAGTTCGCGCAGCTCTGCAAGGCCACGATCCAAGACCGGCTGATGTTCGGCCTGGCCGAGACCATCACCCCCGATCTCGTCCACCGCACGGTGCATGGCGCGGTCGAGATGTTCCTTGCGCGCTATGGGACCTGACCTCCTCGTTCGACTGCGTCTCCTCGTCGGTAGCGCCGCGAGGAGTGACGAAGTCATCGACGAGCCTTACCCGTTCTCGCGCAGCACCGTCCCTGCCAGATAGAGCGAGCCGCAGATCAGCACCCGCGCCTCGGGGGATGTGGCGGCGATGCCGGCCAGCGCCTCGGCAACCGAGCCGGCGGTGACCGCATCCATCCCGGCCGCGCGGGCCGCGTCACGGGTGGCTTCGGCGGGCAGGGTGTTCTTCTCGCCCGGGATCGACACCGCATGCAGGCGCGCGACCTGCGGGGCCAGCGGGCGCATGTAGCCCGTCACGTCCTTGGTGTTCAGCATACCGCAGATCAGATGCGTCTCGCGCCGGGGCATCCGCGCCAGGGTTGCCGCCACCGCCTCGCCCCCCGCGGGGTTGTGCCCGCCGTCGAGCCAGAGTTCCACCTGCGGCGCAAGGTCCACCAGCGGCCCCCGGCGCAGACGCTGCATCCGGGCGGGCCAGACGGCGCGGGTGACGGCGGCCTCGCAGGCGGCCTCGTCCCGGCCGAGCGCGCGCAGGGCGGCGATGGCCGCGCCCGCGTTCTGGATCTGGTGCGGTCCGGGCAGGTTCGGCAGCGGCAGATCCAGAAGCCCGGTCTCGTCCTGATAGATCAGGCGGCCGCGGTCCTCGAAGGCCTGCCAGTGCTGGCCATGCGCCAGGACCGGAGCACCCAGCCGCGCGGCCTGCGCCTCGATCACCGCCAGACCGTCGGGGTGTTGCGGCCCGACGATCACCGGCACGCCGCGCTTGATGATCCCGGCCTTTTCGCCGGCGATCTTGGCAACCGTATCGCCCAGGAACGATTCGTGATCCATCGACACGGGCGTGATGATCGTCAGCCGCGGATGGTCCACCACGTTCGTCGCATCGAGCCGCCCGCCAAGGCCGACCTCCAGCAGCGTCCAGTCCGCCTGCGTGCGGGCAAAGGCCAGGAAGGCCGCGCAGGTGGTGATCTCGAAGAAGGTGATCTCTTCCCCGCCGTTCGCCGCCACGCATTCGTCCAGAAGCGCGGTCAGCGCGGGTTCCGAGATCAGCTCTCCCGCCAGGCGGATGCGTTCGTGGAACCGGGCGAGATGCGGCGAGGTATAGGCATGCACCCGGTCGCCGCCCGCCTCGAGCCCCGCCCGGATCATCGCCTGGGTCGAGCCCTTGCCGTTGGTCCCGGCGATGTGGATTACGGGGGGAATTGCCCGCTCCGGGTTGCCCAGCGCCGACAGCAGCCGTTCGACGCGGCCCAGGGTCAGATCGATGACCTTGGGATGCAGCGTCATCATCCGGTCGAGGATGACATCCGAGCTGAGCGTCACGCCTTCGCTTCCACCTTGTCCGCCGGCTTTTCCGCCGGCGGCGCCAGGTCGCCCTTGATGGCCGGGGGCTGGCCGGTCAGCAGGCGGATCAGGGTGACAAGCTCATCCTTCATCGCCTTGCGATGCACCACGCGGTCCAGCATCCCGTGGTCCAGCAGGTATTCCGCGCGCTGGAAGCCCTCGGGCAGTTTCTCGCGGATGGTCTGTTCGATCACCCGGGCACCAGCAAAGCCGATCTGGGCATTGGGCTCGGCGATCTGCACGTCGCCCAGCATGGCATAGCTGGCCGTCACGCCGCCGGTCGTCGGATGGGTGAGGACGACGATGTAGGGCAGGCCCGCCTCTTTCAGCATCTGCACCGCGACCGTGGTGCGCGGCATCTGCATGAGCGAGAGCATCCCCTCCTGCATCCGCGCCCCGCCGCTGGCCGAGAACAGCACCAGCGGCCGCTTCAGCTTTACCGCGCGTTCGGCGGCCGCGATGATCGCGTTGCCGACATACATGCCCATCGACCCGGCCATGAAGCTGAAGTCCTGCGCGGCGGCGACGATGGGGGTGCGGCCGATCTCGCCCTCGGCCACCAGCATCGCGTCCTTCTCGCCGCTGGCCTTCTGCGCGGCCTTCAGCCGGTCGGTGTATTTCTTCTGGTCGCGGAACTGCAGCGGATCCACCAGCGGCTCGGGCACCTTGACCTCGGTGAAGATGCCGCCATCGAACAGCGCCTCGAAGCGCGCGCGGGGGCTGATCGTCATGTGGTGGTCGCAGGTGCCGCAGACGTTGAGGTTCGCCGCAAGCTCGCGGTGGAACAGCATCGTCCCGCATTCGGGGCACTTGGTCCACAGGTTCTCGGGCACCTCGCGGCGCGAGAACAGCGAGTTGATCTTCGGACGGACGTAGTTGGTGATCCAGTTCATGCCGTGCCTGCTGCCCCTTCGCTTCGGCTTCCCGAGATAAGCCCCGACGTGCGGAAATGCAATCAGCGCAGTCTTGCCGGGGTTGGTGAAACTTCTGCGTCGGCGGCCCGTTGCTTCAGCGGAAAGGAGGCCACGGATGCCCCACGGACCGCTGATCTACCGACACCGCCTGCCAACCCGGATCGCGCATTGGGTCTGGGCCGTCAGCCTGTTCTTCCTGCTGCTGACGGGCCTGCAGATCTTCAACGCCTTTCCCAGCCTGCACATCGGGCGGGAATCGGGCTTCGACTACGACAACGCCATCCTGGCCATCGGCGCGGTCGAGACGCCGGCCGGTCTGCGCGGCGTGACCCGGATCCTGGGGGCCGAGTTCGACACGACCGGGGTCCTCGGCGTCTCGCGGGGCGAGGTCCGCGCCTTTCCCGCCGCCCTCACCATCCCGTCGAAGACCAGCCTCGCGACGGGTCGGATCATCCATTTCTTCTTCGCCTGGCTGCTGGTCGGCACGCTGATCCTGTGGCTGGCGGCCTCGGCGCTGAACGGGCATCTGCGCCAGCTGGTCCCGACGCTGGCCGACCTCCGCGCCCTGCCGCGCGACATCGCCGATCACGCCCGGCTGAGGTTCCACCACGCGGCGAACTATGGCGCGCTGCAGAAGCTCGCCTATGCCTTCGTGCTGTTCCTGGCCTTGCCGGTGATGATCCTGACCGGGCTGTCCATGTCACCCGGCGTCACCGCCGCCCTGCCCTGGCTGCCCGAGCTCTTCGGCGGTCGGCAGACCGCTCGGACCATCCATTTCCTGACCATGCTGGCGCTTCTGGGCTTCTTCGCCGTGCACATGGCGATGATCATTCTGGCCGGCCCCGTGAACGAGATGCGGTCGATCCTGACCGGCTGGTATCGCACCGATGGAGTGAGCGATGCTTGATCGTCGCAGGCTCCTCTTGGGCGGGGCGGCCCTTGCCCTTTCGGGATGCAGGGTCTTCGACAGCGCGACCGAGCCCGAGAGCCGCCTGCGCGCCCTCTTCGCCAGCCATGAGGGGCTGACCCGGGCCGCCCAGCGCGCGTTGATCGGCGACAGCCTCGCGCCGGAATACTCGGAGGCCGACATCCGCCAGGGCCAGCGCCCCAATGGCTCGACCGACCCCTCCGGCGCCGGCTACCGCCGGATGGCGGCCAGCGGCTTTGCCGACTATCGGCTGACTGTGACCGGGCTGGTCGAGGCGCCGCAAAGCCTGTCGCTGGCCGCCCTGACCGCGCTCCCGTCACGGACTCAGATCACCCGGCACGACTGCGTCGAGGGCTGGAGCTGCATCGCCAGATGGCAGGGTGTGCCGCTGGGCACGGTGCTGCGGCTGGCCCGGCCGAAGCTCGCGGCGCGCTATGCCGTCTTCCACTGTTTCGACGCCATCGAGCGCGGGCTATCGGGCGAGGTCTTCTACTATGAATCGATCGACCTGATCGAAGCCTTCCATCCGCAGACCATCCTCGCCTACGCCATGAACGGCATGCCGCTGCCAGTGGCGAACGGGGCACCGCTGCGGCTACGGGTTGAACGGCAGCTTGGCTACAAGATGGCCAAGTATGTCCATGGCATCGAACTGGTGGACAGCCTTGCCGCCCTGGGCCGGGGCCGCGGCAGCTATTGGGCCGACCGGGGCTATGAATGGTACGCGGGGATCTAGACCGACGGCTCGTCGGCGACTTCGTCGCTCCTCGCAGGGCACGGCACGACCGACGAGAAGCCGAAGGCGAACGAGGAGGCGTGCCCGAGGGTCAGCCCCAGGTCGGGTGGAACTTGCCCGCAGGGGACAGGGTGAAGATCTCGCAACCCGTGGCGGTGACCCCCACCGAATGCTCGAACTGCGCCGACAGCGACTTGTCGCGGGTGACCGCAGTCCAGTCGTCAGCCAGGACATTGGTCTCGGGCCTCCCGAGGTTCACCATCGGCTCGATGGTGAAGAACATGCCTTCCTCCAGCACCGGCCCCGACCCGGCGCGGCCGTAGTGCAGCACGTTCGGCGGCGCGTGGAACACCCGGCCCAGACCATGGCCGCAGAAGTCGCGCACCACGCTCATCCTTTGCGCCTCGACATAGGCCTGGATCGCGTGGCCGATGTCGCCGAAGGTGTTTCCGGGCTTCACCGCCGCGATGCCGCGCATCAGGCCCTCGTGCGTGACCTCGATCAGCCGCGCGGCCATGGGCGAGGGCTTGCCGGCCACATACATCCGGCTCGTGTCGCCATACCAGCCGTCCACGATCACGGTGACGTCGATGTTCAGGATGTCGCCGTCCCGCAGCACGTCATCCTTGCGCCGCTTTTCCAGATCGCGCGAGATCGTCTCGGACTTGCTCATCGGGATCGGCGCGCCGGGGATCCCGTGACAGACGACATGGTTCACGCTGATGCAGGAAGCGTGCTTGTATCCCTTGTAGCCGATGGTGGCCGAGGTCACGCCGCGGCGCCTGATTTCCTCGGTGATGAAATCGTCGATCGCCCCTGTCGTGGCGCCCGGCACCACCAGCGGCACCACCGCGTCGAGGATCTCGGCCGCGACCCGGCCCGCCGTCCGCATGCCGGCGAAATCCGCATCCTCGTAGATGCGGATGCCGTCCTTGGTGATCCTGGCGCGCACGTCGTCCATCCGGCTCTCCTTGCACCCTACATAAGACGACCGGGGAGAATTGGCCAGAGGCCGGGGTTTGAAAGCCCACCCGGTGCGGCTATACCTGCGGCAGCGGCAACAGCGAGGAAGCGCGATGACCAATCCGACCGCGGCGATGCTGGTGATCGGCGACGAGATCCTGTCGGGCCGAACCCGCGATTCCAACATGCACTACCTGGCCGGGGAACTGACCCGGATCGGCATCGCGCTGCGCGAGGCGCGGGTGGTTGCCGATGTGCACGAGGACATCGTGGCCGCCGTGCGCGCGCTGTCGGGCCGCTATGACCATCTCTTCACCAGCGGCGGCATCGGGCCGACGCATGACGACATCACCGCCGATGCCGTGGCCGAGGCGATGGGCGCGAGGATCGGCCACCGGGCCGATGCCATGGCGCTCTTGCAGGCGCATTACGACCGCGCGGGCCTGCCCTTCAACGAGGCGCGGCAGCGCATGGCGCGGATCCCGGACGGGGCCACCCTGATCGACAACCCGGTTTCCACCGCGCCGGGCTTCACCATCGGCAACGTGCATGTGATGGCGGGCGTGCCGAACATCTTCCAGGCCATGGTCGCCTCGGTCCTGCCCCGGCTGACCGGCGGGCCGCCACTCCTGTCGCAATCCCTGCGCGTCGATCGCGGCGAGGGCGAGATCGCCGCCCCCTTCGCCGCGCTCGCAGCCGAGTTTCCCGACCTGTCCATGGGCTCCTACCCCTTCATCCAGAATGGCGCGCATGGCACGAACCTGGTGATCCGCGGCACCGATCCGGCGCGGGTCGATGCCGCGATGGTCCGCCTGACGCAGCTGTTCGGATGACGCCCGCGCTGCTGGCCGAGGTGATGGAGGCGACCTGGCCGCCGCTGCGGCGCTGGCAGGTCGGTCCCTTCACGTTGCGCGACGGGGCGGGCGGGGGCAAGCGGGTCTCGGCTGCCAGTTGCGACGGCGCCTTCACCGAGGAAGGGCTTGCGGCGGCCGAGGCCGCGATGGCCGAACCCCTGATGCTGGTCCGGGCCGAGGACAGCGCGCTGGACGCATGCCTGGAGGCGCGGGGCTGGCGCGTGGTCGATCCGGTGGTCGCCTATGCCGCCCCGGTCGCCGATCTGAAGGCCGAGCTTCCGCCGCTGGCCGCCTTCCCGCACTGGCCACCGCTGGAGATCGCCCGCGCGATCTGGGCCGAGGGCGGCATCGGCCCGGCCCGGATCGCGGTGATGGAGCGGGTGACGGGGGCCAGGGCGGCACTCCTGGCGCGCAGCGGGGACCGCCCCGCCGGGGTGGCCTTCGTCGCCTGCCACGGTGCCGAGGCGATGCTGCATGCGCTGGAGGTCCGCCCCGGCCTGCGCCGGCGCGGGGTCGGGGCGACGCTCTTGCATGCGGCGGCGAACTGGGCGGCAGATCAGGGCGCGACCCGGCTGTCCCTGGTCGTCACCCGGCAGAACACCGCCGCCCGCGCACTCTATGCCCGCCTTGGCATGGGCATCGTGGGACAGTATCATTACCGCATGAAATGATCGCGGAAAGCGACCCGGGCAGTGCCGAAGGCGATCCTCTCTCTCCTTATCTTCCTGCTGGCGCCGCCCGCCGCTGCCCTGACGCTGGAGCTTCCGGCCGAGGTGCTGGACCAGGAAGTCCGCAGCGAAACCCCCGGCAGTTATGCCCTGCCCATCGCCGGCTTCGACGGGTCGTCCGTCCCGTCGCGCATCGTCGAGGGATCGCTGGACCAGCGCGCCCTGCGCCTTGCCGCGCCCGGAATGACGACCCTCGCGGTGATGGCGCCACTGCGCGACCAGGTGATCGCCGCGGGCTACGAGGTGATCTTCGAATGCGAGGCGCGGCGCTGTGGCGGCTTCGACTTCCGGTTCGGCACCGATGTCCTGCCCGAACCGGACATGCATGTCGACCTTGCCGATTTCCGCTTTCTTTCGGCGGTGTCGGGCGAGAACGCCGTGTCGATCCTCGTCAGTCGCAGCGCAAGCTCGGCCTATGTGCAGATCACCCGCGTCACCGAGGCGCCCCTCGTGCCCCCGCCGGCGCCGGCGGTGGTCGCCATTCCCGAAGCCCCTGCCCCCCCCCTGGCCGAACCCATGCCCGCCGATGCCCTTGCCATCACCGGCGCGCTGGACCAGGTCGGCTTTGCCGTCCTGGACGACCTGGTCTTTGCCAGCGGCGCGGCGGCCCTGGCCGAGGGCGACTATGCCTCGCTGGCAGCCGTTGCGGCCTGGCTTCAGGCCAACCCCGACGCGACCATCGCGCTGGTGGGCCATACGGATGCCTCGGGCAGCCTGCCCGCCAATGTCGCGCTGTCCGAACGGCGGGCGCAGTCAGTCGCCGATGCGCTGATCGGCCGGTATGGCGTCGATCGCACCCGCGTGACGGCGAACGGCGTCGGCTTCCTCGCCCCGCGAGCCACCAACCAGACCGAGGACGGCCGGCAGAAGAACAGACGGGTCGAGGTGATTGTCACCTCGACCCGCTGACGGTCGATCCAGAGGGGGGAGAGGACCGACTGAAATTCCAAAAGGGCTGACGGGCACCTACCAGTTGTCCGGCCCCTTGTCGGCATAGCGCCGCGCCAGGAAGTCGATGAAGGCGCGCACCTTGGGCTGGGTGAACCGGCCCGGCGGATAGACGGCATAGATGCCCAGCACCTCGACCGGCAGTCCGGGAATGGCCTCTTCCACCAGGCCCTGCCGCATGGCATCCGCGTACAGGAACGACGGCAGATAAGCGATGCCCAGGCCCGAGATCGCGGCGTTCAGCAGGCTCTGCCCGTCGTTGACCGTCAGCCAGCCGACGGAACGGACCTGCCGCTTTTCCCCCGAGGGCGCGGTGATCTTCCAGACATTGCCGTTGGCCTGATTCGAATAGTGCAGCAGCTTGTGGTCGTTCAGGTCGTCGATCCTCTGCGGCCGGCCGAATCGCTGGAAATAGGACGGCGAGCCGATCATGCGCTTGGTCGTCTCGGTCAGCTTGCGGGCGCGAAGGCTGCTGTCTTCCAGTTCGCCCACGCGAATCGCCATGTCGAAACCTTCGCTGATCAGTTCGACATAGCGATTGTTCAGGACCATGTTCACCGTGATGTCGGGGTATTCCAGCAGGAAATCCCCCAGGATCGGCGACAGGAGGTTCACGCCGAAATCCGTCGCCACCGAGACACGCAACAGCCCCGAGGGCGCGGATTGCATTGAAGTTACAAGGGCATCCGCCTCGCCCGCGTCATTCAGCACGCGGCGGGCGCGGTCGTAGTAGGCAAGTCCGATCTCGGTGGGGCTGACGCGGCGCGTCGTGCGGTTCAACAGGCGCGCGCCCAGCCGGGCCTCAAGCGCCGAGACATGTTTCGAGACGGCAGACTTGGAGATCCCCATCTTCTTGGCTGCATCGGTGAAGCCGCCCTGGTCCACCACCGTGGCAAAGGCCTCCATCTCAGTCAGTCGATCCATAGTGTCCTCTTGGGAACAATCACGCCGTTTGTGACAAACAGGTTTCACAAGGAAATCGGGCAGGATGGCGGCAATCGCGCGACCGATCCGGGGTATTGTGGGGGATCGTTGTGGGCGAGGAAACGGCGGCTCGTGCCATTTCCCTGGCAAACTCTCGCCTGAAACGTGAAATCCGCTGGGCAAGCAAAGGCCGACCCGACCGCCATGGGCGGGAAAAAGTTCCGCCGATAGCGTGCCATGGGCGGATATATGTCAACAGATCCCTACTTCAGCGAAGTCATATGGAACATCGTCCCACAAGCCCTTAGCTAGCCTCCGTGGCGGGAAAACCCGCGCCACGCAATCATGGGTAGAAAAGGAGACTTCCATGAAACGCTTCGCAATCCTGCTTGCACCGGTCGCATTCGCTTCGGCCGCCTTCGCCCAGGCCACCCTGCCCGAGGTGGCGGACACCGACGGCAACGGCACCTGGTCGCTGGTCGAGCTTCAGGCGGTCTGGACGGATCTCACCGAGGACGGCTTCAAGGGAATCGATACCAATGCCGATGGCGCGGTCGATGCGACCGAGCTTCAGGCCGCGCTCGACAGCGGCGTGATCAAGGCGCCCGAGGCGTCCTCGGGCGGCTGACGCTGCCCCTCGTCGTGCGACTTCGTCTTCTCCTCGGCAAGTCCGCGAGGAGAGGCGAAGCCGCCGACGAGCCTCGGCGTCACAGCCGGGCCGCCAGGCGCGCCGCCTGATCTATGGCGCGCTTGGCATCCAGCTCGGCCGCCACGTCCGCCCCGCCGATCCGATGGTGGGGGATGCCGCGCCGGTCAAGCTCTGCGCTGAGCCGCCGATCCGGCTCTTGCCCTGCGCAGAGCACCACGGCATCGACCGCGAGCAGTTCCGGCTGCGCGCGGTCCGGGCCGTGGCTGATCCACAGCCCTTCGGGCGTGATGCGTTCGTAAACCACCCCGCCCTGCATCCTGACCCGCTTCATCGCCAGGCTCGCCCGGTGGATCCAGCCCGTGGTCTTGCCCAGGTGCCGGCCGGGCTTTTCCGGCTTGCGTTGCAGAAGATGCACCTCGCGCGCCGGCGGATGCGGCTGCGGGCCCGTGGCGGCAAGCCCGCCGCGATCCTGCCAGGGCGCGGAAACACCCCATTCCTCACGCCAGAGCGCGGGGTCCAGCGTCGGACTTGGTCCTTCGTGCACCAGCGTCTCGGCCACGTCGAAGCCGATGCCGCCCGCGCCGACGATGGCCACCCGGCGCCCCGGATCCGCCCCGTTCAGCACGTCGATGTAGGACAGCACCTTCGCCCCCGGCTCCACCGGGATCCCGGGATCGCGCGGGGTGACCCCGGTCGCGATCACCACCTCGTCAAAGCCCGCCAGGTCATCGGCCACCGCCTCATGCCCCAGGCGCAGCGTGATGCCGGGCGCGGTCAGCATGGTGGCGAACCAGTCCACCAGCCCGTGAAACTCTTCCTTGCCCGGCACCTGCTTGGCCAGGTTCAGCTGGCCGCCGATGCGGTCGGCCTTGTCGAACAGCGAGACCTGATGCCCGCGTCCGGCGGCAACGATGGCCGCCATCATCCCAGCCGGACCGGCCCCGACCACGGCCACCCGTTTCGGGCTGTCCGTGGGCGTATATACAAGTTCGGTCTCGTGGCAGGCGCGCGGGTTCACCAGGCACGAGGTCAGCTTGCCGCTGAAGGTATGGTCCAGGCAGGCTTGGTTGCAGGCGATGCAGGGGGCGATCTGTGCCGCCCTGCCCGCCGCCGCCTTGGCAATGAAATCGGCATCGGCCAGCCAGGGCCGCGCCATCGACACCATGTCGGCCGCCCCCTCGGCCAGCAGCCTTTCCGCCACCTCGGGCGAGTTGATCCGGTTCGAGGTGATGACCGGGATCCCCACCTCGGGCCGCAGCCGCGCAGTCAGATGCGCGAAGCCCGCGCGGGGGACCGAGGTCGCGATGGTCGGCACCCGCGCCTCATGCCAGCCGATGCCGGTGTTCAGCACGCTCGCCCCCGCCGTCTCGATGGCGCGGGCCAGCTGCACCACCTCGTCCCAGGTGGAGCCGTCCGGCACCAGGTCGATCAGCGAGATGCGGTAGATCAGCACCGCCCCAGGCCCCATGGCCGCGCGGACGCGGGTCACCACCTCGACCGGAAGGCGCATGCGGTTCTCGTAACTGCCCCCCCAGCGGTCGGTGCGGCGGTTGGTGTGGGTGACGAGGAACTGGTTCAGGAAATAGCCTTCCGAACCCATCACCTCGACCCCGTCATAGCCCGCCTCGATCGCCCGCGCCGCCGCGGTGGCGATGTCACTGATCTGCTTCTCGATCCCCGCCTCGTCCAGCTCGCGCGGGGGGAAGGGAGAGATGGGGGACTTGATGGCCGAGGGCGCCACACAATCCTTGCCATAGGCATAGCGCCCGGCATGCAGGATCTGCATGGCGATATGGCCGCCCTCGGCATGGACGGCCTCGGTCACCCGGCGGTGATTGGCGATGTCCCTGTCGCCGAACAGCCCCGCCGCGCCGGGGAACACCCCGCCCTCGCGGTTCGGCGCCATGCCGCCGGTGACGATCAGCCCGGCCCCACCCCGCGCCCGCGCGGCGTAGAAGGCCGCGACCCGGCCCCAGTCCCCCGTCTCTTCCAGCCCCGTGTGCATCGAGCCCATCAGGCTGCGGTTTCGCAGTGTCACGCCGGCGAGCGTGATCGGCGACAGAAGATGCGGATAGCTGGCGGTCATGGCGGTCTCCCTTGCGGGGCGAGAATGGCGAAACCCGGCCCCCGCGTCACCCGGAACGCCGCGTCAGATGGCGCGGCTCCCCTCCCCCGCCGTGGGGAGGGGATGGGGGTGGGGGCCCCCGGTCACAGCACCACCACCTGCGCGGGGTCCAGCAGCCAGGGCGCGATGATCCCGCAGGTATCGGCCAGCGGCAGCAGGCTTTCGGGCACCTCCATCCCGATCACCCGCGTCATGACCTCGGCCCGCAGGGCACAGCGCCGCATCAGGTTCGGATGCCGCCGCGCCAGCGCCTCGCGCAGGGCCTCGTCGGCGATGACATAGCCGTCCTCCATCCGGGTCGAGCCCCAGTCGGGATGCGCCGGGATCACGTCCATCTGCATCGCCATGCCCGAGGCCAGCGGCACCTCCGAGCCCCGGCAGATCGGCGAGGAGATCCATTCGTCCAGCCCGATCAGGTGGCCGGGGTTCAGCGTGATGCCGAAGGCGGGAGGCAGGCGGTCGTGGATCATCGCCCAGACCGACCCGCCGGTGACGCCGGGGCGCATCATCGCGCACCAGTCCGACATGGCGCGGGCGTAGGGGAAGACGAAGTCCTCCAGATAGCCCGCCGCGCTGTCCGGCAGATCGGCCGGCCCCCGCGCCATCCAGCCGGCCCGGCAGATGTTCGCGCCCCAATGCGCGATGTTGAAGCTGGCCGGCACACCACGGCGGATCCGGTCGCCGATGGGGCCGGAGAGGCCCGGCGTGTCGCCCATCGCGAAGGTGACATGGCAGCCCAGCGGCAGCCCGCCGATCCGCGCCGCCTCGACCGCCGCGAAATCGGTCATGCCTTCCTGCAAGGCAAAGACCATGCGCTTCAGGGCCGAGGCCGCCATGTGATTGGCGAATTCCAGCCGGGCGATGTCATCGACGCCGATCCGCGCCCTCAGGCCATGGCCGGGATGCATGAACAGCGCCGTCGCATTCTCGACCCGCCCCGCGCGGTCGCGCAGCGGATCGGCGAGGAAGGCCGGGATGTCCAGCGCCAGCGCCGGATCCGCGCCGGGGGGAAGCTCGTCGGCGCCATACCATTTCCAGCCGACTGCGCCCACCTTCGCCCCGGCCGGGATCGCCAGATCCAGCCAGTCCCACAGCCGCCGCGACCCGCGCGGCTGGCTCGGCAGCGACAGCGAGGCGCAAAGGCCCGTCCGCACCGCCCCGCTGGCGACGAGGGGCGAGACCGCCGTGTAGGCCAGGCACTCGTTCCCGGCGAGCAGGAGCGCATCGCCTTCGGTGACGATCAGCACCGCCTCCTCGAAGCGGGGATCGAAGCCGGTCAGCCAGTGCAGGTTGGCCGCGTGCTCGCGGTCGCCGTAGATGACCAGGGCCCGATAACCGGCCCCGGCCATCGCCGTCCGCACCGCCGCCAGCCGCGCCTCGGCCTCGGCCAGGGCGAAGGCGGGCGGCAGGTCGGGGCTGCCATGGTCCGGCCAATCCATCCGTTGCAGTCGTGTCATCGCTCCCTCCCCGTTTGCGGTTCAGGATCACACCTTCCGGCAAGGCTCGTCGAGCCCTTCGTGCCCTCCTCGCTCCTGCCCTTCCAGGGAGGATCCGAAGGAAGAGAAGAGGCGGCCCGAGCTTGCTTGCGAATCCTGCCCGCCACGCCTATATGCAGCTGCGAGAGGTTGGCGCGGGCAGGCGCCTCGCCAACCCGGTCAGGTCCGGAAGGAAGCAGCCGTAACGAGCCCCGCTTGGGTCGTTGTCCAGCCTCTCACCTCTTCCCTCCGATGGGGCATGCCTTCGATGTGGCAGGAATGACAGATCCCCTGCGCATCTTTCGCAAGCTTGCCCAGGCCAACCGTCTGGCAAATGCCCGCCTGCACGAAGCTTGCGCCCGGCTTGACCGCGACACGCTGACCGCAGGGCGTCCGGCCTTCTTCGGCTCGATCCAGCAGACCCTGAACCACATCCTGATGGTGGACCGCTTCTATCTGGACGCGCTTCGTGGCCGGCCGCTCGATCTCGCCCGGCTGGACGAGGCCGACCGATGCCCGGACCTGCCCACCCTTGCCGCCTGGCAGGCCGACAGCGACGCTGCCCTTCTGGCGCATGTCCAGGACCAGACGCCCGTGACGCTGGCCGAGATCGTCGCCATCGAGCGCAGGGACCGGGTGCAGCACGACCGGCGCGACGATATCCTGTCGCATCTCTTCCAGCACCAGACCCACCACCGCGGCCAGGTCCACGGGATGCTCTCGGCCACGCCGGTGCGGCCGCCGCAGCTGGACGAGTTCATCGTGGGCGACGACGCGCCCGCCCGGGCCCGAGACATGGCGCGTCTGGGCTGGTCCGAAGCGGACCTGATGCGCTAGTCGAGGATCGCCGGCCACAGCGCCGCGTTGCGCCGGGCGAAGGGCGGGATGTGGCCGATGCGCGCCAGCCCGAAATCGGCCGGGCGCAGCACCTTCTGCTCCTTCTCCGCCTCGGGATACAGCGCCCTTGCGCGCCAGACCGCCTCGGGCGGCACCAGATCGTCGTCGGCCACGGCGATCGTCCTCAGCCGGGCGGTGACTCGCGCGGGGTCGGGCAGCGGCAGGGTCCGGCCCACGTCCGACAGATGCCAGCCCGGCGTCAGGCACCAGCGCCGCCAGTCCTCATAGACCCCGCGCGGCAGGTCGGCGCCCAGGCCCACCAGTCGCCCCGGCAGATAGCCCGCCGTCCGCGCCAGCGCCCGCACCGGCGGCGACCAGAACAGCCGGGCCTTCCAGCGATAGCGCGGCGGGTGGTCGCTGACATGGGTCAGCCCGGCGCCAAGCGTGATCGCCCGTTCCACCCGCACCATCGCCGGATGCCAGCCGAGCCACAGCCCGCCGACCGAATGGCCCAGCACCCACAGGGGCGTGTCAGGGAACCGCCGCGCCAACTCGGCCAGCGCCGCCGCCTGGTCGAACCGCCCCCAGTCGGCAAGTGTCGCCCGCGATGCGCGCATCGGCCGGCGCTGCGAGGCGCCGAAATCGCGGTAGTCGTAGGTGAGGACGGCCAGATCCCGCTCTGCCGCCGCCCAGTCGGCGAAGGCCCGGTAGTATCCGGCCGGAGCCCCCGTCGCCCCGTGCAGCACCAGCGCCGCGCGCGGTCGCCCCTGCGGCAGGACCAGCCGCCCGCGCAGGACCGCTCCTTCGCTACGGATGTCCAGCTCCTCTGCCGCATCCGCACGCACCCGCCCCGTCGCATCCAGCATCGCCGCCTCCGCCGATTAGACCGATCGGTCCAATAGCATGACTAGACCGATCGGTCCAGTCTTTTCCCGCCCGCGCCGACCGCCTATGCTGCGCCGGATGAGCGACGAACCCACGACCCGCGAGCGCCTGATCCAGGCCGCCACCCGGCTTTTCCGCCAGCGCGGCTATGACGGCACCGGCCTGTCCGAGATCCTGGCCGAGGCCGGGGTGCCCAAGGGCTCGCTCTACCACCATTTCCCGGACGGAAAGGCCGACCTCGCCTGCGCGGCGGCGGACTGGACGGCCTCGGAAATCATCCGGGTGATCGACGACAGCTTCCGCAGCGCGCCCGACTGGCGGCACGGGGTGACGACCTTCGCCTTCAAGATGGCCAAGCTCTTCGACATCCTGAACAGTGCCGATGCCTGCCCGATCTTCGGCCTTCTGTTCGACGGCCCCGACCAGGACCGCTTCCGCGCCCAGGCCGAACGCTCCTTCGACCGGATCATCGCCGCCGCCGCCCGGCATGGCGAGGCGCTCGGCCTGTCCGAGGCACAGGCGCGCGAGGCGGCCGAAACCTTCATGATCGGCTTCCAGGGCGCCTGGACGCTGGCGCGGATGCGGCGGAACTCGGACGTGCTGCGCGGCCTGCCGGCGCGGCTCTACGGTCCCGCCTGAGGCTGCCTTGGCGGTGGACCTTCCCGCCCCCGCCGCCTAATCTGCCCTCCGACGCCACGGGGATTCCATGTCCGACCAGCCCGCCTACCAGGTCCTTGCCCGCAAATACCGCCCGCAGACCTTTGCCGACCTGATCGGGCAGGAGGCGATGGTGCGCACCCTGAAGAACGCCTTCGCCGCCGACCGGATCGCCCATGCCTTCGTGATGACCGGCGTGCGCGGGGTCGGCAAGACCACCACCGCCCGCATCATCGCCAAGGGCCTGAACTGCATCGGCCCCGACGGCACCGGCGGACCCACCACCGAACCCTGCGGCGTCTGCGAACCCTGCCGCGCCATCGCCGAGGGCCGCCACGTCGACGTGATGGAGATGGACGCGGCCTCGCGAACCGGGGTCGGCGACATCCGCGAGATCATCGACAGTGTCCACTACCGGGCGGCCTCGGCGCGCTTCAAGGTCTACATCATCGACGAAGTGCACATGCTGTCGGTGAACGCCTTCAACGCGCTTCTGAAGACGCTGGAGGAACCGCCCCCGCATGTGAAGTTCATCTTCGCCACCACGGAGATCCGCAAGGTTCCCGTCACCGTCCTGTCGCGCTGCCAGCGCTTCGACCTGAAACGGATCGAGCCCGAGGTCATGATGGCCCATCTGGCGAAGGTGGCCGAGGCCGAGGGCGCCCGGCTCGCCCCCGAGGCGCTGGCGCTGATCACGCGGGCCGCAGAAGGCTCCGTCCGTGACGCGATGAGCCTGATGGACCAGGCCATCGCCCATGGCGCGGGGGAGACCACCGGCGACCAGGTGCGCGCCATGCTGGGGCTGGCCGACCGGGGCCGGACGCTGGACCTCTTCGACCTCATCATGAAGGGCGACGCGGCGGCGGCGCTGGCGGAGCTTTCGGCGCAATATGCCGACGGGGCCGACCCGATGGCCGTGCTGCGCGACCTGGCCGAGATCACGCACTGGATTTCCGTCATCAAGATCAACCCCGCCTCGGCCGAGGATCCGACCACGCCGCCCGACGAACAGGCGCGCGGGCAGGACATGGCGGCCCGCCTGCCGAAGCGGGCGCTGACGCGGATGTGGCAGATGCTGCTCAAGGCCATCGAAGAGGTGGCGCTGGCCCCGAACGCGATGATGGCGGCCGAAATGGCGGTGATCCGCCTGACCCATGTCGCCGACCTGCCCGACCCCGAGACGCTGGTGAAGAAGCTGTCCGAAGGCCCTCGGCCCGCGCCGACGCCGGGGGGCGCCCCGGCGGGCGGCGGCACGGGGATCGGCAACGGCGGCGGCACGGTCCATGCCCCCCGTCTTGCCCCGGCCCATGCGGCCCCCAGCCTCGGCCCGACCATGACCGCCGCCGCCCCGGCGCTCGCCGAAGGCCAGTTGCAGGTCTATGCGACCTTCGACTCCGTCATCGAACTCATCCGCCAGAAGCGCGACATCCTGCTTCTGAACGAGGTCGAGACGGGCCTGCGCCTCGCCCGCTATTCCCCCGGCCGGATCGAGTTCGAACCGGCCCCCGGCGCGAAACCCGACCTGGCCGCGCGGCTTGGCCAGCGGCTCCAGGGCTGGACCGGCGCGCGCTGGGCGGTCTCGGTCGTGGCCTCGGGCGGGGCGCCGACCATCGCCGAGACGCGCGACCGCGAGCTGGCCCAGGCCCAGGCCGAAGCGGCGCAGAACCCGCTGGTGCAGGCGGTCTTCGCGGCCTTCCCCGGCGCCCGGATCGCCGAGGTCCGCGCCCCCGAAAGCCTGACCGCCGCAGCCGCCGAAAGCGCCCTGCCTGCCGCCGAGCCCGAGGCCGACGACGACTGGGACCCGTTCGAGGCATGATCCGGCGGGCCACGGCGCAGGATGTCGGAACGCTGGTGCGGCTGAACGCCCATGTCCACGCCTGGCACGCCACCCACTATCCCGAGTCCTTCTTTCCCGACCCCGACCCTGCCGCCCTTGCCGCCTGGTTCGCCGAACGCCTCGCCGACCCTGCCTGCACCGCCTTCCTCGCCGGCGATCCGGCCACGGGCTACGCGCTCTGCACGCTTCAGACCCGGGCGCCCTCGGCCTTCTCGCCCGGCTACCGCCGGCTGATGATCGACCAGATCGCCGTCGCCCCCGACGCCCGCCGCCAGGGCCAGGGCCGCGCGCTTCTGCACGCGGCGCGTGGGCTGGCCCGCGACCTCGGGGCCGACGAGATCCTGCTCGACACCTGGGAAGCGAACACCGAGGCGCATGCGTTTTTCCGCGCAAACGGCTTCGCGCTCCGCCGTATGCTGTTTCGCGCCACACCGTAACCTTGCACCGGCGGGCATCGGCCCGTATCTCGGTAGAAACAACGGGAGACTGACATGCTGAAGGGTCTGGGAGCTTTGGGCGGACTTGGCGACATGGCCAAGATGATGAAGGCCGCCCAGGAAATGCAGACGAAGCTCGCCGAGCTGCAGGAGGAACTGGCCCGCACCATCGTCACCGGCGAAGCAGGGGGCGGCCTGGTCAAGGCGCGCGCCACCGCCAAGGGCGAGGTGACGGGGCTGGACATCGACCCCTCGATCCTCGTCGCCTCGGAAAAGGAGATGGTCGAGGATCTGATCCTCGCCGCGATCCGTGACGTGCAGGAACGTGCCCGCGCCCGCAACGACCAGGAGATGAACAAGCTGGCCGAGATCATGGGCATGCCGCCGGGCATGAAGCTGCCGTTCTAGGCCATGGCCGACGACACCGGCATCGAGGCGCTGATCGAACTGATGGCCCGCCTGCCGGGCCTC
Source organism: Tabrizicola flagellatus (assembly GCF_008271465.1). Classification (GTDB taxonomy): domain Bacteria; phylum Pseudomonadota; class Alphaproteobacteria; order Rhodobacterales; family Rhodobacteraceae; genus Tabrizicola; species Tabrizicola flagellata. Next base: position 24,006 of record NZ_VMDU01000018.1, on the reverse strand, counting down.
GGCCCCCGCTCGGCGCGGCGGGCGGTGCTGGTGTTGCTGAAAAAGCGCGCGCAGCTGATGGCGCCGCTGGCGCAGGCCATGGCCGAGGTCGCGCTGACCGCCAAGGACTGCCGGGTCTGCGGCAACATCTCCACTGCCGAGACCTGCGCGATCTGCGCCGATCCTGCCCGGGCGACGGGCGAGATCTGCGTGGTCGAGGATGTGGCCGATCTCTGGGCGATGGAGCGGGGACGGGCCTTCCGCGGCCGCTATCACGTTCTGGGCGGCACGCTCTCGGCGCTGGATGCGGTGGGGCCGGAGGAACTGGGCATCCCCCGCCTCGTCGCCCGCGTGGCCGAGGAGGGCATCCGCGAGGTGATCCTGGCACTGAACGCCACCGTCGATGGCCAGACCACCGCGCATTACATCGCCGACGCGCTGGCCGGGACCGAGGCGCAGATCACCACCCTTGCCCAGGGCGTGCCGATCGGCGGGGAACTCGACTATCTCGACGACGGCACCATCGGCGCGGCGCTCCGCGCGCGGCGCCGGATCTGACCGCTCGTCGTGGACTTCGTCCCTCCTCGCAGCGCGCCCCGACGAGGAGACGAAGTCGAACGAGGAGGCCCCGCCTAAAGACCCAGCAGCCCCGCCAGGTCCTCCATCCGATGAAACAGCGGCACGCCCAGCGCCGTCAGTTGCCGCGCGGTCACCGTATCCGCCCCGTGCCCGGCATAGCCCAGCACGCGCGCGCCCGCCGCCAGCCCCGCCCGCGCCCCCGAGGCGCTGTCCTCGATCACCACGCAGGCCCCCGGATCGGCGTCGCAGGCCTCCGCGGCGCGCAGATAGACATCCGGGGCAGGCTTCGGCCGGCCGATCTCCTGCCCCGAGATCACCGCTCGGAAGCGGTCCATCAGCCCGTGCTGGCCCAGCGTGATCCGCATCTTCACCATCGACCCGTTCGAGCCCATGGCATAGGGCACCCCCGCTGCGTCCAGCAGGTCGAGCACGCCCACGACCCCGGGAACCAGCGGCACGCCCGCAGCCAGCATGGCATACATCCGGTCGTAGAACCGCGCCGACCAGTCCAGCGGCAGGTCCGCCCCGGCGGCGCGGGCACGTTCGGCGATCATCTCGACCGTCAGCCCGACGAAGCCGGTCTCGAACTCGACCGGGGTCAGGGGCAGGCCGTGCGCGGCCAGGTCTTCCATGAACAGGGCAAAGGTCGGGGGCTCGCTGTCCACGACGACGCCGTCGCAGTCGAACAGCACGGCCTGGGGTCGGGTCATCCGGGGGCTCGCAGCAGGGTCACGATGGTGTCGCCATAGCGGCGCTGGTCGATGGGCGCAAACCCCTCCGGCAGCTCAGGCGCCGCTCCCTCTTCCCAGACCACCATTGCCCCCGGCGCGATCCAGCCGCCGCGCAGGGCCGCCGCCAGCGCCGCCTCGCCCAGACCCTTGCCATAGGGCGGGTCGAGAAAGACCAGATCGCAAGGCGCGCCCGGATTGGCCCCCAGCCGCCGCGCATCCTGCCGCAGGACCTGCGTCACCCTCTCCGCTCCCATCCTTGCGATGTTGGCCCGGATCAGCGCCAGGGCCTTCGCCCCGTCATCGACGAAGGCGGCGAAGGCCGCGCCCCGGCTCAGGCTTTCCAGCCCAAGGGCGCCGGTCCCGGCGAACAGGTCCAGCACCCGCGCCCCCGCGACCGGGTTGCCGTGCCCGCCATTGACCAGGAGGTTGAAGATCGCCTCGCGCACCCGGTCCGCGGTGGGGCGCAGATGCGCGGCCTGATCGCCCGCGCCGACCTCGGCCAGTTTCAGTCCCCGGCGCGCGCCGCCGATGATCCTCATGCCTTCAGAAGCGCCTTCAGGTCGGCCGCCCCCTCGATCGCCTCGGGCGCGGGGCTGCGGCCCATCTCGATCAGCCGCTTGCCCACCATGTAGGCGCGGCTGTCGTTCATCGCGTCCACCGCCAGGAGGTCCGCGCCCCGGTAATACCAGAAGCTGACCGACTCCCCCTCGCCCCGGCGCGTGACGATGCGGTCGTAGCCGGTGTTCAGCCCGGCGATCTGGAGCTTCAGGTCATACTGATCCGACCAGAACCAGGGCTTGGCCTCATAGGCCGCCCCCGCGCCCAGGATGTTCGCCGCCACCGCCTCGCCCTGGTCGATGGCATTGCCGACCGATTCCAGCCGGATCCGCCCGCCCTTCCACGGGAAGGACGCGCAATCCCCTGCCGCCCAGATCGCGGGGTCCGAGGTGCGCCCCATCTCGTCCGTGGCGATCCCGTTGTCGAGCGCGAGCCCCGCCGCCTCGGCCAGCGCCGTGTTCGGCGTGATCCCGACCCCCACGATCACGAAATCCGCCGGCAGCACCCGCCCGTCCTTCAGGACGGCGCTGGAGACGCGCCCCTCGCCCTCCAGCCGGTCAAGCCCCGTCTCCTCCAGCACCCGGACGCCATGCGCCTGATGCAGCGCCCGCACATGGGCCGAGGTCTCGGGCGCGGCGACCCGTTGCAGGATGCGCGGCGCCATTTCCAGCACCGTCACGTCAAGGCCCAGCTTCGACGCCACCGCCGCCGCCTCCAGCCCGATATAGCCGCCGCCCACGACGATGACGCGGCGGCCCGGCTGGAACTCGTCCCGCATGGCATCGACATCGGCGAGGGTCCGGACGGTGTAAACCCCCGCCAGCGCCCCGCCGATGGCGGCGGGCAGGCGGCGCGGGGTGGACCCGGTGGTCAGCGCCAGCTGGTCATAGCCCAGCACCGCGCCGCCCACCGTCACCCTCCGCGCCGCCGGGTCGATGGCGGTCACCGGCTGGCCAAGGCGCAGATCGATCCGGTTCTCGGCCCAGAACTCCGGCGCGCGCAGCCACAGCCGGTCGGCCTCCATCTCGCCCAGGAGATAGGCCTTGGACAGGGGCGGGCGCTGGTAGGGCGGGGCGGGTTCCTCGCCCAGCATCACGATCTCGCCGTCATGGCCCAGCGCCCTGAGCTTCGCAGCCAGCGACGCCCCGGCCTGGCCTGCCCCCACGATCACCACCCGCATCGCCGTGCCCCCCTCTGGCATGTTCCGCGCCGGAGCCTATAACCCAAGGCGCAACAGGTGCAACGCACCCGAAACGGAAAGGACTGCCGGACATGACGATTGCCGTAGGCGCGAAACTTCCCGACGCGACGCTCTTGCGGATGGGCGACAACGGGGCCGAGACGGTGCAGCTCGCCGACAGGCTCAAGGGCCGCAAGGTGGTGATCTTCGGCCTGCCCGGCGCCTATACCGGCACCTGCTCGACCGCCCATGTCCCCAGCTTCATCCGCACCGCCAAGGCCTTTGCCGACAAGGGCGTGGACGAGATCATCTGCATTTCCGTCAACGACCCCTTCGTGATGAAGGCCTGGGGCGAGGCGACCGGGGCCACCGCCGCCGGGATCACCATGCTGGGCGATGCCGACGCCAGCTTCACCAGGGCCATCGGCCAGACCTTCGACGTGCCGCACCTGGGCTTCTTCAACCGCTCGAAACGCTATTCGGCGCTGGTCGAGGACGGGGTGGTGACGAAGTTCAACCCCGAAACCGGCACCGGCTGCGAGATCTCGGCCGGGGAATACCTGCTGGCGCAGCTCTAGGGAACGGCTCGTCGTCGGCTTCGCCGCTCCTCGCGGGGTCCGCGCCCCGAGGAGAAGCCGAAGGCGCACGACGAGGCCTTGCCTCAGCCTTCCCGCGCATGGCGCTGGAAGGCGCGCTTCAAGAGATCGAGCTCGGCCCGCAACAGCGCCAGCTCGGCGCGGATGTCGCCCTCGGCAGCCTCGCCCGCGATCAGGGTGAACCGGCCCAGCACAGCGCCGCCCGCCTGCACCAGAAAGACCTGCACGCCCTCGTTCAGCGCCCAGGCCGGGATCGGCACCCGCAGGGCAAGGCGCCCGTCCGGCAGAGGGCGGACCTCCACCCCCTCCACCGCGCGGCCCCCGGTCAGCACTTCGACGGGCACGGCCTCTGCCGTGCCCGACAGCGCCGCCTCCCAGACTCCGCCGGCGATCCGGCCAGGTTCAAGGGTCAATGCCATCTAAAGCTCCGCCCGCGGACGCCGGCTGACGACCACATCCCGGATCACGATACGGGTCATCGCCGCCTCGTTCACGATCAGGTCCAGCCATGCCCGCTCGATCCTGCGGTCGTTCAGATCGGCATAGGCCAGGTCGAACTCGGCCAGCTTCTCGCGGCCCGCCTCGGGCAGGGCGCTGACCGGCTGCGCGAGGTTCGGGCCGTGCCGGATGTTCAGCCTCGCGTAGGCCTTCACCGGCCGGTCGCTGTCGATCACCAGTTCGGCCCGCACCAGATGCCGCGCCCGCAGCCCCTCGACGGCGGCCGCGGGCAGGTTCAGCGCCAGGGACAGGAAACTGCCCCGGAACCCGAACACGTCCAGCGCCAGCCCGTAGGGAGCCCGGTCCTCGGGCGCCTGGTTGCGGACCTGGCGCACCACGACCTCGCCCAGCGGGCAGTCGTGATACAGTGCCAGACCCTCGCCCAGCGCGGTGCGCTCGCCCGATGCAACCGCGCCCGGCTCGGCCAGCACCACGCGCCACAGGTCGGGGCGCCAGCTCCAGTCGGTACCCAGCGGCATCTGCGGCAGGCCCGCACCAAGCGGCGGCAGCGCCAGCCGCGCATCGGCGGCCTGCATCACCCGGTCAAGCGACCGGCGTAACCCCCGCGCATCGGATCGCAGCGCACGCAGTTCGAATGGGTCCAGTTCGGGCGCGACCTCGGCCAGGCGCGCCCAGCGCGTCTCGGTCCGGCGCTGGTGCCAGCCCTCGATGCCGCGCGCGATCCGGCCGGCCATCGACCTTACTGGTCCATGTAGACGTGGCTTTCGCCTCTGGCGCCGGGATGCGTCACCGCCCCCCAGCGCGCGCCACCGCACAGTCTGGCGAACTTGTGCACCGCGCCCGAGGTATAGGCCGTCTTGCGCGGTCCCTTCCATTCGGCCTTCCGCTTCGCAAGCTCCTCGTCCGACAGGGCCACCGACAACTCGCCGGTCAGCGCGTTCAGCGTGATCATGTCGCCGTTCTTCAGAAGCGCGATGGGCCCGCCATGCGCGGCCTCGGGGCCGACATGGCCGACGCAGAAGCCGCGCGTCGCCCCCGAGAAGCGGCCGTCGGTGATCAGCGCCACCTTCTTGCCCATGCCCTGACCCGACAGCGCCGCCGTGGTCGCCAGCATCTCGCGCATCCCGGGGCCGCCCGCCGGGCCCTCGTTGCGGATGACGATGACCTCGCCCTCCTTGTATTCGCGCTTCTTGACCGCCTCGAATGCGTCCTCCTCGCACTCAAACACCCGCGCCGGGCCAGTGAAGACCTGCTCGGCCTCGGTCATGCCCGCGACCTTCACAATGGCCCCGTCGGGCGCCAGGTTGCCGCGCAGCGCGACCACGCCGCCGGTCTTCGTGATGGGGTTGCTGATCGGGTGGATCACCCGCCCGTCCGCCTCGCCGCGGATCTCGTCCAGGCTTTCGCCCAGGGTCTTGCCGCTGGCGGTCATGCAGTCCAGGTGCAACAGGCCCGCCTTGGCCAGTTCCTTCATCACCACGGCCACGCCGCCGACCTCGTGCAGGTCCTTGGCGACATATTTGCCGCCCGGCCGCAGATCGACGAAATAGGGCGTGTCCTTCATGCAGTCCGCCACGTCGAACAGGTCAAAGTCGATCCCCGCCTCATTGGCGATCGCGGGCAGGTGCAGCGCCGCGTTGGTCGAGCCGCCGGTGCAGCCCACCACCCGCGCCGCGTTTTCCAGCGACTTCCGCGTCACGATGTCCCGCGCGCGGATGTTCTTCTCGATCAGGTTCATCACCGCCACGCCCGAGGCCTCGCAGAACTGGTCGCGCGATTCATAAGGGGCCGGAGCCGAGGACGAGTTCAGCAACGCCAGACCAATCGCCTCGGACACGCAGGCCATCGTGTTCGCCGTGTACTGCGCGCCGCAGGCGCCCGAGGACGGGCAGGCCACCCGCTCCATGATCTCCAGTTCCGCGTCCGACAGGTTGGCGGCCTGGTGCTTGCCCACGGCCTCGAACATGTCCTGCACCGTGATGTCCTGGCCGTTGTAGCGGCCCGGCAGGATCGACCCGCCGTAGATGAAGACCGACGGCACGTTCAGCCGCACCATCGCCATCATCATCCCCGGCAGGGACTTGTCGCAGCCGGCAAGGCCGACCAGCGCGTCGTAGCAATGCCCGCGCATGGTCAGTTCCACCGTGTCGGCGATGGCGTCGCGGCTGGCCAGCGAGGACCGCATCCCCTCGTGCCCCATGGCGATGCCGTCGGTCACGGTGATCGTGGTGAATTCGCGCGGGGTGCCGCCGCCCTTCTTCACGCCCTGCTTCACGACCTGGGCCTGCCGGTTCAGCGCGATGTTGCAGGGGGCCGCCTCGTTCCAGCAGGTCGCCACGCCCACCCAGGGCTGGTGGATCTCTTCCTCGGTGATCCCCATGGCATAGAAATAGCTGCGGTGCGGGGCGCGCGCCGGGCCTTCGGTGACGTGGCGGCTGGGAAGCTTCGACTTGTCGAAACGGGGCTTGGTCATGGCGGTTCCTCGCGGATCATGGGTCGGCCGCAAGGGATAAAGGCCTGCCCGCGCGGGGGCAAGCCGAATTGGTCCTCAGCCGCCCGAGCCGTTGATCGCGACCGTCGCGCTCTGCATCAGCCCGTCCATCCACAACCGCAGGCCGTCGATGAGCGAGACATAGCTCTCCAGCACCCCGGCCAGGGCCGGAACCGCCCGGGCCAGCGCATCGGCGCTGATGTAGAGCGCCGAGGCCAGGATCGCGATGGTCAGCACCAGAAGGAAGCCGCTGCGGAAACTGCTGCGGCCCTCGACCTCGATGGGTGCAGCGGTTTCGACCGTCTCTTCCGCCGGCGGCTCGCTGGGACGCAGGGTCGAGTTGATCTCCTCGACATCCGGCAGACGGGTGCGTCGGCCAGCCACGCGGTCCGTGGCCTCGTCTACCGCGGCCGCCGCCGCAGCAGCACCTGCCGCGACAGCGGGCGCCGCGGCGGGGATGGCCGCGTCGATCCCGAGATCCTGCTGCACCTCCAGCGGACGCGCGGCCTCGGCACGGCGGGCCTCGGCCTCGCGCTCGGCCTCCTCGCGCAGGATGGCCAGCACCGAGTCATCCACCGCGTAGGCCACCGGCGCAGCCGCGGCGGCCCCCGGAAGGGCCGCGTCGTCCTCGGGGTCCGCCACTCCTTCGCCGGTCGCCGGGGCCTCGGGGGTCACCGCCGCCGGGTCCGGCTGACGTTCGGCCCCCGCAGCAACGGTCTCGACCGAAGGCTCGGACCCCGGCGCCGGCGCGACCGGGACCTCGGAGACCGCCTCCACCACGGGCACCGCGGCCGGCGCGACCGCGGCCGGCGTCTCCGGTGCGGCAACGGGTTCGACGGATTGTGCAGAATGTTCGGGCTCTACCGCCCGTTCCGGTTCTGGCTCGGCAACCACGGGCACGTCCGCGGATGGCGCCTTCGGTTCGGGCGCAATGGCCGCCGGCTCGGGTTGCGGCTCTGCAACCGATGCCGGGGGCGGCACAACCGCCGGCGCGGCTGCCGGAGCAACCGCGCCGGGCTCTGCCCCCGCCGCGCGCGGCCGCATCTGATACCAGGCATGCCCGCAATTCGCGCATTGCACATCGCGACCCGTTTCCGGAATCGCGTCCTCGGGCACCTCGTATTTGGCCTCGCAATTCGGGCAAACCAACCGCATTCCTGTCCCCTCAACGCCTGTTTTTCCGGTCGCCACTCGAACTTGTAATCCTTAATTCCTGTGGTTCCAAGGCAATGTCGCGCGCCCTTGTGCAATCGTTTCCGCCTGTGCGATGGAAAGCGCAGTCACTTCGGTGCGGCCTTGGACAGCCGCCCGAAGCCGAAAGCAGGGGATGACCGTGATCAGCTTCGAGAACGTGGCCTACAGCTATGGCGGGGGCGAGCTTCTGTCGAATGTCTCGCTGAAGCTCGCGCCCGGGTCGTTCCACTTCCTGACCGGCCCATCGGGTGCGGGCAAGTCCACCTTCCTGAAACTTGCCTATGCCGAGCTGATCCCGACCTCGGGCCGCGTCATCCTGTTCGACAAGGACGTGACCACGCTGTCGCGCGACGACGTGGCCCGCACCCGCCGCCGCATCGGCATCGTCCACCAGGACTGCAAGTTCCTCGACCACATGACGCTGGCGGCCAACATGGCGCTGCCCTTTACCGTGTCCGACCGCGAAAGCAGCGCCCAGGACATGGAGGACCTCCTCGGCTGGGTCGGGCTGAAGCATCTCGCCGACGCGCTGCCGCCGCAACTCTCGGGCGGCGAACGCCAGCGCGCGGCTCTGGCCCGCGCGGTGATCGTCGATCCCGACATCATCCTTGCCGACGAACCCACCGGCAACGTGGACTGGGAAATGTCGCTCCGCATCCTCACGCTGCTGGTCGAACTGAACAAGATGGGCAAGACCATCCTCGTCGCCACCCACGACCTGAACCTCATCCGCCAGGCCAAGGCGCAGATCCAGGCCCGCGTCCTGCGCATCGCCAAGCACCGCGTCCAGCTTGCGGGGGCCGACCTTTGAGACTGCCGACCGCCAAGCCCGCCTCGCCCGCCACCCGCGCACTCGAGGTCGTCCCGCCCTCCGGCCCCACTGCCTGGCTGACCACCTTCACCGCAGGGGCGATGACCTTCCTCTGCGTCTTCGCGCTCGCCCTCTCGCTCGCCTCCGGGCGCCTGGCCAACCGCTGGTCCGAGGCGCTGGCCAAGACCGCCACCATCCGCCTCTCGGCCCCCGCCGAACAGGTGCAGATCCAGACCGACGCGATCCTCGCCACGCTGGCCACCACCCCCGGCATCGCCAGCTTCCGCGCGCTCGACGATGCCGAGACGCGGGCGCTTCTCGAACCCTGGTTCGGCCCCGGCCTGCCGGTCGAGGCGCTGCCGATCCCCCGCCTGATCCAGGTGGTGGAAGGCGAACCGCCCTACGATTCCGAGGGGCTGCGCCAGCGCCTCGCCGCCGAGGCGCCCGGGGCTCTGCTGGACGACCACACCCGCTGGCGCCGCCCCCTGGCCGAGGCCGCCTCGCGCATCCGGCTTCTGGGGATCCTGTCCATAGCGCTGATCGGCGCGGCCATGGCCGCGATGATCACGCTGGCCGCCCGCGCGGCGCTGGCCACCAATGCCGAGGTGATCCATGTCCTGCGCCTCGTCGGCGCCAAGGACAGCTACATCGCCCGCGCCTTCGTGCGCCGCTTCACCCTGCGCGCGCTGACCGGGGCCGCGATCGGCGCCGCTGCCGGGCTGATCGGCGTGGCCGCCCTGCCCGCCGCCGACGCCGCCGGGGGCTTCCTGACCGGGCTCGGCTTCACCGGCTGGGGCTGGCTCTGGCCGCTGGCCCTGCCGCCCCTGGCCGCGCTCGTGGCCTTCGCCGCCACCCGCCGCGCCGCATTCCAGAAACTGCGGGAGCTGACATGACCCCGATCCGCTGGCTGCTTTCGCTGGTCTTCATCGTCCAGATGTATCTGGTCATGGCCGTGATGGCCGTGCTCTTTGCCCCCTGGGCGCTCGTCTCGCGCCGTGGCGCGAGGGTCGCGGCCAAGACCTACTGCCGCTGGGTCATCGTCTCGCTGCGGCTGCTCACCGGTCTGCGCTGCGAGGTGCGCGGCACGCCGCCCACCGCCGAATGCCTGATCGCCGCCAAGCACCAGAGCTTTCTCGACATCATCCTGATCTTCGACGCGGTCCCGGCCGGCAAGTTCATCATGAAGCGCGAACTGATGTTCGCCCCCTTCCTCGGCCAGTATGCGCTGCGCATCGGCTGCGTGCCGGTGGACCGCGGCAAGCGCGGCGCGGCCATCACCCGGATGAAGGCCGACGTGGCCCGGGGCGCCGCCGAACCCGGCCAGCTCATCATCTATCCCCAGGGCACCCGCGTCGCCCCCGGCGACGTGAAGCCCTACAAGGTCGGGACCGGCCTGCTCTACGAACAGCTCGGCCAGCCCTGCGTGCCGGTGGCGACCAATGTCGGCCTGTTCTGGCCCAAGCGCGGCATCCTCAGGAAGCCCGGCCTTGCCGTGGTCGAATTCCTCGACCCCATCGCCCCGGGCCTGCCCATTCCCGAGTTCATGGCCCGCATCGAGTCCGAGATCGAAACCCGCTCGAACCGCCTGATGGCCGAAGCCGGCTTCCGCGGCTGACCGGCCGCCGATCTTCCGCGACTTCGTCCCCAATCGCTGCCGCGCACCGACGAGAAGCCGAAGGCGCAGGAGGAGGCGGCCCCCGCACTTGCGGCCGAACCTTTCCGGATCCTTGACGCCCGCAGCCAACCTGTTGATTTCATGACACAGGCGAACCCTGTCCACCGTGGACAGGTCAGCTCAGCGGGCAGTCCGCGACCTCGATGTCCAGCGCCAGCCGCGCCTCGGGCCCGTAGTCCAGCCCCGAGACATTGATGTAGAGCGCCCCCGTCTCGGCCCAGATCTCGCGCACCGGCATCGTCGTCCCCGCCGGGTCCACCGCCACCGCCTCGAACAGCGCGCATTCGGTCTCGAAGCGCAGCACATAGCCGTTGAAGGCCGCCTCGAAGAACCGCCCCCGACCGCGCGGGTAGCCGAGTTCGATCCGGCTCGGCCCGATCTCCACCGTCACCGGCACCACGTCCAGCCCCCCGGTCAGCCCTTCCGGCTCCAGCCCGAACTCGACGCCCCGGCCAACCGTCACCGTCCGGCCCCGTGCCCGCAGATAGGGCGCCTCGCGCTGGTCCCAGGTCTCGACCGTGAAGGTGACGAGCCGCCCCTCCAGCGTGCCGGCCGCGGTCGGCCCCGCCAGCGCCAGCGCCAGGGCCAGCGCCCGGATCATGCGAATTTCAGCGCCACGATGCCGGCGAGGATGAGAAGCACCCCCATCACCCGCATCAGGTTCACCGGCTCCTGGAACAGGAACACCGCCGCGATGGCGGTTCCGATGGCGCCGATCCCCACCCAGACCGCATAGGCCGTGCCCACCGGCAAGGACTTCATGGCCACCGACAAGAGGTAGAACGACCCCAGCGCCAGGACAATGGTCGCCACCGAGGGGACCGGCCGCGTGAAGCCCGCGGAATACTTCAGCCCCAGCGCCCAGCCCATCTCCAGCACCCCGGCGATGACCAGGATCACCCAGGGGCTCAAGCCGCAAGCCCCTTCTTGCCCATGTCCAGGAACTTCTGCCGCCGGTCCCTGACCAGCGCCTCGGGCTTCTTGCCCGACAATTCGCCCAGCATCGCCTCGATCGCCTTGCCGACCGCCTGGATCGCCTCCTTGGGCGCGCGCTGCGCCCCGCCGAGCGGCTCCTTCACGATCCGGTCGATGATCCCCAGCTTCTGCAGGTCCTGCGCCGTCAGCCGCAGCGCCTCGGCCGCCTCGCGCATCTTCTCGGCGTCCTTCCACAGGATCGAGGCGCAGCCCTCGGGACTGATGACCGAGTAGATCGAATGTTCCAGCATCGCGACCCGGTTCGCCGTGGCGAAGGCCACCGCCCCGCCCGACCCGCCCTCGCCGATCACCACGCTGACCAGCGGCACGCCGATCGACAGGCATTTCTCGGTCGAGCGCGCGATGGCCTCGGCCTGGCCGCGCTCTTCCGCGCCCTTGCCGGGATAGGCGCCGGCGGTGTCGATGAGGGTGATCACCGGGATGCGGAAACGGTCGGCCAGGTCCATCAGCCGGATCGCCTTGCGATAGCCCTCGGGCCGGGCCATGCCGAAATTGCGCTGGATGCGCGACTTGGTGTCGTTGCCCTTCTCGTGGCCGATCACCATCACCGGCTGGTCGTTGAACCGCGCCAGCCCCCCGATCACCGCATGGTCGTCGGCAAAGGCCCGGTCCCCGGCCAGGCTGGTGAACTCGGTGAACAGCCCCTCGACGTAGTCCAGGCAATGCGGCCGTTCCGGGTGACGGGCCACCTGGCATTTCTGCCAGGGCGTCAGCGTCTTGTAGAGATCGCGCAGCGCCTGGTCAGCCTTGCGGTCCAGCGCCTCGGCCTCTTTCGAGACATCCATCCCGGGATTGGTCCGCGCCATGGCGCGAAGTTCCTCGGCCTTGCCCTCGATGTCGGCAAGCGGCTTTTCGAAGTCGAGATACTGCATGGCGCTTCCTTTGCGGGACTGCCCCTATATGCCCTCGGGCAAGACCCGATGCAACTCGGCAGCAGGCGCCACGGCGGCCGGCCGCGTCCCTAGCGCGCGGTCTCGTGCTCAAGTCTTTGCCGGGCGATGGCCTCGTGCCTTTCGGCCCGGATCTGGTCGTGGAAGGCCTGTTCCACGAAGGCCAGATGCGCGGTGACGGCGGCGCGCGCGGCTTCCGGGTCGCGCGCCTGCACACCGGCATTGATTGCCCGGTGCTGGTCCAGCAGGTGATCCCGCGTCATCCGGTTCCTGAACATCATCTGCCGGTTGTAGAACACGCCCTGCCGCAGAAGGTCGAACATCGACCGCAGCATGTGCAGCATGATGACGTTGTGGCTGGCCTCGATGATCGCCATGTGGAACTCGGCATCCAGCTGCGCCTCGTCCGAGGGGTCGCGCTTCTGGTGCGCCTGTTCCATCTTGCCGAAGATCGTGTCGATCACCCGCAGGTCGGTCTCCGACCCGTGCACGGCGGCCCGTTCCGCCGCCAGCCCCTCGATGTCGCGGCGGAAGGCGATGTAGTCGAAGACTGCCTCCTCATGGGTAGAAAACAGCCGGATCAGCGCCGGCGAGAAGGCCGAGCCCAGCACGTCCGCCACAAAGATACCCGACCCGGCCCGGCTGACCAGAAGTCCGTTCTCGGCCAACTCGGCGATGGCATCGCGCAGGCTGGGGCGAGAGACGCCCAGTTTCTCGGCCAGATCGCGCTCTGAAGGCAGACGCTCACCCGGACGCAGGATGCCGCGCAGGATCAACTGCTCGATCTGGCGGACAACCGCGCTGGACAGCTTTTCCGAGGCGACTTTCAGGAACGGCATGGTGGACCCCGCTGATTGGTCCGAAATTATGACCGATTCCAGGCCGTTACAATGGAAAAGGGGCCGGCGGTGGCCGGCCCCCCTGCAAAAGTTTCCGCTGCGTCAGCGTGTCGGGCGGATGATGATCTCGACCCGGCGGTTCTTGGCGCGGCCCTCGGGCGTCAGGTTCGACGCGATCGGCTGGTCCTCGCCCCGGCCATAGGCGGCGATCCGGCTCCCCGGCACCCCGCTTTCGCGGAGGATCGAGGCCACCGCGACCGCACGGCGCTGCGACAGGTCCTGGTTGTAGGCGGCGGCGCCGGTGTTGTCGGTATGGCCGATCACCTCGATCCGGCTGTTGGGGTATTTCAGCAGGCTAGAAGCCACCGCGTTCAGGTCGGCGCGCAGGTCGGGGCGCACGGCGGCGCTGTCGACGGCGAACAGCAGATCCTGCGGCATGTTGACGATCAGGTATTCGCCCGTGTTCGTCACCGAGATGTTCGAGTTCAACTGCCCGCGCAGTTCGGCGGCCTGCCGGTCGAGGTCGGCGCCGATCAGCGCGCCCGTGCCCGCGCCCAGCACGCCACCGATGAGGACGCCCTTCAGCTTGTCGTCGCCCGAAGAGACCGCGGCCCCGGCCACGGCGCCGGTGAGGCCGCCGATGATCGCGCCGCTGCGCTGCCGGGCGTTCGGGTCATCGGGATAGGCGTTCGGATCGACGCAGGCGGTCAGGGTCAGCGCGCCGGCCATCGCAAGAAGAAGGGGGGTTTTCGTCATCATGTTCGCTCTCGCCTCAGCTGTCGGCCCGTTCCGGGCCTGATGGTCAGACCCGTGCCACATTACACGAGCGCCGTCGAGAGGTTTGCAGTTCCCTGCTCCCTCGGCAGGGTTCCGCGCATTCACAAACCTGTGCGCGCGGCCTCCCAGGCCAGCATGGCGCGCTTGCGCGGCAGGCCCCAGTGATAGCCACCAAGGCCCCCGTCGCGGCGCAGGGCGCGGTGGCAGGGGATGAGAAAGCTGATCGGGTTGCGCCCGACAGCCGTGCCCACGGCGCGGTGGGCCTGCGGATGGCCGATGGCACCGGCGATGTCGGCATAGGTGGTGACATGGCCGGTGGGGATCGCCAGGAGCGCCTCCCAGACCTTGATCTGGAACGGGGCGCCGATCAGGTGCAGGCTGGTGGCCTTTCCGCCGAAGGCCGTATCGACCAGGGGACGGATCGCCCTCGGGTCCTCGACATAGCTCGCCTTCGGCCAGCGGCCGACAAGGTCCTCCATCGCCGCCTCGGCGCCAACCTCGTCGGCAAAGCCCATGCCGCAGATGCCCCTTGCCGTCGCCATGACCAGGGCCGGACCGAAGGGCGTCTCGAACCAGCCCCAGCGGATCTCCAGCCCTTCGCCGCCGCGGGCATAGTCTCCAGGCGACATCGCTTCCCAGGTCAGGAACAGGTCATGCAGGCGTCCCGTGCCGGAAAGGCCGGTCTCAAGGGTGGTGCCAAGCAGGGTATGCCTTTCCGCCAGCAGCCTGCGCGCATGGCCCAGCGTCAGATATTGCTGATATCGCTTGGGGCTGACGCCGACCCACTGGCTGAACACCCGCTGGAAATGCGCCGGGCTCATGCTCATCCGCTGGGCCAGGCCTTCCAGCGTCAGGGCCGGGCCTTCACGATCGATCACGTCAAGCGCGCGGGCGATCACCTGGTAGTGGTAGGACGGGGACTGGTCGGTCATCCTGGTTTCCTCGGGCGGCTCCTCGTGCGCCTTCGGCTTCTCGTCGCAAGCGAGGAGTGACGAAGTCATCGACGAGCGTCTTTCGGAGATGTAGCGCCACCCTCCCTGCGCCGCGACCCGTTTCCTGCGGCTTGTCGAACTGCGGCTTTCGTGCTGCAAAGGCTCCATGACCCCGCAACTGCCCTATGCCGCGCTGAAACAGGTCTTCGCGCGTTTCGCCGAGATCGAGCCCCATCCGAAGGGCGAACTTGAACACGTCAACGCCTTCACCCTGCTGGTCGCCGTGGCGCTTTCGGCACAGGCGACGGATGTCGGCGTGAACAAGGCCACGCGCAAGCTCTTCCAGATCGCCGACACGCCGGAAAAGATGCTGGCGCTTGGGGAAGAGGGGCTGATCGACCATATCAAGACCATCGGCCTTTACCGCAACAAGGCGAAGAACGTCATCCGGCTCTCGCGCCTTCTGATCGAGAACTTCGGCGGCGAGGTGCCCTCGTCCCGCGCGGCGCTGACCACGCTGCCGGGGGTCGGGCGCAAGACGGCGAACGTGGTCCTGAACATGTGGTTCCACCACCCCGCACAGGCGGTCGATACCCATATCTTCCGCGTCGGCAACCGCACCGGCATCTGCCCCGGCCGCGACGAACTGGCCGTAGAACGCGCGATCGAGGACAACGTGCCGGTGGAATACCAGGCCCATGCCCACCACTGGCTTATCCTGCACGGCCGGTATATCTGCACCGCGCGCAAGCCGAAATGCGGCATCTGCCCGATCCGCGACTGGTGCCAATACGAGGAAAAGACCGCATGAAAACCTATCAGGTCGTCGGCATCGGCAATGCCATCGTCGATGTCTTCTCCACCGCCGACGACAGTTTCCTCGACCTCATGGGAATCCAGAAGGGCATCATGCAGCTCGTCGAACGCGAACGCGGCGAGATGCTCTATGCCGCGATGGAGAACCGCCAGCAGGCACCGGGCGGATCGGTCGCGAACACGCTGGCCGGCCTCGGCAACCTCGGCCTCACCACCGCCTTCATCGGCCGCGTCCACGACGACGCGCTGGGCCGCTTCTACGCGCAGACCATGGCGCAGGAGGGCACCGATTTCGTCAACCCGCCCGTGCCGGGGGGCGAGCTTCCGACCTCGCGCAGCATGATCTTCGTCTCGCCCGACGGCGAGCGGTCGATGAACACCTACCTCGGCATCTCCTCGGAACTCGGCCCCGACGACGTGTCGGATTCGGTCGCCGGCCGCGCCGAGATCCTGTTCCTCGAGGGCTATCTCTACGACAAGCCCAAGGGCAAGCAGGCCTTCGAGCGGGCGGTGGAACTGTGCCACAGGGCCGGCGGCAAGGCCGGCATCGCGCTGTCCGATCCCTTCTGCGTCGATCGGCACCGCGACGACTTCCGGCGGCTGGTGAAGTCGCTGGACTATGTCATCGGCAACGAACACGAATGGTGCTCGCTCTACCAGACCGACCTGTCGGCGGCGCTGGAGCAGGCGGCGGCGGATGCGGGCCTCGTCGTCTGCACCCGGTCGGGCCATGACGTGATCGTGGTGCGCGGCGAGGAACAGGCGGTGGTCCCCGTCCGCCGCGTCGTGCCCGTTGACGCCACCGGCGCGGGCGACCAGTTCGCGGCAGGGTTCCTTTATGGTCTCGCCACCGGCCAGTCGCTGGCCACCGCCGGCCGCATGGGCTGCGTCGCCGCGGCCGAGGTCATCTCGCACTTCGGCGCAAGGCCGGAAGCCGATCTCAAGGCCCTCTTCCGCAAGGAAGGCCTGATCTAGCACGACCGAAGGCCAGGAATTTTCACCGAAAATTCCTGGCGGCCCCCGCGCGCCCGTGGCAGAATGTTCCCGTTCTGTTCACGTCACCCGAGTCGCCCCTTGCCCTTCGTCGAACTCTCCGCGCTGACGAATTTCACCTTCCTCACCGGGGCCTCCCACCCCGAGGAGATGATCCTGCGCGCCGCCGAGATGGGGATGCCCGCGCTGGCCGTCGCCGATGTGAACTCGGTCGCCGGCATCGTCCGCGCCCACACCAGGGCCAGGGAACTCGCCCGCGACGGCGGCCCGAAGGTCCGGCTGATCCCCGCCGCCCGCATCGTCCTTGCCGACGGCTTCCAGGTCACGACCCTCCCCCGCGACCGCGCCGCCTGGGGCCGCCTCTGCCGCCTGCTCAGCCTCGGCCGCCTGCGGGCCGAGAAGGGCGACTGCCGGCTGGACCTGCCCGACCTCCTCGACTGGGGCGAGGGGATGGAGATGCTGATCCTGCCCGAGGACCAGCGCCTGACCCTGGCCGAGATCGGCGCGACCACCGATCCGAAACTCTGGCACGCCCATGCCCGACGGCTGGCGCAACGCTTCCCCGGCCAGGTCTCCCTCGCCATGGCGCCGCGCTATGACGGGCAGGACGCGGCCCGCTTCGACAGCCTCGCCCGGCGCGCAGAGGCCCTGAACATCCCCACCGTCGCCACGGCGCTGCCCTTCCTGCACCACGGCAAGCGCCGCCGGCTTGCCGATGTCCTGACCGCGATCCGCCTCGGCGTGCCGGTGGACAGGCTCGGCCGCCGGGCGCTGCCCAACAACGAAGGCCGCCTGCGCTCGGATGCCGAGATGCGGCGCATCTTCGCCGGGCACGAGGCGGCGGTGGTCCGGGCAGGCGAGGTCGCCGCCCGCGCCGCCTTCTCGCTGGACGAGTTGCAATACCAGTACCCCTCCGAGGTCGCGGACGGCGAAAGCGCCGCCCAGCGCCTCGCGCGCCTGGCCGAGGCGGGCCTGCACTGGCGCTATCCCGAAGGCCCGCCCGACCGGGTACGCGCGCAGATGGCCCATGAACTCGCCCTGATCGCCAGGCTGCGCTACGAGCCCTATTTCCTCACCGTCCACGACATCGTCGATTTCGCCCGCAAGCGCGGCATCCTCTGCCAGGGCCGCGGCTCGGCTGCGAATTCGGTGGTCTGCTATGCCCTGGGCGTGACCTCGGTCAGCCCCGAGATCGGGACGATGGTCTTCGAGCGTTTCATCAGTGAGGCGCGGAACGAACCGCCCGACATCGACGTGGATTTCGAACACGAACGTCGGGAAGAGGTGATCCA
Source organism: Tabrizicola flagellatus (assembly GCF_008271465.1). Lineage (GTDB taxonomy): Bacteria > Pseudomonadota > Alphaproteobacteria > Rhodobacterales > Rhodobacteraceae > Tabrizicola > Tabrizicola flagellata. Next base: position 6,218 of record NZ_VMDU01000018.1, on the reverse strand, counting down.
GCACATCTACGAAAAATACGGCCGCCACCGCGCGGGGCTGTGCGCCACGGTGATCCACTACCGCGGCAAGCGCGCGGTGCGCGAGGTCGGCCGCGCCATGGGCCTGTCCGAGGATACCCTCGCCGCCATGTCCAGCCAGATCTGGGGCTGGGGCGGGCCGGGGGCGGTGACCGAGGCGCGGCTTCGCGAAATCGGCCTTGATCCCACCGACCGGCGCCTGTCGCAGACCATGGCCCTGATCGACGAGATCCAGGGCTTCCCCCGGCACCTCAGCCAGCACGTCGGCGGCTTCATCATCACAGAAGGCCGGCTGGACGAGCTTTGCCCGGTCGAAAACGCCACGATGGAGGACCGCACCGTCATCCCCTGGGACAAGGACGACATCGACACGCTGAAGATCCTGAAGGTCGATATCCTGGCGCTCGGCATGCTCTCCTGCCTGCGCAAGGCCTTCGACCTGATCGCGCGGCACCACCACCAGCACTTCACGCTGGCCACGCTCCCGCCCGAGGACCCCGAGACCTACCGCATGCTCTGCCGGGCCGACTCGCTCGGGGTGTTCCAGGTGGAAAGCCGGGCGCAGATGAACTTCCTGCCCCGGATGCGGCCGAAGTGCTTCTACGACCTCGTGATCCAGGTGGCGATCATCCGCCCGGGGCCGATCCAGGGCGACATGGTGCATCCCTTCCTGCGGCGGCGGAACGGGCAGGAACAGGTCAGCTTCCCCTCGGACGAGCTGGGCCGGGTGCTGGGCAAGACGCTCGGCGTGCCGCTCTTCCAGGAACAGGCGATGCAGATCGCCATCGTCGGCGCGGGCTTCACGCCGGAAGAGGCCGACCGCCTGCGCCGGTCGCTCGCGACCTTCAAGAAACACGGCAACGTCAGCGAGTTCCACGACCGCTTCATCACCGGCATGCTGGCGCGCGGCCATGACGAGGATTTCGCCCGCCGCTGCTTTGCCCAGATCGAGGGCTTCGGCAGCTACGGCTTCCCCGAAAGCCATGCGGCCAGCTTCGCGCTTCTGGTCTATGCCTCGGCCTGGATCAAGCGGCACCATCCCGGCATCTTCGCCTGCGCGCTCCTGAACTCGCAGCCGATGGGATTCTATGCGCCGGCGCAGATCGTGCGCGATGCGCGGGAACACGGGGTGACGGTGCTGCCGCCCGCGATCAACGCCAGCCACTGGGACAACCGGATGGAATGGATCGACCGGCCGGGCGCACCGCCCGAACTGGCGCTGCGGCTGGGCTTCCGCCAGATCCGCGGCATCGCCGAGGAAGAGGCGCGCTGGATCACCGGGGCGCGCGGCAACGGCTATCAGACGGTGCAGGATGTCTGGCGCCGCGCGGGCGTCGGCCCCGCCACCCTGACCCGCCTGGCCGAGGCCGATGTCTTCGCCGACCTCGGCCTCAGCCGCCGCGAGGCGCTCTGGGCCGCCGAAGCCCTGGCCGAGGGCGCGCCCCTGCCGCTTTTCGCCGCCGACCTGGACGGCGAGGGGATCCCCGAGCCCGCCGTCGCCTTCCGCGAGATGACCCTGGGCGAGGCGGTGGTCGAGGATTACGTCGCCATGCGCCTGACGCTGCGCGCCCATCCGATGGCGCTCTTGCGCCCCGCCCTCGACGCTGCCTGAGAGGGAGAGCCGCCTCGGGACCCATCGAGGGCCCGCTCGGCGGCGCTGCCGCGGATCCCTTCTGCCCCGACTGCGCCCGTGGCAAATGTCGCTGCCTCCGGCGGGAGTATTTGGAAAAGGGCAAATGCGGGATCGGGCGGCAATGCGCCCCGGCGAGCGGCACCTCTTGCAGTGCGAAGGGAGAGCTTCCCACGCCGCCGGGGCGACTTGCCCCTTGCGGCCATCGGGACTCCTCCCTGTACCGCAGTCCCAGTTGGCCACGTTCAAGTTAACACGACGCTAATGGGCTTGCCCCTTGGGAAATACTCCCGCCGGAGGCATCCGCCCTGTCCACCCCGCAGCCACGCCGGACATTTCCTCCGCGGCAGCGCTGTCCGAAGGGCTCGATGCCCTGAGGACAGCCCCTCCCAAACCGGCGCCCGGTCATGGCCTTTCCGCCCGCCATGCGCTATCCCGGCGCTGATGCCGACGCACCGGGAGAGCCGCAGCCCATGACCCCCGCCCTGCCCCAGATCAAGGACCTCGTGCTGATCGGCGGCGGGCATTGCCATGCGCTGGTGCTGCGCATGTGGGGGATGAAGCCGCTGCCCGGGACCAGGGTCACGCTGATCAACCCCGATCCCGCCGCGCCCTACACCGGCATGCTGCCGGGCCTGATCGCCGGCCATTACCGGCGGGAAGACCTGATGATCGACATCGTCCGCCTCGCCCGCTTTGCCGGTGCCCGCCTGATCCTCGACCGCGCCACCGGCATCGACCGCGACGCCCGGCTCATCCACCTCGCCGGGCGCCCGCCCTTGCCCTACGACCTCGCCGCCATCGACATCGGCATCACCTCGCAGCTGCCGGACGCGATCCCTGGCGCCTCCGCCGCCGTCGCCGCCAAGCCGCTCGGCCCCTATGCCGAGGCCTGGGAGGTCTTCCTCGCCCGCCGCCCGCCCGAGCCGCGCATCGCCATCCTCGGCGCCGGCCTCGCCGGGGTGGAACTCGCGCTTGCCTCCGCCCATCGGCTCCGCAGCGAAGGCGCCATCCCCCGGATCGCCCTGATCGACCGCAGCGCGGATTTCCTGCCAACCCTCTCCCCCCGCGCCCGCGCCACGATCCGCCGCCGGCTGGCCGAGGCCGGCATCGACCTCCGCCTCGGCGCGACCGTCGCCGCCATCGCGCCCGACCGCGTCACCCTCACCGGCGGAGAGGTCCTGCCGTCCGACTTCACCCTCTCGGCCACCGGCGCCCGGCCGCATCCCTGGCTGTCCGGGACCGGCCTCGACCAGCGCGAGGGCTTCCTCCTCATCGACGCCACGCTGCGCACCTCCGACCCGCTGATATTCGCCAGCGGCGACTGCGCCACCCAGCCCGACACACCCCGCCCCAAGGCCGGCGTCTTCGCCGTCCGCGCCGCGCCCGTCCTGCACCACAACCTCCGCGCCGCGCTGACCGGACGGCCGCTCCGACCCTTCCGCCCGCAGACCGACTACCTGAAACTCGTCTCGCTGGGCGGCCAGAGCGCGCTCGCCGAGAAATGGGGCCTCACCGCCACCGGCCCCCGGCTCTGGCGCCTGAAGGACCGGATCGACCGCGCGTTCATGGACCGCTTCGGCCCCTATCCCGCCATGTCCCGCCCTGCCGCACCGGCCGAGGCGACCACGGGCCTCGCCGCGCATCTGGACCGCCGCCCGCTCTGCGGCGGCTGCGGCGCGAAGCTCGGCCCCGGCGTCCTGGCCGAGGCGCTGGCCCCCCTCCCGCCCCCGGCGCGGGCCGAGGTCCGCTCCGGCCCCGGCGACGATGCCGCCGTCCTTGCCCGGCCGGACGGGGGCTTCCAGGTCCTGACCACCGACCACCTGCGCGCCTTCTGCCACGATCCCCGCCTGATGGCCCGCATCGCCGCGCTGCATGCCATGGGCGATGTCCTCGCCATGGGCGCCGCCCCCCAGGTCGCACTGGCGCAGGTCACCCTGCCGCCGCTCGGCCCCGAGCTTCAGTCCCGCATGCTGGCCGAGATCATGGACGAGGCCGCCCGCACCTTCCGCGAGGCCGGGGCCGATGTCGTCGGCGGCCATTCCACCGAAGGGGCGGAGCTGACCATCGGCTTCACCGTCACCGGCACCGCCCCGCGCGTTGTCACCAAGGCCGGCGCGCGCCCCGGCGATGCGCTGATCCTGACCCGCCCGCTCGGCTCGGGCACCATCCTCGCCGCGGAAATGGCGCTCGCCACCCTTCCCGGCCGCCTGATGGGAGAGGTCTGGGCCGCCTGCATCGCGCTGATGACCCGCCCGCAGCACGATGCCGCCGCGATCCTCGCGCCGCAGGCGCAGGCGATGACCGATGTCACCGGCTTCGGCCTCGCCGGTCACCTGCTGGAGATGCTCGACGCCTCCGGCACCGCCGCCACCCTGCGGCTCGACGCGATCCCGCTGATGCCCGGCGCGCTGGAGCTGGCGAAGGCGGGGCAGGGCTCATCGCTTCTGCCCGCGAACCTGCAGGCGGTCAGCTGGCGGATGACCGCCCCGGCCGATCCGCGCGTCACGCTTCTGTCCGATCCGCAGACCGCCGGGGGCCTTCTCGCCGCCGTGCCCGCCGACCGCGCCGAGGGGCTCCTCGCTGCGCTCCTCGCCGCCGGCCACACCGCCGCCCGGATCGGCGAGGTCACCGCCGGCCCGCCGCACATCACCGTCACCGGCTGAGTCAGCGCCCGACCGCCGCCTTCACCGCCTCGGCCACCTGCGCGGCAAGGCCCGGCAGGGCCTCGGGTGCCAGACTTTCGGCCGCGACCTCGGTCACCGGCACCGCCATCCGCGCCCGATGCTTGCCATAGCGCGGGTCGTAATGGCGCTCCATCAGGCTTTCGGCCAGCGCGGCATGTTCGCCCGCCGCCGCCAGCGCCAGCCAGCCCTCGATCACCTCGGCCGCGTGCAGCGGCTTAAGCAGGCCCACGGTCGCCGCCAGCCGTTCCGGCGCGGCGGTCAGATCGGCATAGGCGCGGGCCAGATAGGCCGCCCGCTCCGCCCGTGGCGCAGCGATCGCCACCCGCGGCGCGGCGACCATGGCCTTCCAGATCTCGGGCGGCAGCCGCCGCTCGCCGATCTTCGAGCTTTCCGCCTCCACCACCACCGGCCGCGCGGGGTCAAGGCCCGCCAGCGCCAGCGCCAGCGCCCCCTCGAAGGCCTTCTGCGAGGGCTGTTCGCCCACCGCCCCGAACAGCGACCCGCGATGCCGGGCCAGCCCCTCCAGGTCGATGACCTGAAGCCCATGCTGCGGCAGAAGGTTCAGGATTTCGGTCTTGGCCGATCCGGTATTGCCGTCCAGCACCACCATGGGCGCGCGGACCGGCGTGTCATAGACCTCGCGCACCACCAGCCCGCGCCAGGCCTTGTAGCCGCCCGCCAGCGTCTCGACCCGCCAGCCGATCTGGCTCAGGATCGTCGCGAAGGACCCCGACCGCTGCCCGCCGCGCCAGCAATAGACCAGCGGCCGCCAGCCGCCCGGCCGGTCGGCGAGCGGCCCCTGCAGATGCGCGGCGGCATTCTTCGCCACCAGCGCCGCGCCGACCTTGCGCGCGGTGAAGGGTGAGACCTGCTTGTAGATCGTGCCGACCTCCGCGCGTTCGGCATCGTCCAGCACGGGCAGCGAGATCGCGCCGGGCAGGTGATCTTCGGCATATTCCGAAGGCGACCGGACATCGATGATGTCGTCGAAGCCATGCGCCGCCAGATCGGCAAGAGAGGTCAGGGTGATCGCCATCACGGCCTTCTTACCGGCCCCGGCGGAAAGGCGCCAGCCCGTCGGAAACAGGGGAAATCCGGACTACACACGCGCCCGTGAAGCGGGCATGATCTCGCAATGCGTGCGCTTGTCCTGATCTTCTCGCTCGGTCTTTCCGCCCCCCTCGCCGCCTCGGCGCTGGCGGGGTCGGAGCCCTCGCGCCTGACGGCGGCGGCGCGCGACCAGGTGGGCGTGACGGTGATCTACGACCCGGCCTATGCGCGGCTCGACTTTCCCAACGGCGACATCCCGCGCGACCGGGGGGTCTGCACCGACGTGGTGATCCGCGCCCTGCGCGACGGATGGGGGATCGACCTGCAACGCGCCGTGAACCGCGACATGCGCGCGGATTTCGCCGCCTACCCCGCGCTCTGGGGCCTCGCGCGCCCCGACCGCAACATCGACCACCGCCGGGTGCCGAACCTCCAGACGCTCTTCACCCGGATCGGCGCGTCCCTGCCGCTCGACCGGGGGCCGACGCCCTATCTGCCCGGCGACATCATCACCTGGAAACTGCCGGGCAACCTCGACCACATCGGCATCGTCTCCGACCGGCGGACCGAGGCCGGCGTGCCGCTGATCCTGCACAATATCGGCCAGGGTGCGCGGGAAGAGGACATCCTGTTTGCCTTCCCGATCACCGGCCATTACCGCCTCGGCACCGATGAGGTCTCCCGGCTGAAGGCCTTGGATTGATCGTCAAACCTGGTGCAGGCGCGCCGCCTGGACCGACCAAGGATACTGACCTGCCCCCCGGTCGTCCCTCGTTCATAACGAGAGTCCTTGGGGTTGATAGTGGTCGGTTTTGGGTTGGGCAAGTGCGCCG
>NZ_VMDU01000017.1 GCF_008271465.1 Tabrizicola flagellatus | reverse complement strand
CAAGTAGTGAAGCTGACACTCACATCATCGGGTTTCCCCTAGTGAGCCGATATGCAAACGTCTGACGCCGATCCGCGACAGACCGCCCGCATATCCCTTCATGAACCATATCTGTCAAAGAGCACGGACACAAAACACACAGCACGCCAGAACTTCCGGCTGTACTGCCATCCTGCCTCCGAAGATTTCGCGGCGTTTCACCCCCGCTTCCGATCCGTCCCGCCGCCGTTTCCGGCCCCGTTCCGTTTCGGTGAGGGGGCTTTTAGTCCCGGGCTTTCGGAGCCGCAAGCGGAAAATGACGGGAAGATGACGATTTTTGCGAGAACCGCATTTTCTAACGTGAAATCAAAGTATTATCTCGCCCCGCCGGCCATGCCGGACGGGTCGTGCGTCACCCTGCCGCCCGCAATCGTCAGCGCGATTCCCGTCTTTCCCATCTGTTCGGCCGGAATCGCCTCGATGTCGCCGTCGATCAGCACCAGATCGGCTGCAAGCCCCGGACGCAGGGTCCCCGTCAGCCCTTCCATATGCGCAGCCCAGGCCCCACCTGCCGTATAGGCGCGCAGGACCTCCATCAGGCCCACTCTCTCATCCTGGCACCCCTCGTAAGGCACCCGCGTCAGCGCCGCCTGGATGCCGCGCATCACGCTCACATCCGTCACCGGCCAGTCGCTGGCAAAGGCCAGCGGTGCGCCATGCTCGGCCAGGGTCCGGGTCAGATAGGCGTCCTTCCAGCGATCACGATGGAACACGTGCTCCATCGTCGACATCGGGAAATCCATCGCCCCCGGCGGATGCGGCGGCTGGACGGATGCCGTGATCCCCAGCGCCCCGAGCCTTGGCACGTCGGCCCGGTCGATCAATTCGATATGCTCGATCCGGTGGCGCAGGTCGGGCCGGCCCGCCGCCTCGTAGCCGTCGATCGTCTGCCGCACCGCCCCGTCGCCGATGGCATGGACCGCGATCTGCAGGTCGCGGCGCGAGATTTCCCGGCAGATCTCCTTGAACCGCTCCGCCTCGAACAAGGGCGCGCCCCGTTCCGTCGTTCCGGGATAGTCGTGCAGCATGTAGGCGGTGCGGCTGTCCACGACCCCGTCCATGAACATCTTGACGAAGCCGCTCGTCACCCAGTCGCCGGTGAACTCCGCCGCCATGGCCGAGGCCCGGTCGAGCTCCGACAGCTCCATGTGCGGCTTGAAATGGAAGGGAACCTTGACCCGCGCGGTCAGCCGCCCCTCGGCCTCCATCTCCTTCAGCAACACGCAGGTATAGCGGTTGCCGTCCATGTTCACCATGCTGGTGATCCCGTGCATCGCGCAATGCGCCAGCCCCGCCGCGACCTTTTCCTTGTCCTTCGCGCGCTGCCCGGCATCAGGCCAGGGCTCCGGCTCGCCCCCCGTCGCGATCCCCAGTTGCAGGTGCAGGTCCCCGGACAGCGCCAAGACCGGACTGAACGCCTCGAACTCCAGAAGCTCCCCGGTCGCCGTGCCGTCCTGCCCCATCACCACGACATGACCCGGGGGCATCGCCGCCCCGTGCAGGATACCCGCCGCCTGCAAGGCCGCCGTATTGGCCCAGACCGTATGATGGTCCGGCGCCATCATCGCGATGGGCCGGTCGGCGATCACCCGGTCCAGATCGTGCCGCGTGACCGGATGGTCGAGGATCTCGTAGGCCGCCCCCTGCGCCATCACCAGCGGCAGGCCGGGGTTCTTCGCCGCATAGGCCCGGAACAGCCGCGCCAGGTCGTCGAAGCCCGAGACGCCACCCAGCTGCAGCTGCGACAGCTCGTTCCCACCCAGCACCAGATGCAGGTGGCTCTCCACGAAGCCCGGCAACAGCGTCCGCCCCCCGGCATCGACCACCCTGGTCGAGGGCCCCGCCAGCGCCTCCACCTCGGCCCGGCTTCCTACGGCCAGGATGCGCCCCCCCGCGAACGCCACCGCCTCGGCCCGGGGGCGCGCATCGTCCATCGTCAGGACCTTGGCATTGGTGATCAACATCTCAGGCTGCATGGCCCACCCTTTCATCTGTCCTCAAATATCCCGGGGGTCCGGGGGCTGGCCCCCGCTCCGCCCTCAGCCCCGCGCCACACGCTCGGCCATCACGCAGAGCATCTCGAACATCAGGCTGATCCCCAGCCAGGCTGTCCCGCCCGACGGGTCGAACGGCGGCGAGACCTCCACCAGGTCCGCCCCCACCACATCAAGGCCCCGAAGCCCCCGCGCGACCTGCAAGGCCTGCCAGCTGGTCGGCCCGCCCACCTCGGGCGTCCCGGTCCCCGGTGCGAAGGTCGGGTCCACGAAATCGATGTCATAGGTCACGTAAACCGGCTCCTGCCCGACGATTTCGCGCGCCTCGGCCATAACATCCTCGGGCCCCCGCGCATGGAACTCCGCGATCGGGATGATGCGGATGCCGTTCGCCGCAGCGAAATCCCAGTCCTCGCGGCCATAGGCCGTGCCGCGAATCCCGATCAGGACATAGCGTTTCGGGTCGATCAGCCCCTCCTCCACCGCCCGGCGGAACGGAGTGCCGTGGTTGTAGCGCGAGGTGCCGAAATACACGTCGTTCAGGTCGGTATGGCTGTCGAACTGGATCATGCCCACGGGACGCGCCTTCGCCACCGCCCGCAGGATGGGAAGCGAGCACAGATGATCCCCGCCCCCGGTCAGCGGCCGGATCCCCGCCGCCACGACCTTCTCGTAGAAGGCCTCCATCCGCGCCATCGAGTCCATCAGGTCCCCAGGGTTCGGCGCCACGTCGCCGAGGTCGGCACAAGCCGCCAGCTCGAACGGCGCCACCCAGGTCGCCCCGTTCACCGCCCGGATCATGGTCGAGAGGTCGCGCAACTGGCGCGGCCCATGGCGCGGACCCGGCCGGTTCGTGGTCCCCCCGTCCCAGGGCGCGCCGATCAACCCGATCTGCACCTCGGCAAAGCGCGGATGGTCGAACCCCACATGCGGCAGCCTCATGAAGGTCGGCACCCCGGCAAAGCGCGGCAGGTCAAAGCCCGAAACCGGCCGGAAAAATGCGTCCACCATCGCAGGACCCCCTGATTCCCTGCCGATCTGACCATCCCGGCCGCGCCCTGTCAGCCCCGCTTGCGACATTCGTCCCGGGGAAAACTGCCACCAGACCAACGCGCCCCTTGACCGGACCTGCGCCTTCCTACCTTATCGGGTCACCCCCTTTCCCAAGGAAGCCGCGCATGTTCTCCAAGACCTCCGACCCGACCTCCGCCCCGGCCGCGCCCGCTGCCCCGCGTCCCTCGGCCCCCGGCTCGAACTCGGCGCGCTCGGTGCTCGGGGCCGACCTGCGCATCACCGGCGAGATCACCTCGACCGGCTCGGTCGAGGTTCTGGGCGAGATCGACGGCAACATCACCGCCAACGGGCTCATCATCGGTCAGGAAGGCCGGGTGAAGGGCTCGGTCAACGCCCATACGGTCGAGGTGAAGGGCAAGTTCGACGGCAAGGTCGCCTGCGAAAGCTTCACCTTGCGGGCAAGCTCGGCGGTCAAGGCCGATGTCACCACCGCCGCGCTGGTGATCGAAAGCGGCGCGCAGATCGAGGGCCGGTTCCTCAAGCCCAAGGCCTGAGTTGCCGAGCTCCCTTCCCCCCGCCCCGCTGACCTGCGACGTGCAGGACGGTATCGCCACCGTCACGCTGGCCTCTCCCGGTACGCTGAACGCGCTCTCGACGGCGATGCTGGCCGCGCTCGGCGCCGCGTTCGAGCGGATCGCCGGGGATGATGAGATCCGCGTCGTGATCCTTGCCGCCGAGGGCAAGGCCTTCTCCGCCGGCCACGATCTGAAAGAGATGCAGGGCTTCCGCAGCGCCCCCGACGGCGGCCGCGCGCAGTTCCAGGCGCTGTTCGATCGCTGCTCGGCGGTGATGCAGCAGATCGCCGCCCTGCCCCAGCCGATCATCGCCCAAGTCCAGGGCGTGGCAACCGCCGGCGGCTGCCAGCTGGCCTGTTCCTGCGACCTCATCGTCGCGGCCGAGACCGCCCGTTTCGGCGTGAACGGCATCAACCTCGGCCTCTTCTGCTCCACTCCCGCCGTTGCCCTGTCGCGCCGCCTCGCCCCCGGCCTGGCCTTCGAGCTTCTGACCACGGGCGAATTCCTGCCCGCCCCCCGCGCCCACGCGCTTGGCGTGGTGAACCGGCTGGCCCCGCCCGAGGCGCTGGCCGAGGATACCCGGACGCTCGCCCGCCGGATCGCCGCACAGGATCCGCAGGCCATCCGCATCGGCAAGCGCGCCTTCCGCGCGCAGCTTGCCCTGCCGCTGGACCAGGCCTACCGCGTCGCCGGCGCGGCGATCGTGGAGAACGCGCTTCTGCCTTCGGCGGACCGGGGCATCCAGGCCTTCATCGACCGCCGCTGAGGCTTCGGCGACCTCCTCGTTCGACTGCGTCTCCTCGTCGGGGTGCCTTGCGAGGAGGGACGCAGTCACCGACGAGCCGCCGCCTGCACCGGGACTAGACCGCGTAGATCTCGCCGAACTTGGCCTCGAGATAGTCCAGCAGCGGCGCCTCCGAAGGCTCGAACCCGCAGGCCCGCCGCACGACATCCCGCGGCTCGTAAAGCCCTCCGTGGCGTTGCAACCGCTCGCGCAGCCAGCCGGTTGCGGCCGACACATCGCCCCTGGCCATCATCGTGTCGAGGCCCGGCACCTCGGCGCGCAACGCCTTGACCAGGCAGCCGGCATAGACATTGCCCAGCGTGTAGGTCGGGAAATAGCCGAACAGCCCGCAGGACCAGTGGACGTCCTGCAGCATCCCGTTCGACGGCCGGTCCACCGCCACCCCGAAATCGGCGCGGAAGCGGTCGTTCCAGGCGGCTTCCAGATCGGCCACGTCCAGGTCGCCGCGGATAAGTGCGCGTTCCAGATCGAAGCGCATCATGATGTGCAGGTTGTAGTGGACCTCGTCGGCCTCGGTGCGGATGTAGCCCGGATGCACCCGGTTCACAGCCCGGTAGAAGGCATCCGCATCCGCGATGCCGAAGTCCCCGAAGATCTCCCGCATCCGGCCGAACAGCCAGCCGGTGAAGGCGCGGCTGCGACCCAACTGGTTCTCGTAGGACCGGCTCTGGCTTTCGTGCACCCCCATCGACACGCCCTGCCCGATGGGCGTCAGCGCATAGGCCGGGTCGATCCCCTGTTCATAGGCGGCGTGGCCGACCTCGTGGATCGTGGAATAGAAGCAGTTGAACGGATCGGTCTCGTTGACCCGCGTCGTGATCCGCACGTCGTGGCCCGACCCCGAGCTGAACGGATGCACCGCCAGATCGACCCGCCCACGCGACCAGTCGTAGCCGAACACCGTCGCCAGCTCGCGGCTCAGCGCCAGTTGGGCGTCCTGCGCGAATGTCCCGACGATGCCCTTCGGCGCCTCGGCTCCCAGCACCTTCTCCCGCAGGCTGACCAGCCGGGGCCGCATCGCATCGAACATTGCCGCGATCGCCGCTCCGGTCATGCCCGGTTCGTAGTCATCGACCAGCGCGTCATAGGGATCGCCCCCCGCCGCCAGCGCCGCGCCCTCGGCCCGCTTCAGGTCCACCACCTTGCGCAGCATCGGCAGGAACCCCGCCACATCCTCGCGCGCCCGGCAGTCAGCCCAGACCCCCTGCGCCAGCGACATCGTCGTGGCGATTTCCTCGGCAAGTTTCGCCGGAACCTTCATCGTCCGCTCGTAGGACCGCCGGATCAGCCGCAGCTGCGCCTCGCCCACCGCATCCGGCGCCCTGGCCTCGGCCAGCCAGCCGGCCAGACGCGGATCGGTGCGCCGCGCATGCAGCACCGCTTCCAGCGCCCCGATCTCCTCGGCCCGCTGCCCGGCCGCCCCCTCGGGCATCACGGTCTCCTGATCCCAGCCCAGCCGTCCGGCCACCTGGGCCAATGCCTCGGTCTGGCGCTGGAAGGCCATCAGTTCATCATACGCGCTCATGCGGTTCCTTCCCGGATCGACCCCGCTACGGGGTATTGCGACAGATGCCGGGCCCGCAGGATCAGCACCCAGAGGATCACCGCACCGATCTGGTGGGTGATCGCGACATGGACATGCGCGACGGTCAGCACGGTGGCAATTCCGAGGCCCATCTGCACGACCAGCATCGCCATGACCTGATCGAAGGCCGCGCGCGTCGCCTGATAGCTCGACCTGCGTCCGCGCAGCCAGACCACCACCCCGAAGGCGAACAGGAGATAGCCCGACATGCGGTGGATGAACTGCACCAGGCCCGGGTTCTCGAAGAACGCATGCCAGACGGGCAGGCTACCCCCCTGTCCGTCAGGCACATAGAAGGCATCGGCCGGAAAGAACTGCCCGTTCATCAGCGGCCAGGTCGGGAAAGCCCGTCCCGCGTCGATTCCGGCCACCAGCGCCCCCAGCAGGATCTGGAGGAAGGCGAAATGCATCAATCCGGTGGAAAGGCCGAACAGCTTTGCCTCCCGCCCCCGCCGTGCCGTCATGAGTTCGGCCTCGCTTCGCCCGAGCAGGAAGACATACCAGGCGATGAACCCCAGGATCACGAAGGCCAACCCGAGATGCGTCGCAAGGCGATAGGACGCCACGTCCAGCATCTCGCCTTCGAGGCCCGAGGACACCATCCACCAGCCGATCGCCCCCTGCGCACCGCCCAGCACGCCCAGAAGCAGCAAGCGCCCGGTCCAGCCCGGCGGGATCTGCCTTGCCAGGGCAAAGCCCGCGAAGCCGACCAGCCAGACCAGCCCGATCACGCGGCCAAGCTGCCTGTGCCCCCATTCCCACCAGTAGATCATCTTGAACTCTTCCAGGGACATGCCCTTGTTCTGCAACTGGTATTCCGGGATGGCGCGATACTTGTCGAACTCGGACTGCCACGCGGCCTCGCTCATCGGCGGCAGCGCCCCGGTGACCGGCTTCCACTCGGTGATCGACAGACCCGAGTCCGTCAGCCGCGTCAGCCCGCCCACGGCGATCATCGTCGCCACCAGGAGGAACAGCGCGACGAGCCAGATCCGGATGCCGCGCCGTGCCCCCTTCGGCCGGGCGTCGATCCCGCCGCCTGCCGGCGCCGGAACGGGTTTCTCGTCTGTCCCGACCTCTTCGAAGATACTGCGCTTGGTGGCCATCCGCTGAACCCTTTCGTCCTGGCCGGGACACTAGGCCCCCCCACCCCCACCTTCAAGGCCCTGCGACGGAACGCTCCTCGTCTCCTTCGTCGCTCGTCGCTTGACGCCCCGCGACGAGTAGCCGAAGGCGCACGAGGAGCATCCCCGAGGCCCATCGGAGGCCCATCGCTTGAGCATCTGCCCCGCTTCCTGTATCCCCGCCTTCTGACCCTGCCCCGAAAGCCCGCAATATGAAGTTCCTCGACCTCGCCAAAGTCTACATCCGCTCCGGCGGCGGCGGAGCCGGTTGCGTGTCCTTCCGGCGCGAGAAGTTCATCGAATTCGGTGGCCCCGACGGTGGCGACGGCGGCCACGGCGGCAGCGTCTATGCCGAGGCCGTCGAAGGGCTGAACACCCTCATCGACTACCGCTACCAGCAGCATTTCTTCGCCAAGAACGGCCAGCCCGGCATGGGCAACCAGAAGACGGGCAAGTCGGGCGAGGACATCGTGCTGAAGGTCCCGCTCGGGACCGAGATCCTCGACGAGGACGGGGAAACCGTCATTGCCGACCTCACCGAGCCGGGCCAGCGCGTCTGCCTTGCCGAAGGCGGCAACGGCGGCTGGGGCAACCTGCGCTTCAAGTCCTCGACCAACCGCGCGCCCGCGCGGGCGAACCCGGGGCAGGAAGGCATCGAGCGCACCATCTGGCTGCGCCTGAAGCTGATCGCCGACGCGGGCCTTGTGGGCCTCCCCAACGCTGGAAAATCCACCTTCCTCGCCGCCGTCTCGAACGCCCGGCCGAAGATCGCGGACTACCCCTTCACGACTCTCGTCCCCAACCTCGGCGTCGTCGGCATCGACGGGCATGAATTCGTCATGGCCGACATTCCCGGCCTGATCGAGGGCGCGTCGGAGGGCCGGGGCCTTGGGACGCAGTTCCTCGCGCATGTCGAACGCTGCAAGGTCCTTCTGCATCTCGTGGACGGCACATCTTCGACGATCACGAAGGATTTCAAGACCATCGTGACCGAACTTGAAGCATACTCCGAGGTTCTGGGTGACAAGCCCCGCATCGTCGCGCTGAACAAGACCGACGCGATGGACCCCAAACAGATCAGCGACCGCCGCCGTGCCCTGGAAAAGGCATCGGGCGGCCCGGTCCACGTCATCTCGGGCGTCTCCGGCAAGGGAATACCCGAGGTCCTGCGCGCGCTCTACGCCATCATCACGGCGCAGGCCCCCGCCAAGGAGTCGACGCCATGGCAACCATGAGGCCGGGCCTGACCCTGTCGGCGCCCGACATCAGGACCGCAAGGCGGCTGGTCGTTAAGATCGGCTCAGCGCTTCTTGTCGACCGCCGGACGGGGCTGAAGCAGAGCTGGCTCTCCGCCCTTGCCCTCGACGTGGCCGAGGCGAAGACCCGGGGAACCGATGTCGTCCTCGTCTCTTCCGGCTCCATCGCGCTTGGCCGCAAGGTTCTTGGCCTGCCCGAGGGGGTGCTGACCCTCGAACAGTCGCAGGCCGCAGCCGCTGTCGGCCAGATCCGCCTCGCCCGCGCCTACGAGGAAGTCCTGGCGCCCCACGGGATCACCACCGCGCAGGTGCTGGTCACGCTGGAGGACACCGAGGATCGCCGCCGCTATCTGAACTCTCGCGCGACCATGGAGACGCTCCTCGGCCTGGGCGTGGTGCCGATCGTGAACGAGAACGACACGGTCGCCACCGACGAGATCCGCTTTGGCGACAACGACCGGCTGGCGGCGCAGATCGCCGTGACGGTCGGCGCGGACCAGTTGGTGCTGCTGTCCGACGTTGACGGCTTCTACACCGCCAACCCGAAGGAAGACGCCAGCGCCACCCGCTTTGATGTGGTGGACAGCATCACGCCCGATATCGAGGCGATGGCCGGCGACCCGATCAGCGGCATGTCGAAGGGTGGCATGAAGACCAAGCTCCTCGCCGCGAAGACCGCCGTCGCCGGCGGCTGCGCCATGGCGATCATGGAGGGTTCGACCCTGCGCCCGCTGAAGGCGCTGGCCGAGGGCGCGCCGCGCACCTGGTTCGTGCCGGCGGCCGATCCGCAAGTGGCCCGAAAGCGCTGGATCAACGCGATGAAGCCGAAGGGCGAGCTGGTGCTGGACGCAGGCGCGGTGACGGCGCTGAAAGCCGGCAAGAGCCTGCTGCCCGCCGGTGTGACCAAGGTGACCGGCAGCTTCGGGCGCGGCGAGCCGGTGGCGATCCTGTCGCCCGAAGGCGTGGTTCTCGGCAAGGGCCTCGTGCGCTATACTTCGGCCGAGGCCCGCAAGATCGCCGGGCACCGCTCGGGCGAGATCGAGGCGATCCTGGGCTATCAGGGCCGCGCGGCGCTGGTGCACCGGGACGACATGGTGGTTTGAACGGGCCCGATTTCTGCAAGGAAATCGGACCGGAAATTTTGAAATTTCCGGCGCGGAGTTTTCGAAAACTCCGCCGCCCGGACGGAAAGGAAGCGCAATGGACGGCCAGTTCACCGACCTGATGACCGAGATCGGCACCAAGGCCCGCGCGGCGGCTGCCGAACTCGCCTGCGCCTCGTCGGAACGAAAGGCCGCCGCCCTGATCGCCGCCGCCGATGCCGTCTGGAACCGCCGGCAGGAAATCTTCGACGCCAACACCCTGGACCTCGACGCCGCCGACCAGCGCGGCATCACCCCCGCCATGCGCGACCGGTTGCGGCTTGACGACACGCGCCTGCGCGGGATCGTCGATGCGCTGCGCCAGATCGCCGAACAGATTGACCCGGTGGGCCGCGTCCTGGCCGAATGGGACCGCCCCAACGGCCTGCACATCCAGCGCGTTGCGACCCCCCTCGGCGTCGTGGGCGTCATCTACGAATCCCGCCCCAACGTGACCGCCGATGCCGGTGCCCTTTGCCTCAAATCCGGCAATGCGGTCATCCTGCGCGGCGGGTCGGAAAGCTTCGAGACCTCGGAAGCGATCCACTCCTGCATGCTCGACGGCCTGAAATCCGCGAACCTCCCCACCGCCGCGATCCAGTTCGTGCCCACCCGCGACCGCGAGATGGTGACTGCCATGCTGCAGGCCACGCAATACATCGACGTGATCGTCCCCCGCGGCGGCAAGGGGCTTGTCGGCCTTGTCCAGCGCGAGGCCCGCGTGCCCGTCTTCGCCCACCTCGAAGGCATCTGCCACGTCTATGCCGACCGCGACGCAGACCTGGAAAAGGCCCGCCGCGTCGTCCTGAACGCCAAGACCCGCCGCACCGGCATCTGCGGCGCGGCCGAGTGCCTCCTCATCGACTGGCAGTTCTACACCAAGCATGGCGGCATCCTGATCGAAGACCTATTGAAGGCCGGTGTAGAGGTCCGCACCGAGGGCGAGCTGCTGAAGATCCCCGGCACGAAGAAGGCGCAACCCGATGATTTCGGGCGCGAATTCCTCGACATGATCATTGCCGCGAAGCTGGTGGACGGGGTGGATCAGGCCATCGACCACATCCGCCGATACGGCAGCCAGCACACCGAAAGCATCCTGACCGAGAACGACTCGACGGCGCAGCGGTTCTTCGAACGGCTCGACAGCGCGATCCTGATGCGCAACGCCTCGACCCAGTTCGCCGATGGCGGCGAGTTCGGCATGGGCGCGGAAATCGGCATCGCCACCGGCAAGATGCATGCCCGCGGTCCGGTGGGGGCCGAACAGCTGTGCAGCTTCAAGTATCTGGTGACGGGCAACGGGACGATCCGGCCCTGAGGCCGCCGAGGCCAGAGCGGGGGCGGCGGACCCTGCCCGCTGCCCTCCGCCCGCATCAGCCGGAAAGTTCTGAACCCGAATTCAGGACCCGCCCCGACCGCCAGCTGTGGTCATGCCCGGAGTTGGCCAGGATCACCCGCCGCGCCTCGGCCGGCGGCATGTCGCAGCCGATCGAGGCGATCGTCACCCGGTTCTCGCCCTGCGGAAAGCCCTGGCCAAGCCGGATCACGGCCAGCTCGCCGGGGGCCAGGGGCGGCGACTGGCCCAGAACACCGGCACGGTCGTGCTCGATCCGGAACCGGACCCGGTCGCATCCGGCCTCCGGGGCGGCAACCAGCAAGGCATAGCTCCGGGTGTCGGATGTCGAGGCGAACAGGACCGTCGTGCGGCAACCGGGTGGCGTGCAGGCCCTGGGATCCGTGTCGGCGTGGGCTGGGTTCGCCAGCGCCAGGCAGGCAATAAGAATGAACCGCTGCATGAGTCACCTTGAAAATGGAAAGATTGAAAAGCCCGCAAGGAATGGGAAAAGGTTAACGCACCCCACGCCCTGCGTCCACCGGAACGGCCCCTGACTTGACCCTGCGGCCAATTTCCGCTATGCGCGCCCCACGCGGCCATATCGGGCCGAGACGCCGGGGCGCCCGGAAACTTGCGTCCCACCATCCATGCGGTCCGATACCGCATCCATAGGACGCTGATGACCAAATTTTCCGACCTCGCGCTGGATCCGCGCGTGCTGCAAGCCGTCTCGGAAGCCGGCTACGAAACTCCCACACCCATCCAGGCCCAGGCCATCCCCGAAGCGCTGACCGGCCGCGATGTGCTTGGCATCGCCCAGACCGGCACCGGCAAGACGGCGAGCTTTACCCTGCCGATGATCACGCTGCTGGGCCAGGGCCGCGCCCGCGCCCGCATGCCGCGCAGCCTGGTGCTCGCGCCCACCCGCGAACTCGCCGCCCAGGTGGCCGAGAACTTCGACATCTACGCCAAGCACACCAGGCTGACCAAGGCGCTGCTGATCGGCGGTGTGGCCTTCGGCGAACAGGACAAGCTGATCGACCGTGGCGTGGACGTGCTGATCGCGACCCCGGGCCGGCTCCTCGACCATTTCGAACGCGGCAAGCTGCTGCTCACCGGCGTGCAGATCATGGTGGTGGACGAGGCCGACCGGATGCTCGACATGGGCTTCATTCCGGACATCGAGCGGATCTTCACCCTGACGCCGCCCAAGCGGCAGACGATGTTCTACTCGGCCACCATGGCGCCCGAGATCGAACGGATCACCAAGACCTTCCTGAAGAATCCGGCCAGGATCGAGGTGGCGCGGCAGGCGACGACCTCGACCACGATCACGCAAAGCCTGATCGAGCTGAAACCCGTGCGCAAGGATCGCGTCTTCGGCGACAAGCGCGCCGTGCTGCGCGCGCTGATCCGCGCCGAGGGCGAGGCCTGCACCAATGCGATCATCTTCTGCAACCGGAAGATGGATGTGGATGTGGTGGCGAAGTCGCTGAAATCGCACGGCTTCAACGCAGCGCCGATCCACGGCGACCTCGCGCAGTCCGAACGGATGAAGACGCTCGACGCCTTCCGCGACGGCTCGCTGCACCTCCTCGTCGCCTCGGACGTGGCGGCGCGCGGACTGGACATTCCGGCGGTCAGCCACGTCTTCAACTTCGACGTGCCCTCGCATCCCGAGGATTACGTCCACCGCATCGGCCGCACCGGTCGTGCGGGGCGTCTAGGCAAGGCCTTCACCATCTCGGTGCCTTCGGACGAGAAATACCTCAAGGCCATCGAAAGCCTGATCAAGGCCGAGATCCCGCGTGGCCCCCTGCCCGAGGGTTTCGAGCCCGACACCCGCGAAGGCAAACCCGACCGCCCCCCGCGTGAGGACCGCAAGGGGCGCGAACGGGCTGGCCGCGGCCGGGACCGTGAGCGCCCGGTGAAGGCGCATGACGAGGTCGCGCCGATGGAGCCCCTGGTGGCCGTGCCCAAGGCCGAAGTGACAGAGGCAGAGCCGCGCGAAGAGGAGCGACGGGAAGAGCGCCGCGAAGAGCGTCGCGAACCGCGCGGCGAACGTGGCGAACGGGGTGGCGAGCGCCGCCGCGACGAGCGGCAGGAAAGCAGGGGCGAACGGCGCGAGGATCGTGGCGACAGGCGCGAGCCGCGCGAGGATCGCCGCGACTATCGTCGTGACCGCGACCTCGGGCCAGCGGTGATCGGCATGGGCGACCACGTCCCTGATTTCATCCTGCGCAGCTTTGCGCTCAAGCCCTCCAAGGCCGAGGATCTGGAAGACGCTTCCGCCACGGGAACCGAAGGCTGAACACGCCGAAACCAGTCAAAAGGGCCCCGTCCACGACGGGGCCCTGTTCGTTTCCGACTGCGCCCTATTCCGCAGCCAGCCGGCTGATGACGACCGTGACTTCCGGCTTCTTGCCGATCTCCTCCATGGCGACCTGGCGGACGACCTTGCGGATCTCCTCTTCCAGCTTGCTGTCGTCGGCCATCACCTTCCGCCCAAGCCGCCCGATGACTTCGTCAAGGTCGGCTTCCATCGTCTCGGCCAGCGGTCGTTCACCGCGTCCAGTGGTGGGCAGCCCCATAAGGTCGACCCAGGGCTCGCCCATCGGGGTATCGGTCTCGTCCAGGATCAGCGTGACGGTGACGACCCCGTTCAGCGCCATGCGGATCCGGTCGCGCACCACCCCGTCCAGTGCCCCGATCAGGGCCGTGCCGTCCAGGTAGAGGCGCCCGGCCTCGACATATTCCGCCACCTCGGGCACATCGCCCGTCAGGTCCAGCATCGTCCCGTTCGGCGCCACGGCCGCCGCGATGCCGCTTTCGGTCGCGATGCGGACATGCTCGGTCAGATGCCGATGCTCGCCATGCATCGGGATCAGCATGTCCGGCAGGACCAGCCGGTGCACATGTTCGAGGTCCGGGCGGTTCGCATGACCCGAGACGTGATACTTGCCGCCCTGGTCGTCGATCACCCGCACGCCCATTTCGGAAAAGGCGTTCCAGACCCGCAGCACGTCGCGTTCGTTGCCCGGGATGGTCTTGGACGAGAACAGGAAGGTGTCGCCCTCCTTCATCTCGATGCCAAGGTATTTCCCCCGCGACAGCTGCGCCGAGGCCGCCCGGCGTTCGCCCTGGCTGCCGGTGACCAGAAGCATCAGGTTCCGCCGCGGCACCTCCAGCGCCTCTTCCGGGCTGACCGTCTTCGGGAAACCGGACAGCACCCCGGCCTCTTCCGCCGCAGAGAGCATCCGCTTCATCGACCGGCCAAGGACGCAGATCGTCCGCTCCGCCGCCCGCCCGGCCTCGGCCAGCGTTTTCAGCCGCGCGACGTTCGACCCGAAGGTCGTCGCCACGACCATGCCGGTCTGGGCACGGATCAACTCGGCCAGCGGTTCGGCCAGCGAGGCCTCCGACCGGCCCTCATGGGTGGAAAAGACGTTCGTCGAGTCGCAGGTCATCACCTTGACAGGGCGTTCGGCGACGATCTCGGCGATGCGGGCATCGTCCCAGCCCTCGCCCACCACAGGCGTATGGTCGATCTTGAAATCGGCCGAATGGAAGATGCGCCCCGCCGGTGTATCGATGACCAGGGCCGAGCTTTCCGGGATGGAATGCGAGACGGGGACGAACTGCACCTTGAATGGCCCGACCTCGACCGTCGCGGGGCGGGGTTCGACCGTGATGATCTGGTCAACCGGCAGGCCAGCCTCTTCGAACTTCAGCCGACCGATGGTAGCCGTGAATCGGCGGGCATAGACTTTCTTCTGCAAGCCGGGCCACAGCGGCGCCAACGCGCCGATATGGTCCTCGTGCGCATGGGTGATGAAGATCGCCTCCAGCCGGTCCAGCTTGTCGTGCAGCCAGCCGACATCGGGCAGGATCAGGTCCACCCCCGGCGAGGTGTCCATGTCGGGAAAGGTCACGCCCAGATCGACGAGGATCAACCGCTCCTTCCCTTTCGGCCCATAGCCGAAGACGTAGGAGTTCATGCCGATCTCGCCGGCACCGCCAAGGGGAAGGTAGATCAGGCGGTTCGCGCTCATGACTTGTCCTTGTTGTAGTCGTTGATCAGGACGAGGCCATGCATGGTCAGATCGTCCTCGATGCTGTCAAATAGCTCGGTTCCCTGGGCGAACAGGCTGGCCAGGCCCCCGGTCGCGATCACTTTCATCGGCCGCTCGCGCTCGCGTCGCACTTCGCGGACGATGCCCTCGATCAGGCCGACATAGCCCCAATACACGCCCGACTGCATGCAGGCCACCGTATTCGTGCCGATGACCTTCGCGGGGCGGGCCACATCGACATGCGGCAGGGCGGCGGCAGCCATGTGCAAGGCTTCAAGCGAGAGGTTCACGCCCGGCGCGATCACCCCGCCGACATAGGCACCGTCCTGGTCCACAACGTCGAAGGTGGTGGCGGTGCCGAAATCCACCACGATCAGGTCGCCGCCGTGCCGGTCATGGCCGGCGACGGTGTTCACCAGCCGGTCGGGGCCGACCGTGGTGCCCTGATCCACGCGCGGCGGCACCGGCAGCTTGCAGTCCGGCTTGCCCACCACCAGCGGGCGGCAGTTGAAGTAACGGTCGCAGAGGACGCGCAGGTTGAAGACTACGCGCGGGACGGTCGAGGAGACGATCGCCTCGGTGATCGTGGCCCTTGTCCCGGTCAGGTTCATCAGGGTCGAGAGCCAGACGAAATATTCGTCCGCCGTGCGCTTGTGGTCGGTGGCGATGCGCCATGTGGCGATGAATCGGGCGCCGTCCCAGATCGAGAAGACGGTGTTGGTATTGCCGCAGTCGATGGCAAGCAGCATCTCAGGCCCCCGGTCCGGAACAGGGCCCAAGATTTTTCGCCGAAAAATCTTGGGCGTCGCTCAAAAGAACACCTCCGCCGCCGGAATGGCAATCGAGCCTTGCGCCATGCGCAGGATCAGGTTGCCGGCCGGGTCGATGGTCTCGAACCGTCCCTCACGGGTCTCGGCCCCGGTGCGGGCGCGGATCGTCTCGCCCAGCCGCGCGGCATGGGACAGCCATTCGGCGCGCAGGGGTTCGAAACCTTCGGCGCGGAACGTCGCCTCGCGCCGCGCATAGGCCGGGGCGAGCGCGTCGAGGAACGCCTCGGGCGCGATCCTGAGGCCGGTTTCCTGCATCAGCGAGACCGGCGGCACCGCGCCGGGTTCGACGAGCGCCAACTCGGGCGCTGCGATCAGGTTCACCCCGATGCCGATGCACAGCACCGCATCCGGGCCGCCCAGCCCCTGGCTTTCCAGCAGGATCCCCGCCAGCTTGCCGCCGTTGCACAGGACATCGTTCGGCCATTTCAGCGCAAAGCTCGCCGGCAGCCCGGTCAGCGCGACCAGCGCGTCCCGCAGCGCGAGTGCGGCAGCGAAAGAGCGCAGCGCCACCGTCTCGGGTGGCTCGGTCGGTTTCAGGACCAGCGTGGCATGGAAATTGCCGCGCGGGCTGACCCAGGGACGTGCGCGGCGCCCGCGGCCAGCGGTCTGCAGCCCGGCCAGGATCCAGGTCGGGCCGGCAAGGCCGCCTGCGCGCCGGAAGCCCTCGGCGTTGGTGCTGTCGATCTCGGGCAGGACGATGCGCCCTGCCCCGGTCTCAGCGGACAAGCGCCTGGGCGGCCAGCGCCGCCGGGCCTTCGATGCCGAAGAGGTTCACCACGCCCAGCACCATGATCGCGGCCACCGCCACCAGCATCGTCCACTGGACGGGCGCCATGCGGCTGTCCACCGGGTCCTGCTCGGCGCCGAAATACATGAAATAGACAAGGCGCAGGTAGTAGAAGGCCCCGATCACCGAGGCGATGGCCCCGGCCACGGCCAGCCAGACCCAGCCCGCATCGACGGCGGCCTTCAGGACGTAGAACTTGCCGAAGAAGCCCACCATTGGCGGCACGCCCGCCAGGCTGAACAGAAGGACGAGCATCGCCAGCGCCTTCAACGGTTCCTTCTTCGCGAACTGGTTCAGACCCGCGATGTCCGAAACCGGACGGCCGTCGCGTTCCATCGACAGGATGAAGGCGAAGGTGCCGACGTTCATCGTGACGTAGATCGCCATGTAGATCAGCGTGGCCTGCACGCCGTAGGCCGTCCCGACCGACAGGCCGATCAGCGCATAGCCCATGTGGGCGATCGAGGAATAGGCCATCAGCCGCTTGATGTCGCGCTGGCCGATCGCGGCGACGGCGCCCAGGAACATGGAAACCACCGCCAGCGCCGCCAGCACCTGTCCCCACTGGCCCGGAATACCGCCGAAGGCGTCCTGCGCCAGCCGCGCGATCAGCGCCATGGCCGCGACCTTGGGCGCGGTGGCGAAGAAGGCGGTGACCGGCGTGGGCGAGCCCTCATATACATCCGGCGTCCACATGTGGAAGGGCGCGGCCGAGACCTTGAAGGCCAGCCCCGACAGCATGAACACCAGCCCGAACAGAAGGCCCAGCGGCACGCCGTCCTTCACCGTGGACAGGATCCCCGCGAACTGGGTCGTGCCGGCATAGCCATAGACCAGCGACGCACCGTAAAGCAGAAGACCCGAACTCAGCGCGCCCAGCACGAAGTATTTCAGCCCGGCTTCCGAGGACCGCGCGCTGTCGCGGCGCATGGCGGCGACGACATAGAGCGACAACGACTGCAGCTCGAGCCCCATGTACAGCGTGATGAGGTCGGCCGAAGAGACCATGACCATCATCCCCACCACCGCCAGCGTGACCAGCACGGGATATTCGAAGCGCAGAAGCTCGCGGCGGCTCATGTAATCCTGGCTCATCACCAGCACGGCCGCGGCCGAGACCAGGATCGTGACCTTGGCGAAACGCGCGAAGGGGTCGTCCACGAACAGCCCGTCGAACACCGTGCGCTCGCCGGTCCCGGCCACGCCGATATACAGCGCCAGCGCCACGAACAGCCCCGCCGTGGCCCAGACCAGCGTGGCGGCCAGCTTGTCCCTGGTCGTGTAGACCGCCGCCATCAGCGCGGCCATGGCATAGCCCGACAGCAGGATCTCGGGCAGAAGGATGCGGAAATCTGCAGAGGTCATGGCGGGCTTCCTAGTGCATGGCCAGCGCCGCCGGATCGGCAGGCAGCGCGGCGTGGTAGTCGGAGACGAGGGCGGCGACCGAGGGACCGATGATGTCGGTCACCAGGCTCGGATAGACGCCCAGGATCAGGGTCATGGCGATCAGCGGCGCGAAGATCGCCTTCTCGCGGCGGTCCATGTCGGTGATCGACTTCAGCGCCTCCTTGATGAGGTCGCCGAAGACGACCCGGCGATAGAGCCAAAGCGCATAGGCCGCCGACAGGATCACCCCCGTGGTGGCCACGGCGGCGACCCAGGTGTTGACCTGGAAGATGCCCATCAGCGTCAGGAACTCGCCCACGAAGCCTGAGGTGCCCGGCAGGCCCACATTCGCCATGGTGAAGAACATGAACACCAGCGCATAGGCCGGCATCCGGTTCACGAGCCCGCCATAGGCGTCGATCTCGCGGGTGTGCATCCGGTCGTAGATCACGCCCACGCAAAGGAACAGCGCGCCCGAGATGAAGCCGTGGCTCAGCATCTGGAAGATCGCGCCGTCCACGCCCTGCTGGTTCGCGGCGAAGATGCCCATGGTCACATAGCCCATGTGCGCAACCGAGGAATAGGCGATCAGCTTCTTCATGTCGGTCTGCGCCAGCGCGACCAGCGAGGTATAGACGATGGCGATGGCGCTCATCCACAAGACCAGCGGCGTCATGACGTCGGACCCCACCGGGAACATCGGCAGGCTGAAGCGCAGGAAGCCATAGCCGCCCATCTTCAAGAGGATCGCGGCCAGCACGACCGAACCCGCCGTCGGCGCCTGGACGTGGGCATCCGGCAACCAGGTATGGACCGGCCACATCGGCATCTTCACCGCGAAAGAGGCGAAGAAGGCCAGGAACAGCAGGGTCTGCATTCCGCCCACGACATGGATGCCGAACAGGCTGAAGGTCTCGGAGCCGAAGTTGTGGGTCAAGAGCTTCGCGATGTCGGTGGTGCCCGCGTCCAGATACATCGCGATCATCGCGACCAGCATCAGGACGGACCCGAGGAAGGTGTAGAGGAAGAACTTGAAGGCCGCGTAGATGCGGTCCTTGCCGCCCCAGATGCCGATGATGAGGAACATCGGGATCAGTCCCGCCTCGAAGAACAGGTAGAACAGCACCAGGTCCAGCGCCATGAAGACGCCCAGCATCAGTGTTTCCAGCACCAGGAAGGCGATCATGTATTCCTTCACCCGGTGCTCGACGTTCCAGCACGACCAGATGGTGATCGGCATCAGGAAGGTGGTCAGCATCACGAACAGGATCGAGATGCCGTCCACCCCCATCTTGTAGGTCAGGCCCAGGATCCACTGCCGTTCCTCGACGAACTGGAAGCCGGTGTTCGACGGGTCGAAGCGGAACAGCACGAAGAGCGAGATCAGGAAGGTGGCCGAGGTGGTGAACAGCGCAAGCCACTTCGCCCCCTGCCGCGCCGCCGCGTCATCGCCGCGCATGAACAGCGCCAGGATCAGCGCCGCGACCAGCGGCAGGAAGGTGATGATCGAGAGAAGCTGGTTTTCCATCTTGAGCAGCCCTTACTTCGCGCCGCCGAACAGCGTCATCCAGGTAACCAGGGCCACGATCCCCAGCACCATCGCGAAGGCGTAGTGGAACAGATAGCCGGACTGCGCACGGCCAGCGAGCCGGGTGAGAAAGGGAATGATCCCCATCGCCACCCCGTTGATCGTCCCGTCGATGACATTGCCGTCGCCGCGCTTCCACAGGAAGCCCCCCAGCCACTTGGCAGGGCGGACGAAGATCACGTCATAGAGTTCGTCGAAATACCACTTGTTCAGCAGGAACAGGTAGAGCGGGCGCTGCTGCGCGGCCAGGCGGCGCGGCAGGCTCGGATCCTTGATGTAGAACAGCCAGGCCACGGCAAGGCCGATCAGCATCGCGATGAAGGGCGATACCTTCACCCAGGCCGGCACCAGGTGCGCGGCGTTGATCATCGTGGTCGGCGCGTGTTCCGCCTTGGCGGCCTTCTCGGCATCCAGGCGCGTATCGACCACCGCCTGCTCTTCCGGCGTGAAGGGCAGCATCAGGATGGCGCCCTTCGGGGCGACGCCGACCTCGGCCTTGAAGTCATGCGAAAGCTGCGCCTCGATCTGGGCATCGGTCTCGCCCGCCACCGGCTCGGTCACCGTCACGGCGGCGGCGTCATGGCCCGTGCCGTGATCGGCCGCGACCGTCTGACCCTCGGTATTTGCCGCGGCAACCTCGCCATGCGCCTCGCCATGCGCGGCGGCAGCTTCCATGCCGAACCAGTTGCGCACCGCAGCCTCGTCGCCGAAGAAGACCTTGTACCAGATCATCCCCGAGAACACCGCCCCCAGCGCCAGCACCCCCAGCGGGATCAGCATGACCATCGGGCTTTCGTGCGGCTCGTGGTGGTGATCGTCGTGGCCGTGGGTGTGATGCACGGCACCGTTGTGGTCGTCATGACCATGGGCGGCGCCATGCGCGCGGCTCTCGCCGTAGAAGGTCATGAACATCAGCCGCCAGCTGTAGAAGCTGGTGAAGCAGGCCGCGACGACCAGCAGCCAGAAGGCATAGGACGACCCGACCCAGGCGCTCTCGATCACCGCGTCCTTCGACAGGAAGCCGGCGAAACCGTAATGGGTCAGCGGGATGCCGACGCCGGTGATCGCCAGCGTCCCGATCATCATCGCCCAGAAGGTCAGCGGGATCTTCTTCCGCAGCCCGCCATAGTTGCGCATGTCCTGTTCGTGATGCGTGGCGTGGATGACCGAGCCTGCGCCCAGGAACAGCATCGCCTTGAAGAAGGCGTGGGTGAACAGGTGGAACATCGCCACCGAATAGACACCCACGCCGGCGGCCACGAACATGTAGCCTAGCTGCGAGCAGGTCGAATAGGCGATCACGCGCTTGATGTCGTTCTGCACCAGACCCACGGTCGCCGCGAAGAAGGCCGTCGTCGCCCCCAGCACCGTGATGAAGGCTGTCGCCTGCGGGGCGTATTCATAGAGGGGCGACATCCGGCAGACGAGGAAGACCCCCGCCGTCACCATTGTCGCGGCGTGGATCAGGGCCGAGACCGGCGTCGGGCCCTCCATCGCGTCCGGCAGCCAGGTGTGCAGGAACAGCTGCGCCGATTTCCCCATCGCGCCGATGAACAGAAGGATGCCGACCAGGTTCGCCGCGTTCCACTCGGACCAGAGGAAGGTCAGGTTCGTCTCGGCCAGCGCCGGGGCGGCGGCGAACACGTCGTCGAAACGGATCGAGTCGGTCAGGAAGAACAGCGCGAAGATGCCAAGCGCAAAGCCGAAGTCGCCGACGCGGTTGACCACGAAGGCCTTGATCGCCGCCGCGTTGGCCGAAGGCTTGCGGTAGTAGAACCCGATCAAGAGGTAGGAGGCGACGCCCACGCCTTCCCAGCCGAAGAACATCTGCACCAGGTTGTCCGCCGTCACCAGCGTCAGCATGGCGAAGGTGAAGAATGAGAGGTAAGCGAAGAAGCGGGCCTTGTAATGCTCGCCCTCGTGCCAGTTCTCGTCATGCGCCATGTAGCCGAACGAGTAGAGGTGGACGAGCGCCGAGACCGAGTTCACCACGACCAGCATGATCGCGGTCAGCCGGTCCAGCCGGATCGCCCATTCGCTGCCCAGCGTCCCGCTTTCGATCCAGCGCAGGATGGTGATGTGCTGCGTCTCGCCGTTGAAGGTCAGGAAGATCCACCAGGACAGCGCGGCGGCCAGGAAGACGAGCGAGGTGGTGATGACCTGCCCCGCGCGCTCGCCGATGAGCCGCCAGCCGAAGCCGCAGATGATGGCCCCGATCAGGGGAGCGAAAAGGATGATCGTTGCCATCTGGGTCAGCCCTTCATCACGTTGACGTCTTCCACCTCGATCGTGCCGCGGTTGCGGAAGAACACGACCAGGATGGCCAGACCGATCGCGGCCTCGGCGGCGGCGACGGTCAGGACGAACATGGTGAAGACCTGCCCCACCAGATCGCCCGAGAAGCTGGAGAAGGCGACGAGGTTGATGTTGACCGCCAGAAGCATCAGTTCGATCGACATCAGGATGACGATCACGTTCTTCCGGTTCAGGAAGATCCCGAAGATCCCGATGACGAACAGCGCCGCGGCCACCGTCAGGTAATGTTCAAGTCCCACCATCTCTCGTTCCCTCTTGGGCTCTTGTGGCCCGAATTTGCGCTGGCCCGAAGGCCGATTTCGTAGGGTGCGCTACATCGCACCGGTCAGAGGCCCTGCCCCGGCTTGACGTCCTTCAGCTCCATCGCCTTGGCCGGGTCGCGCCACATCTGGGCCAGCACGTTCTGCCGCTTGATGTCCTTGCGATGCCGCAGCGTCAGCAGGATCGCCCCGATCATCGCCACCAGGAGGATCAGGCCCGCCAGCTGGAACAGCAGGAAATAGCGGTCGTAGAGGATCATCCCCAGCGCGCGGGTGTTCTCGATCTCGGAGGGCGCGGGCGCCACGGCCTTGCGCAGGCCCTCGGCCCCGTCGGCCACCGTCCAGACACCGATGCCGATGGCCACCTGCATCAGGAGGACCACGCCGATCAGCAGGCCCAGCGGCATGTAGCGCGCCAGTTCCCCCTTCAGCGCGGCGAAGTCGATGTCCAGCATCATGACCACGAAGAGGAACAGCACCGCCACGGCGCCGACATAGACGATGACCAGCAGCATCGCCACGAACTCGGCCCCCAGCATCACGAACAGGCCCGAGGTCGAAAGGAAGGCCAGGATCAGCCACAGCACCGAATGGACGGGGTTGCGGCTGAGCGTCACCATCAGGCCCGACGCCACCGTGATCACGGCGAACATGTAGAAGGCGAAACTGAAGACGGTCATGCGTCTTTCTCCTCAGGCGTTTCGGCGAAGACGGACTGGGCGACTTCCAGCGCCTTCTGCATGGCGGGCACCCCGCCGAACATGGACATCTGCCAGATCACTTCCGCGACCTCGCGTTTCGTGGCCCCGGCCGACAGGGCATTCCTGATCGTCATCCGCAACTGCGGCTCGCCCACCGGACCAAGGACCGTCAGCGCCGCGATGGTCACGAGGAACCGGGTCCGCGCATCCAGACCCTCGGGGTTGAAGGTCTTGCCGAACCACATCTCCAGCAGTTCCTTGGGCATCGCCGGAAAGAACTTTTCCATCGCCTTCGCGTCGAAATTCTCCATGCCCGGCATGAAGGCCTGGGCCATCTTCTGGCCCTGCTCCATCCAGGCGGAAAACATCTTGGCGAAGTCGTCGGTCATGGGATCACCGGTAGGGCGCGTCGAGTTCCAGGTTGCGGGCGATCTCGGCCTCCCAGCGTTCGCCGTTCGCAAGGAGTTTTTCCTTGGTGTAGAACAGCTCTTCCCGCGTCTCGGTCGAGAATTCGAAGTTCGGGCCTTCGACGATGGCATCGACCGGACAGGCCTCCTGGCAGAAGCCGCAGTAGATGCACTTGGTCATGTCGATGTCATAGCGCGTGGTGCGGCGGCTGCCGTCCTCACGCGGTTCGGCGTCGATGGTGATCGCCTGCGCCGGGCAGACCGCCTCGCAGAGCTTGCAGGCGATGCAGCGTTCCTCGCCGTTGGGATAGCGGCGCAGCGCATGTTCGCCACGGAAACGGGGCGACAGCGGCCCCTTCTCGTGCGGGTAGTTCACCGTCGATTTCGGCGCGAAGAAGTACTTCATCCCCAGGCCGAAGCCCTTGATGAAGTCCATCAGAAGGAAATAGCGCGTCGCGCGGGTCCAGTCGATGTTCGCCATCATCAGCCTCCAATCGCCCAGCGGGCCCAGAAGCCGCCAAGCACTTCGAATTTCGCCAGGAACGCCACGATCACCACCCAGGCCAGGCTCATCGGCAGGAAGACCTTCCAGCCGATCCGCATCAGCTGGTCATAGCGGTAGCGGGGGACGATGGCCTTCACCATGGCGAACATGAAGAAGAACAGCCACATCTTGGCGACCATCCACCACCAGCCATCAGCCAGGCCGGGGATCGGCGAGAGCCAGCCGCCGAAGAACAGAAGGCTGATGAGGGCGCACATCAGGAAGATCGCGATGTATTCGCCGGCCATGAACAGCAGGTAGGGGGTCGAGGAATATTCCACCATGAACCCCGCCACGAGTTCCGATTCCGCTTCCGGCAGATCGAAGGGCGGGCGGTTGGTCTCGGCCAGCGCGCTGATGAAGAACAGCACCACCATCGGCAGATGCGGCAGCCAGTACCAGTTGAACAGGCCCCAGTCCCCGTCCTGCGCAGCCACGATGGCGCCGAAGTTCATCGCTCCGGTCGAGAGGATGACGCCGATGATGATGAGGCCCAGCGACACCTCGTAGGAGATCATCTGCGCCGCAGACCGCAGGCTCCCCAGGAACGCGTATTTCGAGTTCGAGGCCCAGCCGCCCATGATCACGCCGTAGACCTCCAGCGAGGAGACGGCGAAGACGAACAGGATCGCCACGTTGATGTTGGCCAGGACCCAGCCGTCATCGAAGGGAATCACCGCCCAGGCCAGGATCGCGAGGACAAAGGACAGCATCGGCGCCAGGAAGAAGACCGGCCGGTCCACGCCGGCCGGAACCACGATTTCCTTGACGACATACTTCAGCGCGTCGGCCACCGATTGCAGCAGGCCGAAGGGCCCCACCACGTTCGGACCCCGCCGCATCTGCACCGCCGCCCAGACCTTGCGATCGGCATAGACGAGGAACAAGAGGCTGATCATCACGAAGGCCACGATCAGAAGGCTTTGCGCCGCGATCAGCACCGCCGTTCCGAATCCCGTGGCAAGAAACCCGTCCATGTCAGTCCCTCATCCTCAAACCGTCGGTATTCCAAGCGCTGCGCAGTCCGCCACCGCCGCCTTGACGTCGATGGTCCGCAGGCCCTCGGGCAGTTCGGCCGAGAGCAGATAGACCGCATCCCCCACCCATGTCCGCCCGTCCTTCCTCACGATGGTCCGCACCTGCCGCGCGAAGCCAAACCCTTGATCCAGCGCATATTGCGCGGCAGCACAGCGGCCATAGGCCTCGACATCCGGTCCCCCGTCCCCGCCCCGCAGGGCGACGGTTACGCTGACCAGGTCCCTGTCGAGCTGGATCGTCGAGACCCCCTCGTAGACCGGCGCTTGCCCGCGTTCCTCTGGCACCTCTCCGCCGGGCGTGCAAGCCCCCAGCGCCGCTGTTGCGGTGCCGAGGGTGGCCAGCAGGGAAAGGCGTTGCGCCACGGTCCTACTCCGCCGCAATCGGGGCCGCCGCGCGGGCCTTGGCCATCGCCGACAGCTCGGCCATCACCGAAGAGGCCCGCGCGATCGGGTTGGTCAGGTAGAAGTCGCGGATCGCGTTGCGGAACGTGGCCTTGGCCGGCGCCTTGACCGGCAGGGGTTGCCATGCGTTCTCCGGCACCTCGTCGATGCGGCCCAGATGCGGATGCCGCGCGACCAGAGCCGACCGCAGCGCTGCGAGCGAATCCCAGGGGAGCTGCTGGCCGACCTCGGCCGACAGCGCTCGCAGGATCGCCCAGTTCTCCTTGGCCTCGCCCGGTGCGAACCCGGCGCGGAAGGCAAGCTGCGGGCGGCCTTCGGTGTTGACGAAAAGCCCGTTCTCTTCCGTGTAGGCTGCGCCCGGCAGGATGATGTCCGCCCGGTTGGCCCCCCGGTCGCCGTGGCTGCCCTGGTAGATGACAAAGGGCGCATCCGCCCCGTCTCGGCTGATCTCGACCTCGTCGGCGCCCAGGTTGTAGATCACCTGCGCGCCCTGGGTGGCCATCGCGAGGCCGCCTTCGGTCACCGCGCCCACGTCCATCGCGCCCACGCGGGCAGCCGCCGTGTGCAGGACCATGAACTTGGCCCCCGCGCCAGTTGCATAGGCCATGGCCTGGGACAGGACCGCCTCACCGTCGGCCTCGTTGATCGCGCCCTGGCCGATGATGACCAGCGTGTTGTCCTTCGCCGTCACCCGGCCGACCAGATCGACCAGTGCCGCGCGGTCGGTGCCCATGTGCTTGTAGTCATAGGTCAGATCCGCCGCCTCGCCGATCAGCCCCACAATCGCGCCGGCCGCCCAGGCCTTGCGGATGCGGGCGTTCAGCACCGGAGCCTCGACACGCGGGTTGGTCCCGATCAACAGGATCACCTTGGCCGTGTCGATGTCCTCGATCTTCGCTGTGCCGACATAGGCCGAGCGGTTGCCCGCAGGCAGCCTCGCGCCATCCGTGCGGCACTCGACATGGCCGCCCAGCGATTCTACCAGCATTTTCAAGGAGTAAGCGGCCTCGACTGGCACCAGATCGCCGACGAGACCCGCCACCTTCCTGCCCTGCATGGCGGCAGCCGCCTTGGCCAGCGCCTCGCCCCAGGTCGCCTTCCGCAGCTTGCCGTTCTCGCGCACATAGGGCGTGTCCAGCCGTTGCCGACGCAGCCCGTCCCAGACGAAGCGGGTCTTGTCGCTGATCCACTCCTCGTTCACGCCGTCATGGTTGCGCGGCAGGATGCGCATGACCTCGCGGCCCTTGGTGTCGATGCGGATGTTCGACCCCAGCGCATCCATCACGTCGATCGACTCGGTCTTGGTCAGTTCCCACGGCCGCGCGGTGAAGGCATAGGGCTTCGAGGTCAGCGCGCCCACCGGGCAGAGGTCGATGATGTTGCCCTGCAGGTTCGAATCCAGCGTCATGTTCAGATAGCTGGTGATCTCGGCATCCTCGCCGCGCCCGGTCTGGCCCATCTGGGTGATCCCGGCGACTTCGGTCGTGAACCGCACGCAGCGGGTGCAGCTGATGCAGCGCGTCATCGCCGTCTTGACCAGCGGGCCGAGATTCAGGTCCTCGGACGCGCGCTTGGGCTCGCGGTAGCGGCTGAAGTCCACGCCATAGGCCATGGCCTGATCCTGCAGGTCGCATTCGCCGCCCTGGTCGCAGATCGGGCAGTCGAGCGGGTGGTTGATGAGCAGGAACTCCATCACCCCCTCGCGGGCCTTCTTCACCATCGGCGACCTGGTCTTGACGACCGGAGCCTCGCCGTTGGGGCCAGGACGCAGGTCGCGCACCTGCATCGCGCAGGAGGCCGCCGGTTTCGGCGGGCCGCCCACCACCTCGACCAGGCACATCCGGCAGTTGCCGGCGATCGACAGGCGTTCATGATAGCAGAAGCGCGGGATCTCCACCCCGGCGACTTCCGCCGCCTGAATGATGGTCATGGCACCATCGACCTCGACCTCGATCCCGTCGATGTTGATTTTCCTGAGGTTGGTCATGGCCTTACTCCGCCGTCCCTTCAGGCAGCCGCCGTCTCCGGCGGCTGCGTCCTTGATGTGTCTGTTGCTCTGCGAGCGTCATTTCGTCGACCTCAGCAGCGATCCGGCGAGCGATCCCTTGGCGATCTCTTCCTCGCCGATCTTGCAGTAGGTCTCGGGCTTGCCCGGCTCGGCGCCACGTTCGGCCAGCCAGGCTGCCGCCTCGGCCTTGAACTTCGCCTTCTCCTCCTTGGACCGGACGAAGTCGCGGACGACATCGGCCGCGTAGCCCTGCTTCAGGGCATAGTCACGAAGGTTGTTGAGCTCACCCAGCGCCCGCATCGTGCGCGGCTTGATCGTCGGGCAGTTGTTGGCGATGGCATCGCCGATGAAACCCTGCAACAGCCTGTCGTGGATCACCGGGTCTTCGTTGATCGGCACCAACGCCAGCGCGGGCGTGGCGGCCAGGGTCAGGGCAAGGGTCAGTTTGCGAAGCATCTTGGTCTCCTTTGCTGCTCGTACAGCCCAGATGGGGCCACCCCCCCTTGCTATGCCATGACAAACCGCCGTTTTCAGCGAGTTGTGACCCTCCGGGACCGCAGCCGTCATGCGCAACCCTCCGGATAGACCCATTCGCCCGTCGCCCGGTCGAAGCGGTCGTAGATCGAGACGCGGACAGCGCCCCCGCAGGCCGCATCCGCCGCCTTCCGGGCCAAAGCGCCCTCCCACATCTGGAACGGCTGGCCATTGTTGGTGACGCGCACCGGCCCCCGGACCGAGCCCTGCGCGGCAGGCGCGGTCGGCGCCGTTCCCACGCAGGCGGCCTGGGCCAGCATCACCGAAAGGGCCAGCGCCATCCGCATCACTCCGCCGCGACCGCGCTGATGCGGCCGGTCTTGCGGGCCTTGATGCGGTCCTCGATCTCGTCGCGGAAGGCGCGGATCAGGCCCTGGATCGGCCAGGCGGCTGCGTCGCCCAGCGCGCAGATCGTGTGGCCCTCGACCTGCTTCGTCACCGACAGCAGCATGTCGATCTCCTCGATCTCGGCCTCGCCGCGCACCAGCCGGTCCATGACCCGCATCATCCAGCCCGTGCCCTCGCGGCAGGGGGTGCACTGGCCGCAGCTTTCGTGCTTGTAGAACTTCGACAGCCGCCAGATCGCCTTGATGACATCGGTGGACTTGTCCATCACGATCACCGCCGCCGTGCCCAGGCCCGAGCGCTGCTCGCGCAGCCAGTCGAAGTCCATGATCGCGTCGTCGCACTGTTCCTTGGTCAAGAGCGGCACCGAGGACCCGCCGGGGATCACCGCCTTGATGTTGTCCCAGCCGCCCCGGACCCCGCCGCAATGGCGGTCCAGAAGCTCGCGCAGCGGGATCGACATGGCCTCTTCCACGACGCAGGGGTTGTTGACGTGGCCCGAGATGCCGAAAAGCTTGGTCCCGGTGTTGTTCGGCCGCCCGAACGAGGCGAACCACTCCGGCCCCCGGCGCAGGATCGTGGGCACAACGGCAATGGATTCGACGTTGTTCACCGTGGTCGGGCAGCCGTAAAGGCCGCTGCCGGCCGGGAACGGCGGCTTCATCCGGGGCATGCCCTTCTTGCCTTCCAGCGATTCCAGAAGCGCGGTCTCCTCGCCGCAGATATAGGCCCCTGCCCCGTGGTGCAGGTAAAGGTCGAAGTCCCAGCCCGACTTCGCGGCGTTCTTGCCCAGAAGCCCCGCGTCATAGCATTCGTCGATCGCGGCCTGCAGCGCCTCGCGCTCGCGGATGTATTCGCCGCGGATGTAGATGTAGCAGGTGTTCGCCCCCATCGCGAACGAGGCGATCAGCGCGCCCTCGATCAGCGTGTGGGGGTCGTGCCGCATGATCTCGCGGTCCTTGCAGGTGCCCGGCTCCGACTCGTCGGCATTGATGACCAGATAGGACGGGCGGCCGTCCGACTGCTTGGGCATGAAGCTCCATTTCAGGCCCGTGGGGAAGCCCGCGCCCCCCCGGCCCCGCAGGCCCGAGGCCTTCACCTGCTCGATGATCGTGTCGCGTCCGCGCTTGATGATCTCGGCGGTGCCGTTCCAATGGCCGCGCTTCATCGCGCCCTTCAGGCTGCGGTCATGCATCCCGTAGAGGTTGGTGAAAATGCGATCCTGATCCTTGAGCATTTGGTCTTCCTAACTCCGGCGTCCGCGCCAGATCTGATACGTCACCACCAGGGCCCAGACGAAGCCCGCGATGGCCAGAAGGTCGAAGAGGAACACATAGCGCGTCTCCAACCCGAGTTGTCCGCCCAGGACCTGCGCCCCCATCCACAGAAGCATCGTCCCGGCCAGGACGATGGCCACCAGCCGCACCTGTCGGGCGCGCTGAAGGTCAGCCGGGTCGGGACGGTTCTGCATGCGGGGGGGGCCTCTCCGGGGCTCAGTAGTTGTTGGTCTTGGCGCGTTCGCGGAACGCCTCCAGCCCTTCGTTGACGATGATCTTTGCCTGCGCCACCCACTTGTCGCGGGTGACGCGGCCCTTGAAGCCCTTCAGGTTCGCATCGACCCAGGCCACGTCGGCCTCCGACCAGCTGGCGATCTGATCAAAGTGGAAGAAGCCCAGCTCGTTGACCAGCTTTTCCATTGCCGGACCGATGCCTTCGATCTCCTTAAGGTCGTCGGCCTTGCCGCCGCGCGGCGCCGACAACCGCTCGGGTCCGGCATGGGCCTCGGCGGGCATCGACACGAAGGCCGCGGGGGCGGCCGCGGCGGCCGCGACCGGCGCGGCAACGGGCTCTGCCGTGGCACCCATGCCCCGCGCGACCGGAGCCGGCGATTTCGTCCCCCAGGGCAGGCCCAGGATGGCACCGACGAGCAAGGCCACCACGATCCCGATCGCTGCCGCGGGCGAATAGTCGAACTTGCCCACCACGATCAACGCGCCGAAGGCGACCAGCCCGGCCGCCGCACCGATGATCCAGCCGCCCAGCCAAGGGGCATTCACGTTCTCTGCACTGCGCATTCCATGTCACTCCCGTCTGGGCGGCCCGGCGGTCCCGGTTTCCGCGTTGCTACGTTTCACCGTCACGCCCTGGCGGCGGCGGCGGCTTCTTCCTTCGTCCCTCCATTCGCCAGGATCTTCGCCTGGAGCACCCATTTGTCCCGCGTCGCGCGGCCCTTGAACGATTTCATCTCGGCATCGACCAGCGCGACATCCGCCTCGGTCCAGGCGGCGATCTGGTCGAAGTGATAGAAGCCCAGGCTGTTCATCAGCTTCTCCAGAGCCGGGCCGACCCCGTCGATCATCTTCAGGTCGTCGGCCTTGCCGCCGCGCGGGGCGGCAAGCCGCACCAGCCCGGTCGCAGGCGCCTTCGATGCCTTGGATTTCCCGGCGGCCCTGGTCCTGGTGGCCTTTGCCTTACCGGCGACCGGGGGGGTGGCCTCGGCGACCGGAGCCGCGGCGCCCGTGGGCGCAGACGCTGCGGTCGGCTGCGACTTGCCCTTGAAGCCGACCGCGGGTCTCCCCTTGCCAGCAGCGGATGCCGACGGCTTTGCGGCTGTCCGCCCGCGCGCCTTGTCCTTCGATCCGGCGCTGCCATCGGCAGCCGGCTTGACGCCGGCCTTCGACCGCGACCTGGACGCCGCCTTCGGTTCTGCCGCCGGGTCGGCGGCGGGCGCTTCTGTCGCCAGGTCGGCGATGGGCGCTTCTGTCGCCGGGTCGGCGACGGGGTCCGCGTCGCGGTGCGGTTCGGGTGCCGCCGGCGGAACCGGCTCCGCCTTTGCAATGGGCGTAGCCGCCCGCGCCGGCGCCGGCGCAGCCGCAGGCGCGGCTTGCGGCGGCATGATCAGCGGCGCAGGGTCGAGCTTCGCCAGGGGAGTGACCATCGCGGCCGGACGTTGCGGCACCGTCGCCGCCGGAACGGGCCGCACCGGCACCGCCACGACCGGCGAGGCCTGCGCCCCCTCGATCCCGCTCACCCGCGTGGTGCCCTCGGCAAGGGTCGAGGCCGGGACGATCCTGCGCACATGGCGCTCTGCCTCGGCATCGTCGTGACGCTTCACCGCCTCGGCAAGCCGGTAGAGGATCAAGAGCACGACCAGTGCGATTGCCAGCGCAAAGGCCAGCGAGGGAAACACCAGGTAGTGGAAGACATAGCGGAGGACGACGAAGAATATCAGGCCCGAGGCCAGGACAAGTGCCCAGCCTCCCCTGCCGATCGTCGTGTCGTCATCCCGGTCCAACATCAACCCGCTCCCGTCGCCGGTCCGGCCCTTGCCGGATCCGGGCGATCACATACCACACTCAGTCGCGTGCCGCCGCTTCGGCCTCTGCGACGGTCCCCCCGGCCGCAAGGATCCGGGCCTGTTCGACCCACTTGTCGCGGCTGACCCGGCCCTTGAACCCTTCCAGGTTCTCGTCAACCCAGGCGATCTCCTCGGCTGTCCATTCGGCGATCTGGTCGAAATGGAAGAACCCCAGCCGGTGACACAGCGCCTCGAGCTTGGGTCCGATGCCGAGAATGAGCTTCAGATCATCCGCCTTGCCCTTTCGCGCCGCCTTCAGAGCCTTGGGCTTGCGGCCCGTCACGGCCGGTGCAACGGCCTCGGGCGTCGCGGCAGAACGACCGCCGCCAGCCTTCGCGGCACCCTTCGACCGGGGCTTGGCCTCCTGCGCCGTGATGCCGGTCGCGTCGGCCGGGACCATCGAAGCTGCCTTCGGCTCGGCCGCTTGCGCCTTCGCCGGCTTCGCCTTCGCCGCCACGCCCAGCCAGGGCGTCGTCAGCGGCACTTCGGTTCCGTCGATGCGCTTGACCGTGTCGCCGATGTCCACCGCAAGCTGCACGCTGGCATTGTACTGCCGGCGTCCCGACTCGAATTCCTTCAGGCTGGTCAGCCCGCCCGCCGGTTCGGCCGCATAGCGCCCGTTCTGCGGCCCCGGCACCGGCACCTCGCCCTTGCGGAACCGCCCGATCAGCTCGCGCAGCTTCTCGGCGGTCAGGTCCTCGTAATAGTCCTTGCCGATCTGGGCCATCGGCGCATTGGCGCAGGCGCCCATGCATTCGACCTCTTCCCAGCTGAACTTGCCGTCGGCAGACAGCGTGTGCGGGGTCGGAGCGATCAGCTCCCTGGCCACTGCCACAAGCTCCTCGGCCCCGCAGATCATGCAGGACGTGGTGCCGCAGATCTGGATATGCGCGACGGACCCCACCGGCTGAAGCTGGAACATGAAGTAGAAGGTCGCCACCTCCAGCGCCCGGATATAGGGCATGCCCAGCATGTCGGCGACATATTCGATGGCAGGGCGGCTCAGCCAGCCCTCCTGCTCCTGCGCACGCCACAAGAGCGGGATGATCGCCGAGGCCTGCCGGCCTTCGGGATATTTGGTGATCTGGGCCCTTGCCCATTCCAGGTTCGCCGGAGTGAAGGCGAAACTGTCGGGCTGGGTGTGGTGCAGACGGCGCAGCATGGCTCAGAAATATCCTCTGGCGAAGGTCAGGACCACGGCCGCCACGGCGCCCGAGATGGCACCCATGACCAGCTTGTGGCCATAGCGGGAGCCCAGAACCCCGGCGAGGCCGGCGACCGCGCCCAGGATCAGGGTCCACAGATTGAAGGTCACGTCCGGCATCAGCGGTCGATCTCCCCGAACACGATGTCCAGCGTGCCGATGATCGCCGAGACGTCGGCCAGCTGATGCCCCTTGCACAACCAGTCGAGCGACTGCAGATGCGGATAGCCCGGGGCACGGATCTTGGCGCGATAGGGACGGTTGGTGCCATCGGCCACCAGATAGACCCCGAACTCGCCCTTGGGCGCCTCGACGGCGGCATAGACCTCGCCTGCCGGGACGTGGAACCCTTCGGTGTAAAGCTTGAAATGGTGGATGAGCGCCTCCATCGAGGTCTTCATCTCGGCCCGCTTCGGCGGGGTGATCTTGCCGCGCGCCAGCACGTCGCCCTTTTCCACCCTGAGCTTGGCGCAGGCCTGGCGGATGATGCTGGTCGATTCCCGCATCTCGGCCATCCGGCAGAGATAGCGGTCATAGCAGTCGCCGTTCTTGCCGACCGGGATCTTGAAGTCGAACTCGTCATAGCACTCATAGGGCTGGGCGCGGCGCAGATCCCAGGCGAGGCCCGAGCCGCGCACCATCACGCCGGAATAGCCCCAGTCCAGGATGTCCTTTTCGGTGACGATCCCGATATCGGCATTGCGTTGCTTGAAGATGCGGTTCTCGGTCAGCAGGCCGTCGATGTCGTCCAGAACCTTGGGGAAGGCTTCCGCCCAGGCGTCGATGTCGTCGATCAGCTGCGGCGTCAGGTCCTGATGGACGCCGCCGGGCCGGAAATAGGCCGCGTGCAGCCGCGCCCCGCAGGCGCGTTCGTAGAAGACCATCAGCTTCTCGCGCTCCTCGAAGCCCCAGAGCGGAGGCGTCAAGGCGCCCACATCCATTGCCTGCGTGGTCACGTTCAGAAGGTGGTTCAGCACCCGCCCGATTTCCGAGAACAGCACCCGGATCAGGCTGGCGCGGCGCGGCACGACCGTGCCGGTCAGCCGCTCGATCGCCAGACACCAGGCATGTTCCTGGTTCATCGGCGCCACATAATCCAGCCGGTCGAAATAGGGCAGGTTCTGCAGATAGGTGCGGCTTTCCATCAGCTTTTCGGTGCCGCGGTGCAGAAGGCCGATATGCGGGTCGCAGCGTTCGACGATCTCGCCGTCCAGTTCCAGCACCAGACGCAGCACGCCATGCGCCGCCGGGTGCTGCGGCCCGAAGTTGATGTTGAAATTGCGGATGCGCTGTTCGCCCGTCTCGAGGTCGACCGAGCCGTCGTCGTAGGTGTTCCTGCGGATATCGCCGTCCATCATGCCACCGCCTTTTCCGCCTTGGCCATCGCCTTCGGCACGAATTTCTCCCACCGGACGACGGCGCGCTGATGCCGCCCCTCGCCGATCATGTCCACCCCGTCATGCGCCCGGCACCGGAACCAGACGAACCTGCCGTCGATGTCGGTCACTTCGCTTTCCACCGTCACCGCCAGACCGGGCGGGGTGGGCGCGACATGGCTGAACTCGACATGCGTGCCCAACGACCCTTCGCCGTCCTCGTAATAGGGCGCGATCTGTTCCACGCAGGCCCATTCCATCAGTCCGACCAAATAGCCCGTGGCCAGCACCGCCGGCATCTCCTGGAAGCGCGCGGCCTCGGGATAGAGCGCCGGCACCGTGTGCTGCGGCCCGATCCGGTGACGGAACACCGCCCGGTCGCCTATGGCGAGGCCCGGTTTCACTTCGTCTCTGCCTTCTGGTCGCCGGGAAGGATGTAGTCCGCACCTTCCCAGGGGCTCATGAAGTCGAACTGGCGGTATTCCTGCACCAGCTTGACCGGTTCATAGACGACCCGCTTCAGCGCCTCGTCGTAGCGGACCTCGGTGTAGCCCGTGGTCGGGAAGTCCTTGCGCAAGGGATAGCCGCGGAAGCCGTAGTCGGTCAGGATGCGCCGCAGGTCCGGGTGACCCGAGAACAGGATCCCGAACATGTCGAAGACTTCCCGCTCGAACCAGTTGGCCGACGGGTGCAGGTCGGTGATCGAGGGCACCATCTCGTCCTCGCGCACCGCGACCTTAACGCGGATGCGGTGATTCCGGTACATCGACAGGAAGTGATAGACCACGTCGAACCGCTGCACCCGTTCCGGATGGTCCACCGCCGTGATGTCCACCAGCGTCGAGAACCGGCACGACAGGTCGTCGCGCAGGAATTCGACCAGGTCTTCCAGATTGGCCAGATTCGCCACCACCGTCAGCTCGCCGAAGGCGATCGCGCTCGAGACCACGGCCTCGGGCTGCTTCATCTCGATGATCCCGGCAAGTTCCTGAAGGGCTTCGCTCATGATTACCTCACCAGGGTGCCGGTGCGGCGGATCTTCCGCTGCAACTGAAGGATGCCGTAGAGCAGCGCCTCGGCCGTCGGCGGGCAGCCCGGCACATAGACATCGACCGGCACGATCCGGTCGCAGCCGCGCACGACCGAATAGCTGTAGTGGTAATAGCCGCCCCCGTTGGCGCAGGACCCCATGCTGATGACATAGCGCGGCTCGGGCATCTGGTCATAGACCTTGCGCAGGGCCGGGGCCATCTTGTTCGTCAGCGTCCCCGCCACGATCATCAGGTCGGACTGCCGGGGCGAGGCGCGCGGCGCGGTGCCGAAGCGTTCCAGGTCATAGCGCGGCATCGAGGTATGCATCATCTCGACCGCGCAGCACGCGAGGCCGAAGGTCATCCAGTGCAGCGACCCGATCCGCGCCCAGTTGATGATGTCCTCGGTCGAGGTCAGGATGAACCCCTTGTCCGACAGCTCGCGGTTCAGGGCCTGGACGGCGACCTCGTGGTCGGCGGCGGCGGTGTTGGCTCCGGTCATCACTCCCATTCCAGCGCCCCCTTCTTCCATTCATAGGCAAAGCCGACGGTCAGCACGGCCAGGAACAGCATCATCGACCAGAAGGCCGCCATGCTCAGTTCCCCGAAGGCCACCGCCCAGGGGAACAGGAACGCCACTTCCAGGTCGAAGATGATGAACAGGATCGACACCAGATAGAACCGCACATCGAATTTCATCCGCGCGTCGTCGAAGGCGTTGAAGCCGCATTCGTAGGCCGAAACCTTCTCGGGGTCCGGGTTCCGCACGGCCAGGACGGCCGCCGCCAGGATCAGGACCAGGCCCAGTCCGACGGCAACGGCTAGAAGGATGAGGATGGGCAGATACTCTCGGAGGATCAGGTCCACGAGGGGGCTCCTTGACTGCTGGCGGCGCGCGTGCGGGCGGGCTTGTCGGCCCGCCATGTCTCCCCGCCCGTTTACTCTGCGGCCCTGCCGGGGTCAACCGAAGGAGGACCGGAATCCGGGCTTTGCAGGTGCAGAAATTTCGTTGATCCAAGCGTTTCGCTAAGGTATCCCGCCGCCGCCGGGCGCGAGAGGCGAAGCGGCGCTCAGCTTCCGCACCAGCTCCCGCGCGGGCCGCCCGAATAGAGGCGCGCATGGCCCGCCCGGATCATCAGGCGGGCCAGGTCCACCCCGTCCAGTTCCATCCGCACCAGCAGCCGGCCATAGCGGTCCGTCCCCTCGCGCCGCAGCACGATGCGGTCGGCCTTGCGGATCAGCATCCGCAAGGCCCAGCTTGCCCGTTCCGCCGCCACGAACTCGGACAGGCAGCCGGGCGAATACTTCTCCGGCGTGTCAAAGCCCAGAAGCCGCGCGCTGATCATCCCGTCCCCGGCGCAGATCAGCGACACCGTGTCCCCGTCCACCACCCGGAAGATCCGGCAGTCCCCCGCCTCGCCGACTGCCGTCCGGGTCGCGGCGTTGATCAGGTCGGCCACCGTGGGCACGATCACCAGCCCCGCCAGCGCCAGCCCGATCACCGCTTTCAGGTAGAATCGCGGATCCGCGATCCGGCGCAGGCCCCGCGTCAACATCCCCGCCGGCCGCGCCGGGCGGAACAGCCAGCCCATCAGTCCGCCGCCGGGGCCGCCACCGGGGCAAGATCGCGCGCCTCGGCGGCCGCACGGACCTCGTCGGCGATGATCCGGGCGATCTGCGCCACGTCCTCGGGCGTGAAGGTCAGCGGCAGCCGCATGTCGATCAGCCCGGCCAGCACCCGGTCGCTCTGCGGCAGGGGTTCGGGCGCGGCATACTGCCAATGCGCGTAGCGGCTGGTAAAACCCTGCGGCTCGGCCGCGCCGAACCATTTCAGCTCCACCCCCCGCGCCGCTGCCCCGGCGACGAAGGCGGCCACCCGCGCCGCCTCCCAGCCCGGCAGCAGGAACTGGAAGGACGAGCCCACATAGTCCTCGTGCTGCGGCCTTTCGATCAGCTTCAGCCCCGGCGCACCCGCAAGCCCCCGCTCCATCCCCTGATAAAGCCGCCGCCAGCGCGCCCGACGGTCATCCAGCAACGCGATCTGCGGCCGCAGGATCGCCGCGCGCAGGTTGTCCATCCGGGACGAGACGTTCGGCACCTCCAGCTTCAGGCGCTCGAACACCTCCGGCGGGGGCGCCGCGCGGTGGCGGGCATAGAGCATGTAGGACCCCGACAGAAGCACCGCCCGCGCCGCCAGCTCGGCATCGTCGGTGACCAGAAGCCCCCCCTCGCCGCTGTTCATGTGCTTGTAGGTCTGCGTCGAATAGCAGCCGATCGCCCCGTGCCGGCCCGAAGGCACGCCCTTCCACTTCGCGCCCATCGTGTGCGCGCAATCCTCGACGACGCGCAGCCCCAGCCGGTCGGCCAGCGCCATCAGCGCCTCCATGTCGCAGACATGGCCCCGCATGTGGCTCAGCAGCAGCACCCGCGCGCCTGACGCCTTCGCCTGCGCCTCCAGATGCGCAAGGTCGATCGTCAGGTCCTCGGTCACCTCGACGAACACCGGCCGCGCCCCGATCGAGGCGATCGCCCCCGGCACCGGCGCCAGGGTGAAGGCGTTGGACAGCACCGGCTCGCCCGGCTTCACCTGCAACGCACGCAGGGCGCAGGCCATCGCCGCTCCGCCCGAGGCCAGCGCAAGGCAGTATTTCGCCCCGACATGGGCCGCGAATTCCTCTTCCAGCAGGGCCGTCTCGGCGACCTCTCCGGCCACCGTGTTGTACCGGTGCAACCGCCCGTGCCGCAGGACGGCCAGCGCCGCGTCGATCCCCGCCTCCGGGATCGGCTCCTGCTGGGTGAAACTGCCACGGAACGTCTCGCTCATGCCTTCTCGGACCTCTTCAGATTCAGGAACAGCACCGTGGTCAACGCCAGGAACCCCGCCGCCACCCAGTAGGCCACGTCCGTTGACCGCCAGGCGCGACCCTCGGCCCAGAAATGCCCGAAGATGAAGGCGAAGAACACTGTGCCGAACAGCATGGCGACA
This sequence comes from Tabrizicola flagellatus, assembly GCF_008271465.1. Classification (GTDB taxonomy): domain Bacteria; phylum Pseudomonadota; class Alphaproteobacteria; order Rhodobacterales; family Rhodobacteraceae; genus Tabrizicola; species Tabrizicola flagellata. Next base: position 30,282 of record NZ_VMDU01000017.1, on the reverse strand, counting down.
TTCGTGACGGCGGAAATCCCGCCCTGCAACTCGCCCTGGGCATCCTCGGGCACGCGCTTGGTCAGCATCGAGGTCAGAAGCGGATGCACGAACCCCTCCGGCCCGTGCAGGATCATCAGCGCGATCACCGCGCCGAGAGAGCCCACGAACCCATAGCCCAGCACCACCAGCGTCGCGCAGACCAGCCCGAACAGCGCGACCTGCCATTCGCCGAAGCGTTTCGTGGCCGGGCCGGTGAGGAACCCCTGAAAGCCCCCCGCGATCAGCCCGAAGATCGCCAGCGTGCCGCCCACCATCGCCTCGGACCAGCCGAACTTGGCGATGCCCCAGAAGGTCCAGATCGCCGGATAAACGCTGGTGGAAAAGAAGAACAGCCCCATGACCATCACCATCGGCAACACGCCCCTGTAGGTCGCAAAGACCCGGAAGGCGCCGAAGGGGTTCGCCCGCCACAGCTCGAACCTGCGCCGGTTCTCCGGCGCCAGCGATTCCGGCAGGACCAGCATCCCGTAGACGAAGTTCACCAGAGAAATGCCCGCCGCCACCCAGAACGGAACCCGTGGCCCCAGCTCTCCCAGAAGCCCCCCGATCGCCGGACCGATGACGAAACCCACCCCGAAGGCCGCCCCCATGTAGCCATAGGCCTTGGCCCGGTCGTCCGGCGCGGTGACATCGGCGATGAAGGCGCTGGCGATGATCCAGCTCGCGCCGCAGACCCCGGCGATGATCCGGCCCGCGAACAGCCATTCCAGCGAGGGCGCCAGCGCCATCAGGATGAAATCCGCCCCCAGCCCGAAGATCGCCAGCAAGAGAAGCGGCCGGCGCCCGAAACGGTCGGCCAGGTTGCCCATCAAGGGCGCGAAGACGAACTGCGCCAGGCTGAAGGCCGCAAACATCCAGCCGCCGATCACCGCCGCCCGCGCGATGTCCACATGGCCCACATCCTCGATCAGCTTGGGCAGGACCGGCATGATCAGGCCGAAGCCCACCATGTCCAGAAAGACCGTGATCAGCACGAAGGTCACCGCATGCCGGCTCACAGGCCGAGGCGCCTCGGTCGCGGTCGGTGCGGGCAGGTCGGAGGCCTCGGTCATGGGCCGCGACCCTATGGGTGGCGCGGACGACTGTCAAAGGGCACAGCGTCGCCCACCCCGGTGACAGCAGCGCGCGCCATACCCTTTCATCTGTCCCCAAATATCCCCGCCGGAGGCGCCCGAGCCGGTTGGCGCGCAGCGCCAGAGGCGAGACAACAGGCTTGCGCGCAGCGCACGAGTCGACATCCGCCCCACCCCGAAACCCGCCCCCGGACAGGTCGCCTCCCCTCCCCCTCAGTGGGGAGGGGAGGGGGGTGGGGGGCCTCCCCAGTGCTGCCCACGCGACCTCAGGCAGGTGTTAAGATTTCCCTAACGCCTGCGACCAAGACACTGATTTCCTTCATGGATCAGGAAATGTCCACCGTGGACACATCAGCCGATCAGCCGCCCGGCCAGCCCCGGCAGGTCCTCGAACCTCTCCAGAAGGGCGGCCGGGTTGAATCGGGACACCCCCGCCCCTTCCGGCCCGAAGGTGACCAGCGCCACCGGCACCCCGGCCGCCACCCCGGTCTTCGCGTCGGTCTCGGTGTCGCCCACCAGCATCGACCGCCCCACCACGCCCCCCGCCCGCTCCACCGCCGCGCGGTAGGGGGTCGGATCGGGCTTCCTGACCGGGAAGGTATCGGCGCCGACCAGCGCCCCGAAGGCGTCGCGCACCCCCAGCTCGGCCAGCAGAAGCTCGGCCAGCCCCTCCGGCTTGTTGGTGCAGATCGAGACCGCGAAGCCCAGCCCCTTCAACCGCTCCACCGCCTCCATCGCGCCGGGATACAGCCGGGTATGGGTGGCGATCCCCGCCCGGTAGGCCTCCAGAAGGCGCGGATAGCCCGCATCGACGTCCGCCTCGCTCCAGTCCAGCCCCAGCCTCCGGAACCCCAGCCGCAGCATGGCGCGCCCGCCGTGAAAGGCGGTCAGCTCATCCCCCGGCCCCAGCACCGGCCGGGGCAGCACCGCATTGGCCGCCGCCAGCAGGTCCGCCGAGGTATCCGCCAAAGTTCCGTCCAGATCGAACACTACACAGCGCATGCGGGTCTTCCTGTAACGTGGCGTGAGGAGCGGCCCCCTTGCCACCCGGTCCATGGGGGGTAAAACGGGCGCAACGATAAGGAAAGGGGCAGAATGCAGGTTTCAGTCATCGTCTTGGCCGCCGGGCAGGGCACCCGGATGAACTCCGACCTGCCCAAGGTCCTCCACCAGGTCGCCGCCGCCCCCCTCCTCCACCACGCGCTCGCCACCGCCCGCAGCCTGGACCCCTCCCGCATCGTCACCGTCACCGGCCACGGCGGCGAGGCGGTCGCGGCCTCGGCCCGCGCCTTCGACGAGGCGGTGGAGACCGTGGTCCAGGATCCCCAGCTCGGCACCGCGCATGCCGTGGCCCAGGCCGCCCCGCTTCTCGCCGAGGCCGAGGGCGAGGCCATCGTCCTTTACGCCGACACCCCCCTGATCCGCGAAGAGACCCTGCGCGCGATGCTCGACGCCCGCGCCCGCCACGCGGTCGTCATCCTCGGCTTCCACGCCCGCGACCCCGGCCGTTATGGCCGGCTCATCACGGAAGGCGACGAACTGCTGGCGATCCGCGAATTCAAGGACGCCGCCGAGGCGGAACGCGCGATCACCCTCTGCAACTCGGGCGTCCTCTGCGCCGAGGCGCGCACCCTGTTCTCGCTGATCGCCGAGGTCGGCAACGCCAATGCCGCCGGCGAATACTACCTGACCGACATCGTCGAACTGGCCCGCAGGCGCGGCCTCTCGGCCGGCGTCGTCCTCTGCCCCGAATCCGAGACGCTGGGCGTCAACACCCGCGCGCAACTGGCCGAGGCCGAGGCCGCCTTCCAGGCCCGCGCCCGCGCGGACGCCCTGGAGAACGGCGTCACCCTCACCGCGCCCGACACCGTGTTCTTCGCGCTGGATACGCATGTGGGCCGCGACGCGGTGATCGGCCCCAACGTGATCTTCGGTCCCGGGGTCACCGTGGAATCCGGCGCCGAGATCAAGGGCTTCTGCCATCTGGAGGGCTGCCACATCAGCCGCGGCGCCACCGTCGGCCCCTTTGCAAGGCTGAGACCCGGCGCGGAACTGGCCGAGGACGTGCATGTCGGCAACTTCGTGGAAATCAAGAACGCCATCCTCGACGAAGGCGTGAAGGTCGGCCACCTCACCTATCTCGGCGATGCCCATGTCGGCGAACACACCAACATCGGCGCGGGCACAGTGACCTGCAATTACGACGGGGTGATGAAGCACCGTACCACCATCGGCAAGCGCGCCTTCATCGGCTCGGACACCATGCTGGTCGCGCCGGTCACGGTGGGCGACGGCGCGCTGACGGCCAGCGGATCCGTCATCACCGAGGACGTGCCGCCCGAGGCCGTGGCCATCGGCCGCGCCCGGCAGGTCACGAAACCGGGCCTTGCCACCCGGATGTTCGAAAAGTTGAAGGCCATCAAGGCTGCGAAGGCGAAAGGTCATTAGAAATGTGCGGTATTGTAGGGGTATTGGGCAATCATGAGGCGGCGCCTCTCCTGGTCGAGGCGCTGAAGCGGCTGGAATATCGCGGATATGATTCCGCCGGGATCGCCACCGTGAACGAGGGGCGTCTGGATCGCCGCCGGGCGGTCGGTAAGCTGGTGAACCTGTCCGACCTTCTGGTCCACAACCCCTTGGCCGGAAAGGCAGGAATCGGCCATACCCGCTGGGCCACCCACGGCGCTGCCACCGTCAGCAATGCGCATCCGCACCGCGCGGGCGGCGTCGCCGTCGTCCACAACGGCATCATCGAGAATTTCCGCGAGCTGCGCGCCGAACTGGCCGCGGACGGATATGTCCAGGAATCCGAGACCGATACCGAGACGGTCGTCCTTCTGGTCAAGCGCGCGATGGATCGCGGCGCCTCGCCGGTCGAGGCCGCCAAGGAAACCCTGTCCCGCCTGCACGGCGCCTTCGCGCTCTGCTTCCTCTTCGACGGCCAGGACGACCTGATGATCGCCGCCCGCAAGGGCTCGCCGCTCGCGATCGGCTGGGGCGAGGGCGAGATGTTCGTGGGCTCGGACGCCATCGCGCTTGCGCCGATGACCGACCGGATCACCTATCTGGAGGAAGGCGACTGGGCCGTCATCACCCGCGCCGGGGCCGAGATCTACGACGCGCAGAACCGCCGCGCCAACCGGGCCGAGACGCGGATCCAGCTGGACGCGACACGGATCGAGAAGGCCGGCTACAAGCATTTCATGGCCAAGGAAATCGCCGAACAGCCCGTGGTCATCGCCGATGCGCTGAAGCACTACACCACCGCAGATGGTGTGCTGCGCCTGCCCGAAGCCCTTGATTTCAAGGGGATCGACCGCGTGACGATGGTCGCCTGCGGCACGGCCTCCTATGCCTGCCACGTCGCGAAATACTGGTTCGAGCAGATCGCGGGCCTGCCCGCCGACATCGACATCGCGTCCGAGTTTCGCTACCGTGACCCGGTCCTGTCGCCGGCCTCGATGGCGATCTTCGTCAGCCAGTCGGGAGAGACGGCGGACACGCTGGCCGCGCTGCGCCATGTCAAGGAAAGGGTGGCGAAGGTCGTTTCCGTCATCAACGTCCCCACTTCTTCCATCGCGCGCGAGTCGGACCTCGCGCTGCCGATCCTCGCCGGGGTGGAAGTGGGCGTCGCCTCGACCAAGGCCTTCACCTGCCAGCTGACGGTGCTCGCCCTGATGGCGCTGAAGGCGGCGCAGGATCGCGGCCGGATCGACGCGCGCGACCTTGCCGCGCGGCTCGACAGCCTGCGCGCAGTGCCGGGGCTGATGAACGCGGCGCTGGCCCTCTCCGACCCGATCGCACGGGTGGCCGAGGATCTGGCCAAGGCGCAGGATATCCTGTTCCTCGGTCGCGGCCCGATGTTCCCGCTTGCGCTGGAAGGGGCACTGAAACTGAAGGAAATCAGCTACATCCACGCCGAAGGTTATGCATCGGGCGAACTGAAGCACGGCCCCATCGCGCTGATCGACGCGGACGTTCCCGTGATCGTGCTGGCCCCGAAGGATGCGCTGTTCGACAAGACGGTGTCGAACATGCAGGAGGTGATGGCGCGCAACGGCAAGGTGTTGCTGTTGTCCGATGCCGAAGGCGTGGCCGAGGCCGGTCAGGGCAGCTGGAAGACTCTGACCCTGCCGGGGGTGGAGCCCGTCTGGGCGCCGATCCTCTATGCGGTGCCGGCGCAGCTTCTGGCCTATCACACCGCCGTCGCCAAGGGCACGGACGTGGACCAGCCGCGCAATCTGGCCAAGTCGGTCACGGTGGAATAGGCTGATCCGGGAGCGAGCGGGCTGCGTATCCAACGGAAACGGAGCCCGCCCATGCTGCGCAGAACCCTGCTTCTCGGCCTTGCCGCCCTGCCCCTCGCCGCCTGCGCCACCACGCCCGCCGCGCCGCCCACCGCCGGCCCGCCGATCACCCTGGTCTCGGCCTTCACGGGACGCACCACTGGCCGCGGCCATTTCCGGGTCTGGCTCACCGGCGACGAACGCCGCTTCACCGCACGTCTGAACGGCACCGTCACTGGCCGCGACGGCGCCCGCGTCCTCACCGTGGTCGAGGACTTCGCCTATGACGACGGCCAGAAGGACCGCCTGACCTGGGTCTTCCGCGAAACCGGTCCCGGTCGCTGGACGGGCAGGCGCGAGGACACCGTGGGCGAGGCCACGGTGATCGAGGAGAACGGCCTGATCCGCCTCTCCTACACCGCAGATTTCAGATCACCTTCGGGCGTCAACCGTCTGGGGTTCCAAGATATTCTCTACGCGCTGCCCGACGGCAGCATCGTCAACGACGCCGTCGTCACCCGCGCCGGGATCGCCGTCGCCTCGGTCCGCTTCGTGATCCGCCGCTGACTTGCCCTTCCCCCGCCCGGCTGGCACTCTGCCCTGGCGGAGGACCCCATGGGCAAGCGATACAGCGAGTTGCAACCCGACCAGATCGGTTTCATCGCCGAGCAGCATCTCTTCTTCGTCGCCACCGCCGCGCCGGGCGGACGGGTGAACCTGTCGCCAAAGGGTATGGATTCGTTGCGCGTCCTGTCGCCGCGCCGGATCCTCTGGCTGAACCTGACCGGCTCGGGCAACGAGACGGCGGCGCATCTCGCGCTGGAACCGCGCATCACGCTGATGTGGTGCAGCTTCACCGTGCGGCCGCTGATCCTGCGCGCCTATGGCATGGGGCGGGCGGTGCACCACGGCGATTCCGACTGGGCGGGCCTTGCGGCCGAGCTGCCCGACCAGCCCGGCGCGCGGCAGATCGTCGATGTGGCGGTAGATCTGGTGCAGTCCTCCTGCGGCTTTGCCGTGCCCTTCATGGACTTCCGCGCGGACCGGCCGGTCCTGCGCGACTGGGCGACGGCCAAGGGGGCCGAGGGTCTGCGCAGCTATTGGGACGAACGCAACCGGCAGACGATCGACGGCCTGCCGACCGGGATCGAGGCCAACCTGTGACGCCGCTCGCCGAGTTGCAGGCACTTGCAGATCCGGCGAAGGCCGCGGAGATGCAGGCCTATCACAAGGCCGACCGGCGCTATCTGGGCGTCCCCGTGCCCCGGATCGCCGAACTGGCCGACCGCTGGCGGGCCGAGCGCACGCTGGACGACCGGATCGCGCTCGCAGCCGAACTATGGCGGACGAACATCCACGAGGCACGGGTCGCGGCGGCAAAGCTTCTGACCCAGGCGCGCATCCGCCCCGATCAGGCGGCCTGGGAGCTGATCCTCTCCTGGGTGCCCGATTTCGACGCCTGGGCCATCGCCGACCATGCCAGCATCGCCGGTCAGAAACGGCTGGTGGCCGACCCGGCGCGGCTCGACACGGTCGAGGGCTGGGTCGCCAGCCCGCACATGTGGACGCGCCGGGCGGCGCTGGTGATGACGCTGCCCTGGACCAAGCAGAATTTCCCCAAGGCGCAGGACCTTGCGATCCGGTCGCGCGTGCTGGGCTGGTGCGCGACGCTGGCCTCGGACCCGGACTGGTTCATCCAGAAGGCCGTCGCCTGGTGGCTGCGCGATCTCTCGAAACACGACGCCGAGGCGACGCTCGCCTTCCTTGCCGCGCATGGTTCCCGGCTGAAGGCCTTCGCCCGCAAGGAGGCCGCGCGGCACCTGCCCGAGTGACCACGCCCCCCGGCGAGGAGTGGCGAAGCCATCGACGAGCCTCCCTCAGGCCCCCCGGTGCCGCTGCCAGCCGATCCGGTCGAACAGGGGCGCATAGGCCCCGGCCAGGGCGCGCAGGCTGGCGCCATCGGTGCGGCCCGCAGGCTCCCACCCCTTGGTCGCGATTCCGAGGATGCGCGGGGCGATCATGCCCTCGGCCTCGTGGTCCCACGTGGTGAACTCGCCCCAGAAACAGGCCTGCACCCCGGCGACGCGGGGGGCGATGTCCTCGGCCCCCTTCGGCACCGGATCCCAGGCCACGGTCCGTTCCAGCGGCACGAAGCCCGCCCAGGCGGCACCCCAGTCGTCCGGGTCGTCGCTGTGGGCCAGGTCGAAATAGGCGTTCTGCGCCGGACACATCACCACGTCATGCCCGCGCCGCGCGGCCTCGACCCCCGGCCCCTGACCCGTCCAGCTGAACAGGAGCGCGCCGTTGCCGATGCCGCCCTGGCAGCCCTTCGCCGCCTCTTCCCAGGCCGCGACGCGGATCCCGTCGCGGCCGAGGTCGGCCGCCAGCCTCGCCAGCATCCAGCCCTGCACGTCGTCGGCGCTCACCAGCCCCTCGCGCGCCTTCAGCGCGGCCACGGCCGGCGATCCGCCCCAGGCCCCCGGTGGCGCCTCGTCCGCGCCCAGATGCAGAAGGCCCAGGGGGAACATCCCCGCCACCTCACGCGCGAGCGGCAACAGCAGGTCCCAGGTCGCGGGCATGGCCGGGTTGACGATGTTGTCCAGATAGCCCTGGATCGAGACCTCCCCGCCGTTGTCGCCGGGGTCGCGCAGGCCCGGCACGGCCCTCACCATCGCGTGGGAATGGGCCGGCACCTCGATCTCGGGCAGGACCTCGATCCGCAGCGCCTTCGCCCGCGCCAGCACCCGCGCCACATCGGCCCGCGAATAGCTGCCGCCCGCCCGGATGCCGCCGCCGAAGACGCCCGGCACCAGCTCGCCCTCGCCCCGGAAGGCCGTGCGCTGCCAGAGCAGCGGTTGCGTTTCCACCTCCAGCCGGAAGGCCTCGTCATCGGCGAAATGCCAGTGGAACCGGTTCAGCTTCAGAAGCGCCATCAGGTCCAGAAGCCGCAGGATGAACTCCACCCCGAAGAAATGCCGCGCGCAGTCCAGATGCTGCCCGCGCCAGCCGAAGCGCGGGCGGTCGGTGATCGTGCCGCAGGGCAGCCGCCCCCCGCAGGTCTCGCGCAGGGTCAGCAGCGTGACACCGGCATGATGCAGCCCCGACGGCCCGCCGACCGCGACCGACAGCCCGGTCGGCGCGAGGGTCAGGCGATAGCCCTCGGGGCCGAGGCTCGCGTCCTCCTCCACCGTCAGCGCCACGCCGCCCGGCGCGAAAAGCGGCGCGAGACCAAGCCGCACGGCGAGGTCGTCCACCGCCTCCAGCCCCGTCACAGGGGCAAGTGCGGCAAGGTTGCATGTCCCGCCCGAAGGCTGCCACTCCGTCGGCTGCGGCACCAGTGGCAGGCGGTCCGGGGTCAGGGGCGGTGCCGGCGGGCCCTCGGCCGTCCTCAGGCCCAGATCGTTGCCCGGCGGCAGCGGCAGGCAGTCCCGCCCGACCCGCAGATAGGCGCCGAGCGGCAGCCAGGCGCGGTTGCGCGGGGCATAGTCGGGATTGGCATGTTCCAGCACCACTTCGTGCGGCTGGCCCGGCTCCAGGTCCGGCAGGGCCACCTCGGCATAGCCCGCCACGCGCCGGACCAGCGTCCCGCCCGACACCACCGCCGGCGCGGCCATCAGCGAAAAGCAGAAGGTGGGCGCGGCCAGCGGGCGGTCGGTCCCGATCCTGCAGCGGATCCGGCGCCCCTCGATGCGGGCGGTGAAGGTCAGGCTCATGGTGCGTCCAGCCTCAGTTCGGCGATGAAATCGTAGATGTCGCTGCGGTAGAGGCCGCGCGTGAACTCGATCGGCCGGCCCGTGGGCAGATAGGCCGTCCGGTCGATCCGCAGCACCGCAGCGCCCTCGGGCAGTTGCAAGAGCTTCGCATCCGCCGCCGTCAGGTTGACCGCCGTGATCCGCTGCACCGCCCGCGTCGGCGCCCTGCCCATCCCGCGCAGCACATCGTAAAGCGAGGTCTCCACCGCCTCGGGTTCCGGCAGGATGTCGGTGGGCAGCGAGGACCATTCCAGCGCCAGCGGCGTATCGTCGGCAAAGCGCAACCGCTCGACCCGCGCCACCCGGTCGCCGGGCGAGAGGCCCAGCGCCATCATCTCGTCCGGCGTGGGCAGGAAGATGCCCCGGCGCAGGATGCGGCTGGACGAGGTCTTGCCGCGCTGGCGCATGTATTCGGTGAAGGACAGAAGTGCGGACAGCGAATGTTCCAGCTTGGGCTGCGGTGCGCGCACGAAGCTGCCCGCCCCGCGCCGCTGTTCCAGAAGCCCCTCGGCCACCAGCTGGCTGACCGCCTTGCGCACCGTGACCCGGCTCACATCCGCGATCAGCGCCAGATCGCGTTCGGGGGGCAGTTGCGTCTCGGGCGGCAGCTCGCCCGCCGCGATGGCGGCCGACAGGTGGCGGTAAAGCTGTTCGTAGCGCGGCCCGCGGCCCGCCCGGAACCAGGCCTCGGGGCGGAAAAGCGCAAGGTCGTCGTCCATCTTCGCCCCCGGATTGGTATTATATTGATGAGACCAAATCCGGCCCCAATCGCATCATGCGCCGATCAACCGCCAGAAAACAAGCGAAAAACGGGCCTTGGTCCGATTTTTTCGCGCATTTGGTATTATATTGGTAGCATTATCGCGATTTTTTGGTATGGTCGGCCTCACAGCGCGATTCGCCCATGCCGGCATCGCGGAAAGGGGGGACCGGATGACCATGGCCTTGGGCACCACACGGCAGGAACGGGTGCGCCGCCGCGCGCTGTCCGACCGCGCCTTCGCCTGGATCCTGATCGCCCCGGCCATCCTGTTCATCGCCGTCATCGTCGCCTGGCCGCTGGTCGAGACGATCCGGCTGTCCTTCACCAACGCCTCGCTCGCGGGCGAGGAGTATGTGGGCTTCGCCAACTACGAAAAGCTCTTCCAGGGCGGCAAGTTCGGCGAGATCATCCTCCGCACCTTCGTCTGGATGTTCTTCTCGGTCAGCCTGAAGCTGGTCCTCGGCCTGATCGGGGCCAGCCTACTGATGGCGGTGGTGCCCGGCCAGGCGCTGTTCCGCATCCTCATCATGCCGCCCTGGGTGATCCCGATCGCCATGGGCTGCCTCGGCTGGCTGTGGCTCTTCAACGGCGACTTCGGCATCATCTCGGGCGTGGCGCAGAAGATCGGCATCACCGACGGCCCCTTCGCCTTCCTCGCCTACAAGACCTCGGCCTTCTGGTCGGCCATCGTGACCGATGCCTGGGTCGGCACGCCGATGGTGACGCTGTTCTTCCTCGCCGCGATGCAGGGTGTGCCGCGCGACCTTTACGAGGCCGCCTGGGTCGATGGCGCAAGCCGTTGGTATCGTTTCCGCCGGATCACCATTCCCCAGATCATGCCGGTGATCGTTTCCATGGCCCTGATGTCGGCGATCTGGACCTTCAACAGCTTCGAGATCATCTGGATCCTCACCCAGGGCGGCCCGCGCGGCGGGACCACGACGATGATCATCGACACCTACAAGGTGGCCATCGCCAACCTGCAATTCGGCGAAGGCGCGGCGCGGGCGGTGATCATCGTCATCATGCTGGCCCTCTTCAGCCTCCTCTACCTGTGGGTGCTGGGCCGCGTGAACCGCAAGTACGGGGTGAAGTAGCATGATGGACCGTTACACCCTTCTCCAGAAGATCGGCATCTACTTCGGGATCGCGGTCTTCCTGACCTTCATCCTCCTGCCCTTCTTCGAGATGTTCATGACCTCGCTGAAGCCGCTCAATCACATCTTGCGCGCGCCCTACCAGTTCTGGTCCGACGACTTCAGCTTCGACGCCTACACCCGGATGTGGGAGCGCGTGCCGCTGCTCGGCCGCTACATCTGGAACTCGATCTTCATCGCCACGACCGTGACCATCATCGCGATGATCGTCATCGTGCCCGCCGCCTACGCCTATGCGCGGCTCGACTTCCCGTTCAAGACGCAGTCGCTGGGCCTGTTCCTGTCGGTCAACATGTTCGCGGGCGCGGTCCTACTGATCCCGCTCTACAAGCTGATGCGGACGCTCGGGCTGCTGAACACCTACTGGGCGATGATCATCCCCGGCGTGGCCTTCCTGATCCCGACCGGCATCTGGCTCCTGCGCGGCTACCTGGAGAAGATCCCCAAGGAAATGGAAGAAGCCGCCTACATGGACGGCGCCTCGCGGCTCTACACGCTGCGCCGGGTGATCCTGCCGCTCGCCGGCCCGGGCCTCGTGGTGGTGGCGACGACCGTGTTCATCACGGCTTACGCCCAGCAATACCTCTTCGCCGTGACCTTCAACTCCAACGGCAACTTGCACCCGCTGCCGGTCGGACTGTTGCAGTTCATCGGCTACCAGAATGTCGAGTGGAACATGATGATGGCCGCCGCCCTGACCGGCATCACGCCCGTCCTTCTCGTGTTCCTCTTCCTGCAACGCTACCTCGTCGCCGGTCTGACGGCGGGGGCAGTGAAAGAATGACAGACCGATCAACAAGGAGGCTATCCATGACCACATTCAACAGACTGGCGCTCGCCGGCGTCCTGATGGGCGCGACCGCCCTGCCGGCGCTGGCCAAGGACGTGCACTACATCATGTGCGGCGACGAACGGCAGGCCGAGAAGGACTCGGTGGCCGAATTCATGGCCGCGAACCCCGACATCAAGGTCAACCTCGAATTCCTGCCCTGGGGCACCTGCTCGGAAAAGGCCATGCAGATGGCCGCGGCGGGCGACCCGCCGGCGCTGGCCTACATCGGCTCGCGCTTCCTGAAACAGCTGGCCAAGGCCGACCAGATCCTGCCGATCGAGCTGACGCCGGAACAGGAAGCCGCCTACCAGCCGGGGATCCTCTCCACCGTCGAGGACGGCGGCAAGCGCTGGGGCTTCCCGCATGCCTTCTCGAACAAGGCGATGTTCGTGAACTGCGACCTGTTCGAACAGGCGGGCCTCGAATGCAAGGTGCCCGAGACCTGGGACGAGATGAAGGCCGCCGCCACCGCGATCAAGGAAAAGACCGGCGTCGCCGGCATCGGCATCGCGGGCAAGGACTTCGACAACACGATGCACATGTTCCTGGACTTCATGTACTCGAACGGCGGCACGGTGATCGACACCGTCACCGGCGAGGTGAAGTTCGACGACGTGCCTGCGCGCGAGACCTTGCAGCTTTACGCCGACCTCGTGCCGGTGATGGCCGAAGGCGCCACGGCGCTGGAACGCGGCAACCTTCAGGCCCTGTTCGAGGACGGCAAGATCGGCATGTATGTCACCGGCCCCTGGGGCATGGGTCAGCATGCAGCCAAGAACTTCAAGGCCGGCCCGATCCCGCATGGCCCCTCGGGTGGTTCGGGCTCGATCCTGATCACCGACTCCATCGCCGTGTTCAAGGGCTCGGGCGTCGAAGAAGAGGCGATGAAGCTGGCCGCGCACCTGACTTCGGGCAAGTCGCAGTACGGGCTCGACAAGGAATGGGGCCTGCCGCCGATCCAGAAGTATGAAGAACAGGGCATCACCGACCTCTATTACAATGCCCCGGAGTGGCAGCTGTTCCTCGCGACGACCCCGACCGGCAAGCCCGAACCCATGGTCTACAACTTTGCCTCGCTGCAGGCGGTGTTCACCAACATGATCCAGGGCGTGCTGCTGGGCGAGATCACCGACATCAACGCCGCCGTCACCGAGGCGGCCGAGGGGATCAAGGCGATCCAGTAACCCCGACCCGGCGGGCCGCAGATCCTGCGGCCCGCCCCATCCCTTGCCTCCGGAGACCGCCATGGCCACGCTCGACCTGACCTCCATCACCAAGGATTTCGGCGCCCACAAGGTGCTGTCCGGCATCGACCTGGCGATCCGCGACCGGGAATTCGTCGTCTTCGTCGGCCCCTCGGGCTGCGGCAAGTCCACGCTCCTGCGCATCATCGCCGGGCTCGAGGCCGCCACCTCGGGGCGCATCCTGATCGACGGCCAGGATGTCTCGGATGCCGCCCCGGTGGATCGCGGCATCTCGATGGTGTTCCAGAGCTACGCGCTCTACCCTCACCTCTCGATCTTCGAGAACATCGCCTTCCCGCTCCGCGTCGCCCGCCTGCCCGAGGCCGAGGTCAAGGCCAAGGTCGCCCGCGCGGCCGAGATCCTGCAACTGACCGAGAAGCTCTCGCTGAAACCCGGCCAGCTGTCCGGCGGCCAGCGCCAGCGCGTCGCCATCGGCCGGTCGATCGTGCGCAATCCCAAGGTGTTCCTGTTCGACGAACCGCTCTCGAACCTCGACGCGGCCCTGCGCGGCGAGATGCGGGTCGAACTTTCCGCCCTGCAACGCGACCTCGACGCGACCATGGTCTATGTCACTCACGACCAGGTCGAGGCGATGACCATGGCCCACCGCATCGTCGTCCTGAACAAGGGCCGGATCGAACAGTTCGGCACCCCGATGGAGCTTTACCACCACCCCGCGACCCGGTTCGTGGCCACCTTCATCGGCCAGCCCAACATGAACCTGATCCCCGCCACCGTCACCGGCACCGGGGCCGAGGGCGTGACCGTCGCCTTCCACGGCGGCGCGCAGATGACCCTGCCCGTCGATCCCGGCACCACCCGCGCCGGCGACCGGGTCGAGGTCGGCCTGCGCCCGGAAAACCTCACGCTCGGCCAGGGCCTTGCGATGCGGCTTCGGGTGCTCGAACGGCTCGGCGGCACCGCCATCGCCTACGGGATGATGGGCGACGGGCTGAAGCTCTGCGCCGCCCTGCCCGGCGACACCGCCGTCCACGAGGGCGAAGAGGTCGGCCTGACCTTCGCCCCAGCCGACGCCCATGTCTTCGACGCCCAGGGCCGCGTGCTGCGGCGCCGGCAGGCCCCCGCTCTCGCCGCCTGACCGAAGGAGAAAGCGATGCGTATCGTCACCTCGGGCATCGGCCTGCGGGCCGGTCATGTCCTGACCACGCTGAAGGCAGAAATGCCCGAGGCCGAAGTCGTCGGCTACTACGACCCGCAGCCCACGCATCTGGCCATGATCGGCGAGGACACCCCGCGCTATCCTTCCATCGAGGCGATGCTGTCGGACGCCCGCCCCGACCTCTACTGCGTCTTTTCGCCGAACGTCTTCCACCTCGACCAGATCCGCCTCGGGCTCGAGGCCGGGGTGCAGGTCTTCACCGAAAAGCCCGTGGTGGTCTCGATCGAGGAGACGCTGGAACTCGCCCGCCTGCTGGCAAGACACGGCGGGGTAAACCGCGCGATGGTCGGCCTCGTCCTGCGCTATTCGCAGCACATGGTGGACCTCCGTGCCGCCATGGCGCAAGGCTGGCTGGGCGAGATCACCTCCCTAGAGGCCAACGAACACATCGGCCCCTACCACGGCGCCTTCTTCATGCGCGACTGGCGCCGCAAGACCGGCCTCGCCGGCGGCTTCATGCTGGAGAAGTGCTGCCACGACCTCGACATCTACAACATGGTCACCGGCTCGCGCCCCCGCCGCGTGGCCAGCTTCGGCGGCCGCAAGAGCTTCGTCCCCGCCAACGCGCCCCGCTCGAATGCCGAGGCCGAGATCTTCCACGTCAAGAAATCCGTATGGGAGGCGACCGACGATCCCTTCACCTCGGACGGCGACATCGTGGATTTCCAGACCGCGATCCTGGAATACGAAACCGGCGCCAGCCTCGCCTTCCACACCAACCTCAACGTCCCCGACGAACACCGCCGCTTCTGCGTGATGGGCACGCATGGCATGGCCGAAGGCGATTTCGTCCGCGGCTTCCTGCGCGTCACCGCCCGCGACGGCCGCCGCCTCGCCGACCACGACTACACCCAGGGCACCGCGATGAAGGGGGCGCATTACGGCGCCGACCAGCTCATGTGCCGCGACATCACCGCCTACCTGCGCGGGGAACGCGACAGCCTGCCCGTCTCGATCCTCGACGCGATGGAGGCCGGCATCGCCGCGCTCGCGCTGGACGAGGCGCGCATCACCGGCCGCATCCTGGACCTGACCGACACCTGGGCACAGCTCGACGCTCACGGGCTGCGCCCATGACCCCTGCTCCCGACCTCAACGCCCCGCGCCTCCCCTCCCCCTCCGTGGGAAGGGGCTGGGGGTGGGAGGCCGCATCCGGATGACCGCCATGATCGACCTCTCCCCCGACGCCGGCCAGCACATGGCGCGCGAGATCGCCGAGGCTCCGGCCGTCTTCGCCGCCTCGGTCGCGCAACCCGTCGCCCTGCCCGACCTCCCCGCCCTGCGCGCGATCTACACCGTCGCCCGCGGCTCCTCGGACGCCGCCGCGAACATCCTGTCCTACGAGATCATGCGCGAAACCGGCCTGCCCGCGACCTCGCTGCCGCCCTCGATCTTCTCGCTCGGTGGCGGCGTCCGGCTGAAGGACAGCGCGGTCCTCGTCGTCTCGCAATCCGGCGCCTCGCCCGACCTGGTCCGCTCCGCCAGCGGGGCAAGGGCGATGGGCGCGACCGTCCTCGCGCTCACCAACGCCCCCGACAGCCCGGTCGAGGCCGAGGCCCAGGCCACGGTCCGCATCGGCGCAGGGCCGGAACGCGCCGTTCCCGCCACCAAGTCCGTGGTCGGCGCCATCGCCGGCGGCATGGCGCTCCTCTCCGCGCTGGTGCCCGCCTACGCCCCCCGCGCCGCGGCCTCCGCCCGGGCCGTCGCCGCGCTCCACGGCCGCGAACTGCCGCAGACCCGCGCCCTGCTCGCCGCCCTCCTGCGCGCCTCCCACGTCTATGTCATCGGCCGCGACACCGGCTTCGGAGCGGCGCAGGAACTGGCGCTGAAACTCAAGGAATGCTGCGCGCTCCATGCCGAGGCCTATTCCTCCTCAGAGGTCCTGCACGGCCCGCTGCAACTCGTCACCAACCCGCTCCTCATCCTGATCCTCGACACCGAACAGGCCGAGGTGCAGGACAGCCTCGACACCGCCGAGACCCGCTTCCGCGCCGCCGGCGGCACCGTCTTCCGACTCCGCCCCTCGGATGCCGGCGCGACCGGCCTCACCCCCGCCGCCGCCGCCGCCGCGCTCCTCTGCCTTACCTACCCCCTCGCTCTCCGAACCGCCCTCGCCCTCGGCCACGACCCCGACCGCCCGGCAACGCTCTCCAAGGTGACCGAAACCCGATGACCGCTCCCCGCATCGCACGGCCCATTTGCCCTTTGCCAAATACTCCCGCCGGAGGCCGCGCCGAGCCGGTTGGCCGCAGGCCAGAGGCGAGACAGAAGGCTTGCGCCGCAGGCGCGCAATCTGCCCGCCGCCTCCCCCCGCACCGCCGCCTCCGGTCCCGCGCCTCCCCTCCCTCGCGTGGGGAGGGGCCGGGGGTGGGGGGCACCCGACCGATGCAGAAAGACCGGACATGACCGACCTGACCCGCCACGCCACCTTCCGCGAGATCCTCGCCCAGCCCGCGATCTGGGCCGACTGGGGCGTGCAGCTGCCCGTCGCCGACCTGCGCCGCCGGATCGCGGCGACCGGCGCGGCAGAGGTCTGGTTCTGCGGCGCCGGCACCTCGGCCTATATCGGCGACATCCTCGCCTCCGGCCTCGAAGGCCGCCACGAAGGCCAGCGGGGCCCCCGCCTCCGCGCCGTCCCGACGACCGACATCGTCGCCCGCCCCCATGCCTGCCTGACCGGCGCCCCGAAACTGATCGTCAGCTTCGGCCGCTCGGGCAATTCGGCGGAATCGATCGGTCTCCAGCAGGCGCTGGACGCCCTCGCGCCCCATTGGCCGCGCCTCCACATCACCTGCAACGCCGCCTCTGCCCTTGGCCGCGACCCGAAAGCCAGCGTCATCACCCTGCCCGAGGCGACCCACGATCAGGGCTTCGCGATGACCTCCAGCTTCTCGACCATGCTCCTGACCGCCGCCGCCCTCTTCGACCCGGGCCTCGCGCCCGAAGCCACCCCCGCGCGCTTCGCCGCCCTGGCGGACTGCCTCGCCGCCCTCCTGCCCGGCTTCCGCTCCGAGGCAGCGGCCGCCCGCCGTCCCGCCCGCGCCGTATTCCTCGGCACCGGCCCCCTCGCCTTCGCCGCCCGCGAAGCCGCGCTCAAGGTGATGGAGCTGTCCGCCGGCCGCATCCCCGCGCTCTGGGATTCGTCTCTCGGCTTCCGCCACGGGCCGAAAAGCTTCACGGTGGGGGAAACCGACCTCTGGCTCTTCCGCTCCGCCGATCCCCATGCCCGCGCCTATGACGAGGATCTCCTCGCCGAACTGCGCGCCCAGTTCCCGGCCAGCCGCATCACCGCCCCGGACCTGCCCCCGGGCTTCGACGACCTCTGGTCCGCCCCCCTCTACGTCGCGCTGGCCCAGATCCTCGCCGTCACCTGGTCCGACGCCCTCGGCCTGAACGTCGATGACCCCTTTGCCGGCCAGGGCACGCTGACCCGCGTCGTCTCGGGCGTGAAGCTCCACCCGGTGACGCCATGACTGCAGTCCCGATCTCTGCCGGCATCGATCTCGGCGGCACCAAGATCGAGGCGCAGGTCTTCGGCCCCGACTGGCAGCTTGCCGCCCGCCACCGCTGGCCGACGCCGAAGGATTATGCCGGTCTCCTCGCCGCCATGGCCGGGGCGATCCGCTGGTGCGATGCCCAGGCCCCCGGCCTGCCCGTCGGCATCTCCGCCGCGGGCCTCGTGAACCCCGCGACCGGCCTCGCGCTCACCTCGAACCTCCCCGCCACCGGCAAGCCCTTCCCCGCCGACCTCGCCGCCGCCGCCGGCCGCCCCGTCGCCTGGATCAACGACTGCCGCGCCCTCGCCCTCTCCGAAGCCCGGCTCGGCGCCGCCCGGGACGCCGATCCCGCCGTGGGCCTGATCCTCGGCACCGGCGTTGCGGGCGGGGTCGTCACCGGCGGCCGCCTCCTGCCCTCGCCCGCCGCCACCGGGGGCGAGTTCGGCCATTTCCCCCTCGCCGCCGGCCCCATCGTCGCCCACAACCTGCCGCTCCTGCGCTGCGGCTGCGGGCGCGAGGGCTGCGCGGAAACCTACCTCTCCGCCCCCGGCCTTACCCGCATCGCGGCACATCTGACCGGCCAGGACCACGCGCCCGAAACCATCGTCGCCGGCCGCGCCGCCACCCCCGCCTTCGCGCTCGCCTGGGAGATCTGGCTCGACCTCGCCACCGAGTTCCTGGTGACGCTCTGCCTCACCCTCGACCCCCAGGTCATCGTCCTCGGCGGCGGCCTTTCACGCGCGCCGGGCCTGACCGACGACCTCACCCGCCGCCTCTCCGCCGCCACGCTCCGCGGCTTCCCGATCCCCGCGATCCGCCTGGCCCAGGGCGGCGACGCCTCCGGCGCGCGCGGCGCGGCCCTCCATGCCCTGACCGGAGCCGGACAGGAGACCGCCCATGCCTGACCTCCGCCGGATCATCGCCCGCAACCGGGCAGGAGAGGCCGTCGCCATCCCCTCGGTCTGCACCGCCCATGCGCAGGCGCTAGAGGCCTCCCTCACCCTGGCAGAGGCGCTCGACCAGCCCCTCGTCGTCGAGGCCACCTCGAACCAGGTCAACCAGGACGGCGGCTATACCGGACTGACCCCGGCGGGTTTCATCGGCTTCGTCCGGGACATCGCCGCCCGCGCCGGGGTCTCGCCCTCGCGCCTCCTCTTCGGCGGCGACCATCTCGGCCCCCAGGCCTGGCGGCGCCTGCCTGCCGGACAGGCGATGGACAAGGCCCACCGCATGGTCGTCGACTATGCCGCCGCGGGCTTCACCAAGATCCACCTCGACTGCTCCGAAGGCTGCGCCGGGGAACCCGCCCAGCTTCCCGATGCCGTCACCGCCGCCCGCTCTGCTGCGCTGGCCGCCACCGCGCTTGCCCATGCGCCCGATCCCGCCGCACTCCTCTTCGTCATCGGCACCGAGGTCCCTCCCCCCGGCGGCGCGCGCGCCGACGACCACGGCGACATCCCGCCCACCACCCCGGACAGCGCGGCGGCCACCCTCGCCGCCCACCGCGACGCCTTCCGGGCCGCGAACATCCCCCTCGACCTGATCGGCGGCCTCGTCGTCCAGCCGGGCGTGGAATTCTCGCCGATGGAGGTGCACCACCTCCCCCTCGCCCGCGACCCCCACCTCCTCGACGCCCTCACCGACTGGCCCAGCCTCTGCCTCGAGGCCCATTCGACCGACTACCAGCACCCCGCGGCCTACCCCCGCCTCGCGGAACTGGGCTTCGCCTTCCAGAAGGTCGGCCCCGCGCTCACCTTCGCCTGGCGCGAGGCGCTCTACGCGCTCGACACGATCCGCGCCCAGAACGGCTGGGCCTCGGGCCCCTCGCTGCCCGACACGATGGAGGCGGTGATGCTCGCCAACCCCGCCCACTGGCAGGCGCATGTCCACGGCCAGACCGCCGATCCGCGGACCGAACGGCACTTCGGCCTGGCCGACCGCATCCGCTACTACTGGCCCGCCCCCGCGGCTGAACAGGCCGTCGCCCGCCTGCTGGCCGACCTCGACGACAGGCGCCTGCCCGATCCGCTGCTCGCCGCCCATTTCCGCGCAGAGGAGATTGCGCTGGCCCGCGAAAGCCGCCATTCCCTGCCCCGCGCCCTGGCGCTCGCCCGGGTGCAGACCGCCCTGCGCCCCTACTTCTTCACGGGAACCCGGCCATGACCGCCCAACCCGACCTCTGGCTCCTGCCCGACGCGATCTACGACGGCACGCGGCTTCGCCCCGGTGCCGCGCTCGGGGTCGCGGGCGACCGCAGCCTGACCCTGGCCGACAACCCGCCCCCCGGCGCCCCCGTGCGCCGCATGGCGGGCACGCTCACCCCCGGCTTCCTCGATCTCCAGGTCAACGGCGGCGGCGACGCGCTCCTCAACAACGACCAGTCGCCCGAGGCGCTCCACCGCATGGCCGCCGCGCATCGCCGCTTCGGCACCGTCGGCATCCTGCCCACCGTCATCACCGACGCGCCCGAGGTCCTGGCCCGCGCGGTCGAGGCCACGCTCGCCGCCTTCGCCGAACCCCGGCCCGACCGCAGCCTCCTCGGTCTGCACATCGAAGGCCCGCACCTCTCGCTCCCCCGCCGCGGCACCCATGCCGCCGAATGGATCCGCCCCTTCGAACCCGCGACGCTCGCCCATGTCCGCCGCCTGCGCGAGGAGGGGATCTTCGTCAAGATCACCGTCGCCCCCGAAACCACCAGCCCGCAGGACGTGGCCCGCCTCGCCGCGACCGGCGCCGTGGTCTCGATCGGCCATTCCGACGCCACCGCCGCCGATGTCCGCGCGCTCCTCGAGGCCGGCGCCACCTGCTTCACCCATCTTTTCAACGCCATGTCGCCGATGCTGAACCGCGCCCCCGGCGTGACCGGTGCCTGCATCAATTCCACCGCCTATGCCGGCATCATCTGCGACGGCATCCATGTCGCGGATGAAATGGTGGGCCTCGCCCTGCGCGCCCGCCCCCTGCCCGGCCGGATGTTCCTCGTCTCCGACGCCATGTGCACCGTCGGCGGCTCGGACCACTTCCGCCTCTACGGCCGCGACATCTGGCTCAAGGACGGCCGCCTCGTGAATGCCGAAGGCTCGCTCGCCGGCGCCCATGTCACCATGGCCGAGGGCCTGCGCCGCCTCATCACCGCCGTTGGCGCCGCGCCGGACACCGCGCTCGACATGGCCGTCTCCGCCCCCGCGCGCCTCATGGGCCGGCCCGAGCTCGCCAGCCCCGAACGGCGCGCGGCGGCCGACCTCCTGATCCTCGACGCGGACTGGCAGGTCACCGGAACGCTTGCCGACCACCTGGCCACCCAGCCCGCCTGACCTGCTTGCCCTTTTGCCAAATACTCTCGGGGGTCCGGGAGTGAAACCCCCGGCCGCGTGGGTCAGGACCCGAAGACCGTCACCTCGGGCAGCGAGGTCAGACCCAGCCCCAGCGCCTGGAACGCCGCGAGCGACAGCAGCGCCGCCCCCGTCCCCGGCCGCAATTCCACCGCCAGCGACTTGCCCTCGGCCGTCACGATCCGCCCCTGCGCCTTCTCCTTGACCAGAGCCGAGGACAGCCAGATCCCCTGCTCGGCCGGCGGGCCCAGCGCCACGACCACCTTGCCCAGCTCGCGCTCGCCGCCCTTGGCCGGCGCCGCCAGCGCCGCCGCCTTCTCCTCGGCCGTGGTCTGGTCCAGCGCCGCCGCACTCACCGCCCGTGCCGTGCCGAGCGGCGTCGTCGCGACCGCCGGCGCCGCCTCGGGCGCCGCTGCAGGCGCGACCGTTGCCTTCGGACCTCCCTGCGGCTGGAACAGGGCACAGCCCGACAGGGCCAGGGCGAAAACGGGCAGGAACACAAGCTGTCGCATGGTCGTAGCCTAACCTGCCGTTTCCGCCCCGGCAATCGCCGCTCTCGCACTTGTGCGACAGGCCGCCCGGGCCTAACTTGCCCCCATGCAGCCGCTCATCGACCCCTTCGCCCGCGCCATCAGCTACCTGCGCGTCTCGGTCACCGACCGCTGCGACTTCCGCTGCACCTACTGCATGTCGGAACACATGACCTTCCTGCCCAAGGCCGACCTCCTCAGCCTCGAGGAGCTTGACCGCCTCTGCTCCGCCTTCGTCCGCATGGGCGTGCAGAAGCTGCGCATCACCGGGGGCGAACCCTTGGTCCGCAAGGGCATCCTCACCTTCTTTCAGGCGATGTCGCGCCACCTCGAAAACGGCGCGCTGAAGGAACTCACGCTCACCACCAACGGCAGCCAGCTTGCGAAATTCGCGCAACCGCTGGCCGACCTCGGCGTCCGCCGCGTCAACGTCTCGCTCGACACGCTCGACCCCGACAAGTTCGCGCAGATCACCCGCTGGGGCCGCCTCCCCCAGGTCCTCGACGGCATCGAGGCCGCGAAGGCCGCCGGTCTCCGCGTCAAGATCAACGCCGTCGCGCTGAAAGGCTTCAACGAGGACGAGCTCTTTCCCCTCCTCGACTGGTGCGCCGCGCAGGGCCACGACCTCACCTTCATCGAGGTCATGCCGATGGGCGAGGACATGTCCCCCCTCCGCCTCGACCAGTACTGGCCGCTGAAGGACCTGCGTGCCCGCCTGGCCCAACGCTTCACTCTCACTGACCTCGCCGAACGCACCGGCGGCCCCGCCCGCTATGTCCGCATCGAGGAGACCGGCCAGAAGGTCGGCTTCATCACGCCGCTCACCCACAATTTCTGCGAAAGCTGCAACCGCGTGCGGCTCACCTGCACGGGCGAGCTTTACATGTGCCTGGGGCAAGAGGACATGGCCGACCTCCGCGCGCCCCTCCGCGCCAGCCCCGACGACGCGCAGCTCGAACAGGCGATCCGCGCCGCCATCGCGCGCAAGCCCAGGGGCCATGACTTCGACTACAGCCGCCAGAAGGTCGCCGGCCAGATCACCCGCCACATGAGCCATACCGGCGGATAGGCCTCATCGATCGCCTCCTGCGTCTCGTCGGGCGGCCAGGCGCGAGGAGCGACGCAGTCGACGACGAGCCCGTCCTCGGGCGCCTCAGACCAAAGCCTTCTGTTCGGCCACGTGCAACAGGGCCTCCAGCAGTGCCAGCTCGACGACGCGGCCGCTGCCCAGGCCGATCACCTCGACCTCGTCGCTGCCGCGTGTCTCGCGCAGCGAACAGCGCCAGTGCCCGTCGGGCTCCTGCGCCTTGCCGGTCAGCTGGATCGTCCAGCCCGGCAACGACACATCGATCATGTGCAGCAACTGCCCGATCACGTCCGCCCCGCCCGTCACCTCCGGCGTCTTCGGAAACACCCGGCGCACCAGGACCGCCGCTTCGTCCAGAAGCTCTGCAGTCACGGCAGGCTCTCGGCTGATCCGTCCGATCAGGCTCCGGATTTCCGCCTTGCTCATCTTGCCTCTCCCTTGCTGCGCCTCATCCAGATAAATCCGCCGCGCGGCGCCCCGCCTTGATCCGCGTCAAGACCGGCCGCGCTTTCCCAAGGCATGCTCGGCCCCGAAGCCCTGTTCCCGCCAGGAGGCAAGCGATGGCGCAGACATCCCCCAACATCCTCTGGTTCGAAACCCTGTCGCGCCGGGATGTCGCCCTCGTCGGCGGCAAGAACAGTTCGCTGGGAGAAATGGTCCAAGAGCTAGGCCGCAAGGGCATCAGGGTTCCCGGCGGCTTTGCGACCACCGCCGACGCCTACCGCGCCTACCTGTCGGCCAACGATCTGCCCGACCGCATCGCCCGGATTCTCCAGCGTTGGCAGGACCACCGGATCCCGCTGCACGAAGCCGGCGCCCAGGTCCGCGCGATGATCCTCGACGGCACCTGGCCCGCCGACATCGAGGCAGACATCCGGCAGGCCTACCGCGAACTGTCGCGTCGGGCCGGAACTGCCGATCTTTCCGTGGCCGTCCGTTCCTCGGCCACCGCCGAGGATCTGCCGGACGCCAGTTTCGCCGGCCAGCAGGAAACCTACCTCAACATCCGCGGCGAGGCGGCCCTGCTCGCCGCCTGCCGCCGCTGCTACGCCTCGCTCTTCACCGATCGGGCCATCACCTACCGCACGCTCAAGGGCTTCGATCACGCGAAGGTCGCCCTGTCGATCGGGGTGCAGCGCATGGTGCGGTCCGATACCGGCGGGTCGGGCGTCATGTTCTCGATCGACACCGAAAGCGGCTTCGACAAGGTCGTGCTCATCACCGCCGCCTGGGGCCTCGGCGAAAACGTCGTGCAGGGCGCGGTCAGCCCCGACGAATACGAGGTCTTCAAACCCTTCCTTGCCCGGAAATCCCTGACTCCCATCATCAAGAAGTCGCTCGGGGCAAAGGAAATCAAGATGATCTACGCCGGGGGCGACGGCGCGACGACGCGAAACGTGCCCACCTCCCGCGCCGAACGCGCGGCCTTCGTCCTGAGCGACGCGGAAATCCTCGCGCTGGCCCGCATGGCTGTCACCATCGAGAATCACTACGGCATGCCGATGGACATGGAATGGGCGCGCGACGGCGACACGGGCGAGTTGTTCATCGTCCAGGCCCGCCCCGAGACCGTGCAATCCCGCGCCAGGGCCGGGCTGGTCCGGTCCTACACGGTGCACAAGGCCGGAAAGCCGCTTCTCAAGGGGTTGTCCGTGGGCTCCGCAGTGGCGACGGGCAAGGTCTCGATCCTGGAAAGCGCCAGGGACATCGACCGCTTCGTCGACGGCTCGATCCTCGTCACCTCGACTACCGATCCCGACTGGGTCCCGATCATGAAGCGCGCCTCGGCCATCGTCACCGACCACGGCGGCCGCACCAGCCACGCCGCCATCGTCAGCCGCGAGCTCGGGCTGCCCGCCATCGTAGGCTGCGGTAACGCCACCCACATCCTGCATGACGAACAGGAGGTCACCGTCAACTGCACGGGAGGGGACGAGGGCGTGGTCCACGAAGGCATCGCCGCGTTCACGGCCGAGGACCTCCGCCTCGACGACCTGCCCGCCACGCGGACCCGGGTCATGCTCAACATGGCCAACCCCTCCGCCGCCTTCCGCTGGTGGCGCCTGCCGGCCGACGGGGTGGGCCTTGCGCGGATGGAGTTCGTCATCAACAACGCGCTCAAGGTGCATCCGATGGCGCTGGTCCATTTCGGCAGTCTCAAGGACGAAGCGGCGAGGGCCGAGATAGCCGAGCTGACCCGCGCCTACGCCGACAAGACCGAATATTTCGTCGACGGCCTCGCCCGCGGCCTGTCGCAGATTGCCGCCGCTGCCTGGCCGAACCCGGTCATCGTGCGGATGAGCGACTTCAAGACCAACGAATACGCCGACCTCCTCGGCGGTCGCGAGTTCGAGCCGCACGAGGAAAACCCGATGATCGGCTTCCGCGGCGCCTCGCGCTACTACTCGCCCCGGTACGAGGCCGGCTTCGCGCTCGAATGCCGCGCGATCCAGCGCCTGCGCCGCGAGATGGGCTTCGACAATGTCGTCGTGATGATCCCCTTCTGCCGCAGTCCGGCCGAGGCCGACCGTGTCCTCGCCACGATGGCGAAACACGGGCTGAAGCGCGGCAAGGACGGCCTCCAGGTCTATGTGATGGGCGAGATCCCCGCCAACGTGATCCTGGCCGAGGACTTCGCCGCCCGCTTCGACGGTTTCTCCATCGGCTCGAACGACCTGACCCAACTGACCCTCGGCGTCGACCGTGACAGCGGCGACCTGGCCGCACTGTTCGACGAATCCGACCCCGCGGTCCTGTGGATGATCGAAAGCCTGATTTCGCGCGCCCACAAGGCCGGGGCCAAGGTCGGCCTCTGCGGCCAGGCCCCCTCGAACGATCCGGCCTTCGCCAGGCTCCTGGTGAAAGCCGGAATCGACTCGATCTCCGTCACCCCCGACAGCTTCGTCGCCGTCAAACGCAACGTCGCCGAGGCCGAGCGTCGCATGGCGAAGGCTGCGAAGAGGGCTGCGAAGAAGGCCTGACACGGCGCGGCCGCCGCCTGCGACGCGACGGAACCGACGGGACGGCCGTCGCCCCGCACGACCTGTCCAGCCGCGTGTGTCGCCGGTCCGGCAGGGTCATTTCGTCAGGATCAACTTGCCCGCCCGCGTGATCCGCAGCGCATAGACCTGCCCGTCCAGCACGATCCGAGCCAGAGACCCTCCCTCGGTCAGCACCCGCGCGTCATGCACCGGCGTGGCATCCGCCGTCAGCCAGGGTTCGACATGGGCGTTCATTCCCGCACCTCCAGCCGCGCCATCAGCGCCTCAAGCAATGCGCCCGGCATGGCTGCCAGGGTGACCAGATCCAGAAAATCCCGCAAAGGGAAATGATGCTCGGGCATGACGACCTCCAGATGACGGACACACCGGGCGGACCCGAACGGGCTGGCTGGGCTTCTGCCCATTATCCTTACTAAAACAGTCAACCATGTCAACGCATATTCCGCTGGCCCCCGGCGCGGCAGCGGCTATCCTGCCGGCCGAGACCCGACATGACCCAGGACCCCGCAGGCTCCCTCCTCTCTCTCCCCCCGCCCCAGGTGCCGACCCCGGCGCTTGCCGCCCTTGTCGCCAGCCATTGGGGCCTGTCCGGCACCCTCCATCCCCTCACCTCCGAACGCGACCAGAACCACCGCCTCGACAGCGCGCAGGGCGTGTTCACCCTGAAACTCGCCAACCCTGCCGAGCCCGCCGCGCTCACCGACTTCCAGACCCGGGCGCTCCTGCACACGGCGGCAGAGGCGCCCGACCTGCCCACCCCACGGGTCGTCGCCACGCGCGACGGCCGGCACATCCTGCCCACCCCGGACGGCGCCCTCCGCCTCCTCACCTGGGTCCCCGGCAACCCTCTCGCGCATCTCCCCCGCACTCCGGCCCTCGCCGCCTCCATCGGCCGCGCCCTGGGCGAACTCGATGCCACCCTCGCCCTCTTCCATCACCCGGCGGCCGACCATCACCTCCTCTGGGACATCCGCAACACCCCCGACCTGGCCCCCCTGACGGGCGCCCTCCCGGACGACCTGAGGCCTAGGGTCATCACCTTCCTCGCCCGCTTCCGCACCCACATCGCCCCCGGCCTCGCCCAGCTTCCCCGCCAGGTGATCCACGGCGACTTCAACCCGCACAACCTCCTCGCCGACCCTGCCGAGCCGACCCGCCTCACCGGCATCCTCGACTTCGGCGACATGACGCTGTCGCACCGGGTCTGCGACCTCGCCGTCGCCGCCTCCTACCTGATCGAGCCCGCCAATCCGCCGGCGCTGCTGATCCCGCTCACCACCGCCTACCACCGGGCCAACCCCCTGACAGCACAGGAAATCCGACTCCTCCCCGACCTCGTCACCGCCCGGCTCGTCACCACCCTCACCATCTCCGCCTGGCGCGCCGGCCGCTACCCGGACAATGCCGCCTACATCCTGCGCAACGCCCCCACCTCCCGCGCGGGCCTCGACGCGCTCACCGACCCCGAGACACTTGCCGCCACCCTCCTCACCGCCTGCGAAAGCCTGCCCACATGACCCGCCAGACCACCATGCTCAACGCCTACACCCCCGGCGCCGGGCACCTCTCGCCCGAGGACGAGGCCCTGGCCCAACGCCGCGCCAAGGCCCTCGGCCCCGCCTACCGGCTGTTCTACGAAACCCCCGTCCACCTGGTCCGGGGCGAAGGCGTCCACCTCTACGCCCCCGACGGCACGCGCTATCTCGACTGCTACAACAACGTGGCCTCGGTCGGCCATTGCCACCCCCGCGTCGTCGAAGCCCTGTCCCGCCAGGCCGCCACGCTGGCCACCCACACCCGCTACTTGCACGACGGCATCCTCGCCTATGCCGAGCAGCTCCTCGCCCTCTTCCCGCCCGAGCTGTCCCACGTGATGTTCACCTGCACCGGGTCCGAGGCGAACGACCTCGCGCTGCGCATCGCCCGCGCGGCGACCGGCGGCACCGGGGTCATCGTCACCGACAACGCCTACCACGGCGTCACCCTCGCCACCGCCGAAATGTCCATGTCGATCGGCCCCGCCGTCGCCCCCGGCCCGACCGTCTTCCCGATCCCCGCCCCGTCAGCGCAGAACTACCCGAGCGGCATCGCCGAGGGCTTCGCCGCCGCCGTCTCCGCTGCCTGCGACCGGATGCAGGCACAGGGCATCCGACCCGCCCTCCTCATCGTCGACACGATCTTCTCCTCGGATGGCGTCTTCCCCGACCCGCCAGGCTTCCTCGTCCCCGCCGCCGCCGCGATCCGCAAGGCAGGTGGCCTCTTCCTCGCCGACGAGGTGCAACCCGGCTTCGGCCGCACTGGCAGCCAGTTCTGGGGCTTCCAGCGGCACGGGGTGATCCCCGACATGGTGAGCATGGGCAAGCCGATGGGCAATGGCTACCCGATGGCGGGCCTGGCCGTGAGGCCCGACACCATCGCCGAATTCGGCCAGAAGGCGCGCTACTTCAACACCTTCGGCGGCAATGCCGTGGCCGCCGCCGTGGGCCTCGCCGTCCTCGACGTGATCCGCGACGAAGGGCTGCAACAGAACGCCCTGACCGTGGGCACGGCCTTCGCCGAGGGACTGCGCGGCCTCGCCGGGCGCCACGACGCCATCGGGGAAACCCGCGCCGCGGGCCTCTTCATCGGCCAGACCATCCTGACCGATGGCCGCCCCGACCCCGCCCGCACCGCGCGTCTCGTCAACGCGCTCCGCGACAACCATATCCTGATCAGTTCCACCGGCCCGCGCGGCGACAGCCTCAAGATCCGCCCGCCGCTCCCCTTCAGCCTGTCCGATGTCGATCGGGTACTGACCACCCTCGACCGACTCCTTCCCAGCCTCTGACCTCTGCCTCTTGCCCTTTTCCCAAATACTCCGGGGAGCGCGAGGGGCAGCGCCCCTCGTTCCCCGAGGAGGAGGGCGAAGGCCCGACGACGAGACAGGAAACCGGCGCGCCAGCGCGCCTTGCGATACCCGCGCGGGGCCGGATCAGAAGGTTGACAAACTCCTGACACCCACGCTCAACATGTTGATCCGCCGTGGAAATCCGGAAATGTCCACCGTGGACAGATCAACCCAGCGAGTACCCGGCCCCGCGCACGGTGCGCACCGGATCGCTGCCGCCGTGCTGCATCAGGCTCTTCCGCAGCCGCCCGACATGGACATCCACCGTCCGGGTATCGACATAGATGTCGCGCCCCCAGACGAGGTCCAGCAGCTGCTCGCGGGAAAACACGCGGCCGGGGCGCTCCATCAGCGTGACCAGCAGCTTGAATTCGGTCGGCCCCAGCTTCAGCACCTTGTCGCCGCGATAGACCCGGTGGCTTTCCGGATCCAGCCGGATGTCCTCGTGCTCCAGCACCATCCCCGCGGTCGAGGGCCGCACGCGGCGCAGCTGCGCCCGCGCCCGCGCCATCAGTTCCAGCACCGAATAGGGCTTCACCACATAATCGTCCGCACCGGTCTCGAGCCCCCGGATCCGGTCCACCTCTTCGGCCCGGGCCGACAGCATGATGATCGGGATCGACCGCGTGTCGGGCCGCATCTTCAGCCGGCGGCAGACCTCGATGCCCGACACCTTCGGCATCATCCAGTCGAGGATGATGATGTCGGGGTCCTCCTCGTCCACCAGCACGATCGCATCCTCGCCGTTGTCGGCCTGCGTCACCGCAAAGCCCTCGGCTTCCAGGTTGTAGGCCAGGACCGCCCGCTGCGCGGGTTCGTCCTCGACCAGAAGCACCCTCGGCTGCCCGCTGCGCGCCATCTCAGACCCCCGTCCCCGTGCTGTCCACCTTCGGCCGCTCGTCCTCGGGCATCGCGCCGGTGACGAGGTAGATCACCTGTTCAGCGACCGAAGTCGCGTGATCCCCGACCCGTTCGATGTTCTTGGCGATGAAATGCAGGTGCATGCAGGGCCCGATGTTGCGCGGGTCTTCCATCATGTGGGTCAGAAGCTCGCGGAAGATCGAGTTGTACATCTGGTCCACGTCCCGGTCGCGCTTGCGGACATCCTCGGCCAGCTTCACGTCGCGGCGGATATAGGCGTCCAGCGCGTCGGTCAGCATCTGCACCACCGCCTTGGCCAGCCGCCGGATCGAGCCCGAGGCGCCGGCGACCTGCGCCATCTGCGACAGGACCGCGGTCCGCTTGGCCATGTTCTTCGCGTAATCCCCGGCCCGTTCCAGCGCGGCGGCGATCTTCATCACCGTCAGCACCGTGCGCAGGTCGCCTGCCGTCGGCCCGCGCAGCGCCAGAAGCTGCGCGCATTGCGCGTTGATCTGCTCTTCCAGCGCGTCGATGGCCGCGTCCCCGGTCCGGACCCGCGCGGCCAGGTCCTCGTCGCGGGTGTCGAGCGCCTCGGCGGCGTCCAGAAGCGCCGTCTCGACCAGCCCGCCCATCCGCATGACCAGCGCCTGCGCGGCCTCGAGGTCGCGGTCGAAGGCGGAAAGGATATGCGCGGTGTTCATCTCGGGCTCCTTAGCCGATGCGGCCGGTGATGTAGGATTCGGTCCGGGGGTCTTTC
>NZ_VMDU01000016.1 GCF_008271465.1 Tabrizicola flagellatus | reverse complement strand
TCCTCGCAGACCCACCTTGGCACATCGATGCCGTCGGGGGGCGGTCACATCATCAGAGCCCTTCAGATGGCAAATCGGGCTCATCTCGCCGGTCACGTCATAGCGATGCGTGCGCCCGCTGACCGTATAGTCATAGGCCACCGGCCAGCCATCCGCGCCGGGGATCAGGTTCATCCGGTCCGACCGCAGCACATGCAGCTCGCCCGGCATCGCGCCCACCCCCGGCACCGCCTCGACATAGGCGTTCCCGGACAGGAGCAGATAGCCATAGACCGCCTCCAGGAACTCCGCCCTGCCCTGCGCGCCGTTGGGCCGCGAGATCAGGTCCAGGACCGGATGCGTGTCGAACCGCTGCTCGTGCGTCTGGCAGACCAGGGGCAGCGCCGCCGCCGCCTCGGCGATCAGCCGCACGACGCGAAAGCCCACCGGGTTGCCCTGAAAGCCCGTCCGCGTCAGGCTTGCCGTGTCGCGCGGGCTCCAGGCCACGCGGCCCGCATTGCCCCAGGCGATCACCCGACCCACGGCACTTGCCTTGCGTTCCGGAACCGCCTGAACCGGCGCTTTCCGCAGAAAATCGAACACCATCTCGCGCTCCTTCATGCCCCGGGCAGCGCCCGACCGTCCGGGCTGCCTGATGCGCCCGGCCATATGACCCGCCAAATCCCTAAATCCGCTAAAGCGACCGAACGCTGGGTCGGCCGCCCTGCAACGGGGCCAGCATCAGGTCGGTCAGCGCCCACACGAGCGCATCCAGCCGGTCCGGAGACCCCGCTCCCTGCCAGCCCGCCGCCGTCATCCTGCCCATCTGCTCTTCCAGGGCGCCAAGACCCCGCACATGCCTGACCCGTCCCTGTTCATAAAGTGCCGCCACTGGCTCGGCCCTGAGCATCTTCGATCGCGTCGCATGGACCGCCCGGAACGGCACCAGCGGGTCGATCATCCTGACCAGCCGCTCCACCAGATCGCCGCCCTGGTTCACCTCGGCCACCAGCCTGTCCGCCCCATGCCGCTCCATCGCGGCCAGCGCGGCCCGCGCCCAGCCCTCGGGGGTCGCCCCCTTGACGCTGGCATCCTCCAGAACCACCGCGCGCCAATCCTTCGGCTCACCGCGCGTGTCCGCGCCGACCACCACGATCCCGCATTCGTCGCTCGACTTCATGCTGGTGACCGGAGGATCCACCGCCACCACGATCCGGTTGACCTGCGGCACCTCATCCACCCGCGCCGCCTCAAGCATCGCGGCCGTCCAAAGGGCCCCCTCGGCCTCCTCCAGCAATTCCCCCATCAGCTCCTGCCGCCCGAACCGCGTGCCGCCATAGCGCGCCTGCACCTCAGCCAGGAAGCTTTCCGCCAGATAGGCCCGGTTCGCCTCGGTCGGAGCATGGGTGATGACCGTCGAGGGGTTCTTCAGGATCGCCTTCAGCACCGCCACATTGCGCGGCGTCGTCGTCACCACCTGCTGCGGGTTCCTGCCCAGCCGCAACGCGAACTGCAACTGGTCCCAGGCCTCGGCCCCCTTCTTCCACTTGCCCAACTCGTCCGCCCAGGCCGCATCGAACTGCGGCCCGCGCATCGCCTCGGGCTCATGGGCCGAAAACACCTGCGCCATCGCCCCGTTCGGCCACAGAAGCTGGTTCTTCGACGCCAGCCACTCCGGCTTCCGGTCAGGCGGAGAACAGGCCACGATCCCGCTTTCCCCCAACACCATCACGTCGCGCACCTGATCGACCGTCTCACCGACCAGTGCCACCCGCCTGCACTTGCCGGGGTCCGCAGGTCCCGCACCTTCCACCTGCGCGCGCACCCATTCCGCCCCCGCCCGGGTCTTGCCGGCGCCTCGCCCTCCCATGATGACCCAGGTCTTCCAGGCCCCGCGCGGCGGCAACTGGTGCGGCAGCGCCCAGAACTCGAACACCCAGGGCAGGGCCAGAAGCGCGTTCTGGCTCAGCCCCGAGAGAAACTCATCCACCTCCTCCGGCGCCGCGGAGGCAAGCCAGGCGGCGCCCGATCTCAGCTCGGGCCTCGTCAAGGTCGAGCGCCCCTCCGGCTCCGACATGGCCGGCGATCTGCTTGCGGAGTTGGTCAACTTTTCCCCTTTCCTGCAACACGGCAAGGGCCGTCGCGCGAAGATCGCGGATCGCTGCCTGCGCTGCCTTTACCTCGTTGAATTCGCCGGCACGGATTGCCTCGATGGTGCGCTCAAGCTCCATCACCGCCATGCCGTAAAGCCGTTCCGCGCTCCCCAGAACCTCTTCTGGCGTGGGCCCGTCCCCCGTGAACCGCACTGTCATCTAGTTCCGACACCCCTCATGCTGCCCCCCGCACGAGAGAAATGGAAAAGCGGCCGACGGGGAGGCACCCCGGGCCGCTTCGACACTTCTTCAAGCATGTCACGATCTATATATCAGACCGCGCGCAAAGTCAAGTGAAAACGGATTTTAATCAAATACTTAGCGTCCGTCAGCTTTACGGTCTGTTAACCGTCACTCGCCCTGGACACCGCCTTCTTCCGTCACACCCTGCGAAGCCTCGATCTTGCGCCAGGCGGCGACGTTGCGGTTGTGCTCTTCCAGCGTCGCGGCGAAGGCATGCCCCCCCGAGCCGTCGGCCACGAAGAACAGATAGTCCGTGTCGTCGGGGTTCAGGGCAGCCTTGATCGACTCGGCACCCGGGTTGGCAATCGGGGTCGGCGGCAAGCCGGTGATGACATAGGTGTTGTAGGGCGTCTCGCGTCGCAGCTCGCTCTGCCGCAGGCCCCGGCCCAGCACGCCCTCGCCCTTGGTGATCCCGTAGATCACCGTAGGATCGGTCTGCAACCGCATTCCCTGCCGCAGGCGGTTCACGAAGACACTGGCCACCCGGCCCCTCTCCTCTGCGATGCCGGTCTCCTTCTCGATGATCGAGGCCATGATCAGCGCCTCTTCGGGCGTGTCATAGGGCAGGTCCGCGGCGCGCTTTTCCCAGGCCTCCGCCAGAATCGCCTCCTGCTTTGCGGTCATGCTGGCGATCACCGCCGCGCGCTGCGTGCCCCGCTCGACCTCGTAGCCGCCGGGCGCGAGGCTGCCTTCCGGGGGCACCGTCTCAAGCGCGCCTTGCAGGAAATCCGCCTTCTTCAGCGCGTCCACGATCTGCCAGCTGGTCACGCCCTCGGCCACGGTGATGCGGAACACCAGTGCCGGGTCGTCCGAGACCTCAAGGTATTCCGGCGGCAGGGGATCGGCACCAGCATCAAAGCGCGCCACCTCGGCATAGGTATTGGTCGCCAGGTCCAGCTCGCTCAGGACCACATCCGCCTTGGTGACCCCGATCCGGAAGTTCAGATCGCGCCCGCAGGTCGACCGGCCGCTGGCCGTGATTGCCTCCAGCACCTGCGCCATGCTCGCGCCCGCCGGCACCGTATAGCTGCCGAACTTCAGGTCATCCGCCTTGTCGGCATATTCGGCGCCGATCCGGAAGATCCTCGCATCGGTGATCGCGCCGCGCTGCTCCAGCGTCCTGCTCACCGACGAAAGAGAGGCGCCGCGTTCCACCTCCAGGCAGATCGGCTGTTGCAGCGGGCCGGCTGCGAAAAACTCGTTGCGGCCCCAGGCGACCAGGGCGGCCACCGCGATCAGGATCACGATGAACAGCGTCAGCGCGTTCGAGGCGATGGACCGCCACATCCCTAGCGCACCTTGCCCAGGATCAGGCTCGCGTTCGTGCCGCCGAAGCCGAAACTGTTCGACAGCGCGACATCGATCTTCCGCTTGACCGCCTTGTTGGGCGCGAGGTCCAGCCTCGGCTGAACCGCCGGGTTGTCCAGGTTGATCGTCGGCGGCGCGACCTGATCCCTGATCGCCAGCACGCAGAAGATCGCCTCCACCGCTCCGGCCGCCCCCAGAAGGTGCCCGATCGACGACTTGGTCGAGGACATGGTCGCCTTAGAAGCATGGTCACCCAGAAGCCGCTCGACCGCGCCCAGTTCGATGGTATCGGCCATGGTCGAGGTCCCGTGGGCGTTGATGTAGTCGATGTCCCTGGCCTCCAGCCCCGCCCGCTTCAACGCCGCCGACATGCTGCGGAACCCGCCGTCCCCGTCCTCGGAGGGCGCGGTGATGTGGTAGGCGTCGCCCGACAGGCCGTAGCCCAGCACCTCGCAGTAGATCTTGGCGCCGCGGGCCTTGGCGTGTTCGTATTCCTCGAGGACCACGATCCCCGCGCCCTCGCCCATCACGAACCCGTCGCGGTCGGCGTCATAGGGGCGGCTGGCCTTCTGCGGCTCATCGGCGCGCTTCGTGGACAGGGCCTTGCAGGCGTTGAACCCGGCGATGCCGATTTCCGAGATCGGGCTCTCGGCCCCGCCCGCGATCATCACGTCGGCATCGCCGAAGGCGATCAGCCGCGCCGCGTCGCCGATGGCATGCGCACCCGTCGAGCAGGCCGTCACAACCGCATGGTTCGGCCCCTTGAAGCCGAACCGGATCGAGACCTGCCCGGACACGAGGTTGATGAGCGCGCCGGGGATGAAGAACGGCGAGACCCGCTTCGGTCCCTTCTCCTTGATCAGCACCGCCGTCTCGGCGATCGAGTTCAGCCCGCCGATCCCGGATCCGATCATCACCCCGGTCCGCAGCTTCTCTTCCTCGGTCGGATCCTCCCAGCCGGCGTCCCGCACCGCCTGCACGGCGGCAGCCATTCCGTAGATGATGAAGTCGTCGACCTTGCGCTGCTCTTTCGGCTCCATCCAGTCGTCGGGGTTGAAGGTGCCGTCCGAGCCGTCCCCCATCGGGATCTCGCAGGCATACTGGGTCACGACGTTCGAGGTGTCGAACTTGGTGATGGTGCCCGCCCCGGACTGGCCGGCGATCAGGCGGGTCCAGGTCTCTTCCACCCCGCAGGCAAGGGGGGTGACCATCCCAAGACCAGTGACCACGACACGACGCATGCTGCTCTCCCTCACGGATCAGGCTTTGTCCCGGGTGATACACGGCCCCCCTTGCCCGCGCAACCTTGGGGCAAGCCGATAAGCGGGCCGAAGGCGTGTCCACGGTGGACACTCCACGGAACAGTCGCGAAATCAGTCACTTGGTCGCGGCCGTTCAGGTTTCCTTAACCTCTCATCCCTGCCGCGCCACGATGCCCATCACGGCCGCCAGAAGCTGCGCCGCCACGGCAGCCCCCTGCCCGTCGATGTCGCGCTCGGGCATGAACTCCACCATGTCGAACCCCACGATCCGCGCCTTCTCGGCCACGCCCGCGATCAGCTCCAGCACCTGCCAGTAGCCAAGGCCCCCCGCCGTCCGCCCGATCACCGCGGGCATCACCGCAGGGTCCAGCGCGTCGAGGTCGAGGCAGACGATGACCTCGGCCCCTTCGGCGATCAGGTCCAGGGCCCGGGAGATGCCGCAGCGCGCCACCTCACCCGCCGGAACGAAGCCCACGCCCCAGGTCTCGGCATCCGCCACGTCCTGCAGCCGCGCCGAGCCGATCCCGCGCTGGCCGACCTGGATGATCGCGTCGATGTGGTCCATCTCGGACGCCCTCCGCATGGTGGACGAGAGCCCCAACCTTTCGCCCTGCACCTCGTCGCGCCAGTCGATATGGGCGTCGATCTGGAGGATCGTATAGCCCCGCCCCCGCGCGCCGTAGGCCTCGAGCATCGGGATCGGCAGGCTGTCGTCGCCGCCGATCAGCATCGGCACCCCGCCCCGGTCAAGGACCTGGCTGACCGCCCCGAAGATCCGCGCCCGGTTGCCCGCCGGGTCCGCGATGTCCTGCGGCAGGTCGCCCGCATCCACGGCCGAGACACCGCCGGGAAACACCGGCCCGCCGAGGTCGAAGTTCATGTGCGCAAGGTTCGCCGCGTATGGGGCCCCCGCCGCCCGGATCGCCGCCGGCCCACCGGCGCAGTAGAAGCCGACGCTGGGATAGGGCGTGCAGCCGTCCGCCCCGATCAGCGCCATCCGCGCCTGCAGCCGCGACAGGTCGCGGCAGCGCGGCAGCCCCATGAAGGTCTCGACGGACGCGGCGCCCAACATGGTGCCAAGGGCGGTGTTACCGGTCATGCGGGACTCCTGTGCTGCAAGCCAGACTGGCGGGCGTCAGGCGGGCTGACAAGGCGTCAGGGGCAGGACGGCGACGGTCCGCCTGAACCGGCACCTCCTCGAGCACTTCGTGCACTCGTCGGGAGGGCATCGGCGAGGAGTGCACGAAGTGCTCGACGAGCGGCGGGCAAGGGCCAAGCCCCAAAGCAAAAGGCACCCCGAAGGGTGCCCCGCTGTCCCGCGAAGGACGAAATCGCTCAGGCGGCTTCCGAGATGAACTTCACCGCGTCGCCGAAGGTCTGGATGGTCTCGGCGGCGTCGTCCGGGATCTCGATGCCGAACTCTTCCTCGAAGGCCATGACCAGCTCGACCGTGTCGAGCGAGTCCGCACCCAGGTCGTCGATGAACGAGGCCGATTCCGTCACCTTGTCGGCTTCGACGCCCAGATGCTCGACGACGATCTTCTTCACGCGATCAGCGATGTCGCTCATGTCCGTTCCTCTATCTTGGCCTGGGCTCACTCCCGGCCTTTGCCGTTCCACCCGGTCGCCCGGGCCTCAATCCTGCGCGCCTATAGCAAGGGTCGGGGCGCATGGCAAACGCTTTAACCTGACTTGCGCGGCTTCGGTTTCAGACCATGGCCATGCCGCCGTTGACGTGCAGCGTCGCCCCAGTAACGTAGGCCGCTTCCGGCGAGGCAAGGTAGAGGACCGCCGCCGCGATCTCTTCCGGCGTGCCCATCCGGCCCGCTGGCACCGAAGCCAGGATCGCGCTGCGCTGCGCCTCGTTCAGCTTGTCGGTCATCGCCGTCTCGATGAAGCCGGGCGCCACGCAGTTCACGGTGATGCCGCGGCTTGCGACCTCTGCGGCAAGCGACTTGGACAGGCCCACCATGCCCGCCTTGGAGGCGGCATAGTTCACCTGGCCCGCGTTGCCCGTTGTGCCGACGACCGAGGAGATGTTGACGATCCGGCCCCAGCGCGCCTTCATCATGCCGCGCACCGCCGCCCGGCAGAGCCGGAAGGTCGCGGTCAGGTTCACGTCGATCACGGCCTGCCAGTCCTCGTCCGACATGCGCATGACGAGGCCGTCGCGGGTGATGCCCGCGTTGTTTACCAGGATGTCCACCGCGCCCATCGCCTCGGCGGCGCGTTTCACCAGACCCTCGACCTCTTCGGGGTTCGACAGGTTGCAGGGCAGGACATGCGCGCGGCTGCCGAGTTCGGCGGCCAGGGCCTCCAGCGGCTCGACCCGCGTGCCCGACAGGCCCAGGGTGGCCCCGGCGGCGTGGAGAGCGCGGGCGATTTCGGCGCCGATGCCGCCCGAAGCCCCGGTGACAAGGGCGGTCTTTCCGGTCAGATCAAACATGGGACTCTCCTTCACGCCTTGAGGGCGACGATGTCTTCGGGCGTGCCGATGGCCCGGGTGGTGGCGCCGGAGGCGATGCGCTTGATCATCCCCGACAGGGCCTTGCCGGCGCCGATCTCCCAGAACTCGGTGACGCCGGCGGTCTCCATCCACAGCACGCTCTCGCGCCAGCGGACCGATCCGGTGACCTGGGCAACCAGCAGGTCCATGATCCGATCGGGCTCCGTCACCGCCTCGGCGCGGACGTTGACCACGACCGGCACGGCGGGCTTCAGGATCGGGACGGCCGCCAGCGCCTCGGCCATCACTCGGGCGGCGGGCTGCATCAGCGCGCAGTGGAAGGGGGCGGAGACGGGCAGGATCAGCGCGCGTTTCGCGCCTCTCGCCTTGGCGATTTCCACGGCGCGTTCGACGGCGCCCTTGTGACCGGACACCACGACCTGCGCCGGATCGTTGTCGTTGGCGGCCTGGCAGACCTCGCCCTGGGCGGCCTCCTGCGCGACGGCGGTCGCGGTCTCGAAGTCGAGGCCGAGAAGTGCCGCCATGGCACCGACGCCGACCGGCACCGCCTCCTGCATCGCCCGGCCGCGGATGCGCAGCAGGCGCGCGGTGTCCGACAGGGTCAGCGATCCCGCCGCGCAGAGGGCGGAATACTCGCCGAGGCTGTGCCCGGCGACGAAACTGGCCCGGTCGATGCCGAAGCCCTCGGACTCCAGCGCGCGGAGCGCGGCGATCGAGGTGGCCATCAGCGCGGGCTGGGCGTTCTGCGTCAGGGTCAGCTCGGCGATGTCGCCTTCCCAGATCAGGGTGGACAGCTTCTCGCCCAGCGCCGCATCCACCTCGTCGAACACGGCCTTCGCGGCCGGATAGGCCTCGGCGAGTGCCTTGCCCATGCCGATGGTCTGGGCGCCCTGCCCCGGAAAGACGAATGCGCGGCTCATGTTCCCCCCTGTCGCGGTCGGGACCGGGATAGCGCGATGGGCGCCGTTCTGCAATCGCTCCCGGTCCTGTCGAAGGCGCTACTTCAGGCGCACCCGCACCCTGCCCCGGCCCAGCACGCGGTCCTTGACCCGGCCGCGCAGCGAGCGCGGCGGCAGGTGCTCGCGGTCCTGGAGAAAGACGAGGCCATTGATCGACCGGTCGTCCAGAAGCGCCAGATTGGCGCCCCACTCCGCAGCAAGACGCGGGTCCACCCCGTCGGGGATGCCCTTGCGCGGCGTGTGGCTTCCGGGCACCCAGTCGTTGATGACGATGCCGGGAAAGCGGTCGCCCAGATCGGCGACCAGCGCCCGGGTCAGGATGCGCAGCGCACCCTTCGAGACCGAATATCCGGCCGCCAGAGGCGCGGGCCGGACATCGGCGAAGGTCACGATGTTTATGATCCGGCCTCGTCCCGACGCCACCATCTGCGGCAGGACAGCGTGGCAGCAGTTGAAGGCCCCGCCGAGGTTGAGCTGCACCGTGTCCATGAAGCTGTCCGGGGTCTCTTCCAGGATGTCGCGGTGCGGATAGACCTCGGCCCCGTTGATCAGGATCGTCGGCGCTCCCAGAGTTTCGCGGATGGTCTGGAAGGCCTCGGCCACCGCGACGGGGTCGCGGACATCGGCGACGACGGGCAGGACCGCGGCATGCTCGGCCTGATAGGGCGTGGCGGATATCCCGGCAACCGCAACGCCGCGCAACGCAAGCGTTGCGGTAAGGGCCCGCCCCAGTTCGCTGCCCGCACCGGTGACCACCGCCACCGCGTCGGGCGCATCCGGCCTGATCGCACTGTCCTGCATCAAACCGCTTTCCGCCTTTCGGCTTTCAGGCGAGCCGCGATCACGTCGGCGACCCGCAGGGCGTTGGCAGCGATCGTCAGGCTGGGGTTGACCCCCATCGAAGTGGGCAGGAAGGACGCATCAGCGACGTAGAGATTGTCGAGGTCATGCGCCTTGCAATTGGCATCCAGGACCGAGGTCTTCGGATCGGACCCGAAGCGCAGGGTGCCGCAGGGATGGCCGAAGTTGAGATCCGGCCCGATGCCCAGCAGCAGCGTCCGCCACCGGCCGAGTGTCCTGCGGATCACCCGGCGGAAAAAAGCCCGCCGCTCCAGAAGCTCGTCGTGCAGGCGGTATTCGATCAGCGGCACCTCGGGGTCGTCGGGATGCGGCAGCACCCGGTTCTCGTAATAGGGCAGGTCCTCCAGGACGCCGACCAGCACCGTGGCCTTGCCGAAAAGCAAGCCCCCCACCCGCGCCACCAGCGTCGCCACCCGACCGATCCCGGGCACCTGCGACAGACGGGACCGGGCGATCAGGGCCTTGAGATAGGCGGCAATCTGCCCGGCGTCCGCCGATACCCCCATAGACTGGACCAGTCCAAGGCGCTTGCCCCCAACCGCGTACAGATCGCGGAACGCCAGACTGCGGGTCGCGCCCACGGCAGGCCGGCCGCGCCGGGGCCAGAGCGCGACCATCTCGCTGAGGTGGAACATCAATCCGCGCCCAACCCAGCCGCTGGAGTTGGCACAGCCCGCCGCATGGGTGCCCGTCGACCCCAGCAGGATCCGCGGCGAATGCAGCGCGCCCGCGGCCAGCACGATGATCGGGGCCGACAGCACCATGTCGTGCCCCGATCGGCGCACCCGGACCTCGCTGATCCGCCCACCGCTTTCGATGAGTTCCTCCACCGATGCGTTGGCCATCAGCGTCGCGCGTCCGGTTTCCATCGCCGGTTCGATCCCGGCCGAGCGGCCGTCCATCTTGCAGGGCAAGGGGCACTTGCGACCAAGGCAGTCCGAACAGCCCGGCACCCGGCGCAAGGCCTCGTGCGCCCGGTAGGGATGCAGGCCGAGCCCGCGCAGGTCCTCAAAGAGCGCAGCCTCGGCACTGCTCAGCGGCGGCGGGGCGTAGGGCGGCGCAGGCAGGCCCGAGGCGGGATCGGCCTCGCCCCGGACCGACAGGAGCTCTGCCGCCTGATCGAAATAGGGCGCGAAGGCATCATAGCCGACCGGCCAGCCCCCTGTCGGATGCGGCATGCTGTCGGTGCTTTCAAGATCGTGCCGCTCGGGCCGCTCGGCCGCGGCGGCGTAGAACACCGAGGTTCCGCCGACCCCGCTGCCGATCGGCGCGAAGAAGCGTTGCGGCCGACCACCATCCAGACGCGCCTCGATCCTGGTCGGCCAGAAGCCCCGCATCTGCCGTGCGGCGTAATCATCCATGTCGGAGCGAAGGTTCTGGCTCTCCGTGCGATAGCCGAGGGGGCCTTTCTCGATGAACAGGACCGACAGGCCGCTTTCGGCCAGCCGGCGACCGGCGACACCGCCACCGATGCCGGTTCCGATCACGATTACATCCCATTCCTGACCCGGCGCGGGCCTGGCTGCGGCCTGCCCGGAGATGACCGAAGGAATCCAGGATCGCATCGGCATCAGGACAGATCCCGCGAACTTTCGCATCCGATCGGCAGCATCACGTCAACTCGCCCACAAACGGGACCACGCACCACAAGGCGACCCTGTCCTTGCGCCCATGAAAAGGCCACATTGGGGCAGGACCGCAGCGAGACCGTGACTTCAGGCATCAGATGCGCCCGGCCACTTGCCCGCGACAGGGCAAAACGTCTGGCGCTGTCTGCCGTTCGATCCACTCGGTCCACAGGCCTTCATCACGACACCAGGGGCAAGGCTCGCTCTGAAATCGCTTTGAATCAAGTGTCTTGTCGTGCCCGCTTACGGACTGGGCAAGGTTATGCCGGCAGGCGATCAGGCCGGCGCGGGGTTCTGCCGGCCGCGGGCGCCGGGCCGGGACCGCACGGGCAGGCGGCACAAGGCAGCGGACGCGAAGCCACGCTCGACGACGCCGGGGAGCGGGCCTCAAGCCGGCGGCAGGATCAGGATGGCGCGGAAGTCGTTGACGTTGGTCAGGGTCGGGCCGGTGACGACCTGCGCCCCCGCGCGGGCGAAATAGCCGTGGGCATCGTTCCGGGCCAGCGCCTCGGCCGCGCCGGGCGTGGCCAGCGTGTCCGGCCCGATCACCGCGCCCGCCACCTCGGCGGCGCCGTCCACACCGTCCGTGTCGCAGGCCAGCGCATGGATCCGCGGGTGGCCCTCCAGTGCCAGCGCCAGCGCCAGGCAGAATTCCGCGTTCGGCCCGCCCACCCCGTCGCCCTGCCGGGTCACGGTCAACTCGCCCCCGGAGAGAAGCAGCACCGGCCGGTCGCCGGGGCGCAGGCCCGCTGCTATGTCACGGGCAAACCGGGCCTGGTCGCGGGCGACCTCGCGTGCCTCGCCCTCCAGCCGGTCGCCCAGGCTGCGGACCTCGGCAAGCGGCGCGGCCAGTTCGGCAGCGGCGGCCAGCGACTGGGCGGGGGCCGCATAGATGACGTTCTCGACCCGCGACAGGCGTGCGTCCCCCGGCGGCACCACGCCCGACCGGCCCAGCGCGGCATGCGCGGCAGGCGGAAGCGCGATCTGCCAGCGGTCGAGGATCGCGCACGCCTCGTCGGGGGTGCTGGCATCGCCGACCGTGGGACCCGAGCCGATCAGGGCCGGATCGTCCCCCGGCACGTCCGAGATCATCAGGGCAAGCATCCGCGCCGGGTGAGCCGCCGCGGCCAGCTGGCCGCCCTTCACGCGGCTGAGGTGCTTGCGCACCGTGTTCATCGCCGAAATCGGCGCGCCCGAGGCCAGAAGTGCCGCGTTGACCGCCTGCTTTTCGGCCAGCGACAGCCCCTCGACCGGGGCGCAGAGCAGCGCCGAGGCCCCGCCCGAGATCAGCGCCAGGACGAAGTCGTCCTCTCCCACCCCGCGCAGGAGTTCGAGCATCCGGGCGGTGGCCGCGACGCCGGCCGCATCGGGCACGGGATGCGCGGCCTCGACGATCTCGATCCCGCGACAGGGGCGCGCATAGCCGTAACGGGTGATGACCAGCCCCTCGCAGGGGCCCCAGACGGCCTCGACCGCCTCGGCCATCCGGGCGCTGGCCTTGCCCGCGCCGACCACGACCACGCGGCCCCCCGGCTTCTCCGGCAGGAAGCCCGCGAGCGAGCGCATCGGGTCGGCCACCTCGACCGCGCGGTCGAAAAGCTGGCGCAGGAAGGCGGCGGGGTCCGGGATCATCGGCCAAGGCTCCGGGCTGGGAACGTGGCGGGAAGAGATAGCGCAATCCGGGGCGGACGCAGACCGGTTTTGCCCGTTTCGCGCGCCGTTTCCGTCATGGACCGCGCAGGTCGAGCTTCTGCAGCTCTTCCAGCAAGTCGAGAAGCTGCTCCAGCCGGTCATGGCCGAACTCGGCCTCGATCCGGCCGAGGATCGCGGCGCTTTGCGCGGCATGGGCCTGGACGAAGGCCAGCCCGGCCGGGGTGATCGCGACGATCGACTTGCGGCGGTCCTCCGGCGGGGTGGTGCGGGTGATCAGCCCTTCCGCGACCATCGGCCCGATCATCCGGGTCAGGCTGGACAGAAGCAGCACCGCTTCTGCCGCGACCTGGCTGAGTTCCAGCGGCCCGCGTTCCTGAAGCACGCGCAGCACGCGCCATTTCTGTTCGTTGATGCCCGATGTGGCCAGCATCTGCCGCAGGGGCCCCATCACGGTTTCCCGCGCCCGCAGCAGGGCGATCGGCAGCGAGCGGCGGGTCTGGCGGAAGGAAGGGGGATCGTCGGACATCCTGCGCTTATCGCCTGTTTTGCGACGCGCCTCAATGCCGCGCATCGGTCGGCCGCGCAAA
The DNA here is from genome assembly GCF_008271465.1 of Tabrizicola flagellatus. Lineage (GTDB taxonomy): Bacteria > Pseudomonadota > Alphaproteobacteria > Rhodobacterales > Rhodobacteraceae > Tabrizicola > Tabrizicola flagellata. The sequence goes on along the minus strand of NZ_VMDU01000016.1, from coordinate 57,031 downwards.
GGCTCGTCGTCGACTGCGTCGCTCCTCGCGGACCACCGGGGAGGAGACACAGTCGAACGACGAGGCCCTCAGCCGGGCACCAGCGCCAGCGCGCGGATGGGCGAGCCGGTGCCGCCTCGGATCTTCAGCGGCGCCGCGATCAGAAGCGCGCCCTTCGGCGGCAGCTGGTCGAGGTTGCACAGGCTCGCCAGGCCAAAGCAGTTGTCCCGGTGCAGCAGGTTGTGCGCCGGGAAGGGCGGGCTGAACTTGCCGGCCATGCCCGCATCCGTGCCGATGCACTGGGTGCCCCAGCCGACGATGCCCTTGCCGAGGAGATAGTCGATGCAGTCGGTCGAGGGGCCAGGGGAATGCGAGCCGTCCTCGTAGGGGTCCGGGTCCTCGTTCAGGAACAGCGCCACGTCATGGGCGCGGCGGTCCCAGTCGGTGCGCATCAGCACCCATTCGCCGGGGCCGATCTCGCCATGCTGCGCCTCCCAGGCCTTCACATGCGCGGCCGTCAGCAGGAAGTCCGGGTCCGCCGCCGCCTCGGCCGAACAGTCGATGACATTGGCCGGCGCGATAAGGCGCTGGACCGACAGCGTGTCGGTGAAGCCGTCCGGGTGGTCCTTGCCCGAGAGCCAATGGTGCGGCGCGTCGAAATGGGTGCCGGAGTGCTCGCCCAGCTCCAGCCAGTTCCAGGCCCAGAACGGACCGTCCTTGTCATAGGCGCTGATCCGGTGGATGGCGACCTTGGGCGTGTTCCGGGCGAGATCCTCGGGCAGGCGCAGGATCGGGGTTTCGGGGCCAAGCTGGGCGGTCAGGTCAACCACCCGCACGCCCCCGCCGGCAAGACCGGCGGTCAGGGCCGACAGGACCTCTGCCGGATTGCCCGTCTTGTCCCCCTGCCCGGGGAAACGCCGGCGGCGGCGGGCCATCACCTCTTCGACCAGGTCGAAGACGGCATCCACCGCACTGTCCTCGGTCACGAAGCCCGGCGACATGCGCAGGATCGGCCCGCGGCAATCGACCGAATAGCCCTCGACCCCCAGGGCACCGACGCAGGCTGCCGCCTCGGCCTTGTCGGGCATGCGTATCATCACCGCCCCGCCGCGCCGGTCGGCGTCACGCGGAGAGTGCAGCGGCAGGTCCAGCCGGTCGGCCCGCTCGATCACCCGGCCCACCAGGCGGCGGTTGTGCGCGGCTACCTCGGTCAGGTCCTGCTTCGAGAACCATTCCAGCGCCGGCAGCGATGCGATGGCCGCCACCGACCCCGGCGTGCCGGTGTCGAAACGGCGGATGTCGGGGGCATAGTCGAACTTGTCGAGGTCCCAGGAGAAGGGATTGTTCTGGGAGAACCACCCCCGCCCTTCCGGCGTCAGCATCGGGATCAGGTCCTTGTCGGCGTAAAGGATCCCCGCGCCGGGCGTGCCGCACAGCCATTTCAGGCTGGTCGAGACGACGAAATCCACTTTCGGGTTCATCGCATCGAAGGGCATCAGCCCCGCCCCTTGCGTGATGTCGGCGACCATCAGGCTGCCCATGGCCCGGCCATGCGCGACCAGCGCCGGATAATCCATCTTCGACGAGCCGATCGAGGTCACCCAGGTCAGCAGCGCCAGCCCCACATCCGGGCCCCAGTGGGCGAGAAAGTCCTCGGTCTCCACCCAGGCGCGGCCCTCGGACAGCGGCACGGTGGTCAGCGTGAAGCCCATCTTCGGCGCCAGACCCTGCAACAGGAAATGCAGCGAGGGGAAACAGTCCGCCGCCGTCAGCACCCGTTTCCCGCGCAGCATCCCGTCCGGCAGCGCGCGGAGGATCTTCTGCAACCCCTCGGTCACGTTGTCCACCGTGGTCAGGCTGCCCTTGGGGACGTTGATCAGCCGCCGCCAGCGGTCGATGAAATCCTGCCGCTTGCGCAGCACATAGCCCCATTGCCTGTCATCCGGGGCAGACCAGACCGCCGAGAACTCGGCCATCGCGCGGGCGAGGTCGTCCTCCTTGCCCGGATAGATGCCGATGGAATGATAGAGGAAATACCCCCCCGCCGTGCTGTTCGTGGCCAAGTGATCCCGTCCTTCCCGCCCGGTTCGCGCCCCGGCAGGTTAGGGGAAGTGCCGGGCGGCCTCAAGATGTTTCAAGCTTGAAAAGTCTGACGCTCTCCCGGCACCAGATCCGCGGCCCAGGGCCTGCCTTCGACCAGGCCGAACACCTCGCCCGCCACAAGGTCCACCGTCCCGTCCGCATGGGTCCGGAAGGCGGTCGGCAGGCCGGCGGCCCGGCAGAGGGCAAGGCCTCCGGCGCAGTCCCACAGGCCACCGACCCGGGCCTCGACATAGCCGGCCAGCCGTCCGGTCGCGACCAGCATCAGCGCCAGCGCGCAAGAGCCGAGGACGCGCGGCGCAAGGCCCGCGGTCTCGCAGGCGGCCTCGACGGCATGGCGGTCGGCCACCGGCCAGCGCGGGTTGCGTCCAAGGCCGATGCAGCCGGGCATGGCGGCGCGCGATCCGGCGGCAAGGCCGGTCTCGTGCAGGGGGCCGGCGCCGCCGCCCACCGCCATCAAGCCCAGCGCCGGGGCGATGATGCCCCCGGCAACGGGGCGGCCTTCGTCCATCAACCCGACGGAAATGGTCCAGAACGGCAGACCGGAGAGGAAGTTCGCCGTGCCGTCGATCGGATCCACGGCCCAGAAGCGACCCTTCGACGTGCCGCCCATCTCCTCGCCCAGGATGCCGTCGCCGGGGAAGTCGTGGGCCAGAAGGCGGCGGAGCGTCGCCTCGACCGCGCGGTCGGCGTCCGACACGAGGTCGCCGGGCGCCTTGGCCTCGATGGCACGGTCGGCGAGAGTGTCGAAGAAGCCCAGCGCCTGTGTGCCCGCTTCGGTCAGGATTCTGGACAGGCGGTCAAGGTCGATCAGGTCGGTCATGGGCGCATCCTCTGGCTCGCCGTGGCAGGCTAGCCGGACCACATCACCGGCGAAAGACAAGCTGCCCTCCTCGTTCGGCTTCGCCTTCTCGTCGGGGGCACCAGCGAGGAGTGCCGAAGGCATCGACGAGCGATGCCGGGGGAAGGGTCAGCCCTGCGGCACCCGAACGACGATCCCGTCCAGCGCCGCGCTCATCCGGATCTGGCAGGACAGGCGCGAGGTCGGCTCGCGACCGGCCTCGGTGATGTCGAGCATGTCCTCCTCGAAGGCGCCGGGCGGGCCGGCGCGGTCGGCCCAGGCGGGATCGACGACGACATGGCAGGTCGCGCAGGACAGCGAGCCGCCGCATTCGCCGATGATGCCGGGCACCCCGTGCCGGGTGGCGGCCTGCATCAGGCTTTCGCCCTCCGGCACGTCCAGGGTGATCTCGCGGCCATCGGCCAGTTTCCAGGTGGCGTGCATCGCGGGCCCTCAGACATACCAGATGTAATAGTCGCGCAATGCCGCGCCTTCGAGGCCAGCGGTCTTGTCCACCTCGATCCGCTTCATGAACAGGTGGTGTTCCACGAGTTCGGGGCCCAGCGCCTTTGCCAGGGCGGTATCGGCGGCCAGATCGTCCATCGCCTCGGACAGGGACCCGGCCACGCCATGCCCGGCATCGGTGCGGTCGAAGCCGTCGCCGGCCTCGGGCGCGGGAAGCGCGTGGCCGGCCTCCACCCCCAGCCGGCCGGCCTGCAACAGCGCGGCCAGCGCGGTATAGGGGTTGCAGCTGGCATCGGCCATCCGGTGTTCCAGCCGCGTCTTGGGGCCGCCCTCTTCCGACACGCGGACCGTGACGCCGCGATGGTCGCCGCCCCAGTTGCACCAGTAGCCCGACATCGAGGCCGGTTGCAGCCGCAGGTAGCTGCCGACCGTGGGCGCCAGAAGGCCCGCAAGCCCCTTGTGGTGATGCAGCCAGCCCGCAACGACACCCCTGGCCAGATCATTCATGTGCCCCGGCCCGCCCTTCGGCCCGGTCATGAGTGCGTTCGCCCCGGTCCTGTCGGCGAAGGAGATATTGAAATGCAGCCCCGAGCCGCCCTTTTCCGGGATCGGTTTCGGCAGGAATGTCAACAGGATGCCGTGGTCCAGCGCCACTTCGCGCGTCATCTGGCGGAAAAGGACCATCTCGTCCACCGCACGCACCGCCTCGTCATAGGCGAGGGTGAACTCGAACTGCGGCGTGTCGTACTCGGCGGTGATGAGCTCCAGCCGGAAGCCCGCCGCCTCGGCCCGCTGCCAGATCGCGTCGGTGAAACCGGCGGGATCGGCGAAGGGGCCGGTGCCATAGACGATGCCGCCCGGCGCGCGCATCGGCGCGACGCTGCCGTCCTCGGCGATCTCGAAGGCATAGGCTTCCAGCTCGATCCCGACCTTCGGCGTCAGACCCTGCGCCGCCCAGTCGGCCACCGCGCGTTTCAGCGCCCCGCGCGGGCAGAGCGGGATGCGCTGGCCCTCGCTGTCGTAAAGATCGCCGGTGACGACCTTCGTGTCGGGCTCCCAGCCGTCGCGGATTTCCTCGGCGACCCAGCGCAGCTCCATGTCCGGGATGCCCTCGCGGCATTTCGTATGGGGGGCGTCGAGGATCAGGTCCTTGTCCCAGTGCACGGAGAAGGTCGGCCGCGCCAGCCGCGTGCCGTCGGATTTCAGCTTGTGCGCGGGCAGATACTTGCCCCGCATCAGGCTGAGGTGGTCGCAGAACATCGCGCGCAGGCGGTCGGCCATGTCATCCCCCCTTGGTCAGTGCAGCGTCACGCGCACCGGCAGACTTTTCAGTCCGGCCACGAAATTCGAGCGCAGGAACTTCTGCTCTCCGGCCGGCTCGACGGACTTGATGCGCCTCGCCAGTTCCTGGAACAGCACGCGCACCTCCAGCCGCGCCAGCCACATCCCCAGGCACAGATGCGGCCCCCCCTGGCCGAAGGCGAGGTGCTTGTTTGGGCTGCGCGCGAGATCGACGCGGAAGGGCTGGTCGAACACCGTCTCGTCGCGGTTGGCGGAAGCGAACCAGTAGAGCACCTTGTCACCCGCCCGGACCTGCTTTCCGTGCATCTCGAAATCGCGGGTGGCAGTGCGGCGAAAATAGGCGGTGGGGCTGGCCCAGCGGATGATCTCGTCGGCCATGGTCTCGTCCACGGCGCCCGACCGGATCAAGGGCAGAAGCTCGGGCTGATGCGCCAGAGCCTGGATGCCGGCGGCGATGGAATAGCGCGTGGTATCGTTGCCCGCCGCCACGATCAGGCAGAAGAAATTGCGGAACTCGTGCTCGGGCATCACCGACCCGTCGTGACCCGGTTGCAGGATCATGTGCAGCACGCCCGAGGTGTCCCCCGCGGCCTCCTTCCGCGCCATCAGGTCGCGCGCATAGGCGTAAAGCTCCGCCCCCGCCGGAGAGTTGAACGGCATCATGCGGAATTCGTCGGTCGTCAGCTTGTCCAGCACATGGCTGGTGAAATCGGGATCGGTGTTGGCGATCAGCGCATCGCCCTTTTCCACCAGCCATGGCAGGTCCCCGTCCGGCAGGCCGACGATGCGGCCCAGCATGCGCATGGGCAGTTCGCGGGCGATCTCCTTCGTGGCGTCGAACGTGCCCTTCTCCAGCGCGGCATCGAGGATCGTCGTGCAGAGGTCGCGGATTGCCTGCTCGAACCCGGCGATCACCGGCTTGGAGAAGGCCTTCGCCACCTTCACCCGGGTCAGCATGTGTTCGGGCGGGTCGGTTTCCTGAAAGGTGCGGCGCGCGAGGTATTCCTCGTAGCTCTGGTCCTCCATCCGGATGCCGCGGGCCGAGGACAAGAGGTCGGGCTGGCCGTTCAGGCGCAGGATGTCCTCGTGCCGGGTGACCGACCAGAAGCCCTGCCCCTGGGCGTAGTCGGTCCAGTGCATCGGGTCCTCGCGGCGCAGGCGCGCGAAAGTGTTGTGCGGCGCGCCCTGCACGAAGGTGTCGTGGCTGGTCAGGTCGGCATAGCCGTCATCCTTCGGCACCCAGATCGTCATGCTTGCCCCTCCCCTGCTTTTGCATAATGATACGCATGTTAAATATGTAAAGGGAAATCTCATGCATATCGCGGTGCTGGCCACGAACACCGACGACAGCGCCTTCGCGGCCCGCCATCCGCGCGATGTCGAGAAGTTCCGCAGCCTGATCCACGCGGTCCGGCCAGGCTGGACGGTGAGGGCCTTCGACCTGCCGAAGGGTGCGTTTCCCGCAGATATTCAGGGCTTTGACGGCTTCCTGATCGGCGGAAGCCCCTCATCGGTCCATGATGACGAGGCCTGGATCGACCGGCTTCTGAAGCTGATCCGTGATGCCTTTGCCGCGGGCAAGCCCATGGCCGGGGCCTGCTTCGGGCACCAGGCCATTGCCAAGGCCCTCGGCGGGACCGTGGGGCCGAATCCCGGCCCCTTCGTGCTTGGAATCGCCGAGACCGAGGTCATCGCCCCCGCCCCCTGGATGGACCCGGTGGACCGCTTCCGCCTCGCAGCCGCGCATGGCGAGCAGGTGACAGTGCTGCCGCCGGGCGCCGAGGTCATCGGCCGTGCGCCCGGTTGCCCCGCGGCCTGCTACCGCATCGGCGACCGGGTTTTTGCCACCCAGTATCACCCGGAAATGAGGCCGGAGTTCCTGGCAGCCCTGGTCGAGGAATTCGCCCCGAAACTTCCCGAGCCGGTCGGCCGGGACGCGCGCGCCTCGCTGCCGCGGGGCACCGAGGGCCCCCGCTTTGCCGAATGGATCGCCCGCTTCATGGAGCAGACGCAAGCCCAGGATCTTTCGACGAAAAATCTTGGGCAGGCCTTACGATAGCGCCGCGAGCAAGTCCATCGCGGTCACCTGGTCGAACTGGACATGGGCCTGCATCAGCGCTTCGGCCCCGGCGGCGTCGCGGTCGAAGATCGCCTGGGCGATCCGGCGATGGTCGGCCGCCGAGGCCGGGATCGCGCCGGCGAAACGATACCGCGCCCGGTAATAGGCCAGCAGCCGCCGCGCATTGGTCTTGAGGCTTTCCAGCAGCACGCCGTTGCCCGAGGCCGTGGCGACACAGGCATGGAAGCGCAGGTTCAGCTGGTAGTAGCCGTCCGGGTCGCTGTCGGGGCTGGCCTCCGCCTTGGCCTCGCAGGCGCGGACGGCAGCCTCCAGATCCTCGGCCCCCTGCCGCGACAGCCGCCGCGCGGCCAGCCCCGCCGCCTGGCCTTCCAGCTTGGCATGGACCTCGAGGATGGCGAGGAATTCTTCCAGCGTCGGGCGGAAGATCATCGCCCCCTTGCGCGGCAGGCGGCGCACCAGGCCCAGCGCCTCGAGATAGAGGATCGCCTCGCGCACGGGGGTGCGGGACACCCGGTGCGCTTCGGCCAGTTCGGCCTCGTCCAGAAGATCGCCGGGGTTCAGCTGGCCAAGGTCGATCCGCTCGAGGATGCGCTGGACCAGGGCGGGGATCTGCGGGCCGGCAAAGGGAATGGTCATCGCGTCGCCTCCTGCTCCCGACCCTGCCACGAGGCGCAGGCCAGGTCGATTCCCTACGATTGATGGCTTCCGGTTTCACAAGACGCTTGAAAAACAGCCGACAACGGCCTGAAACGCCTTGCCTTTCACCAATCCGCAAGCCTTCGGTCTGGCGCTTGCCCGCAAGACCTGTCCGGCCAAACTGAAGCTTGTAACGAATCGGTAAAGAGTTTTACCTTTTGGTAAAAATTACCGAAAACCAGCAACAGGGATAGGCACTCACATGACCACAGCAAGCTTCACGGTCTCGCGTCGCGGTCTGCTTCTGGGCGGGGCGGCGGCCTCGGTCGCGGCGAATCTGCCGCGCATGGCCCTTGCGCAAGAGCCGATCAGGATGGCGGGCATCTACACGGTGCCGGTCGAACAGCAATGGGTCAGCCGCATCCACATCGCGGCCGAGGCGCTGAAGGCCGCCGGGACGGTGGACTATACCTACACCGAGAACGTGGCGAACACCGACTATCCCCGCGTCATGCGCGAATACTGCGAGGCCGGCGTCAAGCTGATCGTGGGCGAGATCTTCGGCGCCGAGGCCGAGGCGCGCGAGGTCTGCGCGGAATACCCGGATGTGGCATTCCTGCTGGGGTCCTCCTTCATGCCGGACGAGGCCGCGAACCCGAACCTCGCGGTCTTCGACAACTACATCCAGGACGCGGCTTACCTATCGGGCATCGTCGCGGGTGGCATGACCAAGGGCAACATCGGCATGGTCGGCGGCTTCCCGATCCCCGAGGTCAACCGGCTGATGAATGCCTTCATGGCGGGCGTGCGCGAGGTGAAGCCGGACACGAAGTTCCAGGTTTCGTTCATCGGGTCCTGGTTCGATCCGCCCAAGGCCAAGGAAACCGCCTTCGCGATGATCGATGGCGGCGCGGACCTGATGTATGCCGAACGCTTCGGCGTGTCGGACGCGGCCAAGGAACGGGGCGTGCTGGCCATCGGCAACGTGATCGACACGCAAGGCGACTATCCCGAAACCGTCGTCACCTCGGCGCTGTGGCACTTCGAACCGACGCTGAACGCCGCCGTGGCCGCAGTGCAGGCGGGCACCTTCAAGGCCGACAACTACGGCGTCTATTCCTACATGAAGGCGGGCGGCTGCTCTCTGGCGCCGCTCGGCACCTTCGAGGGCAAGGTTCCGGCCGAGGTCATGGCGCTGGTGGCCGAGAAGGAGGCCGCGATCAGGGACGGCAGCTTCACCGTGACCATCGACGACACCGAGCCGAAGTCGTCGTGACCACCGGACCAGCGGAGGCGGAGGTCGTCCTCCGCCTCGACCGCATCACCAAGCGCTTCGGCGCGCTGACCGCGAACGATGCGGTCAGCCTGACCCTGCGGCGCGGCGAAGTCGTGGCCCTGCTTGGGGAAAACGGCGCCGGCAAGACCACGCTGATGAACATCCTCTTCGGGCACTATGTGGCCGACGAGGGGACGGTGGAGGTCTTCGGCCAGCCGCTGCCGCCCGGCACCCCGCGCGCGGCGCTGGCGGCGGGGGTGGGGATGGTGCACCAGCACTTCACGCTGGCCGGCAACCTGACCGTGCTGGAGAACATCACGCTTGGCACCGAAAGCCTCTGGTCGCGATCGCACGGCGGCGCGCGGGCGAAGGTGGAACGCCTGTCGCGCGATTTCGGGCTGGCCGTCCACCCCGACGCCAAGGTCGGCCGCCTGTCGGTCGGCGAACGCCAGCGGGTCGAGATCCTGAAGGCGCTGTACCGCGACGCGCGCATCCTGATCCTGGACGAACCGACCGCCGTGCTGACACCGCAGGAATCGGACGCGCTTTTCGCCACCTTGCGCAAGGCCACGGCGCTGGGGCTGTCGGTCATCTTCATCAGCCACAAGCTGCACGAAGTCATGGCCATCGCCGACCGCTGCGTGGTCTTGCGGCACGGCCGCGTGGTGGGCGAGGTCGATACCCATGCCACCGACAAGGCGGCACTCGCGGCGCTGATGGTGGGGGGAGAGTTGTCCCTGCCGCGCGCCGAGGCGCGGGCGCCGGGACCGGTGCTGATGCGGCTGGAGGGGGTCTCGACCCCCGACCGCGGGGCAGCGCCGGGGCTGAAGGCGGTGACGCTGGAACTGCGGGCGGGGCAGATCACCGGGCTTGCCGGGGTGTCGGGCAACGGGCAAGCGGCGCTGGCCGAGATCGTCGGCGGGCTGGCCGTGCCTGCGGCGGGGCAGCTGTCGCTGCATGGGCAGGAGCCGAAGGTCTGGAGCCCGGGCGAAGCCCTGGCGCGCGGCGTGGCGCGGATCCCCGAGGACCGGCACCACCAGGGCTCGATCGCCGATTTCGACCTGACCGAGAACGCGGTGCTGGAAGCCTATCGCAGCCGCTTTTCCCGGCGCGCCTGGATGGACTGGCGCGCGGCACGGGCCTTCGCGGAAGGGATCATCAAGGACTACGATGTGCGCTGCCCGGGGCCATCGACGCGCATCCGTCTCCTGTCGGGCGGGAACATGCAGAAGCTGATCCTGGGCCGGGCGATGGCGCCGGGGCCGGACATCATCCTGGCGAACCAGCCGGTGCGGGGGCTGGACGTGGGCGCGATCGCCTATGTGCAGGGCCAGCTGATCGCCGCGCGCGACCGGGGGGCGGCGGTCCTGCTGATTTCCGAAGACCTGGATGAAATCATGGCCTTGTCGGATGTCATTCATGTGATGTCTCAAGGTCGCCTGTCGCCCGGTTTTGCGCGCGGGACGATGACGGCGGCGGACCTCGGTCTGTGGATGGCCGGGCAGAAGTTCGGGGACACGGATGCGGCTTGAACCCATTCCCAACCCCTCGGCCGCGCGGCGCCTCGGGCTACCGGCGCTCGCGCTGGTCGCCACGCTGGGCGTCGCCATGGCGCTTGCGCTGATCGCCGGGGCGAACCCCCTCGCAGTCCTCGGCCAGATCGCCAAGGGCGCGCTGGGGTCGAAGCTCGCGATCCTCGAGACGCTGAACCGCGCGACGCCCCTGATCTTCACCGGCCTTGCCGTCGCCGTCGCCTTCCGGGCCAAGCTGTGGAACATCGGCGCCGAGGCGCAGCTTTATGCGGGGGCGATCGTCGCGGTCCTTCTGGGCACCGGGGCTCTGGGTAGCCCGCTGGTCCTGCCCGTGTCGGCGCTGGCGGCGATGCTGGCGGGGGCGGCGCTGCTGCTGGGGCCGGTGCTGCTCAAGACGCGGCTGGGGGTGGATGAGGTGGTCACCACGCTGCTTCTCAACTTCATCATGCTCCTGTTCGTCAGCTACCTTCTGGAAGGTCCGCTGAAGGACCCGATGGGCATGGGCTGGCCGAAATCCCCGGCCCTGATCCCCGAGGCCCGCCTGCCCCGCATCGTCGATGGATTGCGGCTGCACTGGGGCTTCGCGCTGGCGATCATCGCGGCAGTCGTGGTCTGGGTGATCCAGACCCGCACGACGCTCGGCTTCGAGATCCGCGCTGTGGGGCAGAACCCCGAGGCCGCGCGCTTTGCGGGCATGCCGGTCAACACGGTGCTGGTGAAGACCGCGCTTCTGTCCGGCGGCCTCGCCGCGCTCGCCGGCTGGTCCGAGGTGGCGGGGCTTAAGGGGCATCTGTCGTCGGACCTGTCGCCCGGGTTCGGCTATACGGGCATCATCGTCGCCATGCTGGCGCTCTTGCATCCCCTGGGCGTGATCCTGACGGCGATCTTCGTGGCGGGGATCTTCGTCGGCTCCGACGCGATGAGCCGCGCGGCGGGCGTGCCGACCTATATCGCCGACATGCTGCTGGCCACGGCGCTTCTGTTCATGGTGCTGGCGATCCTTCTGACCAGGGTCCGGGTGGTGCGGGGATGAGCGAGATCGTCGATATCCTGATCTCGGCCAGCTTCTGGGCCGCCGTCATCCGCATCGCCTCGCCGCTGATCCTGGCGACGATGGGGGAACTCATCTGCGAACGCGCGGGCGTGCTGAACCTTGGCATCGAGGGGATCATGGTCATCGGCGCCTTCACCGGCTGGATGGCGGTCTATCAGGGGATGCCGCTCTGGGGCGGGGTCGCGGTGGCGATGGCGGCGGGGATGCTGTTCGGGCTTCTGCACTCCACCCTGACCGTGCCCTTCGGCCTGTCGCAGCATGTCGTCGGGCTGGGGGTAACGCTGTTGGCCACGGCGTCCGCCTCCTTCGCCTACCGGCTGATGCTGCCCGAAGTCACCAGCCCGCCGAAGATCCAGCCCTTCCAGCCGCTGTCGATCCCCGGCCTGTCCGACCTGCCCTGGATCGGCACCGCCCTGTCGCAGACGGCGCTGACCTGGGCCGCCTTCGCGGTGGCTGGACTGGTGGCCTTCACACTGTATCGCACGCCGCTTGGGCTGGCGGTGCGCGCAGTGGGCGAGAACCCGGCGGCGGTCGAGGCGCAGGGACTGTCGGCCACCGGGCTGCGGATGGGGGCGGTGATCGTCGGGTCCGGGCTGATGGCGGTGGGGGGCGCGTTCCTGACGCTGTCGGCCTTTTCGTCCTTCTTCTTCGAGATGGTCAATGGCCGCGGCTGGATCTGCATTGCGCTGGTCGTGTTCGGGGCCTGGAAACCCGGCAAGGCGGTCCTGGGCGCGATCCTCTTTGCCGCCTTCGATGCCCTGCAGATCCGGCTGCAACAGACCTCGCTGGGCGCGGTGCTGCCCTATCAGCTGTTCCTCGCCCTGCCCTTCATACTGTCGATCCTGGCGCTTATCCTGATGTCGCGACGGGCCGAGGTGCCGGCGGCGCTGATGGTGCCCTACAACAAGGGGGAACGCTGAGATGTTCGACATCCTGGTCAAGGGCGGGACGCTCCCCGACGGGACGGTGGCCGATATCGGGATCACCGGCGACCGGATCGCCGCCGTGGGACGCCTCCCGGCCGAGGCAGGCCGGGTGATCGACGCGACCGGAGACCTCGTCTCGCCGCCCTTTGTGGACCCGCATTTCCACATGGACGCGACGCTGAGCTACGGCCTGCCCCGGGTGAACGCCTCGGGCACGCTGCTGGAGGGCATCGCGCTCTGGGGGGAGTTGCGCGAGATCGCCACGGTGGAGGAGATGGTCGCCCGCGCGCTGACCTATTGCGACTGGGCGGTCAGCATGGGCCTTCTGGCGATCCGCACCCATGTCGATACCACGCCCGACCACCTGCGCGGGGTCGAGGCGATGCTGGAGGTCAAGCGGCGGGTAGCCCCCTACCTCGACCTGCAACTGGTGGCCTTCCCGCAGGACGGGCTTTACCGCACGCCCACGGGCCGGCAGAACGTCCTGCGCGCGCTGGACATGGGCGTGGACGTGGTCGGCGGCATCCCCCATTTCGAACGCACGATGGAGGAAGGCGCGGAAAGCCTGCGCGACCTCGCCCGCATCGCCGCCGAGCGCGGCCTGATGTGGGACGTGCATTGCGACGAGACCGACGATCCGATGTCCCGCCATGTGGAAACAATGGCGCGCGAGGTGACGCGGCATGGCCTCGGCGGGCGGGCGGCGGGCAGCCACCTGACCTCGATGCATTCGATGGACAACTACTATGTCTCCAAACTTCTGCCGCTGATCGCCGAGTCGGGCATGACCGCGATCCCGAACCCGCTCATCAACATCACCCTGCAAGGCCGCCACGACACCTATCCCAAGCGGCGTGGCCTGACACGGGTGAAGGAGATGCAGGCCCTGGGCATCCCCGTCGGCTGGGGACAGGACTGCGTGCTGGACCCCTGGTATTCGCTTGGCACGGCGGACATGCTGGACGTGGCCTTCATGGGCCTGCATGTCGCGCAGATGACGCATCCGGCGGAAATGGCACGCTGTTTCACCATGGTGACCGAGACCAACGCGCAGATCATGGGGCTTTCGGACTACGGCCTGCGCCCCGGCTGCCTGGCAAGCCTCGTCGTGCTCGACGCCGGCACCCCGACCGAGGCACTGCGCCTGCGGCCCGACCGGCTGGCGGTGATCTCGAAGGGCCGTCTGGTGGCCGAACGCCAGCGCAACGATGCCCGGCTGGACCTGCCGGCGCGCCCGGGAACGGTGCGGCGCAGGCTCGGCTGAGGCCCCGATTCGCGCCGTGCGCCGGATCCGCCCGGCCAGAGGCTGATTCATTCCGGCCAAGAAACAACGCACTGCCGCCCGACCGGGCAGCGAGCGGATAGATGGGGTCGAACCGCCGCCTCGCGTCAGGGTTGAAAGGATCCATCCTTCAAATCTCCTCTTGATCGCCCCATTTTCGCCCTCATCCACAACCATCACGGTTGCGATGAATTGATGCGTTGGTGTGGACGATTGTCCGTGCGCCGGGTCCCGTCTTGAAGTCCGGGGGCTCTGCAGGGGCCAAGGCGGCTGAACCCACGCATCGGTGTCGGAAGGGTGAACGAGATGGCGCAACAGAAGGCGGCAGAACCCGCGGTCGACGAGGTCGATGACCTGATCGACGAACTGCAGCCGGGCACCAAGCTGCTCAAGGGGCAGTACACGATCACCCGCTACATCAACTCGGGCGGCTTCGGGATCACCTATCTGGCCAAGGACAGCCTGGACCGCGACGTCGTCATCAAGGAATGCTTCCCCTCTTCGGTCTGCCGCCGCTCCAAGGTCATGGTCGCCGCGCGGTCGCGAGCCCATTCGGCCGAGCTGCGCTCGATCGTCCAGCTCTTCGTGCGTGAGGCGCGCAGCCTGGCCAAGATCGTGCATCCGAACATCGTCGCCGTGCACCAGGTGTTCGAGGACAACGGCACCGCCTACATGGCGATCGACTACATCGACGGGATGGACCTGCAACAGATCATCGACGGTGAAGGTGCGCCGCTGTCGAAGCAGCACATCGTCGAGATCACCACCAAGCTTCTGAAGGCGGTCGGCTTCATCCACGAAAACGACATGCTGCACCGGGACATCTCGCCGGACAACGTGCTGATCGACAAGGCGGGCGAGCCGATCCTGATCGACTTCGGCGCGGCACGCGAAAAGGCCAGCCAGACCAACCGCGCCATGTCGGCGCTGCGGGTCGTGAAGGACGGCTATTCCCCGCAGGAGTTCTACATCGCCGGGTCCGAGCAGGGGCCCTGGAGCGATCTCTACGCCCTTGCCGCCACCCTCTATCACGTCATCTCCGGCGAGGCGCCGGTCAACGGTCAGGCCCGGCTCGCCGCCCTGGCCGAGGACCGGCCCGATCCCTTCGTCCCGCTGAGCGGTCGCATCCAGGGCTATCCGAAAGGGTTCCTGGAAGCGATCGACAAGGCATTGAACACACTGCCGAAACAGCGCATCCAGTCGGCCGCGGAATGGCTGACCATGTATGACAGCAGTGCGCCCTTCGCCGCGGTTCCGGCCGAACCCGCGCCGGGAACCGAAGATGCGGTGCACCGGCTGGTCCGCGATTTCAGGCGCGACACGGGCATGACCATCGACGGCATTTCGGGTCAGGACAGGGCCATGGCAGTCCCCGCCGAAGCGGATCTCGCACGCGCCCCCTCGGCCCGGGCGCCCTCCGTGGCGGCACCGAACCAAGAGCCCGCCGCGCGGCAGCGTGGCAGAGGGTCGATGCCCGTGATCGCCGGCGTGGCCGTGGCCGTGGCGGTTGCGGCGGGCGGCTTCGTCTACTTGTCCGACGCTCCGGTCGTTCCGGAGGCAGGGCCGGACAGCCTTGTCGCGACCGCGACTGAAGTGCCGGCCGCGGTGCCGGCCGCCGACGTCGCCGTCGCGTCGCCGGATGCCCCCGAGACCCCGGCAGCGGTCACTGATCCCGCCCCCACGCCCCCGGCAGACCAACCTGCGTCCCCGGTGCCAGAGACGGAGGGGACCGAGGCGGCGACCCGGATTCCGGCGGCGACCCCGACAAGCGAACCCCCTTCAGACCCCGCCCCGGCGACTGCTGCCGAAACCGGTTCCGCCGCCACCGATTCCGCGCCCGTTGCCGACCAGAGCACCGACACGCCCGCCGAGGCCACCGTCGCGGCAGCGCAGGATCCGGCAACCGCAGCAGACGCACCGGCCGCACCGGAAGCCTCGGCCGCGGTCACGCCCGCCACCGAATCGCCGACCGCACCCGCCGGCGCTCCGGCACCGGCGCAGGTGGCCTTTGCCGTCTGGGATGCCGTGATTCCCTTCACCGCCGACGACCGGATCGTCGGCGGCAAGCCGGTCGCGCAGATCCTGCGCATTTCGCCTGAGGCCGACCTCGCCTCGGCCGGGCCTTGGTTGCAGCAGGGGATGGTCATCCACTCGATCAATGGCAGTCCCACCCCCACGGCCAAGGCGCTGACAGCGGCCATTCTGAACGCGATGCAGGTCGATGGCGACGGCAAGGCGCGCATGGTGGCCGACTATTCGACATCGAACGGGGAACGCAACTCGGGCCTTCTGACCGTCGATGCCCAGCGCCTCGTCACCCTGGCGAACGGCATCCAGCTGCGCACGCTGACGGTGGACGGGGTGTGGAAGACGGAAGTCACCGGCGTTGCCCAGCAAGGGATGACCACGCTGCGCCCCGGAGACCTGCTGTTCCGCGACAAGAGCACCGGGGTCGCGCTGGACGGTCCGACCTCGATCGAGGACATCCTCGGCCAGCTGGTCGACCGGAAGGCGACGCGGACCGAATTCTCTATCGTCCGCGACAACAAGGTGGAGACGGCAGACATGAACCTTGCCCTGGCTGCGGCACCATGAGGCCCATCGTCGCCAACCACCGGGCCAGAACGGCCATGCCAGGCCCCGGTCCGGCTCTGGCGCAGGGGGGATCCGCGCGCGACACCCTGCTCCCCGGCCATGGCACGACAAGCCTTGACGAGCTGGTCAATGCCCTTGACCGGGCGGTGGCGAGATCGGCGGCGGGGAGACAGACGGGCCCTGCCCTACCGGGTCGGGCGGACTGAGGCCGGCAGGCAGAAATGGCAAAGCCAGACTTACGCCCCGACGGGCTCGGCCGAACGGTCGCCGGGCCGATCAGACGGAACAAGGAGCAAGCAACATGAACGTCTCGCGCATATTCCTGCTTGGCACCACGGCTCTGCTTCTGACCGGGGCGGCCGCCGTGGCGCAGGAGGCCTGCTCTTCCTACACGGTGCGCGCCGGCGACAACCTGCGCCGGATCGCCAACAAGGCCTATGGCGACGGCGACCTCTACCGGCGGATCTATGACGCCAATGTCGCCGTGATCGGCGAGAAGGCCGACCTGATCGAAATCGGTTCGGTTCTGACGATCCCCTGCGCAGAGCCGACAGCCGAAGCGGCACCGGAAGGCGTGACGCCGATCAGCGCGGCGGCAGCCAACGCGACGCCGACAAGCGCGACGCCGGTCAGCGCAACGCCGGACACCCAGCCCGCCCCCGCTACCGAGCGGCCCCTGGCCATCGTCACCGGCAACGGCTATGCGCCCTTTGCCGACAAGACCCTGCCCGGCGGCGGCATGATGACCCAGCTTGTCGAGATGGCGATCTTCCGCGCCGACCCGTCCATTCCCTACACGATCAGCTTCGTGTCGGACTGGCAGGCGCATATCGATGCGCTCTTGCCCTCGGGCGCCTACGACCTGAGCTTTCCCTGGATCCGTCCCGACTGCGAAGGCGCTGCCATGCTGTCGCCCGGGGACCAGGCCCGCTGCAACGACTTTGCTTTCTCGGGGCCCTTCTACGAGATCGTCGATGCCTTCTTCGCCACGCGCGACAGCGGGCTGATGGCGGCAACCAGCTATGCCGAGTTCGAGGGCAAGCGGATCTGCCGTCCCGAGGGCTACACCGCAGGCGTGCTCGATGCGGCCGGCCTGACGGCAAATGTCGTGACGCTGGTGCGCGGCGAGAACGTCAAGGAATGTTTCCGGGCGCTGGCCGCAGGCGAGGTGGACCTGGTCTCGGTCGACTCCGAGGTCGGCGACTCGACCGTTGCCAAGCTGGGCCTCATCGCGACGATCGGTCAGAATCCGCACCTGTCCACGATCCTCAGCCTGCATGTCATCGCGCACAAGTCCAATCCCCGCGCCGTTGCCATGCTGGGGGCTCTCGATGCCGGGATGATCGAGATGTACGAATCCGGCGAGTGGTACGACATCGTCTCGACCGCGCTGAACCAGCAGCGCCAGTCGGAGTGATCCATGCAGGCCCGATCGCCCCAAGTCACAGGCCCCGACGTTTCCAGTTTGGCTGCGAATGACCAATCATTCGCCTTATTCGCGCCATCTACTCAACCCTATGCTGTGCCAAGACCAGTCTTGTTTCGTTTGTTGCGCGTCATCAGTCCCATCAAGCACCCCACGAGGAAACCCGCCATGAGAACCGCTTCGCATCTGCACCGGCTTCCGATTCTCGCGGCTGCGATGATTTCGCTGCCGTTCATCGCCTCGGCCCAGGAAGCCTGCACCACCTATACCGTGAAGGACGGCGACACGCTGGGCTCGATCGCCCAGGCCGCCTACGGCACCTTCGACTACCAGATGATCTTCAACGCGAACCGCGACGCGCTGGCGGCCAACCCGAACAGCCTGCCGGCCGGGATGCAGCTGATCCTGCCCTGCGAGGACGGCCGCCTGACGCCTGACCAGGAGCTCAGCTCGATCATCGAGGCCGAAACCAAGAAGCAGGAAGCCACCGCCAAGAAATCGAACATCTACGAACCCCCGCTGAAATTCGTCACCTCGAACAACTGGAAACCGTTTACCGACGAATCGCTGACCGGCGGTGGCATCTTCGTGCGCATGGCCGCAACGGCCATGCAGCGCGGCGGCAACGACCGGGACTATACCGTCGCCTATGTGGACGACTGGATGTCGCACATCGACACGCTGCTGCCCTCGGGCGCCTTCGACGTGTCGATCGCCTGGGAATCGCCGGACTGCTCGAAACTCGACATGCTGGGCGAATTCTCGGCCCGGATGTGCACCGACTTCGACTTCTCGCTGCCGATCTACGAGGCGGCCTATACCTTCAACACCCTGCCCGACAGCAAGTATGCCAATGCCCGGTCCTTCGCGGAATACGCCGGCGCCAAGATCTGCCGGCCCGAAGCCTGGCCGCTGGGCGACCTCGAAGTGCAGGGCCTGACCCCGCCGATCGTGGAATACGTCGCGCCGAAGAATCCGATCGACTGCGCCAACATGCTGCTCAAGGGCGAGGTCGACATCTACTCGATCGAGACGGAAACCTCGGTGGCGAACTTCAAGGAACTGGGTGTCACCGACAAGGTGGTGACCAACCCGGCCCTGACCACCTTCATCTCGTATCACTTCCTGACCTCGAAGAACAATCCGCGTGGCCGGGTCTACATCGCCATGCTGAACCGCGGCATCACCGAGATGCGCGAGTCGGGCGAATGGTACGACATCCTCGCCACCGGCCTGGCCGAGTACAACAAGCTCAGCCAGTAACCCGTCCTGCCTCACACCAGCGCAGGCCCCGGTCGCCATGACCGGGGCCTGCTGCCTTCTCGGGGGCCTGGCCCGTCGCATCCCGCAGGGAAGAGAAGGCTTGGAACATTTGTTCCATATGCTATGCTGGTCCGGCAGCCGCCAAGAGACCCGAATGTCCAAGGACGACTCCGAACTTGCCGCACGCGATACCCCGCAATCGGTCGAAGCCTTCCGTGACCGGTTGACGGGCCTGAACGGCCAGCTTCCCCGCCGTCTGCAGCAATGCGCCGACCACATCGCGCGGCACATGGACTCCATCGCGCTGTCCACGGTGGCCCAGATCGCCGAGGGCGCCGGCGTGCCGCCCTCGGCGGTGATGCGCTTCTGTCAGATCATGGGCTTCTCCGGCTATGCCGAGATGCAGCGGCTGTTCCGCGAGGCCCTGACTCGCGCCGCGCCCGACTATGCCACGCGGCTGGCGAACCTGAAGGCCGGCGGCGCCGGCCGGCCCGCGACCCTGGTCGCCGAATTCGTCGATGCCGGCCGGCAGTCCATGGAGGCGCTCGCCCGAAATCTCGACGAAATCGCGTTGAATCAAGCAGTTGCGACGCTGGCCCAGGCCAGGGCCATCCATCTGGCAGGGTTCCGGCGGTCGTTCCCCGTGGCCTCTTACCTCGCCTATGTCTTCGACAAGCTGGGCGTCGCGGCGGTGTTGCACGATGGGGTGGCCGGGCTTGGCCAGCGCGCGTCGCTGCTGCCGGGCGATGCGCTCATCGCCATCACCTTTGCGCCGTGGTCCGAGGAAACCCTTGCGCTGGCGGCCCTGGCCCGGGATCGCGGCCTTCCGGTCGTCGCGCTGACGGACCCGCCCGGCACCCAGGTCTCTGCCGTCGCCGATACCGTGCTGACCGTGGCCGAGATCGACTTCGGCGCCTTCCGGTCGCTGTCCGCCGTCATCGCGCTGGCGCTGTCCCTCGCCGTCGCCGTCGCCGCCCGGCGCGAAACTTAGGGCTTCCGTCAGGGGCGAAAATGGAATATTCATTCCATGCAGCTGCCCGAGTCGGAGCCCAGCCGATGCCCACCCCGAAATCCCTCGATGTCATCACCATCGGTCGCTCCTCGGTCGATCTCTACGGCGCGCAGGTCGGCGGCAGGCTCGAGGACATGGGGTCCTTCCAGAAATACATCGGCGGCTCGCCCACCAACATGGCCGCCGGGACCGCGAGGCTTGGCCTGAAATCGGCGCTCATCACCCGCGTCGGCGACGAACACATGGGCCGCTTCATCCGCGAGGAACTGGCGCGCGAAGGCGTTGACGTGCGGGGCGTCAGGACCGACCCGGAGCGTCTGACCGCGCTCGTCCTTCTCGGCATCCGCGACCAGCACCAGTTCCCGCTGATCTTCTACCGCGAGAACTGCGCCGACATGGGCTTGAGCGAGGACGACATCGACGAAGGCTTCATCGCCGAGGCGCGGTCGGTCGTGGCCACCGGCACGCATCTCAGCCACCCCCGGACCGAGGCCGCCGTCCTGAAGGCGCTGACCCTGGCCCGGAAACACGGGGCGCAGACCGCGCTCGACATCGACTACCGGCCGAACCTCTGGGGCCTTGCCGGACATGGCGCGGGGGAAAGCCGGTTCATCGAAAGCGCGGCCGTCACCGCCAAGCTGCAATCGACCCTGCACCTCTTCGACCTGATCGTGGGCACGGAAGAGGAATTCCACATCGCCGGCGGTTCGACCGACACCATCGCCGCCCTGCGCGCCGTCCGTGCCGTCAGCGGCGCGACGCTGGTCTGCAAGCGCGGTCCGATGGGCGCCGGCGCCTTCACCGGCGCCATCCCCGACAGCCTGGACGAGGGCGAGAGCGGCCCCGGCTTTCCGATCGAGGTGTTCAACGTCCTCGGCGCGGGCGACGGGTTCATGTCGGGACTCCTGAAGGGCTGGCTCGACGGCGAACCCTGGCCCGTGGCGCTGAAATACGCCAACGCCTGCGGCGCCTTCGCCGTCAGCCGCCACGGCTGCACCCCCGCCTACCCCAGCTGGGAGGAATTGCAGTTCTTCCTGAACCGCGGCGTGGTCGAAAGGGCGCTCCGCAAGGACCGCGCGCTGGAACAGATCCACTGGTCCACCAACCGGCACGGCGACTTGTCCACGATGCGCGTCTTCGCCTTCGACCACCGGATGCAGCTGGAACAGATGGAGGGCGCCACGCCCGACAGGATCGGCGCCTTCAAGCAGCTGTGCCTGGATGCAGCCCTCAAGGTCGCGGACGGCAAGCCCGGCCACGGCATCCTCTGCGACAGCCGGCTGGGGCGCGATGCGCTCTACCGCGCGGCGGGCACCGGCCTCTGGATCGGGCGGCCCGTCGAATGGCCCGGCTCGCGCCCCCTGACGCTGGAGCCCGAGCTTGGCCCCGACCTCGGCGGGTTGCAGGAATGGCCGCTGTCCCATGTGGTCAAGGTCCTGTGCTTCTACCATCCCGCCGACGACGCGGCGACGAAGGCCGCGCAGGAGGAAACGGTCCTGCGCCTCTTCCACGCCTGCCGCCGCAACCGGCTGGAGATGCTCTTGGAGATCATCCCCTCCAAGGTCGCCCCCGTCACCGACGAGACCAGCGCCGAGGTCATCCGCCGCTTCTATGCGCTTGGCGTCTATCCCGACTGGTGGAAGCTGGAACCCTTCACCTCCGACGCCGCCTGGACGAAGGCCTGCGCCGCGATTGCCGAGAACGACCCCCATGTGCGCGGTGTCGTCGTCCTTGGCCTCGACGCGGCCGAGGCAGACCTTGCCGCCTCGTTCCGGCTTGCGGCGCGCCAGCCGCTGGTGAAAGGTTTCGCCGTCGGCCGCACGATCTTTGCCGATGCCGCCCGCGCCTGGTTCCGGGGCGAGATCACCGATGGGGCGGCGGTGGCGATCATGGTAGAGAAATACGCAAGGCTCTGCGCCATCTGGGACGCCAGCCGCGAGGGAGGAAAGTCATGACCACGACCCGCCACGAAACCGTGCGGCTGACCGCCGCCCAGGCCATGGTGCGCTGGCTGTCGCTGCAACAGGCCGAGGACGGCTCCCGCTTCATCGAGGGCGTCTGGGCGATCTTCGGCCATGGCAACGTCGCGGGCCTGGGCGAGGCGCTGCACGCCCACCGCGACGCCCTGCCCACCTGGCGCGGCCACAACGAACAGACCATGGCCCATACCGCCATCGCCTATGCCAAGACGATGCGGCGGCGGAAGGCCATGGCGGTGACGACCTCGATCGGGCCGGGGGCCACGAACCTCGTCACCGCGGCGGCGCTGGCGCATGTCAACCGGATCCCGGTCCTGATGATCCCCGGCGATGTCTTTGCCTCCCGCGCGCCGGACCCGGTGCTGCAACAGGTCGAGGATTTCGGCGACGGCATCGTTTCCGCCAACGACTGCTTCCGCCCCGTGGTGCGCTACTTCGACCGTATCAGCCGGCCGGAGCACATCCTGACCGCGCTGCCCCGCGCGCTTCAGGTGATGACCGATCCCGCCACCTGCGGGCCGGTCTGCCTTGCCTTCTGCCAGGACACGCAGGCCGAAGCCTATGATTATCCTGTGGAATTCTTCACCCCCCGGGTCTGGCAAATCCGCCGCCCCGAACCCGACCAGCGCGAGCTGGAGGCCGCCGTCGCCGCGCTCAAGGCTGCCGAACGGCCGCTGATCGTCGCGGGCGGGGGCGTCCTCTACTCCGGCGCCGAGGCCACGCTTCTGGACTTCGCGCGCCGCCACAACATCCCGCTGGTCGAGACCCAGGCGGGCAAGGGCGCGGTGGACTGGGAAGAGCGGCTCAACTTCGGCACGCCCGGCGTGACCGGCTCGGACTGCGGCAACAAGCTGGCGGCCGAGGCCGATCTGGTGCTGGCGGTCGGCACGCGGCTTCAGGACTTCACCACCGGCAGCTGGACGATCTTCAGGCGGCCTGGGCGCAGGATCCTGTCGATCAACGTCCAGCCCTGGGATGCCACCAAGCGCGGGGCGCAGGCGTTGGTCGCCGATGCGAAGGTCGCGCTAGAGCGGCTTTCGGCCGCTCTGGGCGCGCACCGCTTTGCCGATCCCGATTTCGCCGCGCGCGACGCCTGGTTCGCCACCACCGCTTCGCTCATGGCCGCGCCGGTGGGCAATCAGCTGCCCAGCGACGCGCAGGTCGTGGGAGCGGTGAACCGCAGCGCCACGCCAGAGACCATCGTGATGGGCGCGGCGGGGTCGATGCCGGGCGTCCTGCACACGCTCTGGCGCGGCGCGCAGGGCGGCTATCACATGGAATACGGCTTCTCGACCATGGGCTACGAGATCGCGGGCGCCCTGGGGATCAAGATGGCCCGGCCCGACCGCGACGTGATCTGCATGGTCGGCGACGGGTCCTACATGATGGCCAACAGCGAACTCGCCACGGCCGTCATGATGGGCGTGCCCTTCACCGTGGTCCTGACCGACAACCGCGGTTTCGGCTGCATCAACCGCTTGCAGAAACACACCGGCGGCGCGCCGTTCAACAACCTTCTCGACGACGCCTATCACGTGAACCCCAGCCACATCGACTTTGTCGCCCATGCCGCGGCGATGGGGGCGAAGGCGGTCAAGGCCGACGGCATCGCGGGGCTCGAGGCCGCGCTTGAGGCGGCGAAGGGGGCGACCGTGCCCACGGTCATCGTCATCGACACCGACCCCGGACCCGGCACCGGCGCGGGCGGCAGCTGGTGGGAGGTGGGCGTGCCCGAGGTCTCGACCCGGCCCTCGGTGCTGGAAGCGCGCAAGGAACATGAGGCCGGCGCACGCGCGCAATGGCTGGTGAACTGAGGACAGACGAATGAGCGTGAAGATCGGGATCTCTCCCATCTCCTGGCAGAACGACGACCTGCCGGACCTGACCGCCGCCTACACGATGGAGCAGGCGCTCCGCGAGGCGCGCGAGATCGGCTATACCGGCGTCGAACGCGGGCGGCGGATGCCGGCGGATACCGAAGGGCTGCGGTCCTATCTGAACGCGAACGGACTTTTCCTTTGCGGCGGCTGGTGTTCCGGCAATCTCCTCAGAAACGACGTGAAGACGGAAATCGAGGCGGTGCGCCAGCAGGTCGAACAGTTCGCGGCGCTGAAGGCCCCCTGCATCGTCTATGCGGAATGTTCGAACACCGTGCAGGGCGACATCGCCGTGCCGGTGAACAACCGCCCGAAATTCGCCGCCGCCGAAGTGCGGGCCTACGGCGCGAAGCTGTCCGAACTGGCGAAGTGGATGGCCGATCAGGGTGTTACGCTGGCCTACCATCACCACATGGGCTCGTTCATCGAGAGCGAGGATGACGTGAACGCGCTGATGGAAGGCTCCACCCCCGAGGTGAAGCTTCTCTTCGACACCGGGCATCTCCTCTTCGGCGGCGCGGACGTGATGCGCGTGTTGCACAGCTGGGCGTCCCGCGTCCACCACGTCCATTTCAAGGACATCCGGCCCGAGGTCGTGGCGGACGTTCGGAAGAACAACCGCAGCTTCCTCGACGCCGTGATCGCCGGGGCCTTCACCGTGCCGGGCGACGGCTGCATCGACTTCCAGGCGGTGGCCGACAAACTGAAGGCAATGGATTACGCGGGCTGGATCGTGGTCGAGGCCGAACAGGACCCCGCCAAGGCCCCGCCCTACGAATACTCGAAGATGGGCTACGAGCACATCCTGAAGGTCTGCGCCAAGGCCGGCCTGACCATCGACCACTCGCGTCCGTGAGGCAAGCCATGCCCGACCTCCTGCGCCATCCCACCGGCACCCGCGGCAAGGTGCATGAGATCACCCCCGAAAGCGCGGGCTGGGGCTATGTCGGCTTCACGCTCTACCGGCTGGAGCCGGGCGACGTAGCCGAGGAGACAACCGGCGAGACCGAGGTGATCCTGGTGATCGTCGAAGGGAAGGCGAAGGTGCAGGCCGCCGGGCAGGACTGGGGCGAGATGGGCGAGCGGATGGATGTCTTCGAGAAGACCCCGCCGCATTGCCTCTACGTTCCGAACGGCACGACCTGGCGCGCCGTCGCCACCACCCCCTGCACCATCGGCGTCTGCAAGGCTCCCGGCAAGGGCGGGCACAAGGCCCAGCGCCTCGGCCCGGACGGGATCGAGCTGACCCCGCGCGGCAAGGGCACCAACACGCGACACGTCAACAACATCGCGATGGAGGGCCGCGAGGTCGCCGACAGCCTTCTGGTGACCGAGGTCTTCACCCCCGCCGGCCACTGGTCGAGCTACCCCAGCCACCGCCATGACGAGGACGACTTCCCCCGGATGACCTATCTGGAGGAAACCTACTACCACCGCCTGAACCCCGCCCAGGGCTTCGGCATCCAGCGGGTCTATACCGAGGACGGCAGCCTGGATGAGACCATGACGGTGAAGAACCACGATGTCGTGCTGGTCCCTAAAGGGCACCATCCCTGCGGCGCGCCCTACGGCTACGAGATGTATTACCTGAACGTCATGGCCGGTCCGATCCGCAAGTGGCGGTTCCAGAACGACCCCGACCACGAATGGATCGCCAGGCGCGACGCCTGATCTCGTCCACACGCGACCGGATGGCGATCCCCGCGCCTCGCGGACATCTTTCTTCGGGCGTCAAACTGGGCTCAGGCTCGAGCGAGGCTGCTCGTCGTGCGCTGCGCTTCTCCTCGCCCCCCCCCCCGCGAGGAGGAGACGAAGTCGAACGACGAGCCTGTCCTGTGCCTTGAAGCGCCCCCCGCCCTCGTCTAATCAGGGGCAGGTCCGAAGGAACCCCCGACACATGCGCATCCTCATCACCAACGACGACGGCATCAACGCGCCGGGGCTTGAGGTTCTGACTGCCATCGCCACCGAGATTGCCGGCCCAAGCGGAGAGGTCTGGACCGTGGCGCCGGCCTTCGAGCAATCGGGCGTCGGCCACTGCATCAGCTACACCCACCCGATGATGATTGCCGAGCTTGGCCCCCGCCGGTTCGCCGCCGAAGGCTCCCCGGCCGATTGCGTGCTGGCCGCGATCTACGACGTGCTGGACGGCGCGCGGCCGGACCTCGTGCTCTCTGGCGTCAACCGGGGCAACAACGCGGCCGAGAACGTCCTGTACTCCGGCACGATCGGCGGGGCGATGGAGGCGGCCCTGCAGGGCGTCCCCGCGATCGCCCTGTCGCAGTTCTTCGGGCCCGAGAATGTCCGGCTCTCCGATCCTTTCGAAAGCGCGCGCGTCCATGGCGCGGGGGTGGTGCGGGCGCTTCTGGACAAGGGGCTCTGGACGCAGGACGATTACCGGGTGTTCTACAACATCAACTTCCCGCCTCAGCCAGCCGCCGCGACCCGGGGCATGCGGGTCGCGCCGCAGGGTTTCCGCCGCGACACCGCCTTCAGCGTCGAGCCGCACATGTCGCCCTCGGGGCGCAAGTTCCTCTGGATCAAGGGCGGTCACCAGCACACGCCCACCCTGCCCGGATCGGACGCGGCGGTGAACCTGGACGGTTTCATCTCGGTCACGCCGATGCGCGCGGACCTCACCGCGCACGACCTTCTGGCCGACCTCGAGGCCAGGCTCGCATGACCGAGGGACCGGAGGACCGCCCCACCTCCGAAGAGCTTGCCGAACGCAAGATGCGCTTTCTCTTTGCCCTCCGATCACGCGGCGTGACCGACACCCGCGTCCTGACCGCGATGGAGAAGATCGACCGCGGCCTTTTCGTGCGCAACATCTTCGCCGACCGCGCCTACGAGGACATGCCCCTGCCCATCGCCTGCGGCCAGACGATCAGCCAGCCCTCGGTCGTCGGCCTGATGACCCAGGCCCTTCAGGTCAGCCCGCGCGACACGGTGCTGGAGGTGGGCACCGGGTCCGGCTACCAGGCCGCCGTCCTGTCGCAGCTGGCCCGCCGGGTCTATACCGTGGACCGCTACCGCCGCCTGGTGCGCGAGGCGTCCGAGCTGTTCCGCGAACTGGGTCTGGTGAACATCACCGCGATCCCGGCCGACGGCTCGCACGGGCTGCCCGACCAGGCGCCCTTCGACCGGATCATCGTGACGGCGGCGGCCGAGGATCCGCCCGGCCCCCTGCTGGAGCAGCTGAAGCCCGGCGGGATCATGGTGGTGCCAGTCGGCCAGTCGGATGCGGTGCAGTCGCTGATCAAGGTGACGCGGACCTCACGCGGGTTTGATTACGAGGAACTCCGCCCGGTGCGCTTTGTTCCACTGGTAGAGGGGATGGGCTCCGAGTAGACTGCGGGCCCACAAAACCGGGCCGAACCGGGCGGCGGATGATCAGGCGGGACCAGATGGCGAGAACGACAAGACTTCGGGCGGGTTTGCTGCTGAGCGCGGGGGCCCTGGCCCTGTCGGGCTGTATCAATACCGGGGCGCTGGACTGGGATCTGCGTCAGGGTGCCGGCGACACCTCGAACGCGGCCTTGCAGGCGACGGCGGCGGCGCCGCAGCCGGACGCGAACGGCATCATCTCCTACCCCGATTACCAGATGGCGACGGCCCGTCGCGGCGAAACGGTCGCCAGCATGGCCGGCCGGCTGGGGATGAACCCCGAAGAGCTGGCGAGGACCAATGCGCTGCGCGCGACCGACCCCCTGCGCGAGGGCGAGATGCTGCTGCTGCCGAAACGTGTCGCGGCCAGCCCGCAGCCGGCGGTGATCGGCGGAACCGGCCCGTCGGCGGGCGGCGGGATCGACATCACCTCGATCGCCACCACTGCGCTCGACACCGCGGCACCGGCGACGAAACCGGCCGCGGGCACCTCTCCCGCCGCTTCGAAGCCGATCTCCGGCCAGCCGCTGACCCACCGCGTCGCGCGGGGCGAGACCGCCTTCACCATCGCGCGGACCTACAACGTCTCGGCCAAGGCCCTGGCCGACTGGAACCAGCTCGGCGCGGACATGGGCGTGCGCGAAGGGCAGACGCTGATCATCCCGATCGCGACCGGGCCTGCGCCGAACCCCGAACCCGTCCCGACCCCGCCGGGCGTCGGCAGCCCCACGCCCGAGCCGCCCTCGGCGAAAAAACCCCTGCCGGACGAAAAGACCGAGCCCACGGGCACCAAGCCCAAGGGCACCCCGCCCTCGCCCGACCTCGGCGCGGCGAAGTCCACGCCCTCGAAGATGGCGATGCCGGCCTCGGGCAAGATCATCCGCGGCTACGACCCGAAGAAGAACCAGGGCATCGACATCGCCGCACCGGCCGGCAGCCCGGTGGTCGCCGCCGAAGCCGGAACGGTGACGGTCATCTCTTCGGACACCACCGGCAAGGGCATCGTCATCATCCGCCACGCGGGGGATCTTCTGACGGTCTATGTCGGCGTGACCGGAATGACGGTGAAGAAGGGCGATGCGGTCAAGCGCGGCCAGGCCATCGGCAAGGTCGCGGCGGGCGATCCCGCCTTCGTGCATTTCGAGGTGCGCAACACCTCGAAGCAGAGCTTCGACCCGGTGGGCTATCTGCAATAGTCCGCCGGACCCGGCTCAGCCACCCGGGCGCGAGACCAGCACCTTGTCGATCCGCCGCCCGTCCAGGTCGATGACCTCGAAGCGGTAGCCATGTGCGGTGAAATGCGCGCCAAGCTCGGGGATCCGGCCCATCTGGTGCAGGATCAGCCCGGCCACGGTATCGTAATCCCCCGCCATCTCGCGCGGCAGGCCCAGGCGGTCGCAGAATTCGTCCACCGGCATCCAGCCCGCGACCAGATGGCTGCCGTCCTCGCGCGTGACCAGCGCGGGTTCGTCCGCCTCGCTGGCCGCCACGGCGCCGGTGATCGCCTCCAGCACGTCGCCGGTGGTGAGGATGCCCTCGAAGGTGCCGTATTCGTCATAGACCAGCGCGAAATGGTGTTCGGATTTCTGCAGGATCTCCAGCACGTCCAGCGCCTCGGCCCGGTCCGAGACCACCGGCACCTCGCGCACCAGCGCCCGGATCTCCAGCGGCTCGCGGCGCGAGACGGCCTGGAAGGCATCGGCCAGCAGCACGATGCCCACCACCTCGCCCTCGGCATTGGCCACCGGCATCCGCGGGCGGGCGACGCGGCGAACGGCGGCCACCGCCTCGGCCCCGGTGGCCTCCAGCGGCAGCATCTCCACCTCGTGCCGGGGGGTCATCAGCGCCCGCGCGGTGCGGTCCGACAGGCGCATCACCCCGGTGATCATCTCGCGCTCCTCGGTCTCCAGCACCCCGCCCTCGTGGGCTTCGGCCAGAAGGACATGCACCTCCTCTTCGGTGACGCGGTTCTCGCCCGCGCCGCGCTGGCCGAGCAGCCACAGAAGCAGGCGGCCGGACCGGTCCAGGAACCAGACCAGCGGCGCGGCGACGACCGACAGAAGCGTCATTGCCGGCGCCACGCGCATCGCCAGTCCTTCGGCATTGCGCAGCGCCAGCTGTTTCGGGACCAGTTCGCCCACGATCAGGCTGACATAGGTGATCGCCACCACCACCCCGCCCACCCCCAGCGTCGCGGCCCAGTCGGTTGCCACGCCCTGCCCGACCAGCCAGATTTGCAACCGCTGGCCCAACGTCGCCCCAGACAGCGCGCCCGACAGGATGCCGACCGCGGTGATGCCGATCTGCACGGTGGACAGGAACCGGCCCGGATGCTCTGCCAGCCGCAAGGCCATGCGCGCGCCGCGGCTCTTGCCTTCCAGCGGCTTCAGACGGGCCGGACGCGCGCTGACGATGGCCAGCTCGGACATGGCGAGCACGCCGTTCAGGACGATCAGGGCGAGGATGACAAGGATCTCGGTCAGCATGATGGCTTGCGCTCAGGATACACGTCGCCGGGCGCGAAGGCAAACCCGCCGTCAGGCCCGGAGGCGCACCCCCTCGCGGGCGGCGAGGTCGCAGAAGAACTGCCAGGCCACCCGGCCCGACCGCCCGCCCCGCGTTGCCTGCCATTCGATCGCCTCGGCGTGCAGCCGCTCTTCGGGGACGTTCACGCCATGCGCCGCACAATAGCCGCGGATCATGTCCAGGTAATCGTCCTGGCCGCAGGGATGGAACCCCAGCCACAGCCCGAAGCGATCGGACAGCGACACCTTCTCCTCCACCGCCTCGGAGGGGTTGATCGCGGTCGAGCGTTCGTTCTCGATCATGTCGCGCGGCATCAGGTGCCGGCGGTTCGAGGTGGCGTAGAACAGCACGTTCTCGGGCCGTCCCTCGATCCCGCCGTCCAGGACCGCCTTCAGCGACTTGTAGTGCTGGTCGTCGTGAGAGAACGACAGGTCGTCGCAGAACAGCAGGAACCGGTGCGGCGCGGCGCGCAGGTGCGCCAGCAGGCGCTGCACCGAGGGCAGGTCCTCGCGGCTCAGTTCCACGATCTTCAGGTCATGGCCTTCCGCCCGCACGGCGGCATGGACCGCCTTGACCAGGCTCGACTTCCCCATCCCCCGCGCGCCCCACAAAAGCGCGTTGTTCGCAGGCAGGCCGGCGGCGAAATGCCGGGTGTTCTCCAGGAGCGTGTCGCGCGCGCGGTTGACGCCGACCAGCAGGCCGATGTCCACCCGCGAGACCCGCGCCACGGGTTCCAGCCGGTCGGGCCCCGTGTGCCAGACGAAGGCCTCGGCCGCGAAATCGGGCGCGGGCATCGGCGCGGGGGCCAGCCGCTCCAGCGCGGCGGCGATGCGGTCAAGCGGGTCGGTCATGCCTTGGGCTCGGCCGTGTCGGAGGGGCCGTCGGTCTCGTCATCCCAGAGCCCCTCGGCGCGCAGTTCCGCCTCGCGGCGCTTTTCGATGCGGCGGATCAGGAAGATCGACACCTCGTAGAGCGGATAGACGGCGAAGAACAGGATCAGCTGGCTCATCACGTCCGGCGGCGTGACGAGCGCGGCGACGATCAGGATGACGACGATGGCATACTTGCGCATCCCCGCGAGGCCGGCCGAGGTCGCCAGCCCCGCCTTGCCCATCAGCGTCAGAAGGACCGGCAGCTGGAAGCATAGGCCGAAGGCGATGATCAGCTTAAGACTGATGTCCAGCGTCTCGTTCACCTTGCCCTGGAAGACGATCTCGATGCCTTCCTTCGGCGCCGCGGCAGGCACGTCGGCGGGCACATCGGTCAGCATCGGCGCCAGCACCGACAGGATCGAGGCGCTGTCGGCAAAGCCGAGGAAGAAGCGCATGGCGATGGGCGTCACCACATAATGCGCAAAGGTCGCGCCCAGCAGGAACAGCACCGGCGAGGCGATCAGGAAGGGCAGGAAGGCCTGCTTCTCGCTGCGGTAGAGTCCCGGCGCCACGAAGCGCCAGAGCTGGTAGGCGATGACCGGAAAGCTGACCATCAGCCCGGCCACGACCGAGATATGGACCAGCGTGAAGAAATATTCCTGCGGCGCGGTGTATTGCATCACCGGGTTCGGGTTGCCCAGCTCGCGCATCGCCTGCTCGATCGGGCGCAGCAGGAAGTTCAGGATCGGGTCGGCCACCACGAAACAGGCCAGCATGGCCACGATGAAGGCCGTGACCGACCAGATCAGCCGGTTGCGCAGTTCGGCCAGATGCTCGACCAGGGGGGCCGAGCTGTCGTCGATCTCGTCCTTCGCGCTCATGCTGCGTCACCACCCTGCGGGTCGGCCTTCCTGCGCCGCCGGCCGGGCGCCTTGGCGGCGGGCTGGGCCTCGGCGGCTGCGGGTTCGGACAGGGCGCGCAGCCTGGCCGCCGCCTCGTCCACCACCGCCTTGCGCGCGGCCTTCTGTTCGTAAAGCGCTGCCGTGGCCGGGCCCGCACCTTCCGGCACCGCGGGTGCCGCCGCGGCCGTGGCGGCCTCGGCCACCGGCGCCGCGGTCATCGCCGCCGGCATCGGTGCAGGGGTCAGGGGCTTCGTTGGCTTGGCCGCGTTCTTCAGCGGATCCCATTTCTCGAACTTGTCGGCGGCGGACTTCACCGCATCCAGCCCCATGGCCTTGGGCGAGGTGACCTTCTTCAGGTCGTCGGCCACGTCCTTGACGCCCGACTCCTTCGCCGCCTGTTCCATCGCCCGGCTGAACTCGCGCCCCATCGACCGGACCTTGGCGGTGAACCGGCCAAGCTCGCGGAACATGCCGGGCAGATCCTTCGGGCCGATGAAGATCAGCGCGACGATGCCGACGACCAGAAGTTCGGACCAGCTGAGATCCATGTCCCGTCTCCCGGACGGCCTGTCAGGTCAGGCCTTGTCCTTTTCGGCAGGCGTCACATCCTTGGCGGCCTCGGCCTTGGCGTCCTCGATTTCCTTCGCGCCGTCGTTCACGCCCTTCTTGAAGGCCGTGATGCCCTTGCCGACCTCGCCCATCAGACTCGACACCTTGCCCTTGCCGAACAGGACCAGCACCACGATCGCAATCAGGAGCAGGCCGGGAAGACCGATGTTGTTGAGCATGAGAACCCCTCCATGCAGGCCCCGATGCCGGGGCGGAATCCGTTACTGCCCCCAATTACGCCCCCGATTGCCCGGCTTCCAAGACCCAAGCCGCTTGGCAAATGCAGTCAACTGACAGTATTTTGTCAGTAAGTCCCTCCCCTTCCCCGGTCCGGCCCCATGAAACGCGACGCCCGCCTTTACGACATCGTCCAGGCCCTGCGCGACGGGCGGCTGCACACGGCGGCCGAACTTGCCGCGCGCACCGGGGTCTCGACCCGCACGATCTGGCGCGACATGGAGATGCTGGCCGCCACCGGCATGCCGGTCGAGGGCGAACGGGGCCTCGGCTACATCCTGCGCTCGCCGCTGGTGCTGCCGCCGACCATGCTGACCCCGGACGAGCTGGAGGCGCTGGTCGAGGGGCTGCGCCACGTGGGCCAGGAGGGGAACCCGCGCGCACGGGCGGCGCGCAGCCTGCTCTACAAGGTCACGACCCTCTTGCCCCAGTCCGGGATCGAGGCCGAACCGCCCTGACCCGGACCGCCGCCGTCACACGCCGAAGACGAAGCAGCGGTCGCGGCGGATCATCAGCCACAGGACGGTGCCGGGTTTGGGCAGGAAGACACCGGGCACGCTGGCGGTCAGCTTCGTCCCCGCGACATCCATCCTGAAATCCACCAGGCTCTCGCGACCCAGATAGCGGCTGCGGACCACCGTTCCCCGCGCGGGCACGCCGTCCTCGGGCGTGGGGTTGGGGCCGCGCCCGCCGCGGTCGAAGTCGATGCGCAGGTGCTGCGGGCGGATCACGATCTCGACCTCGGCGCCGTCGGCATGGCCAGGGGTGAGGAAGGCGCCGAAGGGCGTCTCGGTCAGCGCGCCCTTCGAGACGCCCCGGATCACGTTGATGTCGCTGAAGAAGGCCGCCGCCGCCTTGTCCACCGGAGCGTTGTAGACGTTGTAGGGCGCGCCCTTCTGCACGATCCGGCCCGCGCGCATCAAGGCGATCTCGTCGGCCATGCGCATCGCCTCGTCGGGTTCGTGCGTGACCAGAAGCACCGCCGCGCCCGCCTCCTTCAGGATCTCCAGCGTCCGGTCGCGGATCCCGTCGCGCAACCGGTTGTCCAGCCCCGAGAAGGGCTCGTCCATCAGCATCACCCGCGGGTTCGGCGCCAGCGCCCGGGCCAGCGCCACGCGCTGCTGCTCGCCGCCCGACAGCTCGTGCGGATGCTTCGGCCCGAAGCCCGCCAGATCGACCTTTTCCAGCAGCTCGCCCACCCGCCGCGCCTTCTCGGCCCGGTCCATGCGCAGGCCGAAGCCCACGTTCTCGGCCACCGTCAGATGCGGGAACAGCGCGAAGTCCTGGAACATCAGCCCGACCGAGCGCACCTCGGGCGGGACATGCACCCCCGGCCCGGCGACGGTCTGGCCATCCAGCCGCACCTCGCCGGCATCTGCGCGCTCGACCCCGGCGATCATCCGCAGCGTGGTGGACTTGCCGCAGCCCGAGGGGCCAAGCAGACAGGTCACCTGCCCGGCCGCCACCGACAGCGAAACCCCGTCCACCACCTTGCGCCCGCCGAAGGACCGGCCAAGGTTGATGACGTCCAGGCGCAGGGGCGGGGTATCGGGCATGGATACTCAAGCAAATCCGTCAGGCTTTCCCCTAGCAGCGTGAGTCGGGCCGGGCAAGACCAGACCTGCGGGGCGTCGCCGCACTCTGGACGGCTGCGCACCAAACCCGGCATGCGGCGCGGGATTGATGCGGCCATCGCGCCAATTCCGGCTCTCGCGCAAGGGAAAATTGACGCAATCCGCAACCGGTGTTTCGCTTGCAGGATTGATCCGC
The DNA here is from genome assembly GCF_008271465.1 of Tabrizicola flagellatus. Classification (GTDB taxonomy): domain Bacteria; phylum Pseudomonadota; class Alphaproteobacteria; order Rhodobacterales; family Rhodobacteraceae; genus Tabrizicola; species Tabrizicola flagellata. Next base: position 23,103 of record NZ_VMDU01000016.1, on the reverse strand, counting down.
CGAAAGGTGCCCCGATGTTGACACGTCCGCTTGCCCTTGTTGCCGCGCTTGCCATTCTTGCCAGCCTCTTCCTGCCTTGGCTTTCCTCGCCTTTCGGCGAAAACGTCGTGCCCTGGACCGTGCTGCGCGAGATGGACGCGGCCCGAGCCCATGACATCCTGGCCGGCGCCCGACCCGAGACCATCGCCTATGGCTGCTCCTTCGTGCTGGCCGCGCTGTTCGTCGCCTTCGCCCTGATCGGGCGCGAGTCGCGGCTTCTGGCCTTCCTGACCGGGGCGGTGCCGGTCGCGCTGGTGGCCTGGGCGCTTCTGTCGCTGATCGGCCAGGCCGAGGCGACGGGCCTGTCCTTCTCGGGCTCGTCCATCCCCGAGATGACCCAGCGCATGCTCGGCGCCGGGGCCTGGGCCTGGGCCATTGGCGCAAGCCTTCTGGCGACGCTGGGGGTTCTCGATCCCGGACGGCGGCGGTCGGCCTACGGCTGACCGCTGCTACAGCGTCGTATTGGTAGCCCCGCCGTCCAGCAGGATGTTCTGCCCGACGATGAAGCCGGCGTGCTGCGAACAGAGGAATGCGCAGGCCGCGCCGAACTCGGCCGGGGTGCCGTAGCGTCCTGCGGGGATGGTGGCGGCGCGTTCCGCGATCGCCTCCTCCATGCTGATGCCCCGGGCCTTGACGACAGCCATGTCCAGGGCCACCGCCCGGTCGGTGGCATGGATGCCGGGCAACAGGTTGTTGATCGTCACTCCCTTGCCCGCCACCTGCCGCGAGGTGCCGGCGACGAAGCCGGTCAGCCCCGCCCGGGCCGAGTTCGACAGGCCCAGCACCGAGACGGGCGCCTTGACCGAGACGCTGGTGATGTTGACCACGCGGCCCCATCCTCGCGCCATCATCCCCGGCAGCACCGCCTGCATCAGCGCGATGGGCGTCAGCATGTTGGCATCCAGCGCCTTGATGAAATCCTCGCGCGTCCAGTCCGACCACATCCCCGGCGGCGGCCCGCCGGCATTGGTCACCAGGATGTCGAACGGCCCATGCGCCAGCACCGCCGCCCGCCCCGCGTCAGAGGTGATGTCCCCCGCCACCGCGACCACCTTCACCCGGTGCCTTGCCCGGATCTCTTCCGCCGCCGCCTCCAGCGCCTCGGCGCCCCGCGCGTTCATCACCAGATCGACGCCCGCCTCGGCCAGGGCCTCGGCGCAGCCCCGCCCCAGCCCCTTGGACGAGGCGCAGACCAGCGCCCGCTTTCCCCTGATGCCCAGATCCATCGCAGTCCTCCTGTCGCGGCCCAGCCTATCAGGCCGTGCCCGGCGCACAAGCGCGTCCTCGTCGCCGGGATCCCGATGGGCCGGACCTGCCCCCGGGCAACCCGCCGGCCTAGGTCGGCCGGCGCAGGCGGTGCCAGCCGAGGTCGGCAAAGCACGGGCCTTGCGTCGCCTCGGTGAACTTGATTCCGGTATGGCCGCCGTTCCATTCCAGGATCCGCACCGCGCCCTGATCGTCCACGGTCACGTCCCAGCCGATGCAACGCACGAAGGGAAGGCGCGCGTGGTAGCGCAGGGCGACATCCCGGCACGCTTCCCACTCCGGCAGTTCGAAGCCCGCGAAAAGGACGCCGGAATCCGGGTGGCGGTCGGTGCGCTGCCAGTCGGGAACATAGCCCACCGGTGACATCTCGCCTGTGGCAGGATCGACGGGCACCAGCGCATCCGTCCCCGCCCGGATATGCACGTCCCCGGCCATCCCGATGCAGAGAAAGGCCGCCCGAACCTGCGGCGTGCCGCTGTCGTCGGTCGCCGTGGTCAGGCGCAGCGTGGTCACCGCCGTGCTGTTCCCGATCCGGTGGAACTCGGGATGCTGCCGGACGAAGGGCTGGAACACGCCCGCTCCAAGCCGCCCTATCCCGTCAGGGTCGAACGAGGCGCGGTCCAGCACCCGAAGCCCAAGACCGGACTGCGTGGCGTCGCTCTTGAACACGATGCGGTCGCCCTGCCCGAAAAGCACGGCGGTCAGATCCTTGCGCGCGACCGGCTTGCCATCCCGTCCGATCACCATCCCGTTGATCTGCACGGCAAGGTCGGGAAACTCGGGCGCGTCGAACAGGATGCCGTTGAGGCTGCGGAACTGCGACAGCTCGCCATGCCTGCCCGAGTTGTGCGGCAACACGCATTCGTCGAAGAAGTTGTCGGGGATCCAGCCCTCCCGGAATTCCCCGGCCACATGCGAATAGACGTAAAGCCAGGGGGCGAATTTCGCGTGGCCCAGCACCTCGACCGCGTAGGCATCGCAGCGGCCGCGGTCGGCAGCGCTCAGAGGCCCGTCGCGGCGTTCCAGCATCTCCAGGGTCCCGCGCGCGGCCCTCAGATGATTGCGGCTGCAATGATGCCGCAGCACGCGCTTGCCGATGCTCCTGGCCGTTCGGAAAAGAACTTCCATGCAATGCCTATGAGTAGGGACAGAATTCGCTGGCAGCAGAACGGTCGGGTTTCCCCGCAAACTCGGCAAGAACATGTCGCGCTCCAGTCTTGCCGAAACGGCTTGACCTGGTCCAGCCTCCATTTCGACGATCGCTTCCTCGTGCAGCGGTGACTCCGCGCCATGCCCTCTGTCTTGCCCTGCTCCCGGCCTCGGCCTCCGGCACCGGAAAGCAAGGTGTGCGGCGACACCGCGCTGGATCGGATGCTCCCGGCCTTCTTGTGCGGCATCGGCGGCAATGCGGTCTGTCCGTGGCTCAGGATCCTTCCTTCCGCGCCGGAGGGTTCCGTCCCCTTCCCTCTCGAGTATCCGCGCGGCATCCTTTCGGCCTCAGTCGAATGCAAGGCTGCGGCGATTGCCGGCTCGACCTGTCGCGAAACGGATGCCCGCTGCTGCCCCCGGGGCGTCCCGGTGATCCGCCTGCCCCCGGACCGAGCCGATCCTTGCACTGGGCCGGCGCGGCGGATATGTCGCGCCCATGTCGAACCGTGCCCCCCTTCCGCCTGAAATCGCCCGCCGCCGGACCTTTGCGATCATCTCGCACCCCGACGCCGGCAAGACCACGCTGACCGAAAAGTTCCTGCTGTTCGGCGGTGCGATCCAGATGGCGGGCCAGGTCCGCGCCAAGGGCGATGCCCGGCGCACCCGGTCGGACTTCATGAAGCTGGAACAGGAGCGCGGAATCTCCGTTTCGGCCTCGGCCATGTCGTTCGACTACCGCGATTTCCGCTTCAACCTGGTCGATACCCCCGGCCACAGCGACTTTTCCGAGGACACCTACCGCACGCTGACCGCCGTTGATGCCGCAATCATGGTGATCGACGGGGCCAAGGGCGTGGAATCCCAGACCCGCAAGCTGTTCGAGGTCTGCCGGCTGCGCGACCTGCCGATCCTGACCTTCTGCAACAAGATGGACCGCGAAAGCCGCGATACCTTCGCCATCATCGACGAGATCCAGGAAAACCTCGCGATCGACGTGACGCCCGCCTCCTGGCCGATCGGCATGGGACGCGACTTCATTGGCGCCTATGACCTTCTGCACGACCGGCTGGAGATCATGGACCGCGCCGACCGCAACCGGGTGGCGGAATCGATCAAGATCAGCGGGGTGGACGACCCCAAGCTTGCCGAACACATCCCCGCCGACCTGCTGGCGAAGTTCCACGAGGAACTGGAAATGGCGCGCGAGCTTCTGCCCGCCTTCGACCGCACGGCCTTCCTCAACGGCTCGATGACGCCGATCTGGTTCGGCTCGGCGATCAACTCCTTCGGCGTGAAGGAACTGATGGATGGCATCGGCGAATACGGGCCCGAGCCGCAGCCGCAGAAGGCCGCCGAACGTCAGATCGACCCGTCCGAACCCGCCGTCACCGGCTTCGTCTTCAAGGTCCAGGCCAACATGGACCCGAAGCACCGCGACCGGGTGGCCTTCGTCCGCCTCGCCTCGGGCCATTTCGAACGCGGCATGAAGCTGTTCCATGTGCGCTCGAAAAAGCCCATGTCGATCACCAATCCGGTCCTCTTCCTCGCCGCCGACCGCGAACTGGCCGAGGAAGCCTGGGCGGGCGACATCATCGGCATCCCGAACCACGGCCAGTTGCGCATCGGCGACGCGCTGACCGAAGGCGAATCCCTGCGCTTCACCGGCATCCCGAGCTTCGCGCCGGAACTTCTCCAGACCATCCGCGCCACCGACCCGATGAAGGCCAAGCACCTGGAAAAGGCGCTGACCCAGTTCGCCGAGGAAGGCGCGGCCAAGGTCTTCAAGCCGATGATCGGCTCGGGCTACATCGTGGGCGTCGTGGGGGCCTTGCAATTCGACGTGCTGGCCAGCCGGATCGAGCAGGAATACAGCCTGCCCGTCCGCTTCGAGGGGTCGAACTTCACCTCCGCCCGCTGGATTTCCGGCGACAAGGCGGAGATCGAGAAGCTCGTGAACGTCAACAAGGGCCATATCGCGCATGACAGCGACGGGGACCTCGTGTTCCTGACCCGCCTGCAATGGGACATCGACCGCGTGGTGCGCGACTATCCCGGCGTCAAGCTGACCGCGACCAAGGAGATGATGGTCTAGGCCAGGGCATTGACCGCCCGGCCCCCGCGCCCTAGCCTCCGCCCACCCTCGCGGCGCCGGAGGCCCCTGACCGCATGACGACCCCCGAGCTCGATCCGCCGGAACCCGATCCGCCAGAACCCGATCCGACCGAGCCCGATCCGGAGACCGGGGTTGAAACCTACCCGGATGCCCCGGACAGCCTGATCGGGATCTGGGGCCAGCGCCGGCGCCGGCTGAAGCTCGCGGCGCGCGACTGGTTCCCGCCCGCCGACCTCGACCTCGCGTCGCTGCTGGCCGCGCGGATCCCGCACGACCTGCCGCCGCTGGAAGGCTCGCAGACGCTGCATGCCCGCAAGCTGCACCAGATGCGGTTGGAACTGGCAGGCAAGCCGGAACTCGCGGCCGTCAACGCCATCCTGATCGCGCATCTGCGCAAGCAGCGGTATCCGGCCCATGCCCCCGCCCTCTTCCGCCGCATCTGGGCCGAGGCGGGGCCGGCCTTGATGCCGCACCTGCCGGGGCGCTGGCTGATATCGTCCGCCATCACCTTCGGCGACCATGGCGAGACCGAGGCCCAGCGCCGCGTGGGCCTGTCGATCAACGTGCTGTTTTCGCTGATGAAGCTCTACGAATACGAACGCCTGCACTCCGGCCTCGACGCCGCGACCCCCTTCCCGATCGGCCGCATCCGGGGCCGGAGCCTGCCGCTCGACATGCCGCATTTCAACCTGGCCACCGGCGGGCTCGACATCAACCTTCTGGCCCAGATCTGGAACGAGGCGCGCAAGGCCCCCGTCGTCGGGCCGCTGGCCTGCCACCTGTTGCAACGCCTGAACAGCGACCCGCGCGGGCTGTTCCGCCGGATCGGCATGATGCGGGCGGGCAAGCAGATGGACCGCATCGACCGGGTGTTCGAGGACCTGTCGCCGCCGACGCCCGAAGACGACACCGGCGCGGACGGGGCTTGAGGCCCGGCGCTCCTGCGGCGGGCGACGGCAAATTCGGATTGCAGCCTAGAACGTCAGCCGGATCGTCGTTTCGCCGATCTCGGTGACAAGGCGCCGGCCCTGCCGGGCCAGTTCCTCTGGCACCAGCGCGAAATGCACCTGGTTCGCGCCGATCTCGGCCGGTGCGCGCGGCTCGGTCAGCACCTCCCACAGCGCGGGATCGACCTTCAGCCGCGGCGCCTCGGCCAGGACCGACCAGCCGGTCTCGGACCGGGTGACGTTGATCCGCCCGCCATAGGCCAGCGCGCTTTCCAGGCATTGCAAGAGCAGGAAGGCAAGCCGCACCTCGCGGCGCGGCAGGTCGCCGGGGCTGGTCCAGGCATAGCTGATCCGCCCCCCGCGCCCCAGGTCGCCCAGGATCGCCACCACTTCGGACCGCGCGATCCGCTGGTCGCTGCCGGCCTGGCCAAAACAGACCCGGAAGAACCGGATCCGCGCATTGGCATTGGCCACGCTTTCCGAGATCAGCGCCATTTCCGGCCGCGCGCCCCCCGGCTCCATCGCCAGAAGCTCCACCCCGTTGCCTATCGCCCCGATCGGGCTGATAAGGTCATGGCAGATGCGCGAGGCGATCAGGGCGGCGAGGTCGGGCTTGTCTTGCATCATCGAACCGGGCGAAAGGACAGGATATGGCGGGACTTCTCGAACCGGGAATGCTGGTGCGCCACCCGGACCGGGAAGACTGGGGTCTGGGTCAGGTACAGTCGAACATCGACAGCAAGGTAACAGTGAACTTCGAACATGGCGGAAAGGTCGTGATCGACAGCAAGCGGGTCTTCCTTCTGCCGGTGGCGGGAACTGATCACCCATAGTGCGAATCCGCCGGTGAAACTCAACCGGGAATTGACAGGCCCGCCCGCCGTCCGGCAAACGGTTGCAAAACGGGCGCCCGCTGGCTAAGTCACTCGCGTTGGAAGTCCAGAACCGGGTCGATGTCTGCCGCAGAGTCTCCCTACGCCGTCCGGCTTGCGACCACGCCCGAGGATCTGGCAGCAGCGCAGGCCCTGCGCTACCAGGTCTTCGTGCGCGAACTTGGCGGCGACGGCCCGCTGGTGGACCATGCGGCCGGGCTCGAGCGCGACGAGTTCGACCCGCATTTCGACCACCTGATCCTGGTCGACCGCCGCATCGACCCTGCCACCCTGACCCATGTCATCGGCGCCTACCGCATCATGCCCGGTGAACGCCGCGCCAGTGCCGGCCGCTTCTATTCCGAGTCCGAGTTCGACCTGACGCCCCTCCTCGCCTCGGGCCGGCATCTCCTCGAACTCGGCCGCTCCTGCGTCCATGCCGACCACCGCGGCGGCACGGCGATGTTCCACCTGTGGAACGGGCTGGCCGACTATGTGCTCGACCGCGGGATCGAGGTCCTGTTCGGCGCCGCCTCCTTCCACGGCACCGACATCCCCGCCCTGGCCCAGCCGCTTTCCTACCTCCATCACCACCATCTCGCCCCGCCCGAGATGCGGGTCCGGGCGCTCCCCCCGCACCGGCAGGAGATGGACCTGGTCCCCCCCGCCAGCCTCGACCGCCGCGCCGCCATGGCCGCGACGCCCGCGCTGATCAAGGCCTATCTCCGGCTCGGCGGTTTCGTCGGCGACGGCGCCTGGATCGACCGCGACTTCAACACCACCGATGTCTGCCTGGTGATGGACACGGGCCAGATGTCGGCCCGCCACCGCGAATTCTACGTCCGCAAGGCCGGCGGATGAGCGACTGGCACACCGCCGCCCCGCCGCCGCTGCGCATCACCCCCGCGGGCTGGCTCCGCGTCCTCTGGCGCGGCACCCTGCTCGGCGCGCTCACCTATGGCGGCCTTGTCGTCCTCCTCCTCGTGCGCCTCGTGGAATGGCCGCTCTGCGGCCAGGCCCGCCCCGTGACCCCCCACATCACCAAGGCCGTCTGCCGCGGTGCCCTGCGCATCCTGCGCCTGCCGCTCACGCTCCACGGCCGCCCGATGACCCGGACCGGAGCCATCGTCGCCAACCATTCCTCCTGGCTCGACATCTTCGTGCTGAACGCCGCCCAGACCGTCTATTTCGTCGCCAAGGCCGAGGTCGCCGACTGGCCCGGTATCGGCTGGCTCGCCCGTGCCACCGGCACCGTGTTCATCGCCCGCAAGGGGACCGAGGCGAAGAAACAGCAGCAGATCTTCGAATCCCGCCTCCAGGCCGGCCACCGGCTTCTCTTCTTCCCCGAAGGCACCTCGACCGACGCGATCCGCGTCCTGCCCTTCAAGTCCACGCTCTTCCAGGCCTTCTTCGCCCCGGCGCTGGTGCGGTCCATGCACATCCAGCCCGTCACCGTGATCTACCACGCCCCCGAAGGAGAGGATCCGCGCCATTACGGCTGGTGGGGCGACATGGACTTCGCCAGCCACCTCTTGAAAACCCTCGCCACCCGCCGCCAGGGCCGGGTCGAGGTCATCTTCCACCCCGAAGTGCCCGTAGATGCCTTCGACGACCGCAAGACGCTGTCGCAGCATTGCGAGCGGGTGATCCGCACCTCGCACCCGCACGCCGCCGCCTGACGCAAGGCCCCTGCCCTTGCCCTTTTCCAAAAACTCCCGCCGGAGGCATCCGCCCGCAGTCCCGCGCGCGCCCTCAGCCCTGTCGCAGCACCTTCGCCAGCGGCCGGCCCCTGGCGGTTCCGTTCACCAGCTTGTCCAGGCTGCGATTCTCGCGCATCAGCGGCTCCTCGATCGCCTCCGGCGTCTCGTCGCGGGGTGCGCCAGAGCGAGGAGCGACGCAGTCGGACGACGAGCGGTCAGCCAGAAGATCACCGCGTCCAGCTCGGCCCGCGTCCGGCCCGTCCGCTCCACCTTGGCCAGATAGAGCGGATAGACCTTCGCCACGCTCATCGCATGGACGCGCTGCGTCATCCGCCCCTTCCCGTCCAGGACCGCCTCAGCGCAACCGGCGCAGCAGTTCCAGGCTCGGCTCGCCCGTCACCGGCACCCCGATGCTGCCCTGATAGGCGCTGATCGCGGCCCTGGTCCTGGCCCCGATCACCCCGTCCGTGCCGCCTGTGTCGAAGCCGCGCGCGGTCAGCAGCCGCTGCAACTCCTGCCGGTCGGCCTTGGTCAGCCCGTTCGCATCCGGCCCGAACGAGGCCTGCACCGGACCCCGGCCCAGGATCCGGTCCGACAGGTGCCCAACCCCGATCGCGTAGTTCTGCGCGTTGTTGTAGCGCAGGATGGTGGCGAAGTTCTGCGTCAGCAGGAAATACGGCGCTCCGCCCGCATTGCCGCCCGCGATGATCGACCCGCCCGCCAGCGCCCGCCCGTCCGCCGACCGCACGCCCAGCGCCTGCCAGTCGGCCGCCGATTGCCCTTTGCCGCGCCCCAGAAGCCCCGTGTTGAACCCCGCGGGAAGCGTGACTTCCATCCCCCAGGGCAGGCCGCGCGTCCAGCCCGACCTGGCCAGATAGGCCGCGGTCGAGGCCAGCGCATCGGTCGGATCCTCCGACCAGATGTCGCGTCGCCCGTCGCCGTTGAAATCCACCGCATAGGCCAGGTAGCTGGTCGGGATGAACTGGGTATGCCCCATCGCCCCGGCCCAGCTGCCGGTCATCGCGCTGGCCGAGACATCGCCCGCCTGCAGGATCATCAGCGCCGCGAGCAACTGGCTTTCGAAGAAGGCGCCGCGCCGGCCCTCGTAGGCCAGCGTGGACAGGGCCGAGACCACCGGCACATTGCCGCGCCGCGTCCCGAAGAAGCTTTCCAGCCCCCAGACCGCCGCGACCACGTTGCCCTCGACGCCATAGCGCGCCTCGATGGCCGACAGCACGCCCCCGTATTGCGCGTATTTCTGGCGGCCAAGGCTCACGCGCTCGTCAGAGGCGGCGATGTTCAGGTAATCCTCGAGGCTGCGCTTGAACTCGGTCTGGTTGCGGTCCTTCTCGATCACCTCGGGCAGGAAACCCGCGCCGCGGAAGGCGGTGTCCAGCGTGCCCCGGCTGATCCCGCCCGCCGCCGCGCGCGCCCTGAAACCCTCGACCCAGGCATCCCAGCCCGGGTTCGGCACCGCCCGCGGTACCGGATCGGGCGCGCGGTAGCCGCCCCCTCCCCCGCCGCCCGACCGCCCGCCGCTCACGCAGGCCGACAGCATCGCCGCCGCCCCCGTCAGCATCAGTCCCCGCCGGGAAACCCCCTCTGTCGTCCTTGCCTGTGCCATGCTGCCTGCCCGTTTCTGCTGTTATGCGGCAAGCATAGCCCGTCAGGCCGCACCAGACCAGACCGCGACATGGCGCCCGGCGGGATCGCCCGCCCTCAGCCTCAGGTCGGGGTCGGAAAAAGCACGTTAACGAACGGTATATGTCCGCGAGCAAGGCATTGCTCTTGCAGGATTATCCGGAAATGTCCACCGTGGACAGACTGGCCTAGTCGCCCTGCTTCTTCAGCTTCCAGGCGATCTGGCGCAGCATGCCGTGGAAGGTCTGCACCTCGGCCCGGGTCAGGCCCAGCCGGCCCCACATGTTCCGCAGGTTGGCCTTCATCCCCTCGACCTTGGTGGCCGGAAAGAAGAACCCCGCCGCCTCCAGCCGCTCCTCGAAATGGTCGGCCAGCCGGTCCACCTCCTCACGGCTGGCAAACTCGGTCCGTGCCAGTTCCATGACCGAGGCCGGCACCTCCCCCGCCTGCCGCCGCCATTCGTAGCCCAGAAGCAGCACGCATTGCGCGAGGTTCAGCGAAGGGAAATCCGGGTTCACCGGCACGGTGACGATGGCATTGGCCCGGATGATGTCCTCGTTCTCCAGCCCCGCCCGTTCCGGCCCGAAGAGGACGCCCACCCGCTTCCCCTCCGCCCCCATCGCGCGGGCCATATCCATCGCGCGCTCCGGGGTCACGACCTCCTTCACCAGCTCCCGCCCCCGAGCGGTGGTGGCGAAGACGAAGTCGCAGTCCGCGATGGCCCCGGGCAGGTCTGGAAACAGTCCGGCATGGTCCAGCACCCGCCCCGCCCCGCTGGCCATCGCCACCGCCTTCGGGTTCGGCCAGCCGTCCCGCGGCCCCACGACCCGCATCCGCTCCAGCCCGAAGTTCAGCATCGCCCGCGCCGCGGCGCCGATGTTCTCGCCCATCTGGGGCCGGACGAGGATGAAGACGGGAGGGATCATGCGGGACTCCTGGAAGGCGTCCCGGCCAGATAGGGGACGGACCGGGTGCTGGCAAGCGGACAGCGCGACCCGGCAGGTAGCCAAGCCGCAGAAAGGCTGATAGACGGGCCGGAAGACGAATTCGGAGCCCATGATGGCCGCAGACGACCGCCCGCAGATCACCCTGATAACCCCCCCGACCTTCGATCCCGAGACCTTCTCGGATCGCCTTGGCCAAGTCCTCGACGGGGTGGAGATCGCCTGCCTGAGGCTGTCGCTGGCAACGCGGGACGAAGACATCCTGATGCGCGCCGCCGATGCGGCGCGCGAGGCGGCGCATGCCCGCGACGTGGCGGTGGTGATCGAAAACCACCTGATCCTGGCCGAGCGGCTGGGGCTGGACGGAGTGCACCTGACGGACGGGGCGCGGAACGTGCGAAAGGCCCGCAAGGACCTGGGCCCCGACGCCATCGTCGGCGCCTTCTGCGGCAGATCGAAACATGACGGCATGACCGCCGGCGAGGCCGGTGCCGACTACTGCAGCTTCGGCCCCATCGGCGAGACGCGCCTCGGCGACGGCAGCCGCGCTCCCTTCGAGCTGTTCGAATGGTGGTCAGAGGTGATCGAGGTCCCGATCATCGCCGAAGGCGCGCTGACGGCCGAGCTGGTGGCGAAGTTCGGCCCCGTCACCGATTTCTTCGCCGTGGGCGAGGAAATCTGGGGGGCCGACAACCCGCTGGCCGCGCTGAAGGCGCTGCTGGCGCCCCTCGACTGACCGCCCGTCGTCCGACTTCGTCGCTCCTCGCTTCGGGCCCGCCCCGCGACGAGGAGCCGAAGGCGAACGAGGAGCCGCCGATTCAGTCGAGCTTGCGGATGTAGGTCCAGGTCGGCACCGTGACCCCGCGCGCGACCGAGAAGCTTTCGGCGTCGCCCAGATACTGGAAACCCGCATTGGTCAGCACGCGCGCCGAGCCGGGATTGTCCTGGAAGGCCTCGGCGAACATCGTGCAGTTCTTCTGCGGATTGGCCGCGACCAGCGCGTTGACCGCCTCCGACGCGATGCCGTGGTTCCAGAAGGCGGGGGCGACCCAGAAGGCAACCTCTGACTGGCCGCGGTCCATCTTCTTCAGGCTGATGACCCCCAGCACCTCGGGCAGGCCCGAGCGGGTGCCGTCCATGACCCAGATGTCCTCTTCCCCGCCGGACGCCATGGCACGGGCGCAGAAGGCCTCGGCCGCGCCGGGCGGCAGGGGATGCGGGATTCCTTGCGTCGCCTCGGCCACGCGCTTGTCCCCGGCGTAAAGCGCGAAGAGGCCGGCGTCGGACTTCCGCACCGGGCGCAGCGTGAACCGTTCGGTCGCAATCTCGACCGGACTGGCGATCTTCTCCAGGATCATGGCTCCCTCCCTTTTGAAGCACATGTGGGAATTGCCGGTTACCCGTGCAATCGCCCGATTGTTTGACCGTTTCACGGTCACGTCATGGCGAGGCGCCACATTCGCGACCGGGAACGGTCCCTCGAGACGAGAAGGGGGACCGGCCCTTCGGCCGATCCCCCATCTACAATCCGATTGTAAAGGTTCGGCTTACTCAGCTGCCTCCGACACGGGGAGCACCGAAATGAAGGTGCGGCCCTTGAGGCCCTTCTTGAAGGTCACGCGGCCCTCGACGGTGGCGAAGATCGTGTGGTCGGTGCCCATGCCCACGCCCTCGCCCGGGAACCACTTGGTCCCGCGCTGACGGCAGATGATGTTGCCGGGAATGGCATGCTGGCCGCCGTAGAGCTTAACGCCCAGGCGACGACCGGCCGAGTCGCGACCGTTGCGGGACGAACCGCCTGCTTTCTTGTGTGCCATGGGGTCTTACTCCTGCGCTGCAGCGGCCTTGGCGGCACGCTTCGGTTTCTCGGCGGCCTCGGGCGCGGCGGCGGCCTTGACCGGCTTTTCGGCCTTGGCGGCACCGGGGGCCTCGTGCGCGGCGCGGCGGGCGGCAACGGTGCCGATCGCGGCCTTGACGCCCGTCTTGTCGCCACCCTTTTCCAGGACCTCGGTCACGCGCACCAGCGTCAGGTGCTGGCGGTGGCCCTTGGTGCGCTGGCTGGAGTGCTTCCGGCGGCGCTTGACGTAATGGATGGTCTTCTCGCCCTTGATCTGGTCGATGACCTCAGCCTGCACGGCGGCGCCCTTGACGAAGGGCATGCCGATGGTCGTGCCGACCATCAGGATCTCGTTGAACTGGATCTTGTCACCGGCCACGGCATCCAGCTTCTCAACGCGCAGCACGTCGCCCGCCTGCACCTTGTACTGCTTGCCGCCGGTCTTGAGGACCGCAAACATGGTCTTTCCTTCCATCGCTCCGCGCCCTGTGGCCCCCTTTCGGGCGTTCTCGGGGTTTCCCCGCCTCGGACAGCGCGCCCCGGATGGGGCGTCAGTTAAAACATAAACCCCGGCCCAGAGTCGCCCCTGGCCAGGATGCGCGCTTATGCGGTGAAGCGGGTCTGCTGTCAAGCGCTCCGCTTCAGATTTCGCGGCCCAGCATTGCCCGTCCCGCGGCCCGACCAAGGTCGAGCGAGACGGGACGGAACACCCGGTCGAAGGCCACGAACAGCGCCGCGTTCAGCCGCTGGCCTGCCGGGCTTTCCCAGAATGCCACATAGGAGGCAAGCTCGTCTTCCGACAGCGGGGCATAGGCAAAACCCAGATAGGCGGCCAGCCAGGTCGAGACGTCCGACCGGATCTGTTCCTCGCGTGACCAGATATCGGCCAGGATCTCGTCCTCGGGCATGGTTCGACCGTAGACGCCGGTCTCGGCCATGCCGGTCATGAAGGCGAGGTTGCCGGACATCGTGCTCGCGACGTTGGCTTCCAGAAGGTCGGCGACCTCGATCATCCTGCGGATCAGCGCGACCTTGGGATCGCGCGATGCGGCTGCCTCGTCGGCTGCGACGCGGGCAGCCTCTTCGGCGGCCGTGTCAAGAAAGGCCCGCCGTGCCTCGATCTCGAGACCGAGGATCCGCTGGCCGAGTTCCGAGCCGTAGAAGGCGACGATGCCGTCAAGGACAGCGGGGTCGTTGCCGATCTCTTCTGCAAGTGCGGCTTCGAATTCCGGTCGCAGACGATCCAGATCATAGATCCGTGACACTGTTCCGGCCCATTCCGCACCGCCGCGGGATGGGAACATGTCCGTCTCCAGAGTGCGGCCATGGTCGAGCCCCTCCTCGCGCAGAACCTCGAACAGTTCCTCAAGCCGCATGACCTTGCCGAGTTCGGTCACCGACTGCTCGGCGCCCTGCGTCTTGATTGCGGTTTCCGCCGCCAGGGGCGAGGCCGCCGCGAAAAGGGCTACAAGTGCGAGACGAGGCAGGAACTTGGGCATCGGTCCCCCGAATAAGGCGTCGGCCTTGCTGGAAGAGGTAATGCGTTCCCCAGGCCTTGCCAAGGCGCTGATCCCGCAACTGCCCGTGATCGCGGCACTTCGCAGCCTGTCCATTTTGCCGAATGCCCCTTGCGCATCGGAACGCTCCCGGTTAATGACCGCCGGACATAGACGACCCCTGAAGCGCGGAGAGGTGACGGAGTGGTCGATCGTGGCGGTCTCGAAAACCGTTGTAGGTTTGCGCCTACCGTGGGTTCGAATCCCACCCTCTCCGCCACCTGCAGCATCGGGGTGCGCTGGCATCGCCCGACCTTCCCCCTCGCAGCTTGAGTTTGGCGGCCGCCGCACATACACCTTGGAAACCAAGGAAGGACCGCCCAATGCGCATTCACCAGGATCTTGCCGATACGATCGGGAACACGCCGCTTCTAAAGTTGAAGAAGGCTTCGGAGTTGACGGGCTGCACCATCCTCGGCAAGGCCGAGTTCATGAATCCCGGCCAGTCGGTAAAGGACCGGGCGGCGCTCTACATCATCCGGGACGCGGTGGCGAAGGGTCTGCTCAGGCCTGGCGGCACCATCGTCGAGGGGACGGCGGGAAATACCGGGATCGGTCTGGCGCTGGTCGGGGCCTCGATGGGGTTCCGCACGGTGATCGTGATCCCGGAGACCCAGAGCCAGGAGAAGAAGGACATGCTGCGTCTGGCTGGAGCGGAACTGGTGCAGGTGCCGGCTGCGCCCTACCGCAACCCGAACAACTATGTCCGCTATTCCGGCCGTCTGGCCGAGGCGCTGGCCAAGACCGAACCCAATGGCGCGATCTGGGCCAACCAGTTCGACAACGTGGCCAACCGCCAGGCCCATATCGAGACCACGGGCCCCGAGATCTGGGAGCAGACCGGCGGCAGGGTGGACGGCTTCATCTGCGCCGTGGGCTCGGGCGGCACGCTGGCGGGCGTCGGCATGGCGCTGCAACCGAAGGGCGTGAAGATCGGCCTTGCCGACCCCGAAGGCGCGGCGCTGCACAGCTATTACACCACCGGCAAGCTCGAGGCCCCCGGCACGTCCATCACCGAGGGCATCGGCCAGGGCCGGATCACCGCGAACCTCGAAGGCTTCCGGCCGGATTTCAGCTACCGCATCCCCGATGCCGAGGCGCTGCCGATCATCTTCGACCTCCTGACGGAAGAGGGGCTGTGCATGGGCGGCTCGACCGGCATCAACATCGCCGGCGCGATCCGCATGGCGCGCGAGATGGGGCCGGGCAAGACCATCGTCACCATCCTGTGCGACTACGGCAGCCGGTATCAGTCCAAGATCTACAACCCGACCTTCCTGAAGGAAAAGGGCCTGCCGGTTCCCGGCTGGCTTGACCGGCCGGCCCGCGCGATCCCCACGGTCTACGAAGACGCATGAGGCGGCTTCTCCTCTGCCTTGGCCTCGCTCTGGGGATCGGGCTGGCAGCAGCGCCCGTGCCGGCGCAAGACCAGACGGGGACGGCGACAGAGGTCGAGGCCCCGGCAACGGACGGTACCGAGCTTGACTATGCGCTGTGGGAGCGGATGGCCGAGCGGGCGGAAACCGAGATCGAGGACCGCAACACCTCGTCCGAGCGGCTGGAGGAAATCCGCGGCCAGCTGGCCAAGTGGCGCGCGGCGCTGCTGGGCGCACAAAGCGCCAACTCGGCCCGCATCGCCACCCTGCGCCAGCAGATCGACGCGCTGGGGCCCGCCCCGACCGATGGCGCCGCGGAGGCGGAAGAGATCTCGGCCCGCCGGCAGGAGCTGGCGAGCCAGCTCGTCAAGGCCCAGGCCCCCGGCATCGCCGCCGAGGAAGCCTATCGCCGCGCCGACGGCCTGATCGACGAGATCGACCGCACCCTGCGCGAACGCCAGGCGGACCGGCTGCTGCAGCTCTGGCCCTCGCCGCTGAACCCCGGCAACTGGCCGGAGGCCGCGATCGGCCTGGCCGACACGGTGCAGCGGCTGTGGGACGAGACTTCGGAGGCCTGGAGCCGGCCAGCGGCGCGGGAAGAACTGTTCGACAACCTGCCCCTGATCCTGGTGCTGATCGTCGTGGCGCTGGCGCTGGTGATCTATGTGCGCCGCTGGATCGAACGGTTTTCCGAGCGCTTGCAGGTCGGCGCCTCGGTGAGGGGGCGGCATTTCTGGTCGCTGATCGCCTCGCTGGGCGGGATCGTCCTGCCAAGCCTGGGCGTTGTGGCGCTGTCCTGGGCGCTTCTGGCCAGCGGCCTGCTGGGCGAGGTCGGCACGATGATCGCCGTCACCCTGCCCTTCGCCGGGGTCATCGTCTTCGGCTTCGCCTGGATCGGCGCGCGGGTGTTTCCAAGGGTTCAGGACGATGATCCGGTCCTGCCGCTGCCGCCCGAACGGCGGGCCGAGGGGCGCTTCCTGTCGGTGCTGATGGGTCTGGTGATGGCCGCCAACCTGTTGCGCGCCGCCGCGATGGACGCGCAGGCCTATTCGGACGCCACGACGGCCGTGATGTCCTTCCCGATCCTGCTGACCGGGGGACTGGTCCTGATCCGCCTGGGCCGCACCCTGCGCGGCGTTGCCGAGGCCGATGCGAAGGCCGCCAGCTACGGGCTGCGGCTGATCCTGCTTCTCGCGCGGGGGTTGACGGCGGTCGGCATCGCCGGCCCGGTACTGGCGGGCTTCGGCTATGTGCAGGCCGCCGAAGCGATGATCTATCCGGCGATGCTGTCCTTTGCGCTGATCGCCATCCTGTTCATCCTGCAACGCCTGATCGGCGACGGCTGGGCGCTGATCACCCGGTCGGACCAGTCGGCACGCGATGGCCTCGTGCCGGTGCTGGCGGGGTTCGCGCTCTCGATCGCCTCGCTGCCGCTGCTGGCGCTGATCTGGGGCGCGCGCGCCTCGGACCTGACCGAGCTCTGGGCGCGGTTCACCGAGGGCTTCCAGGTGGGCGGCACGCGGATCTCGCCGTCGAACTTCCTGATCTTTGCCGCCATATTCCTGATCGGCTACATGCTGACGCGCCTGTTCCAGGGCGCGCTGCGCACCTCGATCCTGCCCAAGACGCGGATGGAGCCGGGCGGGCAGAACGCCCTGGTCGCGGGCGTGGGCTACGTCGGGGTGTTTCTCGCGGCGCTGATCGCGATCAACGCGGCGGGCCTCGATCTGTCCGGCCTGGCCATCGTCGCCGGTGCCCTTTCCGTCGGTATCGGTTTCGGCCTGCAGAACATCGTGTCGAACTTCATCTCGGGCATCATCCTGCTGGTCGAACGTCCGGTCAGCGAGGGCGACTGGATCGAGGTCGGCAACGTGCAGGGAAAGGTGCGGGCGATCTCGGTCCGCTCCACCCGGATCGAGACCTTCGACCGCAACGACGTGATCGTGCCGAACGCCGACCTGATCACCGGAAGGGTGACGAACTGGACCCGCTTCAACCTGTCGGGCCGGATCATCGTGCCCGTGTCGGTGGCCATAGGGTCGGACACGAGGGCGGTCGAGAAGATCCTGCGCGAGGTGGCCGAGGAACAGCCGCTCGCGATCCTCAACCCGCCGCCGCTCGTTGTCCTGATGGGCTACACGCCGACGCAGCTGAACTTCGAGGTCCGGGTGATCCTGCGCGATGTGAACTTCGGGTTGCAGGTGCGCAGCGACATGAACCACCGCATCCTCGAACGGCTTCGCGCCGAGGGCATCCACATCGTGCCCCCCCCGGCCCCGCCCGCGGAACCCGACCCGATCCGCACCGCCGAGACGGTGCTGGCGCTTGCCGACCTGGTGGGCCGCGACAAGGTGTCCGCAGCACACCGGAAACCCGCCGGCACCGCTGCTCCGTCCGACGTGAAAGGCGCAGACCGATGACTGACCTGCTGTTCCGCGAGGATGCCTACCTGACCACGGCCGACTGCCGGATCACGGGCCACACGCCCGAAGGGGGGCTGATCGTCGACCGCTCGGTCTTCTACGCCACCGGCGGCGGCCAGCCCGGCGACAGCGGCGTGCTGGACTGGGGCGGTACCCGGATGCCGATTGCGACCGCGCTGAAGGTCGAGGGCGGCATCGCGCTGATCCCGGCCGAGCCTGCGCCGATGCCCCCGATCGGTGCTCCGGCCCGCCAGCAGATCGACTGGGGTCGCCGGCACAGGCACATGCGGGTGCACACGGCGCTGCATCTGTTGTCGGTGGTGATCCCGCTACCGGTCACCGGCGGCCAGATCGCGGCCGACAAGGGTCGGCTCGACTTCGACATGCCTGACCCACCCGGCGATGTGGCCGCGCTGGAAGAAGAGCTGAACGGCCTGATCGCGCGCGATCTGACGGTCAGCGACCGCTGGATCACCGACGAAGAGCTGCTGGCCAACCCCGGCCTGGTCAAGACCATGTCGGTCCGCCCGCCCATGGGCCAGGGCCGGGTGCGCCTCGTGTGCATTTCTGACGGTGAGGCCCAGATCGACCTGCAACCCTGCGGCGGCACCCACGTCCGCCGGACCGGCGAAATCGGCCGGGTCGAAATCGGCAAGATCGAGAACAAGGGCCGCCAGAACCGCCGCGTGTCGGTTCATCTTGCCTGAGCCAGCCATCCGCGGCATGGCGGACGCCAGCACGCGGCGGCCTCGCCGCCGGAAAACCGGTTTGCCGCCAGATAGCCCCTTGAAGAGCCGCCCAAACCCGGAGTATCAGCGCCGGACGGACAGTTGGCCGAGTGGTCGAAGGCGCACGCCTGGAAAGTGTGTAGGCGGGGAACCGTCTCGAGGGTTCGAATCCCTCACTGTCCGCCACTTGCCCTCGCGAAAGCGTTCTCCCCATCAGGTTCCGGCCTGATTTTTCCGTTGTTTTCGAGGGTTATGCGGGAGGGGCTGAGCACTGCCCCTGCTGACAGGTGGCCCGAAAGCGGTCTCTCAGGGCCGATATTCTCTGGACCTCATGACTGCGCCATTTTGGTGAATTTCTCATAAGCCCCTGTAGATATTGACGAAATATAAGCCATTGAAATTCCTTGGATTGGAGTCGCGTTTGGGCTGCCGCGACCGGGTTCGGAAGTTCTCAGGCCATGGCCCGTTCCAGTCTCTGCTTCCGGCGCTCCCAGTCGGGCATCACCTTGTCGAGGAGATCGAAGAAGGCTGCCCCGTGATGGGGTTCGGCCACGTGGCAGAGTTCGTGGGTGATCACGTAGTCGATGGCATCGACCGGCGCCTGCACGAGGCGGCGGTTCAGTAGCAGACGTCCGGCCGGTGACATGGACCCCCATCGCTGCCGGGTCTGACGTACGATGAGACCCTTCGGCCTGAATGCCTCCGGATCCGGGAAGTGGCCGAGACAGAGCTCGATCCGCTCCGGAAACTTGATGTGTGCCCGGTCCCGGTACCATGCCTCGACCAGTTCGCGTGTCACCTCCGGCCTGGTCGACCGGTGTGTCTGCACAACGATGAAGCCGCGGATCAGCTTCACGCATTCCTGTACATGCGGGACGACCTTCAGCCGGTACTGGCGCCCGAGGTAGAGATGGGTCTCACCGGCGATAAACCTGCGCTCCGGTGTTCTTGGAAGGAATTGGGCGAAGTACCGCTGCTGCCGCGTCACCCATGCCGCGCGCTTCCGCAGCTTGGCTTCTATGGCGTCGAGCGTCGCGTCCTCCGGGGCCGCGATCACCACCGACGCATCCGGCTCGACGGCGATCTCCAGTGTCTTCCTCGGGCGGCGGACGATTTCGTATCGGATCTCCTGCTCACCGTACTGCAGGCAATGCAATTCCCGCGTCATGCTGCGAACCGGGCCCGGGCGAGGTCCATGATCTTGAGTTCGAGGTCGTCGAGCACCTCCACGTGCAGGTCGACGCCCCTCTCGTCACGCAGAACATCGAAGAAGTAGTCATCGATGGCATTGCGCAGTTTGTTCTGGGCCACTTCGTTCGACCAGATGTCGACGATCAGGTGGGACTTGATGATGTCGATGATCTCCAGGGCGATGGATGCTGCTTCGTCGCCGGCCACCGGCTCATCGTCCTTGATCTTGAGCTGACCTTCCAGGACACCGAAGAACGCCTGTGCATCCTCATCGCCCCGGATGCTTTCAGGAACATCCCGGCCCCGATCCTTGCGTGCCACCTTGCTCGCGAGGTCCACGACGCTGTTCAGGTACTCGCGCTCGGAGAGCCGCTTCTCGCGATAGGCGCGAATGGTCTCTTCGAGCAGCTCGGAGAACTGTTTGTAGAACGTCGGGTCCTCATCCATTTTCTCGGTGATTGCCCGCCGGGTGGCGCTGGCGATGCGGTCCGCCCTCGAGGCTTCGGAGACGCCCGTCTCCTCGACGACCGCCTTCAGCGCATCAGGATCGTTGATGTTCACCACCTCGATGATGGTCTCGGCAGGCATCGCCACGACATGGTCGTCGAGCAGCTTCTGGATCTTCGGCTCGAACTCGCGGACATCGACCGTCTCCTGGTAGCGGAGCTGGACCGAGCGCTTGAGTTCGGAGAACTGCTTCCAGTCGCGTTTCAGGGCATCGATCTTGGCCTCGTCGAAGACATCGAACAGCTTGTCGGACGAGAGCGAGATGTGCAGGCAGCGGCTGAATGCCTTGAGGCGCCCGTAGAACTCATGGCGCAGCGCCTCGTCAGCGAGGTGCTGCTCGAACTGCTCCATGTCCTTCTTGTTTCGAACCGGTTTGAAGAGATCCCAGAGCTGATCGTGCAGCTGGGGCAGCTTGCGGATCTCCTCGCGGACGTCATGCACCGTTCCGGCGAGGTCAGCCGCCTCGTAGCCTTCGAAGGCGCTGTACGTCGTCAGCGCACTGTCCAGCTCGCCCAGCAGCCCCTCATAGTCGACGATGAAGCCGAACTGTTTCTCCGTTCCGCCGTCCTCGTAGAGCCGGTTCACCCGTGCAATCGCCTGCAGGAGATTGTGTTCCTTCAGGGACTTGCAGACATAAAGGACCGTGTTCCGGGGCGCGTCGAAGCCGGTGAGCAGCTTGGAGACGACGATCAGGATCTCCGGATCGCCGGAACCCTTGAAGGCATCGATGATCTGGCGATTGTACTCTTCCTCGGTCTTGTACCGCGCCATCATCTGCGACCAGAAGCGGCGGACGAGGTCCTTGGATTCCTGGTCGACCTCCTCGTTGCCCTCGTTCTCATCCGGCGGGGAGATGACGATCGCACTCGAGACATGGCCGATCTCGTCGAGAACCTCCTTGAAGCGGACGGCCGCGGCCTTCGAGGGGGCAACGAGCTGCGCCTTGAAGCCGGTCCCCTGCCAGTGCTGGCGATAGTGCTCGGAGATGTCGAACGCCTTGGCTCGGATGGCCTGGTCGGTCTTGGCCAACGCGTCCATCCGGGAGAACTTCCGCTTCAGATCACGCTTCTGGTCCTCGGTGAGCCCCTCGCTGATCTTCTCGAACCAGCGGTCGATCACGGTGCCAGAGACCTGCTGCTCCACAAGTCGTCCCTCGTAGAGCAGCGGCACGACGGCGCCGTCGGCGACCGCCTCGTCGATGGCGTAGCGGTGGATCAGCCGCCCGAAGGTCGAAAGCGTGTTCTTCTCCTTCTTCAGCAGGGGCGTGCCGGTGAAGCCGAGGTAGCAGGCCTTGGGCAGGAGGCGTCGCATCTTGGCGGCGAACTGGCTGTGGCCGCCGTAGCGCCCCGTCTGCGTCCTGTGGCTCTCGTCGACCAGCACGAAGATGTTCGGGTCGTCGTCCGCCAGCTTGCTGTTCCTCAGCGCCGTGTCGAACTTGTTGATGATCGTGGTGACCAGCGGAGCCTTGTTGTGGACGAGCTCCAGAAGATGAGACCCACTCGTCGCCCGAACCGGTTCGAGGTCACAGGACTTGAAGGTGTCCTTGATCTGCTTGTCGAGATCGTCGCGGTCCGTGACCAACGAACCCGACCGCGCCTTCACCACGGCCGAACTGGCCGACGAGTTTCGCATTTCGCGCAACCATCTGGCCAAGGTGATCTCAGCCCTGGCGGCGGCCGGCTACATCGAGGCCAGGCGCGGCGGGGGCGGCGGGGCGAAGCTTGCGCGACCCGCCTCGGAGATCCGCCTGGGCGAGGTGGTGGCACGACTGGAGGCGGGCAAGGCTCTGGTGGAATGCTTTGCCCCGGCCGGCAACAGCTGCACCCTGACGCCGCAGTGCCGCCTCAAGGCGCGGCTGGCCCATGCGGTCCAGGTATTCCTCGACGATCTGGACAGGACGACCTTGGCCGACTGCGCCTATCCCGCAGGTACGACATGACCCGCAGGGACATGAATCCGCGAGACATGATGCAGATACGGATCGCCGCCAGAGAGGGGCCGACGGGGTGTGAGGGTTTCCTGAAGACAGCGTTCCGCTGCCCGTTGGCAGCCTGCCCAACCCTCAAGGCGCGCGCCGCGTCCGAAGCAAGGTAGCACAAACCTGCGTCGTGCATGCGTTTCTGTCCGGCCGACCTCCAGCGAGGTGCATCCGAACGAAAGACGGGTGTCGTTCAGGCCCGTCCCTTCCGCCACCCGAACGCGACCGGGATCCAACTCGACTTGCGATGGCGGGGCGGCCACGCGATTCAGCTGCGACGCCAGCCCATTCCGGCACCCATGTCGTTTCAGCTCATGATGTCGTTCTCCTGCTTTCCGCGCTGCGAGAGGCCCATTACCGCGAGCTTCGCCAGAAAATGGTGGGGCGCGCCATCGCCTCGATCGAGAGGTCGGGGCGCCCGAGGCGAATGCCCCGCCTGCGGTCAGGCCGATGCCGTGACCGCGAACTCGGTCATCATGCCGGTCGACAGATGCGGCATGTGATGGCAATGCAGCATCCAGCGCGCGGCCTCGCCCGCGTCGAGCGCCACGTCGACCATCGACATCGGCGGCACGTAGACCGTATCGCGCAGGGCGCCGGCAACGCGCTGTCCATTGATGCCGACCACCTGGAACACGTGGCCGTGCAGATGAATCGGGTGCCCCATCATCGACATGTTGTGGAACGAGAGCACAACCCGCTCGCCTCTGCGCGCCGTGACCGGCTGGTGCTGGCCCCAGACGGCACCGTTGATCGTCCAGACATAGGGCTGCATCGGCTCTGATGATGTGACCGCCCCCCGACGGCATCGATGTGCCAAGGTGGGTCTGCGAGGA
>NZ_VMDU01000015.1 GCF_008271465.1 Tabrizicola flagellatus | reverse complement strand
GTTCCTCGACCTCGACGGCGGATCCAGCGCCAATGCGGTGGCGCTGTTCAGCATGGAGGAGGGCTGTTCCCTCGCGCTGGGGGACCTGATGTTCCTCTGATCCGGCCCGACGTCGGGGACGGGCTGGACAAGCGCGGTGGTTTCAACGCACACCACGCGCCGGGGCCGGATATTGGGGGCAGGGGCAATGACGGATCGAGTGCTGGTGACGGGCGGAGCGGGCTATATCGGCGCCCATGCCTGCAAGGCCCTGGCACGGGCCGGTTTCCTTCCGGTCGTCTTCGACAATCTCTCGACCGGCTGGAAGGGCGCGGTGCAATGGGGTCCGCTGGTGAAGGGCGATCTGATGGACCGCGCCGCGATCGACGCGGCGCTGGCCGAGCACCGGCCCGTCGCGGTGATGCATTTCGCCGCGCTGTCGCTGGTCGGCGAGTCGATGAAGGACCCCGGCCTGTACTGGCGCGTCAATGTCACCGGCGCGCTGAACCTTCTGGAAGCCTGCGCGGCGGCGGGGGTGCGGAACTTCGTCTTCTCCTCGACCTGCGCCACCTACGGCGACCAGGACGGGGTGCTCCTGACCGAGGACACCCCGCAGCGGCCGATCAACGCCTATGGCGGCTCGAAACTGGCAATTGAACAAATGCTGCGCGACTTCGGGGTTTCCGCCGGAATCTCGCATGTGATCTTTCGATATTTCAACGTCGCGGGCGCCGACCCCGAGGGCGAGACGGGCGAGCAGCACACGCCCGAGACCCATCTGATCCCGCTGATGCTGGACGCGGTGGCGGGCAAGCGCCCGGCGCTGACGGTCTTCGGCACCGATTATCCCACGCCGGACGGCACCTGCGTGCGCGACTACGTGCATGTCTCGGACCTGGCGGATGCGCATGTCCTGGGGCTGCAACGGCTGCTCGCGGGCAAGGGGAACGGGGTCTATTGCCTGGGCACCGGACGCGGCTTTTCGGTGCGCGAGGTGATCGAGGCCAGCCGCATGGTCACCAACCGCGAGGTGCCGGTGGTGATCGGCGACCGGCGCCCGGGCGATGCGGCGATGCTCGTCTCGTCCTCGACCCATGCCATCGAGGAGCTGGGCTGGGAGCCGAAACGGTCCACCCTGCGGCAGATGATCGGCGATGCCTGGGCCTGGGCTCAAAAGCCGGGGTTCTCGGAATAGGCGCACGATTTCTTCAAGGAAATCGTGTCGGAGCCTTGCAAGGCTCCGGTCCGGACTTTTCGCAAAGTCCGGGCTTCCGCCCGGTCACAGATCCCAGTCGAGCGCGGGCTTCTTCGGCGCGGGCGCTTGCGGCGCGGTGCCGCCCATCCAGCCGCCTCGGATCGGCAGCTTGCGTTCCGCCCCCCAGTCGCCGGTGACGGTCAGCACATCGCCCTCCAGCATCACCCCGGCGACCGACTGCCCCGTGGGCCAGGCGATGGCGCCGATCACATGGCGCACCTCCACCGTGCCCTGCGGGTCAAGCCGCAGAAGCGGCGGCTGCCCCGCGGCCGACAGCGGATCGGGCGTCTCCTGCGCTGACAGCCCCAGCATCGGCAGCGCCGCGCCTTCCTCGACCCCGAGGCAGCCCCGGTGCCGCCCGTTCCAGGGGGCGTAATCGCGCCCGCCGTTCGAATGCCACAGCATCGTCATCGGCAGCATCGCCGGATTGCGCAGGGACAGGAACAGATCGCCCTCCTCGGGCCGGACCACGGCGGTCCAGCCCAGGCGCGAGGCCGGATCCTCCACCCCCGCGACGAAATCCTCATGCGCCGCGCCCCAGGGATAGCGGTGCAGGTTCACCGTGCCGCCATCGGCGCCGGGAAACTCGGCCGCGTCCTCGGCCCGGCGGGGATAGGCCAGGCAGGACCGGCCGCGCGTGGTCTCCAGCGGCTCGGCCAGCGTCTCCCACCACCGCTTGCGGGAAAAGGACAGCCGCGCCCCGTTCGGGACCGAGACCAT
Organism: Tabrizicola flagellatus; assembly: GCF_008271465.1. GTDB lineage: Bacteria > Pseudomonadota > Alphaproteobacteria > Rhodobacterales > Rhodobacteraceae > Tabrizicola > Tabrizicola flagellata. Next base: position 68,286 of record NZ_VMDU01000015.1, on the reverse strand, counting down.
GGCGTGATTGGCCACCGGCAGCGCCCCCGCGCCGCCGATGAACAGGTGGCGCTGATAGACGAAGGGGTGGCCGTCGCTCAGCGACAGTTCCTTGACCACCGTCGCGCCCTCGACCGCGCCCGACAGGACCGCGCGCAGGGTGCCCCCGGGGGCCTCCAGCACCTGCCAGTCGCCATTCGCTGCCCGCCCGTGCAGGCCATGCTCCGACGCCCCCATCGGCGCGGCCAGGAAATCGCCGGCAAGCCAGGCCTGATGCGGCGGGGCGTCCGGGGGAACCTCGGCCGCCGCCCAGGGCGCGCGGTGCAGGGGGGCGATGTCGCGGCCCTCGTCCGTGACGCAGAGGGCGTCCAGCACCCCGCCCCGCGCGCGGAAGTCGAAACGGATGCCTTGGGCACCGATGGAGTGGGTCATGGGCTGCCTCCTTGCCGTGCCCGCCCAGCTTGGCCGCAGCGGCGGCGGGGCGCAAGGCGGTGTCAGGCCGGCCGTGCGGGCTCGCCGGGATGGCCGCCGAGATCGTCGAGGATCGGGCAGTCGGGCCGGTCGTCCCCCGCGCAGGACCGAACCAGATGGCTCAGCGTGGCCTGCATCTCCTGCATCTCGCGGATGCGCCGGTCGAGCGCCGCGATCTGTGCCTCGGCCAGGTGCCGGACATCGGCGCTGGCCCGGTCCCGGTCGCGCCAGAGCGCCAGCAGTTCTGCCACCTTCTCCATAGGAAAGCCCAGATCCCGGGCGCGGCGGACAAAGCGCAGGATCTGCACCTCCTTCGGCCCATAGGTCCGGTAGCCCGACCCGGTGCGCCCGGCGGCGGGGATCAGGCCGGTCTCCTCGTAATAGCGGATCATCTTGGCCGAGACCCCGCTTGCGCGGGCAGCTTCTCCGATGGTCATCATGCGCGGGCTCCGTATCGTTTCAGGCGCAGGGCATTGGTCAGGACGAAGACCGAGGACAAGGCCATCGCCCCCGCCGCCAGCACCGGGGACAGAAGGATCCCGAAGGCGGGATACAGCACCCCCGCCGCCACCGGGATCAGCGCGGCGTTGTAGGCGAAGGCCCAGAACAGGTTCTGCCGGATGTTGCGCATCGTCGCACGGCTCAGGCCGATCGCATCGGCCAGGACCGGCAGGCGACCCGAGACCAGCACCACATCCGCCGCCTCGATGGCGATGTCGGTGCCGGTGCCCATGGCGATGCCCACGTCAGCTTCGGCGAGTGCCGGGGCGTCGTTGATCCCGTCGCCCGCAAAGGCAAGCCGGCCCTGCGCCTTCAGCCGGTGCAGCGCCTGAACCTTGCCCTCGGGCGTGACCTCGGCCACCACCTCGTCGATCCCCAGATCGCGGGCGATGGCCCCGGCCGCCCGCGCACTGTCGCCCGAGATCATGGCCAGCCGCAGGCCCATCGCCTTGAGCCGCGCGATGGCCGCCGGGGTCGTGGGCTTCACCGCGTCGGCCACCGCGATCAGCGCCACCGCGCGGCCGTCGCGCGCGGCGAGGATCGGGGTCTCGCCCCGGTCGGCCAGCCGCCCGGCCTCATCCGCGAAGGCCGCGACATCGACGCCCCGCCGCGCCATCTCGGCCGCCGAGCCGAGCGCGATGTCGGATCCCGCGACGCGAGCCTCGACGCCATGGCCGGGAAGGGCGCGGAACCCCTCGACCGGGGGCAGGGCCATGCCCTCGGCCGCCGCGACGATGGCGCGGGCGACGGGGTGTTCGGACTGCGCCTCGACCGCGGCGAGGATCGGCAGCAGCGCCTCGCGCGTCTCGCCGGGGGCGGGGTGAAAGGCGGTCAGCACCGGCCGGCCCTCGGTCAGGGTGCCGGTCTTGTCGAAGGCCACGACCTCGACCCCCTGCAGGGCCTGCAACGCCTCGCCCTTGCGGAAGAGGACGCCCAGTTCCGCCCCCCGGCCCGTCCCGACCAGGATCGAGACCGGCGTTGCCAGCCCCATGGCGCAGGGGCAAGCGATGATCAGGACGGCGACGCCGTTGACCAGCGCCATCGGCAGCGCGGGCGCGGGGCCGAAGGCCAGCCAGACCGCGAAGGTCAGCGCCGCCAGCGCCATGACCACCGGCACGAACCACAGCGTCACCCGGTCCACCAGCGCCTGGATCGGGAGTTTCCCGCCCTGCGCCGCCTCGACCATGCGGATGATGCGCGACAGCATGGTGTCGGCGCCCACCGCCTCGGCCCGGATCGCCAGCGCCCCGGTCTGGTTCACCGTCCCGCCGATCACCCGGTCGCCCGGCGCCTTTTCCAGCGGCACCGGCTCGCCGGTCACCATGGATTCGTCGATCCAGCTTGCACCCTCGATCACGCGGCCATCGACCGGCACCCGTTCGCCCGGGCGCAGCTCCAGCACGTCGCCGGGGCGGACCTCGGCGAGAGGCACATCCTCCACCCTTCCGTCGCGGCGCAGATGCGCGGTGGCGGGTTGCAGCGCGACCAGCCGGGCGATCGCCTCGGAGGACCGGCCCTTGGCGCGCGCCTCCAGCAGGCGGCCCAAGAGGATCAGCGTGACGATCATCGCCGCCGCCTCGAAATAGACCGCGACCGAGCCGGGCGGCATCAGTCCCGGCAGGAAGGTCGCCAGCGTCGAATAGACCCAGGCCGCGCCCGCCCCCACCGCGACCAGCGAGGACATGTCGGGCGCTCCCCGCAGCAACGCCGGGATGCCCTTCAGGAAGAACCGCCGTCCCGGTCCGGCCAGGACCAGCGTCGTCAAGAGGAACTGCATCCCCCAGCTCGTCCCCTGGCCGATGGTCGCCATCACCCAGTGGTGAAAGGCCGGGATCATGTGCCCGCCCATCTCCAGCACGAAAACCGGCAGGGTCAGCGCGGCCGACAGGATCAGGTCGCGGGTCAGCCCGCGCGCCTCTTCCTCGCGGCGAAGGGTAGGGGTCTCGATCACCGCCGACGCCACCCGGGCGCTATAACCCACGGCCTTGACGGCGGCGACCAGGGCGGGGGCGTCGGCTACCCCCTCGACCCGCGCGCTTTCGGTGGCCAGGTTCACCGAGGCACCCGTCACCCCCGGCAGCGCCTTCAGCGCCCGTTCCACCCGCGCGACGCACGAGGCGCAGGTCATCCCCTCGATCACCAGCTCTTGCGGCGGGGCGGCGACGTGATAGCCCGCCTTCTCCACCGCGCCGATCAGCGCCGCGACCGGCGCGATGCCGCGCACCTCGGCGGTTTCGGTGGCAAGGTTGACCGAGGCCGAGCCGACGCCCGGCACGCCCTTCAACGCCCGTTCGACCCGACCGGCGCAAGAGGCGCAGGTCATGCCGGTGACGGGCAGGGTAAGGGTGGTTTCGGTGGGCTTTGCGGTCATGGTCCACCTCCTTGTTCGGTCGGGACCACGGCTATATGGGCCTTCCCATCATGGGAAGGTCAAGCCCCGACGCGAGCTTTTCCGTAACTGCGGGCAACCGCCAGAAGGCGCATTGCGGTCACGAACTCGTGTGGTAATGTCGCGGTCGCGCCGATAGCGCATTGAACTCATCTTCGGGAAGGACCGACATGAAACGCCTCGCTGCTACGATACTTGCAACTTCGCTGGCCCTCACCTCGACCGCCGCCCTTGCCGGTGGTCCGGTCATCGTGGAAGAAGAGGGGCAGCCGGAAGTCGTGGCCGAGAAGCCGCGCTCGGGCTGGATCGTTCCGGTCGTTGTGGGGCTGGTCCTGGTCTGCGCCATCGCCTGCGGCAATGACGACGACGAGGAAGTGACGCCGCGCGGTTAAGCTTCGCGGGCCGGCCGGGCGTCTACTCGACTAACCCATCGTATTCCCCTGCGCCGGCGGAACTTTGTTCTGCCGGCGTCTTGCTGTCAGAACCGCCCGGGCCGACAGGCCCGGGCTGCCGGCCCGGGCTCGTGGCCGTCCACCAGCGCCGACACCATCCGCGCCGTCACCGGGGCCAGCGTCACCCCCAGATGCCCATGACCGAAGGCCAGGATCACCTCGCCCCCGCCGCTTGAGGGACCGATCACCGGCAGGCTGTCGGGGATCGAGGGGCGGAAGCCCATCCACTCGCGGTCGGGCGGGCCGAGGTCGGGGAAGAAGGCCCGCGCACCCTCGACCAGTTTCGCGATGCGGTGGGGCGAGGGCGGCAGGTGAAGGCCGCCCAGTTCCACTGTCCCCGCCGCGCGCAGCCGTCCCGCCATCGGGCAGAGGTAGAAGCCGCGCGCGGTGGGGCAGGCGGGGCGGGTCAGGCGCGGCTCGGCCATGTCCCATTCGACATGATAGCCGCGCTCGGTGTCGAGCGGGATCCGGTCGCCCGCCTGCCGCGCCAGCGCGCGGGAATGGGCGCCGGCGGCGATCACCACGCGGCGGGCGTGCAGGTGCAGATCCGGCCCCTCGATCACCACGCCGTCCGGGCGCCGCGACAGCCGCTCGGCCCGCGCGGACAGAAGCCGCGCCTTGCCCAGCACCTCGGCCGCGATCAGGCCCATCATCCGGCCGGGATCGTCCAGGAAGGTCGCGGCGGGAAAGAAGGCCGCGCCCGCCTGCGGCGGCAGGCCGGGCTCCAGCGCCGCCAGCGCCTCGGGGCCGAGAAGGTCCACCTCCACCCCCAGCGCGCGGCGGCGGTCCAGCTCGGCCCAGGCGCGGGTGAAGGCATCGCCAGTCTCGTAAAGGTAAAGGCACCCTCGCCGCTGCAGGATGCCCGCCCCCTGCACCCGCAGGACCAGATCGTCCCACAGCTCGCCCGCATCGCGCAACAGGACGGCCAGCGCACCGGCATTGTGCCGGGCCCGAGCGGGCAAGGACTGCCAGAGAAAGCGCATCAGCCAGGGCATCAGCGAGGGCAGCGCCCGGTGGCGGATCGCCAGCGGCGAGGTTTTCGAGAACAGCAGCGCGGGCAGCGACCGCAGCACGTCGGGCGTGCCGACCGGGCTGGTGGCATAGCCGGCGATGGTTCCGGCATTGCCGTAGCTTGTCCCCATGCCGGGCTGGCCGGGATCGACCAGGGTCACCTCGTGGCCCCGGTCGATCAGCTCCAGCGCGACGGTCAGGCCGATCACGCCCGCACCGATCACCGCGATATCGGTCGTCTCGCGCATCAGCATCGCGCCAGGGCGCAGGCTGCGCTACAGCGCACCGTCAGAGACAGGCCTCGAACAGCTTGCGCGTGTTCTTCTTGGTCATCTTGACCGGGTTGCCGCCGCAGGATGGATCCTCCAGCGCCATCTTGGTCAGCATGTCGAGATCCGGGTCCTTGACGCCCAGCTTGGTCAGGTTCTCCGGGATGTTCAGCGTCTCGCGCAGGTCAAGGATGCGCTGGTAGAAGCCCTTGTAGCCGCCCTTGATGCCGATGTAGGCCGCGGCCGAGGCCAGCCGGTCCTTCACGGCCTTCCGGTTGAAGTCCAGCACCATCGGCATCACCACGGCGTTCGTGGTGCCGTGATGCGTGTTGTAGACCGCGCCGATCGGGTGGGACAGCGCATGGATCGCCCCAAGCCCCTTCTGGAAGGCCACCGCCCCCATCGCCGCCGCGCTCATCATGTGCGCGCGGGCGTCAAGGTCGTTCGGGTCCTTGTAGACCTTGGGCAGGTTCTCGAACACCAGCCGCATGCCTTCCAGCGCGATGCCCTGGGACATCGGGTGGTAGAAGGGGCTCGAGTAAGCCTCAAGGCAATGCGCCAGCGCGTCCATCCCCGTGCCCGCCGTGATGAACTTCGGCATCCCCGTCGTCAGCGCCGGGTCGCAGATCGTGACGGCGGGCATCAACTTCGGGTGGAAGATGATCTTCTTCTTGTGGGTTTCACTGTTCGTCAGCACCCCGGCCCGGCCGACCTCGGACCCGGTCCCCGCCGTCGTCGGCACCGCGATGATCGGCGCGATCTTCGAGGCGTCGGCCCGGGTGTACCAGTCGTCGATGTCCTCCAGCTGCCAGACCTTCAGCTTCTTCGGCTGTTCGGCCATCAGCGCGATCATCTTGCCAAGGTCCAGGGCCGAGCCGCCGCCGAAGCAGATCACCCCGTCATGGCCGCCCGCCTTGTAGACGGCGATCCCGGCTTCCATGTTCTTCTCGTTCGGGTTCGGGTCCACGTCCGAGAACACCGCCCGGCCCAGGCCCGCGGCGTCGAGGATGTCGAGCGCGTTCTGGGTGATCGGCAGGGACGCCAGCGCCTTGTCGGTGACGAGCAGCGGCTTCTTCAGGCCGATGGACTTGGCATGGTCGGCCAGTTCCGCGATGCGGCCGACGCCGAACTTGATCGCGGTGGGATAGGACCAGTTCCGGTTGGGAACGTTGTGGGTCATGGTCTCAGACTTTCTTCAGGTGATAGGATTTCGGCCGGGTGACGGAGTGGAACCCGAGATAGGACAGCGAGGTGCCCCGCCCGGTGTCCTTGACACCCGTCCAGGTGAGCGCGGGGTCAAGGTAATCGGCGCGGTTCATGAAGACGGTCCCGGTCTCGATCTTCTCGCCGATCCGGGCGGCGGTGTCGTAGTCCTCGGTCCAGATGCTCGCGGTCAGGCCATAGGGCGAGTCGTTCATCAGCCGGATGGCTTCCTCGTCGTTCTTCACCGGCATGATGCCGACCACCGGGCCGAAGGATTCCTCCTTCATCACCCGCATCGAATGATCGACGTTGACCAGGATCTGCGGCGCGAGATAGGCGCCGCCGTCATCGGCGAACTTCTTCGGGTCGAGGAGCGGCTTCGCCCCCTTGGCGATGGCCTCGGCGGTCTGGTCGCGGACGGTCTGGGCGAACCGCTTGTGCGCCATCGGGCCAAGCGTGGTCGAGGCGTCGAAGGGATTGCCCAGTTTCAGCTGGCCCACCCAGGCGACCGACTTTTCCACGAAGCTGTCGAACAGTTTCTCGTGGACATAGATCCGCTCGATGCCGCAGCAGCACTGCCCGGCGTTGTACATCGCGCCGTCCATCAGCACGTCCACCGCCACGTCGAGGTTCGCATCCTCGCGCACATAGCCCGGGTCCTTGCCGCCGAGTTCAAGGCCGAGCGGCGTGAAGGTCCCCGCCGCCGCGCGCTCGATCGCCTGCCCGCCGCCGACGGACCCGGTGAAGTTCACGAAACCGAACGACCGCTTGGCGATCAGGGCTTCGGTGGTGGCGTGGTCGAGGACGACGTTCTGGAACACGTCCTCGGGCACGCCCGCCGCGTGGAAGGCCTCGGCCAGCCGTTCGCCGACGAGGAGGGTCTGCGAGGCGTGCTTCAGCACCACCGTATTCCCGGCGATCAGCGCGGGGACGAGGGTGTTGATCGTGGTCAGGTAGGGGTAGTTCCACGGCGCGATGATGAAGACGACGCCCACCGCCTCGCGCGCAAGATAACGGCGGAACTTGTCGCTGTCCTCGATCATCTCGGGGGCGAGGGTCTTGGCGGCGATCGAGGCCATATAGTCGGTGCGCGCGTTCACCCCGCCGAACTCGCCGCCGTAACGGGTCGGGCGGCCCATCTGCCAGGCCAGCTCTTCCACCACCACCTCGGACATGGCGTTCAGCTTGGCGACCCCGGCCTTGACCAGGGCGATCCGCTCGTCCAGCGGGCGGGCGGCCCAGGGTTTCTGCGCGGCCTTCGCCCGGGCGACGACCGCCTCGGCGGCCTCGGGCGACAGCGGCATCCGTTCGGCATAGACCCGGCCGTCAACGGGGGAAATCAGTTGGATCGGTTTCATGTCAGTCCTCGTAGGGCGGGCTTCAGACCGCCAATCTTGAAGAGCCGGGCCGAAGCCCGACCTAGGTCACGCGCGTTCCAGAAGCCGCTCGCGTTCGAAATCCGTGACGACGCGGTCGGTCTCGGAAATCTCCCACTGGGCGGCATGGTGGTAGTGGTCGATCACGTCGTCCCCGAAGGCCTGCCGCAGCATCGTGGACCTGTTCATCAGCTCCGCCGCCTCGCGCAGGGTCTTGGGGATCTCGCGGATGCCCTTGGCGGAATACATGTCGCCCTTCAGTTCCGGCTCCAGTTCCATCTTCTTCTCGATCCCGTCCAGCCCCGCCGCCAGAAGCGCCGCGCAGGCCAGATAGGGGTTCACGTCGCTGCCGGGAATGCGACATTCCACCCGCACCGCCTTGGTGTGCGCGCCGCAGACGCGGAAGCCGGCGGTGCGATTGTCGGCACTCCAGACCGCCTTGGTCGGCGCGAACATGCCCACGGTAAAGCGCTTGTAGCTGTTGACGTAAGGCGCAAGGAAGGCGGTGATGTCGCGGGCGTGGTGCAACTGGCCCGCCAGATAGTGCTTCATCAGCTCCGACATGCCGTGGCTGTCGGCCTTGTCGGCGAAGGCGGGTTTGCCGTCCTTCGTCCAGAGGCTCTGGTGGATATGGCTCGACGACCCCGCGCGGCGATGGTCGTACTTGGCCATGAAGGTCACCGACTTGCCCTTGGACCAGGCGATCTCCTTGATCGCGTTCTTGATGATGACGTGGTTGTCGGCGGTATCCAGCGCGTCGGAGTACTTGTAGTTGATCTCCTCCTGCCCGGCCTCGGCCTCGCCCTTGGAGTTCTCCACCGGGATCCCCGCGCCGTAAAGCCCGTTGCGGACGGCGCGCATCACGTCCTCTTCCTTGGTGGTCTGGAAGATGTGGTAATCCTCGTTGTAGCCGCCCACGGTGCGCAGGGCGTTCAGCCCGCCGTCGCGCAGGTTCTCGTAGGAATTCTCGAACAGGTAGAACTCCAGCTCCGTCGCCATCATGGGTTCAAACCCCATGGCGCGGGCGCGGGCCACCTGCGCCTTCAGGATCGAGCGCGGCGCATGCGGCACGTCGGCATGGGTGGCGTGATCCTGCGTGTCGCCCAGGACCAGCGCGGTGCCCGGCAGCCAGGGGATGCGGCGCAGCGTGCGCAGGTCGGGCTTCAGCGTGTAGTCGCCATAGCCGGTTTCCCAGCTGGAACTCTTGTAGCCCTGCACCGTGTTCATCTCCATGTCCACGGTCAGAAGGTAGTTGCAGCAATGGGTTTCCTCGTAGCCGCCGTTCACGAAGAACTCGGCATGGAACCGCTTGCCCATAAGGCGGCCCTGCATGTCGATGCCGGCCGCGATCACCGTGTCGATCTCGCCGGCCTTCACGGCCTTCTTCAATTCATCAAGCGTCAGATTTCCGGGCATGGTGCCTCTCTGTTGTGATCGGATGTCGGGTCAGGGGCGATGCGCCCCGGTGGCGGGACGGGCAGGGCCTCCGCCGCCGAACTCGGGCTTGCGCGGCCAGCAGGGGCCGCTTTCCGTATCCTGCGGTTCCGACCGCATCCGATGGTCTCCCTGTCACGGGATCTTCGCGCCCCGTGAATTTGATCATTCATTCACAGGTCAGGGCGCTTTCGCAAGCCCCTGCGCCATCTGGGCGCGGGCGCCCATGACCGCGTTCAACGCGACGGCGGCCAGAAGCACCCCGCCACCCGCGAAGGTTGCGGCGCTGGCGGTCTCGCCGAGGAAGACGAACACCCACAGCGGCGCCAGGAGCACCTCGATCAGCGACAAAAGCGTCAGCTCTGCCGCCGGGATCACCCGGCTGCCGAGGGTGTAGCAGAGCATGCCCAAGGCCAGGATCAGCGCGCCGATCCCCGTCGAGACGCCGATGTCCCAGGCCGAGGGCGCAAGAGGTTGCCCCTGAACCGCCAGAACGCCCGCCGCGACAAGGGCCGAGAAGACGCCCCCCAGCATCGAGACCGGCAGCATCTCGGACAGCTTCCCCCAGCGCAGCGCGACCGAAAAGGCGCCGAAGCCCGCAGCCGACAGAAGCGCCGCGATGTTGCCGGCCAGCGCGCCCATGGCCAGCCCCTCGCGCACCATCAGGTACATGCCCGCGACGGCCAGCGCGATCGCGGCCCAGGTCCAGGGGCGCACCCTTTCGCCCAGAAGGACCCAAGCGAGGATCGCCGCGACGAAGGGCGAGGCGGTGAACAGGAAGACCGCATTGGCGATGGTGGTGGTCTGGATCGCGTAGATCGCGCCCGCGAAGGCAAAGACGAGGCCCAGACCGCCTATCACCCCAGCGAGCCCAACCTTGCGGATCGTCGTCAGCGGCTGCCCGCCCGAGCGCCACCAGACGAAGGCCAGAAGCACCGGCACCATTCCGACCGACCGCCAGAACAGGATCTGCCAGACGCTGGCCGCCTCGATCTGACGCAGGCCAAGGCCCATGAGCGACCAGAGCGACCCCGCCGCCAGCACCAGCGCCACACCCTGCCCGTATCGCATCGCCGCACCTCTCTGCGGACCGTGCTGCCACGGGGGCGGGCTTCCCTCTGTCCCGTTCGCGACGCTTTTCGCCGACCCGGGAATCTTCGCCGAAAATTCCCGGGTCAGTAGCCGCGCGCGCGGTCCACGAGGTGCAGGAAGGGCTCGCCCGCCTCGCCGCGGCGGATGTTCTCGGCGATCACCCGCGCGGCGCTGGAGGCGCGGGTGTCGGCGGCGATATGCGGGGTGACGGTGACGCGGGGATGGGACCAGTAGGGGTGGTCGGCCGGCAGCGGCTCGACCCGGAACACGTCCAGCGTGGCGTGACCGATATGGCCGGAATCGAGGGCGGCCAGAAGCGCATCGTCGTCGATCAGCGCGCCGCGGCCGGGGTTCAGGATCACCGCGCCACGGGGCAGAAGGGCAAGGCGTTCGGCGTTCAGAAGGTTCTCGGTCTCGGGCGTCCTGGGCAAGAGCAGCACCAGCACCTGCGCCGTCGCGAGCGCCTGGCGCAGGCCGTCCTCTCCGTGCAGGCAGCCCGGCTTCGGCGTCCGGCTCCACCCCGTGACCGGGAAGTTCAGCGCCCGCAAACCCGCCGCGCAGGCCGATCCCAGCGCACCCATGCCCAGGATCGTCACCGGCCGCTCGCGCGCGAGCGGCGGGCAGGTCGGGTCCCAGACATGGCCGGGGTTCACGATGTGCCGGTCCATCCCCAGATGGTGGCGCAGCGTGTGGCCGGTGACCCATTCGACCATGCCCTCGGTCAGGCCGGGATCGACCATCCGGCACAGCGGCTGGGTCAGGGTCGGGTTGCCCACGATCCGCTCCACCCCCGCCCAGAGGTTCAGGATCGCCTTCACCCGGGTGTAGGGGGTGAAGTCCTGCAGGGGCGAGGCCGGGGCATAGACGATGTAGTCCACCTCCTCGGGCGGAGCCTCGGTCACGACGCGCGCGGCGACGCCGGCCTCGTCCAGGGCCTGCGGCAGCGCGGTCCGGTATTCCGCCCAGAGCGCGGGCGCGGCGAACAGGACGGTGGGCATCGGATCACCTCGGCCGGTGGACATGGGCGCTCTGCACCAGGCCGAAGCCGACCAGCAGCACCATCATCGCCGACCCGCCGTAGGACAGGAGCGGCAAGGGCACCCCCACCACCGGCGCCATGCCCATCACCATCGACAGGTTCACCGCGATGTAGAAGAAGAAGTTCGCCGCCACCCCGATGATCAGGAGCGAGGAGAACCGGTCGCGGTTCTGCAAGGCCGCCACCAGGCAGAAGCCCAGGATCAGCGCATAAAGCCCCAGAAGCGAGAAGGCTCCGACAAAGCCGAATTCCTCGGCCAGCGTGGTGAAGATGAAGTCGGTGTGCTTTTCCGGCAGGAAGTTCAGCCGCGACTGCGTTCCCTGCATGAAGCCCTTGCCGCTCCACCCGCCCGACCCCAGCGCGATCTTGGCCTGGATGATGTTGTAGCCTGCGCCCAGCGGATCGGCCGAGGGGTCGAGGAATGTGTCGATCCGCTTGTACTGGTAGTCGTGCAGGAACTGCCAGGGCGTCCCGCGCAGGGTGAAGACCCCGACGATGGCGCTGATCCCCAGCGCCAGCACCGCGCCGAAATACCACAGGCTGACCCCGGCGACGAACATCACCGTCGCGCCTGCCAGGATCAGCATCAGCGAGGTGCCGAGGTTCGGCTGCATCAGCACCAGCACCGTCGGCGTCACGATCAGGAGGACCGGGATCAGCACATACAGTGGCCGCGAGACCCGTTTCGGATCCAGCCAGTCGTAATAGGCCGCCAGCACCATCACCAGGGTGAACTTCATCATCTCCGAGGGCTGCAGGCGGATGAAGCCCAGGTCGATCCAGCGCTGTGCCCCCATGCCGACCGTGCCGAAGAATTCGACGATCAGCAGCAGCACGAAGGCCACCAGATAGGCCACCCCCGCCATCGACCGCCAGAACCAGATCGGCACCATTGCCACCGCGAACATCAGCACCATGCCCACGGCAAAGCGTTCCATCTGCGGCCGCGCCCAGGTGTCGAGGTTCCCGCCCGCGATCGAATAGAGCATCAGGAACCCGACTGAGGCGACCGCCGTCACCAGCACCACCAGCGGCCAGTTCATGTAGAGGATCTTGCGGATCCCGGTGGGCGCCTGCTTGACGCGGTATTCAAGGAAACTCATCGCAACCTCAGGTCTCGGTCGGCGCCGGCGGCTTGCCGGTCACGGGATCGCGCAGGGGAAGCTCCTTCAGCATGGTCTCGATCCGGCCGCGCTGGCTGGACGGATAGGCGTCCAGCGGCGGCAGCCCGTCCGACAGCGCGCGCAGGATCACGTCGCGCGCGATCGGGGCCGCCGCGGTCGAGCCGCCCCCGCCGTGCTCCACGACCACCGAAACCGCATAGCGCGGGTTGTCGTAGGGCGCATAGCCCACGAACAGCGCATGGTCGCGCCGGTTCCAGGGCAGCTGGTCGTTCGAGATCACCCCGGCCTCGCGTTCGGCCTTGGTGATGTTGCGCACCTGGCTGGTCCCGGTCTTGCCTGCCATCACCAGGGCCGGATCGACGATCCGGCTGGATTTCGCGGTGCCATGCTCGTCGTTGACCACCTCGTACATGCCCTGTCGCACGGCGGCCAGATGTTCAGGCGCGATGTCCAGGGCGGGGGCCTCGGCAACCGGCAGTTCGCGGTCCTGCACCATGCGCACCAGCCGTGGAACGATCTGCCGCCCGCTGGCGATCCGGGCCGTCATCACCGCCAGCTGCAGGGGCGAGGTCAGGACATAGCCCTGCCCGATCGAGGCGTTGATCGTGTCGCCGATCCGCCATTCCTGCTTGTGGCGTTCCAGCTTCCACGCCTTGTCCGGCATGTTGCCTTCGGTGATCGCCGACATCGGGATGTCGAACCGCTGGCCCAGACCCAGGCGGCGGCCCATCTCGGCGATCTTGTCGATGCCGACCTTCTGGGCGATCTCGTAGTAATAGACGTCGCAGCTTTCCGACAGGCTGCGGCCCAGCCGGACGGTGCCATGGCCGGACCGCTTCCAGCAGTGGAACCGGCGCTCGCCGAACTCGATGTAGCCCGGGCAGCTGACCTTGGTCTCGGGCGTGGCCACCCCGGCCTCCAGTGCGGCCAGAGCAGTCACCATCTTGAAGGTCGAGCCCGGCGGATAGGCCCCCGAAACCGTCTTGTTGGCCAGCGGCCGGTGGTCGTTCTCGGTCAGTGCGGCATAGTCGGCATGGCTGATCCCGCGGACGAAGAGGTTCGGATCGAACGAAGGCGAAGAGGCGCAGCAGATGATGTCGCCGTTCGTCACGTCCATCACCACCACCGCGGCACTTTCGCTGCCCAGCCGGGCCTGGGCGAAGTTCTGGACATCGGCGTCGATGGTCAGCCGGATGTCGAGGCCCGGCGTGCCCTCCTGCCGCTCCAGCTCGCGCATGACCCGGCCGGCCGAGTTGACCTCGATCCGCTTGGTCCCCGCCTCGCCGCGCAGCGTGTCCTCCATCCATTTCTCGACGCCGATCTTGCCGATCTGGAATTTCGGGATGCGCAGCAGGGGATCGGGGTTTTCCAGCCCTTCCAGGTCCTTTTCGCTGACCGGGCCGACATAACCGACGACATGGGCAAAGTCGGTGTCCAGCGGATAGCGCCGCGACTGGCCGACTTCGGGCACCACGCCGGGCAGGGCGGGGGCGTTGACCGCGACCTTCGAAAACTCCTCCCATGTCAGCCGTTCGGCCACGGTGACGGGGACGAAGGCGCGCAGCGACTTCACCTCGTCGATGCTGGCCTGCATCTCCTCGGCGGTCATCGGGATGATGGCGGCCAGCCGGCGCATAACCAGATCGACGTCGCCCGCCGCCTCGCGGGTAATGACGACGCGATAGTTCTGTTCGTTGCCGGCGATGACCTTGCCGTTGCGGTCCATGATGATGCCGCGCTCGGGCGGGATCAGGCGGATGTTGATCCGGTTCTCCTCGGCCAGAAGCTGGAACTCGTCGGCCTGATCGATCTGAAGATAGCGCATCCGCGCACCCAGCACGGCGACCATGGCGCCCATCGCACCGCCCAGCATCAGCGTGCGGCGGTTCAGGGTGCGGTTGCTTGCCTCGGTGTCGCGGGCAGTCCGTTTCACAGCCGTCTCCCGAAATCATCCACTTCGCCGGTCGCGGGCTTGCGCAGGTCCAGCGCAAGGCGCGACAGGCCCACGACCACCGGATAGACCGCGATCGACCACAGGACCTGGACCACGGCAAAGCCGAAGGGGGCCTGCGGGACGAAGGCGATACCCAGGATCGTCCGATAGGCCAGCATCATGCCCAGCATCACCCCCGAGACCAAGAGCCATTCGACCGGAAAGCTCAGCTCGCGGGTCAGCGCGATGCGGCTGCGCAGGAACTCGGTCGCCAGGATCACGATGGCGGCCCAGAGGCCCGGCGGGCGGAACAGGATCAGGTCCTCGGCCAGAAAGACCAGGAGGATCAGCGGCATCGGCAGGAAATCGGGGCGGCGCACGATCCAGGCCAGCGTCACGCAGATCAAAAGGTCCGGTCCCGGCATGGCGCCGGGGGCGCTGCCCAGCGGCAAGAGCCGCACGAACAGAAGCGCCAGCGCGATGGCCAGGAACAGGCCGCGGAAGATCCAGTGTTCCTGCCGCCAGAACTCAGCCATCGCCGGCCTCCGGTGCCGGTCCCTCGGCCGCGCCCGAACCGGCTTCCTCGACATTGCCGCCCTCGGTGGCCGCCGGAGGCGCCCCGGCCGCCGCCTCGGCCGCGCGGGCCGAAGCATCGGGCAGCGGCGCGCCCTGTGGCGGGGCGATCAGGCTGCCGGGGTCGGTGATCGGCTGCAATTCATGGCTGCGCAGCACGCGCAGGAACTCCAGGCGCTGATAATCCGCCGCCAGCACCACCCGGAACCGCTTGTCGGTGCCCAGCGCGACCTGCCCGACCAGCAGCCCCGCCGGGAACACCTCGCCATCGCCCGAGGTCACCACCCGATCGCCGGGGCGGACCTGGTCGCTGTCCTCGATGAATTCCAGCGGCGGCAGGGGCGAGTTGTCGCCGCTGAGCAGCGCCTTCTGCCCCGAGGGCTGGATCGTCACCGGGATCCGGCTGTTCGAATCCGTGACCAGGATCACGCGGCTGGTGCGCTCGCCCACGCCCGAGATCCGGCCAACCAACCCGATCCCGTCCATCGTTGCCCAGCCGTCGCGGATCCCGTCGCGCGCGCCCACGTTCAGCAGCACCGATTGCCGGAACGGGCTGCCGCTGTCGGCCATCACCACGCCGGTGACATGGGTCAGCTTGGGGTCGAGCCGCACCTTGTTCAGGTCGAGAAGCCGGGCATTCTTCTGCTCCAGCTGCAGCGCGGCCTCCTTCCAGGCCTTCATCTGCTGAAGCTCGCGCTTCAGCTCCTGGTTCTGTTCGTAGATCCGGGTGTAGGACTGGAAATCGTCGATCATCCCCGCGATCGCCGTCACCGGCCGCATCGCCCAGTCGAAATTCGGCACCACCGCATCGATCAGCGCCGCGCGGAAGCGTTCCACGCGCGGACTGTCGATCCGCCACAGGATGAACAGCGCCAGCAGCACCAGCACCGCCAGCCAGACCAGAAGCCGGCGCAGGGGGCGCGAGTAGTCCTCGGGTGCGGTGCGGTTCCTGGCCAAGGGTCAGCCTTCCATCGCCATCGGCCAGTCGGCCTCAGGTATCGTAGTCGATCACATGCCGAAGCTGCTTTTCGTATTCCAGAGCCTTCCCGGTGCCGAGAGCAACACAATTCAGTGACTCGTTGGCCACGCTGATCGAGAGCCCCGTCTGTTCGCGCAAGGACAGGTCCAGCTCGCCGAGGAGAGCCCCGCCTCCGGTCAGCATCACGCCCCGGTCCACGATGTCGGCCGCCAGGTCCGGCGGCGTCGCCTCCAGCGCCTGCATCACCGCATCGCAGATCTGCTGCACGGGTTCGGCCAGCGCCTCGGCCACCTGGGCCTGGTTGATCTCGGTCTCCTTCGGCACCCCGTTCAAGAGGTCGCGGCCCCGGATCGTCATGCTCGACCCCCGCCCGTCATCGGGCATCCGCGCCGTGCCGATACTGGTCTTGATCCGCTCGGCGGTCGATTCTCCGATCAACAGGTTCTGGTGCCGGCGGAGGTAGGAGACGATGGCCTCGTCCATCCGGTCGCCCCCCACACGCACCGACCGGGCATAGACGATGTCCCCCAGTGACAGCACCGCGACCTCGGTCGTGCCGCCGCCGATGTCCACCACCATGTTGCCGGTGGGCTCGGTGATCGGCATCCCCGCCCCGATGGCCGCGGCGATGGGTTCGGCGATCAGCCCGGCGCGCTTGGCTCCCGCCGACAGCACCGATTGCCGGATCGCCCGCTTTTCCACCGGAGTCGCACCGTGGGGCACGCAGACGATGATCTTGGGCTTGGAAATCGTGGACCGCTTGTGCACCTTGCGGATGAAATGCTTGATCATCTCTTCCGCCGCCTCGAAGTCGGCGATCACCCCGTCGCGCATCGGCCGGATCGCCTCGATGGTGCCGGGGGTCCGGCCCAGCATCAGCTTGGCATCCTCTCCCACCGCCAGCACGACCTTCTTGCCGTCCTTGTTGTGATAGGCCACCACCGAGGGCTCGTTCAGCACGATCCCCTTGCCGCGGATGTAGACCAGCGTGTTCGCGGTCCCGAGGTCGATGGCCATGTCCGACGAGAAGAGGCCGGGGATAAGCGACATGTGCAGTCCTTCAGTCAATAGCTACACCCCCGACTCGGGGGTCCGGCGGGGCTGCCTCTTATAGAGTCAGGCCGGGGGGAAGCGAAAGCCCCGGTGGCCGCGATCCGCTCACTTCCGCGCGCCTGCAGAAATGCGATTTCCTGCGGGAAATCTGACGGCGCACTTCGACACCCACTTTCACTTTTGCGACAGGATGGCATGATCGGCCATCGGCGAAGGGGGCAAGGCGATGGGCAAGGTGGCGGGGCGCGTGGCGCTGGTGACGGGGGCGGGGGCGCCCGGGGGAATCGGTTTCGCCATCGCGCGGGCGCTGGCCGGGGCCGGGGCGAAGGTCGCGGTGACCGCGACATCGGCGCGCATCCACGACCGGGGGCGGGAACTTGGCGCCTTCTCCCACGTCGCCGACCTGACCGATCCGGCTCAGGCGGCGAGCCTCTTCCGCGCGGTGGAAGCGGCGCTCGGCCCGGTCGAGATCCTGGTGAACAACGCCGGCATGGTGCAGACCGGCAAGGAGGTGGACCGCGCCCGGCTTGCCGGCTGGTCCGATGCCGCCTGGGCGCATCACATGGCGCTGAACATCAACACCACCTTTCACTGCTGCCGCGCCGCCCTGCCGGGCATGGCCGCGCGCGGGTTCGGGCGGATCGTGAACATCAGCTCCGTGACCGGGCCGGTCGTCACCATCGACGGCTCCTCCGCCTATGCCACGGCCAAGGCCGCGATCACCGGCATGACCCGGTCGATCGCGCTGGAATACGGGCCGCGCGGAGTGACCTGCAACGCGGTGCTGCCGGGCTGGATCGCCACGGAAAGTTCCTCCGAGGACGAGTTGCGCGCCGGCCGGGCCACCCCCGCCGGCCGCCCCGGCACCCCGGACGAGGTCGCCGCCTGCGCGCTGTTCCTCGCCTCGGAAGAGGCGTCCTATGTCACCGGCGCGATGCTGGTGGTGGACGGCGGCAACACGCTTCAGGAAATGAAGGGCGCCTGACGCAAGAATTCTCGTCGAAAATTCTTGCGCTCACACCGCACGACCCGCTGCCGGCAGGCCGCAGCCAAGCCTCTCCGCCGCCGTCACCTGCGCCGTCTCGCCCAGGACCCGGGCGCGCAGGTCCTCGCGCTCCAGCCCCATGTCGGCCAGCATCCGGTCGCTGACCCCCTGCAACTGCACCAGTGCAGTTTCCGCCGCCCACCAGGCCTTGATCCGCTTGAACATCATGGTCTCCTCTGTCGGGATGCGCGCTTGTGCCATGCCGGGATTGCCGCGATAATCGGACATTATATGAATGGGCTTTAAAGCGGGGCTAATCAATGCGCGGCAGCGACTATGCCGAACTGCGCGCCTTCGCCGCCGTGGTGCGGCAGGGCAGCTTTACCCGGGCGGCGGCGCAGCTGGGGGTGACGCCCTCGGCCCTGTCGCAGACCATCCGCGCGCTCGAGGACCGGCTTGGCCAGCGGCTCTTGAACCGCACCACGCGCAGCGTCGCGCCCAGCCATGCCGGGCAGGCGCTGGCCGAGCGGCTATTGCCGGTGCTCGACGATCTCGACGGCGTCCTCGACGCCGCCTTCGCCGCGGCGGGAGAGGTCGCGGGCCCCCTGCGGCTGGATGTGGTGCGGGTGGCGATCCCGCTTCTGGCGCGGATCGTGCCGGGGTTCCTGGCGCGCCATCCCCGGGTTCGGCTGGAGGTGGCCTCGAACGATGCGCTGATCGATATCGTGGCCCAGGGCTTCGACGCCGGCATCCGCCTGGCCGAGCGGCTGGAGGGCGACATGATCGCCGTGCCCTTCGGCGGGCCGCTGCGCATGGTCTGCGTTGCCGCGCCGGACTACCTGTCCCGCCATCCCGCGCCGCAGCACCCGCGCGACCTGGCCGGTCACGCCTGCCTCGTGACGCTGGTGCCCTCGACCGGCACGCCCTACCGCTGGGAGTTCGAGAAGGACGGCGAGGAGCTGCGGATCGGTGTGGACGGCCCGCTTCTGACCCGCGACACCGACCTGCGCGTCGCGGCGGTTCTGGCGGGGGTGGGGATCGGCTATTTCTTCGAGGAAGAGGTGCGCGCGCCCCTCGCCTCCGGCGCGCTGGTGCAGGTGCTGGCCGATTGGACCCCGCCCTTTCCCGGCTGCTACCTCTACTATCCCAGCCGCCGCAGCCCTCCGCCGCCGCTCAGGGCCTTCGTGGACTGGGTGCGGGACTGGGGCCCGGTGTGAGTGATCCAAAAGGTCCGGCTTCCCGCACTTGGCACCCCGTCCCGGCGCGATAGCGTTCAGGATGCGTTCATATGTTGGCAGCGCCTTGACCCTCATGACCCGTCTGATCCTTGTGCTGCCACTGCTCGCCCTTGGGCACGCGGCGATGGCAGAGACTGTCGAGCATCCGACCCGGCTTTTCGCACCCCTCCTGTTCATGATCGGTTTCCTTCTCGGGCCAGTCATCTATCTCTCCCTGCCCGTGCTGTGCCTTCTCGGAATCTGGTTGGGCCTGGACCGGGTGACCAAACCACTCGCCGAGGGACAAGGCCGGGTCTGGTGGGGTTACCCGGTGCTTGCGGCAAGTCTGCTGGTCGGCTTCATCTGGGTCAGCGGGATGCACATCCTGCGTCACGGCTTCTGGCCGGGTGTCACCATTGGACTGCTCATCTGGCACGGGCTTGAACGCTGGGCCGGCCGCCCGGGATTGTCCGTCCGCCGTCTTGCAGGACTCAAGGGCTGGCGTCGCTGGGTCGTGCCCATCGCCCTTGTTCTGCTTGGCTGGTGGGCGGTTGCCGGGGTCCGAACCGGCGCGAACCTTGTCGTTGCGATGCTGAACCCACCCGAGCTTGGAACCCCGCCCTACAATGTTCCGGAAGGTCGGGCATTCACGCCCTACACCCTTGCCGCCCTGCGCCGGTTTCCGGATGCGCAGTCCTGTTTGAAAGAGGCGGCGGACGCCGCGGATCCCAACGACCTTTTCCAGCTGGATTGGGACCGGATCGAGCGGGACGAAGAGGCAAATGTCTGCCTGTTCCGTCTTTTGGCGGCGCTCGGGTCGATGGACAGTTTCACCGCCTTCGCAAAGGCGCAGGGGTTTGGCGTGTCGGACAGTGGCTTCAACCCCGAGCTCCCATTTGTCGAGCGCGACGGCAGCCTGAGGGTAACCGCCAGATGGTCGATCCGCGCCAGCGGGCCGCGCTATCCTACCTCCGGCCTTGTGCGTTATGTGCTGGCGGTGCCCTACGGTATGAGCGTCGATGCCACCTGGGCGGCGGATCGCAAGACCCTGTTGTGGGTGCGCATCGGATTCAGCACCCTTTAGCAGTGATCGAGATATCGGGCGGGACTGGGGCCGTGGACAGACCTTTCCAGAAGGTTAACGTCCACGGGATAACTGTTATCTAGCAATGGTTTGCCCGAAATGTCCACCGTGGACACTTCGGGCGTTTTCTCACTCGCCGTGGTAGGAGACCGTCTTCACATCCTCTCCCGGGGCCGTCTTCTGCCGCCGCACGATCAGCCGGTTCAGCGCGTTGATATAGGCCCGGGTCGAGGCGACGATGGTGTCGGTATCGGCCGAGGACCCGGTCACGATCCGCCCCTCTTCCTCCAGCCGGACGCTGACGGTCGCCTGCGCGTCGGTCCCTTCCGTCACCGCATGGACCTGGTAGACCTGCAGCCGCGCCTTGTGCGGGAAGAGCATCTTCACACAGTTGAAGGCCGCGTCCACCGGCCCGTCCCCGGTCGCGTCGATGTGGTGGTCCTTGCCGTCGATCGTGAGGATCATGTCGGCCTCCTGCGGCCCCTCGGTCCCGCAGACCACCCGCAGCTTCTTGAGTTGCAGGTATTCGTAGGCATCGTTGGTCTGCTCGTCCGAGACCAGCGCGATCAGGTCGTCGTCGTAGACCTCCTTCTTGCGGTCGGCCAGCGCCTTGAAGCGGACGAAGACATCGTTCAACTGGTTGTCGGCCAGCTCGAAGCCCAGCTCCTTCAACTTGGCGCGCAGCGCCGCCCGGCCCGAGTGCTTGCCCATCGCGATGTTCTTCTGGGTCAGCCCGATATCCTCGGGCCGCATGATCTCGAAGGTCTGGACGTTCTTCAGGACGCCGTCCTGGTGGATACCGGATTCGTGCAGGAAGGCGTTCTTGCCGACGATGGCCTTGTTGAACTGGACCGGGAAGCCCGAAACCTGGCTGACCCGGCGCGACAGGTTCATGATCTTCGTGGTGTCGATCCCCGTCTGGAACGGCAGGATGTCGTTCCTGACCCGCATCGCCATCACGACCTCTTCCAGCGCCGTGTTTCCGGCCCGCTCACCCAGACCGTTGATCGTGCATTCGATCTGCCGTGCCCCGGCCTCCACGGCGGCCAGGGCGTTGGCGGTGGCCATGCCGAGGTCGTTGTGGCAGTGGGTGGCGAAGATGATCGTGTCGGCGCCCGGCACCCGTTCCAGCAGCATCCGGATGATCTTCGCCGACTCCATCGGGTAGGTGTAGCCGACGGTGTCGGGGATGTTGATCGTCGTCGCCCCGGCCTTGATCGCGATTTCGACGACGCGGCAAAGGTAGTCGGGCTCGGTCCTTGTCGCGTCCATCGGGGACCACTGGACGTTGTCGCAGAGGTTGCGGGCGTGGGTCACCGTTTCGTGGATCCGGTCGGCCATCTGGTCCATGTCGAGGTTCGGGATAGCGCGGTGCAGGGGGGAGGTGCCGATGAAGGTGTGGATCCTCGGGCTGCGGGCGTGTTTGACGGCCTCCCAGCAGCGGTCGATGTCCTTGAAGTTCGCGCGGGCGAGGCCGCAGATGGTGCTGTTCTTCGCCCGCTTCGCGATCTCGGTCACGGCGGCGAAGTCGCCTTCGGAGGCGATGGGGAAGCCGGCCTCGATGATGTCGACGCCCATCTCGTCAAGGAGGGAGGCGATCTCCAGCTTCTCTTCATGGGTCATGGTCGCGCCGGGGCTCTGCTCGCCGTCGCGGAGGGTGGTGTCGAAGATGACGACTTTATCCTGGGTCATTTGGGGGTCCTCTTAGCTGCTGTGCTGGGGGGGGCGCTGGTCACCTCTGAGCGGTCGCGCCCGGGGGCACGCTCAGAGGCGGCTAAGAAGGAGGAGACCACGGGGCAGGAGAGGCCGCGAGACGGCCCCGAGGGAGTGGATATGTCGGCCCCTGGTCATGGGGGGCGACTATACGGGGGAAATCGGGGAAGGGAAGGGGGTTTCTTGGGGGCGGGGGCCGCAAGGGAGTCCGGTGGGGTGTCCACGGTGGACGGATGGGGTTAAGTAGTTGATTTTGCGGAGGAATGGGTGTGGACGGTAAGGGTTTGTTAAGGTGGTGGTTAATGGTCTACGGTGCTCGTGCACCCGCCTCGAGCTCCCACGTTTCAAAGTACCATTGAATGAGGAACGGACAATGAGATTAGATATCATAGAAGAGGAAGCTGTACTGGGTGCGTAAAAGAAACCCTATCGCTGAAACGCTGCTGAAATGCACGCGGCGATTCCAGATCATTGATTTGATCGCCCAAGGCAACTGCCAGTGCCACGCTGTGTGCCTGACAGTTTACCGAAACTGCTGGATTGAACTCAATGTCCGTGAACGCTGGGTACTCCGCAATCCTAGCTAGCGTAGACTGATTCCGATTGAGCGCTCTTAGGTACAACCAATCATAGAATGACGGAGGTGGTGCAAGAGGCCAAACTTCACCATCCAAGACAAAGCAAAGGAGCTGCCCACTGGACTTAAGTCGTGGATCTGCTTTTGCTGCGCTTGGTTTCTCGTATCGCAGATCGGCAAATGGCCCACCAGATTGAAACTTTTTGGCTGACTGAAACCAGCATTCCACAGGCATTTCTCGACCGGCACTATCCGGCAACAGCAGATTGAATGCACTAAGGGAGACGCCAAGCTCATCC
The DNA here is from genome assembly GCF_008271465.1 of Tabrizicola flagellatus. Classification (GTDB taxonomy): domain Bacteria; phylum Pseudomonadota; class Alphaproteobacteria; order Rhodobacterales; family Rhodobacteraceae; genus Tabrizicola; species Tabrizicola flagellata. The sequence goes on along the minus strand of NZ_VMDU01000015.1, from coordinate 45,533 downwards.
TTTGATTTCGTTGATACCTCCAACGGTGGTCTAGAAAGCTTCAACTGAAGAAGTGCCGCCGCATGAAGAGCTTCAACGTTGCGTCGTTTCTGCGCAAGTGAGAGGCCTGGGTGCCAAGTGAACGCGACCATTTCAGTGCGTACCAACCCGGGCACCTTAGGGTCAGGAATGAAGACGGGACGGACGGCCACGGAACCTCTCTTTCTGCAGTGCAACTTCGCGTGGTAGGAAGTACGCGGGTTCAACTTCACACATGATGCCTTGGGTTACGTCAGCGTAGCAGTCGCGCACGCGATCAGTCTGAAAGACTACGCTTCTGATGAAACTCGGCGCTATTTCTCCGAACACCAGAATTTCGGCCTGAGAATCCGTTGGATCACATTCTCGCAAAACTGAAGGCCGCACTTTGTCTTCCGCCACGGCAAACATCGCCTCGAAGGCGGCGACGCCAGCCAAGCTCTCGTCGGACAGGCATCGAATTCTGTGATCGGCAGCGTTTAGTCGGCAGTACGCGCAGACATGCTCAATCAACAGAGCGGGGTCGAGGATCAGTACGACCCAGTCTGAATTAACGGACTCCATACGGTACTTCCAAAACATGCGGTAATTAGGGAATGAAACTGAAAGGCTAACCGCATCAAGGCGATTGTCCAAGCGCAGGAGGTCATTACGCTGGTATCTTCGGTTTTTTCGTAGCAAAGCTTCAACTGGCAGAAGTCCTTCAGCCAAGATAGATTTCAGGTTATCTGCCTTGGTAAAGTGTAGAAGCTCTGAAATACCACGGCTCTTCACCACGTCAGCTACGTATCGATTTTCTGAAACTATATCTGAAGTCGGGACCGTGTGATGCGTCAAATTTTCTAGATGCAGTGCGCAATCCCGCACGGCAAATTTTTCCTTCAGTGCCTCTGCGTGCTCTAGTGGAAACACCTTGTCGTGTACACGACGAATGTTTCTTAAGGGCTCCAGCTTGTATGTAGGGTTACTCTTGTTGATTGGGTTTTCTTCAGATTCCAAAAGAGCTAAGGGGGTCTGATCAGTTATCGGGTATTCTGGCAGATTCTTGGCTTCAATTTGGGATATCGTTCCAGCAAAAGCAGCCTTTGTAGCGGGTCGCGCATGAAGTAGGATGGAGGACTGCTTTTTGATACTGTCCAGTCTGTTAGCTTTCGTTCGTTCGTCGTGCTTGACGGTCGTGCCAGTCCGAGCATCCGTTGAGTTACAATTTTGGGAGAACTCAGTCCTTGTGTCCCGTGCAATTGCGCTAAATGTCAACCAAACCACAGCCAATTGAAGAACCAACAATGGCGGCCAAATAATGTTCACCAAGCTAAGGAGTGTCCATCCTATCGCCAAGTTAAGGAGATGCTTGGGGAACAGAACTCTGCAACAAAGAAGAGTCAGAATTATGAATATCTGATACCCAACGATTCCTTCCAATGTTTCTAGTCCTTCGGTATCCTGCTTTCCGGTGGTGGCTGCGCATTCGACGGGCGGGAAGTCCGAACACCTAGCCAAGCTCTGCTTTGATAACGCCCTCACACCCGCATATGCCGCACCCGCGCGCCCCATTCGATGGCGGCGGCGTGGAGGCGGTCGATCTTCAGCTCCTCGCGGACCTCTTCCAGCATGCGGAGCTCGACCTGGGAGTGGCGGCCGTCCGCCGTGACCACGTCGCAGGCCAGCGCATAGGCGGTCTCGTAAAGGCGTTCGGGCAGGGCCTCGCGGATCAGGCCGAAGAGGGCGGCGAGGCCGTCTTCTTCCTCGAACAGGTCGAAGACGATGCGGGTCACGCGGCGGATGCGGTCGGGGTCGTAGGTGGCGAAGGCGGGCATGTGGTTGACCATGCGGTTGATCGCCACCAGCTCGGCCGTGCGGACGTTCTCGTCGGCGGCGGAGCAGGCGACCATGACGGCGACAAGCGCGTCCTGCGGGGACATGGCGGATTCGGGCATCGGCGTTCCTTCAAGCGTTTCAAGGCAGATTATTGACGGGAGGCAGGGGGGGCAATAGAGGACGGCGGGCCGGGGGTGGGCCTCGGCGTTTCAGGAGTGACGCACATGACTTCCCTGCGCGATGCGGCGATGGTCTCGAAAGCCTGGCCCTTTGAAGAGGCCCGCGCGGTCCTGAAACGCTATGAGAAGGCGCCGCCGAAGAAGGGGTATGTGCTGTTCGAGACGGGCTATGGGCCGTCGGGGTTGCCGCATATCGGGACCTTCGGGGAAGTGGCGCGGACGACGATGATCCGGCGGGCGTTCGAGATCATCAGCGACATTCCGACGCGGCTGATCTGTTTTTCCGACGACGTGGACGGGATGCGGAAGGTGCCGGAGAACGTCCCCAATCAGGAGATGCTGCGCCAGCACATGCAGAAGCCGTTGACTTCGGTACCGGACCCCTATGGGGAGTTCGAGAGTTTCGGCCACCACAACAACGCGATGCTGCGGCGGTTCCTGGACACGTTCGGGTTCGAGTATGAGTTCATTTCGGCCACCGAGTTCTACAAGAGCGGGCGGTTCGACGACACGCTGCGGCTGGCGGCGGAGCGGTATGACCGGATCATGGAGATCATGCTGGCGTCCCTGCGCGAGGAGCGGCAGCAGACCTACAGCTGCTTCCTGCCGATCCATCCCGAGACGGGGCGGGTGCTCTATGTGCCGATGAAGGAGGTCAATGCGAAGGACGCGACGATCACCTTCGACGACGAGGAGGGGAAGGAGTGGACCCTGCCCGTCACCGGGGGCCATGTGAAGTTGCAGTGGAAGCCGGATTTCGGGGCGCGCTGGGCGGCCTTGGATGTGGACTTCGAGATGTACGGGAAGGACCACTCGACGAACACGCCGATCTACGACGGGATCTGCGAGGTGCTGGGGGGGCGGAAGCCGAACCATTTCACCTATGAGCTGTTCCTGGACGAGGTGGGACAGAAGATCAGCAAGTCCAAGGGGAACGGGCTTACGATCGACGAGTGGCTGACCTATGCAGCCACCGAGAGCCTGTCCTATTTCATGTACCAGAAGCCCAAGACGGCCAAGCGGCTGTGGTGGGACGTGATCCCGAAGGCGGTGGACGAGTATCACCAGCAGCTGAAGGCCTTCCCGGAGCAGCCGATCGAGCAACAGGTGAACAACCCGGTCTGGCACATCCACAACGGCAAGCCGCCGGAAAGCCGCATGGTGGTGAGCTTTGCGATGCTCTTGAACCTGGCCTCGGTCGCGGCGGCGAAGGATGCGGCGGGGTTGTGGAAGTTCATCCGGCGCTATGCTCCGGAGGCGAGCCCGGAGAAGAACCCGGATCTCGATGCGGCGGCGGGCTATGCGGTGCGGTATTTCGCGGACAAGATCGCGCCGACGCGGCAGTTCCGGTTGCCGACCGACAGGGAGCGGGCGGCGATGGAGGACCTGGTGGCGCGTCTGAAGGCCTGGGACGGGGGGCTGGACGACGAGGCCTTGCAGTCGATGGTCTTTGCAGTGGGCAAGGAGCACGGGTTCGAGCCGTTGCGCGACTGGTTCAAGGCGCTTTACGAGGTGCTGCTCGGCGCAAGCGAAGGGCCGCGGTTCGGCGGCTTCATCGCGCTTTACGGCGTCGAGGAGACGGTGGCGCTGATCAGCCGTGCGCTGAAGGGCGAACTCGTCGGCTGAGCCCGGTGCAAGGGGCGGCGGTCAGGCCGCGCGCTGCCAGAGTTTCAGCCAGCTGATCCAGGTGTCGGCCATGGCCTCGGGATCGCCGGCGAGGAGCCGGTCGCTGGCCGGGAAGGCGCGCGACAGGATGCTGGTCCGGGCGTCCTCGATCCGCGTGGCGAGCAGCGCGCGGGCGACATCCGGCAGGACATCGCCGGACACGGTCTGAAGATGGAGCGCGAGGACGGCGAGGTCGTTGTGCTGGCCCAGCGTCTCGCCCAGCTGGTCGGCCTCGGCGACAAGGACGCGGAAGAGGTCGGGCCAGACCGGAGCGAAGAGGCGGCTCTGATACCAGAGATCCTTTACCCGCTTGCGCCAGTCATGCACCCGTTCGGGGCGGTCGGGCGCGGCGCGGGCGGCCTCGGCGGCGGCCTGCGCCCGGCGGCGGGCGATGGCGAGGCCCCGGGCAAGGACGCGGACCGGTTTGCCCTCGAGGCGCCAGTCGGCCATCCGGTCGCGCAGGTCGGCAAGCGTCGCGGCAAGCTCTGCCGTGGGCGCCTCGTCCGGCGCCAGGCTTTCCGACAGGAGCTGCGCACGCAGGGGGGAAAGCGTCTCGGGCAGGTCCGGGAAGAGGCGGTCGAAGGTCGCCAGCCGAACTGCCGCATCGCGCCGGGCCGAAAGCGCGGCGGCGACCTCGCGCAGCGCGGCATTGGCGGCGGGCTGGCCATGCAGCCCCGCGCGATAGAGTCGCAGAAGCGCCCGTGTCTTCTTCAGGTTCTTGCGGATGCCGTGCACGGCTTCGGGGTCGGAGACCGACCGGAGACGTTTCAGCGCCGAGGACAGCTCTTCGTCGAGGATCCGGCGAAGGCTGGCCTCGGGCCCGTCATCGTCGCGGTGGAAGGCATAGGACATGGCGGATTCCGACAGGTGAGCTGCGGCAGATGTGCGCCATGCGCGGCCGCGATGCAAGCGCAGCCCGGTGGCTGACCTTGGCGGGCGCTTCTGGCGCGCTACCTCCCCCTGGAACTGACGGGAGCCCCCTGCGATGCGCACGCCCTTCCTTGCCCCGACCCTTGCCCTGGCGGTCTTCCTGCTGCCGGTTCTGCCCGCCACGGCGCAGGAGGGCCCGATCCGAGACACGATCCTGCGTCAGATCGAGGCCTTCCGGGCCGACGATTTCGCCCGCGCCTTCACCTATGCCAGCCCGACGATCAAGCGGCTGTTCGGCACGCCCGAGAACTTCGGCGCGATGGTCAGGAACGGCTACCCGATGGTGCACCGCCCCGCGCAGGTCGAGATGGGCGAGCTGCGCGAGATCGCCGGGAACCTCTGGCAGCGGGTGCGGATCGTCGATCAGGCGGGCCGCGCCTGGGCCCTGGACTACATGATGGTCGAGACGCCCGAGGGCTGGCAGATCAATGCCGTCCAGATCCTGCCGGCGCCGGACGTGGGCGTCTGACCGACCTCTCGCCCCTCTGTCCGTTGCGCCGGGGCCGCCCGCTGCGCGCGGCGGTCTGAGAGAGACTTAAGCCTTCCTTGCTACCTCGTCGTGCCCAAGGCGGCGCGGTCTCTGCGCCCCCTGGAGTGGCGCGAAGCGAGGCGAGGGAATTTCAGATGAACAAGGCAATCACCGACGGGCTGGTCCTGATGCCGCCGCCGTTTTCGGCCGGCCTCAACCTCTGGTCGCGCGAGGACGGGACGCCCGGATCGGGCTCCTACCAGGGCCAGCCGAACGCGGCGCTGGTGACGAACGACCAGGACTTCGGGTCCTGTCTGGAATTGCAGAAGACCGAGGCCACGCAGAAGCTGCGCAGTTTCGCGCAGACGCCGATCCAGCCGGGGCTGTACCTGCGGGTGACGGCGCGGGTCAAGGCGGTGTCGGGCAACCTGCCCTCGGTGCGGATCGCGGCCTGGGCGGGCGACGTGAGCGGGCAGAACGTCGCCACCGTGCCGCAGACCGGGCCGGCGGTGACGCTGACCGCCTATGGCCAGGTGGTGACGGTGAGCGCGATCATCTCTCCGGCGAACCGGACGGGGGTGGACCTGCCCTGGTCCTTGCAGACCGTCTATGCCCATGTCGGGCTGGACCTGACCGGGGCGAATGGCGGGGTGGTGCGGATCGACGACATCGAGGTCGAGGATGTGACCAACATCTTCATCCGCAAGCTGATGGACTGGGTCGATGTGCGCGACTTCGGCGCGCTGGGCGACGGGACGACGAACGATGCCCCTGCCTTCCTTGCCGCCGATGCTGCGGCGCAGGGGCGCGAGATCCTGGTGCCGTCGGGGGTGTTCCGGCTGAACAGCGACGTGACGATCAACAGCCGCATCCGCTTCGAGGGCACGCTGTCGATGCCGGCGAACCGCAAGCTGACGCTGACGCGGAATTTCGACCTCGACACCTACGGCCAGGCTTTCGGGTCGGAACTGGAAGGTTTCAAGCGCGCATTGCAGGCGCTGTTCTTCTTCACCGACTATGTGACGCTGGACCTGTCGGGCCGCAGGGTCGAGCTGACCGAGCCGATCGACGTGGCGGCGCTGGCCGGGATCACCAGCTTTTCCAGCCGTCGGGTGGTGCGGAACGGGTCGCTGAACGCGGTGGCGGGGCCGGCCTGGACGACGGAAGAGGTGACCTCGGTCGCCACCTATTCGGCCGCGGCCAACACCACTCTGACTGGGGTCGCCAATGTGGCGAACATTCCGGTTGGCGCGCTGGTCATCGGCACCGGCGTCGGGCGCGAGGTCTATGTCACGGCGAAGAACGTGGGAGCGGGCACGCTGACGATCAGCCAGCCGCTGTATGGCGCGGTGGGCACGCGGACCTACACGTTCCGGCGCTTCAAGTACATGCTGGATTTCTCGGGCTTCGAGCTTCTGTCGCGCTTCGAGCTGGAGGATATCGAGTTCAACTGCCAGGGCATCGGGTCGGGCGTGATGCTGCCGATGTCGGGGTCCACCCAGCGCTTCATGTCCTGCACCTTCAACCGGCCGCTGGACCGCGGGATCAGCAGTGCCGGGACGGGCTGCCAGGGCATGTTCGTGGACATGTGCCAGTTCCTGTCGAACGAGCAGTCGGTGCCGGCGGTGGACCGCACCACGATCGCGATGAACGTGCAGGCCAACGACACCAAGCTGCGCAACAACCGGATCGTCCGTTTCGCGCATTTCGCGATCATGAACGGCACGGGCCACCTGATCCATGCCAACCACTTCTTTCAGGGCGACAACACGACCGCGGGCGTGCGCCGGGCGGGGCTGGTGTTCACGCAGACCAACGTCTCGACCGTGGTGACGGGCAACTACATCGACAACTGCTTCATCGAATGGGGCAAAGAGCATGACTCGGCGCCCGAGGAGAATGGCGAGTTCTCGTTCGGCGGGCTGAACATAGTGGGCAACGTGTTCATCTCGTCCTCGACCTCGACGGCCTTCCGCTGGATCGTCATCAAGCCCTACGGGCCGGGTCATTTCCTGTCGGGCTTCACCCTGTCGGCCAACAGCTTCCGCAGCTTCGGCGTGGTGATCGACCGGGTGGAGATGGTGGACACGAGTTTCGCCACGCTGGATTTCACCCGGTCGCGCAACGTCCGGGTCGAAGGGAACAGCTTCAACAACGTGACCCAGTGGATCATCAACCCGGTGCAGGTGACGCATACCCAGAACACCGCGGCCGAGACCTGGAACGTCAGCGCGGGCGGCTTCGTGCCCTTCGGCGGGCGCATCCGGCAGGTGCAGGCGGTGGCGCCGGAGGGGATCATCACCAATGCCTCGAATGCCGCGCGCTATGTCTTTCCCTATGCGGTGCCGGGCACCGGCGCGGGCGGCAACGAGGCGCAGCTGCGCTGGGGCGAGGCGGTAAAGGGCAAGGCGCTGGTCACGATGCGGATGGACGTGCCGGCCTGAGCCGTCCGGCCGGACATTCGGGGCAGGGAGCGGGCGGTCCCCCGAGGCCGCCCGCTTTCACAGGTCGCCGGGCGCGATGTGGAAGGCGCGGGCGAAGCCGCCGTTCAACAGTGCCGAAACCGGCGCGAGGCGGACGAAGGCGAAGTCCGGCAGGTCGATGTAGATCCGCGCCTTGGGGTTCCGTTCCAGCCAGCGGTCGCGCAGGGCAGGGCGGCCGGGATCGTCGGGCGCGACGAAGGCCGCGCGCGCCCGGATCATCAGCCTGGGATGCGTCAGCGGATCGCCCCTGTCGCCCACCTCGCCCAGCATCAGCGCGCAGTCCGGCCGGTCGCGCAGCGCGCGGAAATGCGGGGCGAGGCCGGAGACCAGCGTCAGCATCCCCGCCTCGGGGTCGCGGGCAAAGGCGATGCGGCTGATCCCCGGCGTGCCGGTGTCGGGGTCGGTCCAGGCGAGCGCGGCATGGTCCAGCGACAGGAGGCTGCGGGCCAGCGCCAGCGCCTCGGCATCGGCGGGGCGGACCGGATCGGGTCGGGCAGGATCGGAGGACATTGCGGCATTCTCGACGGTTGACAGCAGTCTTGCGGCGCAGTCATGTGGCGCAATTCGAGCTGACATGCCAGCATTAACTGGCCTTTCCCGAGCTGGACGCCATCATGACAGGCAAGACGATCAGTCGCACCGACTGGACCGAGTTCCGTCCGAAACTGCTTACCGTCCTCACGGAAGGCTACGGATTTCAGGACCTGAAAGCGGATGCCCTCGCCGGCCTGACGGTGGCGATCGTGGCCTTGCCCCTTTCGATGGCCATCGCCATCGCCAGCGGGGTCGGGCCGGAGCGGGGTCTCTTCACCGCCATCGTCGGCGGTTTCCTGGTCAGCGCGCTGGGCGGGTCGCGCTATCAGATCGGCGGACCGGCGGGGGCCTTCATCGTGCTGGTCTCGGCCTGCGTGATGGCCATCGGGGTCGAGGGGCTGATCCTGGCCACGATCCTGTCCGGGCTGATCCTGATCGCGGCGGGGCTTTTGCGGCTGGGCACCTACATCCGCTACATTCCCTATCCGGTCACGGTGGGTTTCACCGCCGGGATCGCGGTCATCATCTTCGCCAGCCAGCTGCGCGAGATGTTCGGCCTGACCCTGCCGGGGGCAGAACCCGGCGAGATCATCGCCAAGGTCGAGGCGCTGTGGGCCGCGCGCGGCACCGTCACCTGGGCAGCGGTCCTGGTGGCGGCGCTGACCGCCGCAGTGATCCTTGGCCTGCGCCGCCTGCGGCCGCACTGGCCGGGCATGCTGATCGCGGTCGTGGTCGCCTCGGCGGCGGTGGTGCTGTTCGGCCTGCCGGTCGAGACGATCGGCACCCGCTTCGGCGCCTTGCCGCAGCTTCTGCCGGCGCCGGCGCTGCCCGGCATGTCCTGGCCCGCGGTCCAGGCGGCCCTGCCCTGGGCGGGGAGCTTCGCGCTCCTCGGTGCCATCGAGTCGCTCCTGTCGGCGGTCGTCGCCGACGGGATGTCGGGGGCGCGGCACCGTTCGAACGCGGAGCTGGTGGCGCAGGGCATCGCCAACATCGGGTCGGGCCTGTTCGGCGGGTTCTGCGTCACCGGCACCATCGCGCGCACCGCGACCAACGTGCGCGCCGGCAGTCGGGGCCCGGTCTCGGGCATGCTGCATGCCGTGTTCCTGCTGGTCTTTCTGGTCGTCGCCGCGCCGCTGGCGGCCTATATCCCGCTGGCCGCGCTGGCCGGCGTCCTGGCCGTCGTCGCCTGGGGCATGGCCGAACGGCACGAATTCGCCGCCCTGCTGAAATCGTCGCGCGGGGACGCGATGGTGGTCAGCGTGACCTTCCTGCTGGTCGTGTTCCGCGACCTGACCGAGGGGATCATCGTCGGCTTCGCGCTGGCGGGCCTGGTGTTCATCAAGCGCATGTCCGACACCACCGGGATGCGCCCGCGCGAAGAAGCGCCGGAGACGCCCCGCGCCAACCGGGTAGTCTATCATCTGGAGGGCCCCTACTTCTTCGGGGCCGCCGCGCAGCTGGGCGGCGTGCTGGACCGGATCGCCGAAACGCCGCGCGCGCTGGTGCTGGACATGTCGGGCGTGCCGATGATCGACAGTTCCGGCGCTCGGGGATTCCATTCTCTGGCCGCCCGCGCCCGTCGCCGCGGCGGGCAGCTCTACCTGGTCGGCCTGCGCGACAGGCTGCGGCGGCAGTTGCAGGCCCAGGGCCTGGACGAGCCCGAGGTGCGCTTCCTGCCCGACCTCGCGGCGGTCGATGCCGCACTGGATGGCGCGCAACCGGGCGGCGAATCACGCTGATCCCCCTCAGTCTCGGCTCCGCAGCCGCCCCGGTCCCGCCGGAGCCGCGCCGCTCACGCCAGCGTGAGCGGTAACGGCCCACAAAAACAAGGGCCTGGCCGCCACAATTTTCACACATTCTCAGAATTGACGACAATTCAGTCAAGAAATTGACAAAAAAATCCCGTGAAAATAGCGGGTTACAAAAAACTTTACGAAGTGCTAAAGTGACGTTGGGAAAGAGGGTTCCTGGCCGGTACCTGATATTGTCGAGGGGCATCATCGCAACCCCTCGGGAGGAGAAGAGAATGAGCGAAGCTGCCAAATCCGTTTACCCGCCCTCCGCCGATTTTGCCGCCAAGGCGCATGTCGATGCGGAAGCCTATGCCCGGCGCTATGCCGCGTCGGTCACGGACCCCGAAGCCTTCTGGGGGGCGGAAGGCCAGCGGATCGACTGGATCCGGCCCTACACCCGCGTCAAGAACACCTCTTTCGCGCCCGGCAACGTCTCGATCAAGTGGTTCGAGGACGGCACGCTGAACGTCAGTGCCAACTGCATCGACCGCCACATGCTGACCCGCGCCGAGCAGACCGCGATCATCTGGGAGCCGGACGATCCGAAGACCCCGGCAAAGCACATCACCTATCGCGAACTGCTGGAGCAGACCTGCCGGCTGGCCAACGTGCTGAAAGCGCATGGCGTGGGCAAGGGCGACCGGGTGGTGCTCTACATGCCGATGATCCCCGAGGCGGCCTATGCCATGCTGGCCTGCACCCGGATCGGGGCGATCCATTCGGTGGTCTTCGGCGGCTTCTCGCCCGATGCGCTGGCCAACCGGATCAACGACTGCGACGCCAAGGTCGTCATCACCGCCGACTGGGCGCCGCGCGGCGGCCGCAAGACCGGGCTGAAGGACAACACCGACAAGGCGCTTCTGCATTGTTCCGACAAGGTGAAGGTGCTGGTGGTCAAGCGCACCGGCGACCAGACCTCGTGGGTCGAGGGGCGCGACTTCGACCTGGGCGCCGAGATGGCCGAGGCCAAGCCCTATTGCCCCTATGTCGAGGTGGGCGCGGAAGACCCGATGTTCATCCTCTACACCTCGGGCTCGACCGGCAAGCCGAAGGGCGTGGTGCATACCACGGGCGGCTATCTGGTCTATGCCTCGATGACGCAGCAGCTGACCTTCGACTACCACGACGGCGACGTGTTCTGGTGCACGGCGGACGTGGGCTGGGTCACGGGGCACAGCTACATCGTCTATGGCCCGCTGGCGAACGGGGCCACGACGCTGATGTTCGAGGGCGTGCCGACCTACCCCGACGCGGGCCGGTTCTGGGAGGTCTGCGCCAAGCACAAGGTCAACCAGTTCTACACCGCGCCGACGGCGATCCGGTCGCTGATGGGCCTTGGACCGGAATGGGTGGAAAAGCACGACCTGTCGTCGCTGAAGGTGCTGGGCTCGGTCGGCGAGCCGATCAACCCGGAAGCCTGGGCCTGGTACAACACCCATGTCGGCAAGGGGAAACTGCCGATCGTCGATACCTTCTGGCAGACCGAGACCGGCGGCCACATGCTGACGCCGCTGCCCGGCGCGATCCCGACCAAGCCCGGTTCGGCGACGAAACCCTTCTTCGGCGTGCAGCCGGTGGTGCTGGATGCCGCGACCGGCAAGGTGCAGGAGGCGGTGGAGACCGAAGGCGTCCTGTGCTTTGCCGACAGCTGGCCGGGGCAGATGCGCACCGTCTGGGGCGACCACAAGCGGTTCGAGGAAACCTATTTCAGCCAGTACAAGGGCTATTACTTCACCGGCGACGGTTGCCGGCGCGATGCCGACGGCTATTACTGGATCACCGGCAGGGTCGATGACGTCATCAACGTCTCGGGCCACCGGATGGGCACGGCCGAGGTCGAGTCGGCGCTGGTCGCGCACGAGGCGGTGGCCGAGGCCGCCGTCGTGGGCTACCCGCACGACATCAAGGGGCAGGGCATCTACGCCTATGTCACGCTGATGAAGGGGATCGAGCCCTCGGACGCCCTGCGCAAGGAGCTGGAGGCCTGGGTCCGGCAGGAGATCGGCCCGATCGCCAAGCCCGACCTGATCCAGTGGGCGCCAGGCCTGCCCAAGACGCGCTCGGGCAAGATCATGCGCCGCATCCTGCGCAAGATCGCCGAGAACGATTTCGGCTCTCTGGGCGACACCTCGACGCTGGCCGATCCGACGGTGGTGGACGACCTGATCGCCAACCGCATGAACCGGGGCTGAGGCGGTGGGACCGGTCATCATCCTTCTCGGCCCCCCCGGCGCGGGCAAGGGCACGCAGGCGCGGATGCTGGAGGAGGACTTCGGTCTGGTCCAGCTGTCCACCGGCGACCTGTTGCGCGCCGCAGTGGCCGCGGGAACCGAGGCGGGCCGCAAGGCCAGGGCGGTGATGGAGGCCGGGCAGCTTGTCAGCGACGACATCGTGCTGGCGATCCTGCGCGACCGCATGGCCCAGCCCGATGTGGCAAGGGGCATCATCCTCGACGGCTTTCCCCGCACCGCGGCGCAGGCCGCGGCGCTGGACGGGCTTTTGGCCGAGGCGGGGGGGCGGGTGACCGCCGCCATCAGCCTCGAGGTCGAGGACGAGGCGATGGTAACCCGCGTCTCGGGCCGCTACACCTGCGCCACCTGCGGCGAGGGCTACCATGACGAGTTCAAGCAGCCCGCCACGGCGGGGACCTGCGAAAAATGCGGCGGCACGGCGTTCAAGCGCCGGGCCGACGACAATGCCGAAACGGTGCGGGCGAGGCTTGCCGCCTACCACGCCGAGACGGCACCGCTGATCGCGCATTACGACGGTCTGTCCGTTCTGGAGCGGGTGCCGGCGATGGGCTCCATCGAAGGTATCCGCGCCAGTCTGGCCGACATCGTGGGGCGCGTCTCAGCCTGACGGGAGGGGCCGTCCCCCTGGATCCCCCGGGGGTGCGGAAGCAAACAAGGGAGAAGTACACATGGCAGACAAATCTTCTGCCAACGCCTATTGGGCAGCGAACGTCCGGATCATCCTGATTTCTCTGGCGGTCTGGTTCGTCTGCTCCTTCGGGCTTGGCATCCTGCTTCGGCCTGCGCTGAAGGGCATCATGGTCGGCGGCGCCGACCTCGGTTTCTGGATGGCGCAGAACGGGTCGATCTACGTCTTCATCGCGCTGATCTTCATCTATGCGAAGATGATGAACAAGGTCGATCGCGAACACGGCGTGGAAGAGTAGGGGGAACGGGACAGATGGATCAGTTTACCCTCAACCTGATCGTGGTTGGCATCACCTTTGCCATCTACATCGGGATCGCGATCTGGGCCCGCGCGGGCTCGACCGCGGAATTCTATGCGGCCGGTCAGGGTGTGAACCCGATCATGAACGGCATGGCGACGGGCGCGGACTGGATGTCGGCGGCCTCGTTCATCTCGATGGCGGGGATCATCGCCCTCGCTCCGGTCGGCGGCTACACGCAGTCGGCCTTCCTGATGGGCTGGACCGGCGGATATGTGCTGCTGGCGATGTTGCTCGCGCCCTACCTGCGCAAGTTCGGCAAGTTCACCGTGCCGGAGTTCATCGGCGACCGGTTCTATTCCAAGACCGCGCGCCTGGTGGCGGTGCTCTGCCTCATCGTGATCTCGGTCACCTATGTGGTCGGTCAGATGCGCGGCGTCGGCGTGACCTTCTCGCGCTTCCTGGAAGTCTCGACGGACACCGGCCTCTATATCGGGGCCGCCGTGGTGTTCGCCTACGCCGTGCTTGGCGGCATGAAGGGGATCACCTATACCCAGGTCGCCCAGTACATCGTGCTGATCATCGCCTACACCATTCCGGCGATCTTCATCTCGCTGTCGCTGACCGGCAACTTCCTGCCGCAGCTCGGCCTGATCGGGTCCTACGCGCCTCAGGGTGGCGAGATCTCGATGCTGGCCAAGCTGGACCAGGTCGTGACGGAACTGGGCTTCACCGCCTATACCGCCGACACGACGAACATGTTCAACATGTTCCTCTTCACCATGGCCCTGATGATCGGCACCGCGGGTCTGCCGCACGTCATCATCCGCTTCTTCACCGTGCCGAAAGTGGCTGACGCGCGGTCGTCTGCCGGCTGGGCGCTGGTGTTCATCGCGCTTCTCTATACGGTCGCCCCGGCGGTCGGCGCGATGGCCCGTCTGAACCTGACCACCACCTTCTGGCCCGGCGCCAAGGAAGGTTCGGCGCTTTCGGCCCCGGCCCTGTCGCTGGCCGACATCGACAGCAAGCCGGAACTGAGCTGGATCAACACCTGGAAGGCCACGGGTCTTCTGGAGTTCAGCGACAAGAACGGCGACGGGCTGATCCAGTACTTCAACGAGCCGAAGGCCTTGGCCGACGCCAACAAGAAGCTGGCCGATGCCAACAAGGCCCTGGCGGATGCCGCCGCGGATGCCGACAAGGCGCCGCTGGAGGCCGCCGTTGCCGAAGCCACCGCTGCGCGCGATGCCGCCCTGGCCGAAGCGAAGCTGGGCGACAAGACCCTGGCCGAACTGGGCTTTGTCGGGAACGAGGTCACCAAGGTCGACAACGACATCATGGTGCTCGCGAACCCGGAAATCGCGGCCCTGCCGGGCTGGGTCGTGGCGCTGGTCGCCGCGGGTGGTCTTGCGGCCGCGCTGTCCACCGCTGCGGGCCTGCTGCTCGCCATTTCTTCGGCGGTCAGCCACGACCTGATGAAAGGCGCGCTTACGCCGAACATCAGCGAGAAGGGCGAACTTCTGGCCGCCCGGATCTCGATGGCCTTCGCGATCGCCCTGGCCACCTGGCTTGGCCTCAACCCGCCCGGCTTTGCCGCGCAGGTGGTGGCGCTGGCCTTCGGTCTGGCCGCCGCGACGATCTTCCCGGCACTGATGATGGGCATCTTCTCCAAGCGCATCAACACCGCCGGGGCCGTCCTGGGCATGCTGGCCGGTCTGGTCTTCACCTCGGTCTACATCTTCCTCTACCTGGGCTGGTTCTTCATCCCCGGCACGAACGTGTATCCGAACACGCCCGACCAGCACTTCTTCGGCATCTCGCCGCTGTCGATCGGCACGATCGGCGCCGTGGTGAACTTCGTCGTCGCCTATGTGGTCTCGATGGCCACCAAGGCCCCGCCGCAGCATGTGGTGGACCTGGTGGAATCGATCCGCGTGCCGAAAGGTGCCGGCAAGGCCGTGGCCCACTAAGCCCTCTGCGCCTCCGGGGAGACCCGGGGGCGCCCACCCTTTGCCGGAACAGGATCATGGATCAGGACAGCACCCCGCTTCTGGCCTTCCTGGAGACGGTGCACCCCTATGACAGCCTGCCGCGGGACGAGATGGCGCGGGTCGCCGCCTCTTTCAGCCGCAGGCATTACGACGACGGCGCGGTGATCTATGCCGCGGGCGAGCCGATGACCGGGATCTTCCTGATCCTCGAAGGCTCGGTCGAGGTGCTGGAGCCTTCGGGCGGTCTCGTCTCGCTTCTCGGACCTCGCAACAGTTTCGGCGAACGCGGGCTGATGCGCGACGGCATCGCGGTGACGACGGCGCGGGCCAGCGAGGGCGCAGAGATCCTCATGCTGCCCGAGGCCGAGTTCCGCCGCCTGATCGCGACCTATCCGGCCTTCGAGCGGTTCTTCCACCGCGGCCGCCCGCATGAGGCGCGCGAGGCCGACATCTCGACCCGCAAGGTCGGCGACCTGATCGCGCGCGCGCCGATCGCGGTCGGCCCCGGAACCTCGATTCGCCAGGCCGCCGAGACGATGCGCGGGGCGCATATCTCCTGCCTTGCGATCACCGAGGGCGAGCGGCTGGTGGGCATCGTCACCGCGCGGGATTTCGTGAACAAGGTCCTGGCCGAGGGCCTCGACCCCGCAACGCCCGTCAGCGCCGTGATGGCGCGCGACCCGATGGTGCTGACGCCGGACAGCCTGGGGTCGGACGTGCTGAACCGGATGCTGGAGCACCGGATCGGCCACCTGCCGGTGGTGGACGACGGCCGCCTGGTCGGGATGATCACCCAGACCGACCTGGTGCGCTTTCAGGCCGTCAGTTCGGCGCTTCTGGTGCGCGATGCGGCGACGGCGCAGACGGTCGCCGAACTGGCCGAGACCACCGCGCGCATCCCGCGGCTTCTGGTTCAGCTGGTGGGTGGGGGCAGCGCGCACGAGGTGGTGACGCGGCTCATCACCGATATCGCCGACACGGTGACGCGGCGGCTTCTGGCCATGGCCGAGGCCGAGCTGGGCCCGGCTCCGGTGCCCTACCTGTGGCTCGCCTGCGGCAGCCAGGGGCGGCAGGAGCAGACGGGCGTCAGCGATCAGGACAACTGCCTGATGATCGACGACGCCGCGACCGAGGCCGACCTGGGCTATTTCGCGCGGCTGGCGAAGATCGTTAGCGACGGGCTGAACGCCTGCGGCTATGTCTATTGCCCCGGCGACATGATGGCCACCAACCCGCAATGGTGCCAGCGGATGTCTGTCTGGCGCGGATATTTCCGCAAGTGGGTAACGACGCCCGATCCCATGGCGCAGATGCTGGCCTCGGTCATGTTCGACCTGCGCCCCATCGGCGGGACGGCAAGCCTATACACCGAGTTGCAGGCCGAGGTGCTGGAAATGGCCGCGAAGAATTCGATCTTCGTGGCGCACATGATTTCCAACAGCCTGAAGCACAACCCGCCGCTGGGCCTGTTGCGCGGCTTCGCCACCATCCGGTCGGGCGAATACAAGAACCACATCGACCTCAAGCACAACGGGGTGGTGCCGGTGGTCGATCTGGGCCGGGTCTATTCGCTGATCGGGCAGCAGGGCGTGGTGAACACCCGCGCCCGGCTGGAGGCGGCGGTGGAGGCCGGGGTGATCTCGGACAGCGGCGGGCGCGACCTGATCGAGGCCTACGACCTGATCGCGCAGACCCGGCTGGAACACCAGGCGCGGCGCGTGAAGGCGGGTGAGAAGCCGGACAATTTCATCGCGCCCTCGGAGCTGTCGGATTTCGAACGCAGCCACCTGCGCGACGCCTTCGTCGTCGTGCGCACCATGCAATCCGCCGTGGGCCAGGCCCGCGGCGCACGGAGTTGACGCGATGGCCCTGGAACTGATCGGCGCGATCCTTGCTGCCGCCACGCTGGGCCTTCTGGCCTGGGCATTGCGGCGCTGGCGGCCCGGCCTGCCGCGCTGGTTCGTGCCGTTCTCGGCCGCCGTCGGCCTGATCGGTGCGACCCTGGTCCTGGAATACACCTGGTATGACCGCGTCGTGGCCGAGCTGCCGCCGGGGATCGAGGTGGTTCATGTCGAGGAAGAGGCGATGCCGCTGCGGCCCTGGACCTACCTGAAGCCGATCAAGATGCGGTTCTGGGCCATCGACCAGCGCAAGCGGATGATCCATCCGCAGGTCGGCAGCTTGCGCATGGTCCCGGTCCTGAAATTCGCCCGCTGGCGGCCGGTGGAGGACGGGCTGATCGCGGTCGATTGCGCGGGCGGGCGGCAGGTGCCGGTCGTCGAGGGCGTGAAGATTTCCGAGACGGGAGAGTTGACGGGGGCCGACTGGCAGCCGGCCCCCGCGGGCGACCTTTTGCAGGCCGCCGCGTGCAGGGAGGGGTAAGGCATGGATCGGAAGCCGCGCATCCTTGTGGTCGAGGATGAGGACAACATCGCCGTCGCGCTGGACTACCTCATGACGCGGGAGGGCTATGAGCACGATCGGGTATCCTCGGGCGCCGACGCGTTGCCGCGCATCCGCGACACGCACCCCGACCTGGTGCTTCTGGACGTGATGCTGCCCGAGGTTTCGGGCTACGAGATCTGCGAAGGCATCCGCACCGATCCCAGCCTGGCGGATGTGAAGGTCCTGATGATGACCGCGCGCGGCTCGGCCATCGAGCGGCGGAAGGGCCTCGCGCTCGGGGCCGACGGGTTCATCTCCAAGCCCTTCGAGTTGAAGGACCTGAGGGACGAGGTGCGGCGGCTTCTGGCCGGGGCGGGCTGAGGCCATGACCAGCCGCGGCGCCACCTTCAGCCTTGCGGCGCTTTCCACCGCCGCTTGCGGGGGAGGAAGAGGGAGGGTGGGCGCGCTGCCTGGCCCCGCAGCCCCCCACCCCCCTCCCCTCCCCACGCGGGGGAGGGGAGGCGCCTGCTTGCCGGCGTGGTGCCCGGGAGAGGGGGACAGGACATGCTGACCCGCCTCTCGCTCCGGCTGCGCATCTTCCTGATCTTCGCCGGTCTCGCCGCCGCCATCGTCGCCGCGACGGTGCTTGGCCTGTGGCTCGGCTACAGTCGCCTTGGCGAGCCTGCGGCGCTGCAAGGCTTCGTCCAGGCCGGGGTGCTGGCCGGCTTTGCCGCCCTGGGGCTGATCGCCGGGGTCTGGTATCTCTTCGACCTGAACGTCGCCAAACCCATCGAGACCCTCGCCGGCGTCCTGCGCGCCCGGGCCCATTCCGATGTCACCGCCGAGATGGACGCGGCCATCGCCCGTTATCTGGGCGATCTTGCTCCCGCCGCGCAGGCCGCGGCGCAAAGCCTGGCCGAGACCCGCAGCGCCCTGGCCGAGGCGGTGGCGCGCGAGACCCTGCGGCTGGGGTCGGAAAAGGCGCGGCTCGAGGCGCTGTTGTCGGACGTGCCGGTGGGGGTGATCCTCTGTTCGGCCGATCATGCGCTCGTGTTCTACAACGGGCCTGCCGCCGACATCCTGGGCACCAATCGGGGGCTGGAGGCGGGGCTTGACCGCAAGCTCTTCGACTATCTGCATGCCGCACCGCTGAAGCTTGCCCATGAACGGCTGGCCGCGACGGGCGATCCGGACGCGGTGTCGGACCTGCTGTGCACCACCACGACCGGCGCCCGCGTGCTGGCCGCGCGGATGCGGCTGCTGGGCGATGGCGGCGCGCAGGGCTATGTCCTGACGCTGCGCGACATCACCGGCGAAATGGCCGCCGAGGCGCGGCGCGAGGTGATGCTGGAGGGCGCGCTCGACAGCCTGCGTCGGCCGGCGGCGGCGCTGGCCACGCTGGTCGGCGTCATGCCCGAGGACGCGCTGCCCGCGCCGATGCAAGCCGCGCTCAAGAACGAGGTCACGCGGCTGAGCCAGGCCGTCACCCGCTTTGGCGCCGCGCGGGACGAGGCCCTGTCCGAAGCTGGCGCCCTGCCGCAGACCCGCGCCTTCGACCTGGCGCAGGGGCTTGCGGCGCGGCTTCAGGCGCAGGGGATCGCCGTCACGACCGAGACCGCCGACCTGATCCTGCGCTGCAACGGCTATGAGGTGCTGACGCTGCTGGACCATCTCGCGCGGCAGTTGACCGACCGCGCGGCGCTGCATCTGGCCATCGAGGAAGAGGACACCGGCGCCGCGATCCGCCTGTCCTGGACCGGCCCGCGCGTCGGAGTGGGCGAGCTGGACCGCTGGCTGGCCCTGCCCTTGTCCGAGGACAGCGACCGCCCCGCGCGCAGTGTCCTCGCCGCCCATGCGACCGAGATCTGGCCTGAAGTCCAGCCGGACGGCCGCGCCGCCCTTTGCCTGCCGATCCGCCAGGCCCGCCGTGCGGTGGCGCGTCCGAAACCGGTGGCGCGCAAGGTGGTCTATGACTTCGACCTGCTGTCGCCCGCCCGCACCGACCGGCTGGCCGATGCGCGGCTGGACAAGCTGACCTATGTCGTCTTCGACAGCGAGACGACGGGCCTGAACCCCCGGCAGGGCGACGAGATCGTGCAACTGGCCGCCGTGCGGATCGTGAACGGCCGTCGGGTCGAGGGCGAGGTCTTCGACACCCTGGTGAACCCCGGCCGTCCGATCCCCGCCGTCTCGACCGAGGTGCACGGCATCACCGACGCGATGGTGGCCGATGCGCCGGGGGTGGAGGACGTGGTGGCCCGCTTCCACAAGTTCGCGGAAGGCGCCGTGCTGATCGCCCACAACGCGCCCTTCGACATGGAGTTCCTGCGCCGGGTCGAGGGGAAGCTGGGGCTTCGCTTCGACATGCCGGTGCTGGACACGGTGCTGCTGTCGGCGGTGGTCTATGGCCAGCACGAGGTCCACAGCCTCGACGCGCTGTCGCACCGGCTGGGCATCACCATCCCCGAGGAGGACCGCCACACCGCGCTGGGCGACACGCTGGCGACGGCGGATGCCTTCCTGAAGCTGATGCCGATGCTGGCGGGCCGGGGGCTGGACACCTTCGGCGCGGTTCTGGCCGAGGTGCGCAAGCATGGCCGGCTGCTGAAGGACCTGAACGAATAGCGCCGGCGGCGCACCCAAGATTTTTCGGCGAAAAATCTTGGGGTTGGGTGCGGGTCAGGCGGCGAACGGGTCGGTCGGGTAACTGACCCCCACCAGATAGAGCCCCTGCGGCGGGCAGACCGGCCCGCAGGCGGCGCGATCCTTGGCTTCCAGCGCCCTGCGCACGTCCGCTGGCGTCCAGGCCCCGGCGCCCACCCGCTCCAGCGTGCCGACGATCGACCGGACCTGGTTGTGCAGGAAGCTGCGCGCGGCGAGGTCGAAGCGGTATTCCACCCCGCCGGGGTAGGGGTGTTCGGTGATGTTGATCCGGTCCAGCGTCTTCACCGGGCTTTTCGCCTGGCAGAGGGTAGAGCGGAAGGTGGTGAAGTCGTGCTGCCCGACCAGTTCGGCGGCGCCCGCCCGCATCGCTTCAAGGTCGAGCGGCTTCAGCACCTGCCAGACTCGGCCCCGGTCATGCGTCACCGGCGCGCGGCGGGCGACGAGGCGGAAGGTATAGCGCCGCCCCGTGGCGGAAAAGCGGGCGTGAAAGTCGTCGGGGACGCGGGCCACGGCGAGGACCGCCACCGGATCTGGCCTCAGATGCGCGTTCAGCGCCGAGGCGAGCTTGAACGGGTCCCAGTCCTTCGCGAGGTCGGCATGGGCCACCTGCGCGGTGGCATGGACGCCGGCATCGGTCCGCCCCGCGGCGGCAATGGTGTGGGGACCGGGTTCCAGCCGGCCCAGGGCGCGCTCGACCGCCTCCTGCACGGAAGGAAGCCCCTGCGCCTGCCGCTGCCAGCCCGCGAAGGGGGTGCCGTCGTATTCGATCTGAAGCGCATGGCGGGGCATGGGCCTTGCTACCCCGGAAGAAGCCTCGCGTGCAATCCTTGCCAAATTCCTAACGTCCACGGCCAAGGCATTGAAAAGGCGGGGTTTGAAAATCTTTCCACCGTGGACAGCGCCCGCACAGGGTGGGCAATTCTGCCCACCCGCCTTCCATTCCCGTCGCCGCACCCCTATCTTCACCTCGCGAAGGAAAGGGACGCGGACGTGGCATTCTCCGGGCTGACGGACGGGATCACCCGCGGCATCGAAGGCATGGGCGCGGGCCTCTCCGAGACCCTGTTCGACACCACCCTCCGCCTCGGCGTGACGGGTCTCTCCCGCGCGGGCAAGACCGTCTTCATCACCGCCCTGGTCGCGAACCTCCTCAACCGGGGCCGGATGCCGCAGTTGAAGGCGCAGGCGGAGGGCCGGATCCAGGCCGTCTACCTGCAACCCCAGCCCGATGTGACGCTGCCCCGCTTCGACTACGAGGCGCATCTTGCGGCGCTGACCGGCGATGCCCCGCGCTGGCCCGCCTCGACCCGCGCGATCTCGGAGCTTCGCCTGTCGTTCCGCGTCCAGCCCGCCGGGTTCCTGTCGTCCTGGCGGGGGCCGCGCACGCTGCATCTCGACATCGTGGATTACCCGGGCGAGTGGCTGCTGGACCTGTCGCTCCTCGACCAGAGCTACGAGGCCTGGTCGGAAGGCACGCTCGCCCGGATGGAGAAGCGCCCCGAGGCCGCGTCCTGGCTGGCGCTGGCCCGGGCCGAGGACGGGGCGCTGCGGCTGGACGAGGCGCGGGCGCGGCACCTGGCCGAGACCTTCACCGCCTACCTGACCCAGGCCCGCGACCTCGGCCGGGTGGATGTGACGCCGGGGCGGTTCCTCTTGCCGGGCGACCTGGCGGGCTCGCCGGTCCTGACCTTCGCGCCGCTGCCGAAGCCTGCCACGACCGGCAGGAACAGCCTCTGGCGCGAGATGGAGCGGCGCTATGAGGCCTACAAGGCCCGCGTCGTCCGCCCCTTCTTCCGCGATCATTTCGCCAGGATCGACCGGCAGGTGGTGCTGGCCGACGTGCTGGGCGCGATCCACCAGGGCCCGCGGGCGGTCGAGGATCTACGGCGGGTGATGGCCGAGGTGCTGTCGGCCTTCCGGCCGGGACGGAACACCTGGCTGACGGGCCTGTTCGGCGGTCGCCGGGTGGAACGCATCCTCTTTGCCGCGACCAAGGCCGACCACCTGCACCACGAACAGCACCCGGCGCTGACGGCGATCACCGCGGCGCTTCTTGCCGAGGCGAAGAGCCGCGCCGATTTTTCCGGCGCACGGACCGAGGCGATGTCGCTGGCCAGTCTGCGGGCCACGGTCGAGGAAGTGGTGATGCGCGACGGCGTCGAGGTCCCGGCGGTGCGCGGCGTGCTGCAATCCACCGGCAGGCCCGCGCTGATGTATCCTGGCGCGCTGCCGTCCGACCCCGCGCGCCTTTTGTCGCCGGCGCGGGAGGGAGCGGAGGCGTGGCTGGATGCGGATTACCACCTCATGACCTTCGCCCCGGCGCGGTTGACCCTGAAACCGGGTGAAGGCCCGCCGCATATCCGGCTGGACCGGGCCGTCGAGTTCCTGATCGGAGACCAGTTGTGAGCCGCTCGCCGAAGCCCTTTCTGGAGGAGATGGACGAGGCGCTCGACCCCGGTGCCGCGCCGCCGGTGCCCGATGCCCTGGCCGAGGGGCAGGCCATGCAGGCCGTGGCGGCCCTGTCGCAGCGCCGGGGCTCGGCCGTGACGCGGTTCGCGCTCTGGGCGTTCGGGGCGCTGTTTTCCCTTGCCCTTTCGGTGGCGGCCTGGGACTTCGTGGCCGGGCTTCTGGCGCGCAACGTTGTGCTGGGTTGGGTGGCCTTTGGACTGGTCTTGGCGGCGGTCCTCGCCGGTCTGGTCCTTGCCTTGCGCGAATGGGGGGCCTTCCTGCGCCTGCGGCGGCTGGACGGCCTGCGCGAGGGGGCCGTGACGGCGCGCGCCACGGCCGACCTCAAGGCGGCGCGAAAGGTGGTGTCGGGGCTGGTCTCGCTTTACGCGGCGCGCGGGGATACGGCCTGGGGGCGTGCCCGACTGGCGGATCGCGAGGGCGAGGTGATGGACGCCGATGCCTTGCTGGCGCTTGCCGAGCGGGAGTTGCTCTCGCCCCTGGACGCCGAGGCGCGGCTGGTGATCGAGGGCGCGGCGCGTCAGGTGGCGACGGTGACGGCGCTGGTGCCCCTGGCGCTGGCCGATGTGGCGACGGCGGCAGTGGCGAACCTGCGGATGATCCGGCGGATCGCGGAGATCTACGGGGGACGGTCGGGCAGTTTCGGCAGCCTGAAGCTTCTGCGCCGGGTGTTCGGATCGCTGGTGGCGGCGGGGGCCCTGGCGCTGACCGATGACATGATCGGCTCGGTCGCCGGGGGCGGGGTGCTGTCGAAGCTGTCGCGCCGGTTCGGCGAGGGGGTGGTCAACGGCGCGCTGACGGCGCGGGTGGGGGTCGCGGCGATGGAGTTGTGCCGCCCGATGCCTTTCGTCGCGCTGGACCGGCCGGCGGTGTCGTCGCTGGTCAGCCGTGCGCTGGCGGGGCTGGTGCCGCGCGGGTAGGGGCGGTTTCCGAATCGAGCGCGTGCCGCGCGAGCCTTTCGTCTCGTCGTCGGGCTGCGCCTCCTCCTCGGATGCTGGGGGTTTTCCACCCCCAAGACCCCCCGGAGGATATTTGCTGACAGGTGAAAGGCCGGAGTGTTCTAGCGGAACCTGTCCAGAAGCCGTTGCATCGGGCTGCGGGTATCCTCGGGAAGCTGGGGCGGCGGCGCGGGCTTGTCCTGCGTGGTCGAGGACCGGGGCGGCGCCGTGCGCAGGGCGACCGCATTCATGAACTTCTGCCCGTCGCCCATGGCCAGCGCCTCGGCCCCGTCCGAGATCCCGCGCAGCAGGTTCTCCAGCCACCCGGCATCGGCCTTGGCGAAGTCGTGCAGGACGTAAGGTGCCACCGCATCCTTGTGGCCGGGATGGCCAATGCCAAGCCGCACCCGGGCGTAGTCGTCGCCCAGATGCGCATGGATCGAGCGCAGCCCGTTGTGCCCGGCATGCCCGCCCCCCTGCTTCAGCCGCAGCTTTCCGGGGGCGAGGTCCAGCTCGTCATGGAACACGGTCAGGTCGGCCAGCGGCAGTTTCCAGAAGGCGACGGCGGCCTGCACCGACTGGCCCGAGAGATTCATGAAGGTCTCGGGCTTCAGGAGCACGACCTTCTCGGTCCCGAGACGGCCTTCGCTCACCAGTCCCTGGAAGGCCTTGCGCCAGGGCGAAAAGCCATGGTCGGCGGCGATGCGGTCCACGGCCATGAAGCCGATGTTGTGCCGGTTGCCGGCATATTTCGCACCGGGATTGCCAAGGCCGACCCAGAGTTTCACCTTTGCCCTCCCGCTGCCCGCATCGGCTGCGATATAGCTGCGGCAGCGGATCGAGACAACCAGGGCGGCGCCATGCGCAGCTTTACCCTTCGCGGACTGACGCTCTACCTGCCCGAGACGGCGCTGAAGGGGAACCTCGCGCAGGCCCTGTCCAGCGGCCGCTACGAGAACCACGAGGCGGATGCGCTGCTTCTGCACCTGAGGCCGGGGGACCGGATGCTGGACCTGGGCGCGGGGCTGGGGTTCATCTGCGCGCTCGGGGCGGGGGTTCTGGGCGAGGCGGCGGTTGCGGGCGTCGAGGCCGGGCCGGAGACGGTGAAGCTGGCCCGGCGGAACCTGGCGGCGAACGGCTTTCCCGGCGTGAAGGTGCTGAGGGGCGCGGTGGTCGCCGCGGGCGAGGGCGAGGTGGAGTTCGGCCAGCGCCCTGCCTTCTGGGCATCGGCGCTGCGGGGCCCGGAGGGCTGGCCCGAGAACGCCAAGGTGATCCGGGTCCCGGCGCGGCCCATCGGCAAGCTTCTGGCGAGGTTCGCGCCGACCGTGATCTCCTGCGACATCGAGGGGGGCGAGCTGGAGGTGCTGACCCGGCCCCTGCCGGGGGTGCGGCTGGTGGTGGTGGAGACGCATCCCCAGGTCTACGGGCCCGAGGGCGTGCAGCGGATCGCCGAGGCCCTGACGGCCCAGGGGTTCGCGCCGGCGGAAGGGGCGAAGAAGGACACCCTTGTCTTTCTTCGGCGGTAAGCCCGGAGGCACGGCGGCCGCCTGCCGACGAGGAGACGCAGTCGAACGAGGAGGGGTCCGAAAGCAAACGGGGGCCCAGGGGCCCCCGCTCTGGCCGCGATGCGATTCCGATCAGGCCGAGGCTTCGGCGTTCTCTTCCGAGACGAGGCCCGAGGGCGCCGCGATGTTCGCGATCACGAAGTTCCGGGCGATGGTCGGCTTGACGCCGGCCGGCAGCTCCACGTCGTTGATGTGGATCACGTCGCCGATTTTCTTGCCGGTCAGGTCCACGGTGATGTGGTCGGGGATGTCGCCTGCGGTGACTTCCAGTTCCACTTCCGGGCGGACCACGGTCAGCGTGCCGCCGCGCTTGAGGCCCGGCGAGGCTTCGTGGTTGACGAATTCGACGTGGATGAACAGCTCGATCCGGCTGTCATCGTGGATGCGCATGAAATCGACATGCGTCGGCAGGTCCTTGACCACGTCGCGCTGCACGCCGCGGCAGACGACATGCACGTCGGGCTGACCATCGACCTTGAGGTTGAAGAGCGTCTGCAGGAACCGGCCCTGCCGCAGCTTGGTCAGGAGGTAGTTGTATTTCATCTTGATCGGCAGGGGATCGACCCCGTCGCCGTAGACGATGCCAGGTACGTAGCCCTCGCGGCGGGCTTGACGGGCGGCCCCCTTGCCTGTCCCCGTCCGTACCTCGGCGTTCAGATCGATGATCTTGCGTGCCATAGGTTCTTCTCCAGTGTTAGGTCCGCCATCCTCCAAGGGTGCATGGCGCGACCGGGGGGCTATAGCGACGAATCGGGGCGAAGGAAAGCGGGAAGTTGCCATCCCCCGGTGTCGTTTTCAGCCTGCCCGGGCGTCGCGGGCGGAAGCGATGGAACCGGGCGGGCGGGATAGCTGTCGGGTTCGCTGCGCCAAAGGCCCCGTCCGATGATCTCTGTCCCCGTTGTCCTTTATGCCCGCCCCGCGATCGCGGCCTTTGCGGCGATGGGCGTGCTCTGGGGCACCTTCGCGGCGGTGCTGCCGGACCTGAAGGCCATGCTGGGCGTGGACGAGGCACAGCTGGGCCTGTTGATCTTCCTGACCCCGATCGCCGCGATCAGCGCCATGCTGGCGGCGCCTGCCTTCGGCGCGGCGCTGGGCCGGGCCGCGCTGCCGCTGTCGGTGGCGCTGATGGCCTGTGCCTTCGCGCTGCCCGGTCAGGCCTCGGTCGTCTGGATGTTCCCGATCGCCATGGCCTGCGCCGGCGCCGCGACCGGGCTGACCGACGTGCTGATGAACGCCCGCGTCGCGGCGATGGAGACGGCGCGCGGGTTGCACCTGATGAACCTGACCCATGCCGCCTATTCCTTCGGCTATGCCGGGGGCGCGGTCGTGACCGGCCTGCTGCGCGGCGCGGGCTGGGGGCCGGGGGCGGTGATGGGCACCATGGCGGCGGTGGGCCTTGCCTGCGCGGCCCTGACGCTGGAGCGCAACGGCCGCATCGAGGGGTTGCGCAAGCCGAGGGACGGCAGCGCGGTGCCGCTGGGCCTGGTGCCCGTGATCGGCGGCGGCATCGTGCTGATCGCCTTCATGACCGAGAACGCGGCCGAGAACTGGTCGGCCCTGCATATCGAGAAATCGCTGGGCGGCAGCCCCGAGGAGGGGGCGCTGGGGCCTGCGCTGCTGGCGCTGACCATGGGTTTCGCGCGGCTGGGCGGGCAGTGGATCGCCGGAAGGGTCGATCCCTTCACCATCCTGCGGGCGGGCGCGGTGATCGCGGCGGCGGGGGCGCTGGTCGTCGCGGCGGCCGGCGGTCCGGCGGTGGCCTACCTCGGCTTCTTCGTCATGGGGATCGGCGCTTCGGTCCTGGCCCCCACGGCCTTTTCGCTGGTCGGCCAGTTCAGCGCGCCCGAAGCCCGCGCCCGCGCCATCGCCCGCGCGACGCAACTGGGATATTTCGGCTATTTCGTCGGCCCGCCGTTGCTGGGCCTGATCGCGGGGACCTTCGGGCTGCGCTTTGCCTTCGTCTGGGCGGCCTGCCTTGTCGGAATGGTGTTCCTGCTGGCGCCGCTTCTTGCGCGTCAGAGGGCCTGAACCTCGAGAAACCGCGGGCCGTCCTGCGGCGTGTCGAGGATCTCGGCCAGTTCGGACGGATCCTGCGCCACCCGGGCAAAGGGCAGGTCGCAGGCCATGGCGAAATGCTCCATGTCCAGAGGCGAAGGGTCGCAGCCGAGGACCGGCACCTTGGCCTGGCGCATCGCGTCGGCGATCTCGCGGAAGCCGGCGTTGTTCCAGACCACGAAGGTGATCGGCAGGTTCTCGTCCAGCGCGGTGCGGACTTCGCCCGGCGAGAACTGCAACCCGCCGTCGCCGATCAGGCAGACGACCGGCACGCCCGGCGCGGCGATGGCGGCGCCGACGGCGGCGCCGGGGGCGTAACCCAGCGCGCCGTAGCCGGTGGCGGCGTTGAACCAGCCGCCGGGGCGGTCGTGGTCGTAGAAGAGGTTCGCGGCATAGACCGGCTGGGTGCTGTCGCCGACGATGATCGCCTCGGGCATGGCGTCGCGGATCGCCTCGACCATTTCCAGCTGGGCGGGCATCATCGGGTTCAGCGTGGCAAGCTCGGCCCGCGCCGCCTCGCGCACGGCGGCGGCGCGCTCGGAGCCTTCGCGGTTCGCCCGGATCGTCATCGGCATCAGCGCCGCCATGAGCGCCCCGGCATCGGCCTTGACCGGAAACCTTGCCGGGTGGCGGGCCAGCTGCTCGGCGCAGATGTCGATGCGGATCATGCCCGACAGGTTCGGCACCCGGCCGTTGACATACATGTCGTAGTCGGTCGGCCCGAGTTCGGTGCCGATGGCGAGGATCTGGTCGGCCTCGGCGATGAGTTTCCTGACCGAGGACAGGCTGGGCGAGGCCGGCACCGAGAGCCGGTGGCCGAACATCGCGCCCCTCGCGTTCACCGTCTGCACCACGGGCGCGTCGATCGATTCCGCGAGACGGACCAGGTGCTGCTCGGCCCCGCGGGTGCCACCGCCGGCGAGGATCACCACCCGCTCGGCCTCGTTCAGCGTGGTGGCGAGGCTGCGGAGCCGGCCGAGCGGCAGGGGCACCGCGCTGCCCGAGACCACGGGCGGCGGCAGTTCCGGGCAGGGCTGGCCCATCATGTTGGTCGAGATCTGGATATGCGCGGGGCCGGGACGCCCGGCCGTCATCGCGGCGAAGGCGCGGTCCAGCACCTCGCCCAGCTTCTTCGGATCGGTCACCGTCTCGGTATGGCAGAAGGGCGCGATCATTGCCCCCTGGTCGGGCAGTTCGTGCAGCCGTCCCAGCCCCTTGCCCAGCGTGTCGCTGCGGCCGAGGCCCGAGACGACCAGCATCGGCACGGAATCGGCCCTGGCCTGGGCCATGGCGGTCAGGATGTTGGTCAGGCCCGGCCCGGTGATGACGAAGGCCGCCGCCGGCTTTCCCGCGACGCGGGCATAGCCGTCGGCCATGAAGCCCGCGCCCTGTTCGTGGCGGGGCGTGACATGGCGGATCCTGTCGCCGGCGGCGGCGAGGCCACGGTAAAGCTCGATGGTGTGGACGCCGGGGATCCCGAACACGGTGTCGATGCCGCGGGCGATCAGGCCCTCGACCAGACGGATGCCGACGGTGGTCATGCTGCGTTCCCCAGGATGCTGGCCGCATGGGCGGCGATGCGGTTGGCGGCCTCGGCCGTGCGTTCGTCGGGCTGGGTCAGCGACAGGCGCAGCCAGCCCTGAAGCCCGGCGCCGAAGCTTTCGCCGGGCATCACCGCGACCTTGTGGCGGTCGAGCAGGCCCTGGGCGAAAGCCTCGCCCGTGAGCCCCGTCGCCCGCACATCGACCAGGGCGAACATGCCCGCCTCGGGACGGTGCACGCGCAGTCCGCCGACGCCGTCGAGCACCCGCGCCAGCAGGGCGGCGCGGCGCGAGAAACGCTCCACCATCCCCGCCGCCACCGGCGAAGGTTCGGAAACTGCAAGTTCGGTGAGGTCCGCTATGAAGGGCTGCGACCCGAAAAGCATGGTTTCTGAAAGCGGCAGCAGGCGGGCGCAGAACTCGGCCGGGCCGACGCACCAGCCGGACCGGAAACCGGGCGCGGCGTGCGACTTGGAGATCGACGAGGCGACGACCGTCCTTTCCGCCAGTTCGGGCAGGTCCAGCGGCGAGGCGAAGGGGACGTTCGGGAAGACCATGTCCTCGTAGACCTCGTCCGAGAGGATCCAGAGGTCATGCGCCTGTGCCAGCGCGCCCAGGGCGCGCAGGTCGTCCGAGCGCAGCACGGCGCCGGTCGGGTTGTGCGGGGTGTTCAGGAACAACACGCGCGAGCGCGGGGTGATCCGGGCGGCGACATCGGCCACCTGCATGCGGAAGCCATGTTCGGGGCGCAGGGGCACCGGCACGGCGGAGGCGCCGGTCTGGGCGATCAGGCCCTCGTAAGTGGCATACATCGGGTCGCCGATCAGCACCTCGTCGCCGGCCTCGGCCATTGCGCGCAGGACGGCGTAAAGCACGGTCTGCGTGCCGGGCAGGCACATGACCTGGTCGCGGGTGATCTCGCGCCCGCGCCGGGCGGAATAGCGCGCGGCCAGCGCCGCGACCACGCCCGGCTCGCCCCTCCCGTTGGAATAGCCGGTGCGGCCCGCGGCCATCGAGCGGCTGGCGGCCTCGATGAAGCGGGCGGGGGTCGGCACGTCGGGCTCGCCGATCGTCAGCTCGATGATGTCCTCGCCCGCGGCCTTCATCGCCCGGGCGCGGGCGTGCAGCGCCCATTTGGCCCCGGCGAGCCCCGCCAGTCGGTCGGTGACGGATGCGTATTTCATGATGATATCCTGTCGAATTCCGGCAGTCTGGAGGTATGCGCCATCAGGTCAACCCCAAGGATGGCGCCGGCCGACTGCAGGCCGATGCTGATGACCTCGCCCGGGGCGAAGGTGGCGGAGAGAAGCGAGCCTTCGACCCAGAGCCCGTCGATCAGCGCGTTGCAGGCGATGGCCTCGCGCCGGGTCTGGCCCGGCCGCGTCTCGCGCGGGAGCTGTTCGATCAGCTTCTGCAACGTGTCGCGGTAGGCGAGGTAGGCGGCCTCGTGCACCGCCATCAGTTCGGGGTCGCTGCGCACCTTGTGCATGTAGCCGGCCCAGAGAACCACCGCCCCGGCATCCAGCACCGGCGGGCGCAGCGAGGCGGCGATGAAGGCGACCAGCCGTTCCTCCGGCGCGGCGCCGACGCCTTCGATCGCGTCCGAGCCCTTGGCGGTCATCCCGTCCATCAGGCTGCGATAGGCGGCGCGGTTCAGCTCGTCCTTAGACTGGAAGTAGTGCCGGATCAGCCCGGGCGTGACCCCGGCGCGTTCGGCAATGGCGCGCACGGTCGCCGCCTCGGGCCCGCCTTCGGCCACCAGTTCCTGCGTCGCCGCGATCAGCGCCGAACGGCGGTTCTCTTCGCTTTCGCGGCGGTAGAGGCGGCGGGAGGGTTGCATCGGGTCACCAGTTATACGCCCGTATAATCACCCGGCCGCCGGGCGAAGTCAACCGGACGGCGGCGGAGGCATGCGTCCGGCTTCGCCGTGCACGTCCTTGTGGATGATGACATCGGCCTGCGGATAGGCGGCAAGGATGGCGCGGCGCAGGCCGGCGCCGATGTCATGCGCCTCGCGCAGGGACTGGTCGCCGTCCAGTTCGATATGCAGGTTGACAAAGACGCGGCTGCCGGCGCGCCGGGTCTTCAGGTCGTGGAACCCGCGCACGCCGGGCCAGTCGCGGGCGATGGCGGCGATGCCGTCCAGGATCGCGGGGTCGGCGGCGCGGTCCATCAGCGCGTCCCAGGCGTCCTTGCCGATCCGCAGCGCGCCGAGCGCCATCACGCCGGCGGCGAGAAGCGCGACCACCGCATCGACCGAACCGATGCCGTAGCGGCTGGAGACCCAGAGCGCGAGGATCGCGCCCAGGCTGGGCAGGAGGTCGCCGAGGTAATGCAGCCGGTCGGCCGCCACCACCTTGCTGCCGGTCCGCCGCGCCACCCGGCCCTGCCACCAGACAAGGGCGAGGGTCAGGACGATGGAGATGACCATGACCACCAGGCCCTGCCGTTCCGAGGCCAGTTGCGGCGGCATGTCCGATGCCAGCCGCAGCGCGGCGGCCCAGCCGATCAGCCCGGCCGAGACCATGATGAAGGCCGATTGCGCCAGCGCGGCAAGGTCCTCGGCCGAGGTATGGCCGAAGGCATGGTCCTCGTCGGCCGGCCGGGCGGCATAGACGATGGCCGCCGCCGCGCCCAGCGACATGATCAGGTCCATCGCGCTGTCGGCCAGCGAGGCGGCTATCGACAGGGCTCCGGTCTCGACCAGCGCCCAGAGCTTCAGGGCGACAAGGATCAGGGCGACCGCGACCGAGGCGACGCCAGCCGAAATTGCAAGCCCGGTGCCCCCGTGCTGTGGATCAGTCGATGATTTCATCGGCCTTCACGCCCCAGACCGCCGATTTGAGGATCCAGCCTCTAGTGCCATCCAGGACGACGCGGCACCAGTCCGTATTGCATTCCAGAACCCGGCCGACCACGCCCAACTCGGCCTGTGCGATCACGGGCGCCGTGGCTTCCGGGGCAGACCGGAGTTCGGCCATGTCCAGCGTCACCAGCACGGTGCGGACGCCGGACAGAAGCGAGTAATGCACCCAGCCGCCCGCGCCCTCGGCATCCTCGACGCGGCGCCAGTTCTCGTATTCGGCGGTGATCTTCAGCGGCATGCCGGCGCGGGTAAAGACCCAGTCGATCCGGTGCGTCAGGCCGGGACCGCGGCGGGCATTGCCCTCGGAGCCCTTGAGCGACACGAAGCGGGGCAGGGGCAGGTTGGTGACGCAGCCGACATCGGGCTGGCACTGCTTTTCCGGCGGCTTGCCGGTGGGAGTGGTCGAGGGCATCTCGGCACTGGACGACGGCTCGCCCTCCTGCGCCGAAAGGGCGGTGCTGACCAGCACGCCCAGAAGTGCCGCCACGCCTGCGATCCGTATCATCTGCCGCCTCACCGGATGCCGCATCCCTTGCGTCACCGCCACCGTTACCGCTCTACCTGGGTCTTGTGCATCGCCCTGCTTGGCGGCACCTTGCCCCAAGGACGCCGGATTTGGAAGTGTCGGGGAGAACGCCATGCCTGCCAGCCGCCTGACTGTGGTCGTGACGCGACGTCTGCCCGAGGTGGTCGAGACGCGGATGAAGGAGCTGTTCGACGTCGAGTTGCGCGATCCCGACCTGCCGATGACGCGCGAGGAGCTGGCCGCGGCAATGAGGCGGGCGGACGTGCTGGTGCCGACGATCACCGACAGGATCGACGCCGGGCTTCTGGCGCAGGCCGGCGAGAAGCTGAAGCTGATCGCCAACTATGGCGCGGGCTTCGACCATATCGACGTCTCGACCGCCCGGCAGCGCGGGATCCTGGTGTCGAACACGCCGGGCGTTTCCACCGAGGACACCGCCGACATGGTGATGGCGCTGATGCTGGCGGTGATCCGCCGCATCCCCGAGGGGTTGCATCTGATGCAGTCCGGCGGCTGGACCGGCTGGTCGCCCATGGCCAATCTCGGCGGCCGGCTGGGCGGGCGGCGGCTGGGGATCCTCGGGATGGGCCGGATCGGCCAGGCGGTGGCACGGCGGGCCAGGGCCTTCGGCTTGCAGGTGCATTACCACAACCGCAAGCGGTTGCGCCCCGAAATCGAGGCCGAACACGAGGCGACCTACTGGGAAAGCCTGGATCAGATGCTGGCGCGGGTGGACATCGTGTCGGTCAATTGCCCACATACGCCCTCGACCTTCCACCTGCTGAACGCACGGCGGCTGAAGCTGATGAAGCCCTCGGCCGTGGTGGTGAACACCTCGCGCGGCGAGGTGATCGACCAGAACGCGCTGACCAGGGCGCTGCGGGCCGGGGAACTGGCAGGGGCGGGGCTGGATGTCTACGAGCAGGGCAACGACATCAACCCGCGGCTCATCGAACTCCCGAACGTGGTCCTGCTGCCGCACATGGGATCGGCGACGATCGAGGGCCGGATCGAGATGGGCGAGAAGGTCATCATCAACATCAAGACCTTCGCCGATGGCCATCGTCCGCCGGATCAGGTGGTTCCGGGCATGATCTGACGGGCCGCCCAGCCGAGCTATCGCCTGTCGCGCATCTTGTCGGCAGGACGGGGTGCAGCACAACCTATTGGAGAAAGTCGGCGGAATCCTGTGGAGAAACCGCTTGCGACACGCTGAATGGATTGCCTGACCCACCTTGGCGCATTACCGCAGAAGGGCAGGGCGCGGCCAGAAAGCAGCGTCCGTCATCCAATGGGGGGAAATACATGAAGAGCATGATTGCGGCGCTGTCGCTGGCGGCCCTGGTCCTGTCCACGTCCGTTGCCCAGGCCGGAGGTCCAGTCATCATCGAGGAAGGCAACGACGAGATGGTTGCCGAAAAGCCGGCAAGCAGCGTTGGCCTCCTGCCCGTGATCGGCCTTCTCGTCCTGGCCTGCCTCGTTGCCTGTGGCGGCAACGGCGACGACCCTGTCCCGGTTACGCCGACCCCCGATCCGGGCAAGTGACCGAGGCCGGCGATGCGCCCCCCCGTGAGGGGCGCATGGTCCGGTTTGCGCCTGTCTTCTGTTGCAAGAAAGCCAACTTTGGCGACTCATTCTTTACAGAAATCACGAATCCGTTGTGCAGTTCCGGGCAGGCGCCTAGCGTTCACCTGTTCGCCGGACGTATCCGGACAAGAGAAAGGAAATGCCATGAAGAAGTTTGCTGCGTCGCTGCTGACGGCTGCAATGATTTCGTCGGCCGTCTATGCAGGTGGCCCGGTTGTCGTCGAGGAAGAGCCGGTTGTCGAAGCGGCTCAGCCCCGCTCGGGCTGGATCGTTCCGGTCATCGTTGGCCTGGTGCTGGTCTGCGCGATTGCCTGCGGCAACGACGATGACCCGGCCCCGACCCCGACCCCGACCCCGACCCCGGTTCCCTGACAATCGGTTTCAGGACATGATTTCAGCGCGGCGGCCGGAAGCGGTCGCCGCGTTCGTTTTCAGGCGACCTCGCGCTGTCCCATCCGGGCCCATCCGGGAAATCGGCGCGGCGTCCGGGCCTAGACCGTTGCGTTCGCGCCCGGTCTCAAGGTGTCGCCCGGATTTCCGGCTCAGCCCCCAGGACCGGAGTTGGTGGCTGAACCATGCCCCTTGACCCCTGGTTCAGCCGACCGACCGGCGCCAGATCTGCCGCAGATCGGCCTAGAGCCCGTTGATCGGGACCTTGAGGAAGCGCTTCCCGTCCGCATCCGGCGGAGGCAGGTCGCCTCCACGCATGTTCACCTGCAGGGAGGGGATGATGAGTTTCGGCATGGCCAGCGTCCGGTCGCGCGCGGTGCGAAGGGCGATGAACTCTTCGCGCGACTTTCCGGCAATGTGGATGTTGTGCGCCTTTTCCTCGCCTACCGTGGTCTCCCACCGGATGTCGCGTCCGTTCGGACCGTAGTCGTGGCACATGAAAAGGCGCATCGAATCGGGCAGGGCGAGCACCCTCTGGATGCTGTCGTAAAGCTGGCCGGCATCGCCGCCCGGGAAATCCGCCCGGGCCGAGCCTCCGTCGGGCATGAACAGCGTGTCGCCGACAAAGGCCGCATCGCCCATGATGTGGGTCATGCAGGCGGGCGTGTGGCCGGGAGTATGCATCGCGATGCATCGCATGCCGCCGACCTGGTAGGTGTCGCCATCGTCGAACAGCCGGTCGAACTGCGAGCCGTCGCGCTGGAACTCGGTCCCTTCGTTGAAGATCTTCCCGAAGGTGTCCTGGACGATGGTGATGTTGCGGCCGATGCCGATCTTGCCGCCCAGCTGCTTCTGGATGTAGGGCGCGGCCGAAAGGTGGTCGGCGTGGACATGGGTCTCGATCAGCCACTCCACCTTCAGTCCCTTTTCCCGGACATGGGCGATGATCTCGTTGGCATGGTCATAGGTGATGCGCCCGGCGGCATAGTCGATGTCCATGACCGAATCGACGATCGCGCAGGCGTTGGAGCCCGGGTCCTTCACCACATAGCTGATGGTGTTGGTCGCCGGATCGAAGAAGCCGGTCACCTCGGGCTTGACGGACATGTCTGGTGTTATGGTCATGGTGCCTCCAACTGTCAGGCGGGTTTGCGGGCGGGCCCCCGGGTCTGCAGCCATCTGGCCGCGAGCATTCCGACGATCAGTGCCGCGATGAAGACGAAAACCGAAGGTTCCCCGGTGCCGAGGGCCGGCAGCGCCCCGCCCGGACAATAGCCGGCAATCCCCCAGCCGATCCCGAAGGCGGCCGACCCCAGGATCAGCCGCTGGTCGATGCGGCGGGTGTCGGGCAATTCGAACCGGGGGGCGAGTGTCGGGAGCGGACGCCCGAGCACCAGCCGGTAGCCGGGAATGGCAACGGCCAGCGCCCCCGCCATCACGAAGGCGAGGCTGGGGTCCCAGGTCCCGGCAAGGTCGAAGAAGTTCAGCACCTTGGCAGGGTCGATCATCCCCGAGACGCTGATGCCGAGACCGAAGATCAGGCCGATGGCGAAGGCAGAGGCAAGGCGCATGTCAGGCTCCCAGAACATGGCGGACCACGAAGACGGTCGCGATGGCCGTGGTCATGAAACAGGCGGTCGCGACAAGCGAGCGGCGCGAGAAACGGGCGATGCCGCAGACGCCGTGGCCCGAGGTGCAGCCTCCGCCATAGCTGACGCCGAGGCCGACGATCAGGCCTCCCAGGATGATCTCTGCAAGCGAAACCGGCTGGCTGATCGCAGGTGCGCTGCCCGCCACGAGGAAATACGCCAGCGGACCGGCCGCCATCCCGGCGACAATGGCCGCGCGAAGCGCCCAGTCCCTGGCATCCCCGGCGCGCAGCAGGCCGCCGAGGATGCCCGTGGCACCCATGATCCGGCCGTGCAGGCCCATCAGCAGGACTGCCGCCAGGCCGATCAAGGCGCCCCCGGCCAATGCGCTCAGGGGAGTGAAATCTGTGGTCATCGCTGTCATCATCCTTGTTGTCCTGCATATAACTAGGGATTTTCGGGCAGGAATCCATGGGCGTGTCGTCGCGGCCTCGACCGGACCGCGACCCGGCGGCTCGGCAACCCGATTCGTCCGGCATCGCCACCCCGTCCGCGCGGACCGGGGACCTGCGGCGGCGAGGCACCTTTCCCCTTGCCCTTCCTGACATTCCCAAATAGACGGGCAAGCGGAGACGTGGCCGAGTGGTCGAAGGCACGCCCCTGCTAAGGGCGCAGACCCCCTAAAGGGTCTCGAGGGTTCGAATCCCTTCGTCTCCGCCACCCATAAAACGCGCAAAAAATCCCATAATATCAGGGACATATCTGCGAGCCATTTCGCTCTTCACCACACGATTTCACCACACGCTCATCTCCTCCCTACGATTCTCCCCGTAGGACGACACCGGCTCGTGGACTTGATCGAAGCTGAGCAGAATGCTTCTCTGGTGTTGAAGGTTATGGTCAAGGAGACACAATGCGGATGCCCGCTGTGCGTGAGCTGTCGGACGGCGACAGGAACATGCTCAAGCTTCTTCTCGCGAAGTACTTCAGGAGAGGTTATGAAGTTTACGCGTTGGACATCGAAGGCCCTGCGGCGGCATGGACAATGGGTTTTCAACTGCGAGTCAAATCGGCGCTAACTGGTAACTTCGCGAATGAGTTTCGTTTTCAAAAGTACTCGGGTGGGCTGATGCGGGCACGATGGGTGGTTTCCCATCGGCGGTTGGATCTCGAAGCGAACGAGTTCTTCTTCGAGCAACACTCATGGGTGACAGGTCTGGCAAACGCGTTGGCGGAAGCGGAGGACCTGATGGCAGGTAAGAGGACCCCGTACTCAAGCGTTCGAGAACTTGCAGAAGCTGTCGCAGCTGGATGGACGTGAACTGCGGGCCCTCAAGCAGGAGTCCGTGAGTTGCCGTCTGCGCTGAGACGCAGTCAGCGACTTCACTCTCGCCCTGATCGATTGCCATTCAGGCGAGGCGCGTACCGCCCGGACATGCGTCGGAACGCGGCATCAACCGCTTGAGGTTGCGCCTTGTGCCACGTACGATCCCGAAAAAGCATTGGAACTCTTCAGTTTGGGCGGTACCGCACATGTCTCAAGCCCCAATATCGTCGCTGATCTGGTCGGTCGCGGATCTTCTCCGTGGTGACTACAGGCAGTCAGAGTACGGGCGTGTGATCCTTCCGCTCACTGTCTTGCGCCGCCTCGACTGTGTCCTCGAGCCGACCAAGGCGGCGGTTCTGCGAGAGAGGGATGAGAAGTCCAAAGCTGGACTGAACCCAGATCCCTTCATGCGCAGGGTTTCCGGAGCAGCATTCTATAATGCCTCGCCTCTCGACATGCGGCGCCTTGTCGGCGACCAGGACAATATTGCCCCGAACCTTCTGTCCTATGTCGAGGGGTTCTCGCCGGAGGTGAAGGACATCTTTGACCGCTTCTCCTTTGCGGAGCAGATCGATCGCCTCAACAGAAATAAGCTACTCTATTTGGTGACCGAGAAGTTCGCTGGCTTCGACCTGCACCCGGACCGAGTGTCCAACATGCAGATGGGCCTTGTCTTCGAAGAACTGATCCGAAAGTTCGCTGAAGCCTCGAACGACACCGCCGGGGAGCACTTCACGCCGCGCGAGGTTATCCGTTTGATGGTCAATCTCCTGTTCGTTGAGGATGACGACGTACTGTCGAAGCCAGGTGTTGTCCGCACCATCTACGACCCGACAGCAGGGACCGGCGGGATGCTTTCAGTCGCGGACGAGTATCTCTCGGAACACAATCCCGAGGCTCGCCTGACCATGTTCGGGCAGGAGCTGAACGATCTCTCTTATGCGATCTGCAAGGCAGACATGCTGATCAAGGGGCAGGATGTCCGCAATATTGTTGCGGGCAATACGCTGTCCGATGACGGCCATCCTGATACCAAGTTCGACTACATGCTGTCCAACCCGCCCTTCGGTGTGGAGTGGAAGAAAGTCGAGAAGGAGGTCAAACGCGAGCACGAGGTCAAAGGTTTCAGCGGGCGTTTTGGTCCCGGTTTGCCAAGGGTCTCCGATGGCTCCCTCCTGTTTCTCATGCACCTCCTGTCAAAGATGCGACCTGCAAAGGATGGCGGCTCGCGCTTCGGCATTGTGCTGAACGGGTCGCCTCTCTTCACCGGCGGTGCTGGATCGGGCGAGAGCGAGATCCGTCGATATGTGCTGGAGAATGACCTTGTCGAGGCGATCATCGGACTGCCGACTGATCTCTTCTACAACACCGGCATTTCCACCTACGTCTGGATCCTGTCGAACCGCAAGCCGGATCACCGCAAGGGTCTCGTCCAGCTTATCGACGCAAGCGATCTTTGGCAGAAGATGCGGAAGTCCCTGGGTTCCAAGCGCAAGGAAATCAGCGAGGACGGCATCGCGACTGTGACCCGCCTGTTCGGCGACTGTGTCGAGGCAAAGCTTGCGACCGTTCTGAATGCCGATGGCAAGGAAATCGCCAGGCAGGTCGTGACTAATGGCGAGAAGACGCCTGATGCCCCAGAAGGCGGCAAGGTGAGACTGAAGCCCCTTTCACTGCTGCTGAGTAACAAGGCCTTCGGATACCGACAAATCACCGTGGAGCGTCCACTGTACGACGAAGCTGGGCAGGTCGTCGTTGGGACGCGTGGCCAGCAGAAAGGACAGCCGCAGCCCGACACGTCGCTGCGCGACACGGAGCTTGTGCCACTATCCGAGGACGTGGAGGCGTACTTCCAACGTGAGGTGCTCCCCCACGCTCCCGACGCCTGGATTGACCATGACAAGACCAGGATCGGCTACGAGATTCCGTTCAACCGGTACTTCTATGTCTTCGAGCCCCCGCGGGATCTTGCTGATATCGACAAGGACCTGGTGGAGGTCACGCGGACTATCCAAAAAATGCTCGCGGAGTTGGCGGCATGACAGGTGAAGAACTGCGAAAAGCTGTATTTGAGCTGCTCGACACGCATCCATCGATCGCGAAGACCGCAGCGCATGAACACGCCCACCTGTACCGAACCAGCTCTGGTAGGGTCATCGGGATCGAGCCTGAACGGATCAGATTCCAGAACCTTTGGGTCGCAAAGGATGATGTCGATGCCTCGCGCCTCGCTGGCATCAACAAGAAGGCGTACCAGGCAGCAGACTACGGCAGGAGCCGTCCGAACCATAACCTGTTCGGGAACGGCGGATTCGATGATGTCGATCTGATCTGCTTCAAGGTCACCGGCATCTGGCAAGCCGTGCGAGTGATCCTGGAAGTGGCTGGCGACGGAGGGGCGTCGTGAGCGGGGCTTACCCCAACTATCGGGATAGCGGTGTGGAGTGGCTCGGGCGGCTTCCAGGCCACTGGAAGGTAGCAAAGCTCAAGTATTTGGCTGATTTCACAGGGGGTGGAACTCCGGACCGAAGCAACCTTGATTATTGGGGAGGTTCCATTCCTTGGGTTTCCCCCAAAGATATGAAGGTGTCGCGAATCAATACATCAGAAGAATGCATATCTGAGCGCGGACTGTCCGAAAGTGCATCGACGTTGGTAGACATCGGAGCAGTACTGCTCGTGGTAAGGTCTGGTATTCTAAAGCACACAATACCCGTTGCAATAAACGCGGTGCCCGTGGCTCTCAATCAGGACATTCGGGCCGTCAGGTTCGATCAAGCACACTACCTTCCCGCATACTTCGCCCACGTAATTATGGGCCATAACGATCAGCTCTTGTATCTGTGGCGAAAGCAAGGTGCGACTGTAGAGAGCATCGAGCAGGAATACCTCAGCGAGACTCGTTTCCCTGTCCCACCCTTAGCCGAACAATGCGCCATCGCAGCGTTTCTTGACCGAGAGACGGGGAAGATCGATGCACTGGTCGAGGAGCAGCGGCGTCTGATTGCGCTTCTGAAGGAGAAGCGCCAGGCCGTCATCTCCCACGCCGTCACCAAGGGCCTCGACGCCGCAGCCCCAATGAAGGACTCTGGTGTTGGTTGGCTGGGGAAGATTCCGGAACACTGGAGTATGGGCAGGCTGAAGCATGATCTCGAGTTCTTGACGAGCGGATCGAGGGGTTGGGCTGAGCATTATGCCGACGATGGCGCTCTCTTCCTGCGCATTGGAAACCTAACGCGAGACTCGCTGGGGCTGAACTTGCAGGACATTCAACGGGTCGACGTGCCGAAGGGTTCAGAAGGCGAGCGCACTAAGGTGAAGGCTGGCGACTTGCTCTTCTCCATAACTGCGTATCTCGGTTCAGTCGCAGTGGTACCCGAGGGACTCGAAACGGCATTCGTCAGCCAGCACGTCGCTCTGGCCCGACTGAAGAGTAAGCGCATTTTGCCAGAATGGGCGGGACAGGTCGCGCTTTCTATGGTTGGGCGCACCTACCTTGAAGAACAGGGATACGGCGGCACTAAGGTTCAGCTGGCGCTTGATGACGTCTCGAACTTCGTCGTGCCGATACCCCCGATAGAAGAGCAAGCCAAGGTTGTTGAATACATCGATCGGAAGACCTCGAAGTTTGTTGAGCTTGTAGCCGAGGCCGAGAAAGCCATCGCCCTCCTCCAGGAACGCCGCAGCGCCCTGATCTCTGCCGCTGTCACCGGCAAGATCGACGTGCGCGGCGAGATCCCCATATCGACGGAGGCTGCCTGACGACATGATGGATCCGGACCAGCTCACTCGCCTTGTCAACGAACTTCGCCGCTTGCCCGCTGAAACCCCGTGGGTCGAGTTCAAGGAGAACAACGGCGACCCGCAGACGATCGGCGAGCTGATCGCGGCACTTTCCAATGCCGCCACCCTCAACGGCAAGGAAACTGCCTGGCTCGTTTGGGGCATCGAAGATGGGTCTCACGCCATCGTCGGCACGGATTTTGTGCCTTCATCGAGCAAGAAGGGCAATCAGGATCTTGAGAGTTGGTTGGTCCAGATGCTCTCGCCCCGGCTTCATATCCGGTTTCACTCTGGCGAGGTAGGCGGTCAGTCGATCGTGGTTCTGGAGGTCCCGGCAGCTCGCGGACAGCCAACCGCATTCTCGGGAAAGGAACTCGTGCGTGTCGGGTCCACGAACCGCTCCTTGCGAGATGTGCCGCAGATGGAACGCGACCTCTGGAGGAGTTTTGACGTAACGCCCTTTGAGCGCCAACTCGCAGTTGCCGACAAGGGCGGCGAGGACGTCCTGAAGCTGCTGGAGTACCCAGCGTACTTCGAGTTGCGCAAACTCCCCTTGCCGGGGGAGAGTTCCAAGATTCTCCTCGCGCTTGCGGATGAGGACTTCATTCGGAGGAACGATGCCGGTCACTGGGACATTACGAACCTCGGGGCAATCCTGTTCGCCCGCGATCTTACGCAGTTCCCCACCGTCGCCCGGAAGGCTGTACGCCTGATCGTTTACAGGGGCAAAGGCCGGATGCAGACGGAGAGGGAACAGGAGGGTCGGAAGGGGTATGCCGTAGGTTTTGAGCGCCTGATGGAATACCTGAAGGCGCTATTGCCTCGCAACGAGGTTGTCGGAACTGCCCTGCGCCAAGAAGTCGCCATGTACCCCGATCTGGCTCTACGAGAGTTGATCGCAAATGCGTTGATACACCAGGACTTCACGATCACCGGAAGCGGTCCGATGGTCGAAGTGTTCGAGGACCGCGTCGAAATCACGAACCCGGGCGTTCCCTTGGGAGACATTGACCGCCTGTTGGACCAAGCCCCGCGATCGCGAAACGAGGCGCTCGCCGCATTCATGCGTCGGATCGGTGTCTGTGAGGAACGTGGCAGCGGCGTGGACAAGGTTGTGAACGAGACCGAGGTCTACCAACTCCCTCCTCCACGATGGGAGACGAGCGGAGGCGCAGCACGTGCCGTTCTCTTCGCGCACAAGGATTTCAGGGACATGGACAGAGCAGATCGTGTTCACGCGTGCTACCTTCATGCCTGTCTGAAGTACGTGATGCGCGAGGAGATGACCAATACCTCACTGCGAGAGAGGTTCGGCTTCGATGAAAAGAACAGTTCCATGGCTTCCCGTATCATCAGGGACGCCTTGGATGAGGGCGTGATCAAGCCGTACGATCCTGAACAGGGTAAGCGGAACGCGAGGTACATCCCGGCATGGGCTTAGCGTTATTTGCAGCTTTCTTGACTGGGCTTGCCGGCGAGGTCGCGTGTAGCAGGAAAATGTCTTGCTTTTCATGGGCCTGCCTGGGTGTGCTTTATTTGCCTGTTGTTTGACTGAAGCCACCGGGAGACGGGCATGAGCATCCACAAGGAGGTCAGCTTCGAGGACGAGATCTGCGGCCACCTGTCCTCGCATGGCTGGCTTTGTGGCGCTGGCGATGCCAGGCAATATGACAGAGAGAGGGCGCTGTTCACTCCCGATCTCGTCGACTGGCTGAAGGAATCCCAGCCCAAGACCTGGGAGATCATCGCAAAGTCTGGAGAGGGTCCCCTCTTCGACAGGATCCGCAAACAGATCGACGCGCGAGGAACTCTCGACGTTCTGCGCCATGGTATCGAAATGATTGGCGTTCGGGGGAGCCTAAAGCTTGCTGAGTTCAAGCCCGCTCTGTCGGAAAATCCCGAGATCGTTGCGCGGTACCAGGCGAACAGGCTGCGTGTAATCCGACAGGTGAGGTATTCGACGACGAACGAGAACTCGATCGATCTCGTCCTCTTCCTGAACGGTATTCCGGTAGCCACGGCGGAGCTGAAGACCGATTTCACCCAAAGCGTCGATGACGCGATCGACCAGTATCGGTATGATCGTCCACCTCGGAGCACGGGTCGAACTGAGCCTCTGCTAAGCTTCCCAAGTGGTGCACTGGTCCACTTCGCGGTGAGCAATGCGCAAGTCTTTATGACGACGAAGCTGGCCGGAAAGGCCACCAGCTTCTTGCCATTCAACAAGGGAGACAACGGCGCGGCGGGAAACCCACTGAATCCAAACGGACACCGCACATCCTACCTTTGGGAGGAGGTCTGGGACCGCGAAAGCTGGCTGGAACTGATCGGCCGCTACATCATCGCCCAGAAGGACAAGAAGGGTAATCCGAAGGCTCTGGTATTCCCCAGATACCATCAGCTTGACGCAACACGAAAGCTTGTGCGGACAGTCCTCGCTGAGGGCCCGGGAAAGAAGTACCTGATCCAGCATTCCGCGGGATCGGGGAAGACGAACTCGATTGCCTGGTCGGCACACTTCCTTGCCGATCTCCATGATGCAGACGGTCGCAAGATTTTCGATACTGTGATCGTGGTGTCTGACCGGCGCGTGATTGATGGGCAGCTGCAAGAGGCGATCTTCAGCTTCGAGCGAACGCTCGGTGTCGTCGAGACAATCAAGGGCGACGGAGGAAGCAAGAGCGGCCAGCTTGCCCAGGCCCTTGCGGGGGGCAAGAAGATCGTTGTCTGCACGATCCAGACATTCCCCTTCGCTCTGGATGAGGTGCGGCGACTGTCCGCCACACAAGGCAAGACCTTCGCGGTCATTGCAGACGAGGCACACAGTTCGCAGACGGGGGAGGCCGCCACAAAGCTGAAGGAAGCTCTGTCTCCCGAAGAGCTCGAGGAGCTGAGGGACGGCGGCGAGTACAGCACAGAAGACATCCTCGCGGCGCAAATGCGGGCACGGGCTAGCGACAAGGGGGTCACTTACGTGGCCTTCACGGCAACGCCTAAGGCGAAGACGATGGAACTGTTCGGACGTCGCCCGGATCCGAATGCTCCCGCCAGCAAGGACAACCTGCCTCAGCCCTTCCACGTCTACTCAATGCGTCAGGCAATCGAGGAAGGTTTCATTCTCGACGTTCTCCAGAACTATACCCCTTACAGCCTAGCTTTTCGCCTCGCCGCGGAAGGCAAGGAACTGGATGGCTGCGAGGTCGAGCGCGACGCTGCAATGCGCGGATTGATGAACTGGGTACGACTTCATCCCTACAACATCAGTCAGAAAGTGAAGATCGTAGTCGAACATTTCCGTGGCAACGTCGCTCACCTTCTAGATGGAAGAGCAAAAGCAATGGTTGTCCTTCAGTCACGGAAGGAGGCGGTTCGCTGGAAGCTCGCGATCGACAAGTACATCAGCGATCAGAGGTACCCGATTGGAACGCTCGTCGCTTTTTCGGGCGAAGTCGTTGACAAGGAGAGCGGGTCAGAGCCCTTCAGCGAATCCGGTAAGGCGATGAACCCTGATCTGCGCGGGCGTGACGTCAAGGAGGTCTTCGACACCGACGAGTTCCACATTCTACTAGTCGCCAACAAGTTCCAGACAGGCTTTGACCAACCACTGCTGTGCGCCATGTATGTTGATCGGCGGCTCGCAGGGGTTCAAGCAGTCCAAACGCTTTCCCGCCTGAATCGTGCATACGCCAGAGACGGCGTCATCAAGGACACTACCTATGTCCTCGACTTTTCCGACAGCGCAGACGAGGTCCTGAAGGCATTCAGTCAGTACTACGGTCACGCCGAACTGGAGGACGTCACAGACCCGAACCTCATCTACGACCTTCGCGCAAAGCTTGATGGCTCCGGCCACTATGACGATTTCGAAGTTGAGCGCGTCGTAAAAGCCGCTCTGGAACCTTCCTCGCGTCAAAGCGAC
This sequence comes from Tabrizicola flagellatus, assembly GCF_008271465.1. GTDB lineage: Bacteria > Pseudomonadota > Alphaproteobacteria > Rhodobacterales > Rhodobacteraceae > Tabrizicola > Tabrizicola flagellata. The sequence goes on along the minus strand of NZ_VMDU01000015.1, from coordinate 874 downwards.
CTCGTGAAGGCAGTAGAGCCTGTCGCCCAGCGCATCGTGAAGCAATACGGCCAGGCTAAGAAGGCCTGGGTCGAAGCCAAGAAAGAAGGGCGAACGAAGGCCGAAAGTGAAGCCAGAGAGGTTATGAACGGTCTTGAGCTCTTCAAGGCTGATATCCAGACTTTCCTCAGGGTCTACGCTTTCCTTTCTCAGATCTTCGACTACGGAAATACCGCCGTGGAGAAGCGTGCCATATTCTTCAGGTACCTTGTCCGGCTCCTAGAGTTCGGTAGAGAACGAGAGGAAGTCGATCTGTCCCAAGTCGTTCTGAGCCATCACAAGCTGGCGTCAAAGGGCAACCAACGGCTGTCACCTAGTGGAGACGACAGCAAGCTGAAACCCACGACAGAAGCTGGATCTGGTCAAGCCCGGGACCCCGAGAAGGTAAGGCTGGCAGAAATTATCAGCCGCGTGAACGACCTATTCGAGGGGTCGCTGACGGACGATGACAAACTTGTCTATGTGAATGAGGTACTTCGCAAGAAGCTGATGGAGTCCGATGTCCTGGCGAAGCAAGCTAAGAACAACAGCAAGCAACAATTCGCCGCATCACCGAACCTGTCTGAGGAGTTGACGAATGCGATTATCGACTCGTTCGCTGCCCACTCGCTCATGAGCAAGCAAGCCTTGGACAGCGAGAAGGTTCGTGAGGGGCTGAAGGAGATCCTCCTTGGGCCCGGCCAGCTATGGGAAGGCCTTCGAGCAAGTCAGCAATAACGGTTGGGCTTGCCCCGCTAACAGCCATTGGGTCTGACCTGCCCCCCGGTCGTCCCTCGTTCATAACGAGAGTCCTTGGGGTTGATAGTGGTCGGTTTTGGGTTGGGCAAGTGCGCCG
>NZ_VMDU01000014.1 GCF_008271465.1 Tabrizicola flagellatus | reverse complement strand
CTCTCCTCGGGCCGGACTCTAGCATCAGATGGAGGAGTTCTCGGGGGTCAGAGCACATCTTCTTCGACTTCGCGGATGGAATGAATGTCAACGGCGGCACCGGCCGGGATGTGGCCGTGGCACTCGGGGACACTGGCGTGACGGTCGACATGGCTGCGCAGGACCTCGAATGTGTGATCGGTTGCGACAAGGATGACACGATCTGGGTCACCGCGGCAGACCGGCCCGTTTTCGCGGCCGGGGGGTGGCGGAGCGGAACGCTTCATTCTCGACAACCTGGAGGCACAAGGCCCAAGGATCCTCTGGGGCGGAGCCGGGGCGGATCATTTCGAGTTTCGGAGCGGCGGGCTGGTCAGCCTCGCGGTTGTGCAGATCGACGGCCTGACCGAAGAAGCCTTCTCGCGCCTGACCCTCGCAGACCTTGGGCTGGGCGGGATCGAACTGTCGCTCCTCAGCGCCATCATCATCAACCCCGACGAAACCGACCGGTTCTACTCCGACGATGGGGTTCTTGGGACATCGTCGGTGAACCTGCCGGACTGGTGGGAAATCGGCGAAGAAGTGTTGGACCTGCTTCTGCCCGGATATGGCACACCTGTATCACTGGATGTGCGGACTTCCGACGTGCTGGGTGGAAGCCATGCGATTCAAGGCGTATTCCGCAACGAAGTGCGCGCGATCCACGAAATCATCCTTCAGTACAACCACTTTGACGTCACCGTCCGGTCGGACGGGGGATATGACGTGGTGGAGACCGACACCTACGAAGAAGGCCTCATTCGCTGGAGCGATGAAACCGGCTCCATGATCGACACCCGCGCCGAGGTCATTGAAGATGCGTTGATGACGGCTGACCTGCTGTTTGCCCAGTGGGACGAATATGACTACGGGCACATCACCAGCGAATACTGGACCGTGCAGGATCGTTCGGACATCCCTACCGGGCCATTCCATGTCGTAGGCGGAAAGTTCGGCGGCGACGTCCTGTCCGAAAATGGCGACCTGAAGGGCACACTGCCTGACGACACCGGACCTTCGCCCTTCGACTGGCTCCTCGCGGCCTGATCTGCGGTCCCGCCCCTCATGAAACGGTCGGAAAGGAAGCTTTCCAATTCCCTTACGTCCGCGACCAACCCATTGCTTCTGCTAGCTGATCCGGAAATGTCCACCGTGGACACCCGCCCTTGCGCGCCCTGTCCCCAGCCCCTATATTGACCCCTGTCGGGGGCAACCCCGACTATGGCGATAAACGCACCTGTAATAATCGGCTCGGACCCGGGGGCGGTACCCGGCGGCTCCACCAGGCACCCGGCGTTGCGGGGGAACGGGGCCGAAATAGGATCGACGAACGACCAAAGAGGCCAGCTTTCGCTCGGTGAGGTACCACCGTTATCGGTCCATGATCACAGTTGCCAACGACAACCGTGCTCCGGTGGCGCTGGCTGCGTAAGCGGCTCGCAAAACCAAACCTAAGTCCTTCCGCTTAGCCGCGTAAGGCGGGGCCCGCCGGAGCCTGGCAACAGAATCCGGCACTTCCATAGTCATGCAAGAAGGCTCGGCTACCTTCGGGACTTAGGGACCCGCCAACGGAAAACCGCACCTTTTGCCCTCCCTCCGCTCCTCGATCGCCTTCGCCGCCTCGTCGCGTCCCAGGCCAGCGAGGAGTGACGCAGTCATCGACGAGCGGGTTGCCAGGGCCCGCCCCTGCCCCCATCCTGCGCCATGCTCCGCACGGCCCTCCTCCTCTGCCTGACCGCCCCGCCCGCCCTCGCCTGCGAGACAGCGCTCCTGTTGTCCATCGATGTCTCCGGCTCGATCGACCCGGCCGACTACCGGCTTCAGGCCGGCGGGCTTGCCGCCGCCCTGTCCCACCCCGACGTCATCGACGCCCTGGTCCGGGATCAGGTCGCCCTGGCCGTCGTGCAGTGGTCCGGCGTGACCGAGCAGGCGCTGCTCCTGCCCTGGGCGCGCATGCTGACCGAGGCCGACGTGGCCCGCTTCGCCGCCCGGGCCGAGGCGATGCCGCGCGCCTTCTCGGGCTCGGACACCGCCGTGGGCCAGGGTCTCCGCTTCGCGGCCGCCCAGTTCGCCGCCGTGCCCGACTGTCACCGCCGCGTCATCGACATCTCGGGCGACGGGCAGGAGAACGCGGGATTCACCGATGCCCGCGCCCGGGCCGAGGCGATCGCGGCCGGCATCATCCTCAACGCCATCGCCATCGAGGAACCGGGGCCCGCCATCCCGATCACCACCTATTACCGGCGCTGGATCATCTCGCCCGGCGGCTTTGTCGTGACCGCCCGCGGCTTGCAGGACTATGCCGAAACGCTGCGCCTGAAACTGCTGCGCGAACTTGCAAAACCCATGGGCTGACTGTCAACGGGGTGTTACCCGGCGCGAATAGCCCTTCCTCCCTTCCCCGGCCTGAGCCAACCTTCCCCGATGAGCCCGACACTGGCCGACCTGACCCGGACCTTTGCCCGCATCGGCTGCCTTTCGTTCGGCGGTCCGGCGGCGCAGATCGCGCTGATGCACCGCATCGTCCTGGACGAGAAGCGGTGGGTCTCGGAACCCGACTACCTGCGCGCGCTGTCCTTCTGCATGCTTCTGCCGGGGCCCGAGGCGATGCAGCTGGCAACCTGGATCGGCTGGCGGCTGCACGGGGTGCGGGGCGGGCTGATCGCCGGTGGCCTGTTCGTCCTGCCGGGTGCGGCGGTCGTGCTGGCGCTCTCGCTTCTCTACGCGGCCCTGGGCGAGGTTCCCCTTGTCGCGGCGCTGTTCACCGGCATCCAGGCCGCGGTCATCGCAATCGTGATCGAGGCGCTGATCCGTGTCTCGCGCCGTGCGCTGAAATCGCGCGAAGCCTACCTGATCGCCCTTGCCGCCTTCCTGGGCCTTTTCGTGCTGGACCTGCCCTTCCCGGTCATCATCCTGGCGGCCGGGCTCTGGGGCTTCCTGCGCACCCCCGGCGGCCGCACCGACACCCCGACGCCGCCCGCCGCGCTGACCAGGTCGCTGACGGCGGCGCTCACCTGGGGGGCAATCTGGCTGCTGCCGCTGGCCGGCCTGATCGTCGCGGCCCCGCAACGCCTGGCCGAGATCGGCATCTTCTTTTCGAAACTCGCCGTCCTGACCTTCGGCGGCGCCTATGCGGTGCTGGCCTGGATGGCGCAGGAGGTGGTCGAGGGCAAAGGCTGGCTGACGCTGAAACAGATGATCGACGGCCTGGGCCTGGCCGAGACCACGCCCGGTCCGCTGATCCTGGTCAACCAGTTCGTGGGCTTCCTCGCCGCGCACCAGGTCGGCGGCTGGCCGCTTGGTCTTGCGGGGGCGGCCGTCGCGCTGTGGATGACCTTCGTCCCCTCCTTCCTCTTCATCTTCGCCGGTGCCCCGTTCATCGACCGGCTGACCCACATGCCGCGCCTGGCGGGCGCGCTGGCCGCGATCACCGCCGCCGTGGTGGGCGTCATCGCCAACCTCTCGCTCTGGTTCGCGCTGCACGTCCTGTTCGCCCATGTTCCCGAAACCACGCTTGGCCCCTTGCACCTGACCTGGCCCGACCCGACCAGCCTGCGCCCCCTGCCGGCCCTGATCGCCGTCTTCGCCGCCTGGTCGCTGCTTGTCCGGCACCGGAACCTTCTGGTCGTGCTGGGCCTTTCGGCACTCGCCTCGGCTGCGGCGGCGGTTCTTTGACGCTCGCCTCATCCAGCGCAAGGCCACCCCTTCCCTTGGCCCCCGAATCCCCTATGCTGCAACCCAACCGGGAAAGGACGGCGCCGATGGCACGCACGATCGACTACGGCAACCTGATGCACAAAGCCATGCGCGGCCTGATCCAGTCGGTCCTGACGGAGGTCGCCGAACACGGATTGCCCGGTGCGCACCACTTCTTCATCACCTTCGACACCACGCACCCGGACGTGCAGATGGCCGACTGGCTGAAGGAACGCTATCCCACGGAAATGACCGTGGTCCTGCAACACTGGTTCGAGAACCTGACCGTCACAGACGACGGTTTCAGCGTCACGCTGAACTTCGGCAACTCCCCCGAGCCGATGGTCATTCCCTTCGACGCCCTGCGCACCTTCGTCGATCCCTCGGTCGAATTCGGACTGCGCTTCGAGACGCAAGAGCAGGAAGAAGACGAGGTGGAAGAGGAAGAGGATATCGAGGTCGAACCCGAGGCCGAACGCCACGACGCCGAGATCGTCTCGCTCGACCAGTTCCGCAAGCACTGATGTCCGACCTCGCCCTGTTCCGCCGGCGACTGCTGAAGAATCCCCGGCAGGTCTCGGCGATAGCTCCGTCCTCGCGCACGCTGGCGCGGGCGATGACACTGGGCCTCGGGCCGACCAGCGGGCGGGTGGTCGAGTTCGGCCCCGGCACCGGGCGCTTTACCGAGGCGATGCTCGCGCGCGGCGTGCCGCCGGAAAACCTGACCCTGTTCGAACTGGACGAGGAGTTCGTCGCCTACCTGCGGCAGAAATTCCCCGGCGTGACCATCCATCAGCTGCCCGCGCAGGAAGCCGCCCGGCTGGTCGCGCCCGGGGTCTCGACGGTGATCTCCGGCCTGCCGCTTCTTTCGATGCCCGAAGAGGTGCGCAAGGGCATCGTCGCCGCCGCCTTTGCCATCCTCGCGCCCCGCGGGCGCTATGTCCAGTTCACCTATGGCCCCCGTCCGCCCCTGCCGCCCGAGACCATCGCCGCGCTCGGACTGACAGTGAACAGGGGCAACAAGGTCTGGGCCAACCTGCCCCCCGCCACCGTCTACCGTTTCCGCCGCGCCTGACGCCTGCGACATTTGCGGCGCCGCTGCGGTATACCAATGTATGCCAATTGATTTCGCGGCCCCCCGGCGCTATGCGGGGCGCGAGAGTTTGCGAGGAGATTCCGATGACCGCGACCCGCACCGAAACCGACAGCTTCGGCCCGCTCGAGGTTCCCGCCGACAAGTACTGGGGCGCGCAGACCCAGCGGTCGATCATCAACTTCCCGATCGGCTGGGAACGCCAGCCGGTCCCGATCATCCGCGCGCTTGGCGTCATCAAGAAGGCCTGCGCGCTGGTGAACATGGCGCAGGGCGACCTGCCCGCAGACCTTGGCAACGCCATCGTCGCGGCCGCGCAAGAGGTGATCGAGGGCAAGTTCGACGACAACTTCCCGCTGGTGGTCTGGCAGACGGGCTCCGGCACCCAGTCGAACATGAACGCGAACGAGGTGATCTCGAACCGCGCCATCGAGATGCTGGGCGGCGTGAAGGGCTCGAAGAAGCCCGTCCACCCGAACGACCATGTGAACATGGGGCAGTCCTCGAACGACACCTTCCCCACCGCGATGCATGTCGCCATCGGCATGCACACCCGCGACGTGCTGCTCCCGGGGCTGGAGAAGCTCTCCAAGGCGCTCTGGGCGAAGTCGGACGAATTCAAGGACATCATCAAGATCGGCCGCACCCACACACAGGATGCGACGCCCCTGACGCTGGGCCAGGAATTCTCGGGCTATGCCACCCAGGTGGACCGCGGGATCGAACGGGTGAAGCTCTGCCTGCCCCACATCTACGAACTCGCCCAGGGCGGGACGGCCGTGGGCACCGGGCTCAACACCCGCGTCGGCTTCGACAAGCGTGTGGCGGCCGAGATCGCCAGGATCACCGGCCTCCCCTTCGTCACCGCGCCGAACAAGTTCGAGGCGCTCGCTGCCCATGACGCGATGGTCATGTTCTCGGGCGCGCTGAAGACGGTCGCGGGCTCGCTCTTCAAGATCGCCAACGACCTGCGGCTTCTCGGCTCCGGCCCCCGCTCGGGCCTGGGCGAGCTGATCCTGCCGGAAAACGAGCCGGGATCGTCGATCATGCCCGGCAAGGTGAACCCGACCCAGGCCGAGGCGCTGACCATGGTCTGCGCGCATGTGATGGGCAACGACGCCGCCGTCGGCTTTGCCGGCAGCCAGGGCCATTTCGAGTTGAACGTCTACAATCCGATGATGGCCTACAACGTGCTGCAATCGATCCAGCTTCTGGGCGATGCGGCCTCGAGCTTCACCGACAACATGGTCGTCGGCACCCAGGCCAACATTCCCCGGATCGAGAAGCTGATGAGGGAATCGCTGATGCTGGTCACGGCGCTTGCGCCCACCATCGGCTACGACAACGCGACCAAGGTCGCCAAGACGGCGCACAAGAACGGCACCACGCTACGGGAAGAGGCGATTGCCCTTGGCTTCGTCGATGGCGAGACCTTCGACCGCATCGTGCGGCCCGAGGACATGGTCGGCCCCAAGGGCTGATGGCCGAGGTCGTCAACCTCCGCACGGCAAGGAAGCAGGCGGCCCGCAAGGCCGCCCGCGCGGTCGCCGATGCCAACGCAGCCAAGCACGGCCGCACGAAGGCCGAGCGGGACCTGGAGAAGGCCCGCGCCGAGAAGGCCACGCGGGACCTCGACGCGCACCGGCGCGAGACGGAGTAACCTGCCGTTAACCTTGCCTTGGCACGGTGAAGGCAGGAGGTGCGCCGATGTCTGTCATGCCGCAATTCTTGTCTTCCGACCACTGGATCTCGCACCTGTTCTCGTCGCAGGCTGCACGAGAGGGCGGAGTCATCCGCCGGAAGGTCCGTGACGTGGAACGTTACGTCGGTCGCGAGCGCTTTCTCGACGAAATGAAGCGCCGAGGGTTTCCTGTCGTGGAGAACGCTGGTCAGTTCGTCATCTTCTGCAATCGCGAGCCAATCCGCAGGGTCGCCTAGACGATTTCTTCGAAGAAATCGTGCCGGACCCTTTGAAGGGTCCGAACCGGAGTTTTCGAAAACTCCGGTGACAAAGCCAACCGTTGCGCTACGGTCCCCGGCATGACCACCCGCCCCGCCAAGCACTCGCTCACCCTGCACGGCCATCGCACCAGCGTCTCGCTGGAGCCCGAGTTCTGGGACGCCTTCCGCGCCATCGCCGCCGAACGGGACACGCCCCTCAACGCGCTCGCCGCCGAAATCGACGCCGCAAGGCGCGGGGACGAGGGCCTAGCCTCGGCGATCCGCGTCTTCTGCCTGAACCATTACCGAGGATCCTGATGCGCGCCGCCGTACTTCGCGCCTACCGCGCGCCCCAGTCCCTCGAAACCGTGTCGGACCCCGTCTGCGAAGCGGACGGCGTGGTCCTCAAGACCCTCGCCTGCGGCATCTGCCGCAGCGACTGGCATGGCTGGGTCGGCGAACACCCGTAGGTCCGGCCGGGCGACATCCCCGGCCACGAATATTGCGGCGAGGTCCTCGAGGCCGGTCCATTGGCCCGCTGGCGACCCGGCGACCGTGTCATCGCCCCCTTCATCCTCGCCTGCGGCGACTGCCCGGAGTGCCGCTCGGGCCAGAGCACCACCTGCCGCGCCCAGCGCGTGCCGGGGTTCGGCGACCGAGGCGCCTAAGCCGAATACGTCTCGGTCCCCCACGCCCACAACCTGGCACGCCTGCCCGAAAGCCTCTCCCCCGCCCTCGCCGCCGGCCTCGGCTACCGCGTCGCCACGGCCTTCCACGCGCTGACCGGCCGCGCCGCGCTGCAGGCCGGCGAATGGCTGGCCGTCCACGGCACCGGCGGCATCGGGCTGTCCTGCCTCATGATCGGCCTGGCCATCGGCGCCCGCGTCGTGGTCGTGGACGTGGTCCCCGAAAAGCTGTCCCATGCCCTCGCGCTCGGCGCCGAGGCCGCGCTCGCCGCCCGCGACGGCGACGTGGCCGCGCGGATCGTGGAGCTGACCCAGGGCGGCGCCCATGTCAGCGTCGAGGCGCTGGGGATCGAGACCACCGCCAACGCCTCCCTGCGCTGCCTGCGCCCCCTCGGACGCCATGTCCAGGTCGGCCTGCCCACCGGCCACACCGCGCGGATGCAGATCGACATGAACATGCTCTACATGCGCCAGCTTTCGGTCTTCGGCTCCCGCGGCATGCCGGCCTGGCGCTACCCGACGCTCCTCTCCCTGATCGAGACCGGCCGCATCGACGTGACACCCATCGTCGCCCGTACCGTCCCCCTCTCCCGGGCGACCGTGGAACTCATGGCCTTCGACCACCCCGGCACGCCCGGCGTCGCCGTCATCACCGACTTCGCCACCTAGCGAAACCGTCCCCCTTGCCCTTTCCCAAATACTCCCGCCGGAGGCAGCCACGGCGCCGGGACGCCGAGACAGGGGGGGCTCAGCCCCGTGCCGCCCGGATCAGGTCCAGGATCTCCTTCGCGGCCGCCGGGATATTGGTTCCGGGACCGAAGATCGCCTTGACCCCGGCCGCCTTCAGGAAATCGTAGTCCTGCTGCGGGATGACCCCGCCGCAGATCACCAGGATGTCGCCCGCGCCACGCTCCTTCAGCACTTCGATGAGCCGTGGCGCCAGCGTCTTGTGCCCCGCCGCCTGGCTGGAAATCCCGATCACATGCACGTCGTTGTCGATCGCATCCTGCGCCGCCTCTTCCGGCGTCTGGAACAGCGGCCCCACGTCCACGTCGAAGCCGATGTCGGCAAAGGCCGTGGCGATCACCTTCGCCCCCCGGTCGTGCCCGTCCTGGCCCATCTTCACCACCAGCATCCGCGGCCGCCGGCCCTCGGCCTCGGCAAAGGCCTCGACATCCTTCTGGATCGCCTCGAAGCCCGCGTCCCCCTCATAGGCCGCGCCATAGACCCCGGCCAGCGTCTTGACCTCGGCGCGATGCCGCCCGAACACCTTTTCCATCGCCATCGAGATCTCTCCCACGCTCGCCCGCGCCCGGGCCGCTTCCACCGCCGCTTCCAGAAGGTTGCCGCCCGCGCCCGCGCGCCGCGTCAGTTCGTCCAGCGCCGCCTGGCAGCGCGCCTCGTCGCGGCCCGAGCGCACCGCCTTCAGCCGCGCGATCTGGGCCTCGCGCACGGCCATGTTGTCGATGTCGAGGATCTCGATCGGGTCTTCCTTGTCCTTGCGGTACTTGTTGACCCCGACGATCACCTCCTCGCCCCGGTCGATCATCGCCTGCCGCCGCGCGGCCGTCTCCTCGATCCGCAGCTTCGGCATGCCGGAGGCCACCGCCTTGGTCATGCCGCCCATGGCCTCGACTTCCTCGATCAGCTTCCAGGCCGCCTCGGCCAGCTGCGCGGTCAGGCTTTCCACATAGTAGGACCCGGCCAGCGGATCGACGACATGGGTGATCCCGGTCTCTTCCTGCAGGACCAGTTGCGTGTTCCGCGCGATCCGGGCCGAGAATTCCGTGGGCAGGGCAATCGCCTCGTCCAGCGCGTTGGTGTGAAGGCTCTGCGTCCCCCCCAGCACCGCCGCCATCGCCTCGTAGGCGGTGCGGATGACGTTGTTGTAGGGGTCCTGCTCCTGCAGGCTGACCCCGCTCGTCTGGCAATGGGTCCGCAGCATCAGGCTCGACGCCTTCTTCGCCCCGAACCCGGACATGATCCGGTGCCACAGCATCCGCGCGGCGCGCAGCTTCGCCACCTCCATGAAGAAGTTCATGCCGATGGCGAAGAAGAACGACAGTCGCCCCGCGAAGTCATCCACGTCCATCCCGCGCGCGAGGGCCGCCTTCACATATTCCTTGCCGTCCGCCAGGGTGAAGGCCAGTTCCTGCACCAGGTTCGCGCCGGCCTCCTGCATGTGGTAGCCGGAGATCGAGATCGAGTTGAACTTCGGCATCTCGCGCGAGGTGTATTCGATGATGTCGGCGATGATCCGCATGCTGGGTTCGGGCGGATAGATGTAGGTGTTCCGCACCATGAATTCCTTCAGGATGTCGTTCTGGATCGTCCCCGACAGATCCTTGCGGCTGACCCCCTGCTCTTCCCCCGCCACTATGAAATTGGCCAGGATCGGGATCACCGCCCCGTTCATCGTCATGGAAACGCTGATCCGTTCCAGCGGGATGCCGTCGAACAGGATCTTCATGTCCTCGACGCTGTCGATCGCGACCCCCGCCTTGCCGACATCGCCCACCACGCGCGGATGGTCGCTGTCATAGCCGCGGTGCGTCGCCAGGTCGAAGGCGACCGAGACGCCCTGCTGCCCGCCCGCCAGCGCCTTGCGGTAGAAGGCATTCGACTCCTCGGCGGTGGAAAAGCCCGCATATTGCCGGATCGTCCAGGGCCGCCCGGCATACATCGTCGCCCGCACCCCCCGGGTGAACGGCGCCACGCCCGGCAACTCGCCGATTTGCGGCAGCCCCTCCAGGTCCGCGGCGGTGTAAAGCGGCTTGACCGCGATGCCCTCCAGCGTCTGCCAGGTCAGACTTGCCGGGTCCTTCCCCTTCAGCTCCTTCGAGGCCAGGGCCTCCCATTCCTTCAGGTCCGCCATCACTCTCTCCGTTCCGCGCCGATCCGGCGCTTGGGCTTTTGCCGAAACCCGCCTATATCAAGGCCATGAAAGCCGTCGCCCGCCGCCCGTTCCTTGCCGTCCTGGCCCTGGCCATTCCGGCACTTGTCCTTTCCGCCCGGGCCGATGAGGCCCCGGCAACCGCCGATCTGCAGGAGGCGTCGCCCCCGGCCTTCGGCCCCGTCCCCGCCTCCGAGGTGGTGGAGGCCGAGCTTCTCTTCCTGCGCCGCCCGGTCATCGTCTTTGCCGACTCACCGGCCGACCCGGCCTTCGTGCGGCAGATGGAGCTTCTGACCCGCTACTACCCGCAGTTCGAAGCCCGCGACGTGATCCTCATCACCGACACCGACCCCGCGAACCCCAGCGACTTGCGCCGCAAGCTCCGCCCGCGCGGCTTTTCGCTGGTGCTGATGGACAAGGACTGGAAACCCTCGATCCGCAAGCCCCTGCCCTGGGACGGGCGCGAGATCATCAACTCCATCGACAAGATGCCAATCGCCCGCTCCGAAGCGCTGGAGCGGAACCCGGCGGGGCGATAGCGCGCGCCAGCCCGACCGGGGCCGATTTCCGCACGGAAATCGGTCCGGAATTCGCAGGAATTCCGGCGCCCGGCCGACCGGCGCGGCGTCATTCGAATTCCATGATGACATCGTCCACCTTCAGGCTGGACCCGGCGTTGGCCCGGATCTTCTTCACCACGCCCTTGCGCTCGGCCTTGAGGATGTTCTCCATCTTCATCGCCTCGACCGTCGCCAGCGCCTGACCCTCCTGCACCTCGTCGCCCTCGGCGACCGCGATCTTCACGACCAGCCCCGGCATCGGGCAGAGAAGGAATTTCGAGGTATCCGGCGGGGCCTTCTCCAGCATCAGCCCGGCCAGCGCCTTCTGGCGGGGGCTTTGCACATGAACCCTCAGGTCCGCACCACGAAGCCGCATGCGGAAGCCCATCGGAACCTTGCCGACCTTGATGACCAAAGGCTCGCCCCCTACGGAAAGGCGCGCCAAAGGCTGCCCCGGCGTCCAGTCGCTTTCCACCCGCAGATCGGTGCCGTCCTCGAAGACGACCGTCGATCCGGCAGGGTCGGCCTTGATCGTGACCGGCCAGCTTTCGCCCTGCACCGTCACAACCCAGTCGTCGCCAACCCGCCGCGTATGGTTGTCCATCGTCCCGGATATACGGGTCCGCCGGATTTCCGCGACCCGGTTCATCGCCGCCGCCGCCGCCGCAATCCGTCTCAACAGGCTGGAGTCCAGCGTCGCCCCGGTGAAACCACCCTCGTATTCCTCGGCGATGAAGGCCGTGGTGATGCTGCCGCTGACAAACCGCGGATGGTCCATCACGGCGGAACAGAACGGCAGGTTGTGTCCGATCCCCTCCACCTCGAAGGTGTCCAGCGCCAGCCGCATCTCCTCGATCGCGTCGGCCCGCGTCGGCCCCCAGGTGCAGAGCTTGGCGATCATCGGGTCGTAGAACATGCTGATCTCGCCGCCCTCGTAGACGCCGGTGTCGTTCCGCACGATCCCGCCGCGTTCGGTCTTGCCCTCGACCGGCGGGCGGTAGCGGGTCAGCCGTCCGATCGAGGGCAGGAAGTTCCGGTAGGGGTCCTCGGCATAGAGCCGGCTTTCCATCGCCCAGCCGTGGATCTTCAGGTCGGACTGCTTGAAGGGAAGCGGTTGCCCGTCCGCGACGCGGATCATCTGTTCGACCAGATCGACCCCGGTGATCAGTTCCGTGACCGGGTGTTCCACCTGCAAACGCGTATTCATTTCAAGGAAATAGAAGTTGCGGTTGCCATCGACGATGAACTCCACCGTCCCGGCGCTGGTATAGCCCACGGCCTTGGCCAGGGCGCAGGCCTGTTCGCCCATCGCCTTCCGCGTCGCCTCGTCCAGGAATGGGCTCGGGGCCTCCTCGATCACCTTCTGGTTCCGGCGCTGGATCGAACATTCACGTTCGTGCAGGTAGACGCAGTTGCCGTGCTTGTCGGCCAGCACCTGGATCTCGATGTGTCGCGGCTGGGTGACGAACTTCTCGATGAAGATGCGGTCGTCGCCGAACGATGCCGCCGCCTCGTTCTTCGAGGACTGGAACCCCTCCGCCGCCTCGGCATCGTTCCAGGCGATCCGCATGCCCTTGCCGCCGCCGCCGGCGCTCGCCTTGATCATCACCGGATAGCCGATGTCGCGGCTGATCCTCACCGCCTCGTCCGCATCGGCGATCAGGCCCATGTAGCCCGGCACCGTGGAAACCCCGGCCTCGGCCGCGATCTTCTTCGAGGTGATCTTGTCGCCCATCGCCTCGATGGCCGGGCTGGGCGGGCCGATGAAAACCACCCCCGCCGCCTCAAGCGCCGCCGCGAAGTTGCGGTTCTCCGACAGGAAGCCATAGCCAGGATGCACCGCCTGCGCGCCGGTCTGGCGGATCGCCTCCATGATCCTGTCGATCACGATGTAGGACTGCGCGGCGGGGGGCGGGCCGATATGCACCGCCTCGTCCGCCATCTGCACATGCAGCGCGTTGCGGTCGGCGTCGGAATAGACGGCCACCGTCTTGATCCCCATCTTCCGCGCCGTCTTGATGACGCGGCAGGCGATCTCGCCCCGGTTGGCGATCAGGATCTTGTCAAACATCGGCTCCCCCCAGTCGGAATGCAAAAGGACCACCCGGGCGGTCAGCCCGGATGGTCCCTGGTGTCAGGTGAACCCGCCCGAAGGCGGTTACGTCAGTAGCCCGAGCGGCAGGGCGGCAGGCCCAGCTCGATGCCGCAGGTCGCGACCCCGGCAAGACCGCCGATGAGCGCGCCGGCGAGCACGTCATTCTCGGTCGCATCGGCGACCAGCGCACCGGCGGCCGCACCGGCAGCGCCGCGCGATGCCGGGTCCTGCATGCAGCCGGCAAGCGATGTGGAAAGAAGGGCAAAGACGATAAGCGACTTGCGCATGGGATACTGCCTCGCGGGTTTGTTGTTATTGCAGCGGAATCTACCGCAAAATCGCGGATTTGAAAGCAGTTTCTCGCCGTCTCGGCGCAATCGGCAAGGACCCGCTCCAGCGACAGGATCGGCCCGGCCAGGGACAGGCCGGACCGAGTAGAAGGGGAAGGGTAACAACGTAGATTGGGCAGGCCAGAGCTGGACTGGCACCGGCCCGCAAGGAAACAATGGCGCCACGATCCGCCCATTGCAATTGCCTTGCAAACAGCCGCCCGCGCCTGAGCAAAACAGCGCCAAAAGCCACTCGCGCTCGGCAAGATCATGCCTAATCCTCCCCGTCCCAGTCGTCGCCGGCGTCCAGCGCATCGGGCGCGTCCGGCGCGAAGACCTCGGGGAAGGCGGCCTCGGCGCGCCTGACGTCGATCCGCAGCAGCGCCTCATAAGAGCAGGGGTCGAACGGGTCCTCGGCCGGGACGACCTCGCGGCCGAACAGCCAGGACAGCCGGCCGGCATCGAGATTGCCGCGCTGGAAGGGTTCGGCGCCGAAATACTGCCAGAGGGCGGCCATGAAGGCCCGGTCCGCCATCCGGTCCAGATGCTTGCGGTCCTTGAACCGCTCGCGCCGGATCAGTTTCGTCGCGCCCTCCTTCACGTTGGCCCGACGGATGGTGAACTGGAAGTCGGTGCCCGGCATCCGGCCCGGGAAGCCCCTGTGCTTCAGCATCTGCCCTGTCCTCTGTCGCTGCGGCTGACGGGACGGATAGGCGAAACTGTCAGGGAGGCCCAGACCGGACGGGGCGCGACCACTGACGATAGCCGGCAAGCTGGCGCCTCGACCGCGTCTCTCCGCGGGAGGCGGGGGGTTGGCGCGGGCCCGACCGGCGCCTGCCGGCAGGCCCGCTCCGCACGATTACTTGTACTTGCCCGTGTAGGTCGGCTCGACCGTGACCGGCTCCACCGGCTCGACCGGGGCCTCTTTCTTGGCGCAAGCGGCGAAAGCCGACACCATAGCCAGAACCAGAACGAGACGTGCGCTCTTCGACATCCTCTACTCCATCCTTCTTGGGGTGCTTCGGACCCCGCGCGGGTATCCGGCACCTGTTCGCTGTTCAAGGCCGATTTGGCCCGGCCCGTCTGCACCCTAACCGAAACGGATCCGGATTGGTATGTCGGCGAGGCCAAGTTCCCGACCTGTGGCGTTCCTACATCAGCCCAATGTGCAAGGCCAGCCGAAAAAACAACATTTAGCGTCCGCATCAGAAAACTTCCCAGACACAAGTGCCGTTTTCCGGGCGGTAGGATTCGAAGAACTGCACGACACCGGGCGCAGCCTCGCCGAAGGGCACGACCTCGCTGGAAAACGAGATCACGATCTGCTGCGGCGCAGGCACCATTCCCTCTATACGCTTGATGGCAAAGCTGTCGCACAGCGCCTGCATGTCCTCGGCCGCGGCCTCGGCGTCATCGGCGTTCAGTCCCGGCGCCAGGAACCGGAATCGCGCCGTCGCCCCGGCCGGGCCGCGTGCATTGGTGATCACGTCGATCAGCGACAGTGTCCGCCCCGACGGAACACTCACCGCCTCGCCGGCCGGCGCCTCCTCCTGGCAACCAGCAGTCGCCGCCAGGGCGACGAAGGTCACGACGTGAAGGATCGAGGCGCGGCGCATCGTCACAGCGGGATGTTGTCGTGCTTCTTCCAGGGCATCAGCGCCTTCTTCCCGCGCAGCGCCGCGAAGGCCCGGGCCACCCGGCGGCGGGTGGAGTGGGGCATGATGACCTCGTCGATGAAGCCCTTTTCGGCCGCGACGAAGGGGTTGGCGAAGCGGTCCTCGTAGTCCTTGACCCGGGCGGCGATCTTCTCCGGCTCGCCCAGTTCGGACCGATAGAGGATCTCGACTGCACCCTTGGCCCCCATCACCGCCACCTCGGCCGTGGGCCAGGCATAGTTGAAGTCGGCCTTCAGGTGCTTGGAGGCCATGACCACATAGGCCCCGCCATAGGTCTTGCGGGTCAGCACCGTGACCTTGGGCACGGTTGCCTCGCCATAGGCGAACAGAAGCTTCGCCCCGTGCTTGATGACGCCTCCGTATTCCTGCCCCGTCCCCGGCAGGAAGCCCGGCACGTCGACAAAGGTCAGGATCGGGATCTCGAAGGCATCGCAGAACCGCACGAAGCGCGCGGCCTTGCGGCTGGCGTCGATGTCCAGGCAGCCGGCCAGCACCATCGGCTGGTTCGCCACCACGCCCACCGTCTGGCCCTCCAGCCGGATGAAGCCGATGATGATGTTGGCGGCAAAGTCCTTCTGGATCTCGAAGAAATCGCCCTCGTCGGCGACCTTCAGGATAAGTTCATTCATGTCGTAGGGCTGGTTCGGGTTGTCGGGGACCAGCGTGTCGAGGCTGGGCTCGATGCGCGCGGGGTCGTCGAAGAAGGGCCGCACCGGCGCCTTCTGCCGGTTGTTCAAGGGCAGGAAGTCGAACAGCCGCCGAATCTCGGCCAGCGCCTCGACATCGTTCTCGAACGCCCCATCGGCGACCGAGGACTTGCGGGTGTGGGTCGAGGCCCCACCCAGTTCCTCGGCCGTGACCACCTCGTTCGTGACCGTCTTCACCACGTCTGGGCCGGTGACGAACATGTAGGACGAATCCTTCACCATGAAGATGAAGTCGGTCATCGCCGGGGAATAGACCGCGCCGCCCGCGCAGGGGCCCATGATGAGGCTGATCTGCGGCACCACGCCCGAAGCCTCGATGTTGCGCTGGAACACCTCGCCATAGGCGGCGAGGCTCGCGACCCCCTCCTGGATCCGCGCGCCGCCGGAATCGTTGATCCCGATGACCGGCGCGCCGTTCTGCATCGCCATGTCCATGATCTTGCAGATCTTCGCGCCGTGGGTCTCGCTGACCGACCCGCCCATGACCGTAAAATCCTGGGAAAAGACATAGACCTGCCGGCCGTTGATCGTGCCCCAGCCCGTCACCACGCCGTCGCCCGCGGGGCGGTCCTTCTCCATGCCGAAGTCGGTGCAGCGGTGCGCGACGAACATGTCGAACTCCTCGAACGATCCCTCGTCGAGCAGCAGCTCGATCCGCTCGCGCGCGGTCAGCTTGCCCTTGGCGTGCTGCGCCTGCACGCGGCGTTCGCCGCCTCCGGCCCGCGCCGCCGCGCGACGGGCCTCAAGCTCTTCCAGGATGTCCTTCATCGCGCGCTCCCCCACGGCTGATGGCTTGGCGCAATCTAGGGTAAGGCAGCAGGTGCGAGAAGCATGAATGAGAAAATTTGCAAACATATTTGAAAGACAGCACATCAAATCGCAAATCTGCAAAGCATTGGACCTGCCGTCAGACCGCGCTATGCCCCTGCGGACAAGACCCCCGAGGACCCCATGACCCTGCCCATCCCCGTCATCACCATAGGCCTGCTGCTGGCCTCCAACATCTTCATGACCTTTGCCTGGTACGGACACCTGAAATTCAAGGAAAGCGCCCTGATCACGGTGATCCTGGTCTCCTGGGGGATCGCCTTCTTCGAGTATGTGCTGCAGGTTCCGGCCAACCGCATCGGCTATGGCTATTTCAACGCTGCCCAGCTCAAGACGATCCAGGAGGTCATCACCCTGACCGTCTTCGCCGCCTTCTCCGTCCTCTACCTGAAGGAGCCGCTGATGTGGAACCATGTCCTCGGCTTCGCGTTCATTGCGCTGGGGGCCTTCTTCATCTTCCACAAATGGGCGTGACCCCGGCCCGTCAACCCGGCCCGGTGGACATTCCCGGCCGACTGGCTTAGCCCTGTGGCGATGCAAGATCCCGTGTTCCTGGACCGGACGACGCCTCCGAAGATCGTCACGCTGATCCTGATCGCCGGGCTCTCGGCGCTGACGATGAACATCTTCCTGCCCTCGCTCCCCGGAATGGCGACCTATTACGGCGTCCCCTATGGCGTGATGCAGCAGTCGGTCGCGCTCTACCTCCTCCTCTCCGCGCTCCTCCAGATCGTCATCGGCCCGATCTCCGACCGCTACGGCCGTCGCGCCGTGCTGATATGGTCGCTGGTCCTGTTCCTGCTGGCCACGATCGGCACGCTTCTTGCCCCCACCGCCACCTGGTTCCTGATCTTCCGCATGGCCCAGGCCGTCATCGCCGCCGGCATGGTCCTGTCGCGCGCCGTGGTCCGCGACATGGTGGCCGACGAACGCGCGGCCAGCATGATCGGCTACGTCACCATGGGGATGAGCCTGGTGCCCATGATAGGCCCGGTCATCGGCGGCGTCCTCGACGACCTCTACGGCTGGCAGGCGAACTTCGCCCTTCTCCTGATCCTCGGGCTCGCCACGCTCGCCCTCGTCTGGGCCGACCTGGGCGAGACCGCCACCCTCCGCCGCGTCAGCCTGATGGACCAGGTCCGCAGCTATCCCGCCCTCTTCGCCTCGCGCAGGTTCTGGGGCTACACCCTTTCGGCCGCCTTCGCCTCGGGCTGTTTCTTCGCCTACCTCGGCGGCGCGCCTTACGTCGGCGACAAGGTCTACGGCCTCTCCTCCACCCATGTCGGGGCGCTGTTCGCCCTGACCGCCATCGGCTATGCAGCGGGCAACTTCCTCGCCGGGCGCTATTCCGTCCGCATCGGCATGAACCGGATGATCCTTCTGGGCTGCCTCGTCACCTCCGCAGGCCTCGCCCTCCTTGCCCTCCTCACCCTTGCCGGCCTCTCCGGCCCGACCACCTTCTTCGGCCTCACCATCTTCATGGGCCTCGGCAACGGCATCTGCCTGCCGAACGCCAACGCCGGGATGCTCTCGGTCCGCCCCGACCTCGCCGGCACCGCCTCGGGCCTGGGTGGAGCCATCCTGATCGGCGGCGGGGCGGCCCTTGCCGCCGTTGCGGGTATCCTCCTCGGCCCCGGCTCCACCGAGATGCCGCTGATCCTCCTGATGCTCGCCTCCTCCGTGGCCTCGGTCGTGGCCATCTTCTTCGTCATGCGCCGCGCGCAGCAGATCGGCGCCGCCTGACTTCCGCTTGACGCACCTTTGCAAAGCGCCGCATAGCTTTGCAAAGAGGTCCCCGATGCCCACACAGAAGCTCTACGCCGGCGTCAAACTGCGCGAGATCCGCGGGCGGCTGGGCCTGACCCAGAAGGCCTTCGCCGACAAGCTGAACGTCTCGCTGCCCTACCTCAACCAGATGGAGAACAACCACCGCCCCGTCTCGGCGGCGGTCGTGCTGGCGCTGGCGCAGGAATTCGGCCTCGACGTGACCGAACTCACCGTCGGCGAAAGCGAACGCCTCGTCACCGACATGCGCGAGGCGCTGGCCGACCCGGTGTTCACCACCGCCAGCCCGCCGCTCGCCGACCTCCGCCTTGCCGCCTCGAACGCCCCGGCCCTTGCGCGTGCCTTCCTCGACCTCCACCGCGCCTATCGCCAGACCCACGAACGCCTCGCCTCTCTCGACGAGGCGCTGGGGCGCGAGGACGCCGACCTCCGCCCCTCGGCCTGGGAAGAGGTGCGCGATTTCTTCCACTACTGCGACAACTACCTCGACGCCATCGACCGCGCGGCCGAGCATTTCGCGACCTCGGCCACCGCCGGCAAGCCCATCGAAACGCTGGCGCAGGACCTGCTGAAACGCGCCGGGATCAGCCTGCACTATTCCAGCACCGCGCCCCTGCGCCACTACGACCCCCAGGCGAAACGGCTCGACATCTCGGCCCGCGCCTCCGGCCCCTCGCAACGCTTCCAGCTGCTGCACCAGGTGGCCCTTCTCACCCAGAACGACCTTCTGGAGGCCACCCTCGACCTCGCCCGGTTTTCCACGCCCGAGGCGCGCGACATCGCCAAGATCGGCCTTGCGAACTATTTCGCCGGGGCCGCGCTCCTGCCCTACCGCGCCTTCCTCACCGCCGCGCAGGAGGTGCGCCACGACCTCGAACGGCTGGCCGACATCTTCGGCGCCTCGATCGAACAGGTCGGCCACCGGCTATCCACGATGCAACGCCCCGGCGCCAAGGGCATCCCCTTCTTCTTCGTCCGCGTCGATCAGGCCGGCACGATCACGAAACGCCACTCCTCGACCCGGCTGCAATTCGCCCGGTTCGGCGGCGCCTGCCCCTTGTGGAACGTCCACCAGGCCTTTGAAACGCCGGGACAATTCCTTCGCCAGCTTGCCGAGACCCCGGACGGCGTGCGCTACCTCTGCCTTGCCCGAGACGTGTCGAAACCGGCCGGAGCCTTCCTCGCCCCGGTCCGCCGCTATGCCATCGGGCTGGGGTGCGAGGTGCAGCACGCCCCGCAACTCGTCTATTCCGACGGGCTCGACCTGAAAGGCCGGTTCGAGCCCATCGGCATTTCCTGCCGCATCTGCGAAAGGGTGAACTGCCACCAGCGCAGCGTCCCGCCGCTGGAAGGGCGGTTGAAGATCAACCCCAACGCCCGCGACGTGCTGCCTTACGAGATCGGCTGACCCCTCGTCGTTCCCTTCGGTCCTCCTCGGTGTCCAGCGCGAGGAGAAGCCGAAGGCGCACGACGAGCGGCCTACTTGCGCAAGGCCGCCGCGATCTGGTCCTTCAGCCGCGACCGCTGCTTGCGCAGATGCTCTTCCTCTTCCTCGGTCAGAAGATCCAGCCGCGTCTCGGAGCGATGCACCTTGTCGTTCACGCTGTCGTAGTCGGTCAGCAGCCTGGCGAAATGCGGATCCGATACCTTCAGCGCGCTGATCTTCGCCGCCTCGCCCGGAAATTCCTCTTGCAGCGTGTGCGGGGTGTTCGACATGCCGGTCTCCTTCTTGACTGTCCGTGCCACTCTGGCGCCCTGCTCCGGGTCCTGCCTTGACCCGGATCAAGTCAGCGCTGCGAAACGCGCCAGTTCGGGTTGATCCAGGGCTCCAGGTTCGAGGCCGGCAAGGGCGCGCGTCCCAGGATGTGATCGGCCGCCTTCTCGCCGGTCATGATCGAAGGGGCGTTGAGATTGCCGTTGGTGATTTGCGGGAAGATCGACGAATCGGCCACGCGCAGCCCCTCCACCCCGATCACCCGGCACTCAGGATCGACCACCGCCATCGGGTCCGAGGCCCGCCCCATCCGGCAGGTGCCGCAGGGGTGATAGGCGCTTTCGACATGTTCGCGCAGGAAATCGTCCAGTTCGGTGTCGGTCTGCACCTTCGGCCCCGGCTGCAACTCTGCCTTCAGATAGGGCTTGAACGCCTCCTGCCCGAAGATCTCGCGCGTCAGGCGGATGCAGGTGCGGAAATCCTCCCAGTCCGAGGGTTCGGACATGTAGTTGAACCGGATCACCGGCGCGTCCGTGGGGTTGCCCGACCGCAAGGTAACCGACCCGCGCGACTTCGACCGCATCGGCCCGACATGGGCCTGGAAGCCGTGCCCCTCGGCCACCGCCTTGCCGTCATAGCGCACGGCGATGGGCAGGAAGTGATACTGGATGTCGGGATATTCCACGCCGGCCTTCGATCGGATGAAGGCGCAGGCCTCGAACTGGTTCGAGGCGCCCGGGCCCTTGCGCGTCAAGAGCCATTGCGCGCCGACCCAGGCCTTGCCCCAGAGATTCCAGTATTTGTAAAGGGTTATCGGCTGGCTCGCCGCGAACTGCATGTAGATTTCCAGGTGGTCCTGCAGGTTCGCCCCCACTCCCGGCCGGTCCGCGACGACCTCGATCCCGTGCTCCTTCAGATGCGCCGCAGGCCCGATCCCCGACAGCATCAGAAGCTTGGGCGAGTTGATCGAGGACGCCGCGATGATGACTTCGCGCCCCGCCCGGATCACCTGCCGTCCGGCGCGGGTGTCGATCTCCACCCCCACGGCGCGCTTGCCCTCCATCACCACGCGCCGGGCAAAGCCCCGCACGACCTGCACGTTCCCGCCCTTCAGCGCGGGCTTCAGATAGGCATTCGCCGCCGACCAGCGCCGCCCCTTGTGGATCGTCGCCTCGAAGGGGCCGAAGCCTTCCTGCTGCCGGCCGTTGTAATCCTGCGTGACCGGATAGCCCGCCTGCCGCCCCGCCTCGATGAAGGCATCGAACAGCGGATTTTCGCGGCTCCCGCGCGTGACATGCAGCGGGCCGTCGGTGCCCCGGAACTCCGGCCCCGACCCGCCGTGCGACTGCTCCATCCGCTTGAAATAGGGCAGCACATCGGCATAGGCCCAGCCGTCCGCCCCCATCTCGGCCCAGGTGTCGAAGTCCTTGGCGTGACCCCGGACATAGACCATCCCGTTGATGCTCGACGACCCGCCGATCACCTTGCCGCGCGGCGTCGCCAGCACCCTTCCGCCCAGATGCCGCTCGGGCTCGGTGGCAAAACCCCAGTCGTAGATGCCCATGTTCATCGGATAGCTCAGCGCGCCGGGCATCTGGATGAACGGCCCGGCATCCGATCCGCCATGTTCGATCACCGTGACCCGCCGCCCCGCCTCGGCCAGCCGGTAGGCCATGGCGCAACCGGCCGAGCCCGCGCCGACGATCACATAATCCGCGTGCATCAGACCGCCCCCCGCACCAGTTCCGCCTCAAGATGGCGCAGCGCCAGCTCCACCGCTGCCGCGCCGTCCGGCGGGCCCGACTTCAGCACCTCGCGCAGGTAGAGCCCGTCGATCATCGCCCCGAGCGATTCGGCGATTCCCCCGGCCCGGTCCCCCGCCAGCGGCCGCAGCGCCGCCACCAGGTTCGACCGCAGCCGCCCCTGATAGACCGCGAGCAACCGTTTGGCCTCGGGCACCGTCTGCGCCAGGACCCAGAAGTTCAGCCAGGCCCCCACCGCCTCGCGCCGGAAGTTGCCGGGGCTGAAACTGGCCCGCAGGATCGCCCGGATCCGCCCCTCCGGCCCCTCTGCCGCGGCCAGCGCGCCCCGCACCTCGGCCCCGTAAAGCGTCAGGATGTGGCGCATCGCGGCGAGGAACATCTCTTCCTTCGACCCGAAGTAATGATGCGCCAGCGCGCTCGACATCCCCGCCCGCCGGGCGATCTGGCTGACGGTCACGTCCAGCGATCCCACCCTGCCGATCTCGACAATGGTGGCTTTCACCAGCGCTTCCTTGCGGATAGGCTCCATTCCAAGCTTCGGCATGACGGTCTGGCCCCAGAAAATGCTTGCCAAACCGAATAAGGGCGAAGTTTATTGACTCGTCAATCAACAAAAACACCGCGGGGAGTATCCATGTCCATACGTTCCACCCTCCTGACCAGTGCCGTGACCTTCGCGCTGGCCGGCAGCGCCTTTGCCGAGGGCTGCGACAAGATCGTCTTCTCCGATGTCGGCTGGACCGACATCACCGCCACCACGGCGGCCACGACGCTCGTCCTCGAAGCCCTGGGCTACGAGACCGAGACCAACATTCTCTCGGTCCCTGTCACCTACGCGGGCCTTGCCGAAGGCGACGTTGACGTGTTTCTCGGCAACTGGATGCCGACGATGGAGGGCGACATCGCCTCCTACCGCGAGGCCGGCACGGTCGAGACGGTCCGCACCAACCTCGAGGGCGCGAAGTATACGCTTGCCACCAACGAGGCCGGCGCGGCGCTGGGGATCAGCGATTTCGGCAACATCAAGGACCATGCCGAGGCGCTGGAAAACAAGATCTACGGCATCGAGGCCGGGAATGACGGCAACCGGCTGATCCTCGACATGATCGCCGCCGACCAGTTCGGCCTGGGCAAGTTCGAACTGGTGGAAAGCAGCGAACAGGGGATGCTGGCCGAGGTGGAACGCAAGACCTCGGCCGGCCAGCCCATCGTCTTCCTCGGCTGGGAACCGCATCCGATGAACTCGAACTTCAAGCTGACCTACCTTTCGGGCGGCGACGAGGTCTTCGGACCGAACTTCGGCGGCGCGATCGTGGCGACCAACACCCGCAAGGGCTATGTCCAGGAATGCCCGAATACCGGCAAGTTCCTGCAGAATCTCGTCTTTTCGCTCCAGATGGAAAACGAGATCATGGGCGCGATCCTGAACGACGGCACCGATCCGCGCGAGGCCGCCAAGGCCTGGCTCGCGGCCAACCCGGCCACCTGGGAAGCCTGGCTCGACGGCGTGACCACCAGGGACGGCGGCGACGCCAAGGCCGCGGTGGCGGCCGCGCTGCAATAAGGCACTGACAGGGCGGGCAGGCCGGGGACCAACCCGGCCGCCCGTTTCGGGCCGGCTGATCGGGGGGGACGGATTTGGACTGGCTGCAAACCACGTTTCCGTGGCTGTTCGAGAAAATTCCGGTCGGCTGGGCCGCGAAACAGGCGGTGGACTGGCTGAAGGCCAACGCCCGGCCCTTCTTCGACGGGATCAGCGAGGCCTTCGGCTGGCTCATCGATGCCACCCTCTCCCTGATCCAGTGGCCGCATCCGCTGGTCGTGGTGGCGCTCTTCGTCGCGCTGACCTGGGTGCTGCAACGGTCCTGGAAGATCTGCCTCCTGGTCCTTCTGGGCTTCCTCTTCATCCTGAACCAGGGCTACTGGAAGGCCACGACCGAAAGCCTGGTCCTGCTGTTCTATTCCTGCCTGATCTGCATGGCCGTCGGCGTGCCCATCGGCATAGCCGCCGCGCACCGGCCCCGGCTTTACGCCGCAATGTCGCCGATCCTCGATCTGATGCAGACGCTGCCGACCTTCGTCTATCTGATCCCGGCCGTGGTGTTCTTCGGCCTCGGCATGGTGCCGGGCCTCCTCGCCACGGTGATCTTCGTCGTGCCCGCCCCGATCCGGCTGACCTATCTCGGCATCTCGGCCACGCCCCAGGCGCTGATCGAAGCCGCGACCGCCTTCGGCGCCACGCCCCGGCAGAAGCTGTGGAAGGTGGAACTGCCCTATGCCATGCCGCAGATCATGGCCGGCCTCACCCAGACCATCATGCTGTCGCTGTCGATGGTGGTGATCGCCGCCATGGTGGGGGCGAACGGCCTCGGCATCCCGGTGGTGCGGGCGCTTGGCCAGAACAACTCCGCGCTCGGCTTCGAATCGGGCATGGTGATCGTCGTGGTGGCGATCATGCTGGACCGCATGCTGAGGGTGACGCGCAAATGACCAATGCCGTCGAATTCGACCGTGTCTCCATCGTCTTCGGCGACCGACCGGAAGCCGCCCTGCCCCTGATGGACCAGGGCAAGTCCCGGGCCGAGGTGCAAGAGGCCACCGGGCAGGTGCTGGGCGTGCACGACTGCACGCTCTCGGTCGCCGAGGGCGAGATCCTGGTGCTCATGGGCCTCTCCGGCTCGGGCAAGTCCACGCTTCTGCGCGGGGTGAACGCGCTGAACCCGGTGGTGCGGGGCGAGGTGCGCATCCTCGACGGCGACCGCATGGTCTCGGTGACGAAGGCCGACCCCGCCACCCTGCGCCGGCTGCGCGCGACCCGGGTCGCCATGGTGTTCCAGCAGTTCGGCCTCCTGCCCTGGCGCACGGTGCGCGAAAACGTGGGCCTGGGGCTGGAGCTTGCCGGCATCCCTCCCGCCCAGCGCCGCCCCCGGGTGGATGCGCAGCTGGAACTGGTGAACCTCTCGCAATGGGCCGAGCGCAAGGTCGGCGACCTTTCCGGGGGCATGCAGCAGCGCGTGGGCCTCGCCCGCGCCTTCGTGACCGAGGCCCCGATCCTCCTGATGGACGAGCCCTTCTCGGCCCTCGACCCGCTGATCCGCTCGAAGTTGCAGGACGAGCTTCTGGACCTGCAGAAGAAGCTGAAGCGCACCATCGTCTTCGTCAGCCACGACCTTGACGAGGCGTTCAAGATCGGCAACCGCATCGCGCTGATGGAGGGCGGGCGTATCGTGCAATGCGGCACCGCGCGCGAGATCATCGCCAATCCGGTTTCGGATTACGTCGCCGACTTCGTGGCCCACATGAACCCGCTGGGCGTCCTGACCGCGCGCGACGTGATGGAGCCGGGGATGACCTCGGCCACGGCCCGCGAACTGCCGGCCGAGACGCCGGTAAAGGACATCATGGAGCTGATGAGCCAGGGGGCGGCGGAACTGGTGGTGACGGAAAACGGCCGGCCCCTGGGCCTCGTCCGCACCGCCGGCCTGATCGGCCGCCTCATCAACCCGCGCGGCTGAGTCGGACCGGGAGCCAAAAGTTTTCGAAAACTTTTGGCAAATCTTTTCGAAAAGATTTGCTCCCGGCCGCACGGTTGCATACCGCTTCCACCCCGCACCTCCCCTCCCCCACCGTGGGGCGGGGATGGGGGTGGGGGCTCATCGGCTGCCGGTAAAGAAATCCCTAAAGCCCACAAGCAACCTTCTGATCCGGAAAGAAAATCCGGAAATGTCCACCGTGGACACTCAGGTCCCCGAAGCCGCCTTCTTCGTCGCCGGAGCCTTTTTCGGAGCCGCCTTCTTCGCCGCAGGCTTCCCCGCCGCCTTCTTCGGCGCGGCCTTCTTCTTCGTCCCCGACTTGCCCGCCTTCTCGGCGATCAGGGCCAGCGCCTCCTCCAGCGTGACCGCCTCGGGCTCCATCCCCTTGGGCAGGGTCGCGTTGACCTTTTCCCACTTCACATAGGGCCCATAGCGGCCGGGCATGACCTGCACCTCACCGCCATCGGGATGCGCCCCCAGCACCTTCAGCGGCCCCGCCGGCGCCGCCCTGCCCCGCCCGCGCGAGGCCTTCTGGGCCAGCACTTCCACGGCCCGGTTCATCCCGATGGTGAAGACCTCCTCCACCTCGGGCAGGTTCGCATAGACCGACCCGTGCTTCACGTAAGGCCCGAACCGCCCGATCCCCGCCTCGACCATCACCCCGTCCTCGGGATGCGGCCCGACCTCGCGCGGCAGCGACAGAAGCTGCAAGGCCCGCTCCAGCGTCAGCGTGTCTGGCGACCACCCCTTCGGCAGGCTCGCCCGGTCGGGCTTGGGGTTGGCCTCGGTCGCCTCGCCGCGCTGGACATAGGGCCCGAACCGGCCGGCGCGGAGCGAAATCTCCACACCGTTCTCGTCCTGCCCCAGCACCCGCCCGTCCGAGGCGACCGCCTCCGCATCCCCCGCCAAGGGCCGCGTATAGCGGCACTCGGGATAGTTCCCGCAGCCGATGAAGGCCCCGCCCGACCGCGCGGTCTTCAGATGCAGCCGCCCCGTCCCGCATGCCGGGCAGATGCGGGGATCGCCCCCATCGGCGCGCGGCGGGTAAAGGTGGGGCGCGAGGAACTCGTCCAGCTTCTCCAGCACCTCGCCGATCCGCAGCTCCGCCGTCTCCGCAACTGCCGCACTGAAGTCGCGCCAGAAGCGGGCCAGAACGTCCTTGTAGTCGCGCTCCCCGGCCGAGACATCGTCCAGTTCCGCCTCGAGGTCGGCGGTGAAATCGTATTCGACGTACCGCTTGAAGAAGTTCGCGAGGAACGCCGTCACCAGCCGCCCCTTGTCCTCGGGGATCAGGCGGTTCTTGTCCTTGCGCACATATTCGCGGTCCACGATCGTGCTCAGGATCGAGGCATAGGTCGAGGGCCGGCCGATCCCCAGCTCTTCCATCCGCTTGACCAGCGTCGCCTCGGTATAGCGCGGCGGGGGCTGGGTGAAATGCTGCTCGGGCGTGACCGCGCCCTTGTCCAGCCCCTCGCCCTGCATCAGCTGCGGCAGGCGGCCCTCCTCGTCCTCCTCGCCCTCCTGCCGGTCGTCGCGGCCCTGGTCGTAGACCTTCAGATAGCCGTCGAACAGCACGACCTGCCCGGTGGCCCGGAACCCGACCTCGCCGTCTGGACTGGCGATGTCCACCGCCGTCCGCTCCATCCGCGCCGCCGCCATCTGGCTGGCGATCGTGCGCTTCCAGATCAGCTCATAGAGCTTGCGCTGGTCCTCCTCGACCCGGATCTTCTCGGGCCCGAGGCCCATGTCCGTCGGCCGGATGCATTCATGCGCTTCCTGAGCATTCTTGGCCTTGTTCTTGTACATTCTCGGAGATTCCGGAACGTAGCTGTCGCCGAAACGCCGCCTGATCTCGTCGCGTGCGGCCATGACCGCCTCGGGCGCCATGTCGATCCCGTCGGTCCGCATGTAGGTGATGTAGCCCGCCTCGTAGAGCCGTTGCGCCGCGTTCATGCACTGCTTGGCGCCCATGCCGTACTTGCGGCTGGCCTCCTGCTGCAGGGTCGAGGTCATGAAGGGCGGCCAGGGGTTGCGCGTCGCGGGCTTCGATTCGACCGCCGCCACCTTGAAATCGCGCGACTTGGCCGCCTGCACGGCCAGCTCCGCCGCGGTCGCGGTGGAGATGTCGAACTTGGCGAGCTTCCTGCCCCCCAGCGTGACCATCCCCGCCTCGAACTCCTGGCCCCTCGGCGTGCGGAAGACGGCCTTCACCGTCCAGTATTCCTGCGCCTTGAAGGCCTCGATCTCCATCTCGCGCTCGACGATCAGCCGCAGGCAGACCGATTGCACCCGCCCCGCCGAACGCGCACCCGGCAGCTTGCGCCAGAGGACTGGCGACAGGGTGAAACCCACCAGGTAATCCAGCGCGCGACGGGCGAGGTAGGCCTCGACCAGCGCCTGATCGACCTCGCGCGGCTCCTGCATCGCCTTCGTCACCGCGTCCCTGGTGATCGCGTTGAAGGTGACGCGGGCGACCTTTTTCCCTTTCTTCAGGCTGGATTGCAGGGCTTCCTTCAGGTGCCAGCTGATCGCCTCGCCCTCGCGGTCGGGGTCGGTGGCCAGGATCAGCGTGTCGTCGGATTTCAGCGCCTCGGCAATGGCGCGGACATGCTTCTTCGACTCGGGCGCCACCTCCCAGAGCATTTCGAATCCATGCTCGGGATCGACCGAACCGTCCTTGGCCGGCAGGTCGCGGACATGGCCGTAGGAGGCAAGCACGGTGAAGTCCGGGCCGAGATACTTGTTGATTGTCTTGGCCTTGGCGGGGGATTCGACGACGACGACTGGCATGCTTTCCTGAAACTCCCGGGCCGGCGAATGGCGCGGCACCATGTGGGGGAAGGCGCGCGCTTGTCAACCGGGGGCGGCTCGGCGCTCCCCTCCGGTCGCTTCTCGCGGGGGCCAGCGAAGACCGACCGAAGGAAGGGATGAGCGGGTCGTCAGTCCACCCGTGCCAGAAGGCCACCCGGCTGGCGCGCGATGCGGCCGTCAAGCTCCAGCGTCAGGAGTTCGGGGGCAAGCTGGGCCGGGCTGACATCGAGGTCGCGCATCAGCTGATCCTCGGCCAGCGGGTTGGGCCCCAGGCGATCCAGGATCATCGCGTGCAACAGCGCCACCTCCTTCAGCGGGCGCTGCGGCGCTACCGGCCCGGGCAAGGGCCGGGCCACGGGCCCTGCGTCGCGGCA
Source organism: Tabrizicola flagellatus (assembly GCF_008271465.1). Taxonomy (GTDB): domain Bacteria; phylum Pseudomonadota; class Alphaproteobacteria; order Rhodobacterales; family Rhodobacteraceae; genus Tabrizicola; species Tabrizicola flagellata. The sequence goes on along the minus strand of NZ_VMDU01000014.1, from coordinate 47,604 downwards.
GACGGGGCCGGGCGCGCCCAGCGCCTCCAGCACGTCCTGCGGACCGCGCACCAGCACCGCGCCATCGCGGATCAGCATGTTGCAGCCCGAGGCGCGGGCATCGAAGGGGTGCCCGGGCACCGCCATCACCTCGCGCCCATAGTCCAGAGCGGCGCGGGCGGTGATCAGGCTGCCCGATTTCGCCGCGGCCTCGACCACCACGACGGCCCGCGACAGGCCGGCCACGATCCGGTTGCGCAGCGGGAAATGCCGGGCCTGGGGTTCGAGGCCGGGCGGATGCTCGCTGATCCGGCAGCCCTTTTCGTCGATCCGGCGGGCCAGAGCCGCGTTCTCGGCCGGGTAGATCACGTCGATCCCGCCCGCCATCACCGCAACCGTCCCCCCCGCGCAGTCCAGCGCCGCCTCGTGCGCCGCGGCATCGACGCCACGCGCGAGGCCCGAGACGACCGTCAGCCCCGCCTCGGCCAGACCCTGACCCAGCCTGCGCGCCATGCGCATGCCAAGGGACGAGGCGTTCCGCGCCCCGACCATGCCGATCGCGGGCCGGTTCAACAGCGCCACCTCCCCTATCGCCCACAGCACCGGCGGCGCGTCGGGAAGGTCCAGAAGGGCACGGGGATAGTCCGCCTCGCCATGGACCAGCAGCCGGGCACCGGCGGCAAGGCCCCGGCGTTCCTCGGCCAGGGCGACGCCCACCGGGCAGCACTCATAGCCCTCGACCCCGGCGGCGGCCGCGATTGCAGGCAGCGCCGCCAGCGCCGCGGCGGCCGAGCCATGCTCTGCCATCAGCCGGTGATAGGTGACGGCGCCCACCCGCCGCGACCGGACCAGGCGCAGCCGGTCCCGCCGTTCCTCGGCGCTCAGACCGGCAGCCCGTTCCGCAAGCTGACCATCCGCCATCCCGTCCCCCGTCGCATCGCCTCGCGCCAGTCTGCCCCGACGAGGGTTAACGAATGCTGAATCCCGCAAGGAAGCTTTGCCGTCACAAGGATTGCAGTCCTCCGGAATATTTGATCAAATGACCGAAAGACCCCGTGGCCCGAGTCTGTCCTCCGGGGGTGTCATGCTTTCTGGGGAGCGAAGACCATGCTGAACGCCGAAGTAGCCAAGCGCCGCGACGATGCCATCTCGCGCGGGGTGGGGATGATGACGCAGATCTATGCGGATCGGGCGCTGAACTCCGAGGTCTGGGACATCGAGGGCAACCGCTACATCGACTTCGCCGCCGGGATCGCGGTGGTCAATACCGGGCATTGCCATCCGAAGGTCATGGCCGCCGTGGCCAACCAGATGCAGAAGTTCACCCACACCTGCCACCAGGTGATGCCCTATGAAAACTATATCCGCCTGGCCGAGCGCCTGAACGAGAAGGTGCCGGGCGACTTCAAGAAAAAGACGATCTTCGTCACCACTGGCGCCGAGGCCTGCGAGAACGCGATCAAGATCGCCCGCATCGCCACGGGCCGCAACGCCGTCATCGCCTTCGGCGGCGGCTTCCACGGTCGCACCTTCATGGGCATGTCGCTGACCGGCAAGGTCGAGCCCTACAAGAAGGGCTTCGGCGCGATGATGCCCGATGTCTTCCACGTCCCGTTCCCGATGGAGCCGCACGGGATCTCCACCAGGGACGCCATGGCTGGCATCGAGAAACTGTTCAAGGCCGACCTCGACCCGGCCCGCGTCGCCGCGATCATCTTCGAGCCCGTGCAGGGCGAAGGCGGCTTCTACCCTGCGCCGACCGATCTGGTGAAGGCGATCCGGGCGCTTTGCGACCAGCACGGCATCGTCATGATCGCCGACGAGGTGCAGACCGGCTTTGCCCGCACCGGGAACCTCTTCGCGATGGAGATGCACGGCGTCGCCGCCGACCTGACCACCATGGCCAAGGGCCTTGCTGGCGGCCTTCCGCTCGCGGCCGTCACCGGCCGGGCCGAGCTGATGGATGCCGCGAACCCCGGCGGCCTCGGCGGCACCTATGCCGGCAACCCGCTGGGCATCGCCGCCGCCAACGCCGTTCTCGACGTGATCGAGGAGGAGGACCTCTGCGCTCGTGCCAATGAACTCGGCAGCCGGCTGAAGCAGCGGCTCGAGGCGATGCGTGCCACCACGCCGGAAATCATCGACATCCGCGGGCCGGGCTTCATGGTTGCGGTCGAATTCGGCAAGCCCGGCACGAAGGAACCCGACGCGGGCTTCACCGGCCGGGTGCGGATGGAGGCGCAGAAGCGCGGGCTGATCCTGCTCACCTGCGGCGTCTACGGCAACGTGATCCGCTTCCTCGCCCCCATCACCATCCCCGACGCCCATTTCGCCGAGGCGATGGAGATCCTCGAAGCCTCGGTCGCCGCCGCGCGGGCGGGCTGAGACCGGCTCGCGCCGCTGCCGGTCGGTCGGAATCCGCCCATGCCGCAAGACGATGGCACCATCGCCGGAACATGACGTTACACTCGGCGTGTAGACTCACCCTTTCGGAGCACTCAGAATGAAACGTTCCCTCCTGATCCTTCCCCTCTTCGTGGCCGGGCTGGCCGCCTGCACCCCGGCCGAGCAGAATGCGGCCATCGGCGCCCTCGGCGGGGCGGCGGTCGGGGCGGCGGTCTCGTCGGACAAGGACCGCGAAAAGGGTGCCGTCATCGGCGCGATCGCCGGCGTTGCCGCCTCGCAGCTCCTCGGCCCCGCCCCGCAGCGCGGCAAGTGCTACTACCGCGACCAGTACGGCAACCGCTTCATCGCCGACTGCCAGTAAGGCGCATCCGGCTCCCCGGCCGGTCACCCTTGAGCCCCGGGCCCGCAACGGCCCGGGGTTTTCATTTGCCTCCCGCCCCTTCCGCCGGCGGGCACAAGCGGCTAGAAGCACCGCCAGTTCACCGCAGGGCCGCCCATGCCTGACCCCTCCCTCGGCATCGAGATCGCCTCGGCCAGCCTCCGGCTTGGCGGGCGCCCGGTGCTGGAGCGGATCGATCTCACCCTCACCGAGCGCCGCATCGGCATCCTCGGCCGCAACGGATCGGGCAAGACCACGCTTCTGCGCCTGATCGCCGGGCTGATCGCGCCCGACACGGGCACGGTCCGGGTCGAGGGCTTCGATCCCTTCGCCGACCGCCGCGCCGCGGTCGCGGCCCTTGGCATCCTGTTCCAGAATCCCGACCACCAGATCCTCTTTCCCACGGTCGAGGAGGAGCTGGCCTTCGGCCTTGCCCAGCAGGGAATGCCTCAGTCCGAGGCGCTGGCCCGTGCCCATGCCGCGCTTGCCGCCGAGGGGCGCGCGCATTGGGCCGGCGTGCCGGTCGCCAGCCTCAGCCAGGGGCAGCGGCATTACCTCTGCCTGCTCTCGGTCCTGCTGATGGCGCCGCGCACGATCCTCTTGGACGAACCGCTGGCCGGGCTCGACCTGCCGACGCAGGCGCGGCTTGCCCGCCGCTTCGCCGCCCTGCCGCAGCGCCTGGTGACGATCACCCACGACCCGGCGACGCTTGGCACCTGTGACCGGGTGCTCTGGCTGGACTCCGGGCGCATCGCGCTCGACGGCCCGCCCGACTTGGTGCTGCCCGCCTTCACCGCCGAAATGGCCCGGATCGGAGCGGAAGATGCTGACGCTGACCTCGCCGGTTGAGACCTGGGCGCACCGCCTGCCCGCCGGGGCGAAGCTGGCCGCGCTCGCCTTGGCGACAACGGGGCTGTTCCTCCTCGCCTCGCCCTGGGCGCTGGCCGGCGCCGCTCTGGCCACGGTAGCGCTGTATCTGACCGGCGGCGGGCGTTTTGCCCGGACCGGCGCGCGTCATCTCTGGCCGCTCTGGCCCTTCGTCGCGGTGGTCGGCCTCTGGCATCTCTGGACCGCCGACCTGTCCGGCGGCGCGGCAATCCTGCTCAGGATGGTGACGGCGGTGGCGCTGGCGAATTTCGTCACCATGACCACGCGGCTGTCCGAAATGCTGGCAGTGTTCGAGCACCTAGCCCGCCCCCTGTCGCCCCTCCTGCCGCCCCGCCGCCTCGCGCTGGCCTTTGCCCTGGTGATCCGCTTCATCCCGGTCATGCTGGACCGTATGGCCCAGATCGAGGCCAGCTGGCGCGCCCGCGCCCCCCGCCGGCCGCGCTGGCGGGTGCTGGTCCCGGCGGTGCTGGCCGCACTCGACGACGCGGACCGGGTGGCCGAGGCCTTGCGCGCCCGGGGCGGCGCTGATTAAATGGCCGGGAACGAACGGGGACATCATGGAACGCAATCTGACCCACATCGCCCTTTTCGCCGCGCTGATCGCCGTCCTGGGCCTGATCCCGAAGATCGACCTCGCCGCCGGCGTGCCGATCACCGCGCAATCGCTGGGGATCATGCTGTGCGGCACGGTGCTTGGCGCGCGGCGCGGAGCGCTGGCGGTGCTTCTGTTCCTGGCGCTCGTCGCCGCGGGCCTGCCGCTTCTGTCGGGCGGGCGCGGCGGCATCGGTGTCTTTGCCGGGCCCTCGGTCGGCTTCCTCGTGGGCTTCCCCGTCGCGGCCTTCGTCACCGGCTGGTTCATGGAGCGCACGACGCTCTCGCCCATGGTCGCGGCCACCGCGGCCTCGGTGATCGGCGGGATCGGCGTGCTTTACGTCTTCGGCATCATCGGCATGTCGGTGATGCTGGGGAAAACCCTGGGCGAGGCCGCCTTCCTCTCGGCCGCCTTCCTGCCGGGCGATGCGGTCAAGGCGGTGATCGCGGGCCTTGTCACGCAAAGCCTCGCGCGGATGCGTCCCGCCTCGCTCCTCTCCCGCGCCTGACGCCTCAGGCCGGCGCCTCGACCAGAAGCGCCGTGCCGATCCCTCCGGCGGCGGCGATGGCGGCAAGGCCCCGGCCCTTCCGCAGTCCGTGGAACAGCCGCACCGCAAGGATCGCCCCTGACGCCCCCACGGGATGCCCGCGCGCAAGCCCCCCGCCGCCGGGATTGACGATTGCCGGGTCAAGACCCGCCGCGTCGATCACCGCCAGCGCCTGCACCGCATAGGCCTCCATGATCTCGGCCTGGGCCAGCGGCTCGCCGTCCCAGATGCGCCGGATCGCCGCGACCGGCGCAAGGCCCGGCTCCTCCGGGGTGCCACCAACCGTTGCGCCCGACAGGATCGCCAGCCCCCGCCCCGCCCCGATCCGGTCCGAGACGACGAGGCAGACCGCCGCCGCATCCGCCGCCACCGCCGCCGTGGCCGCGGTGAGGCTGCCGGTCAGGACCGGGGCACGGGCCATGAGTTTCGGCGTCAAAAGGCGCGGAAAGGCGTCGCGCGCGACCCCGTTCAGCGCCACGATCTCCGCCGACAGATCGGCAGCGACGGCCTTCGCATGGCTCTCCGCCGCCCAGGCCTCCTGCCGGGCGCGCCCGATCCCCAGGCGCCGGGCCAGCGCCTCGGCGGCCTCGGCCATCCCGGGGTCCCGGTCGGGCCAGGGGGTGAAGGGCGCCTCGTCGTAAGGCACCGGCGGGCCGCCGTCCGGGTCGGTCGCCAGCCGCAAGGGGCGGCGGGAATAGCTTTCGACGCCGCCGGCCAGCACGACCTCGACCGCGCCGCTGTCCACCAGCGCCCGCGCCAGCAGGATCGCATCCAGCCCCCCCGCGCATTGCCGGTCGATGGTCAGCCCCGCGACCCGCTCGGGCAGCCCCGCCGCCAGCGCCGCCCGCCGCGCCGGATTGCCCCCGGCGCCAAGAGCGTTCGACAGGATCACCTCGTCCACCCGCCCCGGCCCGATCCCGGCATCGGCCAGACAGGCGGTCAGCACCGGCGCGGCCAGATCCTCGATCCTGAGGCGCGCGAAGGCCCCCCCGCGCGGGACAACCGCCGTCCGCCGGGCGGCGATCAGGCGGGCCACAGCGCGGCCTCCAGCGCGCGCAGGTCGGTCTTGCCCGAGGCAAGCACCGGCCAGTCCTCCCGCCAGACCACCGCCCTCGGCGCCCTGGTGGGGCCAAGCTCGGCCCGCAGCGCGGCCAGGATCGCCACCTCCGCTGCCCGGTCGCCCTGCACCACGGCGACCAGCCGGTGTCCGCGCGCGGAATCCGGTAGCGCCAGAACGGCGGCGCGCACAACGCCGGGCAGGCCAAGAAGGAAATCCTCGATCTCTTCGGGAAAGACGTTCTGGTCGGCCACCGTCACCATCCGCCCCGCCCGCCCGCGCAAGGTAAGGAACCCTTCCTCAAGCCGGCCCACCTCGCCCACCGAAAGCCAGCCCTCGCGCCAGCGCGCAGCCGAGGCCCCCCCACCCCCTCCCTCCCCCACGAGGGGGGAGGGGGCCGCGCCGGAACCGGCCTCACCCCCGCCCTCGCCGGCATATCCGAGGAAGAGATAGGGGCTTTGCACCCAGATCGTGCCGTCCGCGTCCAGCCGCAGCGCCACCCCCGGATAGGGCCGCCCGACCGACGCCTCGGGCGTCGCGGCATCGGCCAGCGTGACGAAACTCGTCTCGGCCGCGCCGTAGAACTCGCGCAGCTCCGCCCCCGGCGCGAGCGCCGCCAGCCCCGCGCGCAAGGCGCTGTCGAGCTTCGACCCGCCGATCAGGATCAGCTGCAGGTCGGGAAGGGCTCCGGGACCCAGCATCAGCCGCAGCTGCGCGGGCGTGGCGTAAAGATGGGTGATCCGCCGCTCGGCCAGCGCCTGCCGCTGCCGGTCGGGGCGCAGGTCCGCCAGAAGATGCACCTCGGCCCCCAGATGCAGCCCCTCGACCGCGCCGTACAGCGACAGCGAATGCACCAGCCGCCCCGGCACCGCCACCCGCGCACCGGGGCCGATGCCGAAACGCGCGTTCACAGCAAAACTCGCCGTCCAGGACCCTTGCGTCCGCCGGATCCGGCGCGGCCGGCCCATCGACCCCGAGGTCAGCGTCTCCAGCACCGGCACCTCGTGCCCATCGGGCGGCGGCTCATCGGGCGCGCCGATGCGGAAGGCCGGATGCCCGATGGCGGCGGCCAGGCCCGCGGCACTGTCGGGCATGACCGCCCCGACCGGCCGATCCGGGCGCCTCCCCTCCCCCTGGTGGGGGTCGGGGCACTGCCCCGACGATGGAGGTGGGGGGCCCACGCGCAGAACCTCACCCCCAGTGCTGTCGAACAGCCGGGCGGCGGGGTGCCAGCGGAACCTGTCGCTCATGCCTTCAAGAGCGATGCGATCCGCCGCAGGGCCAGAAGATAGCCCTCGGTCCCGCAGCCCGCGATCACCCCGTCGGCCCGCGCCGAGACGTAAGAGTGATGCCGAAACGCCTCGCGCTTGTGGATGTTCGAGATATGCACCTCGATCACCGGCCCCTCATAGGCATTCAGCGCATCCAGGATCGCGACCGAGGTATGCGAATAGGCGCCCGGATTGATGATGATCCCGGCCGAGGTGCCCCGCGCCTCGTGGATCCAGTCCACCAGCTGCCCCTCGTGGTTCGACTGCAGCGCCTTGACCCGCAGCCCCAGTTCCTCGCCCAGGTCCGAGACCTTGGCGGCCACGTCCTCCAGCGTCTCGCGGCCATAGATTTCCGGCTGGCGCAGGCCCAGCAGGTTCAGGTTCGGGCCGTTCAGAAGGGTAACAAGCTTGGGCATGGGGGTTCCGGGGCAAGGATCGGCGCGAGATTAGCCGATATGCCCTGATGGGCAACGGACAAAAAATTGGCGGCTTTCCGGGCACCTGCTCGGGTCAGGTCGGAAAGCCGCCCAGGGAGACGACGGTTGGCCCCGCGGGGGCCGAAACTCAGGCCACCTTCTCCAGCACCACCTCGGGCTTGATGCCCAGGGCATGGACGACCTCGCGGGTAAGGTGCGGACGGTTCAGCGTGTAGAAGTGCAGATCCTCCACCCCGCCCTGGATCAGCTTGTCGCAAAGCTGCGTGCACTGGGTCAGCGCCAGAAGCTCCTCGCGCCCGTCACGGGCGGCGGTGGCAAAGGCCTCGTCCAGCCTCTGCGGGATCGAGGTGCCGCAGCGCCGGGCGAATTTCTTCGCACCCTCCCACGAGGTGATCGGCAGGATGCCGGGGATGATCGGGGCGTCGATCCCCGCCTTCGCGCAGGCATCGCGGAAGCGGAAGAAGGTGTCGGCCTCGAAGAAGAACTGGGTGATCGCGCTCGATGCGCCCGCGTCGATCTTGCGCTTCAGCCAGGTCACGTCCGCGCTGGCATCGGCCGCGTCCGGATGCGGCTCGGGATAGGCGCCGACGCGGATCCTGAACTTGCCGGTGCGCGCGAGCTTTTCCACCAGTTCCACCGAATTGGCAAAGCCCAGGGGATGCGGCACGAAGCGCTGCGCCCCCTTCGGCGCATCGCCGCGCAGCGCGACGATCTCGGTCACGCCGGCGGCCGCATAGGCCTCGGCGATGGCCAGCGTCTCGGTCCGGGTGGCATCGACGCAGGTCAGGTGCGCCGCGACCGGCAGGCCATAGTTGCGATGGATGGTCGAGACCGCCTCATGCGTCAGCGTCCGCGTCGTGCCGCCCGCGCCATAGGTCACCGAGACGAACGAGGGCTGCAAGGGCGCCAGCGCCTGCACCGTCTCCCACAGCCGGAACGAGGCGTCCAGCGACTGCGGCGGGAAGAATTCGAAACTGATGCGCGGGGTGGGCATGATGGTCTCCTTCGATGCCCCCTTGTCGCAGATCGGTTTGCGTGAGACAAATTCATAGTTCTCACGATCTTCATGAGGTTCATTCATGTATATCGAGCTGCGCCACCTGCGCACGATCCGGGCGATCCAGCAGGCCGGGGGGCTCGCGCGCGCCGCCGACATGCTGAACATGACGCAGTCCGCGCTGTCGCATCAGGTCAAGGGGCTGGAGGACCAGGCGGGGATGGAGCTGTTCGTGCGCCGCTCGAAACCCATGCGGCTCTCGGCGGCGGGCCTGCGGATGCTGCGCGCCGCCGAACGCATCCTGCCCGAAATCGACGCGATGGAGGAGGAATTCCGCTCCCTTCGCGCCGGGCGCACGGGCCGCCTGCACATCGCCATCGAGTGCCACGCCTGTTTCGACTGGCTGTTCCCGGTGCTGGAGCTGTTCCGCCACGCCTGGCCCGAGATCGACGTTGACATCCGCGCCGGCCTCGCCTTCGAGGCCCTGCCCGCGCTGCACCGCGAGGATGTGGACCTCGTCATCTCCTCCGACCGCGAACCGCCGCCGGGGATCGTGTTCCACCCCCTGTTCGACTACCACCCGACCTTCGTCGCCTCGTCGCAGAACCCGCTCTCCGCAAGGGACTTCATCACCGCCGAGGATTTCCGCGACCAGGTGCTCATCACCTACCCCGTGGGACGCGACAAGCTGGACGTGTTCACCGAAGTGCTGACCCCGGCCAAGGTCGAGCCCCGGGCGCAACGGACGGCGGAACTGACGGCGGTGATCCTGATGCTCGTCGGCTCGAACCGCGGCGTGGCGGTCCTGCCCGACTGGGTTATGCGCGAGGTCAGGACCAACGCCGACTACATCACCCGCCCCCTCGGCCCCGACCCGGTGACGAAACGCATGTATGCCGCCACGCGCGAGGAGGACGCCGCCAAACCCTACATCGCGCATTTCCTGCGCCTCGCCCGCTCCGAGCCCGTCAAGCTGCAACGCGGCTAGACAGCCACCCCGCCCGACCTGGCGAGGTGCAGGTGCTGCTTGCCCTGTTCAAGATACACGCGGGGGGCCGATCACGTTCGCCACAGGTCCCAGAGCCTGATCGGCGGGGGGGGGCGAAGCGCCCCCGCGCACCGCGGTCCCAGCGACCGGAGCTTGATCTCCGCCGCGCCCTTGCCCACCCTGACCGCAAAAGGGGAGACAGGAATGACCGTCTGCTACACCACCGACCGCATGCTGCATTTCGGCGATTGCGACATCTCGGGCACCGCCTACTATCCGGCCTATCTCAACATCCTCAACGGCGTGGTCGAGGAATTCTGGGCCCATATCGGCTGGCCCTGGCACGAGATCATCTGGAACGAACGCTGGGGCACGCCCACCGTCCACCTGTCCTGCGACTTCTCCAAGCCCTCCTTCTTCGGCGACAGGCTGACCTTCCGCATCTCGATCCTGAAGGTCGGCCAGTCCTCGGTCAGGCTCCACCACACCATCCACTGCGGCGAGGAACACCGCTGGTCGGTGGAACAGGTGCTGGCGGCAAGCTGGCTCGACAAGCACACCTCGATGCCCTGGCCGCCCGAGGTGAAGGCGAAACTCGAAAGCCTGATGGCCCCGCCCGAACCCGCCGACCGCCCCGACCGCCGCCCCGTGGCGCGGCCCTAGCTTGCCGCCGGCTCGGCTGCGCCGGGTTCCCGACCGGCGGCCGGCTTCTGCGTTCCGGCGGCATGGCCGGCATTGCCCAGCAGCAGGCTCGTGCCGGAATAGATGTCGCCCGTCGTCTGCAGCGCCAGCCGCTCGGCATCGCGCTTGCGCACGCCCTCGGCGATCTCGGCGATCTCGTCGGGATCCACCCCCAGCACCTCCAGCACCTCGCTGCCCAGCGCCAGCGCGGAATGGAACACCTCGCGCATCTGGTGGTCCACGCCTTCCCGGATCAGTTCCAGCGCATGTTCCCGGTCGAAGGCGCGGGCCAGGATCACCGCGTTCGGGAACTCGTCCCGCACCAGTTTCGCGATCCGCGTCGTCACCTCGCGCTTGTCGGTGGCGATCACCACCGCCCGCGCCGTCTGCGCCCCGGCGGCATGCAGGATGTCCAGCCGCGTGCCGTCGCCGAACCAGACCTTGAAGCCGAAGGTTTCCGCCGCACGGATCATCTCGGGGTCATCGTCGATGATGGTGATGGCACAGCGCCGCGCCAGGAGTGGCTGGCTCGCGATCTGCCCGAACCGCCCGAAGCCGATGATCAGGACCGTGCCCGACAACCCTTCCGGCGCCTCGAGCCCCTCGGCCGAGACCGGCGCCACCGGGCGAAAGCGGTCATGCAGGATCACCATCAGCGGCGTCAGCACCATCGAGACGATGATGATGGCGTTCAGGATCGCGTTCTCGGTCACGCCCAGAAGCCCCACCGCCAGCGCCGCCGAGTAAAGGACAAAGGCGAACTCGCCGCCCTGCGCCATCAGCACCATCCGCTCCAGCGCCTCGGCATGGGGGGCCTGCATCAGCCGCGCCACGCCGTAGATGATCGCCGACTTCAGCACCATGAAGGCCAGGACCGAAACCGCGACCAGTCCCCAGTTTTCCGCGATCACCGACAGGTCCAGCGCCATGCCGACCGCCAGGAAGAACAGGCCCAGGAGGATGCCCCGGAACGGCTCCACGTCCGCCTCCAGCTGGTGGCGGAAGCTCGATTCCGACAGAAGCACGCCGGCAAGGAACGCCCCCATCGCCGCCGAAAGGCCCCCCAGCTGCATCCACAGCGCCGCGCCCAGGACGACCAGCAGCGCCGCCGCCGTCATCACCTCGCGCGCACGGCTGGCCGCAAGCAGCCGGAACATCGGGTTCAGAAGGTAGATCCCCGCCACCACCAGCGCCGCGATGGCGCCAAGGCCGATGCCCACCCCGATCAGCCGGTCGGCCAGCGTCACCTCCTCGCCCCCCGGCGCCAGGAAGGCCACCAGCGCGAGAAGCGGCACGATGGCCAGGTCCTCCAAGAGCAGGATCGACACGATCCGCTGCCCCTTCGGCGCGCTGATGTCGCCGCGCTCCTGCAACATCTGCATCACGATGGCGGTCGAGGTCAGCGTGAACCCGGCCCCCGCGATCAGCGAACTGGCATAGGGATAGCCCAGCGCAAAGCCCACCAGGCTCAGGACCGCGATGCAGATGAGCACCTGCACCAGCCCCAGCCCGAAGATGTCGCGCCGCATGGACCAGAGCTTCGAGGGCTCCATCTCCAGCCCGATGATGAACAGGAACATGACGACGCCCAGTTCCGCGACATGCAGGATCGCCATCGGGTCGGAAAAGAGCCCAAGGCCGAACGGCCCGATCGCCAGCCCGGCGGCCAGATAGCCCAGGACGGACCCGAGGCCTATCCGCTTGAAAACCGGCACCGCCACGACCGCCGCGCCCAGCAGCGTGACCACCGAAACCAGATCGACACCCGCGGATTCCGTTGCCATTCGCCACTCCCTCGCCAGAGGCGCAGAGTTGGCCGCCCGCGTCGGAAGCGCAACCGAAAACGCATCGCAGGGTGCGCTACAGCGCACCGGATGCCCAATCGATGCGCAACTCTTGACATGTACAGTATCCTGCACATATCCTTGCACAAGGAGAGCCCGATGACCATCCTCACCTACACCGACGCCCGCAACAACCTCGCCTCCACCATGGACCGCGTGGTCAAGGACCGTGATCCCGCGATCATCACCCGCACGGGGCGCGAGGCCGTGGTCATGGTCGCCCAAGGCGAATGGGATGCCATCCAGGAAACCCTGCACCTCCTGTCCTCGCCGAAGAACGCACAGCGCCTGCACGAAGCCATCGCCGAACTGGACGCGGGCGGCGGTGAGTTGCGGTCCATCGAGTGAAACTCCGCTTCGCCGCCCATGCCTGGGCCGACTACCTGCATTGGCAAACCGCCGACCCGACGGTGCTGCACCGCCTGAACTCCCTGATCGAGGAATGCCGTCGCCATCCCTTCTCCGGCACCGGCAAGCCCGAACCGCTGAAGGGAGATCTCACCGGCTGGTGGTCCCGTCGCATCACCAGCGAACACCGTCTGGTCTATCGGGTGTCAGGGTCGGCGGCCGATCAGACCTTGGACATCGCGCAGTGCCGATACCATTACTGACGTAGGTCGGACTTCAGACCGACTCGCCATCACCCCTCGAACACCGCCTCCATCCGCGCGAACCCCTTCACCTCGATCGGATTCCCGCTCGGATCGCGGAAGAACATCGTCCACTGCTCCCCCGGCTGCCCGTGAAACCGCACCTGCGGCGGCAGGACGAACTCCACCCCGGCGCCCGTCAGCCGGTCGGCCAGGGCGCGCCAGTCCGGCAGGTGCAGGACCAGCCCCAGATGCGGCATCGGCACCAGATGGTCGCCGACCTTGCCGGTGTTCGTCGTCCGGAACGGCTCGCCCAGATGCAGGCTGATCTGGTGGCCGAAGAAGTCGAAATCGACCCAGGTTTCCGTGCTCCGCCCCTCGCGGCAGCCAAGGACGCCGCCATAGAAGGCGCGGGCCTCGTCCAGGCTGGTGACGTGATAGGCCAGGTGGAAGGGGGTCAGCATGGGGGCGCTCCGGTCAGGTCGGGACGAGGCAAGCAGAAAGCTGTGCCCCGCGCAACGATCCTCCTGCCGCAAGGCCGGATCAGGGATGAATATTCCGTAAACCTCCGCGCCCAAGCCGTTGATTTCCTTATCTCGCACCGCCCTGTCCACCGTGGACAGCTTCCCGTTGCCAGCCGCAGCGATCCCTCCTACCCTGCCCGGAAACAGGGAGGAACGACCCATGACCGACAGACCCCTCGGCTTCGAGACGCTTGCGATCCACGCCGGCACCGCGCCCGACCCCGCCACCGGCGCCCGGCAGGTGCCGATCTACCAGACCACCGCCTACGTCTTCCGCGACGCCGACCACGCGGCGAAACTCTTCAACCTGCAAGAGGTGGGCTACATCTACTCGCGCCTGACGAACCCCACCGTCTCGGCGCTGGCGAACCGGGTGGCGGCGCTGGAAGGCGGGGCGGGGGCCATCGCCTGCTCCTCGGGCCATGCCGCGCAGATCATGGCGCTGTTCCCGATCATGGCCCCGGGGCGCAACATCGTCGCCTCCACGAAGCTCTACGGCGGCACGATCCAGCAGTTCTCGAACACGATCCGAAAGTTCGGCTGGTCGGCGAAGTTCGTCGATTTCGACGACCCGAAGGAAATCGAGAAGGCCATCGACGCCGACACCCGCGCGCTGTTCTGCGAGACGATCTGCAACCCGGGCGGAGCCCTCTCCGACCTCCCCGCCATCGCCCGCGTCGCGAACCAGGCGCATATCCCGCTGATCGTGGACAACACCACCGCCAGCCCCTACCTCTGCCGCCCGATCGAGCACGGCGCGACCCTCGTCGTCCATTCGGCGACCAAGTATCTCACCGGGAACGGCACCGTCACCGGCGGGATCGTGGTCGACTCCGGCAAGTTCGACTGGTCGAAGGACGACAAGTTCCCCTCGCTCTCGCAGCCCGAACCGGCCTACCACGGCCTCGTCTTCCACCCGACGCTCGGCAACATGGCCTTCACCTTCCACTCCATCGCCATCGGCCTGCGCGATCTGGGCATGACCATGAACCCTCAGGGCGCCCACTACACCCTCATGGGGATCGAGACGCTGGCCCTGCGCATGGAACGCCACGTCCAGAACGCCCAGATCGTCGCGGAATGGCTGGAGCAGGACCCCCGGATCGGCAAGGTCACTTACCCCGGCCTGAAGTCCTCGCCCTACTACCACCTCGCGCAGATGATCACGCCCAAGGGCCCCGGCGCGCTGTTCACCTTCTCGGTCAAGGGCGGCTACGAGGCCTGCGTCAAGCTGATCGACAACGTGAAGCTGTTCAGCCATGTGGCGAACCTCGGCGACACGCGCAGCCTCATCATCCACTCGGCCTCGACCACCCATCGCCAACTCAGCGAAGAGGCGCAGATCAAGGCCGGCGCGGCGCCCGACGTGGTTCGGGTGTCCATCGGGATCGAGGACGTGCGCGACATCATCGCCGACCTCGACCAGGCGCTGACGAAGGCCACGGCCTGAGGCGATACGCCCCGCTGCCCCGCTGCCTCAGCCCCCCGGTGCGGGGCCGAGCGGCGGGGCGGGGAACATGCCCTTCGGCAGCGGTGCCAGCCAGGCAATCCTTGCCCGCGCCTGGACCGGCTGGTCGGGAGCCCAGTCCAGCACGACCTGCACCACCCGGCAGACCTTCGCATCGGCCTGCGCCGCACAGGCGTCGGTCCCTGCGGACACCGCGGCAGCGAGCGCGGTCTCGGCGCTGGCGGTGCCCTCGGCTCCGGCCGCCAGCGTCAGCGAAACCGTGTCGTCGCGCAGCACATGCGCGGCAAGGTCGGGCAGGTCCTCGGTGTCGGGCAGGCGATACACGACTTCCAGGCGGAACTGCGCCGTGCCTGCGACCGGATCAACGCTACCCTCGACGACCCGCGCCGCATTGACTGCGCAATCCGTGGCAAGCGACTGCACGAGCACCGCGCAGAGCCCCTCGGCCACCTTCGGCGCGCGGATGTCGGCCAGCACCTGCAGATACTCGGGCTGCGGCAGGGTCTCGCCCTCGGCCAGCAGGTCCGTGAGCCGCGCCTGCCGGGTCACCGTGGCCGTGCGGCGTTCGGCGAAACGCTCCTGCGCCAGATAGGCCCGGACATCGTCCTGCGGCACCAGCCCGCCCGAAGGCGAGATCAGCCAGGTCTGCCGTGGCGGCGGCGCGGCGGCCGCCGTCCCGCCCGCTTCGGGCGCCTTGGCGTCGGCCTGTGCGGCTTCCGCCTTCGGCAGTCCCTGCCAGTATTGCCAGCCGGCGGCGCCGAAGCCCACCGCCATCAACAGGACCCCGGTTCCGATCAGAAGGCGCAGCATCAGAAGGACACTCCCTGCCTCAGATAGGCCAGATCGCCGAAGGCGAAACTGGTCGCGATGGCCTTGACCCGACCGGCAAAGCTGTTCGCTGCCTCGCCCTGGCCGCGGACCTCGAAGTAGGTATCCTGCGTCGTCCGGATGCGCGACCCTTGTATCGGCGCATAGACCGCCAGCGGCCCCGCCTCACCCGGCACGGGCCCCACGACCGAGACCATGCCCTCGTCGAACCCGGCACGGATCTCCTCGGCCGATACGCCGAAGGTGTCGCGGAACCAGGTGTTCCAGGCCAGGATCGCCTCTTGCATGGCCGCGTATTTCACTTCGGCTTCCTTGCGATAGGACTCGGGGCCAGAGGCCAGCACCTCGAAGAAGCGGTGGCCGGGGTTCAGCGGATAGGCGGGCGCCAGCCCGCAGGCCGCCAGCGCCGCGGCCGGCATGACCTCGACCGGGACCACAGGGTCAAGGTTGGCCACCCCCGCCTGCTCGCCTCCCAGAAGCACCACCCGCTCGACCCGGGCGCCCTCGGCGAGGTGGATGTTCCAGATCTGGTGGCCATGGAAATTCAGCAACACAAGATAGACCGGCCGCGCGGTTTCCGTGACCGCGACATCGTAGGCCTCGTAGGCCAGTTCGGCCTGGGCCGAGACGGTGCCGCTGCCCGTCTGCCGATAGCTGTTGACGAAGACCTGCACCGCATCGGCAAGCACCCGGTCGCCATAGGTCAGAAGCGCCGTCTCAAGCCCGCTGCTGCCGGCCGTGACGTGGCCCACCAGCGCCTCCGGCGTCGGGGGCGTCGGCTTGCAGCCCGAGATTGGCCGGATCGTGGTGATCTCGGCCGGAATGTCCTTCGCGATCCGCGTCTCGTGGCCCTTCAGCACACCCGAGATCAGGACCGGCCGGTTGCCGGCCAGGGCAGCGATCGGCCCCCTGGCCTCAAGCCCGTCGGGGCCGTCGCGCAGCATGTCCTCGGGGCTGCCGTCCCGGGCGGTGGCGGGATCGCCGAAGGTGGACAGCATGGCCTGCCCCTCGAGGAAGGCCATGGCGGATTCGGGCAGGTAGTCCTCGAAGGCGCGCGGTCCCTTCCAGACCAGAAGGAACATGACCATGGAGATTGCCCCGACGATCACGAGGCTGACCGGTCCGCGGATCATCCTGGCTGCTCCTGCACTGTCCTCTCGCGGCGCTTTTGCCCTGCGACTTTGGCCAAATCATGACGCGAAAGGGCGAAACCCCTGCGAATTCCGCCGCTTGTCCACCAATCGGCCGGGCGTCAGTCCGTGATGGCGAAGGTCATGGTCACCGTGGCGACCAGGCCCAGCTCTCCGCCCACCACCGGCACCGGCACGGCCGAGACCGCCTCGCGATACATCGGCGCGGGATCGGTCATCGCCCCGCCGTCGGCGATGGACAGGACCTGCCCCAGGCTGACCCCCGCGGCCGCTGCCAGAAGCTCGGCCTTGGCGCGGGCATCGGCAACGGCTTCCTTGCGCGCCTCGTTGTAGGCCGGCTCGGGGTCGGCCAGGCCGAAGGTCAGCCCGTTCAGCGTGTTGGCACCATCGGCCACCGCCGCGTCCAGAACCGTGCCGGTCGCGTCCAGCTTGCGCACCCGCACCGTCAGCATGTTCGCGGCAACATAGCCCGAGATGCGGGGGCTGGAGCTGTCATAGCCGGTCCAGTTCGGGTTGATAGACAGGTTCGAGGTCTGCATGTCCCGCGCCTCGATCCCCGAGGCGGTCAGCCGCGCGATCACCGCGTCCGTCGCCGTGGTGTTGGCCGCCAGCGCCGCCGCCGCCGTCTCGCCCTGCGTGGTCACTCCGATGGTCACCGTGGCCATGTCGGGCGCGGCCTCGACCGTCCCGGTGCCGGTCACGCTGATCGTGCGCAAGGGGCCGTCCTCGGCCAGGGTCGGCGCGGCCAGCGGCAGGGCCAGGGCTGCGGACAGGAAGAGGGCATTCAGGGCACGCATCGGGGTCTCCTTCGTTTTGCGCGACAATTCGTGACTGTGACGCGCGCCGCAACCGCTTCCTTGGCCGTTTTCCTTCCCTTCGGCGAAAAGCTGCTTTACTAAGGCAGCAACCGGCTGGGGCACGTTCCAGCACCTCCAAGATCCGTGCTAGACCCGCGACATGAAACCGACATTTGCACTTGACCTGACGCGCGAGACCATCGGTCTTCTGCATCGGACACCAAAGGGCTGGCTCTCGATCGGCGAGGTCGCCTTCGACGCCCCCGATCTCGCCGAGGCGCTGGACTACATGCGCAAGACCGCGCTCGGCCTGTCGCCGATGGGCTTGGCCACCAAGCTGATCCTGCCGAACAGCCAGATCCTCTACACCGAGATCCATGCCCCCGGGCCCAGCCGCGACGAGAAGCGCCGCCAGATCGCCGCCGCGCTGGAAGGCCGGACCCCCTATGCCGTCGAGGAGCTCGTCTTCGACTGGTCCGGCAAGGGCGCGACGGTCAAGGTGGCCGTGGTGGCGAAGGAAACCCTGGCAGAGGCCGAGGCCTTTGCCGTCGAACACAGGCTGAACCCGGTCTCCTTCGTGGCGATCCCGGAAGATGGCACCTTCGTGGGCGAACCGTGGTTCGGACCGACAAATGCCGCGGCGAGCCTCCTTTCCGAGGACGAGACCGTCGAGCGCGACCGCGAGCCGGTGACGGTCCTGCACCGGGAACTGCCGAAGGCAGCCCCCGCCGCCGAGGCCGAGGTCGCGCCTCTCGCGCCCGAAGCCGAGACAGTGAGCGAGCCCGCCACCGCCTCGGCGCCGCCCCCCGCCCCCGCGGCGCCGGTCGAGGATGACGATCCCCTCCCGGGCCTGGAAGAGGCGCTGAACGCCGACCTGCCGGTTGCCGAGGTCACGCCCGTTGCACAGGCGGCGGAACCCGCGGCCCTCGACCTGATGGACGAGGAGGGGCCCGTCGCCGATCTGCCCCCCGCTCCTCAGGCAGCCGTCGCAACCGAACGCGGCATTGACCGGGCGGCCGCCATGGCCGCATCTGCGCCCTCGGCCCCTGCCCGCGGCCCCGAACCGCAACCCGAGCCCGAGGAAGCGCCCTTCGCGCATGTCACCGACACGCAGGCCTTCCCCGAGGGCGACACCGACATGTCCCCGGCCGCTGCCGCCCCGGTCGGGACGCGGGCCGGCAAGGGGTCTGTCTCGGGCGTGCTTGCCGACACGGTCGAGGATGACATCCCGCCTGCGCCCCCTTCGGCCGCGATGGTGGCCTTCGCCAGTCGGCGGGCCGCGGCGGGCGAGGCTGCGGCCCGTCCGGTCGATGGCGTCACCCGCCCGGCGGTCGCCGCCAAGACCGCCGCCGCCCGGCCCGCAACCGCGAAGGGCTATTCCGGCCTGGTCACCGCGCCTTCGATCCCCGGGACCCGCGCCAAGGTCAAGGTCAAGGGCGGCGACATCCCGCGTCCGTCGCTTGGGCCGACCACGGTGAAGTCGCCGGCCCGCCCGGGCGGCACCTTCGGTGCGGCGGTCCCGGCCAAACGGCGCAGCGGGACCGTGTTCATGATCATGGTCGGGCTCCTCCTGCTGTTCCTCGCGCTGGTCGCCGCCTGGGCCTCCTATTTCATCGGCTCGCGCGATGCGGCGCCGCAGGCTGCCGCGACCGAGACCATCCCGGACGCCAGCGACGAGATGCTGGCCGACATGCAGGATCCCGAAGGCCTGACCGAACCGCTGCCCGAGGCCGGCGAATCCGCCCGCTCGGCCGACCTCGACGCGCTGGCCACCGAGAGCCTGGCAGCAGATGCCGGGGAGGAAACCGCGCAGGTCGCCGATCCCGAGGCGGTCGAACCGGATGTTCCGGCGGACGCGACCGCGGTCGCAGCCGAGATTGTCGAGCCCGTGCCGGAACCCACGCCGGAACCCGTTGCCGAGGCCCCCGCCACGCCGCCCGTCCAACCGGCGCCCGAACCCGCACCCGACACAGCCGTGACCACCGAGGTCGCCACCGCGTCGGCTCCGGTCGAGGACCAGGACGAGATCTTCCTGTCGGCGATGGATGCCCCTCCCCCCGCGCTGGACGCGCTTGCCCTGCCGCCGCTGGCCGATCCGCGCGACAGCCTGCCCGACCCGGTGATGCCGCCGCCCGCGCCCGGAACGGTCTACCAGTTCGATGCCGCCGGCCTGCTGAAACCGACGCCCGAGGGCATTCTCAGTCCCGACGGCGTGTTCCTTATTGCGGGCAAGCCGCCGCTTGTGCCGCCGCCCCGCAGCGAGGCCGCCGCGGCCGCCGCCCAGGCGGCCGCCGCCGTTTCGGCGCCCCCGGCAGAAGCAGGAGCTGCGGCCTCCGATGCCGCAGATGCCTCGCTGGCGACCGCCGGCGAAACCGCGGATCCCGAGGCGACGATCCCGTCCGACCCCGAGATGGCGGGGTTCCGGCCGCGCCCGCGCCCCGAGGGTCTGGCCCCGGCCGCTGCTGGCGGAGAGGACGACGCCTCGCTCGGCTCTGCTGCCGCCACCCGCTTCGCGGGCCTGCGCCCCCTGCCGCGCCCGGCCAGCGTGACCGCTGCCGCCGCCGCCATCCTGCCCGCAAGCGCCGCGCCCGCCGATCTTGGTGCCCAGGGTGCCTCGCTGACCGCGCAGGCCCAGGCGAAGCTGGCCGAGGCCGCCGCTCTCGAGGCGCAGAACCCCTCGATCGTCGCGATCTCGATGCGGCCCGCCGCCCGCCCGCAGGACATGAGCCGCGCGGTCGAGGCTGCCGTGGCCGCTGCGGTGCGCGAACCTGCGCCTGCCGCGCCGAAGGAAGAGGTCGTCGAAGTGGCCGCCGCGGCCCCGGCAGCGGCAAAGCCCGAAGAGATCGACGAGCTTGACGAACCGGAAGTGGCGAAGGCCGCCCCCTCGATCCCGACCAAGGCCAGCGTGGCCAAACAGGCGACCTTCGTGAACGCGATCAATCTGTCGAAGATCAACCTGATCGGGACCTACGGCACCGACTCCCGCCGTTATGCGCTGATCCGGCAGTCGAACGGCAAGTACAAGAAGGTCAAGGTAGGCGACAAGATCGACGGCGGTACGGTTAAGGCGATCACCGAGACCGAGGTGCGCTACCAGAAGGGCGGGCGTCTTGTCAGCCTGAAGATGCCGAAGGCTTAAGCCCGTCCACGCAGGACAGACTTCGTACTCTCTAGAAATCAACCTGTTGCGCGTGGACGTTTGCGGACTGGCTAGCCTGTCTCGCGGACGTCTCATCGATGACTTCGTCACCCGTCGCGGCGGGAAGCTACCTGCGACGAGGAGACGAAGTCGAACGAGGAGCCCCTGTCAGCCTTCGGCGACCCCGGCCTCGGCAAAGGTCGCCATGCCGGAATGGCAGGCCACCGCGCCCTGCAGCACCCCGATCGCCAGCGCCGCGCCCGACCCCTCGCCCAGCCGCAGGCCGAGAGACAGCAGGGGTTCCTTCCCCAGCTTCTCCAGCAGCCGCGCATGTGCCCCCTCGGCGCTCTGGTGCCCGGCGACGCAGTGGTCCAGCGCCCCGGGCGCGGCCTTGTCCAGCACCGCCGCCGCCGCGCAGGCGATGAACCCGTCCAGGATTACCGGCACCCGCGCCCGGCGTGCGCCCAGGATCGCCCCCGCCATCGCCGCGATCTCGCGCCCGCCAAGGCAGCGCAGCACCTCCAGCGGATCGGACAGCGCCGCCGCGTGCCGCTCCACCCCGGCAGCGACGGCGGCCTCCTTGCGGCGCAGCCCCTCGTCGTCAACGCCGGTGCCCCGCCCCGCCCAGCCGGTGCCGCCGTAAAGCGCGGTGGCTATGGCGGCGGCAGAGGTGGTGTTGCCGATCCCCATCTCGCCGGCCACGAACAGGTCGGCCTCCGGGTCCACCGCCTCGTATCCCTTGCGCAGGGCGGCCACGACCTCGGCCTCTGTCATCGCCGGACCTTCGGTGAAATCCGCCGTCGGCCGGTCGAGGTCCAGCGCATGCACGTCGAGCTTCGCCCCGAAGGTGCGGGCCAGCTGGTTGATCGCCGCCCCGCCATGGGCAAAGTTCGCCACCATCTGCACCGTGACCTCTGCCGGGAAGGCCGAGACGCCCTTGGCCGTCACCCCGTGATTGCCGGCAAAGACCACGATCTGCGGCTTGCCGGCGCGCGGGCGGTCGGTTCCCTGCCAGCCCGCCATCCAGATCGCCAACCGCTCCAGCCGGCCCAGCGCGCCGGGCGGCTTGGTCAGCTGGCCGTTGCGCGCCTCGGCCGCCGCGATCGCGGCCGCGTCAGGGGCCGGAAGCTGGCGCAGGGCGGCACGGACATCGGCAAGGGTCTGGAACGGCATCGTCTTCTCCGGATTGCACATCGTCGCGTCCGGGGCTACCCCATGGCCGAAACGAACGCCAGCCGGGACAAGCCGCTTTGACCCCAATCCGCGACATCGCCCTCCGGCTGCCGTCCGACCTCCTGTCGGCCTTCGCGCTGCTGACCCGCCTGCCGCTGCCCGACCATCGGGGGACCGCAGCCGCCTCGGCCTGGGCCTGGCCGCTGGTCGGCGCCGTGCTCGGCGCGATGGGGGCTGCCCTTGCCGCCGGCGCCCTCTGGCTTGGCGTGACGCCGGGCGTGGCGGCGGTCCTGGTGCTGGCGGCGGGCGCCATGCTGACCGGCGCGCTGCACGAGGACGGGCTGTCGGACACGGCGGACGGGCTGTTCGGCGGCTGGACGCGCGAGCGGCGGCTGGAGATCATGAAGGACAGCCGGGTGGGCAGCTACGGCGTCCTGGCCCTCGTGCTGGCGACCCTGGCGCGCTGGTCGGCGCTGACGGCGGTTCTCGTCCACACGTCGCAGGGCAACGGCCCCTGGGCCGCCCTGATCGCCGCCGGGGCGCTGTCGCGGGCACCGATGGGGCTGACCATGGCGCTTCTGCCCAATGCGCGGGGCGAGGGGCTGAGCCATGCCACCGGCCGACCCTCTGCCGCAACCGCGCTGGCCGGCCTTGCGCTTGCGACGGGCATCGCGGTGGCGCTGACCGGCTGGACCGCGGTGCCAATGGTCTTCGTCACGCTTGCGGTGACGCTCTGGCTGGCAGTCACCGCGCTGCGCCGGATCGGCGGACAGACCGGAGACATTCTGGGCGCGAACCAGCAACTTGCCGAGATCGCCTGTCTCGCGGTGCTGTCCGCGCGCGGGTAGGCAAGCGATGTGCCAGAGGGCCACGCCCCTGCCGCCGCACAGCGGGTCTGCGGAGTCGGCGGGGACAGCCTCTGGCCTTTGCGCCACGCCCGCGATAGACGGGCAGAGAGAGCTTGCGAGGCCGCGCCCATGTCCGAATTCACCGACGCCATCTCCTCGACCGAAGAGATCATCGAGGATGCCCGCAACGGGCGGATGTTCATCCTTGTCGACCACGAGGACCGCGAGAACGAGGGCGACCTCGTGATCCCGGCCCAGATGTGCACGCCGAGCGCGATCAACTTCATGGCCACCCATGGCCGGGGGCTGATCTGCCTGGCGCTGCCCGGATCGCGGGTCGATCAGCTGGGCCTGCCGCTGATGAGCCCGAAGAACTCCAGCCGCCACGAGACCGCCTTCACGCTGTCCATCGAGGCGCGCGAGGGCGTGACCACCGGCATCTCGGCCGCCGACCGGGCGCGGACCGTCTCGGTCGCCATCGACCCGACCAAGGGTCCGGCCGACATCGCCACGCCGGGCCACATCTTCCCCCTGCGCGCCCGCGAGGGTGGCGTCCTGGTCCGCGCCGGCCATACCGAGGCGGCCGTGGACGTGGCGCGTCTGGCGGGGCTGAACCCGTCGGGCGTGATCTGCGAGATCATGAACGACGACGGCACGATGGCGCGCCTGCCCGACCTGGTGGCCTTTGCCCAGAGGCACGGGCTGAAGATCGGCACCATTTCGGACCTGATCGCCTACCGGCGCCGCCACGACAACCTCATCACAGAAAAGGCCGTGAAATCCGTCACCTCCGCGCATGGCGGCGACTGGCTGATGCGGGTTTACGCCGACGAGACGCAGGGCGACGAACATATTGTCCTGTCCAAGGGCGACCTGTCCGGCCCCGGCCCGGTCCTGGTGCGGGTCCACGCGCTGAACCCGCTCGAGGATGTGCTGGGCATCGGCGGGGGCGGAGAGCTGCCCGCCGCCATGCGGATCATCGCCGCCGAGGGGCGCGGCGTCGTGGTCCTCCTGCGCGATACCACCATGAAGATGGTAACGCCGGGCGAACACTCGCCCCAGACCCTGCGCCAGTATGGCCTCGGGGCGCAGATCCTGTCGTCGCTGGGGCTG
Organism: Tabrizicola flagellatus; assembly: GCF_008271465.1. GTDB lineage: Bacteria > Pseudomonadota > Alphaproteobacteria > Rhodobacterales > Rhodobacteraceae > Tabrizicola > Tabrizicola flagellata. Next base: position 23,907 of record NZ_VMDU01000014.1, on the reverse strand, counting down.
TCGTCGATCACGCTCGTCACCAACTCCGCTGCGCCGCGCTTCGTGGGCCTCGATGCCTACGGCCTGACCATCGCCGGCACCCGGCCCATCAAGGAGTAGGAAATGGCCACCGCCGAAACCCATCACACCCTGCCCCTGCCCGGCTTCGACAAGCCGGTGAAACTCCTGATCGTGGTGGCGCCCTATTACAAGGACATCACCGACAACCTGGTCGCCGGGGCCCGCGCGGTGGCCGCCGCCTGCGCGGCCGAGGTGGACCTCGTCGAGGTTCCGGGCGCGCTGGAAGTGCCGTCGGCCATCGCCATGGCGGAACGGCTGGCGGACTATGACGGCTATGTCGCGCTGGGTTGCGTGATCCGGGGCGAGACGACGCATTACGACACGGTCTGCAACGACTCGTCCCGCGCGCTCAGCCTCCTGGGCCTGCAAGGCGCCTGCATCGGGAACGGGATCCTCACGGTGGAAAACCGCGCCCAGGCCGAGGTGCGCGCGGATCCGCAGGGCCAGAACAAGGGCGGCGGTGCCGCAGCGGCGGCCTTGCACCTGATCGCGCTTTCGCGCAAATGGGCCGGGAAATCCAAGGGGATCGGTTTCCGGGCATGACGGACAGGCGGACGGAAAAGCGCCAGATGAAATCGGCGGCCCGGCTTTACGCCGTGCAGGCGCTGTTCCAGATGGAGGTTTCGGGCCAGACGGTCGAGGCGGTGACGCGCGAGTTCGAGACGCACCGCTTCGGCGCGACCTACGAGGAAGGCGAATTCGCCGAGGGCGACGTGGACCATTTCCGCGCCGTCGTGGGCGCCGCTGTCAACTGGCAGGCGAAGATCGACCAGATGACCGACCGCGCGCTGGTCGCTGCCTGGCCGATCGACCGGATCGACCCGGTGCTGCGCGCGCTCTTCCGCGCGGCGGGGGCGGAACTGGTGGACCTATCCACTCCCCCCAAGGTCGCGATCACCGAATATGTGGACGTGGCCAAGGCCTTCTTTCCGGACGGCAAGGAACCCAAGTTCGTCAACGCCGTCCTCGACCACATGGCGCGCGAGGCCAGACCCGAGGCGTTCTGACCGCAGCATCTGGATTGACCCGGCAGCGGCGGCCACGCAAACTGCGGGAACAATCGCATGAGGTGCCCCATGTCCGCCCCCCGCAGATCCCTGGCCGCCGCTGCCCTGCTTGCCGCCTGCACCGCGACGGCCTCGGGGAACGGCACCGTGCCGCCCGAATACCTCGCCCCGCAGTGGCGGATCGTCGCGATCGACGGCAAGCCCTTCGGCGCGCGCGGCACGATCGACTTCTCCGAACCCGGGCGTGCCTTCGGCGAGGCGCCCTGCAACCGCTGGACGGGAAGCTACGAGGGGGTGCTGCCGGCCTTCGTGCTGAAGGGCGTCGCCGTCACCCGCATGGCCTGCCCCGACATGAAGGAAGAGGCCCGGTTTCTGGAGGCGCTCTCGGCCATGACCGAGGCGCGGACCGAGGGCATCCTCGGCCTCAAGCTGACCGGTCCGGGTGGGCGCAGCATGGAGTTCGTCCGCCCGATGAACTGAACACGTCGCCAAGGCGCGCGCCGGGCTCTGGCATCGCCGGGCAGGATTCCCCATATCCGCGCTCAGTCGCAACAATCCCGGAATCGACATGTCCAGCCGCGCCGCAGTCGCCGCCTTTCTCGACCGCCCCGCCATCGCCCGCTTCCTGATCGCCGTCATCCTCATCAATGCTGTCACCCTGGGGCTGGAGACCTTCCCGGCGGTGATGGAGCGGGCCGGCACGGCGCTTGTCACCATCGACCGGGCCTGCCTCGCGATCTTCGTGGCGGAACTCGCGGCGCGGCTTTACGCACAAGGTTTGCGCTTCTTCCGGTCGGGCTGGAACCTGTTCGATTTCGTGATCGTCGGTATTTCCCTGATCCCTGCGGCCGGGGGCCTTTCGGTCCTGCGCGCGCTGCGCATCCTGCGGGTGCTTCGCATCGTCTCGGTCGTGCCATCGCTACGCCGCGTGGTGAACGGCCTCGGCCGCGCGCTGCCGGGGATGGGGTCGGTGTTCCTGCTGATCCTGCTGATCTACTACATCGCCGCCGTGATCGCGACCAAGCTTTTTGCCGCCAGCTTCCCCGACTGGTTCGGCAGCCTCGGCGCCAGCGCCTATTCGCTCTTCCAGATCATGACGCTGGAAAGCTGGTCCATGGGCATCGTCCGACCGGTGATGGAGGTCTACCCCTACGCCTGGGCCTTCTTCGTGCCCTTCATCCTGATGACCACCTTCGCGGTGATGAACCTGATCGTGGGTCTGATCGTGAACTCGATGCAGGAGGCGGCCTCCGAGGAGACACGGGAGGAAACCCATGCCTTCGAGGAAAAGGTGCTGGCCCGCCTGGCCGAGATCGAGCGCAAGCTCGACGCCCGTTAGCGCCCGGCACCGCTCATCGCTTCCCTGCGGTCGCTCTTCGCCGCCCCGCGAAGACCGACCGCAAGGGAGGGATGAGCCGCGCGCCTAGCCCCGGGTCGCCTCGAACAGCGCGGCGGCCCGGTCGAAGAACCGCTTCCGCACGGCCGGGCCTTCCATCATGATCTCGTGCTCGGCGCCCGGATAGAGGTCCAGCTCGCCCCGCGCCCAGCCCGCCATCCGCAGATGCACCGGCGCCACGGCCACCACCTTCTCGGCGGTGCCCAGCGCGCAGACTGCCGGCACCCGCGGCGCCGGCAGCGCCGCCAGCGCGGCACATTCGGCCAGCGCGGCCGAGACCCAGCCGATGGAGGGCCCGGCCAGCGCCAGCTCCGGCACCTCGACGACCTGCCGGCGCATGTAGTCCCACATCTCGCGGTCGGTCGTCAGCACGTTGCCCGCAAAGGGTGCCGTGGTGAGGTAAACCGCCGGCCCGGTCGAGGGTGCATAGCGCGCGTTCAGCCCCAGGGGCCGCGCGACCGACGAGACCACCGCCGCGAGCGGTTTCTGCCAGGGGGTCATCGCGATCCCCCACATCGGCGCGGAGAAGACCGCCGCCGCGACCGGCAGCCCGCGCATCAGCCCGCGCAGGCCGATGCAGCCGCCCATGGAATGCGCCACCATGTACCAGGGCCGCGGCAGGTCCAGCCGGGCGGCCTCGGCCAGCATGGCATCCAGGTCCTGCTGGTATTCCGCGAAATCGCCCACATGGCCCATCAGCCGGTCGGGCAGCGCCCGGTCGGCCAACCCCTGCCCGCGCCAGTCGATGGTGATGACCGAAAAGCCGCGCGCCACCAGATCCCCGGCGGCGCGGCCGTATTTCTCGATGCATTCCGTCCGGCCGGGCAGCAGCAGCACCGTGCCCTTCTCCCCCGCCTTCCACGAGGCGAGCCGGATCCGCGCCGCCCCCGCCTGCACCCAGACCGCCACCACTCCGGGCGGCGCATCGGCCACCCCGGCGTGGAACGGCGCGGGCAGGGCGGCCTCCTGTCTCATCCCAGGACCGAGCCCAGCTTCATCGCCAGCCCCATGCTGCCATCGACCGACAGCTTGCCGGTCATGAAGGCCATGGTCGGGTTCATCTCGCCGTCGAGGATCGCGCGGAACACGTCCGCCTCGGCGGTCAGCGTCACGTCGGCCTCCTCGTCGCCGGCGCGCACACCCTGCCCGTCCAGCATGATCGCCCCTTCGCCGGGGATCACGAACTTGGCCACGCCGTCGAAGCCACCCGAAACCTTGGCGGACAGCGCCTTGACGGCCGCATCGATCATTTCGCTCATTCGTCTCTCCTTCGTGACCCCGGCGCCACTGGCAATCCGGCGCGGATCGGTTACTTTCCCGTTATGGGCATCCAGGCCACCATTCTCAATCGTATCGTTGCGGCACTTCTGCCGCTTTTCCTGACCTGCGCCCTCGCTCAGGCCCAGGATGCGGCCAAGCTGGACGGTCTGTTCGAACGGCTCAAGACCGCCGAGGCGGGCGAAGCCGGCCGGATCGAGCGGGAAATCTGGCTCGAATGGTCGAAATCCGGGTCTCCGGCGCTGGACCTCCTGCTGCAACGCGGCAAGGACGCGATGGAAATGGGCGACTATCCCGCCGCCATCGAGCATTTCACCGCCGTGATCGACCACGACCCGGCCTTTGCCGAGGCCTGGAACGCGCGGGCCACCGCCTATTACATGGCCGGCGAATTCGGCCCCTCGGTCGCCGACATCGCCCGGGTCCTGACGCTGAACCCAAGGCATTTCGGGGCGCTGTCCGGCCTGGCGATGATCCTGGAGGAAACCGGCAAGCCGGAACAGGCGCTGGCGGCCTATCGTGCGGCCCTTGCCATCCACCCCCATCTCGAGGGCGCGACCGAGGCGGTCGAACGCCTGCAAAAGGCAGCCGAGGGTCAGGAGCTTTAAGCCATGGACGCCACCCGGCGGGTGACGGCGGTCCTCGGGCCGACGAACACCGGCAAGACCCATCACGCGATCGAGCGGATGCTGGCGCACCGCACCGGCGTCATCGGCCTGCCGCTGCGTCTGCTTGCGCGCGAGGTCTATGACCGGATCGTCGCCCGCGTCGGCCCCTCGGTCGTGGCGCTGGTCACCGGCGAGGAACGCATCGTCCCGGACCGCACGCAATACTGGGTCTGCACGACCGAGGCGATGCCGCTGGAAATCGGCGCCGATTTCGTCGCGGTGGACGAGATCCAGCTTTGCGCCGATGCCGACCGGGGCCATGTCTTCACCGACCGGCTGCTGCGCGCGCGGGGGCTGAACGAGACGCTGTTCCTCGGCTCCGACACCATGCGGGGCGCAATCGCGGCGCTGGTGCCGCATGTGACCTTCCTGAAGCGCGACCGGATGTCCACCCTGCGCTATGCCGGGTCGAAGAAGATCAGCCGGATGCCGCCGCGTTCGGCCATCGTCGGGTTCTCGGTGGAAAACGTCTATGCCATCGCCGAGCTGATCCGACGCCAGAAGGGCGGCTGCGCCGTGGTCATGGGCGCCCTCTCCCCCCGCACCCGCAACGCGCAGGTCGCGCTCTACCAGAACGGCGACGTGGATTACCTTGTGGCCACCGATGCCATCGGCATGGGGCTGAACCTCGACATCAAGCATGTCGCCTTCTCGGCAACCGCGAAATTCGACGGCCGCCGGATGCGCGGCCTCTATCCCCAGGAACTGGCCCAGATCGCCGGCCGCGCCGGACGGCACACCGAGGACGGCACCTTCGGCGTCACCGGCGAGGTCCGCCCCTTCGACGAAGAGACGGTCGAGGCGATCGAGACCCACCGCTTCCAGCCCGTCCGCAAGCTGCACTGGCGCAACGAATCGCTCGACTTCGGCAGCGCCGAACGGCTGATCCGCAGCCTCGAGGAACCCACGCACAACGACTGGCTGACCCGTGCGCGGGATGCCGACGACTTGCTGGCGCTGAAGGCGCTCTCCACCCTGCCCGAAGTGCAGGACCGCCTGACCGAACCCAAGCGCGTCCAGCTTTTGTGGGATGTCTGTCGCATCCCCGACTTCCGCTCCTCCACCGGCCCCGAACACACCACGCTCCTGACCCGGATCTTCGAATTCCTGGTCGGCCGCGGCCTCGGCGGCGGGCGCATCCCCTCGGACTGGCTCGCGACCGCGATCCGGCGCATCGACAAGACCGAAGGCGACATCGACACCTTGTCGCGCAGATTGGCCTATATCCGCACCTGGACCTACGTCACCCAGCGGAAAAACTGGGTCGAAGACGAAAGCCATTGGCGCGAGGAAACGCGCGCGGTAGAAGACCGCCTGTCGGATGCCCTGCATGCGGCGCTGACCCAACGATTTGTCGACCGGCGGACATCCGTTCTGCTCCGCCGGTTGAAGCAGAAGGAGGCTCTGGTGGCCGAAGTGAACGACAAGGGCGAAGTGACGGTCGAAGGCGAATATGCCGGGAAACTGGAAGGCTTCCGCTTCAAGCAGGATGCCAGCGCCACGCCCGATGCCGCCCGCACCCTTGCGCAGGCCGCGCTCCAGGCCTTGAAGCCCGAATTCCACCTGCGCGCCGACCGCTTCTACAACGCGCCGGATACCGAGCTTGATTTCACCGAACAGGGCGGCCTGATGTGGGGCACCTCTGCGGTGGGCAAGCTGGTCAAGGGGTCCGAGCCCGCCAAGCCCGCCGTCGAGGCATTCGTGGACGAGGAAGCGGGACCGGAGGTCGCCGAAAAGGTCCGCCGCCGGTTGCAGCATTTCATCGACCGCAAGGTCGCGGCGCAGTTCGAGCCCCTGCTCGCCATGGCGCGCGACGAATCCCTCACCGGCCTTGCTCGCGGCTTCGCGTTCCGGCTGTCCGAGGCGATGGGCGTCCTCCCCCGCGACCAGGTCGCCGCCGAGGTGAAGGAACTGGACCAGGAGGCCCGGGGTGCCTTGCGCAAGCACGGCGTCCGCTTCGGCCAGTTCACCATCTTCCTGCCCGCGCTGCTGAAACCCTCGCCGACGCGCCTGCGGCTGGTGCTCTGGTCGCTCTGGAACGGGTTGCAGGAATTCCCCGAATCGCCGCCGCCCGGCCTCGTCACCATCCCGAACGTGCCCGAGGTGCCGAAAAGCCATTACACGCTCGCGGGTTATCACCCGGCCGGCAGCCGCGCGATCCGCATCGACATGCTGGAACGGCTCGCCGACATCCTGCGCCAGAAGGACAGCCGCGCGGGCTTCGAGGCCACGCCCGACATGCTGTCGATCACCGGCATGACACTGGACCAGTTCGCCGACCTGATGGCGGGGCTGGGCTACAAGGGCGAAAAGGGCGAACGCCCGAAGGTCAAGGCCGCCGTGGCACCGAAGGCCCCCGAGATCTCCGAGGAAGCCGCCGCCGCCATCGCCGCCGGCGTGCCGATCCCGGAAGAGGTCTCGATCCTCGCCCCCGAACCCGCGCCCGAGCCCGAGACGGCAGCCACGCCCGAGATGGAGGTGTTCTACACCTTCACCTGGGCGCCGAAGCCCCGCCACCAGCGCCCCGAACGCGGCGGCGAACGCGGCCCCCGCCCCGAGCGGAAGGAGGGCGAAGCCCGCGCCCCGCGCGGCGACCGTCCGCACGGCGATCGTCCGCAAGGCGACAGGCCCAAGGGCGACCGGCCCAGGCACGACCGACCCAAGGGCGACCGTCCCCATGGCAAGGGGGCCAAGCCCCCGCGCGAGGAGCGGCAGAAATCCTACGAGGCCCGCCCGCCCCGGCAGGAAAAGCCCATCGACCCCGACAACCCCTTCGCGGCGCTGCTCGCGCTCAAGGGCAAGGTCTGATTGGCCGGGCCCTCGGGCAGACCCGACCCGGACGCCGCTGCGAAACTGCGGCTGGACAAATGGCTCTGGCAGGCGCGCTTCTTCAAGTCGCGCAGCCTCGCCGCCGCCGTGATCGAGGCCGGATCGGTCCGCGTCAACGGCACCCGTGTCAGCCGCCCCGGCCGCGACATCAGCGCGGGCGACACCCTGACCTTCCCGCAGGGCGGCCGCATCCGAGTGGTCCGCATCCTTGCGCTGGGGCTGCGCCGCGGCCCCGCGACCGAGGCGCAGGCGCTCTATCTCGATCTCGAACCCTCCGCGGCGCCGGACCCGCTTGAATGATCCGGCCGCCTGCTCTAACTGGCATGCAGACCATCCGCTCCGGGGCCCGCCCATGACCTATGTCGTCATCGACAACTGCATCGCCTGCAAATACACCGACTGCGTCGAGGTCTGCCCGGTCGACTGCTTCTACGAAGGCGAGAACATGCTCGTCATCCACCCCGACGAATGCATCGACTGCGGCGTCTGCGAACCGGAATGCCCAGCCGACGCTATCCGCCCGGACACCGAGCCGGACATGGAGGAATGGGTCGCCTTCAACCGGAAATACGCCGTGCAATGGCCGGTGATCGTGACCAAGAAGGACCCGCTCCCCGGCTACCAGGAACGCGACGGCGAGAAGAACAAGCGCGAGAAATACTTCTCGGAAGCCCCCGGCACGGGCGGCTGAGCCTGGGCCCGATTCGGGCACAACTGTGACCACGAATCGGTTACGACGCGCAAAGTTGCATGGATTCAACGTGTTATCCCAACCCACCCGTGAGTCGCGGCAGTTGGAATCGGGCGATGTTTGTGTTATGATTTCTTTACAAAGCAAGCATGGACGCCTGACGCCGGCTTAGAGCACATCGCCTGGGCCAGAATCTGTTGTGACAATCAGCTCCACACGCCTGAACGAGGGGTTCAGGGCGCGCGGGGCGTTTGTTGCGGGCAGAGGGCATCCTTTCTGGGGAAGCATGAATGACCAAGTCGAAGAAGCCTGAATTCCGTCCGAACGATTTCGTGGTCTACCCGGCGCATGGCGTCGGCAAGATCATTTCCATCGAGGAACAGCAGATCGCCGGGATTCAGCTGGAGCTTTTTGTCATCTCCTTCGAGAAGGACAAGATGACCCTGCGGGTGCCGACCCACAAGGCCATCGACATCGGCATGCGCCCCCTGTCGGCCCCCGATGTCGTGACCAAGGCGCTCGACACGCTGAAGGGCAAGGCCAAGGTCAAGCGCGCGATGTGGTCGCGCCGCGCCCAGGAATACGAACAGAAGATCAATTCCGGCGACCTGCTCTCGATCGCCGAGGTGGTCCGCGACCTGCACCGCGCCGACGACCAGCGCGAGCAGTCCTATTCCGAACGTCAACTCTACGAGGCCGCCCTTGAACGCCTGACCCGCGAAGTCGCGGCTGTCTCGGGCGTCGATGAGGCGGGCGCAGCGAAGCAGGTGGACTCGGTCCTCGTCGGCCGCGCGGCCTGATCTTTCGGGGTCATGGAATGCGAAACGGCGGTCCCAAGGGGCCGCCGTTTTTCATTTCCGGCGCGAGAGGTACAGGCGGCCAAGGTAGAACAGCGCGGCACTCAGTCCCATCGCAACCAGACCCGTCGTAACGCCCTGAACGAGGCGCAAACGGATTGGCGGAGCGTATAGAGCGCTTTCCAAGCCTGACACCGTAAGCCCTTGCTGCAACTCCGCCTGAAAGTTGTACTCGACAAGCGAAATCACGATCAGCGCCACGCCCCACAGCATGAGGAGCCATTGCAGTACGGAAAGGACAACATCCCCGACCCGCCTCACCCGAAGTACCGCTCTGCCGGCAGATACCCCGCCAGCCGCCCCGCCGCACACCAGTCGCGCTCCAGCCCCAGGTCGCCCACCAGGATCACCTGATCCGAGGGCAACTTGCGCAAAGCCGCCCGCACCCGATCCCGCATCTCGCCGAACCCCGCCAGCGCATAAGGAGCAGGCGAAACCCCATCCAGCACCGGATTGGCCGCCGCCACCATCCCGGGCGTCAGCGGCGCCACCGCCAGCGCGAACCGCTCGCAAGCGACCTCCGCCAGCTTCACCGCTCGCGCCTCGGGCATGGCCGGGTTGACGAGCGTGACCCGCAAGGCATTGGACGAAAACAGGAACGCCACCACATCATGCCCCGTAGCCGCCCGCACCCCGGCATAGGTCCGGTAATCCAGTCCCAAGGCCTGCGCCCGGCGAACCCGCGTCCGCACCACCTCGACGGGCAGCGTGGGCAACAAGGCCTCCCGCGCCGAGGACCAGCAGTGCCGCCGCCAGCTGACCCCGGCCTCCATCGAAGGCCCGCCGTTATGCCCGATCTCGCCCAACAGAAACTCCAGACAATTCGACCAGAATCTGCGCTTGCCCTTTGGCAAATACTCCACAGGGGGTCCGGGGGATGTGAAATCCCCCGGGGCCAGCCAAAAGCGCGCCGTCAGTCATACTCGCGCAGCCGCGCCACGTAGCGGGCCATCGTGTCGACCTCCAGGTTCACCCGGTCGCCCACGGCCACCTCGCCCCAGGTCGTCACCTCCTGCGTGTGCGGGATCAGGTTCACCCCGAACTCCGCCCCCGAGACCTCGTTCACCGTCAGGCTCGTCCCGTTCAGCGCCACCGACCCCTTCGGCGCGATGAACTTCGCCAACGCCTCCGGCGCGCGGAATGTCACCCGGAGCGACCCGCCCTCGGGCCGGACCCCCACGACCTCGGCCAGTCCGTCGACATGGCCCGACACGATATGCCCGCCCAGCTCGTCCCCGACCTTCAGCGCCCGCTCCAGGTTCACCCGCTTGCCCGGGCGCCAGTTGCCCAGATTCGTCTTCGACACCGTCTCGGCCGAAATCTCCACGTCGAACCAGCCCTCCGGTTCGCTGCCCAGCGCGACAACCGTCAGGCAGACCCCGTCGCAGGCGATGGATGCGCCGATATCGATGCCGCCGACATCATAATGCGTGGCAATGCGCGCGCGCAGGTCTCCCGCGACCCTGGTGTCGATGATCCGCCCCACATCGGTGACAATTCCGGTAAACATGACTGCACCCCGCCTTCCCTGGATCCCGACCTGCCGTTCCGAGGTAAAGCCCGCCCTCGCCGCTTGCAAGCCTCGGCCGGTTGGGGCCATCATCCCTCACCCGCTTTTCATCCTTTCCGGGGCAGGCTGTCCCGACGACCGCTGCATGACCCGACGGAACACAAGGCCCGACTTGCCCCCCGCCTCCCGCCACTTCCTCTTGCTGCAAGGCCCGCACGGTCCCTGGTTCCACCGCCTGGGCCAGCACCTGCGCCGCACCGGGGCGCGGGTGACGCGCGTGGGCTTCAACCTTGGCGACCGGGTCTTCTGGCCTGGCCCCGGCTACATCGCCTTCCACGACCCGCAGGACTGCTGGCCGGAAACCTGCGACCGCCTGATGACGGACCTCGGCGTCACCGATCTGGTGCTCTACGGCGACACCCGACCGATCCATGCCCAGGCGATCCGGCTGGCCAGGGCGCGCGGCATCACCGTGCATGTGTTCGAGGAAGGCTACCTGCGCCCCTACTGGGTCACCTACGAACGTAACGGATCGAACGGCCATTCGCGGCTGATGGACCTGACGGTCGAGGAGATGCGGGGCGCGCTGGCGCGCGTCGATCTCGACCTGCCCGAGGTGCCCGCAACATGGGGCGACATGCGCCAGCACATGTTCTGGGGTGCGCTCTACCACGGCTGCGTCGCGGCCGGCTTCCGCGCCTACCGGAATTTCCGTCCGCACCGCGCGCTGACCGTGGGCCAGGAATTCCGGCTCTACCTGCGCCGCTTCCTGATGATGCCGGTCCATCGCATCGAACGACGCATCGCCACCCGGCGGATCCGCAACGGCGGCTTTCCCTATCACCTGGCGATCCTGCAACTCGAACACGACGCGAGCTTCCGGGCCCATTCCCCCTTCGCCAGCATGACCGACTTCCTGGCCGAGGTGATCGCAGGCTTCGCAAAAGGCGCGCCCGGCCATCACCACCTGGTCTTCAAGGCCCACCCGCTGGAGGACGGGCGCGTGCCGCTCCTGCCGGAGATCCGCAGGCTTGCGCGGCTGCACGGCGTGAGGGGCCGGGTGCATTTCGTCCGCGGCGGCAAGCTCGCGCAGCTTCTGAACGATGCGCGCTCGGCGGTGACGGTGAATTCCACGGCCGGGCAGCAGGCGCTCTGGCGCGGCCTGCCGTTGCGCACCTTCGGGGCGGCGGTCTATGCCAAGCCGGAATTCGTCTCGTCCCAGCCGCTGGCAGAGTTCTTCGCCGCACCGGACCGGCCGGATACCCGCGCCTATCGCGACTACCGCCATTTCCTGCTGGAGACCTCGCAACTGGTCGGCGGGTTCTACTCGGCGCGGGGGCGGCGGCGGCTCTTGCGGCAGGTTGTCGACCTGATGCTGTCGCCGGAAGACCCCTACCAGTCGCTGTTGCAGGGCACGGCAGGCCCGCGGCAGCAGTTGCGGCTCGTCCGCTGATTCCGCACTGGCCTTGGTGAACGGGCTTCGCTAGGTTACGCCGCAAGAAAGCTGCTCGAAGCCAGGGGACAGTCAGGTGAAGGTTGGTGTGTCGCACACGGCAAGGGCGCTTGCGCTGCTTGCGGCGATTGTTCTGGTGGCCTCCTGCGGTCTGCCCCGCTCGGGCCCCAACAAGCGCGAGATCCTCGCCGGCGCGGTGGACAAGCAGGGAAATGCGCATGTTGTCCGCGTCACGCCCGCGGTGACGCGCGCCACCTCGGCGCAACCGGTCTTCGGTTTCAGCCAGAGCTTCCGCAACGCCGGTGTCGTCGCCTCGGACATGATCTCGCCGGGCGACACGATCAACGTGACGGTCTACGAAAACGTCAAGGACGACCCGCTTCTGGGCAATACAGGCCAGCGCGTCTCGGGCCTGACGGATGTCCAGGTCGATGGGCAGGGCTACATCTACATCCCCTATGCCGGGCGCATCAAGGCGGCGGGCCAGACGCCCGAGGGCCTCCGCCAGGCGATCACCCGCAAGCTGGAAAACCAGACGCCCGACCCGCAGGTCAGCGTCTCGCGGGTGGCGGGCGAAGGCGCGACGGTGTCGATCTCGGGCCAGGCCGGGCTGAACGGCGTCTATCCGATCGAGGCTTCGACCCGGACGCTGGCCACCATGCTGGCCAAGGCCGGCGGCGTCACGATCGACCCCGCGATCGCCATCGTGCGGGTGACGCGCGGCAAGCATACCGGCAAGATCTGGCTCAAGGATCTCTACGAGAACCCCGCGCTCGACATCGCGCTGCGCCCGGGCGACAAGATCAACATCGAGAAGGACGGCCGCAAGTTCATCGCGCTCGGGGCGACCGGCGCACAAAGCCTGGTGCCGTTCGAATCCGAATCGATGTCCGCCCTCGAAGCCATCGCAACTGTGGGCGGGCTGTCCACCATGGCCGCCGACCCCAAGGGCGTCTTCATCCTGCGCGACGAAAGCGAGGAGATCGCCCGCGCCGTCCTGGGCCGCAACGACCTGATCGGCGACCAGCGCATCGTCTATGTGCTGGACCTGACCGAACCCACCGGCCTGTTCGAGGCCCGCGACTTCCAGATCCGCGACGGCGACACGCTCTATGTCACCGAGGCCCCCTTCGTGCAGTGGCAGAAGACGCTCGGTGCAATCACCGGCAGCACCTCGGCCGCGACCAGCCTTGCCAGCGTCGGCGATACCGGCGACTGATCCCGCCCTGTTCGCAGGGCCAGAGGCGCATCCGGCGCTGGCCGGGGTGCCGCGCGTTCTGGTGCATCAGAACCTGTCGATCCTGCGCAATGCCCGGCTGCACCGGGTCCTGCAGCTTGCCGGCCACGAGCTGCGCTTCGGCCTGCCCCGCCCCGGCGAGGGCGTCCTGGTCTGGGGCGCAAGTCCCACCGCCTGGCGCGGCGAGGCGCTTGCCGCCCGGCGCGGCCTGCCGCTGATCCGGGTCGAGGACGCCTTCCTCCGCTCGATCCACCCCGGCCGGGCGCGGGGCGAACCGGCTGCGGGTTACCTGGTCGACCCCGAGGGCGTGCATTTCGACAGCCGCGCCCCCTCGCGGATGGAGCGGATCCTCGCCTCGACGGATTTTCACAATCCGAACATTCTGAATGAAGTAAGCGCTCTAATTGACTGTATTTTTGAAAGCAATCTATCAAAATACAACAATTATGACTCCGATCTCGCCGCACCCGACCCCGGCTATGTCCTGGTGATCGACCAGAGCGCCGGCGACGCCTCGATCCGTCTTGGCGGCGCCACGGCCGCGACCTTCCGCAACATGCTCGCGGCCGCCCTGCGCGACCATCCCGACCGCCGCATCGTGATCCGCAGCCATCCCGAGACCGCCGCCGGCCTGCGTCCCGGCCATTTCGGCCCGGCCGATGCCGAGCGCCGCGTCACGCTCCTGACCGCGCCGGTCTCGGCGCACCGGCTGCTCGCGGGGGCGGCCGAGGTCTATGCCGTCACCTCGCAGATGGGGTTCGAGGCGATCCTGCACGGCCACTGCCCCCGGATCTTCGGCCAGCCCTTCTATGCCGGCTGGGGCCTCAGCCGGGACGAACAGCCGATCCCGCGCCGCACCCGCCGCCTGACGCGCGAAGAGCTGTTCGCCGGCGCGATGCTGCTGGCGCCGCTCTGGTACGACCCCTGCCGCGACCGGCTCTGCGGGCTGGAAGAGGTGATCCACCAGCTTGCCGCCGAGGCCCGCGCCTTCCGCGAGGATCGCCGGGGCCATGTCGCGGCGGGGATGCGGCTGTGGAAGCGGCCCCGGTTGCAGGCGGTTTTCGGCGGCACGCGGTCGCTGCGCTTTCGCGACGATCCCGTGGCGGCGGACCGGCTGGCCACGGCCACCGGGCGCGGCCTTCTGGTCTGGGCGGGGAAGGAACCGGAAGGCTTCACCCCCGCCGCGCCCTGCCGCCGGGTCGAGGACGGCTTCCTGCGCTCGCGCGGGCTTGGCGCGGAACTGGTGCCGCCCCTGTCGCTGGTGACGGACGATCTCGGCATCTACTACGACCCGACCCGCCCCTCGCGTCTCGAGGCGCTGATCGCCACGCCGCTCACCCCCACGCAGCGCCGCCGGGCCGAGGCTCTCCTCGACCGCCTGCGCGCGGGGGGCCTGTCGAAATACAACCTCGGCGGCGCGACCCCTGCCCTGCCTCCGGGCCGCCGGATCCTCGTGCCGGGGCAGGTGGAGGACGACGCCTCGATCGGCAAGGGGGCGGGCGCGGTGCGGACGAACCTCGCGCTTCTGCGCGCGGTGCGGCAGGCGCACCCGGACGCGGTGCTGATCTACAAGCCGCACCCGGATGTCGAGGCGGGCCTGCGCGCCGGCGCCATCGCGCCCGCCGACCTCGACGGTCTCGCCGATGTCGTGGCCTCCGGGGCGGATCCGGTGGCGCTTCTGGCCGAGGTGGGGGAGGTCTGGACCATGACCTCGCTTCTCGGCTTCGAGGCGCTGATCCGCGGCCTCTCCGTCACCTGCCTCGGCGCGCCCTTCTATGCCGGCTGGGGACTGACGCGCGACCTCGGCCCGGTGCCGGCGCGGCGGACGGCGCGGCCCGATCTGGTGCAGCTCGCCCATGCCGCGCTGATCGCCTATCCGCGCTACTGGGATCCGGTCGCCCGCCGCCCCTGCCCACCCGAAGTGGCGCTGGAGCGGCTGGCCTCGGGCGCGATCCCGCATCCGGGGCGGCTCAACCGGCTGCTGTCGAAGGCGCAGGGCCGCTTCGCCAGCCTCGCGCCGCTCTGGCGCTGAGGCTCCTCGTGCGATTGCATCGCCTCGTCGCGGGACCGGCGAGGAGGGACGAAGTCGCCGACGAGCGCTACCGGGCCAGCCGCCAGAACCGCCACATCAGGCTCGCCGCGGCGCAGACCAGACCCACGACCAGCCCGAGCCACAGCCCGACCCCGCCGAGGCCCAGCGGGAAGGCCAGCACATAGCTGCACGGGATGCCGATCAACCAGTAGCTGACCGCCGCCAGACCCATCGGCACCCGCGTGTCCTGCACCCCGCGCAAGAGGCCCAGCGCCATGACCTGCATCCCGTCGGCCAGCTGGAACAGTGCCGCCACCCCCAGAAGCACCGTGCCGTAGGCGAGGATCGCCGCGCTTTCCGGCTTCGTCAGGTCCAGGAACAGCGCGACGATCGGCCGGGGTGCAGACAGGAACAGGAGGATCGAGGCCAGCGCCACGCCCAGGGAGATCACCACCGCCACCTTCGCTGCCCGGCGCAGCTCTGCCCGCTCGCCCTGCCCGTCGAACCGCGCGACCCGGATCGTCGCGGCGCTGGACAGTCCGACATGCAGCATGAAGGTCAGCGCCGCCACCTCCAGCGCGATGCCATGCGCGGCCAGTTCCACCGTGCCGATCCAGCCCATCATCAGAGCCGAGGCCTGGAACAGCCCGCCCTCGGCCAGCCCCGTCAGCCCGATGGGCAGCCCCAGCCGCCACACCTGCCGCATCGCCGGCCAGTCCGGCCGCCAGAAGCGCTGGAACAGGTGGAACCGGCGCAGCGCCGGCAGGAAATGCGCGTAAAGCGCCAGCGCCACCAGAGAGACGACCTGCACCACCAGCGTCGCCACCGCCGCCCCGCGCGCGCCCATCTCGGGGAAACCCCAGTTGCCGAAGATCAGCGCCCAGTTGACCGCGATGTTGACCGCAACCGCCGCCAGCGTGACCCAGAGGACAACCTGCGTCCGGTGCAGCGCCGACAGATAGCTCTGCAGCACCGTCACCACCAGTGCCGGCACCATCCCCAGCCCCGCGATGCGCATGTAGTCCTGCGCGATGGCCGACACCTCCGGATCCTGCCCCAGCGCCCGCAGGATCGGCTCGGACCACCAGAACACCGGATAGACCACGAGGCCGAAGGCGATGGACAGCCAGATCCCCATCCGCGTGTCGCGCCGGACCTGCGTCTCGTCCTCGCGGCCCAGCGCGGCGGCGACCATCGGCATCACCGCCTTGGCAAAGCCCGATCCCACGACGAAGACGATGAAGAAGGACGAGGCCCGCAGCACCACCGCGGCCAGCGCCACCACCCCATACCAGCCGACCATGACCGTATCGGTCACATGCAGCGCCATCTGCGCCAGATGCGAGCCGATCAGGGGCAGGCCCAGCGCGAGCGTCTCCCGCGCATGGGCCGAATTGGACAACCGTATAGCCATGGCGCAGGCTTATCCGCGCCGTCCGGCAGGCACAAGGCAGGGTTTCCGCCGCGGCGCGGCGTCAGAGGCTGCCGGCCAGAAGTCCCAGCGCCGCCGCCGCGATCGCCGCGCCGACCGCCAGCTCCACCACCGGCAAGGCCCGCGCCAGGCGCCCGGTGCCGAGGCCGAGGCCAAGGAACGCCCCCTCGCGCGCCCAGACCGACAGCACCGCCGCCCCGACCGTCACCAGCGCCGTCCCGAGGCCCATGACGAAGGCGCCGACGATCCCGGCCAAAGCGATCCCCAGCTGCCAGGTCAGGACCAGCACGAACAGCGCCCCCGAACAGGGTCGCAGCGCGATCCCCGCCACCAGCGCCAGCCCGTCTCGGAACGAGGCGACACGCTCCACCGCCTCGACGGTCGGCCCGTGGGCATGGGTGCAGCCCGGCCCGTGGTCGTGGTCGTGGTCGTGGTCATGATGGTGATGGTGTTGGTGTTGGTGGCCATGAGCATCGGCACCCGCCGCCACCTGCCGCCGCAGGTCCTGCACGCCGCGCCAGACCAGCCACAGGCCCAGCCCCGCGATCATCGCATGGCCCGCCGGCGTCACCCAGCGCTCCGCCGCGCCCTCGACCGCCTGCCGGCCCAGCCCCAGCAGCGCCACCAGCCCATAGACCAGCGCCACCGCCACCGCCGCCTGCGCCAGGCTCGAGGCCAGAGCGAGCCCCGCAAGTCGCGCCACCGGCACCCGCCGCGCCAGGCCATAGCCGCCGATCACCAGCTTGCCATGCCCCGGCCCCGCCGCATGCAGCACGCCATAGCCGAGGCACAGCGCCCAGAACGCCGTCAGCGCCCCGGCCTCGCCCCCCCGCAGCGCCCGGATCGCGCCCGCCAGCCGCTCCTGCGCTGCCCGCTGCGCGGCTTCAAGCCAGGCCACCAGCCCCCCAAGCGCGCCCGAGGCCCAGAGCGCCCCCAGCACCAGCACCAGGACCAGCCCGGCCAGCATCAGGGCGCGGCGCATGTCACCCGCACTTCCTCGGCGAACTGGGCACCCACGGCCGGAAACTCGTCCTCGACATCGACATCCGGCGTGTATTCCTTCAGGGCCTCCATCAGCGCCGCCTGCGCCTCGGTCAGGTCGGGGACGAAGGTCTGCGCCGTGCAGCCCCTGCCCCCGGTGATCACCGCCGGCTCGGGAATGGAATAGGCGACGTAATAGCCCGGATCATAGGCCTGCACGATCAGCGGCACCTGCCCCACCGGCACCGGGGCCGCAAGGCGCCGCAGATGGGTCGAGGTGATCCGCTTGCCGTCATAGCTCGCGCCGAACTCCTCCGGCCCCGACAGCTCCAGCGCCGCCTCGCCCAGAAGAGCGAAGGTGTCGCCGGCAAAACCCTCATCCCATTTCATGTCGAAGCCGGACAGCCGCGCCTCTTCCTCGGGCGTCAGCTTGCCGTCCCAGTCCGCGTCCAGCCCCATGTCGCCGACGATGTACAGCGAGTAAAGCTCGTCATAGGTCCAGCGGATCCGCAGCGCGACCGCCTCGTTCCGGTCGTTCAGGATCACCTCGATCCCGGTGTCGATCCAGACATGCGGATGCGCCCCGGCCGGCCCGGCCGGCAGGGCGGATGTCAGGACGAGGGCAGACAGGACGGCGCGCAGCATGGCCGGCAAGGTAAGCACCGGACGGGCCGGAGCCAAGAGGCGAGGGCCACCCCCGGCGCCGATCCGCGTCTCAGCGCTTCAGCATGGCCGGATGGGTCGCCACGTCATAGATCGCCGGCCCCATGCCAAGAACCTGCGTCGCCCGGCCGACGATCAGCGGATCGGGCGTGCCCACCACTTCGGGATCCTTGTTCGGATAGTCGATGGTGGACAGGAAATGCTTCATGCAGTTCAGCCGCGCCCGCTTCTTGTCGTTCGACTTGACGATCACCCAGGGCGCGTCCGCCGTGTCGGTGTAGAAGAACATCGCCTCCTTGGCTTCGGTGTAATCGTCCCAGCGGTCGAGGCTCGCCTTGTCGATCGGCGAGAGCTTCCACATCTTCAGCGGATCGGTCTCGCGCGCCTTGAACCGGGCCAGCTGCTCCTCGCGCGTCACGCTGAACCAGTACTTGTAAAGCCGGATGCCCGACCGGACGAGCATGCGCTCGAACTCCGGCGCCTGGCGCATGAACTCCAGGTATTCCGAGGGCGTGCAGAAGCCCATCACCCGCTCCACCCCGGCGCGGTTGTACCAGCTGCGGTCGTAGAACACCATTTCGCCCGCCGTCGGCAGATGCGCGATGTAGCGCTGGAAGAACCACTGGCCCTTCTCCACATCGGAAGGCTTGGTCAGCGCACAGACCCGGGCATAGCGGGGGTTCAGATGCTCCATGAACCGCTTGATCGTGCCGCCCTTGCCGGCCGCGTCGCGCCCCTCCATCAGGATCACGAACTTCTGCCCGGTGTCCTGCGCCCAGATCTGCACCTTCAGAAGCTCGGCCTGAAGTCGCGCCTTCTCGGCCTCGTAGGGCGCGCGGCCCATCAGCCGGGCATAGGGATAACGGCCGGACTCGAAGGCCTGATGCAGCGGGCTCGGCTCGGCCTTCGGCGGTTTCGCCTCGGCCACCGGGTCGGCATCCCCGGCGGGCTTCAGGATCGTTGCAGTGTCATCCATACGGGGCACCTCCCTTGCACATGATCGGACAAGACAGGCACAGTCTGCGACAATTTGCCTTGACACGGATCAAGACGGCCCTGCTTTCCTTGCCCCTTTTGCTTGCCCGCCACAGCGCCTAGGCTGGCGCTGGATACGATGGAGTCCCCCATGCCCACCCTCTACGGCGTCTTCCGCAGCCGCGCCTCGCGCCCGATCTGGCTACTCTACGAACTGGACGAGGCCTTCGAGCACGTCCCCGTCATCCAGGCCTACCGCCTGCCCCAGGCCAGCGCGCCGGACGCACCGCTGAATACCGCCTCGCCCGCCTTCCTGAAGGTGAACCCGCAGGGCCAGATTCCCGCCTATGTCGAAGGCGATCTGGTGCTGACGGAATCGCTCTCCATCACCAACCACATCGCCCGCACCCGGGGCGGGATGCTCGGGCCGCAGACCCCGGCCGAGGCCGCGCTGATCGACCAGTGGACGCTCCTGGCCGTGACCGCCATCGAGGCCCCGGCGCTGGAGATCCTGAACGTCCAGGGCGCCGGGGGCGACAAGACCCCCGAAGGCCAGGGCACCATCGCGATCAATGCCGAGAAACTCCGCCGCCCGCTGAAACGGCTCGAGTCGCATCTGTCGGCGCATCCCTATCTGGTGGGTGACCGCTTCACCGTGGCCGATCTGAACCTCGCCGAATGCCTCCGCTACGCACAGGGCCACCCGACGCTGCTCGGCGAGTTTCCCGCCGTAAAGGCCTGGCTGGAAACCTGCCAGTCGCGCCCGGCGTTCAAGAAGATGTGGGCGGCGCGGATGGCGGAACCGGCCTGACCCAGGCCCCGAACGCGCTGCCGGGTCAGGGCGCGGCCGGCTCCCACAGGTAGATGCCGCTGTCGGCCTCCAGCACCAGCGACAGCTTGCCGTCGCGGATGACGAAGGACCGGACCCTCTCCAGGTCACGGGCGATCTGGCCGTCGAGGGCGTCGTCGCCACAGTAGGCCCGGGTCATGGCCCCGGCCGAGATCGACAGCGAGGCCCCTTCCGGCGCCAGCCGGTCCGAGGTCCAGCTTGCCCGCAGCCGGTTGCAGTCCAGCTGCATCGCCAGCTCGCCGTTGGTATTGAACTCGGCCAAGTAGTTTTCCAGTCGCGGCGGAACCACCGTTCCGATCGCGTCGTCGGACGACTGGAAATGCACCAGACGCCATTTCGTGCCCTCGATGGTCAGCATCGGCGGCTCCACCTGCGGCTGGCTCATGGCATGCACCTCGTCCCTGCACTGCCGGACCTCGCCCTGCGCGTCGATCCAGGTCGCCTCGTGCTCCTTGCCGCGCAGGACCGCCCCGCCGCCGGTATAGAGATACCCGGACCCGGTGGGCAGCGCGGTCATCACGACGGTCTGGCCGGCATGGACCAGCACCGCCCTCTCGTCGTCGAAGGCAACCTCGATCGTGGCGCCCTTGTCGCAAAGGTAGGTCACCTTCCGCTCCTCCGCCGCGACCGACACCGTCAGGCCAACAGCAAGGACAGTCCCGATGGCGACCGCCTTCAACGGCTGCTGCAAGACATTCCGCATCCTGCACCTCCCCTTTTCCCAGCTGGAGTTGGCGGTTGATTCTGCCGAAGCCAACCGCCCCCCCGGACGAATGATAGGCTGTGCCCGGCTATTTCACATACTTCTGCCAGTTGTGCTCTTCCTTGAACCCCAGCACTTCCCGGATCTTCCGGTTGGACAAAAGCCCCTCCCGCTCGCCCACCGGCCGCGACAGGGGCACGTTCGGGAAGAACCGGGGCAGCAGTTCCGAGTTCGGCTGCGGCACGGCGTTCTCGTCGTTCACCGCGTTGAACACCTGAAAGCCAAGCCCGTCCTTCTTCAGGCACAGATCCACGATCTGCCCCAGATCCCGCGCGTCGATGTAGCTGAAGGTGATCCGCCGCCGCAGGCCCGGGTCGTCCCTCAGTGGCGGGAAGAGCGTGGCATATTCATGCGGCTCGATCACGTTGCCGATCCGCAAGGCATAGACATCAGCGCCAAAGCGGCGCTGCAGGCTGCGCGCCGTCACCTCGTTCACCTTCTTCGAGGTGCCGTAGGTGTCCATCGGATCGATGTCGTAATCCTCTTCCAGCGGCAGGACCTTGGGGTCCACCACGCCATCGCTGAAACACACGCCATAGGTCGTCTCGGAAGACGCGATGATGACCTTGCGGATGCCCATCTTCAGCGCGGCCTCGATCACATTGTAGGTCCCCACCACGTTGACGCGCCAGGTCTCGGTGTCCGGCACCATGCCATAGCGGGGCACGGCCGCGAAATGCACCACGGCGTCGAACAGCTTCGCCGCGCCGTCCTCCATCTCGTCATAGCCCGCATGGGTCCGCATCGCCGAATAGACCTGCCCCGCATCGCAGATGTCGCCGATCAGGTCATGCACCCCTGCCAGCCCCAGCGGCACCCGGTCGAAGTTCAGCACCCTGTGCCCCTGCGCCACAAGGTAAGGCACCACATGCCGCCCCGCCTTCCCCGATCCGCCCGTGAACAGCACCCGCATCGTCCATCCTCCTTCTGCTTTGGCGCTAAGCTAGGCCACACCCCCCGGCCCGACCAGCCCCCACATCTTGCGCCCCCATGCCCTTCGATGCTCTAATGCCTGCGCATTTGAACAGGTGATCCATGAACGACCTCCTCTCCGGCGCCACCACCTACGACGCCTCCTCGATCGAGGTCCTCGAAGGCCTGGAACCCGTCCGCAAGCGCCCCGGCATGTATATCGGCGGCACCGACGAACGCGCGTTGCACCACATGGTCGCGGAAATCCTCGACAACGCGATGGACGAGGCCGTCGCGGGCCACGCCAACCGGATCGAGGTCGAACTGCACGCCGACGGCTCGGTCACCGTCCGCGACAACGGCCGCGGCATCCCCGTCGATCCCCACCCCAAGTTCCCCGGAAAAAGCGCCCTGGAGGTCATCCTCTGCACCCTCCACGCCGGCGGCAAGTTTTCCAACAAGGCCTATTCCACCTCGGGCGGCCTCAACGGCGTCGGCTCCTCGGTCGTGAACGCGCTCTCCGACCTGATGGTGGTCCAGGTCGCCCGCGACCGCGAGCTTTACGAACAATCCTTCTCGCGCGGCATCCCGCAAGGCCCGGTCCGCAAGCTCGGCCCCACCCAGAACCGCCGCGGCACCTGGGTCACCTTCCACCCCGACCCGGACATCTTCGGCCACCAGACCCTGAAACCCGCGCGCCTCTACAAGATGACGCGGTCCAAGGCCTATCTCTTCTCGGGCGTCGAGATCCGCTGGAAATCGGCCATCCCCGACGGCGACACGCCGATGGAGGCGACCTTCCACTTCCCCGGCGGCCTCGCCGACTTCCTGAACGACTCGCTCAAGAAGGTCACCACCTACTCCGAACGCCCCTTCGCCGGCCGCGTCTCGTTCGAGGAGAAATACGGCGTCCCCGGCTCGGTCGAATGGGCGATCAACTGGACGCCCGCCCAGGACGGCTGGCTCCACTCCTACTGCAACACCGTCCCCACGCCGGAAGGCGGCACGCATGAGGCAGGCTTCTGGGCCGCGATCCTGAAGGGCATCCGCGCCTATGGCGAGCGGGTGAAGAACCGCAAGGCCGACCAGATCACCCGCGAGGACCTGCTGACCGGGGGCTGCGCGCTGCTGTCGATCTTCATCCGCGAACCCAGTTTCGTCGGCCAGACCAAGGACCGGCTGTCCACCGAGGAAGCCACGAAATGGGTCGAAAACGCCGTCCGCGACCATTTCGACACCTGGCTCGCCGCCGACCCGAAATCGGCCGGAGCGATCCTCGACTTCCTCGTCCTGCGCGCCGAGGAACGCCTGCGCCGGCGCGAGGAAAAGGAAACCGCCCGCAAGACCGCGACCAAGAAGCTGCGCCTCCCCGGCAAACTCACCGACTGCTCCGCCAAGTCGCGCGAAGGCACCGAACTCTTCATCGTCGAAGGCGACAGCGCGGGCGGCTCCGCCAAGGGCGCGCGCGACCGCAACTTCCAGGCGCTCCTGCCCCTGCGCGGCAAGGTGCTGAACGTCCTCGGCGCCGCCTCCTCCAAGCTGACCGAGAACGCCGAGATCCGCGACATCTGCGAGGCGCTGGGGACCGGCATGGGGTCGAAGTTCCGCCTCGACGACCTGCGGTATGAAAAGATCATCATCATGACCGACGCCGACGTGGACGGCGCGCATATCGCCTCG
This sequence comes from Tabrizicola flagellatus, assembly GCF_008271465.1. Lineage (GTDB taxonomy): Bacteria > Pseudomonadota > Alphaproteobacteria > Rhodobacterales > Rhodobacteraceae > Tabrizicola > Tabrizicola flagellata. The sequence goes on along the minus strand of NZ_VMDU01000014.1, from coordinate 633 downwards.
CTTCTGATGACCTTCTTCTTCACCCAGATGCGCCCCCTGATCGACAAGGGCCACCTCTACCTCGCCTGCCCGCCCCTCTACCGCCTGACCCAAGGCGCGCGGCGGATGTACGTCGCCGACGACGCCGAAAAGGAGCTTTGGCTCGCCAAGGGCCTGGGCGGAAAGGGCAAGATCGACGTCCAGCGTTTCAAGGGGCTGGGCGAGATGGACGCCAAGGATCTGAAGGACACCACGATGAACCCCGCGACGCGCAAGCTGATCCGGGTGTCGATCGACGAGGACGAACCGGGGGACACCTCCGACCTGGTGGAGCGCCTGATGGGCAAGAAGCCGGAGTTGCGGTTCCAGTACATCCAGGAGAATGCGAGGTTTGTGGAGGAGTTGGATGTGTGAGGTTACTCAAAGTCGTCTTTTTCTTCACTACGCTTCGTCAGCCACTCAGGCAGTGCCTCAAGCCTGTCGATTTGCTTCCATTCGCGGCGTTCCATTTGTTCTTTCCGGGCGGCCCTAATTCTCTCGCGCTCCAAATTGCCGTAGTAGAGAGTTGTGAGAAAAGATATCTCATCTCCTGCATATTGTGACCTGCCCCCCGGAAGTTCCCTCGCTGTGATGTAGAGTCTGCCCAACCTGAGA
>NZ_VMDU01000013.1 GCF_008271465.1 Tabrizicola flagellatus | reverse complement strand
CGGCGCACTTGCCCAACCCAAAACCGACCACTATCAACCCCAAGGACTCTCGTTATGAACGAGGGACGACCGGGGGGCAGGTCACAAGCAGTTTAAGGGCTCATCTAAGCCCTTTCACCTGTTCCCAAATATCCCACGGGGGTCCGGGGGTGTGAAACCCCCGGTCCGCCCGGCCCATCAGGCGCACCGCCGCAAGCAACAGCACCGGACCCATCCCCATCGTAGGGTGCGCTACAGCGCACCATCCGACGGTGCGCTGTAGCGCACCCTACGCTGCCGCCAGCCACCCCGCGCAAAGCCAAGCCCAAAGCGCCTCCATCCCCCCTCCGTGGGGAGGGATGGGGTGGGGGCGCCCGCCCGACGAAACCCCTTCCCCCCACCACCCCGAATACTTACCTCTGTCCCGAACGGAGGCCGCACATGCAGCACTATTCCTACCTCGATCTGGCCCCGATCCCCGAAGGCCAGACCCCCGCCCAGGCGCTCCAATCCACCGTCGCGCTCGCCCAGGCCGCCGAGAAGGCGGGCTTCCACCGCTACTGGCTGGCCGAGCATCACAACATGCCCGGCATCGCCTCCGCCGCGACCGCCGTCCTGATCGGCCATGTCGCGGGCCAAACCAAGACCATGCGCATCGGGGCAGGGGGCATCATGCTGCCGAACCACTCCCCCCTGGTCGTGGCCGAGCAATTCGGCACCCTCGCCACCCTCTACCCCGGTCGCATCGACCTCGGCCTCGGCCGCGCCCCCGGTACCGACATGCAGACCGCTCGCGCGCTGCGTCGCCACATGGCGCAGGAAGACACCTTCCCGCAGGACGTGCTGGAACTGATCGGCTATCTCGGCGACACCCCCGGCGCCGTCCAGGCGATCCCTGGCACCGGCACCAACGTCCCCGTCTGGATCCTCGGTTCCAGCACCTTCGGCGCGCAGCTGGCGGCCTACCTCGGCCTCCCCTACGCCTTCGCCTCGCACTTCGCCCCCACCCACCTGGAAGAGGCCCTCGACATCTACCGCCGCAGCTTCCGCCCCTCCGCCCACCTCGCGAAGCCCCACGCGATGATGGCCGTCGGCGTCTCCGCCGCCGCCACGGACGAGGAAGCCACCTACCTCCGCTCCTCGCAACTCCTCGCCTTCGCGCGCCTGCGCAGCGGCCGCCCCGGCCAGCTCCCGCGCCCGACCCATGACCTGAGCGAGGTCCCCGCGCCGATCCTCGCCCAGGCCCGCTATGCGCTCTCCTGCTCCGCCGTAGGCTCCCCCGAAACCGTCCGGCGGCAGCTCACCGAACTCATCGCCCGCCATCAGCCGGACGAAGTGATGATCACCGGCATGATGCACGACCATGCTGCCCGCGTGCGCTCGCTGGAGATCGCCGCGAGCATCCTGTCAGACCTCACCACCCCCGCCGCAGCCGCCTGAAACGGCGCGAAAACGGGCTTGCCACAAGTCTTGACACCACCCTAACGGAAAATCTTAAATCATTGAAATCAAAAGAATCTCAGAGATTGTCCACCGTGGACACATCTGCGGGATTTGACCCCGTTCCCCGGTCCCGCTACCATTCGGCGCCATGAAACCGACCCCGAAACAGGCCCTCCGCGAGACCGGCGTCCGCGTGACCCGCCAGCGCGAGGCGCTCCTCAAGGTCCTGACCGAGGCCGACGACCACCCCGACGCGGCCGAGCTTCACCGCCGCGCCCGGACCCTCGACGACAGCCTGTCGCTGGCCACCGTCTACCGCACCCTCTCGGTCCTGGAACGGGAGGGGGTGGTCCTGCGGCTCGCCCTCGAAAACGGCGGCGCGCGGTACGAGGTCGCCGACGCCCCCCACCACGACCACATCGTCGATCTAGATACCGGCGCGATCATCGAGTTCCGCTCCGAGAAGATCGAGGAACTCCAGCGCCAGATCGCCGCCGAACTCGGCTACGAGATCGTCCATCACCGGATGGAACTCTACTGCCGGAAGAAGCCGTGACCCCGTCCCGGGCCTGACCCGGGACCTCGGCGGCCCCGGGCATCACAGGCTCAGACGGTCCGCACCAGCCGCAGCGCATCATAGATCGCCGCGTGGGTGTTCCTCGCCTCCACCGCGTCGCCGATGCGGAACAGCTGGAACCCCTCCACCGCCGGCTGCGGCCTCCCGTCGATCAGGGCATCGTAATCGACCGCCCCCCTGTTCCCCGAGACCGGTTTCAGCGCGAAGTAGAGGTCGGCGAGCGGCTGCGTCCCGGCGTTCACCACCACCTGATCGTGGAGCTGCGTCTTGTCGAGCTTCATGTAATCCGACCCGATCACCGCCTCCAGCCGGTTCCCCGCCCGCCGCACCGCGTCGAGCCGGTAGGTCACCGTGAAGGTCACCGCCTTGTCCTGCAGCGCGCGCATGTAGGGGACCAGGTTCATCCCCATCACCTCGGGCGAGAAGGTCCGGTCGCGCGTCATCACCTCGACCTTGCCGCCGGCCTCGGCGATCACCTGCGCCGCTTGCAGGGCGGCATGGTCCCCGGCCTCGTCATAGATCAGCACGTTCTCGCCAGGCTTGGCGTCGCCCGACAGGATGTCCCAGGCCGAGACCACCAGCTCGTTCCCTTCGGCCAGAAGCCCCGTCGTCGGCATTCCCCCCGTCGCGATCACCACCACGTCCGGCGCCTCGGCCAGGACATCCTCGGCCTCGGCCCAGGTGTTGAAGCGAAACTCCACCCCCAGCCGCTGACACTGCGCCAGCCGCCAGTCGATGATCCCGATCATCTCGGCCCGCCGCTTCGACTGGGCCGTCAGCCGGACCTGCCCGCCGGGCTTGTCGGCGACCTCGAAGACGACCACCGCGTGCCCCCGCTCTCCCGCCACCCGCGCGGCCTCGAGCCCCGCGGGACCGGCGCCGACAACGACGACCTTCTTCCTGACCCCGGCCTTCTCGATCTGGTGCGGCTGCGTCGCCTCGCGCCCTGTCGAGGGGTTGTGGATGCAGAGCGCCATGCCCCCCTGATAGATGCGGTCCAGGCAATAGGTCGCGCCGACGCAGGGCCGGATGTCGTCCTCACGGCCCTCGACGATCTTCCGCACGATATGCGGGTCGGCCATGTGGGCCCGCGTCATCCCCACCAGATCGACCTGACCGGTGGCCACCGCATGCCGGGCCGTGGCCACGTCCGGGATGCGCGAGGCATGGATCACCGGCATCCCGACCTCGACCCGGATGCGGCCTGCGAAGTCCAGGTGCGGAGCGGACCGCATGCCCTGCACCGGGATCAGGTCCGTCATCGCCGGATCGGTGTGGATCCGGCTGCGGTTGATGTTCAGGTAATCCACCATCCCGCTGTCGCGGAACAGCTTTCCCAGCGCCACGCCTTTCTCGATGTCGATGCCGCCGGGCTCCATCTCGTCCACGCCATAGCGCAGGCCGAGGATGATCTCGGGCCCGACCCGCTCGCGCACGGCGGCCACCATCTCCAGCGTCAGCCGGGCGCGGTTTTCCAGGCTGCCGCCATAGGGGGCGGGCAGACTGTTGGTCAGCGGCGACATGAACTGATCCAGCAGGTGGCCGTGGCAGAGGAACTCGATCCCGTCCACCCCTGCCGCCTTCATCCGCTCCGCCGCATCGGCGTAGTCTCGGATGATGCGGGCGATGTCCCAGTCCTCGGCCGGTTTCGGCGTTGCCCTGTGTGCAGGCTCGCGGTCGTGGGTCGCGGAGATCACCGGCAGCCAGTCGCCCTTGTCCCAGCGTGTCCGCCGGCCGAGATGCGACAGCTGGATCATCACCGCCGCCCCGGCCTCGTGGCAGTCGTCCACCAGCCGCCTCATCCACGGCACCACCTCGTCCTTCCAGACGAGGAGGTTCGAGAAGACCGGCGGACTGTCGCGGCTGACGCTGGCCGAACCCGCCGTCATCACCATCGCCACCCCGGCCTTCGCCCGCTCGAGATGGTAGAGCCGATAGCGGTCCTTCGGCAGCCCGTCATCACCGTAGGCCGGTTCGTGGCTTGTGGTGATGATCCGGTTGCGCAAGGTCAGATGCTTCAGGCGATAGGGCTGGAGAAGGGGATCTTTCGACATCGGAAGGCCTGCCTGTGGGAGGGATGGCCCGGATGCTAGATCGGCCCCGTTGCCCGTGCAAGACAAAACTCGACACATATGTCGAGTTCTTGCGGTCTTGTGTTTGAAACCGCCCCGGGCCTAGGGTGGCGCATGACGATGCAAAGACCGGAACGCGGCTGGCGGGGCACGCCCGACCTCTGGCTGGAGGCGGCCTATGACCTTCTGGTCGAGGGCGGGGTGGATGCGGTGAAGGTGATGCCGCTGGCCGAGCGGCTGGGACTGTCGCGCACCAGTTTCTACTGGCATTTCCCGGACCGCGAGGCGCTTCTGGCCCGGCTGGTGGATCGCTGGCGCGAGAAGAACACCGCCAATCTGCTGGCGCGCTGCGAGGCGCCGGCGGGGACCATCGCCGAGGCAATGCTGAACCTCTGCGACTGCTGGCTGGACGGGGACTTGTTCGACAGCCGGCTGGAATTCGCCATGCGCACCTGGTCACTGACGGATCCGGAGGTGGCCCGCGCCATGGCCGAGGCCGATTCGGTCCGGATCGAGGCAATCACCGCGCTCTTCCGGCGCTTCGGTTATGACGAGACCGAGGCCGACACCCGCGCCCGGGCCCTGTATCTCACTCAGGTCGGCTACATTGCGCTGCGGTCGGAGGAAAGTCTGGAACTGCGGCTGCACCGCATCCCGGCCTATGTGCTGACCTTCTGCGGAAAGGCCCCGACCCCGGAGGAGGTCGCGGCCTTCCGTGCCCGGCATCTTGCGCCGGCCTGAGCCTATTCCGCCGCGTGCGGTTTCGGCACGCTGCGGCCCAGGGCGGATTCCAGCACTGCCACCCGGTTCTGAAGCACCGCCACATCGACCTGGGCCCGCGCCATGCCGTCGGCCAGCACCAGGGGATCGGGCGGGGTCGGCTCGGCCTCCTTCTTGCCGATGAACCGGCCCAGGATCCACGAGAAGAAGCGCGACAGGTCGTCCATCGCCAGATACATCGAGGGCACGACGACGAGGCTCAGAACCGTCGAGACGATGATCCCGCCGATCACGGCGATGGCCATGGGCGAGCGGAACGCCCCGCCTTCGCCGACACCGAGCGCCGAGGGCAGCATCCCCGCCGACATGGCGATCGAGGTCATCACGATGGGCTGGGCGCGCTTGTGCCCGGCCTCGATCACCGCCTCGATCCGCTTCATGCCGCGGGCCCGCATCTCGATGGCGAAGTCGATCAGGAGGATCGCGTTCTTCGCCACGATCCCCATCAGCATCAGGATGCCGATCAGCACGGGCATCGACAGCGGGTTCTGCGTCAGGATCAGCGCCGCCGCCACCCCGCCGACCGACAGGAGCAGCGAGAAGATGATGGTCAGGGGTTGCAGGACCGAATGGAACAGGAGGATCAGCACGAACATCATCAGGAGAACGCCCAGCACCATCGCATTGACGAAGCTGCCGACCAGTTCCGCCTGGATCTCGGCATCGCCCGAAGGCGTGACGCGGACGGTCGCCGGCAGGTTCAGCGTGGGCAGGATCTCGTTGAAGCGGGCGGTGGCCTGATCCAGCACGAAGCCCGGCGCGATGTCGGCGCCCAGCGTGGCGACCCGCTGGCGGTTCAGCCGCTTGACGACCGAAGGACCCTCGGCCACCTCGACCGTGGCCACGGCCGACAGGGGGACGGGGCCGGCCGAGGTCATCACCTTCAGCGCCGAGATGCGGGCGAGGTTGTCGCGCGAGGCCTCGTCCAGCTGGACCCGGATCGGCACCAGCCGGTTGTCGATCGACAGCTTGCCGAGCGCGGCCGAGACATCGCCGATGGTCGCCACGCGGACGGTGCTGGCGATCTGCTGCACCGTCACGCCCAGCCGGGCGGCCTCGTCGGGTTTCGGCGTGATCTGGATCTCGGGCCGGGGCAGGGCGGCCTCGGTCGAGGGGCTGAGGAACATCGGCTCGTCGCGCAGCGCCTCCTCGATCTTCTGCACCGCGAGGTTCAGGTCGTCCTCGTCGCTGGACAGGATGTCGTAGGCAAAGGGCCGTGAGCCGCCGCCGGGGCCGCCGACCTTGAAGGCGCGCACGTCGGGAACGGATTTCAGCCGCTCGAAGACCTCGGTCTCGATCTCGTGCTGCGGGCGCAGACGGCCCGTGGAAGGGATCTCGGGGATCAGGTTGCCGACCAAGGGCAGGGTGCGACCGAGGTCGATCAGCTTGCGCTCCAGCCCGTTGTCCAGCCGGTCGAGGATGATGGTGAAGGTCGCCCGCCGGATGTCGCGGTCGCCCAGGGGGGCCGAGCCGCCGATGACGAGGACCGACTTCACACCGTCGATGTCCTTGACCGCCTCGCGCATCGCGTCGGTCGTGGCGGCGGTGTCGTCCAGCGTCGCACCGGGCGGCAGTTCGACCGAGACGACGATGCGGCTTTCGTCCTCGGGCGGGAACAGGCTGCCGGGCACTTGCAGCATGGCGATGACCGAGAAGATCACCACGATCACGGCGGCGACCAGGGTGACGTAATAGGTCGGCAGCGCGAGCCAGGGCCAGCGCTTCGACCGCCGCACCCGGGTCGTTGCGCGCACGAGCCAGAGATAGCCGCGCATGACGAGACTGTCCCGGTGGCCCTCGCCATGGCCGACCGCAGCATCCTTCGACCGCATCAGGTAGGCGGCCATCATCGGCGTGATCAACCGCGCGACCATCAGCGAGAAGATCACGGCGATGGCCACGGTCAGGCCGAACTGGCGGAAATACTGGCCCGGAATGCCGGGCATGAAGCTGACCGGCACGAAGACCGCGACGATGGTCGCCGAGGTGGCGATGACGGCAAGGCCGATCTCGTCGGCGGCGTCGATCGCGGCGCGGAACGGGGTCTTGCCCATGCGCATGTGGCGGGCGATGTTCTCGATCTCCACGATCGCGTCATCGACCAGGATCCCGGTCGCAAGCGTCAGCGCCAGGAAGCTGACCAGGTTCAGCGAGAAGCCGAGGAGGTCCATCAGCCAGAAGGTCGGCACCGCCGACAGGGGCAGCGCCACGGCGGCAATCAGGGTCGCGCGCCAGTTGCGCAGGAAGGCCAGCACCACCAGCACCGCCAGCAGCGCGCCTTCCAGCAGGGTGTGGATCGCGGATTCGTAGTTGCCGTAGGTGTAGAAGACGGAATCGTCCACCATGGTGATGGTGACGTTCGGGTGGTCCTGGCGCAGCTGGTCCACCACCTGGTTGGTCAGTTCCGCCACGCTGACCTCGGACGCCCCCTTGGCACGGAAGACGAGGAAGCTGACGCCCGGCTCGCCGTCGATGCGGGAAAAGCTCTTGAGCTCCTCATAGCTGTCGATCACCTGGCCAAGGTCGGTCAGCTTGACGAAGCGGCCCGAGGGCAGGGCGATGGTGGTGTTGGCCAGGCTTTCGACCGTGCCGCTGTCGCCCAGCGTGCGGATCACCTGCTCGCCGTCGCCCAGCTGCAGCTTGCCCGCACCGAGGTTGACGTTGGTCGCCGCGATCTGGGCGCTCACCGCCTGGGCGGTGACGCCGTAGCTTGCCAGCCGCACCGGGTCCAGCTCCACCCGGATCTCGCGGTCGGCCCCGCCGATGCGGGTGACGCGGCCGATGCCGGGGCGGCCCTGCAGCGCGCGGGTCACCGTGTCATCGACGAACCAGCTGATCTCTTCCATCGACATGTCGGGGGCCGAAACGGCGAAGGTCATGATCGCCTGCCCCTCGACGTCGATCCGGCTGACGATAGGGGCCTCGATGCCCCCCGGCAGGTCGCCGCGGATCTGGTCCACCGCGTCCTTCACGTCCTGAACCGCCTTGTCGGTCGGCACTTCCATGCGGAACTCGACCACGGTCGTGGACAGCCCGTCGGTCACGGTCGAGGTGACGCGCTTGACCCCGGTCAGGCCCGCGACGGCATCCTCGATCTCTTTCGTCACCTGGCTTTCCATCTCGGCCGGCGCGGCGCCGGACTGGGCGACCGACACGGCCACCAGCGGCACGTCGATGTTGGGAAAGCGGGTGATGGGCAGGCTGTTGAAGCTTTGCCAGCCCAGAACCATGAACAGGAAGAAGGCCAGAAGCGGTGCGACCGGATTGCGGATCGACCAGGCAGAGAAGTTCATCGCGCCTCTCCTCAGTTGCCGGGCACGGGGGAGAGGACCGGGTTGATCCGGTCGCCCGCGCGGACGAAGGCGCCGGCCTTCAGCACCACCTGGTCGCCGGCCTGAAGGCCCGAAACGATCTCGACCATGCCGCCGTCGCGGATGCCGGTGGTGACCGCGACCCTCTCGACCACGCCGTCCCGCACCCGCATGACGCTGGTGCCCTCGGGCGAGGCGCCGATGGCGGTGACCGGCACGGCCAGCCCGTCACGTTCGGCGGCGATGATCTCGGCCTCTACGAACATGCCGGTGCGCAATTCGCCCGCCTGATCGACCGCGATCCGCGCCCGGCCCAGCCGGGTCACCGGGTCGATGGCGGGTTCGACCAGCCGCACGGTGCCCTCGAGCGTGCCCGCCATGCCGACGGCGCGCAGATGGGCCTTCTGGCCGGGGACAAGGCGCAGGAGGTCGGTCTCGGACACGTCGGCCCGCAGTTCCAGCGCCGAGTCGCGGACGATGACGAACATCGGCTGCCCGGCCGCGGTGGCAATGGCGCCGATCTTGGCGTTGCGCGCGACGATCTTGCCCGCGACCGGGGCCTTGACCTCGGTCCGGGACAGCATCAGGTCCACGTTCTCCAGCCGCGCCTCGGCCAGTGCCAGCTGCGCGCGCGCCGATTCCAGCCCTTGCCGCGCCACGGTCACCCGGGCGTTCGCCGCCGTCGCATTGGCCTGCACCGTATCCCAGGTCGCCTGCGGGGCGGTGCCGCTCTGCCGCAGCTTCGCGGTCCGCTCGACCGCGCGGGCGGCCTCGGCGGCGGCGGCCTCGGCCTCGACCAGCTGCGCCTCGGCCTGGGCAATGGCCGACCGCGCGGCGGCAAGCGAGGCGGCGGCCTCGGCTCGCTGCAGGTCAAGCGTGGTGCGCGACAGGACGGCCAGCACCTGGCCCTCGGCCACCGTGTCGCCGACATCGGCCAAGAGCCGGTCGAGCGGCTGGCCCTCGACCAAGGGGGCGACCTGCACCTCTTCGACCGCGGCGATCAGGCCCGAGGCGATGACCCGGTCGGTCAGGCGGCGCGTGGCCACCTCGGCCACGGTGATCGCTGGCAAGGCGGGGGCCGCGGTGGGGGCCGAGGCGGCCTGCGCAGCGGCGGTGCCTTCGGCAAGGGCGGGTAGCGCGGGGCCGATCAGCGTCAGGGCAGCGGCAAGGATCAGGGTCGGACGCATGGGTTCAGCCTTCAGCTTTGTCATTGGATATCTCGGTCAGGATACGGTCGATCACCGCCACCACCTGGGCCGCGAGCGCAGGCGTTGCCGGGCCGCATTGGGCGGTGCGCATAGCCATGGCCTTCACCAGCATGACCAGCATCTGACATTGGCCTTCGTAGCGGCGGCAGGCGTCTTCCATGCTGCGCCGGGTGACGTTGGCAAAGATCGCGCAGAGAAAACGGGTGATCGTCTCTTCCATCTGCCGCGCCGCCGAGCCGATCTCGGGCTTGCGGATCGCGGCGGCAGTGATCTCGGCCCAGAGCTGGCCGTCCTTCATCCCTTCCTCGTCGAAATGCGCCAGGATCCGGTCACGCAGGCAGGCCATCGGCTGGTCCGAGGTCTGGATCTCGGCGAAATCGGCCTGGATCTCGGCCAGATCGTAGCTGCACATCGCCTCGACGATGGCCGCCTTCGAGGGGAAGTAGCGATAGAAGTTGCCCACGCTCATCCCGGCAGCACGGGCCAGGTCCTGCATCGAGGCGCCGTCGAAGCCCTTTTCGGCAAAGGCTTGCCGGATCGAGCCGAGGATTTCCAGGCTGCGATCTTCGGGTGCCGGTGCGGTCTGGGGCAGGGGAGGCATGGTCCTGCGGCTCTGAGAATGAACGTTCATTCACGCGAAATATAGAGATTGTCCACGACGTCAAGCGGAAATACGGGGCCGGCGAAGGAATGGATCGCTTTGTCTTCACTTTTCCTCCGATTTGACCCAAGGAAGCGGCAACGAAGGGGGCGGTCGGCATGGCGACGGGCATCAGTTTCAGCGTGAAGGCGACCGATGGCGCGGCGCGGACCGGGGTGATCTCGACCCCGAGGGGAGAGATTCGCACCCCCGCCTTCATGCCCGTGGGCACCGCCGGGACGGTAAAGGCGATGCTGCCCGAAAGCGTGGCGGCGACGGGGGCCGACATCCTTCTGGGCAACACTTACCACCTGATGCTGCGCCCGGGGGCCGAGCGGGTGGCTGCGCTCGGCGGGCTGCACCGGTTCATGAACTGGCCGAAACCGATCCTGACCGATAGCGGCGGCTTCCAGGTCATGTCGCTCGGACCCCTCCGCAAGCTGACCGAGGAAGGGGTCCGATTCTCTTCGCATCTCGACGGGTCGAAACACATGCTGACACCGGAACGCAGCATGGAGATCCAGAAGCTTCTCGGCTCGGACATCGTGATGTGTTTCGACGAATGCCCCGCCTTGCCCGCGACGGAAGCCGAGGTCGCCCGCGCCATGCGCCTGTCGATGCGCTGGGCGCAGCGGTCACGCGACGCCTTCGGCGACCGGCCGGGCCATGCGCTGTTCGGGATCATGCAGGGCGGCGTCACGCGCGAGCTGCGCGAGGAATCGGCCGAGGCCCTGAAATCCATCGGCTTCGACGGCTATGCGGTGGGCGGTCTGGCGGTGGGCGAGGGGCAGGAGGCGATGTTTGGCGTCCTCGACTACGCGCCCGGTTTCCTTCCGCAGGACAAGCCGCGTTACCTGATGGGGGTTGGCAAGCCCGACGACATCGTGGGCGCGGTGGAACGCGGCATCGACATGATGGACTGCGTCCTGCCCTCCCGCTCGGGCCGCACCGGCCAGGCCTGGACGGCGCGCGGTCAGGTGAACCTGCGCAACGCCCGCCACAAGGACGATCCGCGCCCCCTCGAAGAGGGCTGCCAGTGCCCCGCCTGCCGCGGCTACTCGCGCGCCTATCTGCACCATGTGGTGAAGGCGGACGAGATCATCGGCTCGATGCTTTTGACCTGGCACAACCTGCATTACTACCAGGTCCTGATGCAGGGCCTGCGCAAGGCGATCGCGGGCGGGCGGCTGGCGGCCTTCGTCGCCGGCTTCCATGCGCTGCGGGCAGAGGGGGACATCGAGCCCTGCTAGCGGGTGCCCCCATTCCGGCCTTGCGCCCGTTCACGCAGAGGTTCATTCTGGCGAACCAAACCGGAACTTGAATCCCCCGCCCGGGGACCACAAGTTAACACATCTGAAGACGGAGCGGGCCGGGTTGCCGATGGTCGGGACCCCGCCAGTTGCCGCGAACGAAGGTAGACATATGAGCATCCAGAGCTATCCGGTCCTGCCACTGCGCGACATCGTGGTCTTTCCCCACATGATCGTGCCGCTTTTCGTCGGACGCGAAAAATCGGTCCGCGCGCTGGAGGAGGTGATGCAGGACGACAAGCAGATCCTTCTGTCCTCGCAGAAGGATCCGACCGCCGACGACCCGCAGGCAGATGGGATCTTCCGCGTCGGCGTGCTGGCCAACGTGTTGCAACTCCTCAAGCTTCCCGACGGCACCGTGAAGGTGCTGGTCGAGGGCAAGTCGCGCGTGAAGATCACCGGTTTCGTCGAGAACCCCGCGTTCTTCGAGGCCACCGTGGAGACGCTGGCCGAGACCCAGGGTGACCCGACCGCCGTCGAGGCGCTGGTGCGCGCCGTGAGCGAAGAGTTCGAACGCTACGCCAAGATCAAGAAGAACATCCCCGAGGAGGCACTGGCCGCCGTCTCCGACACGCGCGAGCCTGCGCGGCTGGCGGACCTCGTGGCCGGCCATCTGGGCGTGGATGTCAGCCAGAAACAGGCGATCCTCGAAACGCTCGACATCGCCGAGCGGCTGGAGAAGGTCTACGGCCACATGCAGGGCGAGCTGTCGGTCCTGCAGGTCGAGAAGAAGATCAAGTCGCGCGTCAAGACCCAGATGGAGAAGACCCAGCGCGAGTACTATCTGAACGAGCAGATGAAGGCCATTCAGAGGGAACTCGGCGACGGCGAGGACGGCCAGTCCGAGATCAACGAGCTGGAAGAGCGGATCAAGAAGACCAAGCTGTCCAAGGAAGCGCGCGAGAAGGCCGAGGCCGAACTCAAGAAGCTGAAGACGATGTCGCCGATGTCGGCCGAGGCGACCGTGGTGCGCAACTACCTCGACTGGCTCCTGGGCGTGCCGTGGGGCGTGAAGTCCCGCGTAAAGAAGGACCTGCCCGCCGCGCAGAAGGTGCTGGACGCGGACCATTACGGGCTTGAGAAGGTCAAGGAGCGAATCGTCGAATACCTCGCCGTGCAGGCGCGCTCGACCAAGCTGAAGGGGCCGATCCTGTGTCTTGTCGGTCCTCCGGGCGTGGGCAAGACCTCGCTGGGGCGCAGCGTGGCCAAGGCCACGGGGCGCGAGTTCATCCGCATTTCCCTTGGCGGCGTGCGCGACGAATCCGAAATCCGCGGCCACCGGCGGACCTATATCGGGTCCATGCCGGGCAAGATCATCCAGTCGCTGAAGAAGGCCAAGACGACCAACCCGCTGATCCTGCTGGATGAAATCGACAAGATGGGCCAGGACTTCCGGGGAGACCCGGCCTCGGCGCTGCTGGAGGTGCTGGATCCGGAACAGAACTCGACCTTCGTTGATCACTATCTGGAGGTCGAATACGACCTCTCGAACGTGATGTTCATCACCACGGCGAACAGCTACAACATGCCGGGGCCGCTGATGGACCGGATGGAGATCATCCCGCTGGCGGGCTACACCGAGGACGAGAAGCGCGAGATCGCCAAGGGCCATCTCCTGCCCAAGCAGATCAAGGCCAACGGGCTGAAGAAGGGCGAATTCAGCGTCTCGGACGAGGCGCTCAACCATGTCATCCGCTACTACACCCGCGAGGCGGGCGTGCGGAACCTGGAGCGCGAGATCGCGAAACTCGCCCGCAAGGCCGTGACCGATATCCTGAAGGGCAAGGCGAAGAAGGTCGAGGTCGATCCGGCCAAGGTCGAGGAATACCTGGGCGTCCAGAAATACCGCTTCGGCCTTGCCGAGAAGGAGGATCAGGTCGGTGTGGTGACGGGCCTGGCCTGGACCAGCGTCGGTGGCGATCTCCTGCACATCGAGGCGCTGAAGCTTCCCGGCAAGGGCCGGATGAAGACGACCGGGAAACTGGGCGACGTGATGAAGGAATCGATCGACGCGGCAGCGAGCTATGTCCGCTCGATCTCGCCCCAGATCGGGGTGAAGCCGCCGAAGTTCGACACGATCGACATCCACGTCCACGTCCCGGACGGCGCCACGCCCAAGGACGGGCCCTCGGCGGGTCTGGCGATGGTGACCTCCATCGTCTCCGTCCTGACCGGGATCCCGGTCCGCAAGGACATCGCCATGACCGGCGAGGTCTCCTTGCGCGGCAACGCCATGCCGATCGGCGGGCTGAAGGAGAAACTGCTTGCCGCCTTGCGCGGGGGGATCAAGACCGTCTTCATCCCCGAGGAGAACGCCAAGGACCTGGCCGAGATCCCGGACAACGTGAAGCAGGGCCTGCAGATCATCCCCGTGAGCCATGTCCGCGAGGTTCTGGCTCAGGCGCTGGTGCGCCAGCCTGAGCCGGTGGAATGGGACGAGGCGGCGGAAGAGGCGGCCGCTGCGGCCCGTGCCGCCCAGGCCCAGCAACCGGCGCCGACCGCGCACTGAACGAAGACAGTGGACGGCGCGCCCTGTGGCGCGCCTTTTTCGTTGCGGTCGTTGATCTCGGTCGATGCAGCGCAACTCCAGACCGAGGCCGACTCGGGCCGGCGTCTCGCGATCGTCCTCGAGGGTCGCCGGCCTGCTCGTGGCGAACGGACAGCGCGTGCCGGCTGCAAGCAGACCGGACAGCAATTCGGTCCAGCGCTCGGGAAACCGCCTGCACCGTGCGAGACGGGGCCCGTCCGCGCTGCCCGAACGGGCACAGATACAGGACCCGGCCGCGGGACATTCTCGTTCTCGGCCTTCCGAAGCTGCTGGCGTGGCAGGGAAACGGCGACTAGTCTTGTGCGACCTCGCAACAGCCCGAAGAAAGCATCATGGCAGCGCGCAGCAAGGATACCGAAAAGAAGTCAGCCTCCCCGGCTAAGGCGGTCGCGAAGGGCCGGAAATCCGCCGCCAAGGCGAAACCCGGACCGGAGGCTTCGGAAAAACCCGCCCTTCGGGTGGTCGAAGCCGAGGCCGAGGCACCGCCGGCCACTGTCGGGACCGTCAAGCTGAAGGATCTTGTCGACCAGGTTGCCGAAGCGACTGGCGCCAGGCGGGCCGATATCAAGCCGACGGTCGAAGCGCTGCTGGCTGCCATGGGGGCCGCCCTTGCGACCGGGAAGGCTCTGGCGGCACCTCCGCTTGGCAAGCTCAGGGTCGTCAAGAGCAAGGGGCCGGCGCTGACCTTGAAGCTGCGTCTTGCGGATGGGCCGAAAGCTGCCGGATTGGCCCTTGCGGATGACGGGGAGGATGGCTAAAAGCCCCCGCATCGGGCGATTAGCTCAGCGGTAGAGCGCTTCGTTCACATCGAAGATGTCAGCGGTTCAAATCCGTTATCGCCCACCATCCTACTGCAAGGCGCGCCCCTCGCGGCGCGCCTTCTGCTTTCGGACGGGGCTTGTCACATCGCACGCGTCGCGCTAGGCAGCCGGGACGGGGCGGTTAGCTCAGCTGGTAGAGCGTCTCGCTTACACCGAGAATGTCGGGGGTTCGAATCCCTCACCGCCCACCATCCGGTCACAACAGCGACATTTCGACAGAAATTTCCCCGGCCGGCGTTAAATGAGGGGAGGCGGTCGCGTCGATGTGATCGGCAATGAACCCGGCTGCGCCCTGGAAGCGGCGGCTTGATCTGAAGGAGATGGCATTGGCAGACGGTGGCAGCGCTACAGACGGAACGCAGAAGCAGCGATCCGCGACGGATCCGGCTGTCGAGATGAGCCGCATCCTGTCCCGGCCGCGGCGCCGGCGCTGGCCCTGGGTGATCCTTGTCGGCGCGCTCTTGGCGGGTGTCGGCGCCTGGGCCTGGCTGTCCGGGTCGCAGACATCGCGCAGCATCCGCTATACCACCGCCGAAGTCACCCGGGGTGAGGTCATCGTGACCGTGACCGCCACGGGCTCGGTCCAGCCGACGACGCAGGTCGATGTCTCCTCGGAACTGTCCGGGGCGCTGGCCGAAGTGGCGGTCGATTTCAACGACCGGGTCGAGGTGGGGCAGGTGCTCGCAAGGCTGGACGATACCAACCTCAAGGAGGCGGTGCAGACCGCCAAAGCCCAGTTGCAGGCCGCCGAGGCCAACCTCAAGCAGGCCGAGGCTTCCGCGCGCGAGGCCGAGGCGAACCATGAGTCGCAGCTGGAACTGGACCGGCGCGGACAAAGCACCCGGCTGAAGCTGATCGCCTCGGAAGTGGCGCGCGACCGGGCGCGCGCGGCGGTGGATGCGGCTAATGCCGATGTCGCGCTGGCCCGGGCACGGGTTTCCGAGGCGGAAAACGACCTCGGGAAATCCATCATCCGGTCGCCCATCACCGGGGTGGTGCTGAACCGCGCGGCCGAGCCGGGCCAGATCGTCGCCGCCTCGCTGAACGCGCCGGTCCTCTTCACCCTGGCCGAGGATCTTGCACGGATGGAACTGCGCGTCGATGTGGACGAGGCCGACATCGGGCGCGTCGCGGTGGGCAATACGGCCAACTTCACCGTCGATGCCTTCCCGGATCGCAGCTTTCCGGCCACGATCACCACCATCCGCTATGCGCCCGAGACGACGGACGGCGTCGTCACCTACAAGGCGATCCTTTCGGTGGACAACCGGGACGGCCTCTTGCGCCCCGGCATGACGGCGACGGCCACCATCGCGGTGACGGTCGAGAAGGACGTGCTGCGGGTGCCGAATGCGGCGCTGCGCTATGAACCGCCGCGCGCGGCCGAAGACAGCGGCGGCGCGTCCGGGCGCGGGCTGGTGGGGATGATCATGCCGGGCCGGTCCTCGACGCCAAGCCTGACCCGGGGGTCCTCGGGCGGCCGGTCGGTCTGGCTCCTGCGCGACGGCGTGCCGGTGGAAGTGCCGGTCGAGCCGGGCGTCACCGATGGCCGCGTGACAGCCGTCACGGCCGAGGGTCTGGCCGAGGGCGACCAGGTCATCGTCGATCAGAGCGTGGGCGGCTGAGATGACCTCCGCCGCCTCCGATCGGCTCCCGCCCCTGATCGAACTCGTCGATGTCTGCCGCGTCTATGGCAGCGGCGAGGCCGAGGTCCGGGCCCTGGATCATGCCGATCTGGTGATCCGGCGCGGCGAGTTCGTCGCGATCATGGGGCCTTCGGGGTCTGGCAAATCGACCGCGATGAACACGATCGGGCTATTGGACCGTCCGACCTCGGGCCGCTACCTGTTCAACGGCGTCGAGGTGCAGGACCTCGACCGCGACCAGCGCGCGCTTCTGCGGCGGCATTTCCTGGGCTTCGTCTTCCAGGGCTTCAACCTCTTGCCGCGCACCTCGGCGCTGGAGAACGTGGAACTGCCGCTGATCTACAAGGGCATGGCCCGCGCCGAACGGATCGAACGCGCCCGGGCGGCGCTGGCCAAGGTGGGCCTCGAGGGACGCGAGGATCACGACCCCTCGCAGCTTTCGGGCGGCCAGCAGCAGCGGGTGGCCATCGCCCGCGCGCTCGCGGGGGATCCCATGGTGATCCTGGCCGACGAGCCGACCGGCAACCTCGACAGCCACCGCAGCCACGAGATCATGAAGCTCTTGCAGCAACTGAACCGCGAGGACGGCATCACCATCGTCATGGTGACGCATGAGGACGACATCGCGGCCTACGCCCGCCGCCTGATCCTGTTCGCCGATGGCCGGATCCGCAGCGATGCGCCCGTGCCGGAAAGGGCTTCGGCATGATCTGGGAGACGGTCCGCCTGGCATTGCTGGCGCTGCGTCGCAACAAGCTGCGCTCGGCCCTGACCATGCTGGGCATCGTCATCGGCGTTGCGGCGGTGATCGCCATGGTGACGGTGGGGCAGGGCTCGTCGCGCTCGGTCGCGGCCAGCGTGGAAAGCCTCGGCAGCAATGTCCTGACCGTGCGCCCGGGCGGGCGCAGTTTCGGGCCGCCAAGCGTTGGCGGCGCACAGGCCACCCGGCCCTTTACCCTGCGCGACGCCGATGCGCTGGTGGGGCTTTCCGTCCTGGCCCAGGTCTCGCCCACAGTCTCATCGATGCAGACCGTCGTGGCGGGGGCCGCGAATGTCTCGACCAGCATCACCGGCGCCACCTCGGCCTATCTCGATGTCAACGGCTGGACCGTCGCCAGCGGGCGCGGGTTCGACACCTCGGAAGACCGGGCCAGCGCCGCAGTCTGCATCATCGGCGAAACAGTCCGCCGGACGCTGTTCGGCATGGCCGATCCGGTGGGCCAGCAACTCCGGATCGGCAAGGTCAGCTGCGAGGTCATCGGGCTCTTGCAGGCCAAGGGCGCCGGGGCCTTCGGTCAGGACCAGGACGATCTGGTGCTGATGCCGATCCGCACCGTGCAGCGCCGTCTCCTGGGCAGCGACAGCATCTCGTCGATCTCTGTGGCGCTGACACCGGGGGTCTCGTCCCAGCGCGGCGCGCGCGAGATCGAGGCACTCTTGCGCGACCGCAGACGGATCGCCGAAGGCGCGCCCAACGATTTCAACGTCAGCGACCGCGCCCAGATTGCCGAGGTTCTGACCGGGATCAACTCGGTTCTGACGGGGATGCTGTCCTCGGTCGCCGCCGTCAGCCTCCTGGTCGGCGGGATCGGCATCATGAACATCATGCTGGTTTCGGTCACCGAACGCACGCGCGAGATCGGGATCCGTCTGGCTATCGGCGCCGAGGGGCGCCAGGTGCTGACCCAGTTCCTGGTCGAGGCGGTGGTCCTGTCACTGGTCGGCGGGATCATCGGGGTCATCGTCGGGCTGGGACTGGCCTTCGGGGCGTCGCTCTACATGGCGATCCCCTTCGCGCCGCAGACCTACGTCGTGCTCCTCGCCTTCGCCTTTTCGGCGCTGATAGGGGTAATGTTCGGCTTCTTTCCCGCCCGCAAGGCGGCACGGCTGGACCCGATCGAAGCGCTGCGCCACGAATAGCCGGGCGGGACGAGCTGTCCAGACCCTAGGGAAGAAGCCACCAGACCGCAGCCAGCCCGGCCAAGACGAGGGCGCCGCCAGCCCCGTATCTGGCCCAGGGACTCGGGGCCGTGGCCTCGTGCGCAGCGGCCACCGGGCGCGATGCTCCCGCGACAGGCCGGTCGGCGGGGCGGGCGGTCAGGCCTTCGGGCAGCGTTCCGCCCTCCTCGCCGATCCGGATCCAGTCCAGCCAGTCTGCTGCGGACTGGATGCGGTCGCGGGGCATGACGCGGGCCGCCTTGTCGATCGCTTCCAGGAAGCCTGGCGGATAGCCTTCGAACCGGCCGGCCAGAGGTTCATAGGGGTCGGGTTCCCCTTCCGCCACGCGGGCGAGCCGGCGCTGGCTTTCCGGTGGCGCCTTGCCCGAGATCAGATGATGGAAGGTCGCAGCCAGGGAATAGAGGTCGCTGGCCGGGCTCTGCTCGGCACCGGTCAGATAGAATTCCTGCGGCGAGTATCCTTCCTTGATGACCCGTCGGCCGGTCAGGACCCGGGTTGCCCGCACCACCTGTTCGCTGGCGGCACCGAAGTCGATCAGGATCGGGTTGCCGCTCTTGTCCACCAGGATGTTGTCGGGCGAGATGTCGCGGTGCAGGATCCCGGCCTGGTGGATGAACTCCACCGCGCTCAGCATCTTCTTCAGCATGGTCACGATCTGATCGGGCGTGAAGGCCTGATCGGTCGAGTTCATGATGTCGTGCAGGTCCTGGCCGTCGATATAGTCGATGGCCATGTAGGCGGTGTCATTGTCCTCGAACACCTGGTGCACGCCGACGATGTTCGGGTGCACCAGCCGGGCCAGGCTCTTTGCCTCGGCGATGAAGCTTTCGACGAAGCCGCGGAAATCGTTCTGGTGCTTCCGCGAACGGGCACGGACCAGGCTGGTGGACCTGCGGCAGAGCGCGTTCGGAAAGCATTCCTTGATCACCACGGTCCGGTTCAGGCTGTCCTTCGCCAGATAGGTGATTCCGAAGCCGCCGCTGTTCAGGAAACCCTCGATCGTGTAGTGCCCGCCCAGAAGCTTGGTCCCCGGCTTCAGGTCATCAGCGAAGGCATCCGGGTCCACGCGGCCCAGTTCGGTCTCCAGCTGATTGCTGATCTGCGTCGGGCCTTGCGTCACGTTACACCTGCCGGTCAGGTCACTCATCAATTCACACGGTATGCCCACCAGCGCGTTGCGCGAGTGTTGCCGGACTTACGTTCCTGCGGGTTAATGCGCACCGGCATCAATTCGATGGATCGCTGCATCCGTTAACAATTCTAACTCCTAAGAAGCGGCGGACGCAAATGCCCAAGATTTCTGGAAAAAACGGCGTCCTGATTGCTTTGGCGCCAAATCCCGGCCGAGAATGAAACTTTCGCGAAGCAGTTTCGGCAAGGCCATGATTCAGAATGGATTTTTTGCCCTGCGCGCAGTTGGCGGCAAGATTCGCATTTTGCGAAGTGTGACAATTTCCTTTGTGGCCCCATGAGGATGCGCCTTGATCTTGCCCTAATCATACCATGCTTCCGGAAGTCGCGGGATCGAGGCAGATGGCTTGCAATCAGGGATTGTGCGTGCAGGCCTGGTCTGCCTCCGCACATGATTCGCGCGGCGATCAGCCGGGACTCCAGGCCTCCGCCGGTTTGCCGGGGCGCAGGATCTGGAAACTGCCTGCCGGCAGGGTCAGCCACGGATCCTCGGATCCATCCGGCCAGATGACCCGCATCTCCGCGCTTGTTGCTTCGCCAAGCCCGAAATGCAGCCATCCGACCGAGCCCGAAACATGGCCGCCGCCCGAGGCGATCTCATGGCGCTCGATCGCCTCGCCGCGCCGGATCTCGACCAGCGCGCCGATGGCGTCGCGGTTGGTGCCGTCCTGCGCCAGCCGGACCTGCACCCAGTTGCCAGCGCTTTCGCCGGTCTGGCGCCAGACCTCGGCCGGGGTCCAGCGGTTCACCACCACGATGTCCAGCAGGCCGTCGAGGTTCAGGTCCACCACCTGCGCGCCGCGACCGATGCCCATGCTGGCGACCCCCGCTCTGTCTCCGGCCTCGACGAAGGGGCCGTCGGCGGTGCCGAGCAGCAGGTTGTTCGGGTCGCGCTCGGCGAAGTCCGGCATCTTCGCCACGTTGCCCTTGGCCACGAAGATGTCCAGCCTTCCGTCGTTGTTCACGTCGGCGAATTGCGGGTGCCAGGCGGTGGAGGGGCGCAGGTCGTCGCCGGTATACGGCCTGTGGGCTGTCACCCCGGACTTGAAGGCCAGATCGGCGTAATCCGGCTTGCCCGAGGCCGGATCCTTGAGGAACTGCAGCTTGTTGTCGGCCATCGAGGTCAGGAAATAGTCCTGATAGCCGTCGCGGTTCACATCCGCCGCCGCGATCCCCATGCCCCAGATGCGCAGGCGCTTCCAGCCCTCGGCCTCGGTGTAAAGCCGCGGCGGCTGGCCGGGGTCGAGGTGCCAGAGCTGTTCCTGCCCACCCTTGTAGTATTCCCGGTCGTTCGACACTCGCAGCGCCCACTGGCCCGACCTGTTCCAGTCGGTGAACAGCATCGACAGTGCACAGAAGGACGGTGTCAGCGGGATCGGCGGGGCGAAGCTGCGACCCTCGGGCCGGTGCAGCCAGTTGTCGGTGCAGGACCCCCAGGGGAAATCCTCGGCCGCGCGGTCGATGTAGTTGCCGATGGCGATGGTCGGCCAGTCCCGGCCCTTCTCCCAGATCGCGGCGAAGGCGGTGGACCAGGCGTCACCGCCGTCGAAGCCCCAGGCCTCGGTCGCGTCCCCGAACTTGCAGTCGCCAAGGCCCCGCAGCAGGCGGTTCGGCCCCTGCCGCAGCACCACCAGATCCATCACCCCGTCGCTGTCGATGTCCAGCGGATAGGCGCCCAGCACAGCGTCCATGGTCAGGGCCTCGGTCTTCGCGAAGGAAAGCGGACCTCCCGGCGTGCTGCGGTTCAGATACAGCGCCGAAGGGCCGGCACCGCCCGACAGGAAGAGCTCGGGGAAGCCGTCCCCGGAACAGTCGAAGCTGGCGACCCCGCCGCCGACCATGTAGTCCCAGTCGCCCTCATAGACGGTGGACAGCCCCGAAGTTGCGGTCTCGTCGATAAAGGCCGGGACCGCCGGATCGGCAAGGGCAGGCAGGGCCACAGAGCAGAGGACTGCGATCGCGCCCCTCACGCGAAGGTCCTCAGCCGTGCGGCATGGGCGCCGATGCAGCGGCCCTGCACCAGGCCTTCGTCGCAGGCAAACCGGTAGTGGATTCCACCGTAAAGCCTTGATATGGCTGCCTCCTCCGCTGCCTCGCGGAAGTTGGCGAACCGGCGCACCGGCAGGCCGTCGTCTTCGTGGGTGGCATCCTCGAAGGCGAAGTTCTCGCCGAAGATCGCGGTCAGCGCCACTTCGGCCGCGCCGGACTGCACCGAATGGCCCGAGGGATATTCCGGGAAGGGCGGCGTGATCAGCAGCGTCTCCCATTTCGGGTCGATGTGGCGCTTGATGTAGGTGACCGGCCGGATCAGGTTGTAGATGTATTTCTCGCGCCAGCAGGCGATGAAGGCATCGGCCACCGCGATCCCGTTCACCGCCAGCGCCGCCGCCGTGCGTTCGGCCGGCAGCCTGTCCCGCTCGGCGATCTGGAGGATGATCGAGACCCAGTGCCCGGGCGGGGTCGGGGACAGCATCGGGTCGTCCGACCAGAAGCGGGCGATGATCTTCTGCTCGTCGGTCAGGGTTTTCGAGACGTCATAGACCTCGCGCGCGGCCTCGTAGAAGGCGGTGCCGGGTTCGGTCGAGAATGCGGGATGCGCGGGCACGGTGCAGGCGGCCGCCTCGGGCATGGCGAAGGTGCGGTTCGTGCCCCAGTTCGGCAAAAGCGGCGCCTGCTGGATGCGGATGTCGCTGGTCGGGACCCAGTCGGACGGATCCTCGCCAAAGGTGTAATCATAGGGAAAGCCGAGGTTTTCCACCACCGCGCCGCCGTCGGACTGCGACCAGGCCCAGACATGGTCGGCGATGGCCAGCCCGTGCGCGCGGCTCGCGGCGGCAATCTCGGGCGCAAGGTCGCGGTCGATCTCACCGGCCAGCTTGCGCGCCATGGCCTGCATCGCGCCCTGGCCGCTGGGGCCGGTGTTGCCGAAGAAATCGACCATCGCCTTGCCGAGGGCCGCATCCAGCACCGCTGCCGGGTCGAGGCCCGGGGCAGGGGCGGGCAGGGGTTCCAGTCCGTGCACCTGGCCCGCCAGCGTCACCGGCCCCGGCACCAAGCCCACATGACATTCATGCGCGATGATGCCGACATAGGCGAAGGCGCGGCTGGCCACGGGGGGCGAATAGGTCGCGGTGTGGCGCACCAGTTCAAGCACCAGACGGTGCCAGTCGATCAGAGCGCCCCGGCACAGCTCGGCCCGGTCGGCGGCAAGGGCGGGCGACGCAAGCAGCGCGACGGACCCGGCAAGGAACTGACGGCGATCGATGGACATTGCGGATTCCCCCCCAGCAGATGGGGCGCACGGTAGGCCAAGCCGTCCGGTCCGGGCAAGCGTTCAGTTTGCGCTAACCGCGCCCGGTCAGCCAGTTCCCCAGCGCCGCCAGCTTCGACGGCCCCGCGCCCGGCCGGTCCTCGCGCCGGTCGGCGGCGTTCAGCAGCGCATACATCCCGTGCACCCCCAGCCAGCGGATCGGCTCGGGCTCCCAGTTGCGCACCCGGCGGTTGACCCAGGGCAGGTGGACCAGGTCCGTGTCCCGTCCCAGGGCCAGGTCGGCCAGCGTCCGCCCCGCGAGGTTCGAAGTGGAAACCCCCACCCCCACATAGCCCCCCGCCCAGCCCAGGCCGGTGGTCGGGTCCAGCCCCACCGTCGCGCACCAGTCGCGCGGCACGCCCAGGACGCCGCACCAGGCATGGTCTATCCTGGCGCCCCGTGCGGCGGGGAAATGCCGGTGCAGGATCGCGGTCAGCCGCCGGATCGTTTCGGGGTCCGGCGCGCCGTTCGTGTCGAGGTTCGAGCCGAACCGGTAGGGAACCCCGCGCGCGCCCACGGTGATCCGACCCTCGCGCGTGCGCTGGCAATAGCAATAGGCGTTGGCGAAATCGCCCACGATCTCATGGCCTTGCCAGCCGATCTTCTCCCACACCTCGGGCGGCAGCGGCTCGGTCGCGATCTGGGCCGAGTTCATCGGCAGCCATTCCCGCTTGTGCCCCGGCAATCCTGCCGTGAAGCCCTCGGTGCAGCGCAGGATCACCGGCGCCTCGACGCGGCCGTGGTCGGTGGTGACCACCCCCGGCTCATAGCCCGTGACGGTGGTGCCCTCGACGATCCTGACGCCCGCGCGCTCCACCGCCTTGGCCAGCCCCCGGACCAGCTTGGCCGGCTGCACGCGCGCCACGTTCGTCACCACCATCGCGCCAAGCGCCCCGGGGATGCGGATGCGCGCCTCCAGGTCCTTCGCCGACATCTCGAAGACCCGGTCCTCCTCGCCCCAGTGCCGCCGGTGCGCCACCTCGGCCCGCATCCGCCCGAGCTGCGCCGGCTTCGTCGCCACCATCAGCTCGTCGGTGCGCTGGATGTCGGCCTCGATCCCGCAGGCCTCGGCCACGCGGATCACTTCTTCCACCGTGCCGTTCATCGCCTCGACCATGGCGCGCACCGCGTGCTCCGACGAGCTCTCCAGATACCGCGCATGGTTCCAGGCAAAGCCGCCCGTCAGCCAGCCCCCGTTCCGGCCCGAGGCGCCGAAGCCCGCGAACTCCTTCTCGATCACCAGCACGTCCAGCGCGGGGTTCGCCTGTTTCAGGTACCAGGCGGTCCAGAGCCCGGTATATCCCGCCCCGATGATCGCCACATCCGCCGTCGTGTCGCCGGCCAGCGCCGCGCGCCGGTAGGGCAGGCCGATGTCGGCATACCAGAACGAGACATCTCCGATCCGCATGAAACCCCCTGTTTTCGGCCAAGGGGCCACAGCAACGGCCACATTTCAAGGATCAAGCCCGTTGCCATCGCCCCGCGCCCCGCCGATGCTGCGCGAAAACCACGCGAGGCGCACGATGCAAGGCTTCTTCGTCCCCGGTCCCCATGACGACGGCGATCCGGTCACCGGGCATTATTTCGAGACCGCCTCGCCCGACCCGGCGCGCCCCCAGGTCTGGGGCTACACCGCCGCGCTGTCCTACCGGCCGGGAGAGACCCTGCGCCTCCACGCCATGTCCTCGGCCCGCGAAGCCCGCCTGGTCATCGCCCGCGACGGCCTCACGCCCTTCACCGTCCTCGACACCACCATCCCAACCCGTTTCGCCGCCACCCCTTCCGATTGCTCGGTCAAGGGCTGCGGCTGGCCCGAGGCCTTCGAGACGCGGATCCCCGAGGACTGGCCGACCGGCGTTTATACCGTGACGCTGGAGATCGACGGCCACTCCTCCCAAGGCATGTTCGTCCTGAAACCCGCCCGACCCACCACGAAGCTGGCCCTGATCCTCGCCACCGGCACCTGGTGCGCCTACAACGACTGGGGCGGGTCGAACCATTACCAGGGCCTCTGCGGCCCGACCGGGGGGGATTTCGCCGCCGAGGTCAGCCTCCTGCGCCCCTGGGCCAAAGGCTTCGTCCGCTGGCCCGAGGACGCCCCCCGCATCCCCCATGCCTCGCCGCTTCTCTCCCGCCCGCGCTATCCGCACATGGACTACGCCCGCGCGAACGGCATTTCCAAGAAATACGCCTCCTCTGGCTGGGCCGCGTTTGAGCGCCCCTTCGCGCTTTGGGCGGAGGGGCAGGGCATCGCACTGGACTACGTCACCCAGCACGACCTCCACGCCGACCCCGACCTTCTGAAAGGTTACCCGCGCGCCGTCATCGTCGGCCATGACGAATACTGGACCTGGGAGATGCGCGACCATCTCGACGCCTGGATCGACGCAGGCGGCCAGCTTGCGCGCTTCGGCGGCAACTTCTTCTGGCAGACGCGGCTCTCGCCCGACCTCCTCACCCAGACCTGCCACAAGTCCAGGGCCGAGGCCGAGGACCCCCTTGGCCAGACCGACCGCATCACCAGCTACTGGGACCACCCCCGCGCCCGCCGCCCGGCCGTGGCGACGATGGGCCTGACCGGATCAATGGGCGTCTATGCCGGCTGGAGCCGCTGCGCCGCCCACGGCTCCGGCGGCTTCACCCTCTATCGCCCCGACCATTGGTCGATGGCCGGCACCGGCCTTGGCTACGGCGATGTCCTTGGCGCGCACTCGAAGATCTTTGGCTACGAGGTGGACGGGATCGACTACGAGATCCGCAAGGGCCTGCCATACCCCGCCCCCGATACCGGGCTGGAAGGGGACCTGACCATCGTCGCCCTCTCGCCCGCCACCACGCTGGCGCATCACACCGGGCCGCACGACATGGATCACTTCATCGGCACGCTCGACGCCGAGGAGGTGGCGCAGACCGTATATGGCGCGATCACGCCGGAAACGCTCGGCCTAGCCAGCCGCGGCAACGGCTGCATGGCGGAATACCGGCGGGGCAGGGGGGCCGTGTTCAACGCCGCCTCCTGCGAATGGGTCGCGGGCCTGATCGCGCGGGAGCGGCCGGTCGAGGTGGTGACGCGCAACATCCTTCTCGGGGACTGGGAGGATGGCTGACCATCCCCCTTTCCGATCTCCCCACCTTCGGCTAGGGCTTCGGCCATGCTGAAACTGGATGACCTTGCGGTGGCCCGGGGCGGCGTCACGGTCCTGCGCGGCCTGACGCTGCGCGTGGCCTCTGGCGAGGCGCTGATCCTGCGCGGACCGAACGGGGCGGGCAAGACCACGCTCCTGCGCACGCTGGCCGGCCTGCAACCGCCCGCCGGGGGGGCCTTCGACCTGTCCCCCGATACGGTCGCCTATGCCGCCCATGCCGACGGGCTGAAATCGACCCTGACCGTGGCCGAGAACCTGGAATTCTGGTCGCGCATCTACGGCGGTCCGGGGATCCACGCGGCCCTGGCCGCGCTCGACCTGACCGCCCTCGTCCGCCGCCGCGCCGGAGAGCTTTCCGCCGGCCAGAAGCGCCGCCTGGGCCTCGCGCGGCTTCTGGTGACGGGGCGGCCGGTCTGGCTGCTCGACGAACCCACCGTCAGCCTCGACGTGGCCTCGGTCGCGCTCTTTGCCGCCGCGGTTCGCGCGCATCTGGCGCATGGCGGGCTTGCGGTCATCGCCACCCATGTGGATCTCGGCCTGCCCGAGGCGCAGGTGCTCGACCTCGAGCCCCACCGCGCCCGGGTGATCCAGAATACCGGCTTCGACGAGGCCTTCGCATGACCGACCCCGGCACCCGGATGCGCCGTCGGAGCCTCCGGCGGGAGTATTTTGGAAAAGGGCAAATGCGGGGGGCGTCATGAAGGCGCTGCTGCTGCGCGACCTGCGGCTTGCCTTCCGCTCCGGCGGCGGGTTCGGGCTGGGGCTGGCGTTCTTCTTCCTTCTGTCGGTGCTGGTGCCCTTGGGGGTCGGGCCCGAGGGCGGGACGCTGGGCCGGATCGCGCCGGGGATCCTGTGGGTCGGCGCGCTCCTGGCCTGCCTTCTGTCTCTGGACCGGATCTTCGCGCTGGATCACGAGGACGGATCGCTGGACCTGCTGGCCACTGCGCCGATCCCGCTTGAGGCTGTCGTCGCGGTCAAGGCGCTTGCGCACTGGCTGGTCACGGGCTTGCCCCTGACCCTGATCGCGCCCGGGCTGGCGGTGTTCCTGAACCTGCCCTCGGGGGGCTATCCCTGGCTTGTGGTGAGCCTCGTGCTCGGCACGCCGGCCCTGTCGATGATCGGCGCCTTCGGCGCTGCGCTCACCGTGGGCCTGCGCCGGGGCGGGCTTCTCCTGTCGCTGTTGGTCCTGCCGCTCTATGTGCCCACCCTTATCTTCGGCGGAGAGGTCGTCCGGCGCGGGGCCGAAGGGATGGCGTTGGGGACGCCCCTGGCGCTGCTTGCAGCGATCAGCCTGGGGGCAGCGGCGCTGTTGCCGTTTGCGGCCGCAAGCGCGATCCGCGTCAATTTGCGCTGAACTCTCGCGCGATGGTGTGTTGAGCGGAAAACTGGAACAGGATAGGCAACTGCCCATGTCGATTTGGGAATATGCGAACCCGAAGAAGTTCATGCAGACCTCGGCCTGGGCCTTGCCCTGGGCTGTGGGGCTGACGGTGATCCTGCTGGTCGTCGGCCTGGTCTGGGGCTTCTTCTTCACGCCCGACGACTACAAGCAGGGCTCGACGGTCAAGATCATCTACCTGCATGTGCCCGCCGCGATGATGGCGATCAATGCCTGGATCATGATGCTGGTGACCTCGCTGATCTGGATCGTCCGCCGCCACCACGTCTCGGCGCTCGCTGCCAAGGCCGCCGCGCCGGTGGGGCTGACCTTCACGCTGATCGCGCTGGTCACCGGCGCGCTCTGGGGCCAGCCGATGTGGGGCACCTGGTGGGCCTGGGACCCGCGGCTTACCTCGTTCCTGATCCTGACGCTGTTCTATTTCGGCTACATGGCGCTCTGGGCGGCCATCGAGGACCCCGACACGGCGGCCGACCTGACCTCGATCCTCTGCCTGGTTGGCTCGGTCTTTGCGCTCCTGTCGCGCTATGCGGTGAACTTCTGGAACCAGGGGCTGCACCAGGGGGCCTCGCTGTCGATGGACAAGCAGGAGAATGTGTCGGACGTGTTCTGGCTGCCGCTGGTGGTCTGCATCGCGGGCTTCATCCTCCTGTTCGTGACCATGGTCCTCGTGCGCACCCGGACCGAGATCCGTGCGCGGCGGCTGAAGGCCCTTCTGGCGCGGGAGCGGGTCGCATGATGCCGGATCTGGGGAAATACGCCGTCGCGGTGCTGGGGTCCTATCTGGCCACGGCGGTGCTGGTCGCGGCGCTGGTCGGGCTGTCGCTGTGGCAGTCGGCGCGGATGAAGCGCGCGCTGGCCGAGGTCGAGGCGCGGCAGGAGAAGTCGGATGGCTAGGTGGCTGATGATCCTGCCCCCGGTCCTGTTCGCGGGACTGGCGGGGCTGTTCTACGCGGGGATGCAGCGGTCGAACCCCGGAGAGCTGCAATCGGTCTTCGTCGGCCGACCGGCGCCGGCCCTGCCCGCGACGACGCTGCCGGGCATCCCCGGGCTGACCGAAGCCGATCTGCGGTCGGGCGAGGTGACGGTGGTCAACTTCTGGGCCACCTGGTGCCCGCCCTGCCGGGCCGAACATCCGGTGCTGAAGGAGATGGCTGCCCAAGGCATCCGGGTCGCCGGGGTCAACATCCGCGACGACGACGCGAAGGCCGTGGCCTACCTGGCCGAGGAGGGCAACCCCTTCATCGGTGTCGCCACCGACCCGACGATGCGCGGGGCGATTGACTGGGGGGTCACCGCCCCGCCCGAGACCTTCATCATCGGAGGGGACGGGACCGTCCTGTTCCGCTTTGTCGGGCCGCTGGTCGGCACCGATTACGAGACCCGCTTCAAGCCGGAACTGGAGAAGGCGCTGGCCGGCGGCAGCTGAGTGTCCACGGTGGACATTTTCTGATCGTCCAATGATCCCAATGACTTGGTCGCGGACGTTAGGGATCTCTTAACTTCTGCACTGCCCGGTCTGACCCCCGTCGCAGGCCCCGGGAACCGCCCGGTTCGCGGCGCGTGCCCTAGATCAGCGCAAGGGTCAGGACGAGTACGAAGCCCGCGAGCAGCGTCAGGTCAATCGGGGCCGGGGTCGGAAGCGCGCGGCCCGTCGAGCGGGCCGGGGTCATGGCCTGTTGCGGGCGGAGGGGCGGAAAGCGGTCGGACATGGTGCAAAGCCTTCTGGCCGGGGACTACCTCAGACTGCCGCCGAAACTCGGAACAAAAAGTGAAGACCCGGGGGTTGCCCGGGCCTTCCGTGGAAACAGTGCGTTTCCGCGCTCAGGACGCTGCGAGATTCCGCAGCACATAGTGCAGGACGCCGCCATTCTGGACGTATTCGATCTCGATGGCGGTATCGATCCGGCACTTCAGCTGGATCACCTTCTCGCTGCCATCGGCATAGCGGATGGTGCAGGGCACCAGGCTGAGCGGCTTGAGGTCGCCCTCCAGCCCGCCGATCGAGACCACTTCGTCGCCCTTCAGACCCAGCGTCTTGCGGGTGTCGCCGCCGGTGAACTCGAAGGGGATGACGCCCATGCCGACCAGGTTCGAACGGTGGATACGCTCGAAGGATTCGGCGATGACCGCCTTGACGCCCAGCAGCGCCGTGCCTTTCGCCGCCCAGTCGCGCGACGACCCCGCGCCGTATTCGATGCCGCCGAAGATCACCAGGGGCGTGCCTTGCGCCTGGTAGGCCATCGAGGCGTCGTAGATCGAGGTCTGCGCGCCGTCCGGTCCCTTGGTGTAGCCGCCCTCGACCCCGTCCAGCATCTCGTTCCGGATGCGGATGTTGGCGAAGGTGCCGCGCATCATGACCTCGTGGTTGCCGCGCCGGGCGCCGTAGCTGTTGAACTCGGACACCGGAACACCGCGTTCGGTCAGATACTTGCCGGCCGGAGTTGAAGCCTTGAACGAACCGGCCGGGCTGATGTGGTCGGTGGTGATCATGTCGCCCAGAAGCGCCAGCACCCGCGCGCCGGTGATGTTGCGAATGACGCCGGGCTTGGCGGACATGCCCTGGAAATAAGGCGGATTCTGGATGTAGGTCGAGCTCGGCGGCCAGTCGTAGGTTTCCGAATCCGTGACCTGCACGGCCTGCCACCTGGCGTCGCCCTTGAACACATCGGCGTATTTCTTCTGGAACGCTTCGCGGGTGACGACCGCGTGGACGATGTCGGCGATTTCCTTGTTGGTCGGCCAGATGTCCTTGAGATAGACCGGCTTGCCGTCCTTCGACGTGCCGAGCGGTTCCGTCGTCAGGTCGATGTTCATGTCGCCCGCCAGGGCATAGGCCACGACGAGGGGCGGCGAGGCGAGGTAATTCGCGCGCACGTCCGGGCTGATCCGGCCCTCGAAGTTGCGGTTGCCCGACAGCACGGCGGCCGCCACCAGGTCGCCCTCGTTGATCGCCCTGGAAATCTCCGGCTGCAAAGGCCCGGAGTTGCCGATGCAGGTGGTGCAGCCGTAGCCGACGAGGTTGAAGCCGATGGCGTCGAGATCCTCCTGCAGGCCGGCGGCATTGAGGTATTCCGACACGACCTGCGACCCCGGCGCGAGCGAGGTCTTGACCCAGGGCTTGCGGTTCAGACCCAGCGCGCGGGCCTTGCGCGCCACCAGACCCGCGCCGATCAGGACATAGGGGTTCGAAGTGTTGGTGCAGGAGGTGATCGAGGCGATCACCACCTTGCCGGAGGAGAGCTTGTAGTCCTGCCCCTCGACGGCGACCTCGACGCCTAGCGGGCGCTTGAAGCTGGTCTCCATCTCGCGCGCGAAGGAGGCCTTGGCCTCGGTCAGCGGCAGGTAGTCCTGCGGGCGCTTGGGCCCGGAGATGGCGGGGACGATCTCGCCCATGTCGAGGTGCAGGGTCGAGGAGTAGATCGGGTCGTAGTCCGGGCCGCGCCACATGCCGTTGGCCTTGGCATAGGCCTCGACCAGCGCGATGCGGCCCTCGTCGCGGCCGGTCTGGCGCAGGTAGCGCAGGGTCTCGTCGTCCACCGGGAAGAAGCCGCAGGTGGCGCCGTATTCCGGGGCCATGTTGGCGATGGTGGCGCGGTCGGCAAGCGGCAGGTGGTCAAGCCCTTCGCCGTAGAACTCGACGAACTTGTTCACCACGCCATGCTTGCGCAGCATCTGCACGACCTTCAGCACCAGGTCGGTCGCGGTGGTGCCCTCGCGCATCTGGCCGGTCAGCTTGAAGCCCACGACCTCGGGGATCAGCATGGACACCGGCTGGCCCAGCATCGCGGCCTCGGCCTCGATCCCGCCCACGCCCCAGCCGAGGACGGCCAGGCCGTTGACCATTGTGGTGTGGCTGTCGGTGCCGACCAGCGTGTCGGGGTAGGCGACCAGCTCGCCGTTCTGGTCCTTGTCGGTCCAGACGGTCTGCGCGAGGTATTCCAGGTTCACCTGGTGGCAGATGCCGGTGCCGGGCGGCACGACGCGGAAGTTGTTGAAGGCGTTCTGGCCCCATTTCAGGAAGACGTACCGCTCCATGTTCCGCTCGTATTCGCGGTCCACGTTCATCTGGAAGGCGCGGGGGTGGCCGAATTCGTCGATCATGACCGAGTGGTCGATGACCAGGTCCACCGGCACCAGCGGGTTGATCTTCGCGGCCGAGCCCTTCAGCCCCTTGATCCCGTCGCGCATCGCGGCGAGGTCCACGACGGCCGGGACGCCGGTGAAGTCCTGCATCAGCACGCGGGCCGGGCGATAGGCGATCTCGATCGGGTTCTGGCCGCCGTTCTTGCCCCAGGTGGAGAAGGCCTTGATGTCGTCCACGCTGACGGTCTTGCCATCCTCGAAGCGCAGCATGTTTTCCAGCACGACCTTCAGGCTGGCGGGCAGGCGCGAGAACTCGCCCAGGCCCGCGGCCTCGGCGGCGGGGATCGAGTAGTAATGGACCGTCTGGCCGCCGGCGGTCAGGGTCTTGCGGGTCTTGGAAAGGTCATGTCCAACGGTGACGGTCATCTCTGGCTCCCATGAAGGTCGGTTGCGGCGGATTTGTATACCATTGTATGCCGAATATCCAGCCCCGCTTTGCGGCTTTCCTACAGCATATGACAGGTCTCTCGCAAAACCTTGATTGGCTCGCGCTGCCGGGCATCCCTATAACGCACTGGGGACAAGGATCAGGATACGCGACATGCGACATTTCGTCAGCGCCGCTTGCGGGATCTGGCTTGCGGCCGCGGTGCCCTTGCAGGCCGAGCCGGTGGTGGTGGTGGAGCTTTATACCTCCCAGGGCTGTTCCTCCTGCCCGCCGGCCGATGAATTCGTGGCGATGCTGGCGTCGAACCCGCAGATCCTGCCCCTCGCGCTGCATGTCGATTACTGGGACTACATCGGCTGGGAAGACCGTTTCGCCAAGGCGCAGTTCACCGACCGCCAGCGCGCCTATGCCAAGGCGGTGGGCTCGCGGACGATCTACACGCCGCAGTTGATCATCGGCGGGCAGGACCGGATCGAGGGGTTCGCGCCGGAAAAGACCGCCAAGCTGCTGCGCGCGCATCTGGAAGCCGGCACGCCGGTGCGGCTGACAGTCCAGCGCGAGGGCGACAGGCTGGTGATCCGGGCCGAGGCGGATCCGCCGCTGGACGAGCCCGTCCGGGTGCAGCTGGTGCGCTATACCCCGGAAGAGACGGTGCGGATCGAGCGGGGCGAGAACGCCGGCAAGACCATAACCTACACCAATATCGTCACCTCGTGGGAACGGCTGGGCGACTGGTCCGGCCGCGAGCCGCTGGAAGTGACGGCACCCTTTCCGGGCGACGAGCCGGGGGCTGTGATCGTTCAGCAGGACGGGCCGGCCGCGATCCTTGCCGCCGCGCGGGTGGACTGACGCCGCTAGACCTGCCCACCGCCCTTCCAGCGGCGATGGATCCAGAACCACTGGCCGGGATGGGCGCGGACGCGGGTCTCCAGCGCCGCGGTCACCGCCTGCATCATCGCTTCGGGCGCCTCGTGCGGGATCGGCGCGTCGAGCTCCACCCGGAATCCCAGTCCGTCCGGCTGGCGGATGGCGAAGAAGGGGATCAGGTCGGCCTTCAGCCGCAGCGCCAGTTCCGCCGCCGACAGCGCCGTGCGCGCGGGCTGGCCGAGGAAGGGCAGGACCGGCGCCCCGCCCACGTCCTGGTCGAACAGAAGGACGAGCTGCCCCCCCGCCTTCAGATGCCGCACGAAGCCCGCGGTCCCGCTGCGTCCCTGCGGAAAGACCGGGCCGCCGAAAGCCTGCATCGTGCGGACGTAATGCGCGTTGAAATAGCGGTTCGACAGGTTGCGGTAGAGCCCGCCGATCTGGAACCCCCGTGCCACCAGCGCGGCGCGCGCGGCCTCGTAATTGCCGAAATGGCCCGAGACCAGGATCACCGGCCGCCCGGAGTTGCGCGCCTCGATCAGCGCGGCATAGCCCGGCCCCTCGGGCTCGATGGCGCCGGCGCGGGCCAGGAAATCGCGGGTCGAATAGTTCTCGATCAGGGTCCGGCCGGCATTGTCCAGCGCGGCGGCTGCGATGGCCTCGCGTTCGTGCGGGGGCAGGTCGGGCCAGACCAGCGCCAGGTTCTCGCGCGCCCGCGCGGTGTAGCCCGCGACCGGACCGATCGCCCGACGCATCAGCCAGCCCACCAGCGGTACCCGCCAGCGATAGGGCAGGGCCAGTGCCAGCCCGATCAGCCCGCGCGCCACCAGGTTGACCGCATAGTGGTCGGGGCGGAAGGGCTGGGCATCTCCGGCAGGGGGCATCGGGGCTTTCACGGCTGAGGCGCGCGCAGCGCCCGGTTTTCGCGGTGCCAGACATAAAGTCCCGCCCCCACGATCACAAGCGCACCGACTACAGTCCAGCGATCCGGCCACTGGTCATACAGCACCACGCCCCAGACTGCGGCGAAGACGATCCCGAGGTAGGCGAAGGGCGCGACGATCCCGGCCTCGGTGATGGAGAAGCTGCGGATGATGCAGAGCTGCGCCCCGGTGCCGAGGCAGGCGATCAGGCCAAAGCGCCAGAGATCCTCGGTTGCGACCGGGGTCCAGACGAAGGGCAGGGCGGCCCCTGCCGCGATGGTCCCGAACAGCGCGGCATAGACCATCGAGGCCCAGACGCTTTCCTGCGCCCCGATCCGCCGCGTCAGCAGGGCCGATGTCGCATAGGAGAGCGCGCAGAGGAAGGGCAGGATCGCGGCCCAGGTGAAGACCCCGGCGCCGGGGCGGATCACGATCAGCGCACCGATCAGCGCAACGACCACGCCCGCGATGCGCCGCGGTCCGAGCCTTTCGCCCAGGAAGAGCGCCGCGCCAAGCGTGATGAGCACGGGGTTGGTGTCGGCGATGGCCGTCGCTTCGGCCAGGCCGATATGGGCCAGCGACAGGA
Organism: Tabrizicola flagellatus; assembly: GCF_008271465.1. Lineage (GTDB taxonomy): Bacteria > Pseudomonadota > Alphaproteobacteria > Rhodobacterales > Rhodobacteraceae > Tabrizicola > Tabrizicola flagellata. The sequence goes on along the minus strand of NZ_VMDU01000013.1, from coordinate 46,418 downwards.
AGAAGAAGGTGGTCGCCCCGAACTGCGAGGCCGAACGCCAGAAGTGCAGCACCGGAAAGCGCGTGCGCAGGACCGGGCCGAGGTGGTGACGCAGGATCAGAAGGACCAGCACCAACTGCCCGGCGAAGCGGACCCAGATCACCTGCGCGGCCGGATAGCGGTCGATCAGCCCCTTGGCGGTGGCATCCATCGCGGTGAAAAGGAAGATCGCCAGGATCATCAACGCCACGCCGCGCGTGACCTGGGACAGATGGACGACCGACATCCGGTGGTTCTAGAGGCTTGTGCCCGCGCCGGCAAGGGGCGCAGCTGGCGCGACGATCGCCCCGGATTGTTCGTGAATTGGCTACAGGAAGCCGGATTCCCCGACTGTCCCCAACGGCAACAAGCTGTATAAAGCCTGTATTCATGACGTTGATTGGAGGATGTATCATGAGATTTGTTCTTGCGGCGGTGCTGGGTCTTTCGGCAGGGGCGGTGCAGGCGGGCGGACCCGTTGCTGTCGCCGCAGAGCCCGAGGTTGCCGCGCCGGCTGCTGCCCCGGCGGGGTGGGACTGGACCGGGTTCTACGCCGGTGTCAGCGCCGTTAGCGGGAGCTTCAGCGATAGTTCCATCGATTACGACACCTCGGGCTTCGGGATCCACGCCGGCTACCTGCGCGATTTCGGCCGTGCCATTGTCGGGGGCGAACTGTCCTTTTCCAAGGGGGACTATGGCGATCTCGCCCCTGCGTCGGACTGGGACGCGACGCGGGTCAAGCTGATCGGCGGCTACGATGCGGGCCGCTTGCTGCCTTATGCCTTCGTTGGCATGACCAAGTACGATCTGAACCAGACGCCCGCCTTTTCCGACACGATGGTGAACTATGGCATCGGCGCCCGTCTTGCCCTCGGACAAGGCGGCAAGTTCGTCGCCGGGATCGAGTACCTCGTCGAGAACAAGGACAATTTCGACGGAACCGGTGTCAAGGTCAAGAACAGCGAAGTTGCGCTGCGGCTGGACTACCGGTTCTGACACATCGGACGGGATTGCCTGATCGGCATCCCCGCCCCCTTTTCCTCAGACATCCTCGGGCTGGATCAGGGTGATCTCGCCCGAGGCTTCAAGCGTGCGGATCGCAGTGACGACGGCGGTCATCGCCTCTTCGGCCTCCTTCTCCCTGATCCTGCCGCGAGCGGCCATTTCCTCGCGCAGGCCCTGGGCCAGGCGCTGCGAGATGTTGGCCAGGATGAATTCGGCCGCCTCCTCAAGCCCCGGCTTGCCCGTGGCAAAGGCCAGCGCGGCCACCAGCTGCGGCTGGTCCACGAGGCGGGTGATCTTGGGCGTGTCGCGCGGGTTCAGGCGCGCAGGGATATGGGCGAAGGTGAAGATCGCCTTGCGCACCTCGGCGGCAAAGGCGGCATCCTCGGCCTCCAGACCCTCCAGCACCTCGTCGCGGGTCAGCGATGGCGAGACGTTCAGGATTGCCCCCACGCGCTGCACCGGCCCCTGCTCGAAGGCCTTCGGCGGCTGGTTGTCGAGTTCGGCCAGCAGCGCTGCACCGATCCGGCGCACCGTTTCGGGGTCCACGTTTCCGGTCAGCGATACCGCATAGGCGACCCGGCGTGCCCGTTCGCCCGGCAGCTTGCCCAGAAGCTCGGCCGACTTGGCCACCGGCAGTTTCGAGAGCATCACGGCGCCGACCTCGACCGCCTCGTTCAGAAGGATCGGCAAGAGCCGGTCCGTCGGCAGCGCGGTGATGCGTTCCCAGGGGTCGATCTTGGACGAGGCTGTGGACATCCGCCGCAGCCGTTGGGCCGCCGATTGCGAGATGTGACCGTCCATCATCGACAGCGCGCCTTCAATCCCGCCGGGGAAGGCGAGGCCGACCGATTCCAGTTCGGCGAGGAACTCGGCCACCACCTCGTCCAGCGTGGCGCGGTCAACCAGGCGCATCTGACCCATCTGCTCGGCCAGGGCGGCCTGCATGTGTTCGGGCAAGGCCGAAAGCGGCAGCGAGGTTTCCTGCGAAAGCAGAAAGCGCACGATCACGGCTGCCTTCTGTCGCGGCGTCAGAACGCGGCGGGGCAAGGGGTTGACGGCCACGGCCCGGCGTTCCGGGGTGATCCGGGCAAGGGGCACCATATCCTGCGGCATCGCATCCTCATCGATTCCCGATGGGGAAAGCCTGGCAGCCGCAGGTTAATGCATGCTTGAGGCCGGGCGTCAGCTGGTCGGCTTTTCGACGCAGGTGCCCTTGGCGCTGTCCCAGACCATTCCGGGCTCGCAGCTGGCGGCGGTCTGGTCGATGCGTTCGCCCCGGCAGCCGGCTGCGGCCGACAGGCTGGGGACGAGCGTGAAGGCGAGAACGGCGAGAAGGCTGGCTGGTTTCATCGGGTCCTCCGTCTGTTGATGGCCTCTGTCAGGGTCGGCTGGCGCAGGTCGTTCCGGTCTTCATGGCGGCGGCAGCCGCAAGCCGCGGCGCGAGGGCAAGAGATGCGACAACGATCATTCGCATTGGCCTGCCTGTCCGCAACAATCGGAAAGGTAGCACGATTGTGTCCACGGCAAGACCGGAAAAACGCGACCGGCCCGGCAGGGCCGATCACGGTTCCGTCATTCGCCGAAAACGCGGGCGAAGATCGTGTCGACGTGCCTGGTGTGGTAGCCGAGGTCGAACTTCTCCTCGATCTCGGCGGGGGAGAGCGCGGCCGTGACCTCGGGGTCGGCCAGAAGCTCGGACTTGAAGTCGGCGCCCTTCTCCCAGACCTTCATCGCGTTCCGCTGCACCAGACGGTAGGCGTCCTCGCGGCTGACGCCGGCCTGGGTCAGGGCCAGAAGCACGCGCTGGCTCATCACCAGGCCTTTGAACTTGTTGAGGTTCTTCAACATGTTCTCGGGATAGACCACCAGCTTCTCCACCACGCCCGCCAGCCGGTGCAGCGCGAAATCCAGCGTGATCGTGGTGTCGGGGCCGATCATCCGTTCGACAGAAGAATGGCTGATGTCGCGTTCGTGCCAGAGCGCCACGTTCTCCAGCGCCGGGACCACGGCCATGCGCACCAGCCGGGCAAGGCCGGTCAGGTTCTCGGTCAGGACCGGGTTGCGCTTGTGCGGCATGGCCGAACTGCCCTTCTGGCCCGGCGAGAAATACTCCTCAGCCTCCAGCACCTCGGTCCGCTGCATGTGGCGGATCTCGATGGCGACGTTCTCGATGCTGCTTGCGATCACCCCCAGCGTGGCGAAGAACATCGCATGCCGGTCGCGCGGGATCACCTGGGTCGAGATGGGCTCGGGCGTCAGGCCCAGCATCTTGCAGACATGTTCTTCCACCCGCGGGTCGATGTTGGCGAAGGTGCCCACCGCGCCGGAAATCGCGCCGGTCGCCACCTCTTTCCTTGCGTTTTCAAGCCGTTCACGGTTGCGCTTCATCTCGGCGTAGAAGCGGGCGAAGGTCAGACCCATGGTGGTCGGCTCGGCATGGATGCCGTGGCTGCGGCCGATGCGGATGGTGTCCTTGTGTTCATAGGCGCGGGCCTTCAGCGCGGCGAGCACCCGGTCTAGGCCCTTGAGCAGCAGGTCCGCCGCCCGCACCAGCTGGATGTTCAGCGTGGTGTCCAGCACGTCCGACGAGGTCATGCCCTGGTGGACGAAGCGCGCCTCGTCGTTGCCGATGATCTCGGCCAGGTGGGTGAGGAAGGCGATCACGTCGTGCTTGGTCACCGCCTCGATCTCGTCGATCCGGGCCACATCGAAAGGCACGTCCTTGGCGCGCCAGACGGCCTCGGCGTTCTCCTTCGGGATCACCCCCAGCGCTGCCTGGGCATCGCAGGCATGGGCCTCGATCTCGAACCAGATGCGAAAGCGGGTTTCCGGGGACCAGATCGCCACCATTTCGGGGCGGGAATAGCGCGGGATCATCGGGAACCTCGGGTCAGGGGCATGTCCGAGCCCCCTTACGCCGGGCAGGGTCAGCGCGCAAGGCGTCAGGGGAAGGCCGCGACCAGCGCGGGCGGGATGTTCAGCGGCGTGACGAGGCCCGCCAGAAGCGCGATCAGCACCGCCGAAACCCCCGCACCGGCCGCCAGCACGCCGCGGCCGGCGCGGGGATGGCGCCGCGACAACGGCACCGACAGGTGGACGAACAGCGCCACCACCGCCAACCCGTAGTAGGCCGCGAAGAGGACCGGCCAGGGTGCCGGGGCGTGCAGCCCGGCGGCGGCGAAGGCCAGGTCGGTCTCGATGCCCTGCCACCGGGCCGCGAGCACCGCGGCAACGTGCATTGCAAGGAACAGCGCGAGATAGCCGCCCGACAGGGTTTGCGGCGTCCTCCGCCGTCGGCGCAGGGCCAGCGCGGCCCCAAGCGCCGCCTGAGCCGCAACGCTCAGCAGGAGCAGGGGCTCGACCATGGGATGCCGGTAGGCCCTACGCAGCGTTTCCTGCACCGCGCCATGCACATCCTGCCCGGCCAGCCCGGACAGGTGGGTCCCGAGGTGCATGGCAAGGAACAGCACCAGCAGGACCGCCAGCAGTCGGTGGGCCAGCCTCATGCCAGCCCGTCCGGGCCAAGCGCCGGGAGCGCCGGGAACGAGACCCGGGGCGGCAGGATCCAGACCGAGCCAAGCCGCGTCACGCTGCAGGTCAGGAACAGGAGGGTCGCGGACCGAACCAGCGCGACCGGCAACGCGGCAAGGGCCGGCCTCCAGTCTGGAATCAGACCCTCCGCGATCAGGGCCAGACCGCTCGGCGCCATCATTGCTGTTGCCGCATGCCAGACACCGGAGCGGACCGCCTTGACCCGCTCGGGCCAGTCGGAACCGACCATCGGCAGGTCGATCAGGCGCCCGCCGCGGAAGATACGGACAAGATCAAGGACAGGCGCCGCAATTCCGGCAGACAGTGGCAGCGGGGGCATCGCATGCTCCATACGGTTGCGTATGGAGTAGCCGGGCCGCTGGACCTTGTCCATACGGCTGCGTATGTCTGGCGCATGGGCAAGGCCGTTCCCAAGTCCAGGCTGGGCCGCACCGATTGGGTGCTGGCGGGGTTCCGGGCGCTGGTGCGCGGCGGGATCGCGGCGGTTCGCGTCGAGCCGCTGGCGCGGGACCTGAATGCGACGAAGGGCTCTTTCTATTGGCATTTCAAGGATTTGCCTGATCTTCATCAGGCCATGCTTGACCTTTGGGAAGGTTTGGCCACCAGCGCGATCACCGCGCATGTCCGGCAATCGGGGCTCGATCCGATGGGCCAGCTGATGCTTCTGGTGGACATGGTCTCGATCCGGCCGGGCGAGGCCTTCGGTGGGGTCGAGATCGAGCCGGCGCTGCGCGACTGGGGCCGCAGCGATCCCCGCGCGCGGGCGGTCGTCGAGCGGGTGGATCGCCAACGCTTGTCCGACCTGGCCGGGTTCCTGCGTGCGGTCGGTCTGGAAGAATCCGAACTGTTGCCAAGGGCACAACTCATTTATGCCGCAGTGATCGGCCTAGAAAGCCTGAGGCTGACCACCGGACAGGACATGGCCCCGCCACTCCGGTCCCTGGTGGTGCAGCTGGCAGGACAGCATGGGGCGTCGGGCCGGACGAGTGCGACGAGGCAGGAATGAGTTACGATAGCGGGACCTGGCCGAGGCTGATCGGGTTGGCGCTGGGGCTGGCGATCCTGGCCCTGGCCGGGGGATATCTGGGATGGTTGCATCCGCTGGGCGATTCGCTGGCGGTCGGGCGCGGTCTGGCCGCAGCCGCGATCCTGATCCTGGCGGTATTCGCCAGTTTTGCCGGCCTGCGGATGGCGGCGTTCGTCGCGATGCTGCTGGCCATGCTCTGCGGGGGGCAGGTGCTGCTGGCCTATACCTGGCCCGGCCTGACCGGGCGCTATTCCGTCTATCAGAAGAACCTTCTTTACCGGAATGCCGAGCTTTCCGCGCTCGAAGCCGACATCCGGGCCGCCAACGCCCAGATCGTGACGCTGCAGGAGGTTTCCGAGCCGAACCTTGCGCTGCTGGCCGCGCTGCGGGACGCCTATCCCCACCAGCAGGTCTGCCCTGGGCGCGTGGTGGGCGGCCCGGCGATCCTGACGCGGCTGACCCCGGTCCCGGGCACGGCCTTCTGCGGCCCCGGGCTGGCGGCGATGCAGGTGGTCGCCGGGGTCGAGGGGCAGGACCGGTTCTGGCTGGTCTCGCTGCACCTGCATTGGCCCTGGCCCTATGCCCAGGCCGATCATGTCGAGCTTCTGCTGCCGATCCTCGACCGGTTGCAGGGGCCGGCGATCGTCGGGGGCGATTTCAACATGGTGCGCTGGGCGAACTCGGTCACCCGGCTGGCCGATATCCTCCAGCTCCGGCCGGCCGGCCCGACCTTCGGCACCTTCATCGGCTGGGGCGACCTTCTGCGGTTGCCGATCGACCATGTCCTCGCACCCAGGGGCGGACGGGTCAGCCCGCGCGATGCGCTCGGCTCGGATCATCTCGGCCTGCTGGCGCAAGTCGAGATCTGAGCCGCCCGGTCGGCGCGGCAGATCCGGGGTTCACCGAGTCGTGAGTGGTCTTGCGGGTCGGGTTTGGCGACTTTCGCCGCTGCAACGGATGAAGGCGTGCCGATGCGGATCCTGCTGCTGACACTCTGCCTTGCGCTGCCGGCCACCGCCGAGGAGTGGCAAGCACTGGATGCTGCCGGGATCTCGGCGGCGCTCTCGGCGCGGGTGCTGCGGTATGACGACGGCAGCACGCAGAACTTCTTCCGGGACGGGCGCAGCCTGCGCGAGGCGGCGGACGGCACCCGCTGGGGCAGTTGGTGGGTGGACGGGAACCAGGTCTGCCTGCTCTGGCCGCCCTCGGTCACGCCCGACTGCATGACGGTCGCGGCGCGCCGGATCGACCTGCGCTTCACCGCGCCGGATGGCGAGGTGCGGATCGCGCGCTACGTCGATCTCTGAGTCCGCCCATCCCGACGAGAAGCCGAAGGCGCACGAGGAGGCGCGGTCAACCCATCAGCCGCGGATCGAAGGGATAGGTCGTCAGCGTCTCGCAGCCGGTCTCGGTGATCAGCACCTGGTCCTCCAGCTTGATCGAGAAATCGCCCCCTTCCGGCGAGACCAGCGCCTCGACGCAAAGCACCATGCCGGGTTCCAGCGCCGCATCGAAGGCGCCGGGGATCCAGCCGTCGGGGTAGTGGACATAGGGCCATTCGTCGCAAAGCCCGACCCCGTGCATCTTGCAGCTGTATTTCTGCGCCCAGTATTGCGGCGCCAGCTGGTGGCCCTGCATCACCAGTTCCTCGATCGTCACGCCCGGCTTCAGCCGCGCCTTGTGGTCGGCGATATGGTCGAGCGCATGGTGGAAGGCGGAAACCATGGCGTTCGAGGGCCGTGCCTCGCCCAGCCACCAGGTGCGGCTGATGTCGATGCAGAAACCGTAACAGCCGATCAGGTCGGTGTCGAAGGCGAGGATCTCGTTCTCCTGCACGATCCGCGGCCCGCATTCCTGGAACCACGGGTTCGTCCGGGGCCCCGAGGCCAGCAGCCGCGTCTCGATCCATTCGCCCCCGCGCCGGATGTTGGCGGCATGCAGTTCCGCCCAGATCGCATCCTCGCTGACCCCGCCCTTCGGCACGTTCTCGCGCGCGAAGGCCTCCATCTCCCGGATGCCGGCCTCGCAGGCATGATGCGCACAGCGCATCGCCAGGATCTCGTCCGGCGTCTTGACGGCGCGGACCCGCTCCGTCACCTCCTCGCCTTCCTCGACGGTGAACCCCGCCGCCTCCAAAGCCCGCAGCCCGTGGACCATGATCTTGTCCACCGCCAGCCGCCGGTTCGTCCCCGCATGCGCCCGCATCACTTCATCGACCTGCGCGGCGAACCCCGTCGCCGCCTCCGCCCCCCGGTCGCCGGTCGAGTTGTAGAAGAAGGTCGCGCCCGATCGCAGCTCCTTCACCAGCGGGTTGAAGGTCACGAGGAAGGGCGAGTTCTTGTATTCCCACATCACCATGTGGCCATCGGCGCAGATCAGGCACGCCCGGAACGGGTTGTGCGTGTTCCACAGCTGCATGTTCGTCGTGTCGGTCGCATAGCGGATGTTCAGCGGGTCGAACATGAGGAGCCCGCCGTAGTCCCGCGCCACGATCCCCGCGACCAGCCTTTGCCAGCGGTCGTGCCGCATCCGCCCCAGATCGGGCAAGTGCAGCCCCGCCGCCTCCCATTCGCGGAAGGCCAGTTGCGTCGGCCCGATCTCCACCCGGTCGTTGTCGTTGGGCGTTCCGTCGCCCAGCCGCGCCCCGCGCGAGGGGTCGATCTTCCGGCGGTCGCGGTGATAGTCCATCGGCCCCTCCCGTTTCCGCCAGCTTGCCCCGCCGGCACGGCCCCGCCTAGGCCAGGGGCGACGCGCAAGGTCGCAAATGTGTTGGTTGCAGCCGCGCCCCGCCCGTGGTCAAAAGCGGGCCATGGCCGACCCGATGCAAGACCAGCCCATCCTGCAGGACCGCCTCCCGCACCTGCCGTGGATCGACCCGCGCACCCGCCGCCTGCCCGGCATCCTGCCGGTCGAGGGCCGCGACTGGCTGCGCCTCGACGAGGCCTATGGCCCCCAGATGGCGCTCCGCGACCGGCTGATCGCGGCGCAACCCGACATCGTCCACGCCCTCCTGCCTTCGGCGCGCCCGGCCGCCGACGAGCTTTACCGGACCGTCCTCGACTGGCTCCGCGCCGCCCCCGGCTTCACCCTGACCGACGACAGCGTCACCCGCCCCGACGGCGTGACCGTGCCGCTCGACCCCGACCAACCGCTCCTGACCCTCGGCCGCCTCGTGCAGGAAGACCTCTGCCTGATGGAGCCGCAGGGCGCGGAATATGCACTGACCGGGGCGATCCTGTGCTTTCCGGCCTCGTGGAGCCTCGCGCAGAAGATCGGCCGCCCGCTGACCGGCATCCACGACCCGGTCCCGGTCTATGATGCCGACCTCGCCCGCCGTGTCGCGCGGCTGTTCGATGCGATCCGGCCCGAACAGCCGCTCTGGCGGATGAACTACCTGACCTACGACGATTTCGTCCTGCACCAGCCCCGCATCGAGGGCGACAGGCGCCCGCAGCCCACCGACCACGTCTATATCCGCTGCGAACGCCAGTGCCTGATGCGCCTTCCGGTGACGCGGGCGGTGGTCTTCACCATCCACACCTATGTCGTGGACGCCGCCACCGTCACGCCCGAGGAACTGGCCGCACTCCGCGAGGCGGTGCATTGACCCGCGCGCTTCTCGTCACCGCGCATCCCCTGGCGCAAAGCCTGACCGCGCGCCTTGCCGCAAGGGTCGAGGCCGAGGCCCGCGCCGCCGGCTGGCAGCTTTCCCGCCGCGATCTCTACGACGGCTTCGACCCGGTCCTGACCCCCGCCGAACGCGCCGCCTATTACGCCACCCCCGCCCCGACGCTCGAGGAGGACAAGCGCGCGCTCGCCGAGGCGCAAGTGCTGATCCTGGTCTTTCCGACCTGGTGGTTCGGCTTTCCGGCGATCCTCAAGGGCTGGTTCGACCGGGTCTGGGCGCCGGGCACGGCCTACGACCATTCCCCCGGCTTCGGCCCGATGCTGCCGCGCCTCCACAGCCTGCGCGAGGTGCTGGCCGTCACCACGATGGGTGCGCCGGCCTGGATCGACTGGCTGGTGCTGCGCCGCCCGGTCCGCCGCATCCTGCGGCTCGCCATCCTCAAACCCTGCGCGCCCAAGGCCCGGCTGACCTGGCGCGCGCTCTACGGCGCCGAGGCCGTGGCCGAGCCCCGCCTCGCGCGGTTCGAGACCCGCCTCGCCGCCGACCTGACCCGCATCGCACGGAGGCTGACATGCCCGGACTGATCCGCAGGACCCTTCTGATCGGCGGCGCGGCCGCGGCGGCGGGGGGGCTCGCGCTCTGGCGCTGGGGCGGCCCCCGTGCGACCGAGATCGCCTATGGCAGGGATCCGCTCCAGACCTTCGATCTGACCCTGCCCGGCGGGCGCGGGCCGGCGCCGGTGCTGGTCATGTATCACGGCGGAGCCTTCCGCGCGGGCGACAAGACCGACCTTGCGGTCTGGCCGGAACTGCTCGACTCCGGCATCGCCGTGGTGCGGGTCAACTACCGCCTTTCGGGCACGGCGAAATGGCCGGCCCAGGGCGACGACTGCCTTGCCGCCATCGTGCACCTGCAACGCCAGGGCGCGGCGCTGGGGCTTGATCCTTCCCGCATCGTGCTGATGGGCCAGTCGGCCGGGGCCTTCCTCGCCGTCTCGACCGCGCTCAGCCTCGTCGAGGTGGGCCTCAGCCCGCGCGGGGTGGTCAGCCTCTATGGGCCGATGGATTTCTCGACCATGGACCAGGACATGAAGACCCTGGGCCGCACGCCGCAGATGGGGCCGACCGATGCCGCCGACAGCGCGGAAAGCCAGCTCCTGGGCTTTGCCGTGGGCGAAAACCGCGCGGCGGCGCGGGCCATGGGGCCGGTCGGGCGGCTCGCGCAACTGCGCGAACCCCTGCCGCCGATCCTGATCCGGCACGGCGACGCCGATCCGCTGATCGCCGACCTCCAGGCCAAGCGCCTGCGCGAGGCCTGGGTCGCCGCCGATCCCGCCGCGCGGATCGACTACAAGCTCGTCCCCGGTGCCGGCCACGGCGGCGAAGCCTTCGAGACCGACCCCGTCCGCGCCGAGACCCTCGCCTTCATCCGGCAGGCGCTGGCCTGATCTTCCCTCATCCCGGCACTTGCCCTTGTCCAAAGACTCGCGGAGGGTAGCCGAACGGTTTCGCCACCGGTTCGAGAAACCGGTCGGCCTGGGGGCGAAGCGCCCCCGACGGCCGAGCCGGTTGGCCGCAGGCCGGAGGCGAGACACGATCTTGCGCCGCAGGCGCTCCGCCCTGCACCTGCCGGTCGTCAGTCCTCGCGCCCGATCGTCTTGAGGTCGCGCCCCCCGGCCCAGAGCCAGAGCGCGCGGCCGAGGCCGTAGGGCAGGGCAAGCCCGGTCGCCGCCCAGCCGGTCAGCCAGCCTGCGACCTGCACCACTCCCTCGGCCACCGGGCCGCGCGGGGCGGGGGGCGCTTGCGGCCCTGGCACGGGTGCAGGTCGGGCCTCGGCGCGGGGCAGGGGGCTGCCCCCGATCTCGCCCCGGATTGCCGCCAGCGGGTCCTCCGCCGCGGCCGGGTCGGTCGGCTCGGGCAGGACCACGGGGGCAACCTCGTTCGGCATGGCCTCCGGCTTGGCGACTGGCCGCGCTCGCTCGGGCAGGGCCGGAGCGGGTGCGGGCGCGGCCCCCTGGTCCCAGAGATGCGGCGCGATCTCGGCCACCAGCGCATTGCCGCGCGGGATGTCGCGGTCGGCCGTGGCGCTGGCATGGGCGAAGGTCGCGGCCAGATTGGCGATCCAGGCCGCGACCCGCAGGTGCGAGGGGACGAAGCGTTCCGCCCGGCCCAGCTTGCCGGCCGGGATGCGGCCGCGGCCGGCCTTCACGTTCACCGCCGCCCGCCGCAGCCCGCGCGCGGCGCCGGCCGTCAGCCCCGCCACCGCCGTGCGCGACAGGTGCAGCCCCGCCCGGCCAAGCGCGCGCAGGTCGAAGGGCGGACGCTGCCCGCCCGAGGCCCAGATCTCGGGTCGTCCCCTTTCCCCGCGCCTGTCCGAGGGTTCCCGTGCCATCGCCGCCCCGCCTGCTTCCGCGCCGCAGGTTAGCCGCGCCGATCCTGCTTTCCAAGCCGTTAATGTCCGCACAGTAATCCAGCTTTTGCAAGCACTTGACCTGTGTGTCCCGCTTGGACTCACATGAAAAAGGGCGCCCTCGGGGGCGCCCTTTTCCCTTCACTGTCCCCAGGTCTCAGCAGGAATAGTACAGCTGATACTCGACCGGGTGGGGGGTATGCTCGTAGGCATAGACCTCTTCCCACTTCAGCGCCATGTAGGCCTCCAGCTGGTCGCGGGTGAACACATCGCCCACCAGCAGGAAGTCCATGTCCTTCTCCAGCTCTTCCAGCGCCTCGCGCAGGCTGCCGCAGACGGTCGGGATCTGCGCCAGTTCTTCCGGCGGCAGGTCGTAAAGGTCCTTGTCCGAGGCCGGGCCGGGGTCGATCTTGTTCTTGATGCCGTCAAGGCCGGCCATCAGGAGCGCCGCGAAGGCCAGGTACGGGTTCGCCGACGGATCGGGGAAGCGGGCCTCGACACGCTTGGCCTTCGGGCTTTCGGTCCACGGGATCCGCACGCAACCCGACCGGTTGCGGGCCGAATAGGCGCGCAGCACGGGGGCCTCGAAGCCAGGGATCAGGCGCTTGTAGCTGTTGGTGCCGGGGTTGGTCAGCGCGTTCAGGGCCTTCGCGTGCTTCAGGATGCCGCCGATGAACCAAAGCGCCTCCTGGCTCAGGTCGGCATACTTGTCGCCGGCGAACAAGGGTTTGCCGCCCTTCCAGATCGACATGTTGACGTGCATGCCGCTGCCGTTGTCGCCCTTCATCGGCTTCGGCATGAAGGTCACGGTCTTGCCGTAGGCGTGGGCCACGTTGTGGATGACGTACTTGTATTTCTGGATGTTGTCGGCCTGTTCGACCAGCCCGCCGAAGATCATGCCCAGCTCGTGCTGGCAGGTTGCGACCTCGTGGTGGTGCTTGTCCACCTTCATGCCCATCCGCTTCATGGTCGAGAGCATCTCGCTGCGGATGTCCTGGGCCTCGTCGATCGGGTTGACCGGGAAGTAGCCGCCCTTGTGGCCCGCGCGGTGGCCGTAGTTGCCGCCCTCGGTCACCGTGTCGGTGTTCCAGGCGGCGGCCTCGGCGTCGATCTCGTAGGCCACCTTGCGGGGCGTCACCGAGTATCGCACGTCGTCGAAGATGAAGAACTCGGCCTCGGGGCCGAAATAGGCCGCGTCACCGATGCCGGAGGATTTCAGGTAGGCTTCCGCCTTCAGCGCGGTCTGGCGCGGGCAACGGCTGTAGGCCTCGCCGGTGTCGGGCTCGACCACGTTGCAATGCACGGCCATGGTCTTTTCGGCGTAGAACGGGTCGATATAGACCGAGGCCGCGTCCGGGATCAGCTTCATGTCGGACTGGTCGATCGACTTCCAGCCCGCGATCGACGAGCCGTCGAACATGAAGCCTTCCTCGAAGAAGTCCTCGTCCACCAGGTCCGCGACCAGCGTGACGTGCTGGAGCTTGCCCTTCGGGTCGGTAAAGCGGATGTCGACGTATTCGACTTCCTCGTCCTTCATCAGTTTCAGAGCTTTCGCAACTGCGCTCATCATGCTGCCTTTCGGTTGGGTTTCGGTTTGGGCCTTGCGGCCCGATTCTGATCAAGCCAAAGAATTTTCAAAGAAAATTCCTGGGCTGCCGCGTCAGACGGCATCGTCTCCGGTCTCGCCGGTGCGGATGCGGATGGCTTGTTCGACTGGCGTGACGAAGATCTTGCCGTCGCCGATCTTGTCGGTGCGGGCGGCTGCGATGATCGCCTGGACGGCGGTGTCCACCATGTCGTCGGTCAGGACGACCTCGATCTTCACCTTGGGCAGGAAGTCCACGACATATTCGGCGCCGCGATAGAGTTCCGTGTGGCCCTTCTGCCGGCCGAACCCCTTGACCTCGGTCACCGAAAGACCCTGGATGCCCGCCTCCTGAAGCGCCTCCTTCACCTCGTCAAGCTTGAACGGCTTGATGATCGCTTCGACTTTCTTCATGGGCTGGCTCCCCCGGTACGTCCTTGCTCCTCTGACCACTTCCCCATGGGAGGGGCAATGTGACAGGGTTTCCTTGCGGGCGGATCCACGGGGATTCCCATTCTTCTGCCCAATAATTGTGCAACTCGCCTGTCTGGCGGGCAGTTTGAAAACTGTGGTGAGCAAGAAATGACCGAACTCCTGACCGCTGCACAAATGCGGGCCATCGAACAGGCGGTGATTGCCAGTGGAGATGTCACGGGCCTCGAATTGATGGAACGTGCGGGAAAGGGCGTGGTCGAGGCGATCTTCGAGGAATGGCCGGAGTTGAAGGCAACCTCGCACCGGGCGGTGGTCCTCTGCGGGCCGGGCAACAACGGCGGCGACGGGTTCGTCGTGGCGCGGCTGCTCAGGGAATGGGGCTGGGAGGTGGAGGTCTTCCTCTACGGCGACCCGGAGCGGCTGCCGCCGGACGCAAGGGTGAATTGCGAGCGGTGGCGGGGGATGGGGGAGGTGCGGCCGCTGCAGAACGATTCGCTGCCCGCATGGGCCGAAGGCACGGCTCTCGTGGTGGATGCCCTGTTCGGCATCGGTCTGACGCGCCCCTTCGAGGATCTGGATGCGGTTCAGGGCGAACTGAACTGGTGGCGATCGGCCAGCCGCACGGGGGAAACCCCGCGTGTCGTGGCAGTGGATGTTCCAAGCGGGCTTTGCGCCGACAGCGGGCGCTATCCGGACAGCGCTGCTGGCAATCCGCTGGACGACCGGGTCGTGGCGAACCTGACGGTGACCTTCCAGACGCCGAAGCCCGGCCACTACCTTGGGGTCGGCCCCCGGGCCTGCGAGCGGTTGCGGGTGGTGCCCCTGGGCCTCGCCGCTGATGCAGGCGTGACGCTGATCGAGCGGCCGACGGCGACCGCGCGGCTTAGCAAGGCAACCGGGCACAAATATGCCTACGGCCACGCCCTCGTCCTCTCCGGCCCCTCCGGTCGGGGCGGGGCGGCGCGGCTGGCGGCGCGGGGGGCGCTGCGGATCGGGGCGGGACTGGTGACGGTGGGGTGTCCTCCCGAGGCCATACCGGAGAACGCCGCGCGGCTGGATGCGGTGATGCTGCGGGCGGTCGCGGATGGGCTGATGCTGGAGGAGGCGCTGGAGGACAAGCGGATCAATGCGCTGTGCGTAGGGCCGGGGTTGGGGATCGATGCGCGGGCCAGGGAGGTGGTGGCGGTTGCGCTGGGTATTCCGGCCGGGAGCCCCCCACCCCCATCCCCTCCCCACGAGGGGGAGGGGAGCGGCAAAGGTCAGGCGTCCCGCACAGACGGTGACGGTGACGCGCTTCCCCTCCCCCTCGTGGGGAGGGGAGAGGGGAGGGGGGCCCCGTCCTCCGAAAGACGCCATCTGGTCCTAGATGCCGATGCCCTCACCATCCTGTCCCAACACCCCGACCTCTTCGCCGCCCTGCACGAGGGATGCGTCCTGACCCCCCATGCCGGGGAGTTCGCCCGCCTCTTCCCCGACATCGCCGAAAAGCTCGCCGCCCCCGCCACCAAGGGCCCCGCCTATTCCAAGGTCGATGCCACGCGGGCGGCCGCCGGGCGCGCGGGCTGCGTGGTCCTCTTCAAAGGGCCCGATACGGTGATCGCCGACCCCTCGGGGCGCTGCGCCATCAACTCCGCCCACTACGAACGGGCAGCACCCTGGCTGGCCACCGCAGGGTCGGGCGATGTGCTTGCGGGGTTCATCACCGGGCTGCTGGCGCGGGGGGTCTCGCCCTTCGACGCCGCCTGCACCGGGGCCTGGCTGCATGTGGAGTGCGCGCTGTCCTTCGGGCCGGGGCTGATCGCCGAGGACCTGCCGGAAGAACTGCCGAAGGTATTCCGGGCGTTGGGGGTGTAGGGTGGGGTTCAACCCCACCTTACGATTACACCCTACGCCTAAACCGCCCGGTCGATCTTGGTCGAGAGGTGGATCAGGCTCTCCGACGCCCGGACCCCGGTCATGGCACCAATCTGGTCCAGCACCGAATCGAGCACCTGGGTGTTGGGGCAGGCGACCTGCACCAGAAAGTCGAAGCGGCCGGAGGTGGTGAACACCCGCTCGATCTCGGCAATCGACTTCAGCCGGGCGAGGACCGCCGCCTGCGAGCGCGGCTCGATGGTCAAGAGGACCGAGGCGCGCAGCCGGCCCTCCCGCGCGGCCTCGCCCAGTTTCAGCGTGTAGCCCGCGATCACGCCCGAGGTCTCCAGCCGCTCCAGCCGGGCCTGGATCGTCGACCGGGCGACCTTCAACCGGCGCGAGAGGGTCGCCACCGAAACCCGCGCGTCGGCCGAGAGCAGCCCGATGATGTTGCGATCCAGTTCGTCCATGCAATCTGCCGTCCTTTTCGTCATTATAACGACGGAATGGCGCATTTATATAGTTTTGTTCGGTGAAGTTGTAACCCATATGCGGCATCCTCGATTGCAGGAAAAGGGCGGCTCATACGCACCTGGCCTGGTTCACTTGAAACCACGCTGGTGCCCGGTCCCACAGCTGCACGGGGAAGGGCGAAGCGTCTTGTTGGCAAAGGGAAATACGCCGATGGGACTCTCCAAGACAATCTGGACAAACCCGACTGACTTTCTGAAGAAGCAGGCGCCGGAAAACCCCGTGCTGTTCTTCGCGCCCTCGGCCGCACAGGCGGCGGCGCGCCGGTTCATCGACGGCTTCCCGGGCATGGTGACCTATGCCGTGAAGTCGAACCCCGGCGAGGAAATGATCGAGAATCTTGCGGCGGCGGGCGTGCGCGGCTTCGATTGCGCCTCGCCCTTCGAGATCGACCTGATCCGCCGTCTCGTGCCGGACGCGGCGATCCACTACAACAACCCGGTGCGCGCGCGGCACGAGATCGCCCATGCGGTGACGCGGGGCGTGAAGTCCTACAGCGTCGATTCGAAGTCGGAACTGCAGAAGCTGATCGAGATGGTCCCGGTCGAGGGCACCGAGATCAGCGTGCGCTTCAAGCTGCCGGTGGCGGGCGCGGCCTACAACTTCGGCGCCAAGTTCGGTGCGACGGTGGAACTGGCGACCGAACTCCTCAAGATCGTGGCCGAGGCGGGCTACATCCCCTCGATCACCTTCCACCCGGGCACCCAGTGCATCGATCCCCACGCCTGGGAATCCTACATCCGCGAGGCGGCGAACATCGCCAAGGCAGCCGGCGTGAAGATCGCGCGGCTGAACGTGGGCGGGGGCTTCCCCTCGCACCGGCTGGCCGCGGTGGTGCCGCAACTGGAAGAGACCTTCCAGCTGATCGACCGGGTGACGACCGAGGCCTTCGGCGCCGACCGTCCCGCGCTGGTCTGCGAACCCGGCCGGGCGCTCTGCGGCGACGCCTTCGCGCTGGCCGCGCGAGTCAAGGCGCTGCGCGACGGGACGCATGTCTTCCTGAACGACGGCGTCTATGGCTCCCTGACCGAACTGCCGATGATCGGCGTGATCGACCGGATCGAGGTGCTGTCGCCCACCGGCGAAAAGCGCACGGGTGAGGCGATCCCCCGCATCGTCTTCGGGCCGACCTGCGATTCGGTGGACCGGCTTCCGGGGGAAATCCCGCTGCCCGCCGACCTTCAGGAAGGCGATTTCGTCGTCTGGCAGGGTATGGGGTCCTATTCGACGGTCACCAACACCCGCTTCAACGGCTTTGGCGAGTTGCAGATGGCAACGGTCCTCAGCCTGAAGCTCTGACTGTTTGAAATTCCTGTGAAATCCTGACGCCCGGCTGGACCACGGTCCGCCGGGCGTCTAGCCTTGTGGGAAGGGAATCTCAACCGCTTGCCGCGCCATCATGTTCCGGCGCCAGACACAAGGAGACCCGCCACGCGCCTTCTGGACCGCCTCCGCAGCTTTTTCCGCCGCACGGTCGAGCCCGAGGTGGAACCGGCCCCCGCGCCTGCGCCGGGACGGCAGCGGGGCGTGGTCGATCATGTGATCATCCTCGATGGCACCCTGTCCAGCCTGGAGCCGGGGCGCGAGGCGAACCCTGGCATCCTGTTCCGGCTGTTGCAGGAGATGGGAACCCACGCCAACCGGCGGCTCTATTACGAGCCGGGGATGCAGTGGGAGGGCTGGTTGCGCGGCGTGGCGATCCTCGAGGGACGCGGAATCGCCCCGCAGATCCGCCGCGCCTATGGCTGGCTGGCCTCCGGCTATCGCCCTGGCGACCGGATCTTCCTGTTCGGATACTCGCGTGGGGCCTTCGCGGTGCGCTCGCTTGCGGGGGTGATCGACCGGGTGGGCCTGCTGCGCCGGGAACATGCCACCGAACGCGCGGTGCGCCTGGCCTGGCGGCATTACGAACGCGGCGCGGACAGCCCGGCCGCCGAGGCCTTCGCGCGGCGCTTCTGCCATGGCGAGGCGCCGATCCAGATGGTCGGGGTCTGGGACACCGTGAAGGCACTGGGCCTGCGGCTTCCGTTCTTCTGGATGTTCGCGGCGGACCGCCATGCCTTCCACAGCCATCAGCTCGGCCCCTCGATCCGTCACGGCTATCACGCCCTTGCCTTGCACGAGACGCGCGAGGCCTTTGCGCCGGTGCTCTGGGAATGTCCCCCCGGCTGGGAAGGCAACGTGGAACAGGTCTGGTTCCGCGGCGCGCATGGCGACATCGGCGGACAGATCGGGGACTTTCAGGCCGCGCGGCCCCTGGCGAACATCCCGCTGGTCTGGATGCTGGACCGGGCAGAGGCCCTGGGGCTGGCGCTGCCCGAGGGCTGGCGCGCGCGCTTTCCCTGCGACCCCGAGGCGCCGATGGTCGGGACATGGCGCAGCTGGGGCAAATGGTTCCTGCTGCGGCGCCGGCGCCGGGTCGGCCGCGACCGGTCGGAACGCCTGCATCCCACGGCAGTCGCGACCGCAGGCAAGCGTTGGCCTGTCCAGAGCGGAATCGGGCTTCAAGCCGCCCCGCCAGAGACTTAGGGTAAGACGCATCTGCCCGGAGGACACCCCATGCGTCACGTTACCCTTGCCGCCACCCAGTTCGCCTGCAGCTGGGATCTGCCCCTGAACCTCGAGTCTGCTGAACGTGCGATCCGGGCGGCCGCCGCGAAGGGCGCGCAGGTCATCCTGGTGCAGGAACTGTTCGAAGCGCCCTACTTCTGCATCGAGGAGCGGCCGGAATACTTTCGCCTCGCCCGCCCGGCCGAGGGCCACCCGCTGATCGCGCATTTCAGCGCGCTCGCGCGCGAGCTTGGCGTGGTGCTGCCGTGTTCGTTCTTCGAGAAGGCGGGGCAGGCGCATTTCAACTCCTGCGCCATGATCGACGCGGACGGTCGCGTGCTGGGGGTCTACCGGAAAAGCCACATCCCGCAGGGGCCGGGCTACGAGGAAAAGTTCTACTTCTCGCCCGGCGATACCGGCTTTCGGGTCTGGGACACGGCCTTCGGGCGAATCGGGGTGGGCATCTGCTGGGACCAGTGGTTTCCCGAAGCCGCGCGCGCCATGGCGCTGATGGGGGCCGAGATGCTGCTTTACCCCACCGCCATCGGGTCCGAGCCGCCCGCTCCCGATCACGACAGCCAGCCGCACTGGGAAGCGGTGATGCGCGGCCATGCCGGGGCGAACATCATGCCGGTCGTGGCATCGAACCGCATCGGCCGCGAGGTGGCGCCGGGGGGCCGGGAAGTGACCTTCTATGGCTCGAGCTTCATCGCCGGACACATGGGGCAAATTCTGGCCCGGGCCTCGCGCGACCGGGAAGAGGTGCTGACCGCCACCGTGGATCTGGAGGCGATCGCCGAGCTTCGCGCCAGCTGGGGCCTGTTCCGCGACCGGCGGCCCGAACTTTACCGGGCCGTCGGGACGCTGGACGGGCGGGGCTAGGCTCATCGCTCCGCTTTCGCCTCGCTCCTCGCCAGCGAAGACCGAAGCGCAGGCGAAGGCGAAGGGACGAGCGGTCAGGCGGCCTTCAGCTCGTCGGCCATCTGGTGATTGCGGTCGCGGTGCCCGGCCTCGTCGGCGCGGACGGCGATGACCACGTCGCGCAGCCGCGCGCCCTTGCCGAGGTTCCAGTAGTCGATGGCGATCTGCGGGGCGGGCATGTTCTCGACCTTGCCGGCGTCGATCTGCTCCAGATACTGGGTGTAGCTGACCACCGCCTCCTCTTCGAGATAACCGACGATCCGGTGCGCGATGCGGGGGGTGAAGAGATACAGCCAGAAATAGGCGTTATAGAAGATTGCCTGCCCCAGCATGATGATCCCGCGTTCCAGCCGCGAGGGCTGCGCGACGTGAATGAAGGTCATCAGGTGCATGCGTTCGTTGTCGGCCTCGTCCAGAAGCTCCTTGATCCAGCCCTGGTCGTCGCGGATGTGCCGCAGCGCCTTCAGGTGCTGGAGCAGGCCGCCGACCATGCCGGGAACGGCGGCGACGGTTTCCAGCACGACCGCGCGGTGGCCATAGCGTTTCGAGAAGAAGGCGTCGGCGAACAGGCGCATGAACTTGACGGTCCGCAGCGCGACCCGGTCGCCAAGGGTGACAGGCGCGTGGTGCGCGGTCAGGTTAGGGTAGGTGTCCTTCATGGTGAAACTCCGCAGGGAAAGAACCCTCCGGATGTGGGTTGTTCCTGACGGAAATCATCGGTCATGCCCTGCGACCTGTCGGCGCACGAAAAGGCCGCCCGAAGGCGGCCTGTCCGTCCGTCGCTGCCCCGCGCCTCAGCGGTGGCGCAAATCGACGTAGTCGCGCTTTGCCGGGCCGATGTAGAGCTGCCGCGGACGACCGATCTTCTGGTTCTTGTCGGCGATCATCTCTTTCCACTGGCTGATCCAGCCCACCGTGCGGCTGATCGCGAAGATCGGGGTGAACATCGAGGTCGGGAAGCCCATCGCCTCGAGGATGATGCCCGAATAGAAATCGACGTTCGGGTAGAGCTTCTTGGCGACGAAGTATTCGTCCTCCAGCGCAATGCGCTCCAGTTCCTTGGCGACCTGGAGAAGCGGGTTGTTCTCGATGCCGAGCAGTCCGAGCACCTCGTCGGCGCTCTCCTTCATCACCTTGGCGCGCGGGTCGAAATTCTTGTAGACCCGGTGGCCGAAACCCATCAGCCGGAAGCCGGAATTCTTGTCCTTGGCCTTGGCGATGTATTCCGGGATGCGGTCGACGGTGCCGATCTCCTTCAGCATCTCCAGGCAGGCCTGGTTCGCCCCGCCATGCGCCGGGCCCCAGAGACAGGCGATGCCGGCCGCGATGCAGGCGAAGGGGTTCGCGCCCGACGACCCCGCCAGCCGCACCGTGGAGGTCGAGGCGTTCTGCTCGTGGTCTGCATGGAGCATCATGATGCGATCCATCGCCTTTTCCAGAACAGGGCTGACCACATAATCCTCGGCCGGGACGGCAAAGCACATGTGCAGGAAGTTGCCCGCGTAGGACAGCGCGTTCTTGGGATAGACGAAGGGCTGGCCGACCGAATACTTGTAGGCCATCGCGGCGATGGTCGGCAGTTTCGCGATCATGCGGATCGCGGCGACCTCGCGCTGCCAGGGATCGTTGATGTCGGTCGAATCGTGGTAGAAGGCCGCCATCGCGCCCACCACGCCCACCATCGTGGCCATCGGATGCGCGTCGCGGCGGAAGCCGCGGAAGAAATAGTGCATCTGTTCGTGCACCATCGTGTGCTTGGTCACGCGCTGCGTGAAGTCGGCAAGCTGGGCGGCGGTCGGCAGTTCGCCGTAGAGCAGCAGATAGCAGACCTCGAGATGGGTCGATTTTTCGGCAAGCTGTTCGATGGGGTAGCCGCGATACAGCAGTTCACCCTGATCACCGTCGATATAGGTGATGGCGCTTTCGCAGGATGCCGTCGAGGTGAAGCCGGGATCGAAGGTGAAGACGCCCGCCTCGCCGTAAAGCTTGCGGATGTCCAGCACGTCGGGGCCGAGGGTGGGTTTGTGGACCGGAAGGTCGTAGGTCTTCCCGTCCAGTTCCAGTTTTGCAACTTTGTCCGACATGGTTCTCCCCGGTGATGGAGGTCGCACCCGGCACCGGGCGCGGCCATTGGCTATCCTGCACCCCGGTCGGGGCGGCTTCAAGGCCGGGGGGCGGGGTCAGCCCGCCGCATCCTCCAGCCGGTGAACGGTTTCATCTCGACCGATGACGAGCATCATGTCGTAAACCGACGGTGTAACAGTTCTCCCCGCAAGTGCGGCCCGCAACGGCGCTGCCAGCTTGCCGAAACCGATGCCGTTCTCCTCGGCAACCGCGGTCAGGATCGGCTCCAGCGCATCCTTTGTCCAGCTAGCATTTTGCAGTCGCGGCGTCAACGATTTCAGTATACCACGGGATACCGTATCCAGCGCCTCGGCCGCCTTGGGTTCGGGTCGGATGGGGCGCTCGGCCAGAAGAAAAGCCGCCTTTTCCATGAGTTCCGGGAAGGTCTTCACGGATTTCTTCAGGAAGGGCAGCGCGGCCATCATACGGGCTTCCTGTGTCGCCGACAGCGGCTCGCGCCCCGAGACGGAGAGGAAGGCCTTCAGTTCATGCAGCAGTGCGGCATCATCGGCCATCGCCATGTGATGCCCGCAGGTGTTCTCCAGCTTCTTGAAGTCCAGCCGGGCGGGCGCGCGGCCGATGCCCTTCAGGTCGAACATCTTCATCGCCTCTTCCGAGGTGAAGATCTCCGCGTCGCCATGCGCCCAGCCAAGCCGCGTCAGGTAGTTGCGCATCCCCGCCGCCGGGTAGCCCATCGCCTGATACTCCTCGACCCCGGTCGCGCCATGGCGCTTGGACAGCTTCTTGCCGTCCGGCCCGTGGATCAGCGGGATATGCGCCCAGACCGGTACCTCCCAGCCCATCGCGTCATAGACCATCTGCTGCCGCGCCGCGTTGTTCAGGTGGTCGTCGCCGCGGATCACATGGGTTACGCCCATGTCGTGATCGTCCACCACCACCGCGAGCATGTAGACCGGCGTGCCGTCGCTGCGCAGGACGATCATGTCATCCAGCGTCTCGTTCCGGATCACTACGCGGCCTTGCACCTGGTCGTCGATCACCGTCTCGCCGGTGCGGGGGGCCTTCATGCGGATGACATAGGGCGCGCCTTCGGGATGCGTGGCGGGATCGGCGTCGCGCCAGGGCGACAGGAACACGGGATACCGCCCCGCGGCCTCTTCCGCCTTGCGGAAGGCCGCGATTTCCTCCTGCGTCGAGAAGCACTTGTAGGCCGTTCCTCGCGCGAGCATCTCATGCGCGACCTCGGCGTGGCGGTCACGGCGGGCGAACTGGCTGACCACCTCGCCGTCCCAGTCGAGGCCCAGCCAGGTGAGGCCCCGCAGGATCGCCGCTGTCGCCTCGGGGGTCGAGCGTTCGCGGTCGGTGTCCTCGATCCGAAGGAAGAACTTGCCTCCGCGCCCGCGCGCATAAAGCCAGTTGAACAGCGCCGTCCGCCCGCCGCCGATGTGCAGGTAGCCCGTGGGCGAAGGCGCAAAGCGGGTGACGACCTGAGACATGACGGGATTAACCTTTCGGAAACCATGGCGGGCGTAGGATCGCTGCCGGGTTTAGGCAATCGCGGGGTGGGAGACAAGGTGGCCCCCGTTCAAACGGTCATCCGGGCGCTGCTGGTGCCATTCGAGGTGCTCCAGTCGGCGCGGGGGATGCTGTTCCCCTGGATCGCCGTGCTGATCGGCTGCGGCATCGGCGCCTGGTTCTCGGTCGGGACCGAACCGGGAGCGGCGAGCTACTTGCTGGCGGCATCGGTGCTGCTCGGCGGTCTGGCCCTGTCCATCAGGTCCGAACTCGTGCGGCCTCTCGGCCTCGCGGTCGCGGCGCTGGCGGCAGGCTGGCTCGCCGCCGGACTGCGTGCGCACCTGCTCGATGCCCCGATGCTGGACTTTCGCTATTACGGTCCGGTCGAAGGCCGCATCGTCGGGATCGACCGCTCGCAATCAGATGCCCTGCGGCTGACGCTGGACCAGGTCGTCCTGCAGGACGTGGCGCCCGAGAAGACTCCGCTGCGGGTGCGGGTCTCGCTGCAGGAGGATGGGGGCTGGCTTGCCCCGATGCCGGGGCAGGTGGTGATCCTGACCGCAAACCTTGCGGCGCCGGAAGGGCCGGTGGAGCCGGGTGCCTTCGACTTCCGCCGCATGGCCTTCTTCGACCAGCTGGGCGCGGTCGGCTACACACGCACGCCGGTGCTCCTGCTGGAGGAACCCGGCGGCGGGGCGCGTCCCATCGACCGGCTGCGCCGCTGGCTGACGCAGGCCATGCTGGCGCGGATGGAGGGGCAGGCGGGCGCCTTCGCGGCCGGCGCGATGACGGGGGACCGTTCGGCCATCTCCGAGGATACGGTGCAGGCGCTGCGCGAATCCTCGCTGGCGCATCTGCTGGCCATCTCGGGGATGAACATGGCATTCCTGACGGGTTTCGTCTTTGCGCTGTTCCGATATGGCCTGGCGCTGGTGCCCCATGTGGCGCTGCGGGTGAACACGAAGAAGGTCGCCGCCGTGGTCAGCCTGGGCGTGGCGCTGTTCTACCTGCTCCTGTCCGGCGCCAATGTGGCGACGGAACGGGCCTTCATCATGGTCTCGGTGATGCTGGGCGCGATCCTCCTCGACCGCCGCGCGCTGACGCTGCGGTCGGTGGCGATCGCCGGGATCATCCTGCTGCTGGTCAAGCCCGAAAGCCTGCTCGAGCCCGGCTTCCAGATGTCCTTCGCGGCGACCATCGCCCTGATCGTGGGCTTTTCCGCTCTGGACGACAGCATCTACCGCCAGAAGCTTCCCCGCTGGCTGATGCCGCTGTTCACCCTGGTCCTGTCCTCGCTGATCGGGGGGCTCTCGACCGCGCCCTATGCCGCGGCGCATTTCAACCGCTTCACCGATTACGGCCTGCTCGCCAACCTGCTGACCGTGCCTGTGATGGGCGCGGTGGTGATGCCCGCCGGGGCGCTGGCGGCGCTGATGGCGCCCTTCGGCCTGGCCTGGCTGCCCCTGTGGGTGATGGAGCAGGGCGCGCGCTGGATCCTCTTCGTCGCGCACTGGATCGCGGGGCTGGAGGGTGCGGTCACCGCCATTCCGACACCCGGCCCCTGGGTGTTGCCGATGTTCACGCTGGGGGCGCTCTGGCTGATCCTCTGGCGGGAAAGGGGGCAGGCGGCAGGGCTGATCCCGGTGCTCGCGGCCCTGGCCCTCTGGGTCACGGCCGAGCGCCCCTTGCTCCTCGTCTCGGGCGACGGGCGGTTGGTCGGGCTGGCCGGGGAAGAAGGCCGCGCCCTTTCGGCGCCGCGCGGAGGAGGCTTCGCCGCCGAGAACTGGCTGCAGAACGATGGCGACCTCGCGGGGCAGGAAGAGGCGGCAGAGCGTCCGGGCTTCACCGGGCCGAAAGACATGCGCTGGTTCGATCTTGCCGGCCTCAAGGCCGTGGCGCTGTCCGGCAAGGGCGCCGAAGCCCGGCTTGCCGGGGTCTGCGCCCTGGCCGACCTGGTCATCCTGGCGGGCCGGGCCGGAACCCGGCCCGAAGCCTGCCCCCTGGTGGACCAGAACCTGCTGCAGGAGACCGGGCCGCTGGCCGTCTGGACCGGGGAAGGGACCCTGCGGTTCGAGACGACCAAGGGCGACCGACGCCTGTGGTCCCCGCGCACGCGCGCCGTCGCTCTGCCCGACCTGAGGCCGAGGGCGCTGAAGCTGGCCGCTCAGTAGCTGCGGATCAGCCCGACGAGGCGGCCCTGCACCTTGACCAGGTGATCGGGGAAGACCCGGGTCTCGTAGGCCGGGTTGGCGGCCTCGAGCGCGATCATGTTGCCGCGGCGGCGATAGCGTTTCAGCGTGGCCTCGTGGTCTTCCACCAGCGCCACCACGATATCGCCGCTCTCGGCGGTGCTCTGTTCCCGGATCACCACGATGTCGCCATCGTTGATCCCGGCCTCGATCATGGAATCGCCTTTGACTTCAAGGGCATAGTGCTGCCCCTTGCCAGACAGCATCGACCCCGGCACGGCCACATGGTGCGAGACCTCGGAAATCGCCTCGATCGGCACGCCGGCGGCGATGCGGCCCATCACGGGCAGTTCCAGCGCATGCACGACCGAGACCTCCATCGCGCCGCGCGGCGGATCGCTGCGGTCGCCCTGGATGACCTTGGGGCTGAAGCCGGGCTTTTCCATCGCCTCGGGCAGCTTGACGATCTCCAGCGCGCGGGCGCGGTGGGCGAGGCGGCGGATGAACCCCCGTTCCTCAAGCGCGGTGATGAGCCGGTGGATCCCCGACTTCGAGCGCAGATCGAGCGCATCCTTCATCTCGTCGAAGGAGGGCGGCACCCCGTCCCGGTCCATCCGGGACTTGATGAAGTCCAGAAGTTCCAACTGCTTGCGTGTCAGCACGGGGACAACCTCCACATCATGCGTTTGCATAATGTTCTGCCCGTGTTCCCGGTTTGTGTCAAGAGATATCCACAAGGGGTCAGAGCGGCAGGTAGGGCACCGTGTCCCCGGCGCGACAGGCGGGGGCGTCGATGGGCCGGATCAGCAGCGCATCGGCCTGGCCGAGGATCGACAGCAGCGCCGAGTCCTGCCGGTCGAAAGGCGCGATCTCGGGCAGGCCGTCGGTCTGCACAAGCCGCGCCCGCATGTAATGCGCTCGGGGGCCGTTCGCGGGCAGGTCCACCGTCAGGCGGGCCTTGCGGGGAAGGGGCGCAGGCGCGGGGTCGCCCAGCATGGCCCGGACCATCGGCAGAAGGAACAGATGCCCGCAGACGATGGCGCTGACCGGGTTGCCCGGCAGACCCAGCATCGGCACCCCGTTCAGCCGCCCCGCCATCAGCGGCTTGCCGGGGCGCAGCGCCAGCTTCCAGAAACTGTGCTCCAGCCCCGCCACCTTGCCGACCAGATCGTGATCGCCGACCGAGGCCCCGCCGATGGTGACGACCAGGTCCGCGCCTTCGGTCAGGTCGAGGACGATGCGGAGTTCGGCCTCGGTGTCGCGCGCGATGGGCAGCAGGCGTACCTCGCCCCCCGCGGCCTCGACCATCGCTTTCAGGGCAAAGCCGTTCGAGGCGATGATCTGGTCCGGGCGCGGGTCTTCGCCCGGCATCACCAGCTCGTCGCCGGTGGCGACAAGGGCGACCACCGGCTTGCGCGTGGCCTGCACGACGGGGATGTTCATGGCGGCCAGAAGCGCCAGGTCGGTCGGGCGCAGGCGGCGGGGGGAGAGGCTGTCCCCGGCCCGGAAATCCTGGCCGCGGGGGCGGATATGGGTGGCGGTGTCGAGCCCTTCCTTCAGCAGGATCCGGTCGTCCAGCCGGACCACATCCTCCTGGATGATGACCCGCGTGGCGCCCTCGGGCACCGGGGCACCGGTGAAGATGCGCACCGCCTGGCCGGGGCCGACGGTGCCCTCGAATGCATGGCCGGCGCCGGCCTCGCCGATCACCAGGAAATTGTCGTCCGGCCCGGGGTTGCCCTGCACCGCATAGCCGTCCATCGCCGAGGCCGCGAAGGGCGGCTGGTCGCGGGTGGCCACGGCAGAGGCGCACATCCAGCGGCCGGCGGCCTGGGCCAGCGGCACGGTTTCCGGCTGGAGCGGCGCGACAAGCGCCAGGCAGCGGGTCAGCGCCTCTTCGACCGTTATCATCACGTCGCCTCGTAACGGCCTGATTTTCCGCCGTCTTTCAGGATCAGCCGGATGCCGTCGATCACCATGGACTTCTCGACCGCCTTGACCATGTCATAGACCGTCAGCGCCGCGACCGAGACGGCGGTCAGCGCCTCCATCTCAACCCCGGTCTGGCCCGAGGTCTTGACGGTCGCCTCGATTCTGACACCCGGCAATGCGGGGTCAGGGGTCAGGTCCAGCGCGACCTTCGTGATCGGCAGCGGATGGCAAAGCGGGATCAGGTCTGCCGTCTTCTTCGCCGCCATGATTCCGGCCAGCCGCGCGACGGACAGGACATCGCCCTTCTTCGCCCGGCCCTCGGTGATCAGCGCCAGCGTCTCGGCCGTCATCCGCACCGCGCCCGCCGCGACGGCCATGCGGTCGGTCACCGGCTTGTCCGAGACATCGACCATATGGGCCTGGCCCCGGTCGTCGAAATGCGACAGCCCGCTCATAGCCCGCCCTGCGCGGTCAGGGGGCGGGCGAGGATCGCCCGCGTCGCAGCGGTCACGTCCGCCTGCCGCATCAGGCTTTCGCCGATCAGGAAGCAGCGCGCCCCGTATTGCGCGAGGTCGGCCAGGTCGTCCGGGGTGTAAAGCCCGCTTTCGGCGACGATCATCCGGTCCTCGGGCACACGCCGCGCGAGTTTGCGGGTGGTGTCCAGCGTCACCTCGAAGGTGTGCAGGTTGCGGTTGTTGATCCCGATCAGCGGCGACTTGAGCAGCGCCGCGCGCTCCAGTTCCGCCTGGTCGTGAACCTCGATCAGCACGTCCATCCCCCAGTCCATCGCGGTGGCCTCGAGTTCCGCCGCCTGGGCATCGTCCAGCGAGGCCATGATCAGCAGGATGCAATCGGCGTTCAGCGCGCGCGACTGGGCGACCTGGTAAGGGTCATAAAGGAAATCCTTGCGCAGGCAGGGCAGCGAGACCGCGTCATGGGCCGCCACCAGATATTCGTCGGCGCCCTGGAAGGAAGGCGCGTCGGTCAGGACCGACAGGCAGGTCGCGCCCCCGGCCTCATAGGCCCTGGCCAGCGCCGGAGGGTCGAAATCCGCGCGGATCAACCCCTTGGAGGGGCTCGCCTTCTTGATCTCGGCGATCAGGCCATAGCCGGTGAGGGTGGCCTCGCGCAGGGCGCGGGCAAAGCCGCGCGGCGGGGCGGCGGCACGGGCGGCGGCCTCGATCTCGGCCAGAGGGGTGGCGGCCTTGGCCCTGGCCACTTCCTCCAGCTTGTAGGCCTTGATGCGGTCGAGGATGGTGGACATGGGGCCTCTCAGGCGTTCGTCAGTCGGCGGAGCGCATCGACCTTGGCCCTTGCCGCGCCGGAGTCGATCGCCTCACGGGCCAACGCCACGCCCTCGGTCAGGGTTCCCGCCTTGTCGGCCACCACAAGAGCGGCAGCGGCGTTCAGAAGGACGGCATCGCGATAGGCCCCGGGCGCGCCGTCGAGCAGGGCGCGCAAGGCCGCCGCGTTCTCGGCCGGGGTGCCGCCAAGGATCGCCTCGAACGGATGGGGGGCAAGGCCCGCATCCTCGGGATGCACCGTGAAATCCCGCACCGCGCCGTTTTCCACCGCCGAGACCGAGGTCGGGCCGCAGATGGTCAGCTCGTCGGTGCCGTCCGAGCCGTGGACGAGCCAGGCCTTTTCCGAGCCCAGGGCAAGGAGCGTCTCGGCCATCGGCCGGATCAGCGCGTCCGAGAAGGCGCCGGTCAGCTGGCGTTTCACCCCGGCGGGGTTGGTGAGGGGCCCGAGGATGTTGAAGATCGTCCGGGTGCCGAGTTCCGCGCGCACCGGCATGACATGGCGGATCGCGGGATGGTGCATCGGCGCCATCATGAAGCCGATGCCGGCCTCGCTGAGGCATTTCTCGACCACGTCGGGGCCGACCGTCACGTTGAGGCCAAGCTCGGTCAGCGCATCCGCGGCGCCGGACTTGGACGACAGGTTGCGGTTGCCGTGCTTGGCCACGGTGACGCCCGCGCCGGCCACGACGAAGGCGGTGGCGGTCGAGATGTTCAGCGTCCCCTTGCCGTCGCCCCCGGTGCCGACGATGTCCATGGCCCCCGCCGGGGCCTTCACGGCATTGCATTTCGACCGCATGACCGAGGCGGCGGCGGCGTATTCGTCCACCGTCTCGCCCCTTGTGCGGAGCGCCATCAGGAAGCCGCCCATCTGCGCCGGGGTGCCTTCGCCTTCGAACAGCGCGTTGAAGGCGGCTTCGGCCTCGGCCCGTGTCAGGGGACGGTTGGCGGCAATGCCGATCAGCGGCTTCAGGGTGTCGCTCATGCCGGGACCCGTGCCTTGGCTTCGTCGAGGAAGTTGCGCAGAAGCTGGTGGCCGTGTTCCGAGGCGATGGATTCGGGGTGGAACTGGACGCCCTCGATCAGGTGCTGGCGATGGCGCAGGCCCATGATCGTCCCGTCTTCCAGCCAGGCGGTGACCTCAAGCTCGGCGGGGAGCGTGGCGCGGTCCACCACCAGCGAATGATAGCGCGTCGCCTGGAAGGGCGAGGGCAGGCCACGGAACACGCCTTTCCCGGAATGATGCATGGTGCCCATCTTGCCGTGGACGATCTCATGGCAGCGGACGACCTTGCCGCCGAAGGCCTCGCCGATCGTCTGGTGGCCGAGGCAGACGCCGAGAAGGGGGATGCCCGCCGTAGCGGCGGCGCGGGTCAGCGGCAGGCAGATGCCGGCCTGGGCGGGATCGCAGGGACCTGGGGAGAGGACGATGACCTCGGGGCGCATCGCGATCACGTCCTGGACATCCAGCGCGTCGTTGCGCTTCACGACGACATCCGCGCCAAGCTCGCCCAGGTAATGGACGAGGTTGTAGGTAAAGCTGTCGTAGTTGTCGATCAGGAGGAGCATCGGTCGGACCCAGGCGGCTACCGGCCGGTTATCGCCGATGCGGCGGGCCGTGTAAACCGGGGTTTCGGCCGGTGCGCCGGCACTTGACGCTTGGGTGGCGCGCGGGAAATCAATGGCTTGCGCGCCGTGTTCAGGCGGCCCTTGCCATCCCGGCGCTCGTCGCTTCCTTCGGTCGCTCCTCGCGTGCGGCCTCCGACGAGCGACCGGAGGAAGCGAGGAGGGCTCAGTTGTGGTGCAGCACGTCGTCCTCTCCGAGATAGCCGCCGGTTTCCACGGCGATCAGCGTGACCGGAAGGCGGCCGGGGTTTTCCAGCCGGTGCGGCTGGCCAAGCGGGATGTGCACCGCTTCGCCTTCCTGCACCAGCCGCGCGCGGACGCCCAGCGTGATCTCGGCCGTGCCTTCGACCACCACCCAATGCTCTGACCGGTGCAGGTGGGATTGCAGCGCGGTCGCTTCGCCCGGGGCCAGACTGAGCCTGCGCACGCGAAAGCGGCGGCCCTTGGCCAGGACCGGGGCCAGGATCGGGTCCAGGACCGGGTCCGGGTCCGGCACCGGAGCCAGGTTCGGCGCCCGGGGCGGTTCGGTGGCCCCGACAAACCTGCCGGACGCTTCGGCAAGGCCGGTCTGGTGTGATCCGTCCATGATCCGCTCCTCCTGTCCCATCCCCCCAAGCGTCGCCGCCAGATGGTTAGCGAAGGATTAACCGCTTCGGGCCTTTTCGGGGCATTTCCGCGGCGACGATGTCAGGACGAGCGCACGGGCCGCAGCTTCATCGGGTCGGGCGCCTCGGCAGGCGCAAGGCAGCCTTCTCGCCTCCGTGCGGGCACCGGCCGTGCGACGGGCTCGGGGTTTGCCTTTGGCGGGGAGGCTTGCGGACGGATGAAACGGGCGTGGCCGGGCGCGGTCAGGTCCAGTCCAGCACCACCTTGCCCGACAGCCCCGACCGCATCGCGGCGAAACCGTCCTGGAACTCGGCCACCTTGAAGCGGTGGGTGATGACGCGGCGGATGTCGAGCCCGTTTTCCAGCATGGCGATCATCTTGTACCAGGTCTCGAAGATCTCGCGGCCGTAGACGCCCTTGATGGTGATGGCCTTGAAGACGATGCGGCTCCAGTCCACTGGCGACTTGCCGGGCGGGATGCCGAGCATGGCGATGCGCCCGCCCATCACCATGTGTTCGACCATCTGGTCGAGCGCGGCCTGGCTGCCCGACATCTCCATCCCGACGTCGAAGCCCTGCGTCATGTGCAGGCCCGCGTAGACCGACTTCAGATCGGTGGTGGCGACGTTCACCGGGATCACGTCGGCCACCTGCCCGGCCAGGTCGAGCCGTGCCTGGTTGATGTCGGTGATGACGACGTGGCGGGCGCCCACATGGCGGGCGACGGCGGCGGCCATGATGCCGATGGGGCCGGCGCCGGTGATGAGGACATCCTCGCCGATCAGGTCGAAGCTCAGCGCGGTGTGGACGGCATTGCCCAGGGGATCGAGGATCGCGCCGATCTCGTCGTCGATCGTGTCGGGGAGGGGTACGACGTTGAAGGCGGGCAGTCGCAGATACTGGGCGAAGGCGCCGGGTTCGTTCACCCCGATGCCGCGGGTCTCGGGGTCGAGGTGAAAGCGCCCAGACCGGCTTTGCCGCGAGGTCTTGCCGATCAGGTGGCCTTCGCCCGAGCAGCGCTGCCCGATCTCCAGCCCTTCGACGTTGCGGCCCTTCTCGACGATGATCCCCGCGAATTCGTGGCCCGTCACCAGCGGCACCGGGACAGTCCTTTGCGCCCAGTCGTCCCAGTTCCAGATATGGATGTCGGTGCCGCAGATCCCGGTCTTGTGGATCTTGATGAGCACGTCGTCGGGGCCGATGTCGGGGACGGGACGGGTTTCCATCCAGAGTCCGGGCTCGGGGCGGGCCTTGACCAGAGCCTTCATTTCATTCGTCATTTCAGGACTCCCGTGGCTTTGCCGGCGGCGGTGAAGGCGTCCAGCGCGAAGTCGAGGTCCGCGCGGGTGAGCGCCGCGTTCATCTGGGTGCGGATGCGGGCGGCGCCTTTCGGGACGACGGGGAAGAAGAAGGGCGCGACGTGGACGCCGCGGGTGTTGAGATCGGCGGCCATTGCTTGCGCGAGCCTTGCGTCGCCCAGCATGACCGGGATGATCGGGTGGTCGCCGGGCAGGAGGGTGAAGCCCGCGGCGGTGAGGCCCGCGCGCCAGTAGCGGGCGTTGTCGGCAAGGCGCGCGCGCAGGTCGTCCGCCTGCTCCACGATGTCGAGCGCGGCAAGCGCCGCGCCGACCACGGCGGGGGGCAGGGCGTTCGAGAACAGATAGGGCCGCGCGCGCTGGCGGAGAAGGTCGATCACGGGCTGTGGGCCGGCGACATAGCCGCCGAGGGCCCCGCCAAGCGCCTTGCCGAGGGTGCCGGTCAGGATCTCGACCCGGACGCCGGCGCGGGCAGGGGTGCCGGCGCCCTTCGGGCCGGTGAAGCCGGTGGCGTGGCAATCGTCGACCATGACCAGCGCTCCGTAAGCGTCTGCCAATGCGCGGATTTCGGGGAGTCTGGCGTAGTAGCCGTCCATCGAGAAGACGCCGTCGGTGGCAATCAGGACGAAGCGGGCGCCGTCGGCCTTCGCGGCCTTCAGTTGCGCCTCGAGATCGGCCATGTCGGAGTTGGCATAGCGGTAGCGCCTCGCCTTGCAGAGCCGGATGCCGTCGATGATCGAGGCGTGGTTCAGCGCGTCCGAGATGACCGCGTCCTCGGGGCCGAGAAGCGGCTCGAACAGTCCGCCGTTGGCGTCGAAGCAGGCGGCGAAGAGGATGGAGTCGTCGTGGCCGAGATACCGCGCAAGGCGGCTCTCCAGCCGCCGGTGCAGGTCCTGCGTGCCGCAGATGAAGCGGACCGAGGCCATGCCGAAGCCGTGGTCGTCCATCGCGGCCTTGGCGGCGGCGATCAGGCGGGGGTCGTCCGCCAGACCGAGGTAGTTGTTCGCGCAGAGGTTCAGCATCTCGCGCCCCGCCATCCGGACGTGCGCCCCCTGCGCCCCGGTGATGAGCCGCTCACGCTTCATCAGCCCCTCCGCCTCGATCTGGGCGAGAATGGCGGCGATGTGGCTCAGGAAGGCCGTTTCCGTCATGGCAGAAACCTTTCCGATTTGGCGGAATGTGCATCGAGCTGCGTCATGTGTCAACTTGACGGAAAAGAATCCTTCATAGCGGAGATCGATTTGCTCTTTCCCAAATACTCCACGGGGGTCCGGGGGTGTGAAACCCCCGGGGCCGGTCAACTGTCCTGGACGATCAGGATGGCGCGTGCGGCACCCTTGGCCGCGATCTGGTGCGGGCGGTCGGCGGGGTAGCGGGCGACATCGCCGGGGGTGAGGCTGTCGCTGGCTTCGCCCGAGGTCACGGTCAGGTGTCCTTCGAGGACGGTCAGGTGCTCGCGGCAGCCGGGGGAATGGGGGTCGGAGGTGAGCCGGGCGTCGGCGGCGAAGGCGAGCTCGTAGACCTCGTGCTGGCCGACGCTTTCGGGGGCCGAGAGGATGCGGATGGTGACGCCGCCCCGCTGGATCACCGGGGCGGACCCGGCGCGGATGACCTCGATGCCGGGGGCGGGGCGGCCCTCGAGGAGGCCTGCGAAGTCCAGCTGCAGGGCCTGGGTCAGCGCCCAGAGCGTCGCGACCGTGGGCGAGGATTCGCCGCGTTCGATCTGGCTGACCATCGAGCGGGAGACGCCGGAGAGTTTTGCGATGGCGTCGAGCGACAGCCCGCGCGCCTTGCGCGCCGTGCGGAGCGAGGCGGCGAGGCGGTCGTGGATGTCGGAGCGGTCGGCCATGACGACATGGTGGCGGGGAAGGGCGGGGGCGTCAATCTGCGGGGCGCGCTCGTCGTCGACTTCGTCACTCCTCGCTCGCGACGAGGCGACGAAGTCGAACGAGGAGCCCACTGTCAGGTGCCGCAGAAGGTGACGTAGGGGCCAAAGCCGGTCGGGGCGGGCAGGATGAAGGGTTCGGCCTCGACGAAGGGCTGCCGGATCGCGGCGAGAAGGGCGTGGAACGGGGCCAGGTCACCCGCGGTGGCGGCGGAAAGGGCGTCCTCGACCCTGTGGTTCCTCGGGATCACGGCCGGATTCGCCCGGGCAATCCGGCCTTCCGCCCCGTCTCCGGCCCGGGCGCGCCAGCGGGGCAGCCAGGCTTCCATCCGCGAGAAGTCCGGAACGAGGAGGCGGAGCGCAGCCTCGTCGGCGAGGCGCCGGAAGGTCAGGGTCCAGTCGGCGCCCTCCATCGCGGCCATCAGGTCGTCTGCCAGTGCCGCATCGCCCGGCTCCTCGCCGACAAGTCCCAGCTTGCGCCGCATGACCCCGACCCATTCGGCCCGGTAGCGGTCGGCGATGCCCGCAAGGCGGTCGTTGGCGATCTCGACTGCCCGGTCCGGCACGGGATCGAAGAGCGGAAGCAGCGTCTCGGCCAGCCGCGCCAGGTTCCAGCCCAGGATCAGCGGCTGGTTGGCATAGGCGTAGCGGCCCTGGTGGTCGATCGAGGAAAAGACGGTGCCCGGCGCATAGGCCTCCATGAAGGCGCAGGGCCCGTAGTCGATCGTCTCGCCGCTGATCGCCATGTTGTCGGTATTCATCACGCCATGGATGAAGCCGAGGCCCATCCATTCGGCGATCAGCCGGGCCTGGCGGGCCGCCACGGCGTCGAACAGCGCGAGATAGGGGGTCTCGGCCCCGGCAAGATCCGGGTAGTGGCGGGCGATGGCATGGTCGGCCAGCGCCCGGACCTTGGCCGTCTCTCCGCGCGCGGCGAAGAACTGGAAGGTGCCCACGCGCAGGTGGCTGGCCGCGACCCGCGCCAGCACCGCGCCGGGCAGTTTCGTCTCGCGCCAGATCTCCTCTCCGGTGGCCACGACGGCCAGCGCTCGGGTGGTGGGCACGCCCATGGCGGCCATGAACTCCGAGATGAGGAATTCGCGCAGCATCGGGCCGACCGCCGCCTTGCCGTCGCCGCCGCGCGAGAAGGGCGTGCGGCCCGAGCCCTTGAGCTGGATGTCGAAGCGTCGGCCACCGGGTGCGATCACCTCGCCCAGGAGATGCGCGCGACCATCGCCGAGCTGCGGCGAGAAGCCGCCGAACTGGTGGCCGGCATAGGCCTGGGCGATGGGATCGGCCCCGGGCGGAAGCGCCGCGCCCGAGAACCAGGCCGTGGCCTCGGCTTCGGTGATGTCCAGACCAAGTTCGGCAGCGAGCGGAGTGTTCAGGGCCAGAAGCCGTGGAGCGGGCGCGGGATCAGGCGCCACGCGCAGGTAGGTGCCGGGCAGATCGCGGGCATAAGAGTGGTCGAAGGCAATGGACATCGGGGTCCCCTTTCCCGAGGGATATGCGCCTTGCATCGCCGCACGGCAAGGCTGCACCGGGCCTGACCGGAGCCGGCGCGCCCGGCCGGACGGGCCGGGGCCTCCGGCGGGAGTATTTGGGAAAAGGGCAAGTGCAGGGTCGGGGGCCGGATGGTCGGGGCGGCGGGATTCGAACTCGCGACCTACGGTACCCAAAACCGTCGCGCTACCAGACTGCGCTACGCCCCGACAGCGTCACCCTTAACTGCATCGACCGGGAAAGAAAAGGCTCAGCCGTCGCAGGGCCAGGCGGCCGAGGCGGCCGGGATCGAGGGATGGCGCAGGACCGCGCCGGGGGCGATGCCGAGCCTGGCGGCGAGGCCCGCGTTGATTTCCAGCACGAACATCACCCCGGGGCCGCCGTCGATCGGGGTAAGGTCGCCGGGAACGGCATTGGCATGCACGCGGGTCACGGTCCCGGTCGGATCGGCGAAGATCATGTCCAGCGGGATCAGCGTGTTCTTCATCCAGAAGGAGGGCCTTCCGGGTGTGTCATAGACGAAAAGCATGCCCTGCGCGGCGGGCAGGCTTTCGCGGAACATCAGGCCCCGGGCACGCTCGGCCGGGTCGTCGGCCAGTTCGACGGCGAAACTCTCGCGGCCGCCCTGCCAGCGGATGTCCAGCCGGTCGGGCGCGCAGGCCGCCTCGGCCCAGGCCGCGCCGGGCAGGGCCGCAAGGACCAGCGCCAGCCGCCCTGGCCTCATGGCCTGGCCCGGCTTGCGGCTTCCCAGGAAACCACCTGGA
Organism: Tabrizicola flagellatus; assembly: GCF_008271465.1. Lineage (GTDB taxonomy): Bacteria > Pseudomonadota > Alphaproteobacteria > Rhodobacterales > Rhodobacteraceae > Tabrizicola > Tabrizicola flagellata. Next base: position 10,181 of record NZ_VMDU01000013.1, on the reverse strand, counting down.
CCGCCATCCGGCCGCGCCGCCCCTCGATTACCCGCAAGGCGACCGCCTCGCCGGCACCGAGATCGGCAAAACCCGAAACGCGCAGCACCTCTGCATGGATGAAGATGTCCTCGGGGCGGCCGAACACATTGGCAAAGCCGAAGCCCTTGCCCTTGTCGAACCACTTCACCCGGGCCGGTTCTAGCGGCAAGGCCAGGATATCGGCGCTGACCATCTGCGCGGCATCCTCGCCGAAGGGCAGCACGGCACCCTCGGGCGGGTCGATCCGGGTGACTTCGATCGCCTGTACGCCGCGGTGCGTGCGCTGGATGCGCACCTCGATTCCGGCGCCGTCGGCGACGGAGCCCTGACCATAATTCCTCAATACGTTTGCGTGCAGCAGGATGTCCGCATCCGTCTGGTCCGATACGATGAACCCGAAACCCTTGGATGGATCAAACCACTTCACACGACCATGCACCGTCTGCACGGTCTCGTCTTCTTCCGTCATTGACAGAGCCTTCTCCCCAGAATGAGCCCTAGGTCGCACTGATGGCGGAAATCTCTGGCCGGGATCAAGGGCAATTCGGCAGATGGGCAACTATTTTTGCGCTACGATCAACAGGTCTATGGGTTCAGACGGGTGATGTCCCAGGCTGACCCGTCGTCAATCCTGCGCCAGCGGAAGCGGTCGTGCAACCGGAATGCGCCGTCGGCCCAGAATTCGATCTCGACCGGCGTGATGCGGAATCCGCCCCAGAAGGGCGGGCGGGGGGGATTGGGGCCCTTGGTGACGGCCACGCGCGCCGCCTCGGCCATGAGCGCCTCGCGCGAGCCGAGAGGTTCGGATTGCCGGCTGGCCCAGGCCCCGAGACGGGATTTCAGGCTGCGGCTGGCGAAATAGGCGTCCGCCTTCGGGCCATCCTCGCGGGTGACGGTGCCGCGGACGCGGATCTGGCGGCGCAGCGATTTCCAGTGCAGCACGAAGGCCGCCTTGCCCGAGGCCGCGATCTCCCGGCCCTTGGCCGAGCCGTAGTTGGTGTAGAAGACGAATGCGTCGTCCTCGATCTCCTTCAGCAGCACCATGCGGACATTGGGCATGCCCTGCGGATCGACCGTGGCCAGCGCGATGGCGTTGGAGTCGTTCGGCTCCTGCGCCTCGGCCTCGGTCAGCCAGGCGCGCGCGATGGCGAAGGGATCGTCGCCTTCGAAGATGCCGGACCGGTCCATGGAAGCTCCTTTCCCTGGCGTGCGGACCTGCCTTGAAGGACGGACCCGCTTCGCCTACACGTGAATGTCACCGAAAAGTGGGCGAGGGGGCGGGAATGTCAACGGGACTGATGCAGGGCAAGCGCGGGCTGATCATGGGTCTGGCCAATGACAAGTCGATTGCCTGGGGCATCGCGCAGGCCGTGGCGGCCCAGGGGGCGGAACTTGCGTTCAGCTACCAGGGCGAGGCGCTGAAGAAGCGGGTGGAACCCCTGGCCGAGACGTTGGGCAAACCGCTCCTCTTCGAATGCGACGTGGCCAGCGACGAAAGCATCGACGCGCTGTTCTCCGCGCTGAAGGCGGAATGGGGGCAGCTGGACTTCCTTGTCCACGCCATCGGCTTCGCCGACAAGAACGAGCTGCGCGGCCGCTATGTGGACACCAGCCGTGCGGGTTTTGCCCTGGCGATGGACATCTCGGTCTACAGCTTCACCGCCGTCTGCCAGCGCGCTGCGGCGATGATGGGGCAGGGCGGCAGCCTGCTGACGCTCACCTACTACGGGGCCGAGAAGGTCATGCCGCATTACAACGTGATGGGCGTGGCCAAGGCGGGGCTCGAGGCCTCGGTCAAGTATCTGGCCGAGGACCTGGGCAAGGACGGCATCCGGGTGAACGCGATCAGCGCCGGGCCGATCAAGACGCTGGCCGCCAGCGGGATTGGCGATTTCCGTTACATCATGAAATGGAACGAGCTCAATTCGCCCCTGCGGCGCAACGTGACGCAGGAAGAGGTCGGAAAGGCCGCGCTCTACCTCCTGTCGGACCTCGGGTCCGGCACTACGGGCGAGAACCTGCATGTCGATGCGGGCTACCATGCCATCGGCATGAAGGCGATCGAGGCGCCGGACATCGACCTCTTGTCGGGCCGCAAGGACGGCGGTCAGTGATGCCTGCCGCGCGGCTCTCCGCCTCGCTCACCCATCGTCCCGCCCGGCGCGGCATCACGACTGCCGCCAACTGAAGGAGGAACCCATGTCCGCCGACCGCCTGCCGCATGAAAAGGGATTTCACGTCAGCTGGGACCAGATCCACCGCGACGCCCGCGCGCTGGCCTGGCGGCTGGACGGCAAGGGTCCGGGCGAGGGGGGGACCTGGAAGGCGGTGGTGGGGATCACGCGCGGCGGGCTGGTGCCGGCGATGATCGTCAGCCGCGAGCTGGACATCCGGGTGGTGGATACGATCAGCGTGAAGTCCTACCACTCGGGCGGCGGCAAGCAGGACCAGCGGCGCGAGGCCCAGGTCATCAAGGCGCCGAACCCCGATGTCATGGGGACGGACGGCGCGGGCGTGCTGATCGTCGATGACCTCGTGGATTCCGGCAAGACGCTGGAACTGATCCGCCGGCTTTACCCCAAGGCGCATTTCGCCTGTGTCTATGCCAAGCCCGAGGGCGAGAAGCAGGCCGACACCTACATCACCAGCGTCAGCCAGGACACCTGGATCTTCTTCCCCTGGGACATGGCGCTGCAATACGTCCAGCCGATGCGCGGGTCGGACTGAGGCCCCGATGCTGCGTTCAGGCCGCGAGCGGCTTTTGCACTGGCCGTTCGAGGCGCGCCTTGCGACCAAGGGCCTCCTGACCAGTGCCGAGGCGCTGGCGGGACTTGGCCTGCTGCTCACCCCCAATCCGCTGGTGGCCCGTTTCGACTACTGGATCACGCATTTCCAGATCGCCGAACACCCGACCGACACGCTGGCCAGCTGGACCCTGCGGGCGATGCAGTCCTTCCCGGTGCCGACGCAGCACTTCTACGCGCTCTACCTTCTGGCCCATGGCGGGGTGAAGCTCGTTTTGTGGCGCAAGGTGGTCTGGGCCTATCCCGCCGCCATGGTCGTGCTCGCGGGTTACGTCGCCTACCAGCTTTGCGAATTCGTCCATGCCGGCTCGCCCTTTCTCCTGATGCTGGCCATCTTCGATCTGGTGATGATCGGCCTCGTCTGGCAGGAAGGGCGGGCGCTGCGCGGGCGCGCCCAGCCTGCCGCCTGAAGGAGCCTCTGCGATGACCCTGCCGCTGAACCCCGCCTTCGCCGCGACCGAACCGCCCCCGGTGATGGAGGCCCGGCGCTGGATCGAGGGCGTGAGCTATCCCGCCGACCGCCCGCTGATCAACGTCAGCCAGGCCGCGCCGGTGGAAAGCCCCCCGCTCGCCCTGCGACAGGCGCTGGCCGAGGCCGCGCTGAACGATCCGCAGGCCCATCTCTACGGCCCGGTCCTCGGCCTGCCGGCGCTGCGGGAAGAGATCGCCCGGCACTGGTCCGCAGCCTACGGCGGCAGCGTCTCGCCCGCCCAGGTCGCCATCACCCAGGGCTGCAACCAGGCCTTCTGCACGGTCCTGGCCACGCTCGCCGGTCCGGGGGACGAGGTGATCCTGCCCACGCCCTGGTATTTCAATCACAAGATGTGGCTCGACATGGCGGCGGTGCGGACCGTGCCGCTCGACACCGGGCCGACGCTGATCCCCTCGGCCGAGGCCGCCGCGGCGCTTGTCACCGACCGGACGCGGGCGATCGTGCTGGTCAGCCCGAACAACCCCGGCGGGGTGGAATACCCGGCCGCAACGCTTTCCGCCTTCCGCGACCTCTGCCGGTCCCGGGGCCTCGCGCTCATCGTGGACGAGACCTACCGCGACTTCGACAGCCGGACGGGCGCGCCGCACGACCTCTTCGCCGATCCCGACTGGTCGGACACGCTGATCCAGCTTTACAGCTTCTCCAAGGCCTACCGGCTGACCGGCCACCGCGTCGGGGCCATCGTCGCCAGCGCCGCGCGGCTGGCCGAGGCGGAAAAGTTCCTCGACACCGTGGCCATCTGCCCCAGCCAGCTGGGCCAGATCGGCGCGCTTTGGGGCATGCGGAACCTGGCGCAATGGGTGGCGGGGGAACGGGACGAGATCCTCGCCCGCCGCGCCGCGATGGTTGCGGGCTTCGCCGCGCTGCCGGGCTGGAAACTGCTCGGCTGCGGCGCCTATTTCGCCTATGTCGAACATCCCTTCGACCTCGCCTCGGACGCGCTCTGCAAGCGGCTGGTGACCGAGGCCTCGCTGCTGATGCTGCCCGGCACCATGTTCCAGCCCGAAGGGGCCGAGGCAGGCCGGCGCCAGATCCGCATCGCCTTTGCCAACGTGGATGTGGCCGGCATCGGCGAGGTGATCCGGCGGCTGGCGGCCTTCCGGCGCTGACAGGCCCGTGACTGGGCGCGCGCCCGGGCGATCTTGACCTTGCCCCCCGGGGGGCTTCCAACTATTCACCTCGGACGAAACAGACGAAGGCGGACCCATGGCCAGGACCCAGACCGAAGAAGGCAAGCGCCCGCGCGGCAAGGCGCAGGAGGTTGCAGTCTGGATCCTGATGGGGATGCTGATCCTCGGCCTCGGCGGCTTTGGCGTCACCAGCTTTTCCGGCGGGGTGACCAAGGTCGGCAGCGTCGGCCGGATCGACATCACCACGGACGACTACGCCCGCGCGCTGCAGACCCAGGTCAACGCCTTCTCGCAGCAGATCGGCCAGCGGATCTCGGTGCAGGAGGCGCTGGCCTTCGGCATCGACAAGCAGGTGGTGCAGGGCCTGATCGCCCGCGCCGCGCTGGACAACGAGGCCGAACGGGTCGGCCTGTCGGTCGGTGACGAGGTGGTGGCCTCGGAACTGATGCGCATGGATGCGTTCAAGGGCGCCACCGGCAGCTTCGACCGCGAGGCCTACCGCTATACCCTGAACCGCGAGAACCTGACCGAGGCCCAGTTCGAGACCAACCTGCGCCGCGACGTCTCGCGCAGCCTGTTGCAGGGCGCGGTCAGCGGTGGCTTCGTCGCGCCGAAGGCGCTGACCGATACGCTCTATGCCTGGGCCGGGGAACGGCGCGGGTTTTCCATGCTGCGGCTGGCCGAGGCGGACCTGCCCGCCCCCCTGGCGGATCCGACCGAGGCCGAGCTGAAGGCGCATTACGAGGCGCATCTCGACCGCTTCACCAAGGCAGAGGCCAAGCGCATCACCTATGCCGCTCTTCTGCCCGAGGCCATCGCCAAGGATCAGCCGGTCGATGACGCGATGCTGAAGAAGCTCTACCAGGACCGGATCGACGAATTCGTGATCCCGGAACGCCGCATCGTCGAGCGGCTGGTCTATCCCGACCAGGCCGCGGCCGAGGCCGCCAGGGCCAGGCTGGACGCGGGGACGTCCTTCGAGGACCTGGTGGCCGAACGGGGGCTGACGCTGGAGGCGGTTGACCTCGGCGATGTCGAGCAGGAGGACCTGGATGCCGCCGGTCCGGCGGTCTTTGCCGCCGCCGAGGGCGAGGTGGTCGGGCCGCTCGACTCCAGCCTCGGCCCGGCCCTGTTCCGGGTCGCAACCGTTCTTGCCGCCCAGGAAACCACCTTCGAGGCCGCGCGCGAGACGCTGGCGGCCGAGTTCCAGACCGATGCCGCCCGTCGCCTGATCGCGGATCGCGTGGAAGAGATCGACGACCTGCTTGCGGGGGGCGCGACGCTCGAGGATCTGGCGAAAGAGGCCGGGCTGACGCTGGCGACGCTCGACTATGTGCCGGGCCGGCCGGGCGATACGCTGATCGAGGGCTATCCGGCCTTCCGGCAGGCGGCCGAGGCGGTGAAGGCGGACGACTTCCCCGAGGCCATCCTGCTGGAAGATGGCGGCCTCGTCGCCCTGCGTCTGGACGAGATCGTGCCGGCCGCGCCGATCCCGTTTGACGAGGCGCAGGAGAAGGTGGCCGAGGACTGGCGCAAGGATGCCCTCGCCAAGGCGCTGGCCGCGCGGGCGACCGAGATCAAGGCGGCGCTGGAGGGTGGCGCCTCGATCGGCAGCTTCGGCATCGTGGACGTGACGCCAGAGATCGACCGCAACGGCTTTGTCCCCGATGCGCCGGACAGTCTGGTGGGCGATGTGTTCCGCATGAAGGAGGGCGATGTCCGGGTGATCGAGGCTGACGGTTTCGTGGCCGTGGTCCGGCTGGACCGCATCCTGCCCGCCGCGACCGAGGGCGAGGAGGCCGAGGCGATGCAGGCCTCGCTGGCCGCCCAGGCGCAGCGCGCCATCGCCGGCGACGCCTTCGCCGCCTTCACCAATGCGCTGACCGCCGAGGCCGGGATCACTCTGGACCAGGCCGCGATCAACGCCGTGCATGTGAGCCTGCCCTGATGCAGCTGTCGCCCGGTTTTGCCGAATTCGAAGCGGGCTGGAACGCCGGCCGGAACCAGATCGTCTGGGCGCGGCTCGCGGCCGACCTCGACACTCCGGTCAGCCTGATGCTGAAGCTGGGCGATGCCCGCGCCGATACCTTCATGCTGGAATCGGTAACCGGCGGCGAGGTGCGGGGGCGCTATTCCATCGTCGGCATGAAGCCCGACCTCGTCTGGCGCTGCCGCGGCAGCCAGGCCTCGATCAACCGCGAGGCGCGTTTCGACCGTCAGGCCTTCACCGACCTGCCGGGACATCCGTTGCAGACGCTCCGCGACCTCCTGGCCGAATGCCGGATCGACATGCCCGAGGGCCTGCCCGCCGTCTCGGCCGGGCTCTTCGGCTATCTCGGCTACGACATGATCCGGCTGGTCGAACATCTGCCCCAGGTCAACCCCGACCCGCTCGGCCTGCCGGATGCCGAACTGATCCGGCCCTCGGTCGTGGCGGTGCTGGACGGGGTCAAGGGCGAGGTGACGGTGGTCGCCCCGGCCTGGGTCGCCTCCGGCCTCTCGGCGCGGGCGGCCTATGCCCAGGCGGCGGAGCGGGTGATGGACGCGCTGCGCGACCTTGACCGCGCGCCTTCGGCCGCGCGCGACCTCGGCGACAGCGCGCCGGTCGGCCCGGCCGTGTCGAACTTCACGCACGAGGGCTACAAGGCCGCGGTCGAGAAGGCCAAGGAGTACATCCGCGCGGGCGACATCTTCCAGGTCGTGCCCTCGCAACGCTGGTCGCAGCGCTTCACCCTGCCGCCCTTCGCGCTCTACCGCTCGCTCAGGCGGACCAACCCGTCGCCCTTCATGTTCTTCTTCAACTTCGGCGGCTTCCAGGTGATCGGCGCCTCGCCCGAGATCCTGGTGCGGCTGCGCGACGGCGAGGTGACGATCCGGCCGATCGCCGGCACCCGCAAGCGGGGGGCGACCCCGGAAGAGGACCGCGCGCTCGAGGCCGACCTGCTGGCCGATCCGAAGGAACGCGCCGAACATCTGATGCTCCTCGACCTCGGCCGCAACGACGTGGGCCGGGTGGCGAAGGTTGGCACGGTGCGGCCGACCGAGACCTTCGTCATCGAACGCTACAGCCATGTCATGCACATCGTCTCGAACGTCGTGGGCGAGATCGCGGAGGGCGAGGACGCGCTCTCGGCGCTGCTGGCCGGGCTGCCGGCGGGCACGGTCTCGGGCGCGCCCAAGGTGCGCGCGATGGAGATCATCGACGAGCTCGAACCCGAAAAGCGCGGCATCTACGGCGGCGGGGTCGGCTATTTCGCCGCCAACGGCGAGATGGACTTCTGCATCGCGCTGCGCACGGCGGTGGTGAAGGACGAGACGCTTTATATCCAGGCCGGCGGCGGCGTGGTCTTCGACAGCGACCCCGAGGCCGAATACCAGGAAACCGTCAACAAATCCAACGCGCTGCGCCGCGCGGCCGAGGATGCGGGCCGCTTCGCGGGCCGGGGGAACGCCTAGCGCCGCCTCCTCGTTCGACTGCGTCTCCTCGTCGGGGCGGACCCGCGAGGCGTGACGCAGTCATCGACGAGCCTTGCCCTGCGGGGCCTCAGTCCACCTTCAGGACCGCCGTCACCGGCGCCAGCGCCACCATCGCGCCGCGCCCCTCGACCGTCCATTCCAGAAGTGCGGCCGCCAGTTCGGGCGAGGCCGTGCCCACCACCGCCACCCGGCCATCCTGACCGGCCTTGAACACCGCCCGGTCCATCAGCCGGCGCAGGGCGGCGCGGTCGGTCCCGGCGGTGTCGAGATCGCGGAACACCACCGCCGCCTCGACATCCTCGCGCCGCGCCAGCTGGTCGGCGGCGTTCAGCCCCCCGTCGCGGGTCAGGAGGCCGCGCCCCCCCGCCTTCAGGATCGGCACCACGGCGCCCGCCAGTCCCCGGTTGCTCTGGAAGGTCGGTTCGGCCAGGTCCATCACCGCCACGGCTTCGGGCAGGCCCTGTTGCATGCTCTGGAACGCCACCTCGACATCCGAGGCCTGCGCGCCGGGGGCGATGCCGGTGACCAGCATCACCACCTCGCGGCCGGCGGCCCGGTAGATTGCCGCGCGCTCTGGCGTGGCGGGGTCCAGCGGATCCAGCGCGAAACTGACCGGGAAGGGCAGGGCGGCCAGGCCCGCACGGTCAAGATCGGCGGCGCCGTCGTCGATCAGGACGATGGCCAGGGGCGGCTTGGCGGCAGGGTTCTCGAAGGTCGCGGCAAAGCGGGCGATCGGACGCGGATCCTCGGGCACGGGCGCCGCGGCCGCTGCCGGGTCGGTGGCGGGGTCGGCGGCCGCCTCGGGTCCGGCCTTCTCGGCGGCGCGCCCGATGATCACGCCTTCACCCCGGCGCACCAGCCGGGGGGCCGGCACGAAGGTCGAGCCGTTGCCCTCCCCGGTCGCGGCATCCGGCGTTTCGGGCGTGCCGGGCATCGCATCGGGCTGGACGCCCGGAAGTCGGGGCACCGGATCCTCGACCGCCGCCTCGGGCACGGCATCCAGTCCGGAAGGCGCGCCTGTCCCCGCCTCGGCCATGTCCGCCTCGGGGGGCGCTTCGGGCGGCAGGGTGGCCTCGGGCGACGGTTCGGGCGCGTTTTCCTCCACGGGTGCGGCCGGCGATTCCGGTGCGGGCTCCGTTTCGGCCAGTGCGGCGGGGGCAGGGTCCGACCCGTTTGCGGCCTCCGGCGCGACCGCGGGAGGCGTGGGTTCCGCGCTGGCCGAATCCGCCGTCGCGGTCTCTGCCGGTGTGGCAGAACCGGGTTCGGCGGCCGCATCGGGGGCGGCGTCGGCCAGCAGCGTTGCGTCGGCCTCCGGCGCGGCTGGCGGTGCGGCTGGCGGTTCGGGCGGGGCTAGGTCGGGCGTCGCCGCCGCATCGGCCAGTGTTTCGGCGGGACGGTCCGGGGGCACGGCGGTTTGCGGTGCCGTGACCTCGGTCGCGGCAGGACCGGCAGGGTCGGCGAGCGCCGCGGCATCGGCGCCGGGCGGCTCGGGCGCGGCAAGACCGCTGTCGGCCCGGGGGATTTCTGGCGGGACCGGGGCGGGCGCCGGCGCGTCAGCGGTCTCGGTCGCGGTGCCCGGTGCATCCGACCCGGTCACGGCGACGGTCGGCCTGCCCGTGTCGGGCGGCACGGCCCCGCCCTCCGCCCCGGCCTCTGGCATGGGGTCCGGCAGGGCGCTTTCAGCCTTGTCCGGGTTGGATGGCGCACCTGCATCCGCGGCAGCAGGCTCGGGCGACGTGATCGGAGTGTCCATCGCGGCTGGCGGCTTGGACGGTCTCTGCGGCGGGGCGACGACCGACCCGACCACCAGGCCCCCGGCGACCAGAAGGCCGCCAGACATCATGCCGAGAACGAATTTGCCGACCACCTGTGCCTCCTGCTCTCGCGCCGCGCGGATCCCAACAGGCTTGCCTTGCCTGGCTTCGATCCTTGGCCGCCGCCAGTTGCCCCGGCGGCATTCCCAAGTCGCCACACAGTATAGCGTGCGGCTGCGGAGGGTTCACCTCTTTTTGTGCCTGCGTCAACATCTTGCGCGGAAGTTCACGCGCAGCCGGCCAACCTGTAGTTCACACGGAAAGGGGAATGGAGGCGGGTACCGGAATCGAACCGGTCTACACGGATTTGCAATTCGCAAATTATCCAATGGAATCAATGCGTGGAAAGGAAAACTGCTGCAGAACATACTAGGTCCGAACCGGCTCTGATGATGTGACCGCCCCCCGACGGCATCGATGTGCCAAGGTGGGTCTGCGAGGA
>NZ_VMDU01000012.1 GCF_008271465.1 Tabrizicola flagellatus | reverse complement strand
CTACGCAACTTCTGGCGCCCAACGGATACATCAGCGTTGGCGGCACCTCGTCCGTAATCGGGTTTGCCACCATGAGCCTCTACATCGAAAGCGACCACTGACATGACCCTGCACGTCCTGTTCACCGAAGACGGCACTCCCGGCTGGATCGGCGATACCCCGCGCGCCGGCAGCGAACCGATCGAGGGTCTGACGATCGAGTTCCTGGCCGCGCATCGCCGGACCGCTCGCGGAAAATGGGTGGCGCGCGCCCCGGCGGCACCCGAGGCGCCAACGCCGGAAGCGGAGGCCGAGGCCGCCGAGGCGGAGTATCAGGCAGCCTTGCAGCAGCGCAGCGACGCGGTGCGCGAGGCGCTGAGCATCGAGGCGGACCCGCAGTTCTTTCGCTGGCAGCGCGGCGAAGCTTCGCGCGAGGACTGGCTGGCGGCGGTGGCGCGGGTCAAGGCCCGGTTCCCCAGACCCGAGCGGGTCTGAGCCTCGGCGGGCCGGCCCGCAGGCCACCGGTCCGGGGATTTGACACCCCGGGGCGTGCTGCATAGACATGCGCCCATGTTGGAAAGGGTATTGTCATGCGCATCGCGATGATCGGGACGGGATATGTCGGGCTGGTCTCGGGCGCGTGCTTTTCGGATTTCGGGCACGAGGTGATCTGCGTCGACCGCGACGCGGGCAAGATCGAACGGCTGAACCGCGGCGAAGTGCCGATCTTCGAGCCGGGGCTCGAGGCGCTGATCGCCAAGAACGCGGGGGCCGGACGGTTGAGCTTCACGACCGACCTCGCCGCCGCGGTGGATGGCGCCGAAGCGGTGTTCATCGCCGTGGGCACGCCCACGCGCCGCGGCGATGGCCATGCCGACCTGACCTTTGTCATGGCAGCGGCCGCCGAGATCGGGCGGGCGCTGACGGGATATGCGGTGGTGGTCACCAAGTCCACCGTGCCGGTCGGCACCAATCGCAAGGTGGCCGAGGCGATCCGCGCGGCCAACCCGGCGGCGGAGTTCGATGTCGCCTCGAACCCGGAATTCCTGCGCGAGGGCGCGGCGATCGACGATTTCATGCATCCCGACCGCGTGGTGGTCGGCGTCGAGACCCCGAAGGCGCGCAAGGTGATGGCCGAACTCTACCGGCCGCTGTCCCTGCGCGAGTTCCCGATGGTGTATACCGGGCTCGAAAGCGCCGAGCTGATCAAGTATGCGGCGAACGCCTTCCTGGCCACCAAGATCACCTTCATCAACGAGATCGCCGCCCTGTGCGAGAGGGTGGGTGCCGACGTCAAGACCGTGGCCAAGGGCATCGGCATGGACGGGCGCATCGGCGACAAGTTCCTGCACGCCGGCCCCGGCTATGGCGGCAGCTGTTTTCCCAAGGACACCAAGGCTCTGGCCCGGATCGGGCAGGATCATGCCGTGCCGATGCAGATCGTCGAGACCGTCATCAAGGTCAACGAGGAGGTGAAGCGGCGGATGATCGACAAGATCGTCGATCTCTGCGGCGGCTCGGTCCGCGACAAGACGATCGCCGTCCTCGGTGTCACCTTCAAGCCCAACACCGACGACATGCGCGAGGCGCCCTCGCTGACCATCGTCCCGGCGCTGGTGGGCGGGGGTGCGAAGGTCCGGGTCAGCGATCCGCAGGGCCGGCACGAAGGCGAAGCGCTGCTGCCCGGGGTCAAGTGGATCGACAACCCCTATCAGGCCGCCAACGAGGCCGATCTGGTCGTACTTCTGACCGAATGGAACGAGTTCCGCGGTCTCGACCTGGCGAAGCTGGCCCGCAAGATGGCCACGCCGCAAATGGCCGACCTGCGCAACATCTACGACCCGGTCGAGGTGCGCGCGGCAGGCTTCACGGCCTATGTCGGCGTCGGCCGCTAGCTGGCCTTCGCGTTCCAGGCCTCGATCTTGCGGTAAAGCGTCGAGGGCGAGACATCCAGCACCCGCGCGGCCTTGGGAATCGAGCCACCATGCAGCGCCAGCGTCGCCTCGATCAGGCGGCGTTCGGCCTCGGCGAGCGGCAGGCCGAGAAGGCTGTCGGCGCTGAGTGCCTCTGGAGCAGCCATCGGCACCGGCAGCGGTTCGGGGTCGCGCCCTTCCTCTGCCAGGCCGGGCGGAAGCATGTCGGGCGTGACCCAGCCGCCCTCGTTCAGCACCACCACGTTGCGCATGACGTTCAGCAACTGGCGGACATTCCCGGGCCACGGCAGCGACTGCATGAGCGCGCGGGTCTCGGGCGCGAGGCCGTGAAAGGTGCGTCCCTCTTCCTGGGCGAAGCGGGCCAGCGCGGCCTCGGCGATCTCGATCACGTCCTGCCCGCGTTCGCGCAGCGGCGGCATGTGGATCGGCACGACGTAGAGCCGGTAATAGAGGTCCTCGCGGAAATGACCGCGACGGACGGCGTCCAGCGGGTCGCGGTTGGTGGCGCAGACAATGCGGACATTCACCTTGCGCGGCCGCGTCGCGCCCACGGGCTGAACGGTCGAGGTTTGCAGGAAGCGCAGGAGCTTGGTCTGCAAGGCCGGCGCCATCTCGCAGATCTCGTCCAGGAAGAGCGTTCCGCCATCGGCCGCCTGGGCGGCGCCCTGCTTGTCGGAGATGGCACCTGTGAAGCTGCCCTTCATGTGGCCGAACACCTCGGATTCCAGCAGGTCCTGCGGGATCGCGCCGCAGTTGAGCGCGATGAAGGGGCCATTGGCGCGGTTGGAATTGGCGTGGACGGCAAGGGCGCAAAGTTCCTTGCCGGTTCCGCTTTCGCCGGTGATGAACACGGTTGCCATCGATCGCGCGACCGAGCCGATGGTCAGGTGGATGCGCTTCATCGCATCGGACGAACCGATGAAGCCCGAGTTTTCCGCGACTTCGGCCGGGTCGCGGCTGCGCGTGGCGACCTGTGGGTCGGCCTTTCCGGTTTCGCGCAGGTTCGCCTCGGCCAGGGCATTCTGAACGACGGACAGGAAGCGCCCCTCGTCGAAGGGCTTGACCAGGAAGTCGTGCGCGCCGGCGCGCATCGCCTCGACCGCGCGGCTGACCGAGCCGTTGGCGGTGATCGCGATCACCCGGGTTTCCGGCTGGATCGCCTGGATGTCACGCATCAATTCCAGCCCGTCGCGGTCGGGAAGGATCAGGTCAAGCAGCACGACCATCGGCCGATGCACCCGGAACTGTTGCAGTCCGTCATCGGCCGTGCCCGCAACGGCCACCCGGTGCCCGGCGGTGGCCAGGATCGAGCGATAGACCATTTGCAGGGACAATGTGTCCTCGACCAGAAGGACGGATGGCCGGGAAAGGGAGGTGACGGGTTTCACGCGGCAGACCCTTCGGGCGGCTTGGTGGATCGAATCAGGCGGATCAGCACGGCAAGTTCGCCCGCAAGCGGCGGCATCAGCCGGTCGAGCGCACCGTGGTCCCGGGCATGTGCTATGGCGTTCAGGCTTTCTGCCATCTCCTGCAACGAAATCGCACCGACCGACCCGGACAGGGAGATCAGCACATGGCTACCCTCGCGCAATGCCTTCCAGTCAAGATCGCCCGCACCCTTGGCCAGCTTGGCCTCGGTGGTGGTCAGGTCTTCGGTCAGGCGCGCCAGCAACTCGGCAGCAAGCTCGGGTCCCGTGATCTGCAAGAGGTGGTGCAGCCGCGTGGCATCGAACTGTTTCAGTCCCGAGGCAAGCGGGGGGGGCGAGTCGGCGAGGCGCACCATCGTCTCTTCGATCAACTGAAGCGCAGCCTGCTCGTCTGACGTGGTCAGGAACGGTCGCACCGCCGCCACCGCCTGATACAGCCCGGACAGGGCCTCCAGCTTGCCGGACGGTGGCGTCATCCGAGAATCGTCCCGAAATGCGACGGATTTCTTTGCATAATGCAAAGATTGCCGCAGATCCGGGGCTCTGTCCAGCGCGTTTCGCGTCAGCCGCGCGCGAGGCCGAGCGATTGCAACGCCTGGGTGATCTCATCCAGGATGGCCGGGTCGTCGATGGTGGCGGGCATCTTCCAGGGCTGGCCGTCGGCGATCTTGACCATGGTGCCGCGCAGGATCTTGCCGGATCGGGTCTTGGGCAGGCGGTCCACCACGACGGCGCGCTTGAAGTCGGCGACAGGGCCGATCTGGTCGCGCACCAGTTGCACGCATTCCTTCACCACCTCGTCATGCGGGCGGTTGGAGCCCTTGTTGAGGCAGAGGAAGCCCAGCGGCGACTGGCCCTTCAGCTCGTCGGCGACCCCGATCACGGCACATTCGGCCACGTCCTTGTGGCTGGCGAGGACTTCCTCCATCGCGCCGGTGGACAGGCGGTGGCCGGCGACGTTGATGACGTCATCGGTGCGGGCCATGATGTAGAGATAGCCGTCCGCGTCGACATAGCCCGCGTCGCCGGTCTCGTAATAGCCGGGGAAGTGGTTGAGGTAGGACTTGCGGAACCGGTCCTCGGCGTTCCAGAGGGTTGGCAGGGTGCCGGGGGGGAGCGGCAGCTTGATCGCGATGGCGCCGAGCGTGCCGGGTGAGACCGGGTGGCCGCCTTCGTCGAGGACCTGCACGTCGAAGCCGGGCATGGGGACGGATGGCGAGCCGATCTTGACCGGCAGATGTTCGATCCCGAGGGGATTGGCGGCGATGGCATAGCCGGTTTCGGTCTGCCACCAGTGGTCGATCACCGGGACCTTGAGATGGGTCTGCGCCCAGTGGATCGTATCGGGGTCGGCGCGTTCGCCCGCCAGGTAGAGCGCCTGGAGCGTGGGCAGCGGCGGGACGAGCTTGCCGTCCGGGTCGTCGCGCTTGATGGCGCGAAGGGCGGTCGGGGCGGTGAAGAAGCTGCGGACCTTGTGTTCGTTGATGACGCGCCAGAAGGCGGCGGCGTCGGGGGTGCCGACGGGTTTGCCTTCGTAGACGACGGTGGTGCAACCGGCGATCAGCGGGCCATAGCAGATGTAGCTGTGGCCGACGACCCAGCCCACGTCCGAGGCGGCCCAGAACACGTCGCCCGCGCCGCAGTTGTAGATCGCGCGCATGGTCCAGTTGAGGGCCACGAGGTGCCCGGCGGTGGGGCGGACCACGCCCTTGGGCGCTCCGGTGGTGCCGGAGGTGTAGAGGATGTAGGCCGGGTGATTGCCCGCGACGGGCACGCAATCGGCCGGTTCCACGCCATACTGGAACTCGTGCCAGGCGACATCGCGGCCGGGGGTGAGTTTCGCCACCTCCTGCTCGCGCTGGAAGATCACGCAGAAGTCGGGCTTGTGGGTGGCCTGGTCGATGGCGGCGTCGAGGAGAGGTTTGTAGTGGACCACGCGGGAAGGCTCGATCCCGCAGGAGGCGGCGATGATCGCCTTGGGGGTGCAGTCGTCGATGCGGACGGCGAGTTCATGCGCCGCGAAACCGCCGAAGACGACGGAATGGATCGCGCCCAGCCGGGCGCAGGCGAGCATCGCCTCCAGAGCCTCGGGGACCATGGGCATGTAGATGATGACGCGGTCGCCCTTTTCGATGCCGCGGGCCTTCAGCGCCCCTGCGAGGCGGGCGACGCGGTCCCGGAGCTCGGCGTAGGTGATGACGTGCTTGGTGCCGGTGACCGGGCTGTCGTGGATGATCGCCGGCTGCTTGCCGCGGCCGGCGATGACGTGGCGGTCCACGGCGTTCCAGCAGGTGTTCACCTCGGCATCGGTGAACCATTCGTAGAGGGGGGCGCGGTCGGCATTGAGGGCTTTCGTCGGCTTCCTCACCCAGTCGATGCCCCCTGCGGCGGTCAGCCAGAAGCCCTCCGGATCCTGCTGCCACTGACCGTAGACCTGTGCGTAGCTCATCGCGATCTCCCCCCGCTGATGCACTGACGGGTTCGTATGCGAATGGATGCCTGTCACGCAACGGTGTTACCGTTAGCGGGGTGCGGCAGATTTGCAGAATTTGCGATTGATCGGGACAAATATTTGCAAACCGACCAAAGCTTGCAAAGCGGTCTGGCATCCCTGCGTACGATTTGCAAAAGGCGGCGGAGTTTTCGAAAACTCCGCACCGGAGCCTTTGAAGGCTCCGGTCCGATTTCTTCGAAGAAATCGGCCCTGACTCAGCCGTAATGCGCCACGGGCGTCCCGGCGATGGCGGACATGTTCAGAAGGCCGCGCGCGGTGATGGCGGGGGTCACCACATGCGCCTTGTTGCCCATGCCCATCAGGATCGGGCCGACCTCCAGCCCCCCGGCCTTGACCTTCAGGATGTTGCGCACGCCCGAAGCGACCTCGGAGGAGGCGAAGACCAGCACGTTGGCCGCCCCATCATAGCGCGAGTTGGGCAGGAGGCGGTCGCGGATCGACTGGTCCAGCGCGGCGTCGATGTTCATCTCGCCCTCGTAGGCGAAATCGGGTTCGCGCAGGTCCAGAAGCTCGAGCGCGTCGCGCATCCGGCGGGCCGAGGCATTGTCCATGTTGCCGAACTGGCTTTGCGTGCAGAGCGCGATCTTCGGCGTCAGGCCGAAGCGGCGGACATGCCGCGCGGCGCCGATCACGGTTTCCATGATCTGCTGCGGCGTGGGCTCGGGATGCACATGGGTGTCGGCGATGAAGAGCGGGCCATCCTCGAGGATCATCATCGATAGCGCGGCCACCGGGTGCAGCCCGCCCCGCGCGAGGATCTGACGGACATAGCCGAGGTGCCAGTTGAACTGGCCGAAGGTGCCGCAGATCATGCTGTCGGCTTCCTCGCGATGCACCATGATCGCGGCGATGGCGGTGGTATTGGTGCGCATCACGGCGCGGGCGATGTCGGGCGTCACCCCGCGCCGGGCCATCAGGTCGTGATAGGCGCCCCAGTAGTCGCGGTAGCGGTGGTCGTTCTCCGGGTTCACCAGATGGAAGTCGCGGCCCGGCCGGATCGGCAGGCCATAGCGTTCGCAGCGCGCCTCGATCACCTCGGGCCGGCCGATCAGGATCGGGACCTCGGTGGTTTCCTCGAGGATCGCATTGGCCGCGCGCAGCACCCGCTCGTCCTCGCCTTCGGCAAAGACGATCCGGCGCGAGGCAGTGCGGGCGGCCTCGAACACCGGGCGCATCAGGAGCGCCGACTTGAAGACCGAGCCGTCGAGCTTGCGCTTGTAGGCGTCGAGGTCGGCGATGGGGCGGGTGGCAACGCCGGTTTCCATGGCCGCACGCGCGACGGCCGAGGCGACGGTGCCGATCAGGCGCGGATCGAAGGGTTTCGGGATCAGGTAGTCGGCGCCGAAGGCCAGCGTCTCGCCCCGGTAGGCGGCGGCGGCCTCGGCCGAGGTGGTGGCGCGGGCCAGCGCGGCGATGCCCTCGATGCAGGCCAGTTCCATCTCGTCGTTGATCGTGGTGGCGCCGACATCAAGCGCGCCGCGGAAGATGAAGGGGAAGCAGAGGACGTTGTTGACCTGGTTCGGGAAGTCCGACCGCCCGGTGGCGATGATCGCGCCGGGGGCGACCTTGCGCGCCTCGTCGGGCAGGATTTCGGGCGTGGGGTTCGCCAGTGCGAAGATGATCGGGTTCGGCGCCATCTTCGCCACCATCTCGGGCGTCAGCACCCCGGGGCCGGAGAGGCCGAGGAAGAGATCGGCGCCGTCGATCACGTCGGACAGGGTGGCAGGCGTGGTGCCTTGCGCGAAGGCGGCCTTCTGCGGCGTCATCTGCGCCTCGCGCCCGTGATAGACCAGCCCCTCCAGGTCGCAGAGCCAGACGTTCTCGCGCCTCACCCCCAGCTTGACCAGCATCTCCAGGCAGGCGATCCCCGCCGCGCCGCCGCCGGTGGAGACGACCTTGATCTCGCCGAAGCTCTTGCCCGCGACGATCATCGCGTTGGTCGCCGCCGCGCCCACCACGATCGCGGTGCCGTGCTGGTCGTCGTGGAAGACCGGGATGTTCATCCGCTCGCGGCAGAGCTTCTCGACGATGAAGCAGTCGGGGGCCTTGATGTCCTCAAGGTTGACCGCGCCGAAGGAAGGTTCCAGCGCGCAGACGATCTCGGCGAGCTTGACCGGGTCGGGTTCGTTCACCTCGATGTCGAAGCAGTCGATGTTGGCGAATTTCTTGAAGAGGACGGCCTTGCCTTCCATGACGGGTTTGGAGGCCAACGCGCCGATGTTGCCAAGGCCGAGGACCGCGGTGCCGTTCGAGATGACAGCGACGAGGTTGCCCCGCGAGGTGTAGCGGCTGGCCGTCGCCGGGTCGGCCTTGATTTCCAGGCAGGCCTCGGCCACGCCGGGGGAATAGGCGCGGGCGAGGTCGCGGCCGTTGGCAAGGGGCTTTGTCGCGCGGATTTCCAGTTTTCCCGGTTTGGGAAACTCGTGGTAATCCAGCGCCGCCTGCCGCGCGTTGTCGTTCCTGGCCTCGTCCATCAACCCCTCCCGCAAAACTGGTTCAGCGTTGAACCAGTATTTCCAGACCGCCAAGTTGCGGCTTTCCGCAGCCGGCTTGCAAATCGGCCTGGCGCCGATCACCATGGCGCCATAGCACGGGGAATGCCATGACGGAAACACGCGCGGAAGTTCGGCTGCCGACGAAAGAGCTTCGCGAGGATCTGCCGTTCTACACGAAGACTCTCGGGTTCAGGCTGGACATGATCTTTCCCGCCGACAACCCCGAGGTGGCGGTGCTGTCCGGCCACGGGCTGCGGCTGCGCATCCAGAAGGGGGCACCCGAAAGCCCCGGCACGCTGCGCATCCTGACGGACGATCCGGGCTTTGCCGGGGGGGCGAAGGAGCTGGTCGCTCCGAACGGCACGCGGGTCGAGATCGACGAGTTGAACCCTCCGGTGGTCACGCCCGCGACCGAGCACGCCTTCGTGGTGCGCCGCCTGGCCGACCAGGCGCCCTGGGTGATCGGGCGGGCGGGGATGGAATATCGCGACCTGATCCCGACGCGGCTTGGCGGGGCGATGATCGCCAGCCACATCCGCGTGCCGGATGGTCCGGTGCCGGACATGGTGCACTTCCACAAGGTCGGCTTCCAGCTGATCTTCTGCGTCGCGGGCTGGGTGGACGTGCTGTATGAGGATCAGGGCGACGTGCGCCGCATCCATGCCGGCGACTGCTTCATCCAGCCGCCGGGCATCCGTCACAAGGTGCTGCATTCCGAAGGCGTGCAGGTGGTGGAGATCGGGGTGCCCGCGGAACACGTCACCGAGATCGACCACGAGATGACCCTGCCGACCCCGCATTACCGGCCCGAGCGGGAATGGGAGGGGCAGCGTTTCGTCCACGACATCGGGGCGGAGGGCGTGTTCCGTCCCTTCCGCATCCCGGGCTTCGAGGCCCGCGACACCACGATCATGGCGGCGACGAAGGGCGTGGCTTCGGTGATGGTGGCCCGGCCCACGGGAAAGCCGACGCCCTGGACGGTGCATGAGGGCGACATACTGTTCACCTTCGTGATGCGGGGCGGCATGGTGCTGGAGGGCGAGGGGAAGGAGCCCTGCCGGCTGGAACCGGGCGACGCCTTCGTGATTCCGCCCGGGATGGCCACGCGCTACGCCGATCCGACGCCCGACCTGGAACTGCTGGAAGTGACGCTGCCGGGTAACCCGATAACGCGGGTGGTGCAGCGTTAGCACCTCCTCCCGCGCCTTCGGCGCGTCGTCGGGAACGGCGAGGAGAAGCCGAAGGCGCACGAGGAGCAGAGCCCGCTTGCGGAAATCGTGGCGCCGCCGCACACTCTGACCAAATGGTCAAACAGGGGGTGGCGATGACGCTGAAGGAGGCTGCGACGGCCGTGCGAGAGAGGGCCTATGCGCCATATTCGCGCTTCAAGGTGGGCGCGGCGCTGCGCGCGACCAGCGGCGCCGTGCATGTCGGCTGCAATGTCGAGAACGTGGCCTATCCGGAAGGCACCTGCGCCGAGGCGGGCGCCATCGCCGCGATGATCGCTGCCGGCGACAGCCGGATCGCCGAGGTCTGTGTGATCGCCGACAGCCCCGAGCCCGTGCCCCCCTGCGGCGGCTGCCGGCAGAAGATCGCCGAATTCGCCGCACCCGAGGTGAGGGTCACGCTCTGCACCACGGATGGCAAGGAGAAGGTCATGACCGTGGCCGAGCTTTTGCCGGGCCTGTTCACCGCCGCGCACATGGAGCGGACATGACCGATGCGCGCGCCGTCATCGCAGCGATCCGCGACGGCCGGCAGATCTCGGCCGAGGAGCTGCGCTGGTTCGCGGCCGGCTTGGCCTCTGGCGAGGTCACCGATGCGCAGGCCGGCGCCTTCGCCATGGCGGTCCTGCTGAAGGGCCTGGGCGAGGAGGGCCGCGTCGCCCTGACGAAGGGCATGCGCGACAGCGGCAAGGTCCTCGCCTGGGACCTGCCCGGCCCGGTGGTGGACAAGCATTCGACCGGGGGGATCGGCGATTGCACCTCGCTGCTCCTTGCACCCGCGCTGGCGGTCTGCGGCGCCTATGTGCCGATGATCTCGGGCCGGGGTCTTGGCCATACCGGGGGCACGCTGGACAAGCTGGAGGCGATCCCGGGCTTTCGCACCGGCCTGTCCGAGGCCGCGCTGCGCCGGCAGATGGCCGAGGTGCATTGCGCGATCGTCGCCGCCTCGGCCGATCTCGCTCCGGCGGACAAGCGGCTTTACGCGATCCGCGACGTGTCGGGGACGGTGGAGTCGATCGACCTGATCACCGCCTCGATCCTGTCGAAGAAGCTGGCAGCGGGGCTTGAGGCGCTGGTGCTGGACGTGAAATGCGGCAGCGGCGCCTTCATGAAGACGGCCGAGCAGGCCGAGGCGCTGGCCCGCGCGCTGGTGACGACGGCGCAGGGCGCGGGCTGCATGACCTCGGCGCTGATCACCGACATGTCGCAGCCGCTCGCGACGGCGGCGGGCAATGCGCTGGAGGTGATCGAGGTAATGGAGACGCTGACCGGCACCTCGGTCAATGCGGCGCTGTGGGATGTGACCGTGGCGCTGGGCGGCGAGGCGCTGGCGCTGGCGGGGCTGGCCGGCGATGCCGAGGACGGGGCCGGACGCATCGCACAGGCCCTAGAGTCCGGCGCTGCGGCCGAGGTCTTCGGCCGCATGGTTTTGGCACAGGGAGGGCCGGCAGACTTTGTCGACCGCTGGCCGGACCGGCTGCCCTCGGCCCCGGTGATGCTGGAGGTGCCGGCCCCCGCCAACGGCTATGTCGCCGCAATCGACGGTGAGGCGCTGGGCCTGGCGGTGGTCCATCTGGGCGGCGGACGCCTGCGCGAGGGGGACCGGGTCAACCCCTCGGTCGGCCTGTCGGACCTGGCCGGGATCGGCGAGGAAGCGGGCGCAGGCGTGCCGTTGGCCATGGTGCATGCGGTGACCGAGGAGGCGGCCCGCGCGGCGGTCGAGGCGGTGCAGGCGGCCTATGTCATCGCGTCGGATCCGCCGGAGGAACCGCCACTGGTGCAGAAGAGGATCGGCTGAGATGGCACAGGGGCAAGGACGCGCCTTCCTGATCGTGATGGATTCCGTGGGCTGCGGCGGGGCGCCGGATGCGGCGGCCTTCGACGACGAAGGTGCGAACACGCTGGGCCATATCGCGGTTGCCTGCGCCGAGGGGCGGGCCGAGACGGGGCGCAGCGGCCCCCTGCGGATGCCGAACCTCGACCGGCTGGGCCTCGGGGCGGCGATCCGGCTGGCCTCGGGCGCGGCGACGCCGGGGCTCGACGCGGTGCCCGAGGGGCTGTGGGGCGCGGCGGAGGAGGTGTCGAAGGGCAAGGACACACCCTCGGGGCACTGGGAGCTGGCCGGCGTGCCGGTGCCCTGGGACTGGACCTATTTCCCCGACACGGTGCCCGCCTTCCCCGACGACATCGTGGCCGAGGTCTGCCGGCTGGCCGGGACCGAGGGCATCCTCGGCAACTGCCATGCCTCGGGGGTGCCGATCATCGCCGAACATTGCGAGGAACACCTGCGCACCGGCTGGCCGATCTGCTATACCTCGGCCGACAGCGTGTTCCAGATCGCCGCGCATGAAGAGGCCTTCGGGCTGGAGCGGCTTCTGAAACTGTGTGCCGACCTCGCGCCGATGCTGCACGCCCGCAAGGTCGGCCGGGTGATCGCGCGGCCCTTCACCGGGACCTGCGGGGATTTCAGGCGCACCGCGAACCGCAAGGATTTCGCCATCGCGCCGCCCTCGCCCACGCTTCTGGACTGGGTGTCGGGCGCGGGGCGGGCGACCCATGCCATCGGCAAGATCGGCGACATCTTCTCGATGCGGGGGATCGGCAAGCTGCACAAGGGCAAGTCGGACTCTGACCTTTTCGAACATCTGGTGCGACTGGGCGCTGAGGCGGAGCCCGGTTCCTTGACCTTCGCGAACTTCGTGGAGTTCGATACGCTTTATGGCCATCCGCGCGACGTGTCGGGCTATGCGCGCGCGCTGGAGTGGTTCGATGCCCAGGTGCCGCGTTTCCTGGCCAACCTGCGGCCCGGCGACCTGGCGATCTTCACCGCCGATCATGGCAACGATCCGACCTGGCGCGGCACCGAACACACGCGCGAGCGGGTGCCGGTGGTAGGCTGGGGCGCGGTCGAGCGCGGGGTGGGTCTGTGCGGGTTCGTCGATGTCGGGGCAAGCGTGGCGGCGCATCTGGGTGTCGCCGCGCAAGGGCCGGGGCGGAGTTTCCTGTGACCTCTGTCGGTCCGGGGGCCAGCCCCCGGACCCCCGGGATATTTGCAGACAGATGAAATCAGGGAGTTGTTCGTGAGCGGATTGCCGAAGGTCGAATTGCATCTGCATCTGGAAGGCGCGGCGCCGCCAGCCTTCATCCGGGGGCTGGCGAAGGAAAAGCATCTGGACATATCCGGCATCTTCGATGCAGCCGGGAACTACCGCTACCGGGACTTCTGGGACTTCCTGAAGGTCTATGAGGCGGCGACCTCGGCCCTGCAGACGCCCGAGGACTATGCGCGGCTGACGCGGGCGGTGCTGGAGGAATCGGCGGAGTCCGGCGTGGTCTATTCCGAAACCTTCCTGTCGCCCGATTTCTGCGGCGGGCGCGATGTCGGCGCCTGGCGGGAATACCTGCACGCAATGCGCGAGGCGGCGGATCAGGCCGAGCGCGACATGGGGATTTGCCTGCGCGGGATCGTCACCTGCATCCGGCATTTCGGCCCCGAAAAGGCGCGCGAGACGGCGATCTGCGCGGCCGAGACGGCGGGCGACTGGATCGTCGGGTTCGGCATCGCGGGGGACGAGAAGGTGGGGGCGCCGAAGGACTTCCGCTGGGCTTTCGACTGCGCGCGCGAGGCCGGGCTGCGGCTGACGGCGCATGCCGGGGAATGGGGCGGGCCTGCGAGCGTGCGGGACGCGGTGCGCGATCTGGGGGTGGAGCGGATCGGGCACGGGGTGCGGGCGATCGAGGACCTGGCGCTGGTCGATGAACTGGCGGAGAAGGGCATCGTGCTGGAGGTCTGCCCGGGGTCGAACGTGGCGCTGGGCATCTATCCGACCTTCCGCGACCATCCGATCAACGAGCTGGACCGGCGCGGGGTGAAGGTCACCATATCGACCGACGATCCGCCCTTCTTCCACACCACCATGGCGCGGGAATACGAAGAGCTGCACCGCGCCTTCGACTGGGACGAGGGGCAATTCCGGCGGATTGCCCGCCAGTCGCTTGACGCGGCCTTTTGCGACGGGGATACCAAGGCGAGGATCGGAAAGCTCTTGGAGGCCTGAAATGCTGGATCATCTGACCGTCGTCAGTCACCCGTTGGTCCAGCACAAGCTGACCCTGATGCGCGAGAAGGACACCTCGACCGCGAGCTTCCGCAAGCTTCTGCGCGAGATCAGCCTGCTGCTGGCCTATGAGGTCACGCGGGAGTTGCCGATGACGACCAAGCGGATCGAGACCCCGCTGGAGGAAATGGACGCGCCGATGATCGAGGGCAAGAAGCTGGCGCTGGTCTCGATCCTGCGGGCGGGCAATGGCCTTCTGGACGGGATCCTGGAGCTGATCCCTGCGGCGCGCGTGGGGTTCATCGGGCTTTACCGCGACCCCGAGACGCTGCAGCCGGTGCAGTATTACTGCAAGCTTCCCGAGCACATGGAGGACCGCATCGCCATCGTCGTCGATCCGATGCTGGCGACCGGCAATTCCAGCGCGGCGGCCGTGTCCCTGCTGAAACAGGCGGGGGCGAAGCAGATCCGCTTTCTCTGCCTTCTGGCCGCGCCCGAGGGGATCGCGCGGATGAAGGAGGCCCATCCCGACGTGCCGATCGTGACGGCGGCGGTGGACAGCCATCTGAACGACCACGGCTACATCGTGCCGGGCCTCGGCGATGCCGGGGACCGGATGTTCGGGACCAAGTGATGCGTGCGGTCGTGACGACGGCCGCCCTGATCGCGCTGGCCGCGCCTGCCCTGGCCCGTGACCCGATCCGACCGGCCGAAGTGCCGCCGCCGGATTATGCCGGCGAGCAATACGTCGATTCCAGGGGCTGCATGTTCGTGCGCGCGGGGACCGCCGCGCAAGTGGTCTGGGTTCCCCGGGTGAGCCGCGACGGGATGCCGTCCTGCGGCAATCCGCCGTCCGGGCGCCGGGTACCGGTGGCCGAGGAAATCGGCGTTCAACCCTATGCTCCCGGGCAAGCCGCATCTGCGGCGCCGGTGACAGCGGAAGCGGGAGACCCTGCCCCGGGCGGCGGTGACAGCGGCGGGTATTTCGTCGATGTCGGCCGTTTCGGAGATGCCGGGAATGCGGAACGGGCCGAGGCGAAGCTGATGTCCCTGGGTCATTCGGTGGTGCGGGGCAGGGTCCAAGGCGGCAGTTCGACCCTGATCACGGTCTTTGCCGGCCCGTTCCCGGATGCAGCGGCCGCAGAAAAAGCCCGCGCAGCCTTGCGAGACGCCGGGTTTCCCGACGCGGCCGTGATGGGGCGCTGACCGGCAACCCTCCGGACCGCGCGCCGCCGCGACCGGGACGGCCGGTCTAGGTGCCGCAGATTCCCTGCAAGGCCACCCAGGAGTCGTCGGGGATCAGCGGCGACGGTGCGAGCCCCTTGTAGGGGTCTGCGGCCAGAAGCCCGGCAGTTGCCTTGCCTTCCGGGTCGATCGCAAGGGCGTAGGGCGTCGCAGGGATCTGCGCGGCCTCGAAGGCGGCGAGAATCTGGGCATCCGGCACATCGACCGGTGCGGCCCGCAAGGCGGCTTCTCCGTAGCCGACGATGGCGTCGTCCGGCAGGGCGGCCGTGGTCAGAAGCGCCAGCGTCGCGCGCAGTCCGGCATGGTTCAGCAGGGGGATGATTGGATCGCGGGTCCGGGCGCGCAACCGCTCGACCAGGGCCGCCCCGGCCGCCGCCTCGGGGCCGTTCGCCTGTTCGATCAGCCGGCGCGGCAGCACGATCACGTCACCGGGCAGGTGCAGGGGCTGCTCGACCCCTTCGGGCATCACATAGAGGATCGGCGTGTCCACCGGGCCGAACACCCGCTCGGCCAGAGCCGCCAGTGCCTGAAGCCCCAGCCGGTTGTTGCAGTTCGCGCCCGTGACCCGCGCCAGGTCGTCCAGGGCGCGCTGGCCGATGTCGGCCCGCTGGGCTGCAGGCACCACCGAGGCGGTGTGCCGGACCAGGGCGCCCGGAAGCCAGAACACGGCAACCGCGACCACGGCCAGCGCCGTTGCAGCTAGGATCGCCCCCCGCAGCCGACCCGGCCGGGCGGTTGCCGCCTGGACGGCCTGGCGGACCGCGGCCAGCGCCTCGATCATGTCGGGATCGGTCAGTTCCAGGCTTTCGGCGGCGTCGGGGCCGGGGGCAAAGACCGGAGGCTCTTCGCCCCGGTTGATCCTTTCGATCGCGGGCAGGGACCAGTGGCTGATCGCGGTGCCGCTTTTCGGATCCGAGAGGACCAGCGTCGCGTCGCCGAAGCGCACCAGCACCTCGCGCCGCTGATCCTGCGGCGTCTCGCGCCACAGGCCGCCACATTCCAGCCTCTGATACTTCTTCAATGCCGTCATCGGCCGGGGGGTCTCTGCCTGTTTGGCGCAAGTCTATCCGGCCCCTGTGGCGGCGACAATCACCCTTACCGGACCTCCGTGCCGAAGGTGCATCCGCGACCGGGATTTGCCTTGCGGCGTCGCGTTCGGGCTGGAAGGGCCCGGAAAGCCCGGTCATTCAGGAGGAAACGAACCCGGGCAGGACCATGAACGCACCGCAGAACCGAACCCTGGCCGCCTTCGGTGCGGTGCTGGTCTATGCAACCGTGATCGCATTCACCGACAATTTCGTGCGGGTGATCGCCCGCGACGGGGGACTGTGGCAGTTCCACGCCACGCGCACCGCGATGGCCTTCGTCCTGCTGGCGCTGGCGGCGGTGCCGTTCGGGCTGAGGCTCTGGCCCAGACGCCCCGGTCCCGTGCTGGCCCGGTCCGCGATCCATGCGGCGGCGATGGTGATCTACTTCGGCGCGCTGGCCTTCCTGCCGGTAGCGCAGGTCGCGGCGGGCCTGTTCACCGCGCCGATCTTCGTTCTTCTGATCCAGCGGTTCCTCTATGGCCATCCGATCGACGCGCTTCAGGTCGTGGCCGTGTTCACCGGTTTTCTGGGCGTGGTGCTGGTGCTGGGCCCCGAGGCGATGACCGGAGCCACCATCGCGGCGCTGTTGCCGGTCATTTCGGGTGCGCTTTATGCCATGGGCAACATCGCCACGCGGGAATGGTGCGCGGGCGAGACGGCCGAGACGATCCTTGCGGGGTTCTTCGGCATGCTGGGGGTGATCGGGCTGCTGGGCATGGCGGTGCTGTGGCTGGTGCCGCTGCCGGTGGCCGAAGGCGCGGAGGGGTTCCTCTTGCGCGGGCCTGTCTGGCCGACGGGGGAGTTCCTGTGGTGGACCTTCGTGCAGGCCGCGGGTTCGCTTCTGGGCGTGGGGATGATCGTGAAGGCCTACCAGATCGCCGAGGCCTCGCGGGTGTCGGTCTTCGAATATGTGATCCTGCCCGCCTCGGCCGCCTGGGGGCTGATCCTGTGGGGCGAACGGCTGAGCTGGATCGCCATGGCCGGCATGGGCCTCATCGTGCTGGCCGGCGTGCTGATTGCCCGACCGGCGCCGGATCAGTCGCCCGCACGATCTTCCACGGCCTCGCGCCAGTGACGGCGGCAGAGGCTGACGTAGGTCTCGTTTCCGCCGATCACCACCTGTTCGCCTTCCTTCAGCGCCCGCCCGTCGGGACCGCGGCGGATGACCATGGTGGCCTTCTTGCCGCAATGGCAGATGGTGCGCACCTCGCGCATCTCGTCGGCCCAGGCGAGCAGGGCGGCCGAGCCGGGAAAGAGGTTGCCCTGGAAATCGACCCGCAGCCCGTAGCACATGATCGGCACACCGAGGTCATCCACCGCGCGGGCCAGCTGCCAGACCTGCGGCTTGGACAGGAACTGTGCCTCGTCGATGAAGACGCAGGCCACGGGACCGGTCGCAAGGCGCGACTTCAGCTTTTCGAACATGTCCTCGTCGGGCGAGAAGGTATCGGCCTCCTCGCCGATGCCGATGCGGCTGGCGATGCGGCCCTGGCCGGCGCGGTGGTCGAGGCGCGCGGTGATGAGGTAGGTCTGCATCCCGCCCTCGCGGTAGTTGTGCGAGGCTTGCAGCAGCGCGGTCGATTTCCCCGCGTTCATCGTCGAGTAGTGGAAATAGAGCTTGGCCATGGCGCGAAGCCCTAGCCGATGACCGGGCCGCGCTGCAAGACGCCACGCGCGACCCGGTTTACCGAAGGAAACCACCCAAGGGCGGGACCGCAGGCCCGGAACGAAACACACACACACACTCAAACGCGGAGCTGATCCGCCTACTGGTAAACACGGGCCCGCCGCGTTTCGTCGGCTCCGCCGTCACACCTTTGCAAGGGATGATGCGACGGGCCCCACCCTTGCCGATGCTGGGGACATCGGCCACTCGCTAACGTTCCGGATTGCCCGGAACCGCTTTATCCATGACAAAGCCTTCCCATCCGATTAATGGGAAAAAAATGACGGGTTTCCCCGGGGCTTGACGCCGGGGCAAGGCAGTGGAGTTGGTGATGTCGGTCGCGTCCTACCTGAAGAAGCACACCGAGGCGCTGGTCAAGGATGTGGGGATCGAGGCGGCCTGCGAGTTGACCGGCAAGTCCAAGGCGACGCTCGGTCGCTATTATTCCGACAGCGACGAACATGACGACCGGTTCATGCCGATCGACGTGGTGGCCGCGCTGGAAGGCGCGAGCCGCTTTCCGCATGTGACCGCCGCCCTGGCCGACCTGCGGGGCATCACGCTGTCCTATGACGGCGAGCGGCGCAATTCGACCAGCTCCGGGGTGAACCACGATGTCGTGGCCCTGGCGCAGCGGTTCGGGATCCTGATGGCGGAATACAACCAGGCCATCGGCGACGGAAAGATTTCCGTCAACGAGGCCAAGCGGCTTCTGCGTGAGACGCTGGCGATCCAGCAAGTGCTGTTGGAAATGAAGCTGAACCTCGAAGAAGAGGCGGGCTGAGGCGGTCAGGCGCGGCCAAGAATTTTCTCGAAAATTCTCGGCGATGTCCTGCCGCCGGGATCGGCCCGCCTGGCCGCCTTAGCGTGCGTCGCGGCGCGGGGCGAAGCTGCCGCCTTGCGGTTTCGCCGGGCGCTGGCCGCCGGGCTTGCCCTGGCCCTGGGGCCGACTCTGGCCGCCGGGCTTGGCCGGGCGTGCGCCCTGCGGCTTCGCCGTCAGCTTCTGGCCCTGGCGTCCGCCGTTGCCTTGCCTCTGCCCGCGATTCTGGCCCGGACGCGGGGCCGCCGCGACCACATCCGCCGCCCAGGGAGCGCCACCCACCACCGGCAGAGGCTTCTTCAGAAGCTTCTCGATGGCTTGCAGTTCCACCATCTCGGCGGGCGCACAGAAGCTGATCGAGGATCCCTCGGCCCCCGCCCGCGCGGTGCGGCCGATGCGGTGGACGTAGTTTTCCGGCACGTTCGGCATGTCGTAGTTGTAGACGTGGCGCACCGTCGGAATGTCGATCCCCCGCGCGGCGACATCGGTCGCGACCAGCACATCCAGTTCGCCCGCCCTGAATTCACCCAAGGTCCGGTCGCGCTGGTTCTGGCTCTTGTTGCCGTGGATCGAGCCGACGTTGAAGCCCCAGGAGGCCAGCAGCTTCGCGAGCTTCTCGGACCCGTGCTTGGTGCGGCCGAAGACCAGGGCCTGCTCGCCCGGGTGCTTCTTCAGATACTCTTCCAGAAGCTTTGCCTTGTCGCCGTTCGGGATGAAGTGGACGCCCTGGCTGATCCTGTCGGCGGGCTTGCCGGGCGGCGCGACCTGCACCTTGACCGGGTCGCGCAGGTAGGTGTCGGCGATCTCGCCGATGTCCTTGGGCATGGTGGCGCTGAACAGCAGCGTCTGGCGACGCAGCGGGATGTGCCTGGCGATCTTCCGCAAACTGTGGATGAAGCCCATGTCGAGCATGTGGTCGGCTTCGTCCAGCACCAGGTAGCCGCATTTCTCCAGGCTCACGTCGCCGCGTTCCAGGAGGTCGATCAGCCGGCCCGGAGTGGCGACCAGGACATCAGTCCCGCGCGACAGCGCCTGGGCCTGCTTGAACAGCGAAGCGCCGCCGACGACCATCGTCACCTTGACGGCGGTGCCCTTGGTGAAGACCTCGAAGTTGTCCTTGATCTGGCTGATGAGTTCCCGCGTCGGCGCGAGGATCAGCGCCCGGACGTGCTTCGGCCCCGGCGGGTGGCCGATGTCGAGCAGGCGGTGGAGGAGCGGCAGGCCGAAGGCCGCGGTCTTGCCGGTGCCGGTCTGGGCAAGGCCCATCAGGTCGCGACCCTGCATGATATGCGGGATCGCCTGCGCCTGGATCGGCGTGGGGGTCTTCAGCGTGGTCTTTTCCAGCGCCTTCAGGATTTTCGGCGACAGGCCGAGGTCGGCAAACGTGGTCATGGGTTCATCCATTCGTCAAAGGGCCCGCGACCCTCGCCCCGGACCAATGCCCGTGACCGTGCCGCGCGGCGGCGCCCCTGCGTGATGGTGGGAACCTTTCATCCGGGCCATACGGCGCCTCACGCGGGCGCTGGCTTCGGACAGAGGGGACATGGGGGCAATCGCGGCCCAAGTCAATGCCAAAGCGCTTGCACAAGCGGTCTGGACCTTGATACGCGCCGGGCGTATCACTTGCCGCACCAGCGTATCGGGTCTCTCGTCTTGCCCGGCGACCGTGCATTGCCGCGATCGCAGACCATAGAAGTTCCGTAGATTCAACCACTTGTCCGGATGCTGCCTGCCATGCCGAAATTTCATCGTATCGCCGCCATCTGCGTCCTGGTCGCCGCCGGAGCCTGGATTGCGACCGGAGAATTCTCTTCGGTCGGCAGCGCGCAGGTCGCCGAGGGTAAGGAAATCCCGACGCCCGAGACCCCGGTGCAGGACCCTGCGCCGCTGGTGCGCACCGTGGCAGCGGTCGAGCCGGCCTTTGTCGATCATGCCCGCGCCATCCGTCTGTCCGGCATCACCGAGGCCGACAAGCGCACCGATCTGGCCGCGCGGGCCGAGGGCGTGATTGCCGCGCTGGCCCTGACCAAGGGTGGCGTGGTCGCGGCGGGGCAGGTCGTCATGGAGCTGGAAGGCCCCGAGACGGTCGCACAGGAAGAGATCGCCCGCATCGCCCTGGCCCAGAAGGAACGCGACCTTGAAGTTGCGGAGCGGCTTTTCGAGGGCGGCAGCACGTCGGAGTCGAACCTGACCAATGCGCGCTCGGCGCGCGACGCGGCGCAGGCCGAACTGAATCGCGCCCGCGCTGCCGCCGACCGACTGCGGCTGAAGGCGCCCTTCGCCGGGGTTGTCGATACCGTGTCGGTGGAACTGGGCGAATGGGTGCAGACCGGGACGCCGGTTGCCACGATCCTGTCGCTGGACCCGATCCTGGTGAAGGCCGAGGTAAGTGAGGTCGATCTTGCGGCGGTCACGGTCGGTTCCACCGCCAAGGTCCGGTTGGTCAACGGGACCGAGATGGACGGGACCGTGCGGTTGGTGGCACGGGAAGCCTCGGCCCAGACGAGGACCTTCCCGGTCGAGATCGCCTTGCCGAACCCGCGCATGGCGCTGCCCTCGGGGATGACGGCGCAGGTCACGGTCTTTGCCGCGCCAGTCCGGGCCGTAGTGGTGCCCCGGTCGATCATTACCCTGTCGGACGAAGGCAAGCTTGGCCTGCGCGTGGTGGGCGACGACAACATCGCGCAATTCGCAGCCGTCACGATCATCGACGACACGCCCGAGGGCCTTGTAGTCACGGGCGTTCCCGAGGGCGTGCGGATCATTACCGCCGGGCAGGACCTGGTGCGCAACGGAGATACCGTAAAGGTCGCCGCGGGGATCGGCCAATGAGACTGGTCGAGACCGCCATTGCCAATGCCAGGCTGACGATCTCGGTCCTGCTGTTCCTGATGCTGGCCGGGGCGATGGCCTATGTCTCGATCCCCAAGGAGGCCGAGCCGGACATCCAGATCCCGATCCTCTACGTCAGCCTGCACTACGACGGCATCTCGCCCGAGGACAGCGAGCGGCTGCTTCTGCGCCCGATGGAGACGGCGCTGAAGTCGATCACCGGCATCAAGAAGATGACCTCGACCGCCTATCAGAACGGCGGCAACGTGGTGATCGAGTTCCAGGCCGGCGCCGACCTGAAGAAGGCGCTGGACGACGTGCGGACCAAGGTGGACCAGGCGCGGCCCGAGCTGCCTTCCGGCGCCGACGAGCCGACGGTCAACGAGGTCAACCTCTCCGAATTCCCGGTCCTGGTCATCACGCTGTCGGGCGACGTGCCGGAACGGGTGCTGGCGAAGGCCGGACGCGAGTTGCGGGACCGGATCGAGGAACTGCCCCCGGTGCTGAACGCCGAGCTTCAGGGCGTGCGCGACGATCTGGTCGAGGTAGTGATCGACCCCGGCAAGCTGGCGACCTACGGGCTGCGCCCGGACATCCTGATCGCGGGCTTTGCCGCCGGAAACCAGCTGGTCGCGGCGGGTGCGCTCCAGGGCGCCGAGGGGCGCTATGCGATCAAGGTGCCGTCGCTTCTGGAGACGATCGAGGACGTGGCCAACCTGCCGGTGGTGTCCACCGGGACGGCCACGGTCCGCGTGCGCGACATCGCCGACATCCTGCCCACGCTGAAGGAACCCGAGACGGTCACCCGCCTGAACGGCGCGCCGGCCATCGCCATCGAGGTGTCCAAGCGCACCGGCGCGAACCTGATCGAGACGGTGGACCAGGTAAAGGCCGTCACCGAGGCCTTCCGCAAGTTCCTGCCCGAGGGCACGGAGGTCACCTTCAGCCAGGACAAGTCGAAGGACATCCGGCAGTTGCTGTTCGATCTGCAGAACTCGGTCCTGACGGCCGTGATCCTGGTGTTCATCGTCATCCTGTATGCGCTTTCGGTGCGGGCCTCGATCCTGATCGGCCTGGCGATCCCGGCCTCGTTTCTGATGGGGATGCTGGCCCTGTCGCTGATGGGCTACACGGTGAACATCGTCGTCCTGTTCAGCCTGATCCTGGCGGTCGGGATGCTGGTCGATGACGCGATCATCGTCACCGAATATGCCGAGCGCCGGATGACCGAGGGGATGGAAAAGCGCGAGGCCTTCGCGCTGGCCTCGCACCGGATGACCGGCCCGGTGGTGGCAGCGACGATGACGCGGGTCGCGGCCTTCTCGCCGCTCCTGTTCTGGCCCGGCATCGTCGGCGAGTTCATGAAATACCTGCCGATCACGCTGATCGTCACGCTGTCGGCCTCGCTGGTCTATGCGCTGATCTTCGTTCCGACCCTGGGCGCGATCATCGCCAAGCCGTTCAAGCACCCGCCCCAGCACAGGGACGGGCCTTACATGTGGGTTGCCGGCAAGGCGGTGCGGCATCCCTGGATCATGCTTTTCCTGGCCGTCGCGCTCCTGGTCTCGGTCCCCTATGCCTATGCGAAATACGGCAAGGGCGTGATCTTCTTTCCGGACGTGGAGCCCGAGTATGGCCTTCTCTACGTCAAGGCACGGGGGAACCTGTCCATTGCCGAGAAGGACGCGCTGGTCGCGCAGGCCGAGGCGCGTATCCTGGGCTGGCCGGGGATCGAGACGGTCTATACCCGCACCGGCGCAGGCGGCGGGATGGGCAACGAGGTCGATGCCGACGTGATCGGCGTGATCCAGTACGAATTCGTCGACTGGCGCGAACGGAAGAACGCCAATGCCATCCTCGCCGACCTGCGGCAGGCGATGGTGGGAATTCCGGGCGTGGACATCCAGGTCTCGGTCCCGCAGGCCGGCCCGCCGACCGGCAAGGCGATCCAGATCCAGCTGTCCGCCGACGACCCGACTCACCTGAACGAGGTCGCGGTGCAGGTGGCGGCGAGATTGGCGCAGGTGCCGGACGTGATCGACATCTCGAACGGCCTGCCGCCCCCCGGCGTGGACTGGGAGCTTCAGGTCGACCGCGCGGCCGCCTCGCGCTATGGCATCGCGCCCTCGACCGTGGGGGCGATGGTCCAACTGGTGACGGGGGGCCTCAAGCTGTCGGACTACCGCCCGGCGGGGGCGGACGACGCGGTGGACATCGTGCTGCGCCTGCCGGCCGACCAGCGGACCATTTCGGCGCTGGACCAGCTGCGTATCCAGACCGCGGAAGGCTCGGTCCCGATCTCGAACTTCGTCACCCGCAGCGCCGCCCCGACGACCGGCACGCTGACCCGGCTTGACGGGTCGAGGACCGTCACCGTGCAGGCCGGCATCCGCGAGGGGGTGCAGGCCGACGCGGTCTATGCGCAGATCACCAGGGAGATGGAGGCCGCGGGGCTGGACCAGTACGGCATCCGCTGGAAACTGGCCGGCGAGGATGCCGAGCAGGCCGAGGCCGGGGCCTTCCTCTCAAAGGCCTTCGCGGCGGCGATCTTCCTGATCTTCGTCGTGTTGCTGGCGCAGTTCAACAGCTTTACCCTGGTCGGGCTGGTGCTGTCGGCGGTGGTGATGTCCACCATCGGCGTGCTTCTGGGCCTGATGATCATGGGGCAGCCCTTCACCATGGTGATGACCGGCATCGGAATCATCGCGCTGGCGGGCGTCGTGGTGAACAACAACATCGTGCTGATCGACACCTACGACACGCTCCGCCGCGAGGGGAAGCCGAAGATCGAGGCGATCCTCCAGACCTGCCGCGAACGCGCCCGCCCCGTGGTCCTGACGGCGCTGACCGCGATCCTGGGGGTGCTGCCCATCGCCTTCGGCCTGAACCTGGAACTGCTCAGCCACGAGGTCACCATCGGCGCACCCTCGACCCAGTGGTGGATCGCGCTGTCGTCGGCCATCGTCTATGGCCTGGCCTTTGCCACGGTGCTGACGCTGATCATCATCCCGTCGCTCCTCATGCTGGTGACGCGGGCCGACCATCCGAAGCCCTGGTTCTGGCAGCGCGAGAAGCGCCGCGCCTGGTATGCCGAGCATCGGCCGGAAAAGCTGCGGGGCAGGGGCCGCGCGCAGCCGGCGGAATAGGTCTTTCGGTGCATCCCGGCCCCGGCCGTGCCGCGCGCAGGTTCGGAGTCATCCGTGCGACAAAGGAGAGGAAATGAAAAAGGGACGGCAATGCCGTCCCGCTTTCAGTCTCTTGTTGGTGGAGCCAGGGGGAATCGAACCCCCGACCTCTTGAATGCCATTCAAGCGCTCTCCCATCTGAGCTATGACCCCACCGGAGAGAAGCATCGCACCGTTTCCGCCGCGATGCCGGCTATCTAGGACAGGTCGCCGGGGGCCGCAAGGGGAAAATCGCCCCTTTTCCCGGCGCCCGATGTCAGACTTCCTCCTCGTCGCCCGGCACGTCCGCCAGGTCGTCGAGCGAAACGTTGTCGTCGGCATCGTCTTCCAGAAGATCGTCATCCATCTCGGCGTCGTCGGCGACGGCGCCTTCCAGCAGGACGTCTTCGGCTTCCAGATCCTCGACCAGAACGTCGTCATCCTTTTCGGGAACAGCGCGCGAGATGACCGAGGCGGCCATCTTGCGGCGGACAGATTCGATGTCCACGATCTCGCCCGTGTAGGGGCTGACGATCGGGGTCTTGTTGAGGTCGTAGAAGCGTTTGCCGGTCGTCGGGCAGATGCGCTTCGTGCCCCATTCTGCTTTGGGCATGGTGGTCCCTTCGGGTAGTGGGTCAGCAGGAAAATTGCCGCTTGCCACAGGTGCAGGCGACTGTCAAAGCCTTTTGTGTGCCGTGCGAAGTGGCTATGGTCGCGGCAGGTTTCAAGGGGTTTTCATGGCCGTCCTGCCCGGTTCTCCGCCCGTCGAGGTGCATCTAAGGCGTTCGGCCCGGGCACGCAGGTTCTCGCTGCGCGTGTCGCGGCTGGACGGCAAGGTCACGCTCTCGATGCCGTTGCGCGCGCGCGAGGGTGAGGCGCTGGCCTTCCTGAAGGGCCACGAGGGCTGGCTGCGCAAGACGCTGGAGGCGATGCCCGGCTCGACACCGCAGCGTGTGGGGTTGGGGGCGCGGCTGCCGGTCCAGGGACAGGAACTGACGATCCTGCCGGGAACCGGGCGGCGCATCCGCGTGGAGGGCGAGACGCTGCTGGTCCCGGGTGATCCGACGAGCGTCGGTCCGCGCGTCGCAGCCTGG
Source organism: Tabrizicola flagellatus (assembly GCF_008271465.1). Classification (GTDB taxonomy): domain Bacteria; phylum Pseudomonadota; class Alphaproteobacteria; order Rhodobacterales; family Rhodobacteraceae; genus Tabrizicola; species Tabrizicola flagellata. Next base: position 62,467 of record NZ_VMDU01000012.1, on the reverse strand, counting down.
CTGAAGGTCCTGGCCCGCGACCGGCTGGCGGAGGCGTCCGCCCGCCATGCCGCCGCGGTGGACCGCCGCTTCAGCGCCATTGCGCTGCGGGATACAAGGTCGCGCTGGGGGTCCTGCTCGCCGGACGGTCGTCTGATGTATTCCTGGCGCCTGATCATGGCCCCGCCCACGGTGCTGGACTATGTTGCCGCGCATGAAGTGGCGCATCTGGTGGAGCTGAACCACTCGCCGGCCTATTGGGCGGTGGTGTCCCGCATCTGCCCGGACTGGAAACGGCAGCGTGCCTGGCTGCATGACCAGGGCCAGACGCTGCACCGCCTGCGCTTTCAGGATTGACCGGGCCCGGACCGGGGTGTTCCCTTCGCGCATGGTGACGCCCCGCCCCCCCGATCCGAACGCCGCCGCGCATGAACGGCTCTATCGCACCCTGCGCCAGCAGGTGATGCACGGCGAGCTTGATGCCGGCCAGGCCCTGACGCTGCGTGGCCTCGGCAAGCAGTTCGGCGTCTCGATGACGCCAGCGCGCGAGGCGGTGCGGCGGCTGGTCGCCGAAGGGGCGCTGACGTTGTCGTCCTCGGGACGCATCTCGACGCCGGAACTCACGCCCGAGCGGATCGAGGAACTGGCGGCGATCCGGGCGCTGCTGGAGCCGGAGATGGCCGCCCGCGCGCTGCCGCGCGCCCATTTCGCGCTGATCGAGCGGTTGACGGCGATCAACATGGCCAATGCGGAAGCCGCCGTCAAAGGCGACGCGGTTGCCTATGTCCGCACGAACCTGGAGTTTCACCGAACGCTTTACCTGCGCGCCCAGTCGCCCGCGATGCTGGCCCTGTGCGAGACGGTCTGGCTGCAACTGGGGCCGACGATGCGGGCGGTCTATGCGCGGCTGAAGCGGCGGGAGCCTCCGATGCACCACCGGGCGATCCTGGCGGCCCTGAAGGCGGGGGATGAGCCGGGCCTGCGGCTGGCGGTGCGAACCGACGTCACCCAGGGGCTGCGGCATCTGACTGGATAGCCGCCGGAGCCCACCCGGGTTGCATCCCCCAGCCGCGGCGCATGACCCGGTGATCGCGCGATCCCGGATACCGCGCCCTGGCGGGGCCTTGGTGCATTTCCGCACAGATAATCCCTGCATTTGCGCCTTGGCGCGCGGGTCGGATCACCCCATCTTCACCCCAACGCAGATTCAGGAGAGACCCATGTCCATCCGTCCCGTGATCGAGACCCGCCGCGCCCAGCCGCATATCGAGGGCGCAGGCGTCCATCTGCACCGCGCCTTCGGGTTCCAGGACCCGACCGAGGCGGACCCGTTCCTGCTGTTCGACGACTTCCGGGGCGATCACCCCCGCGATTACTCGGCCGGCTTCCCCTGGCACCCGCACCGGGGGATCGAGACGATCACCTATGTGCTGGCAGGGACCGTGGAGCATGGAGATTCGTTGGGCAACCGGGGGATCCTCGGGCCGGGATCGCTGCAACTGATGACCGCCGGCCGGGGCATCCTGCACCAGGAGATGCCGAAGGGCGACGACCAGGGCCGGATGCATGGCTTCCAGCTTTGGGGGAACCTGCCCGGGCGGCTCAAGATGACCGCTCCGCGCTATCAGGACATGCCGGCCGAGGCGCTGCCGGAACGGCACGAGGATGACGGCACCAGCATCCGCGTGGTGATCGGCGACTATCGGGGCGTGAAGAGCCCGGTCGAGGGAATCGCGGCGGACCCGCAGTATCTGGATGTCTTCGTCCCGGCGGGCAAGCGCAAGACCTTCAAGGTGGACACCCGCCGCCGGGCCTTTGCCTATGTCTTCGAGGGCGCCGGGAACTTCCGCGACGCGGCGCGGCCCGAGGGCGTGCTGCTGGAGAAGGAAGTGCGCGGGCAGGAGGTCAACATCCGCGACCTGTCGGGCAACCGGACGCTGGTGCGCTTTGGCGCGGGCGACGAGGTGACGGTGACGGCCGGGCCGGAAGGCGTGCGCTTCCTGCTGATCTCGGGTGCGCCCATCGAGGAGCCGGTGGCCTGGGCCGGTCCCATCGTGATGAACACCGAGGCCGAACTGCGCCAGGCCTTCACCGAACTGCGCAACGGGACCTTCATCCGCCCCGCGCATTGAGAAGCGGCCCAGGAATTTTCGACGAAAATTCTTGGGCGGCCTGCGGTATGCGGCGGGGTGGCTTGCACGGGCGGGCGCAGACGGGCAGTCTGCGACCGTTCGCATAGGGACCGCCACATGTACGTCAGACCCATCGGGCTGCAATACCACCGCTTCCTGCGCCGGCTGCACCGGGCCTGCCTGTTCGACTGGTACCTCGAGATCGGCTGCCGGACCGGGGACAGTTTCGCCCCGGTCCGCTCCAAGACGCTTGCGGTGGACCCCTTCTTCCGGGCCGAGATCAACATCATCGGCACGAAGCCCGCGCTGCATGTCTTTCAGGAGACCAGCGACGATTTCTTTGCCGGCGGCTTCATCGCGCGCAACGGCATCCGGCTGGGCCTCGCGTTCCTGGACGGGATGCACCTGTTCGAGTTCCTCTTGCGCGACTTCATCAATACCGAGGCGGCGATGGACCCGAACGGGGTCATCCTGATGCACGACTGTGTGCCCTACAGCCTGGGGATGACGACGCGCGACCTGCAGAACCTGCCGCGCGGGGCCTGGACCGGGGATGTCTGGAAGCTGATCCCGATCCTGCAGAAGTGGCGGCCGGACCTGCGGCTGACGGTGCTGGACTGCCGACCGACCGGGCTGGTCTGTGTCTCGGGCCTCGACCCCGAAAACCGGGTCCTGCGCGAGAACTACGACGCGATCCTCGCCGAGTTCCTGGATGTGGATATCGAGTCCTACGGGGTCCGGCGGTTCTTCGACAGCTTCGTCCTGGCCAGCGGCAAGGCAGAGCAGGAGGCAGGCTTTCCCCTCTTCCGCCCCGCGACCCTGCCCGAGGAGATGGCGCTGGTGCCGCGGAAGGTCTCGACCTAGTCCTGGGCGCGCAGGGTGCCTGCCGGGCGCGCGGCCAGGGGGCGCAGCGCGAAGGCAAGGCCCGCAAGCAGCGTGGCGATGACCCCGCCTGCCACGATGCCGATGGCCGACAGCGGCTCGAAGCGGTATGACGAGTCCATCACGAAGGTCATCACCGCCCAGCCCGACAGCCCGCCCGCGATGACCGCGACCACCCCGGCAGCGGCCCCCATCAGCGCCGAACGCAAGGCGAAGCTTGACAGGATGCGGCCCCGCGTGGCGCCCAGCGTCTTGAGGATGGCGGATTCGTAGATCCGGGCCCGTTCGCCCGCCGCCGCCGCGCCGATCAGCACGACGAAGCCCGTGACCAGCGTCCCGGCCGCCGCCCACGCGGTGGCGGTGGCGATGGCCGACAGCGCCTCGGCCACGCGGTCCACCGCCTCGCGGATGCGGATCGCGGTGATGTTGGGCCAGGTCTGCGTGACCTCGCGCAGGATCGCAGCCTCGGCCTCGGGCGGGGCGTAGACGGTGGCGATATGGGTGTGCGGCGCCCCGGCCAGGGCCGAGGGGTTCAGCGTCATGACGAAACCCATTCCGGCGTTCGAGAAATCGACCTCGCGGAACGAGGTGACGGTGGCGGTCAGGTCGCGGCCGAGGATGTTGACGGTCATGGTGTCACCGAGCTTCAGGCCGATTTCCTCGGCCTCTTCGGCGGCAAAGCTGATCTGGGGGGCGCCCGTGTAGTCCTCGGGCCAGAAGGTGCCGGCGGTGATCCGGGTCTTGGGCCCCGGCGTGGCGGCGTAGGTGATGCCCCGGTCGCCGCGCACGACCCAGTGGTCGCCGGCGACTTCGCGGGCGGGGCGACCGTTGATCTGCGTAATGACGCCGCGCAGCATCGGGGCGGTCTCGGTGTCGGTCACGGCGGGATTGGCGCGGATCAGGGCGAGGAAGGGGTCGATCTGGTCGGGCTGGATGTCGATGAAGAAGAAGGCCGGCGCCCGGGTTGGCAGGTCGGTCGCGATGGCCTGGCGCAGGTTCCAGTCGATCTGGCCCACGGCGGCAAGGACGGAAAGGCCAAGGCCCAGCGACAGGACGACCGAGGTCGCGTCCGACCGCGGCGCGCCGATGGCGGCCAGCGCGGCGCGGGTGGCGGGCCGGCCCCGGGCGATCCGGCTGCGCGCCAGCCGACGCGCGACGAGGCGCAGGGCGAGCGCCGCGAGCCCCAGCACGAGGAGAGCCCCCAGCACCCCGCCAGCCGCACCGAGCGCGAGTTCCGGGATGCCGGAGGCCCAGGTCGCGCTGCCGATCAGCGCAGCGGAGAGGAGCGCAAGCGCCGCAAGGTAGCGCTTTCGCGGCCAGGCGCGGGTGCCCGTGCCGCCGCGATAAAGCGCGGCGGGGCGGATCGTCTCGGTCCGGGCCAGCGGCAGGAGGGTGAAGATCAGCGCCGAGAGCGCGCCGTAGAAGGCAGCCTCGACCAGCGCCATGGGCGCAAGACGGATCGTGGCGGGGAAGGGGAGAGAGGCCTCGATCAGCGGCGCGGCCAGGATCGGGACCAGCGCCCCGAGCGCAAGGCCAAGCCCGATGCCGAGGCCCGACAGGATCGCGGTCTGCCACAGATAGCTGCGGAAGATCAGCCCGCCCTCGGCTCCCAGCGTCTTGAGCGTGGCGATGGTCGCCACCTTGCCGTCCAGGTAGGACCGGATCGCGGCCGAGATGCCGACCCCGCCCACCGCAAGGCCCGCAAGGCCGACAAGGACGAGGAAGCTGCCGATCCGGTCCACGAAGGTCTCGATCCCCGGCGCGGCGTTGCGGCTGTCGGTCCAGCGCATCCCCTTGTCGCGGAAGGTGTTTTCCGCCTGCCGCTTCAGCTCGGCCAGGTCGCTGCCGGGGGGCAGGAGCAGCCGGTAGCGGGTTTCGTACATCGACCCCGAGGCAAGAAGGCCCGAGGTCGCCAATGCGTCCGACCGGACGATGGTGCGCGGGCCGAGCGTGAAGCCGGTCGAGGCGCTGTCGGGTTCGCGTGTGAGCGCGGCGGTCAGGCGGAAGTCCTGCGTGCCGAGGCGGAAGCTGTCGCCGATCTTCAGGGACAGCCGGTCGATCAGCACCGGGTCCATGATCGCGCCGGGCAGACCGCCGTGATCGGCCAGCGCCTCGGCCACCGGGATCTCGGGCGACAGTTCGGCCGCGCCGGTCAGGGGCCAGGCGCTATCGACGGCCTTGATCTGGGTCAGCGCCTGGTCGTCCCCGGTCAGAGCCATGGAGCGGAAGTCGTAAACCTCGGATACCGCGGTTGCGGTGCGCGCCATCCAGTCGCGTTCTCCGGCGTCGGCGGAGCGGTAGGTGAAGCGCATCTCGGCGTCGCCGCCCAGGATCACCGCGCCCTGGTCGGTCAGGCCCTGCTGGATGCCCGCGCGCAGGGTGCCGACGGCAGCGATCGCGGCGACCCCCAGCGCGAGGCAGGCGAGAAAGACGCGAAAGCCGCGCAGGCCCCCGCGCAGCTCGCGCCGGGCGATGTTGAGGGCGAGGCTCATTCCGCGGCCCTGGCCACGGCCTCGGGCGCAAGCCGGCCATCGGCCAGCCGGATCACCCGGTCGCAGCGTGCCGCCAGTTCCGGAGCGTGGGTCACGAGGACCAGCGTCGCCCCGTGCCGGTCGCGCAGGCCAAACAGAAGGTCCATGATCGCCTGCCCGTTCGCCCCGTCGAGATTGCCTGTCGGCTCATCCGCCAGCAGGATCGCCGGGCGCGGCGCGGCGGCGCGGGCCAGCGCCACGCGCTGCTGTTCGCCGCCGGACATCTGGCTGGGGTAATGGTGCATCCGCGCAGCCAGTCCCACGGCGGCCAGTTCCGCCGCGGCCCGGTCGAAAGCATCGCCCGCCCCGGCCAGTTCCAGGGGCAGCGCCACGTTTTCCAGCGCGGTCATCGTCGGAATCAGGTGGAAGCTCTGGAACACAACCCCCATATTCCCCCGACGGAAGCGGGCGAGCGCGTCCTCGTCCATCGTCGTCAGGTCCTGCCCCAGCGCCAGCACCTGCCCGCCGGTGGCACGTTCGAGCCCGCCCATGAGCATGAGGAGCGACGACTTGCCCGACCCAGACGGCCCGATCAGCCCCACGGTCTCGCCTCGGTGGACCGAAAGCGTGATGCCCTTCAGGATCTCGACCGGCCCGGCATTGCCGGCAAGGGTCAGCCGCGCGTCGGTCAGCGCGAGGATGGGATCGGTCATGCGGGCTGTCCTTCGGGCAATGGTTGCAAAGGGATATGGCGCGCTTGCCCGGCTGCGCAATGGGCTGGCAGTCACGTTCTTGCTGGCAGGGGTGGCCGCGGCCGAGCCGGTGACGGTGGTGGCGCTGGGCGACAGCCTGACGGCGGGTTACGGGCTGGCGGATGCCTCGCAGGGTCTGGTGCCGCAGCTTGAGGCCTGGCTGAAGGCGCGCGGGCATGACGTTGTGGTGCAGAATGCGGGCGTTTCGGGCGATACCACCGCCGGGGGGCTGGCGCGGATCGGCTGGGCGCTGGGGCCCGAGGCCGATGCGCTGATCGTCACGCTGGGCGGCAACGACCTGTTGCGCGGGATCGACCCGGCCGCCTCGCGGCAGAACCTGGACGGCATCCTCAAGGAGGCTGCGGCGCGCAACCTGCCGGTGCTGTTGGTGGCGATGAAGGCGCCGGGGAACTTCGGGCCGGAGTACAAGGCCGCCTTCGACGCGATGTATGGCGATCTGGCCGCGCAATACGGCACGGTGCTGGCCGACGATTTCTTTGCCGGCCTGCGCGCGGCGGGGGCGGACCCGGCCGATCCGGCCTCGCTGGCCGCCTTCATGCAGGTGGACGGGTTGCATCCGAACCCCGAAGGTGTGCGGCTGATCGTCGAGGGGCTGGGGCCTAAGGTCGAGGAGCTTCTGGCGCAGGTGAAGGGATAGGCCCGCCGCCCCTTGCATCCCGCCCCGCCCCGGGCCACCAAGAAGCGGCAGGGGGGCTGGGCTGATGGGCGCTTGGGAATTCTGGATCGACCGGGGCGGCACCTTCACCGATGTGGTGGGCCGCGCGCCGGACGGTCGGCTGGTGACGGCGAAACTTCTGTCCGAGAACCCCGAACGCTATGCCGATGCCGCCGTTCAGGGGATTCGCGACTGTCTGGGGCTGCGCGAGGGCGAGCCGATCCCGGACGGGGCGATCTCGGCGGTCAAGATGGGCACTACGGTTGCCACGAACGCTTTGCTGGAGCGGAAGGGCGAACGGGTGGCGCTGCTGATCACCGAGGGGTTCGGTGATCTTCTGCGCATCGGGACACAAGCGCGGCCCTCTCTGTTCGACCTGAACATCCGCCGGCCGGACCTGCTTTACGAACAGGTGTTCGAGATTCCCGGACGGATGGACGCCGACGGCCGCGAGATCCGTCCGCTGGACCGGGCGACGGTCGCCGACGCGCTGGCGCAGGCGCGCGCGGCGGGGATCGGCGCGGTGGCGGTTGCGCTGATGCATGCCCATGTCAATCCGGCGCACGAGGCCGAGATCGGCCGGATGGCGCGCGAGGCCGGATTCGCCCAGATTTCCCTTTCGCATCAGGTCTCTCGCCTGGCAAAGCTGGTGGCGCGGGGCGACACGACCGTGGTCGATGCCTATCTCTCGCCGATCCTGCGGCGCTATGTGGCGCAGGTCGAGGGCGCGCTGGACATGGGCCGGGCGACGCGGCGGCTTCTGTTCATGCAGTCGAACGGCGGGCTGACCGAGGCCGGGCGCTTTCAGGGCAAGGACGCGATCCTGTCCGGCCCGGCGGGCGGTATCGTCGGCATGGTGCGCACGGCCGAGGCGGCGGGGTTCGACCGGCTGATCGGCTTCGACATGGGCGGCACCTCGACCGATGTCAGCCATTATGCCGGGCAATACGAACGGTCGTTCGAAACCGAGGTCGCGGGCGTCCGTATGCGTGCGCCGATGATGGACATCCACACGGTTGCGGCGGGGGGCGGGTCGATCTGTTCCTTCCGCGACGGGCGGTTCCAGGTCGGCCCGGAAAGCGCCGGGGCCAATCCCGGCCCGGTGTCCTATCGCCGGGGCGGGCCGCTGACGATCACAGATTGCAACGTGATGCTGGGTCGAATTTCGCCCGCGCATTTCCCGGCGGTCTTCGGCCCCTCGGGCGACCAGCCGCTGGACGCCGAAGCGGTGCGGCGTGCCTTCGCGGCCCTGGCCGGGGAGGTCGCTCGGGCGACCGGCCAGAGCGCGCGGCCCGAGGCGATCGCGGAGGGCTTCCTGCGCATCGCCATCGACAACATGGCCAATGCGATCAAGAAGATCAGTGTCCAGCGCGGGCATGACGTGACCGGATATGCCCTGCAATGCTTTGGCGGCGCGGGTGGACAGCATGCCTGCGGGGTTGCGGACGCGCTTGGCATGAAAACAGTTTTCATCCATCCCCAGGCTGGGGTTCTGTCGGCCTTCGGCATGGGCCTGGCCGAGCTGCGAAGCTTGCGAGAGGCGCAGTTCGATGCGCCCCTGTCGGCGGTGGACACGGCCCGCGACAGGATGGCGGCGTTGGCGGAGGAGGCGACCGCGGCGCTGGTCGCCCAGGGCGTGGCGGGGCCGCGACTGACGCTGACGGCGCATCTGCGCTACGAGGGGCAGCACCAGTCGCTGGCGGTGCCCTTCGGCGAGGCGGAGGCCATGGCCGAGGCCTTCGCCGCGGCGCATCGCGCGCGGTTCGGGTTCACCTCTCCCGAACGGGCGCTGTGGTTCGAGATGCTGGCGGCCGAGGCGGAAGGCGGCGGGGCGGACCTGCCGGTCCTGGCCCCCGGTCCGGGCGCGGGCCAGCCGGCTGGGCAACTGCGCCTCTGGGCCGGCGGGCGCTGGCAGGAGGTGCCGCTCTACCGCCGCGAGGATTGCGGGACGGCGACGCGGATCGCGGGGCCGGCGGTGATTGCCGAGGCGACGGGGACGGTGATCGTCGAGCCGGGCTGGGAGGCGACGGTGGATGCAAGTGCCAACCTGATCCTGCGCCGGGTGGCCGAGTTGTCGCGGGAGGCGGCGGCGGGCACGGCGGTCGATCCGGTGCGGCTGGAACTGTTCAACAACCTGTTCATGTCGGTCGCCGACCAGATGGGCGCGACGCTGGCCAACACGGCCTGGTCGGTCAACATCAAGGAAAGGCTGGACTTTTCCTGCGCGATCTTCGATGCGGCCGGGGATCTTGTGGCCAATGCGCCGCATGTGCCGGTGCATCTTGGGTCGATGAGCCATGCGGTCAAGACCGTCATCGCGGCGGTCGGCGCCACGGCGCGGGAGGGCGATGCCTGGATGCTGAACTCGCCCTGGAACGGGGGCACGCATCTGCCGGATGTGACCGTCATCACGCCGGTCTTCGTGGACGGGCGGCCGGCCTTCTGGCTGGGCTCGCGCGGGCATCATGCCGACATCGGCGGGCGGACGCCGGGCTCGGGCCCGCCCGACAGCCGCACGATCGAGGAGGAGGGGGTGGTCATCGACCTCTTCCACCTGGTGCGGGAGGGCAGGCTGGCCGAGGACGAGACGCGGGCGCTTCTGGGCTCGGGCCGCTGGCCCTGCCGGTCGCCGGATCAGAACATGGCGGACCTCAAGGCGCAGGTCGCGGCGAACGAGACCGGGCGGCGGGAACTGATGCGCGTGGTGGCGCAGCATGGGGCCGACGTGGTGACGGCCTACATGGGCCATGTGCAGCGGAATGCCGAGGAATGCGTGCGCGCGGTGATCGACCGGCTGTCGGACGGGGCCTTCCGCATGCCCCTCGACATCGGCGCCGAGATCGTGGTGCGGGTGACGGTGGACCGGGCCGTGCGATCGGCGAAAATCGATTTCACCGGCACCAGCGCGCAGCATCCGGGCAACTACAACGCCCCGCAGGCGGTGACGCGGGCGGTCGTCCTTTACGTCTTCCGCACGCTGGTCGGCAAGCCCATCCCTCTGAACGAGGGTTGCCTGAAGCCGCTGGAGATCGTGGTGCCGGAAGGAACGCTGTTGAACCCGCGCGCGCCGGCGGCGGTGATCGCGGGGAATACCGAGATCAGCCAGTCGGCCTGCAACGCGCTTTACGGCGCGCTGGGTGTCGTGGCGGCCGCGCAGGGGACGATGAACAACTTCATCTGGGGCAACGCCCGTTTCCAGAACTACGAGACCATCGCCGGCGGCACCGGGGCGGGGCCCGGCTTTGCCGGTTGCGACGCGGTGCAAAGCCACATGACCAACACCCGGATGACCGACCCGGAAGTGCTGGAGAAGCGGTTCCCCGTCCGGCTGGAGGCGTTCGGGATCCGGCATGGCTCGGGCGGGGCAGGGCGCTGGCCGGGGGGCAACGGCGCGGTGCGGCGTCTGCGGTTCCTCGAGCCGGTGACGGTCACGACGCTCTGCGGCAGCCGGAAGGTCGCGCCCTTCGGTGTGGACGGCGGTGGTCCGGGCGCGGTGGGCGAGAACCTGGTGCATTGGCCGGACGGACGGATCGAGCGGCTGGAGGGCAATGACGAGCGCGACCTGCCCGCGGGCGCGCTGTTCGAGATGCGCACCCCCGGCGGTGGCGGCTGGGGCAAGGCATAGGCGGCGGTTGGCCGGGATCGCGGGCCGTCATTGCCCTGTTGCAGTCGGCTTCCCATATTGGGTGCGGCAACCCGAGGAGGCCCCGATGCTGAACGCGAAATCCCTGCTGGACGACCTGATGGGCGGGCTGAACCAGCTGACCGGAGGCCAGGGGGCCAAGGGTCTGACCGACAAGGCGAAAGAGACCTGGAACAACCAGTCTGCCCTTGGCAAGGGCGCGATTGCCGGCGGCCTTCTGGGGCTGATCCTGACCAGCGGCGGGCGGCGCATCCTGGGCACCTCGCTGAAGATCGGCGGCATGGCGGCGATCGGCGGGCTGGCCTACAAGGCCTACGAGGACTGGAAGGCCGGGCGCTCGGGCGGGGGGGCGGCGACGCTGCCGAGCCCCGAGGGCACCGAGTTCCTGCCCTCGGATCCGGCGGCGGCGGACGAGTTGGCGACGCACCTGTTGCAGGCGATGGTCTCGGCGGCCAAGGCCGATGGCCATGTCACACCGGATGAGCGCGCGCGGATCGACGGGCAGCTGGGCAACCTTGGCCTTGGCGACGAGGCCGCGGCGCTGATCGCGGCCGAACTGGACGCGCCGCTCGATGCCGCGCGGATTGCGGCGCTGGCGAACTCCGAGGCCGAAGCGGTTCAGCTTTACGCGGTCTCGCTGCTGGCGGTGGACCCGGATACCGAGGCGGAGAAGGCCTACCTGAATCAGCTGGCTTCGGCGCTGAAGCTGGACGCTGGTCTGGTCGAGCGTCTGCACAGCGAGGCGGCGCGGCTTTAACCCTTCGCGATGGCGCGGTCCAGGAGGCGGGTCGGCAGGATCCGCCGCAGGAAGCCGGCGATATGGGTCGGCGTCGTGACGTAGTAGCGCGCGCGGGGCCGGGGGCTTTCCAGCGCATGGATCAGCTTGGCGGTCACCGCCTCGGGGCCAAGCTCGAAGGCGTCCTTCTTCGTCTTCCTGTCATAGAGCCGCCCGCGCAAGGCTGCATACTGGTCGCGCCGGGCGGACTGTTCCCAGTCGATCCAGCGTTCGAAATGCGGCACGGCGTTTTCGCGGATCTTCGTCGCTATGGGGCCGGGTTCGATCAGGATCACCTCGATCCCGGTGCCGCGCATTTCCAGCCGCAGGACATCCGTCAGCCCCTCCAGCGCGAACTTGGTCGAGACATAGGCCCCCCGCCAGGTGGCCCCGACCAGGCCGAGGACGGAAGAGCAGTTGACGATCCGGCCGTGCCCTTGCGCGCGCATAAGCGGGATCACCCGGCGGGTCAGGTCGTGGGTGCCGAAGAGGTTGGTCTCGAAGATCTCGCGCAGGGCGCCGCGGGGGATGTCCTCGACCGCGCCGGGGCAGGCGAAGGCACCGTTGTTGTAAAGCGCGTCCAGCCTGCCGCCCGTGCGCGCGACGACCTCGGTCACGGCGGCGGCGATGCTGTCCTCGTCGGCGAGGTCGAGGCGGAAGCTTTCCAGCCCCTCGGCCATCAGGCGGTCGCAGTCGGCCTGTTGCCGGCAGGTCGCGAACACGCGCCAGCCGCGGGCATTCAGGCTGCGGGCGGCGTCAAGGCCGATGCCCGACGAACAGCCGGTGATCAGGACGGAACGCTGTGGCATCGGGACTCCTGCGGGGGCTGGCCCCGTTACGGAGCCTCGGGGCTGAGGTAGCGCATGGCGACGTAGCCTTCCACCCCGTCGCCCTGGATCACGATGCGCGCCCAGTCGGCATCGACCTGCTGCACCAGAAGCGCGGCCTCGCCGGAACCGAGCCGGCCGAGGATGTCGGCCTCGGTGGAGGGTTCGGCGCGGACGTTCACGGAATTGGCCACGACATACCAGATCGTGCCCATGCCGCCGTCGGCGACTTCGGGCGCGGCTTCGGCTGCCGGTTGCGCGTCGGCCGCCGCGGGGACGGCCTCGTTGCCGAGCGAGGCCAGCGAAAAGATGGGTTCTTCCAGCCGGGTCACGACTTCGCGGGCCGGTTCCACATAGGGGGCGGGGGCAGCGGGCCTGGGTTCGGCGCGGGCCACCACGGGTGCGGCAGATGCCTGCGGCTCTGTCTTTGCGACCGGCTCGGCTGACACCACGGTCAGAGTCTCTGCCGGCGAGGCTGATGGCCCCGATTCGGACCCGCTGACCCCATCGGCAGCGGCCATCCGTGCCGCCGCAGCGGCAAGCCCGGGCCGCAGCTGGCCCCTGTCTTCACCGGCAATCATCAGGGCCGCATAGAGCCCCGCACACAATATCAACGTCAGGCGCAGCATCTGGAATCCGTTCGGTTCGTGGCCGTCTCATAGCACAGACCTAACGTTCGCGTGGAGGAAAAATGCACGACAGCCGCGACGGTCCCCCTTCGCCGCATTGTTCATCTGGACCAGAGAGCCGCTTTTGCCTACACAACATCCATGACGATGGACGATGACGAGCCCAAGATCGAGGGGTCTGAAAGCCTGACCACCTCGGAACCCCTGTCCCGCGCGATCGGGGAGAGGTATCTGACCTATGCGCTGTCGACCATCATGCACCGGGCCTTGCCCGATGCGCGCGACGGGTTGAAGCCCGTCCACCGGCGAATCCTCTGGGCGATGCGGCGGCTGCGGCTGACGCCGACTGGGGGGTTCCTGAAATCGGCCAAGATCAGCGGCGACACGATGGGGGATTTCCACCCGCACGGCGACCAGGCGATCTATGACGCGATGGCGCGGCTCGCGCAGGATTTCAACATGCGCTACCCGCTGGTGGACGGGCAGGGCAACTTCGGCAACATCGACGGCGACAACCCGGCGGCCAGCCGCTACACCGAGGCCCGCGTGACCGTCGCCGCCGAGGCGCTGATGGAAGGCATCGACGAGACCGCCGTCGATTTCCGCCCGAACTACGACGGCCGCCTGGAAGAGCCGGTGGTGCTGCCGGCGGCCTTCCCGAACCTTCTGGCCAACGGCTCCTCGGGCATCGCGGTCGGCATGGCCACCAACATCCCGCCGCACAACCTGGACGAGCTGATCGACGGCTGCCAGGCGCTGCTGGCCGACCCCGACCTGTCGGACGAGGCGCTGGTCGCGCTGATCCCCGGGCCCGATTTCCCGACCGGCGGGGTGATCGTGGAGCCGCGCGAGTCGATCCTCGAGGCCTATCGCACCGGTCGAGGCGCCTTCCGCACGCGCGCCAAATGGGAGGTCGAGGACCTGGGCCGCGGCACCTGGCAGATCGTGGTGACGGAAATCCCGTTCCAGGTGCAGAAGTCGAAGCTGATCGAGAAGCTGGCTGAGCTGATCCAGCTGAAGAAGGTGCCGCTCCTCGCCGATGTCCGGGACGAGAGCGCCGAGGATATCCGACTGATCCTGGAGCCCCGCGCCCGGAACGTGGACCCCGAGGTGCTGATGGGGAGCCTGTTCCGCAACTCGGACCTGGAAGTACGCTTCAGCCTGAACATGAACGTGCTGATCGACGGCAAGGTGCCGAAGGTGTGCAGCCTGAAAGAGGTCTTGCGCGCCTTTCTGGACCATCGCCGGGACGTGTTGCGGCGGCGCAGCCTGCACCGGATCGAGAAGATCGACGCAAGGCTCGAGGTGCTGGAAGGCCTGCTGGTCGCCTTCCTGAACCTCGACCGCGTGATTGACATTATCCGATACGACGACGACCCCAAGGCCGCGCTGATGGCCGAGGACTGGTCGAAATCACACATCCGGGCGACGTCGGAGAAGGACTACAAATCCCCCGCCAAGGGGGGCGAGGGCCAGCTGACCGAGGTGCAGGCCGAGGCGATCCTGAACATGCGGTTGCGCAGCCTGCGGCGGCTGGAAGAGATGGAGCTGAACGCCGAGCGCGACGCGCTGATGCAGGAACGCGCCGACCTTGCCGACCTGCTGGACAGCGAGCGCCGCCAGTGGAAGCGCATCGGCAAGGAACTCGACGAGGTGCGGAAGCTGTTCGGCAAGGGCACCGCGCTGGGGGCGCGGCGGACCCAGTTCGCCGACGCGACCGAGGTCGAGGACATCCCCTACGAAGCGATGATCGACCGCGAGCCGATCACGGTGATCTGCTCGCGCATGGGCTGGATCAGGGCGCTGAAGGGCCATGTCGACCTGACGGCGGAACAGAAGTTCAAGGACGGCGACGGCCCGCGCTTTGCCTTCCATGCCGAGACGACGGACAAGATCCTGCTGGTGGCCGAGAACGGGCGCTTCTACACGCTTCTCGGCGCGAACCTGCCCGGCGGGCGGGGCATGGGCGAACCCGTGCGGCTGATGGTGGACCTGCCGAACGACACCGGGATCACCGATCTCTTGGTCTGGCGGGCAGGGCAGAAGTATCTGCTTGCGTCGTCTGCGGGCGACGGGTTCATCGTTCCATCCGAGGAACTGCTGGCCCAGACCAGGGCCGGGAAGGCCGTGCTGACGGTCCGCGACGGAGTAAAGACGGCCGTCTGCACTCCGGTCAGCGGCGACATGGTCGCGGTCGTGGGCGACAACCGGAAGATGCTGGTCTTCCCGCTGTCCGAACTGCCGGAGATGGCCAAGGGCAAGGGTGTCCGGTTGCAGAAGTACAAGGACGGCGGGCTGTCCGATGCGATCACCTTCAACAAGGCCGAGGGGCTGAGCTGGAAGGACCCCGCCGGGCGGACGCGGACCGAGACCGACCTTCTGGAATGGACCGGCGCCCGCGCCAGCGCCGGCAAGATGGCGCCGCGCGGCTTCCCGCGCGACAACCGGTTCACCTGAGGCTCAGGTCTCTGCCCACATCCGGATGAGATTGGCCCGGGTCTTGGCCAGCCGGTCGAACTGCCCGCTCTTGCCCTCCCGGGCATGGGCGGCCTCGACCGCCTGATCCAGGTCGAACAGGATCTCGCGCTGGTCAGCCCGGCGGATCTGGCTTTGCACCCAGCCCACCACCGCCAAACGTTCGCCCCGCGTCACCGGCTCGACCCGATGCAGCGTGGTCGAGGGATAGAGGATCAGATCGCCGGCCCCTGGCCGGATCGCGCGCGTCTCCAGCGTGTCCTCGATGACGAGGGCGCCGCCGACGTAGCTTGCCGGATCGCACAGGAACAACGTGAAGGAAAGGTCGGTCCGCAGCCCCCCCATCACCGCATCATCGACGTGCAGCCCGTAGGTCTGGCCCTCGCGGTAGCGCGACAGGATCAGCGGACTGATCGCGCGCGGCCGGGCCGCCGAGCGGAACAGGCCGTTCTCCCGCAGGGCCCGCTCGACCCGGGCAAAGATCGCCTCCCGCTCGGGCGAGGGGGCGGCCTGATCATTGGCCTTGACCTCGCGCGCAAAGCGGCCGGCCGTGGCCTTTCCGTCGGCAAAGTCAAGCTCGCGCGCCGCCTCGCGCAGGACTGCCGCCTCGGCCGGCGGGATCAGCCCCTGGATCACCAGCATCATGGCCTATCGCACCGAGGAAAGGGCCAGTTCCACCCTGGCGGCTACGGCGAGCAGGATTGCCGGATCCCGGGCCTCGAGCGTCGGGGCGGACAGGTCGCCGAAGGCTTCGCCTGCGTCCTGCAGGGCGGCCAGAGCCTTGCTCGCCTGCGCCGCAGCAGCCGGATCAGTCGCCAGGGCTTCGGCCTGCCGGCGAGCGACCATAACGAAGGCTGCGGCTTCGTGATAGGCGTAGGGATCCGTGACCCTCGTGTTCTCGATGCTTTCGTCATACTCATGCGCGGCGGCGCGGACCAGCAGCGCAAGCGCATCGGCCCGAGCGCGCAAGTCGTCGGGTCCGGCGGCCGCCGCTGTCGCGAATGCGGTCTGGACCGCCGCCAGGGCGGTTTCGACCTCGGCGAGCGGAGCCTTCGCTTCCATCGCAGCCGAGAAGGCCGCCATCGCCGGGGTTACATCCGGCACGCCCCGCGCGGCGAGATTGGCGCGAACCTCCTCCATCATCTCGGCCTCGGGATGCCAGGACAGGCCGACCGCCTCGTCCACCATGCCCTTGCGGTAGAGGTCCAGGGCCGCGACCAGGTGGCCTTCCACGATCGCCAGCTGCGCCAGATAGGCCACGTTCGCGTCGGCCCCGGCGATCGCACCGGCCTCGCCCCCTTCTCCGCCTTCGGCCTGGGCCAGCCAGACCATGCCGGGCGCTGCCTTCTCCGGCGTCGCCGGCGGTGCGACAAGCCCCTGTGCAAGAGCCGGAGCCGTCGCAAGGGCGATGGCGCTGCCGGCGGCGATGCCCGTCCAGAGCCGTGGCGCGACGGGCCGGGGCCGGGTCGGGCGAGGCATCGAGGGAGGGAAGGTCATGAAGAGACTCCTGAAAAGATGACTGATAAAGTCGGAAATAGCGCCGCATGTCTCGTGGAGTCAATAATGTTGATTGAAACAATCGGAAATATGGTCCAGTCGGGCCAGACCGCAGATGGCAGGGCAACCGCACGCAGGGAACTTGCGCTTCAGGCCCGCTCCAGCTTCAGCCAGACCCCGCCCTGCGGCCGCAGGGTCAGGATCATCACCGGCTTCGGCTCCTTCCCCGGGATGGGGGAGAAACGGAAGCGGGCGAGGAGTGTCGCCAGCACGATCACCGCCTCTTGCAGCGCGAACGACGCGCCGATGCAGATGCGGGGGCCGTCGCCGAAGGGCAGGTATTGAAAGCGCGGCACGGCCTTGGGGTCGGCGAAACGGTCGGGGCGGAAGGCGTCGGGGTCCTCCCAAAGCAGCCGGTGCCGGTGCAGCGCGTAGATCGGCAGGATCACCGTGTCGCCGGGGCGGACCTCGCGGCCGCAGAGGGTGTCGGCGGCCATCGCGGTGCGAGACAGGAAGGCGGCGGGGGGATACATCCGCAAGGCCTCGTCCACGATCCGGCGGGTCAGGGGCAGGGACGCGAGGTCGGCCACCGTCGCCGCCCGGTCGCCCAGGGCCGCCTGCGCCTCGGCCCGGGCGGCGGTCTGCACGTCCTGGTCGAAGGCACAGAGATAGAGCGCCCAGGCCAGGGTCAGCGCCGTCGTCTCGTGCCCCGCGACGATGAAGGTCAGGAGGTTGTCGCGCAGTTCCGACGTGGTCATCTGCCGCCCGCTTTCGGGGTCGGACCCGGCCATCAACAGGTCGAGGAGGTCCGGCGGCGTCTTCCCGCCCTCGGCCTTCCGCGCCTCGATCGCCCGGTCGGCCAGGCGCTTGGTGTCGCGCATCGCGCTGCCGGTAAACAGGCGGTTCGGCCGGGGCACCCAGGGCGGCGCGCCGAGGATGTCGAGAAGCGAGACCTTCGCGGTCTCGGCGATGTATTGCTCGATGGCGGCATGGACCGCGCCCCGGTCGAAGCCCGAGCCGTCCGAGAAGGTGACATCCGCGATCACCTCGAAGGTTGCCGTCACCATCTCGTCGAAGAGGTCCGCCGCCCGGCCCACGGCGCGTTCCAGCCGCGCGACCGACCTTTCCGCCGCCGCGGTCATCACCGGACCCAGCGCCGTGACGTTGCGGTGGGAAAAAACCGGCGCGGCCGTCCGGCGCTGCCACATCCATTGCGCGCCTTCCGCGACGAACAGGCTGTCGCCGATCGCGGGCTCCAGGATCAGCTTCGTGACGACCGATTTCGGATAGTCCTCGACGCGGTCGCGCAGCACCCGCTTCAGCCCCTCCGGGTCCATGAGCATGTGCCAGCGCTTGCCGGTCCGGCCCGACAGGATCGGCACCCGGGTCGCGATCTCGGGGATCAGTTCCAGCACGTTGCGCTGGGCTGCGCGGAAGCTCGCCCAGACCCCCATGGGTTCGGTGTGAAGCGCCACACGGGCGGGCAGGGAGGCGGGCGTGTCGAGCATGATGCCGTGAAGATAGGGCAGGCCGGGGCGGTGGCAAAGCGTGCCGCTGCCGCACCCGGCGGCCCCGGCCGATCAGGCTTGAATTTCCTGCGCACGCGGGCTAAGTCGCCGCGCGTGTAATCTTGGGCCCGCCGCGGGCCTGATCTGGACAAGGGCGGAAAGCGCGATGGCGAAGGCAAAGTTTGAACGGACGAAACCGCACGTGAACATCGGGACCATCGGTCACGTTGACCATGGCAAGACGACGCTGACGGCGGCGATCACGAAGTATTTCGGCGAATTCAAGGCCTATGACCAGATCGACGGCGCGCCGGAAGAGCGGGCGCGCGGGATCACGATCTCGACCGCGCATGTGGAATACGAGACGGAGAAGCGTCACTACGCGCACGTGGACTGCCCCGGCCACGCCGACTATGTGAAGAACATGATCACGGGTGCGGCGCAGATGGACGGCGCGATCCTGGTCGTGGCCGCCTCGGACGGCCCGATGCCGCAGACGCGCGAGCACATCCTGCTCGGCCGCCAGGTAGGCATCCCCTACATGGTCGTCTACATGAACAAGGTGGACCTCGTGGACGACGAGGAACTCCTGGAGCTGGTGGAGATGGAAGTGCGCGAGCTTCTGTCGTCCTACGAATATCCGGGCGACGAGATCCCGATCATCAAGGGCTCGGCCCACCAGGCGATGATCGGCGAGAGCCC
Organism: Tabrizicola flagellatus; assembly: GCF_008271465.1. GTDB lineage: Bacteria > Pseudomonadota > Alphaproteobacteria > Rhodobacterales > Rhodobacteraceae > Tabrizicola > Tabrizicola flagellata. The sequence goes on along the minus strand of NZ_VMDU01000012.1, from coordinate 43,519 downwards.
CGAGATCGGCGAGCAGTCGATCCGCGCGCTGATGAAGGCGGTGGACGAGTACATCCCGACCCCGGCGCGTGCGGTTGACCAGCCCTTCCTGATGCCGATCGAGGACGTGTTCTCGATCTCGGGCCGCGGCACCGTGGTGACCGGCCGGGTGGAGCGCGGCGTGATCAACGTCGGCGACGAAGTGGAAATCGTGGGCATCCGCGACACCAAGAAGTCGGTCTGCACCGGCGTCGAGATGTTCCGCAAGCTGCTGGATCGCGGCGAGGCGGGCGACAACATCGGCGCGCTCCTGCGCGGGATCGACCGTGACGGGGTTGAGCGCGGCCAGGTGCTGTGCAAGCCCGGCTCGGTCAAGCCGCACACCAAGTTCGAGGCCGAGGCCTACATCCTGACCAAGGAGGAAGGCGGCCGCCACACGCCGTTCTTCGCGAACTACCGTCCGCAGTTCTACTTCCGCACGACCGACGTGACGGGCACGGTGAAGCTGCCGGAAGGCACCGAGATGGTGATGCCGGGCGACAACCTGAAGTTCGAGGTCGAGCTGATCGCCCCGATCGCGATGGAAGAGAAGCTGCGCTTCGCCATCCGCGAAGGCGGCCGCACCGTCGGCGCCGGCGTGGTGTCGAAGATCATCGCCTGATGACAGCGTAGGGTGCGCTACAGCGCACCGTCCTCTGGACAGGGCCGTCCTTCGGGGCGGCCCTTTTTCCTTGGGCCGCAAGCTTGATTTGACGATTCGCGCGACACGTCCCACACTGACCCTCTGACCACATGGGAGGGGCCAGCGATGTGTCAGATGTTCGCCGGGCAGGACCCGGCCCGCTATGAATATGTCACTCGCCGCCTGCGGCTTAACGGGCAATCCACCAGCATCCGGCTGGAACGCGCCTTCTGGGGGATCGTCGACCAGATGGCGGCAAAGGACGGCTGCTCGACACCCGCCTTCCTGTCCAAGCTGCATTCCGAGGTGCTGGAGCAGCATGGCGAAGCGACGAACTTCACCTCTCTGCTGCGCTGCGCCTGCATGATCCACCTGGGCGAACTGGATCAGGTCCCGCAAGACCGGTTCGCGGCCGAGTAGAAAAACCGCCTGTAGTATTCCCGTACTACCCGCCCCCGAAATTGGTCCGTTAATCTTACCAGATAGACGGAACTGCCGGGGGACCTGATGGCCAAGCTGATTCATTCGATGGTGCGCGTGCTGGACGAGGCGCGCTCGGTCGCGTTCTACGACACGGCCTTCGGGCTGAAGGTCGCGGACCGGCTGGATTTCGACGGCTTCACGCTGATCTACCTGTCGAACGCCGACCAGAGCTTCGAGCTGGAACTGACGGTCAACAAGGGCCGCACCGAGGCCTACAATCTGGGCGACGGCTACGGCCATCTCGCGGTCAGCGTGCCGGATGTCGAGGCCGAGCACGCCCGCCTGACCGCCGCCGGGCTTGCCCCCCGCAAGGTCGTCGACTTCCGCAATGGCGACACGCCGGTCGCCAAGTTCTTCTTCATCGCTGACCCCGATGGCTACCAGATCGAGGTCATCCAGCGGGGCGGCCGCTTCCTCTAGAGGAGGAGGGGAGGCGGCCAGTGCCCGGCCAGACAACAGGGAGGAAACCATGACAAAACATGACCTTCGGGGGCTGACCCGGCGTCAGCTCCTGTCTCGCGGCCTGTCCGCCGGCACGATTGCGGTGGTGGGGACCGGCTTCATCGCCGCGCCCGACGCCGCCTGGGCGGTCGAGGTGACGACGATCACGCCCGAGCAGATGGCCACGCTTCTGCAGATGGCGCGCGACATCTACCCGCATGACCAGGTGGCGGACCGTTTCTACGCGGTGGCCGTCAAGGGCTATGACAGCGCCGAGCAGAAGGACTTCGTGGCCGAGGGCGTAGCGGCGCTGGATGCCGCCGCCAAGGCCGCCGGCTTCGACAGCTATGTCGCGGCGGGCTGGGAGGAGGACCGCGTGAAGCTTCTCCAGTCCATCGAGACCACGCCCTTCTTCCAGACGATCCGGGCCGGGCTGGTGACCGGGCTCTACAACCAGAAAGAGGTCTGGCCGATCTTCGGTTACCAGGGGGAAAGCTTCTCCCAGGGTGGCTACATCGAGCGCGGCTTCAACGACATCGACTGGCTGTAAGGGAGGGCCGCTGAGATGGTTGCGAAATTCGACCTGAACGACGATTCGGTGGTCGTCATCATCGGCACCGGCGCGGGCGGCGGGGTGCTGGCCAACGAACTGGCGCAGAAGGGCGTCAAGGTCGTCGCGCTGGAGGCCGGCGGGCGCTATCTGCCCGAGGACTACATCAACGACGAATGGGAGTCGTTCGGCCAGCTGGCCTGGCTCGACGCCCGGACGACCAGCGGCTCCTGGCGCGTCCACAAGGACTTCGCGACGCTGCCGGCCTGGATCGTGAAGGCCGTGGGCGGCACCACGACGCATTGGGCGGGCGCCTCGATCCGGTTCCAGGAGCACGAGTGGAAGGCGCTGACCACCTATGGCGCGGTCGAGGGGGCGAACCTGCTGGACTGGCCGATCGACGCGGCCGAGATGGCGCCCTGGTACGAGAAGGCCGAGGACAAGCTGGGCGTGACGCGCACCGGCAACCGTCCGGGCCTGCCGGGGAACAACAACTACCTGGTCTTCGAGAAGGGCGCGAAGGCCCTGGGCTACAAGGAGGTCCACACCGGCCGCATGGCGATCCAGTCCTCGGACGCGACGGGCAACCGGATCTCCTGCCAGCAGACGGGCTTCTGCTTTCAGGGCTGCAAATGGGGGGCCAAGTGGTCGGCCGCCTATACCGACATCCCCGAGGGCGAGGCGACGGGCAACCTGGAAGTGCGCGAGCGCAGCCATGTCGCGCGCATCCTGCACAACGAGGCGGGGAAGGTCACCGGAGTCGAGTATTTCGACAAGGACGGCAACCTGCAGATGCAGAAGGCGCGGATCGTCTGCGTCGCCGGCAACTCGTTCGAAAGCCCGCGGCTCCTGCTGAACTCGGCCTCCAGCATGTTCCCGGACGGGCTGGCGAATTCGTCCGGCATGGTCGGCAAGAACTACATGCGCCACACCACGGGGTCGGTCTATGCGATCTTCGACAAGCCGGTGCGCATGTGGCGCGGCACGACCATGGCGGGGATCGTCCAGGACGAGGCGCGGCACGACCCGTCGCGCGGCTTTGTCGGGGGCTATGAACTCGAGACGCTGTCGCTGGGTCTCCCGTTCATGGCCGCCTTCCTCAACCCCGGCGGCTGGGGCCGCGGCTTCACCACGGCGCTTGACCATTACGAGAACATGGCCGGCATGTGGATCGTGGGCGAGGACATGCCGCAGCTGACGAACGGCGTCACGCTGTCGGACGTGAAGGACCAGTACGGGCTGCCGGTCGCCAACGTCAACTTCGACGACCATCCGAACGACATCGCGATGCGCAACCACGCCTACAAGCAGGGCATGGCGATCTACGAGGCGGTGGGGGCCACCCGCGCCTTCCCGACGCCGCCCTATCCATCCACCCACAACCTCGGCACCAACCGGATGTCGGAAAAGGCCAAGGACGGCGTGGTGAACAAGTGGGGCCAGACCCATGACATCGCGAACCTCTTCGTGTCGGACGGCTCGCAGTTCACCACCGGCGCGGCGGAAAACCCGACGCTGACCATCGTCGCCCTGGCGATCCGCCAGGCCGACCACATCGCCCGCGAGATGAGCGCCGGCAACATCTGACACTGGTCTTGGGCCGGGGACACCCTCGGCCCGGGGAAATTGGGCGGGCCCGTGCCCCAGGCGGCGCCCGCCTACTTCCGTCTCGCCGCATGCTTCATCTGCCAGCCAAGCCGCACGCCAGGGTTGGCCTTGACCTGTTCAAGCATGGCCTTGAACCGGCCCCGCGGCACCATTCCATCGTGCCAGGCCGCCGCATCGCGCACCCTTTGCATCAGCTTGCCGTCGGTCAGCTCCCCGACCCGCGCGGATGCCAGCGCCGCGGACGTCACCGCACCCACCGACAGGAACACGAGGCCCACCCGCGGCACATGGGCAAGGGGCACAAAGCAGTCGCGCAGGGCCACCATCTGCGCGGGAAGCCAGGGCTGCACGGCCATGAGGTAATCCTGCTGCACCAGGATCGACCGGCCCGGGACCAGCGCGGGAAAGAACTCGGCCGCGATATGGTCGGCCATCGCCGCGCCCTTGGCCGCGTCGACCGAGAGGATCTCGATCGGCCCGCCGGTCCAGCGCTTTTCGCCGATGTCGCCTATGTGCAGCGTAACATGCCCCTCCCAGGGGGCGAGATGGCGTCGGACCACGGGCAGGAGGTCGGCATCGTCGGTCTCGGGAAGGGGTTCGTCGGGCATGAACCTTGCCCAGAAGGTGCGGGACGACCGGAAGCGGTCGTAGCTGTGGACGTGGAATTTCCGGCCCGAAAGCGCAAGGCCGGACAGCAGGAGCGCGGCCGAGCCCCCGGCATAGGCGCCAAGATCCACCGTCGCGCCCTCGCCCTGCACCCGCCGCCCCAGCCAGTGGTATAGCAGCCGCTCTTCGGGGGTCAGCATGGTGGGCACCTCTGCCGCCGGGCCAAGATCGGCCGGAGACAGGGCCCGCCAGGGCCGCGCCGCGAACTCTGCCTCGATGTCGGCCACGGACGGCATGTGCTCCTCCCGGCTGCAGGTTATGGAAACCGGGGTCCATGTTCCAGACCACTCCGCGCAGGACTTCGCCGCCGCGTCGCAGGATCTGCCTTCGCAATCGGGCGGGGCCGTGCTATGCTGAAGCGGTGCAAGAGGAGGCTGCGATGGACCTGACAGGCTGAACCGTTCCCCGAACCGTTCCCGAAAGGTCCTGACATGCCTCTTGATCCGACACTTCGGCACCCTGTGGTGCTGCCCAACGGCGCAACGCTGCCGAACATGGTCCATCTGAACCAGGTCATCGACCATCCGAACATCCGCATCGGCGATTTCACCTACGCCAATGATTTCGATCCGCCCGCCGACTGGGCGGCCCGACTTGCGCCCTATCTCTATCCCGGCGCACCGGAACGGCTGGAGATCGGCCGCTTCTGCCAGATCGCACATGGTGCGCGCTTCATTACCGCTTCGGCGAACCATGCGATGGACGGGCTGACCACCTTCCCCTTCCCGGTCTTCGATCCCGCCGGCATCGCGGACTACCGGGACAGCTTCACCGGCCTGCCCGATACGCTCATCGGACACGATGTCTGGATCGGGCACGGCGTGCTGGTCCTGCCGGGCGTCCGGGTGGGCAGCGGCGCGATACTCGGCGCCGGTGCGGTCGTCGCCCGCGACGTGGATCCCTACACGATCGTCGCCGGAAACCCCGCGCGACCGGTCCGCCCGCGCTTTGCGCCCGCGACGGTGGCGCTGCTGCTCGACCTTGCGTGGTGGGACTGGCCGCTCGACCGGATCCGGGCGGCCGTGCCCGCGCTTCTGGCCGGCGACCTGGAGGCCCTGCGTGCGTTGGGGCCGTCGGGGTGAGGCGGCGGGGAAACGGCCGGAGCGCGGCGAGAGAATCCCTTGACCTCCCGCGTCGCCTGCCGTAACCCAGCCTCCGCGTAGGGGTATAGCTCAGCTGGTAGAGCGACGGTCTCCAAAACCGTAGGTCGCGGGTTCGAGCCCTGCTGCCCCTGCCATCCCTCCCATCACAGGACGCGGCCGGCACTTGCGAGGAAACCCCAGGTGGGTCGCGCACGTTCCGTTTCCATCAGACCTGATCAGACAGGACATGGAGACATCTCATGCGTCACGCAGGAAAGGCGGCAGTCGCCGCGCTCATCGCCAGGCTTGGCACTCCGCTTGCCGCCGCCGTGGACAAGGTGGCGAAGCTCGATGCAATGGTCGATGGTTCAGCCATCGGCAACGCACAGGCAGCGGAATACTGGGCGAACCTCGAGGCCGATCTGGAGAACGCCATCGCGGCGCGGGTCGCCGACCGGCTGGCAGCAGAGAGGGGCACGCCGGACGACCAGGGCCGGATCGACGGTACCCGGATCAAGGTGGACATCCGCGAAGTCGAACTGGCCAGCGCCTTCGAGCGCACGCTGAACCTGGGCGACCCGGTGCTGGTGGGGCAGGTGACCATCGTGGACGACACCGACCACGGCAATGCGGACGGCTACGAACTGACGGTCTTGCTGCAGAGTGCGAACGTGGTCGTGCCCGAAGGCACGACACTGGTGCTCTCGACCGATACTTCGGATGCCTACAACGGCCTGGTGAATGCCTTCGCGGATGACATCGTCAGCCGCCTGAAGTAAGGCAGCGCGACAGCCTCGCACCCCTTGGGACCGAGCGGTGCGGGGCGCCTGCCTGCCGGATCGGGCATCCGGCTGGCCGGCTGACGGTCGACATCCATCTTCTCCCCTTCCGGTCGCGCTTGAAATCCGGCGGCGAAGACCGTATCTCCGCCCGGACCCTAGCCTCGGAATCCCCATGTCCACGACGAACCCGCTCCAGTTTCTCCAGCAGACGCGCGCCGAAATCGCAAAGGTGGTCTGGCCCACGCGTCGCGAGGTGCTGCTGACCACGCTCATGGTCTTCATCCTGTCTGCGCTGGCGGCGACATTCTTCAGCTTGATCGATCTGGCGATCCGCACGGCGCTGAGCTACATCATCGGCGCCTGACCCCGGTTTCCTCTTGAAAAGGCGACGGGCAGGGGATAGACCCCGCGCCAACCAAAGGGACACCGGCGCGCATCGATTCGGGGTGCGCGCTGTTTTTTGTTCCGGGACAGGATGAAGATGGGCCGAACGGCCCGGGCAGCAAGGAAGCAGGCACGATGGCGAAGCGCTGGTATTCGGTGAGCGTTCTCTCGAACTTCGAGAAGAAGGTGGCCGAGCAGATCAAGACCGCCGTCGCCGAGGCCGGCCTGCAGGACGAGATCGACGAGGTCCTGGTGCCGACCGAAGAGGTGATCGAGGTCCGCCGCGGCAAGAAGGTCACGTCCGAACGCCGCTTCATGCCGGGCTATGTGCTGGTGCACATGGAAATGTCGAACCGCGGCTATCACCTGATCTCGTCGATCAACCGCGTCACCGGCTTCCTTGGTCCCCAGGGCAAGCCGATGCCGATGCGCGACAGCGAGGTCAACGCGATCCTGAACCGGGTCGAGGAAGGCCAGGAGGCGCCGCGCAACCTGATCCGTTTCGACATCGGCGAGACGGTGCAGGTGACGGACGGCCCGTTCGAGGGCTTCTCGGGCATGGTCGAGGATGTGGACGAGGCGCACAGCCGCCTGAAGGTCACCGTGTCGATCTTCGGCCGGGCGACGCCCGTGGAACTGGAATTCACTCAGGTCTCGAAAGGGGCCTGAGGAAGCGCGTGGGAGGCGAGCGCCCTTTCGGGGGTGACGGACCGGACCACTAAACCGCATCTCCGGATGCAGTGACAGAGGAGAAGGCCAGATGGCCAAGAAGATTATCGGCAGCCTCAAGCTGCAAGTGAAGGCCCAGCAGGCCAACCCGTCGCCGCCGGTCGGCCCCGCGCTGGGTCAGCGCGGGCTGAACATCATGGCCTTCGTGAAGGAATTCAACGCGAAGACCGCCGACATCCCGCCGGGCACGCCCACGCCGGTCATCATCACCTACTACCAGGACAAGTCGTTCAGCCTGGAGCTGAAGACGCCGCCGGCCTCGTTCCTGATCAAGCAGGCCGCAGGTCTGCCCCCGGTCGGCAAGCGCTCGCGCTCGAAGGGCGCGACGAAGCCCGGTCGGGAAGTCGCCGGCACGATCACCGCGGCCCAGCTGCGCAAGATCGCCGAAACCAAGATGAAGGACCTGAACGCGAACTCGATCGAGGCCGCGATGCAGATCATCCTTGGCTCGGCCAAGTCCTGCGGCATCGAAGTGAAGGGCTGAGAACCATGGCAAAAGTTGCAAAACGTATCGCCAAGGCGAACGAGCTTTTCGCGGGCAAGGCGAACCTGTCGGTCGAGGAGGCCGTCAAGCTGGTCAAGCAGGCTGCTTCGGCCAAGTTCGACGAGACCGTCGAGATCGCGATGAACCTGGGCGTCGATCCGCGTCATGCCGACCAGATGGTGCGCGGTGTGGTCGCGCTTCCGAACGGCACCGGCAAGACCGTCCGCGTCGCCGTCTTCGCGCGCGGCGCCAAGGCCGATGAGGCCAGGGCCGCGGGTGCCGACATCGTCGGTGCCGAGGACCTGATGGAGACGATCCAGTCGGGCAAGATCGAGTTCGACCGCTGCATCGCGACCCCGGACATGATGCCGCTCGTCGGTCGCCTCGGCAAGATTCTCGGCCCGCGCAACCTGATGCCGAACCCGAAGGTCGGCACCGTGACGATGGACGTGAAGTCCGCCGTCGAGGGCGCGAAGGGCGGCGAGGTCCAGTTCAAGGTCGAGAAGGCCGGCGTGATCCACGCGGGCGTCGGCAAGGTCTCGTTCGACGAGGCGAAGCTGGCCCAGAACATCCGCGCCTTCGTGGACGCGGTGTCGAAGGCCAAGCCGGCCGGCGCCAAGGGCACCTACCTGAAGAAGGTCTCGCTGTCCTCGACCATGGGCCCGGGCGTGTCGGTGGACATCGCCTCGGCGACCCAGGCGTAACGAAATCCCGACCCGCGAGGGAAGGGGCCTACCCGGGCGGAAACGCCCGGTTCTGTCCGAGACGGCGGGTGGTGCGCAAACACCATAAATCCTGCCCGAGATGGGGAACGAGATTGAAGGCGCCTTCGGGCGGTCTTGGCTCGGGAACCGTTGCGGACCCGACGCCCCCAGCGATGGGGGCAAACATGAGCCGGGGGGAAACCCCCAACCTTGGAGTGAAACTGTGGATAGAGCCCAGAAAGAGAAAGTGGTCGAAGAACTCGGCCAGATCTTCGAAAGCTCTGGCGTTGTGGTGGTTGCCCACTACACCGGGATGACGGTTGCACAGATGCAGGACCTGCGCGCGAAGCTTCGCGAAGTGGGCGGGTCCGTTCGCGTTGCCAAGAACACGCTCGCCAAGATCGCCCTGGAAGGGAAGCCCGCTGCGAAGATGGCTGACCTGCTCACGGGCATGACCGTGCTGTCCTTCTCGGAAGACCCCGTGGCTGCGGCCAAGGTCTGCGAGGCCTATGCCAAGACGAACGACAAGTTCGTCATCATCGGCGGGGCGATGGGCGACACGGTTCTGGACCAGGCCGGTGTCAAGGCCGTGGCCGCCATGCCGTCGCGCGAAGAGCTCATCGCTCAGATCGTGTCGTGCATCGGTGCGCCCGCGTCGAACATCGCCGGGGCCATTGGTGCGCCTGCGTCGAACATCGCAAGCATCCTGTCGACCATCGAGGAGAAGGCAGCCGCCTGATCCCTTCATCCCGGTTGTGGTTGACCCCGCACCGTTGGAACCCATCTCAACATACGGAACTGAAAAATGGCTGATCTGAACAAACTCGCCGAAGAGATCGTCGGTCTGACCCTCCTGCAGGCGCAGGAACTGAAGACCATCCTGAAGGACAAGTACGGCATCGAGCCGGCCGCCGGTGGCGCCGTCATGATGGCTGCTGCTCCGGGCGCTGGCGGTGCTGCCGCTGCCGCCGAAGAAGAGAAGACCGAATTCGACGTCGTCCTGACGGACGCCGGCGCGAACAAGATCAACGTGATCAAGGTCGTGCGCGAAATCACCGGTCTGGGCCTGAAGGAAGCCAAGGACCTGACCGAAGCCGGTGGCAAGGTCAAGGAAGGCGTCTCGAAGGCCGACGCCGAGGCGATGAAGAAGAAGTTCGAAGAGGCTGGCGCCAAGGTCGAACTTAAGTAATCCGTCGCGGGGGCAACCCCGTGGGAACAGCTGGCTGGGTCCGATCCGTTCGGGCCCAGCCGTGCGCGTCTTGGAAGGGCCCTTCGCGAAGGTCTCTCCCCAGGCGCGAGCCGGGTTCGGGAGCCGCCCTTCGGGACGGGCGGCACGAATGGAACCCCTCGCCCTCTTCGCAAGCGGTGCGCGCCCGTGGCCCGACGGGTGGTGCGCCAGCGAAACACGGAAAGGTGACCAGACACATGGCGCAAGCTTATGTTGGCCAGAAACGCATCCGCCGGTATTACGGGAAGATCCGCGAAGTGCTGGAGATGCCGAACCTGATCGAGGTTCAGAAGTCCTCCTACGATCTCTTCCTTCGGTCCGGCGACGGCGACAAGCCGATGGACGGCGAGGGGCTGCAAGGCACCTTCCAGTCGGTCTTCCCGATCAAGGATTTCAACGAGACCGCGGTCCTGGAATTCGTCAAGTACGAGCTGGAAAAGCCCAAGTACGACGTGGACGAATGCCAGCAGCGCGACATGACCTATGCCGCGCCCCTGAAGGTGACGCTGCGTCTGATCGTGTTCGATGTCGACGAGACCACCGGGGCCAAGTCGGTCAAGGACATCAAGGAACAGGATGTCTACATGGGCGACATGCCCCTGATGACCGCGAACGGCACCTTCATCGTGAACGGGACCGAGCGGGTGATCGTCAGCCAGATGCACCGGTCCCCCGGCGTGTTCTTCGACCATGACAAGGGCAAGACCCACTCCTCGGGCAAGCTTCTGTTCGCCTGCCGCATCATCCCGTATCGCGGCTCGTGGCTGGACTTCGAGTTCGATGCCAAGGACATCGTCTATGCCCGCATCGACCGCCGCCGGAAACTGCCGGTGACGACGCTGCTCTATGCCCTCGGCATGGATCAGGAAGGCATCATGGATGCCTACTACGACTCGGTGAACTTCAGGTATGTGAAGAACAAGGGCTGGGTCACCAAGTTCTTCCCGCAGCGCGTCTCGGGCACCCGTCCGACCTACGACCTGGTCGATGCTGCCACGGGCGAGGTGATCCTCAAGGCGGGCGACAAGGCCACGCCGCGGATGGTGAAGAAGTGGAAGGACGAGGGCACGGTCACCGAGCTTCTGGTGCCGTTCGACCACATCCTCGGCCGCTATGTCGCCAAGGACATCATCAACGAGGAAACCGGCGAGATCTGGGTCGAGGCCGGCGACGAGCTGACCTGGGAACTGGACCGCGACGGCGAAGTGAAGGGCGGCACGGTCAAGCTTCTGCTCGACCAGGGCATCACCGACATCCCGGTGCTCGACATCGACAACGTCAACGTCGGACCCTACATCCGCAACACCATGGCTGCCGACAAGAACATGGGTCGCGACACCGCGCTCATGGACATCTACCGCGTCATGCGTCCGGGCGAGCCGCCGACGGTGGAGGCAGCCAGCGCGCTGTTCGACGCGCTGTTCTTCGACAAGGAACGCTATGACCTGTCGGCCGTGGGCCGGGTCAAGATGAACATGCGCCTCGACCTCGACAAGCCGGACACCCAGCGCACGCTGGACCGGGAGGACATCATCGCCTGTGTCAAGGCGCTCTGCGAGCTGCGCGACGGCAAGGGCGAGATCGACGACATCGACCACCTCGGCAACCGCCGGGTGCGCTCGGTCGGCGAGCTGATGGAGAACCAGTATCGCGTGGGCCTGTTGCGGATGGAGCGCGCGATCAAGGAACGCATGTCGTCGGTCGAGATCGACACGATCATGCCGCAGGACCTGATCAACGCCAAACCGGCGGCGGCCGCTGTCCGCGAATTCTTCGGTTCATCGCAGCTGTCGCAGTTCATGGACCAGACCAACCCGCTGTCGGAAGTCACCCACAAGCGCCGTCTCTCGGCCCTCGGGCCGGGCGGTCTGACCCGCGAGCGCGCGGGCTTCGAGGTGCGTGACGTCCACCCGACGCACTACGGCCGGATGTGCCCGATCGAGACGCCGGAAGGCCAGAACATCGGCCTCATCAACTCGCTGGCCACCTTCGCCCGGGTGAACAAGTACGGCTTCATCGAGACCCCCTACCGCAAGGTGATCGACGGCAAGGTGACCGACGAGGTCGTCTACATGTCGGCCACCGAGGAAATGCGCCACACCGTCGCCCAGGCGAACGCGGCGCAGGACGCCGAGGGGCGTTTTACCGACGACCTGATCTCCAGCCGGAAGGCCGGGGAATTCATGCTGAACCCGCCGGACGCGATCGACCTGATCGACGTGTCGCCGAAGCAGCTGGTGTCGGTCGCGGCCTCGCTGATCCCGTTCCTCGAAAACGACGACGCCAACCGCGCTCTGATGGGCTCGAACATGCAGCGTCAGGCCGTGCCGCTCCTGCAATCCGATGCCCCCTTCGTCGGCACCGGGATCGAGGCGGTCGTCGCGCGTGACTCGGGCGCGGCCATCATGGCGCGCCGGGCCGGCGTGATCGACCAGGTCGATGCGACCCGTATCGTTGTCCGCGCGACCGAGATGCTGGAACCGGGCGAGCCGGGCGTGGACATCTACCGTCTGCGCAAGTTCAAGCGGTCGAACCAGTCCTCCTGCATCAACCAGCGCCCGCTGGTGAAGGTGGGCGACACCGTGAAGCGCGGCGAGGTCATCGCCGACGGCCCCTGCACCGACATGGGCGAACTGGCCTTGGGCCGGAACGTCGTCGTCGCCTTCATGCCCTGGAACGGCTACAACTACGAGGACTCGATCCTGATCTCGGAACGCATCCTGCGCGACGACGTCTTCACCTCGATCCACATCGAGGAATACGAAGTCGCCGCCCGGGATACGAAACTGGGGCCGGAGGAAATCACCCGCGACATTCCGAACGTGGGCGAAGAGGCGCTGCGCAACCTCGACGAGGCGGGCATCGTCTACATCGGGGCCGAAGTGCAGCCGGGCGACATCCTGGTCGGCAAGATCACGCCCAAGGGCGAAAGCCCGATGACGCCGGAGGAAAAGCTCCTCCGCGCCATCTTCGGCGAAAAGGCCTCGGACGTCCGCGACACCTCGCTGCGGCTGCCGCCGGGGGCCTATGGCACGGTGGTGGAAGTGCGGGTGTTCAACCGGCACGGCGTGGACAAGGACGAACGCGCGCTCCAGATCGAGCGTGAGGAAGTCGAACGCCTCGCCCGCGACCGCGACGACGAGTTGGCGATCCTGGAACGCAACATCTACGCGCGCCTGAAGTCGCTGATCCTGGGCAAGACCGCCGTGAAGGGGCCGAAGGGCATCAAGGCGGGCTCTACCATCGACGAGGAACTGCTGTCCACGCTGAGCCGTGGCCAGTGGTGGCAGCTCGCGCTTGGCGAAGAGAACGATGCCAAGGAAGTCGAGGCGCTGCACGACCAGTTCGAGGCGCAGAAGCGTGCGCTCGACCACCGCTTCGACGACAAGGTCGAAAAGGTGCGCCGGGGCGACGACCTGCCTCCGGGCGTGATGAAGATGGTCAAGGTATTCGTCGCGGTGAAGCGCAAGCTGCAGCCGGGCGACAAGATGGCCGGCCGTCACGGCAACAAGGGCGTCATCTCGAAGGTCGTGCCGATGGAGGACATGCCGTTCCTCGCGGATGGCACCCCGGTGGACCTGGTGCTGAACCCGCTGGGCGTGCCCAGCCGGATGAACGTGGGCCAGATCCTCGAAACCCACATGGGCTGGGCCGCGCGCGGCCTCGGGCTGAAGATCGACGAGGCGCTGGCCGAGTTTCGCCGTTCCGGCGATCTGACTCCGGTACGCGAGGCGATGCGGCTGGCCTATGGCGACGAGACCTATGACGAAGCCTTCGCCGGCATGGAGCCCGAGGATCTGGTCGAGAAGGCCAGCCTCGTCACCCGCGGCGTGCCGATCGCGACCCCGGTTTTCGACGGCGCCAAGGAGGCCGATGTCAACGACGCCCTGCGCCGCGCGGGCTTTGACGAATCGGGCCAGAGCGAGGTCTTCGACGGCCGGACCGGCGAGAAGTTCAGCCGCAAGGTCACGGTGGGCGTGAAGTACATGCTGAAGCTGCACCACCTGGTCGACGACAAGCTGCACGCTCGCTCGACGGGGCCGTACTCGCTCGTCACCCAGCAGCCGCTGGGCGGCAAGGCGCAGTTCGGTGGCCAGCGTCTCGGCGAGATGGAGGTCTGGGCTCTGGAAGCCTACGGCGCCGCCTACACCCTGCAGGAAATGCTGACGGTGAAGTCGGACGACGTGGCAGGCCGGACCAAGGTCTACGAGTCGATCGTCAAGGGCGAGGACAACTTCGAGGCCGGCGTGCCGGAATCGTTCAACGTCCTCGTCAAGGAAGTGCGGGGCCTCGGCCTCAACATGGAACTCCTGGATGCGGAGGAGGAGTGACCGGAATTTTCGAAAATTCCGGGCCGGTTTCTTCGAAGAAACCGGCTCCTCTGACCGCAACCCTCTGATTGGGAAGATGAAATGAACCAGGAACTCTCGACCAACCCGTTCAACCCGGTTGCTCCGGTCAAGACCTTCGACGAGATCAGGATCTCTCTGGCATCGCCCGAGCGGATCCTGAGCTGGTCCTATGGCGAGATCAAGAAGCCGGAAACCATCAACTACCGGACCTTCAAGCCCGAGCGCGACGGCCTGTTCTGCGCCCGCATCTTCGGGCCGATCAAGGACTACGAATGCCTCTGCGGCAAGTACAAGCGCATGAAGTATCGCGGCGTCGTCTGCGAGAAATGCGGCGTTGAAGTCACGCTCCAGAAGGTGCGTCGGGAACGCATGGGCCATATCGAACTGGCCGCCCCCGTCGCGCATATCTGGTTCCTTAAGTCGCTGCCGTCCCGGATCGGTCTCATGCTCGACATGACGCTGCGCGATCTGGAACGTATCCTCTACTTCGAGAACTACGTCGTCATCGAGCCGGGTCTGACCGACCTGACCTACGGCCAGCTGATGACCGAGGAGGAATACCTCGACGCGCAGGACCAGTACGGTGCCGACGCCTTCACCGCGAACATCGGCGCTGAGGCGATCCGCGAGATGCTTGCGGCGATCGACCTCGAGGCCGAGGCCGAGAAACTGCGCGAGGAGCTGAAGGAAGCCACGGGCGAGCTGAAGCCGAAGAAGATCATCAAGCGGCTGAAGATCGTCGAGAGCTTCCTGGAATCGGGCAACCGCCCGGAGTGGATGATCCTGACCGTGCTTCCGGTGATCCCGCCGGAACTGCGTCCACTCGTGCCCCTGGACGGCGGCCGGTTCGCCACCTCCGACCTGAACGACCTCTACCGCCGCGTCATCAACCGGAACAACCGCCTGAAGCGCCTGATCGAGCTGCGCGCGCCGGACATCATCGTCCGGAACGAAAAGCGGATGCTGCAAGAGGCGGTGGATGCGCTGTTCGACAACGGCCGCCGCGGTCGCGTCATCACGGGCACCAACAAGCGCCCGCTGAAGTCGCTGTCGGACATGCTGAAGGGCAAGCAGGGCCGCTTCCGCCAGAACCTGCTGGGCAAGCGGGTGGACTTCTCGGGCCGTTCGGTCATCGTGACCGGCCCGGAACTGAAGCTGCACCAGTGCGGGTTGCCGAAGAAGATGGCGCTCGAACTGTTCAAGCCCTTCATCTACTCGCGGCTCGAGGCCAAGGGCCTGTCCTCGACGGTGAAGCAGGCGAAGAAGCTGGTCGAGAAGGAGCGCCCCGAGGTCTGGGACATCCTGGATGAGGTCATCCGCGAACACCCGGTCCTGCTGAACCGCGCGCCGACGCTGCACCGTCTGGGCATCCAGGCCTTCGAGCCCATCCTGATCGAGGGCAAGGCGATCCAGCTGCACCCGCTGGTCTGCTCTGCCTTCAACGCCGACTTCGACGGCGACCAGATGGCTGTGCACGTTCCGCTGAGCCTCGAGGCCCAGCTGGAAGCGCGCGTGCTGATGATGTCCACCAACAACGTCCTCAGCCCCGCCAACGGCAGCCCGATCATCGTGCCGTCGCAGGACATGGTCCTCGGCCTCTACTACGTCACGATGGAGCGCAAGGGCATGAAGGGCGAGGGCATGGCCTTTGCCGACATCGACGAGGTCGAACACGCCCTTGCCGCCGGCGAGGTGCATCTGCACGCCAAGATCAAGGCGCGCATCCGCCAGGTGGACGAGACCGGCACCATCGTCTGGAAGCGGTATGACACCACCCCGGGCCGTCTGCGGCTGGGGAACCTGCTGCCCCTGAACGCCAAGGCGCCGTTCGACCTGGTCAACCGGCTGCTGCGCAAGAAGGACGTCCAGACCGTCATCGACACCGTCTATCGCTACTGCGGCCAGAAGGAATCGGTGATCTTCTGCGACCAGATCATGTCGCTCGGCTTCCGCGAGGCCTTCCGCGCCGGGATTTCCTTCGGCAAGGACGACATGGTGATCCCCGACAACAAGTGGGAGATCGTGAACGAGGTCAAGGAACAGGTCGCCGGTTTCGAACAGCAATACCTCGACGGCCTGATCACCCAGGGCGAGAAGTACAACAAGGTCGTGGACGCCTGGACCAAGTGCAACGACAAGGTGACCGAGGCCATGATGGCCACGATCTCGGCGCCGCGCACCGACGAGAACGGCGCCGAGAAGGAGCCGAACTCGGTCTACATGATGGCCCACTCCGGCGCCCGGGGTTCGGTCATCCAGATGAAGCAGCTCGGCGGCATGCGCGGCCTGATGGCCAAGCCCTCGGGCGAGATCATCGAGACGCCGATCATCTCGAACTTCAAGGAAGGCCTGACCGTTCTTGAATACTTCAACTCGACCCACGGCGCCCGGAAGGGCCTGTCCGACACCGCGCTCAAGACCGCGAACTCGGGCTACCTGACCCGTCGTCTGGTGGACGTGGCGCAGGACTGCATCATCCGCGTCCACGATTGCGGCACCGAACGGTCGATCACGGCCTCGGCCGCGGTCAACGACGGTGAGGTGATCGTGCCGATGGGCGAACGGGTCCTGGGTCGCGTCGCGGCCGAGGACGTGGTCGTTCCCGGCTCGGACGAGGTGATCGTGGCCAAGGGCGAGCTGATCGACGAACGCAAGGCCGACGCCATCTCGGCGGCCGGTCTGGCCTCGATCCGCATCCGCAGCCCGCTGACCTGCGAGGCCGAGGAGGGCGTCTGCGCGCTCTGCTACGGGCGCGACCTCGCGCGCGGCACGCTCGTCAACATCGGCGAGGCGGTCGGCATCATCGCCGCCCAGTCGATCGGCGAACCCGGCACCCAGCTGACCATGCGGACCTTCCACATCGGTGGCGTGGCCCAGGGTGGCCAGCAGTCGTTCCTGGAAGCCAGCCAGGAAGGCCGGATCGAGTTCCGCAACGCGAACATCCTGAAGAATGCCGCGGGCGAGCAGATCGTGATCGGCCGCAACATGTCGATTGTCATCATCGACGAGGCGGGCCACGAACGCGCCGTCCACAAGCTGACCTATGGCGCCAAGCTGCACGTCAGGGAAGGCGAGACGGTCAAGCGGGGCACCAAGCTCTTCGAATGGGACCCGTTCACCCTGCCGATCATCGCCGAAAAGGCGGGGGTCGCACGGTTCAAGGACCTGATCGCGGGGATCTCGGTGCGCGAGGATACCGACGATGCCACGGGCATGACCCAGAAGATCGTTTCGGACTGGCGGTCTGTGCCGAAAGGCGGCGATCTCAAGCCCGAGATCATCGTGATGGACCCGGCCACGGGCGATCCGGTGCGCGGCGACAACGGCAACCCGATCACCTACGCCATGTCGGTGGACGCGATCCTGTCGGTCGAGGACGGCCAGGAACTGCGGCCCGGCGACGTGGTGGCGCGGATTCCGCGCGAAGGGGCGAAGACCAAGGACATCACCGGGGGTCTTCCCCGCGTGGCGGAACTGTTCGAGGCCCGGCGTCCGAAGGATCATGCGATCATCGCCGAATGCGATGGCTATGTGCGGTTCGGCAAGGACTACAAGTCCAAGCGCCGCATCACCATCGAGCCGGTCGATGAAACGCTGCAGCCGATGGAGTACATGATCCCGAAGGGCAAGCACATTCCGGTCCAGGAAGGCGACTTCGTCCAGAAGGGCGACTACATCATGGACGGCAACCCGGCTCCGCACGACATCCTGCGGATCATGGGGATCGAGGCGCTTGCCAACTACATGATCGACGAGGTGCAGGACGTCTATCGCCTGCAGGGCGTGAAGATCAACGACAAGCACATCGAGGTCATCGTTCGCCAGATGCTGCAGAAGTTCGAGATTCTCGACAGCGGGGACACCACGCTCCTGAAAGGCGAACAGGTCGAGAAGATCGAGCTGGACGAAGAGAACGCCAAGGCCGTCGCCCGCGGCGGCCGCGAGGCCAAGGCCGAGCCGGTCCTGCTGGGCATCACCAAGGCGTCCCTGCAGACCCGGTCGTTCATCTCGGCGGCCTCGTTCCAGGAAACGACGCGCGTCCTCACCGAGGCTTCGGTGCAGGGCAAGCGCGACAAGCTCCTGGGGCTCAAGGAAAACGTCATCGTCGGCCGGCTGATCCCGGCCGGGACGGGTGGCGCCACGAGCCGCGTGAAGAAGATCGCTGCCGAGCGCGACCACACCGTGATCGAGGCGCGCCGGTCCGAGGCAGAAGCGGCCGCGGCGCTGGCCGCGCCCATGGACGTGATGGAGCCCGAGGTCGGAAGCGACTTTGCTTCGGGCCTTGTCGACACGATCGAAAGCCGCGATTGAGAAGCACAGCCTTCGGGCAGAGATGGCCCCCGCCGGTCGTAGGACCGGCGGGGGTCCTGTTTTTCCGACCGGGGTGCCGCGCGGAGAGGCATCGAGCCCCCCCGCGCGGCGCTGCCGCGGCCCCGGGCATGGCGCCACCTTCGGGTGGCCGCCGGGGAGGCCTCCGGCGGGAGTATTTGTGCAAGGGGAAAATGCATCTTGCTCCTTTCTCAATTACTCTCCGGGTAGCCGATCGGTGCCGCCATCGGTTCGAGGAACCGATCGGCTGGCGGGCGAAGGGCCCCCAGCCCGGCCGGCCAGTGGGGCAACGACCCGCTGGGCCATGCATCGTGCCCCTGCCGGGAAGGCTTCACCTTTCCGACCGGGCTTGATACCCAGTTCCCGACAGGGAAGGACCCCGAAGTGCCGATTTCCGACAACCTGCGCGGCATCCTCCTGATGTGCGCCTCGATGGCCGCGTTCACCATCAACGACACCTTCATGAAGTCGGTGACGCAGACCCAGCCCCTGTTCCAGACCATCGGCCTGCGGGGACTGATCGCGGTGGCGGGGCTCACGATCCTCTGCCTCGCGACCGGAGCCTTCCGGTTCCGTCCGAACCGACGCGACGCGGGTCTGATCCTCCTGCGCTCGCTTGCCGACGTGGCCGCCACGGTCTTCTTCCTCGAGGCCCTGCTGCGCATGCCGCTGGCGAACCTGTCGGCGATCCTCCAGGCCCTGCCGCTGCTCATCACACTCGGCGCGGCCCTGGTCTATGGCGACAGGATCGGCTGGCGGCGGATGACCGCGATCCTCGTGGGCCTTGCCGGCGTCCTCATCATCATCCGTCCGGGGACCGAGGGCTTCGACCGCTGGTCGCTGCTCGGCCTAGCCTCGGTCGCCTGCGTGGTCGTGCGCGACCTCTCGGTGCGGCCCTTGCAGGGCCAGGTTCCATCGACCCTCGTCGCCCTGGGGGCCGCCGTCGCCGTCACGCTCATGGGCTGGACCGGCGCCGTCTTCCAGGGTTGGCAAAGGCCCGACGCCTGGGAGGCAGCCCGCGTCCTCGGCGCCGGTCTCTTCCTCATCGTCGGCTACCTGACCTCGGTCAGCGCCATGCGCCATGGCGACATCGGGTTAGTCGCGCCCTTCCGCTATACCTCGCTGCTCTGGGCCATCGTGCTGGGCTTCGTCGTCTTCGGCGATCTGCCGGATGTCTGGACCGTGGTCGGTGCGGCCGTCGTCGTCGGAGCGGGCCTTTTCACGCTCTGGCGCGAACGCCAGATCCGCTGCGCGAAGAGCTGACCCGCGGCACCCGGGGCGTCCATTGACACCCCTGGCGATTCCCCCTATACGCCCGCCAACCCGAGGGGCGAGGTGTGCCTTTGTCCCAGGGCTCAGAGCGCTTGAAGTGGTCATGATCCGGGCCGCAATGCCCCGATCCTCTGGAATTCCACCGCGTCATCCCCGAAAGGGCGATGGGTGCGGTGTTCGTGTTTTGCGATTCGCGCAGGGCACGGTCGAGAAGCGGCGTCGGGGTGGCACCCGGCGAGTATCGAAACGAGGAACGTGAATGCCGACGATTCAACAGCTGATCCGGAAGCCCCGGGAAGCAGTGGTCCGGAAGTCCAAGTCCCAGCACCTGGAATCCTGCCCGCAAAAGCGTGGGGTCTGCACCCGCGTCTACACCACCACCCCGAAGAAGCCGAACTCGGCCATGCGGAAAGTCGCCAAGGTGCGCCTGACCAACGGTTTCGAGGTCATCTCCTACATCCCCGGCGAAAAGCACAACCTTCAGGAACACTCCGTCGTCCTGATCCGTGGCGGCCGGGTCAAGGACCTTCCGGGTGTGCGCTACCACATCCTCCGCGGCGTTCTGGACACCCAGGGCGTGAAAGAGCGTCGTCAGCGTCGTTCGAAATACGGCGCCAAGCGTCCGAAGTGAGGAGATAAGAGATGTCCCGTCGTCACGCCGCCGAAAAGCGCGAGATCCTGCCCGATGCCAAGTTCGGCGACCGGGTGGTCACCAAGTTCATGAACAACCTGATGCTCGACGGCAAGAAATCCGTCGCCGAGTCCATCGTCTATGGCGCGCTTGACCGCGTGCAGACCCGCCTGAAGCGCCCCGCCGTCGAAGCCTTCCACGAAGCGCTCGACAACGTGAAGCCCTCGGTCGAAGTCCGCTCGCGTCGCGTCGGCGGTGCGACCTACCAGGTCCCCGTCGAAGTGCGCAGCGAACGCCGCGAGGCCCTTGCGATCCGCTGGCTTATCGCCGCCGCGCGCAAGCGCAACGAGAACACCATGGAAGAGCGTCTGGCCGCCGAGCTGGCCGATGCCGTGCAGAACCGCGGCACCGCTGTGAAGAAGCGCGAAGACACCCACAAGATGGCTGACGCGAACAAGGCGTTCAGCCATTACCGCTGGTAAGGAGCGCAGATCATGGCACGCGAATATCCGCTGCACCTCTACCGCAACTTCGGGATCATGGCCCACATCGACGCGGGCAAGACCACGACGACCGAGCGGATCCTGTATTACACCGGCAAGTCCCACAAGATCGGCGAAGTCCACGACGGCGCCGCGACGATGGACTGGATGGAACAGGAGCAGGAGCGCGGCATCACCATCACCTCGGCTGCGACGACCACCTTCTGGGAGCGCACCACCGACGGCAAGACCGCCGAAGGCCCGAAGCACCGCTTCAACATCATCGACACCCCCGGCCACGTGGACTTCACCATCGAGGTCGAACGCTCGCTGGCCGTCCTTGACGGCGCCGTCTGCCTTCTGGACGCCAACGCCGGCGTGGAACCGCAGACCGAAACCGTCTGGCGCCAGGCCGACCGCTACGGCGTGCCGCGGATCGTGTTCGTCAACAAGATGGACAAGATCGGTGCCGACTTCTTCAAGTGCGTCCAGATGATCAAGGACCGCACCGGCGCGACCCCCGCCCCGATCGCCCTGCCGATCGGCGCCGAGGACAAGCTGGAAGGCATCATCGACCTGGTGACCATGAAGGAATGGGTCTATCAGGGCGAAGACCTGGGCGCGACCTGGGAAATCCGCGAGATCCGCGACAGCCTGAAGGGCGAAGCGGAAACCTGGCGCGGCAAGCTGATTGAGCTTGCCGTCGAGCAGGACGACGAGGCGATGATGGCCTATCTCGAAGGCCAGGAGCCGGACGTGGACACGCTGCGCAAGCTGATCCGCAAGGGCACCCTCAACATGTCCTTCGTCCCGGTCACCGCCGGGTCCGCGTTCAAGAACAAGGGCGTCCAGCCGGTTCTGAACTCGGTCATCGACTATCTGCCCTCGCCGCTCGATATCCCGCCCTACATGGGCTACGCCCCCGGCGACGAGACCGAGACCCGCAACATCGAGCGCAAGCCCGATGACGCCGAACCCTTCTCGGCGCTGGCGTTCAAGATCATGAACGACCCCTTTGTCGGCACGCTGACCTTCACCCGTATCTACTCGGGCACCCTGAAGAAGGGTGATCAGATGCTGAACTCGACCAAGGGCAAGCGCGAGCGCGTGGGCCGCATGATGATGATGCATGCCGCCAACCGTGAAGAGATCGAAGAGGCCTTCGCGGGCGACATCATCGCGCTGGCGGGTCTGAAGGAAACCACCACCGGGGATACGCTCTGCGATCCGAACAAGCCGCTGGTGCTCGAAACCATGACCTTCCCGGAACCGGTGATCGAGATCGCGGTCGAGCCGAAATCGAAGGCCGACCAGGAGAAGATGGCGCTGGCGCTGCAGCGTCTGGCGGCCGAGGACCCGTCCTTCCGCGTGGAGACCGACCTGGAATCGGGCCAGACCATCATGAAGGGCATGGGCGAACTTCACCTCGACATCCTCGTCGACCGCATGCGGCGCGAGTTCAAGGTCGAGGCGAACATCGGCGCCCCGCAGGTGGCCTATCGCGAGACCATCTCGCGGCCGGCCGAGATCGACTACACCCACAAGAAGCAGACCGGCGGTACGGGCCAGTTCGCCCGCGTCAAGCTGGAGATCACCCCCGCCGAACCGGGCGAAGGCTACAGCTTCGAAAGCCGCATCGTTGGCGGCGCGGTGCCGAAGGAATACATCCCCGGCGTCGAGAAGGGCATCAAGTCGGTCATGGACTCGGGCCCGCTGGCCGGCTTCCCGGTCATCGACTTCAAGGTGGCGCTGGTGGACGGTGCGTTCCACGACGTCGACTCCTCGGTCCTGGCCTTCGAGATCGCGACCCGGGCGGCCATGCGCGAGGGCCTGAAGAAGGCCGGCGCGAAGCTTCTGGAACCGATCATGAAGGTCGAGGTCGTGACGCCCGAGGAATACACCGGCGGCGTCATCGGCGACCTGACCTCGCGGCGGGGCATGGTGACCGGGCAGGACAGCCGCGGCAATGCCAACGTGATCAACGCGATGGTGCCGCTGGCCAACATGTTCGGCTACATCAACAACCTGCGCTCGATGACCTCGGGCCGCGCGGTGTTCACGATGCTCTTCGACCACTACGACGCGGTGCCGGAGAACATCAGCCAGGAAATCCAGAAGAAATACGCATGACGGTGCGGCGGGGTGAACCCCGCCCTACCACC
Source organism: Tabrizicola flagellatus (assembly GCF_008271465.1). Classification (GTDB taxonomy): domain Bacteria; phylum Pseudomonadota; class Alphaproteobacteria; order Rhodobacterales; family Rhodobacteraceae; genus Tabrizicola; species Tabrizicola flagellata. The sequence continues at coordinate 20,489 of NZ_VMDU01000012.1, read as the reverse complement.
CCGTAGGCCGGTCCTCGGACCGGCGCATCTGAACCAATAGGAGAAGCCACCATGGCGAAGGCAAAGTTTGAACGGACGAAACCGCACGTGAACATCGGGACCATCGGTCACGTTGACCATGGCAAGACGACGCTGACGGCGGCGATCACGAAGTATTTCGGCGAATTCAAGGCCTATGACCAGATCGACGGCGCGCCGGAAGAGCGGGCGCGCGGGATCACGATCTCGACCGCGCATGTGGAATACGAGACGGAGAAGCGTCACTACGCGCACGTGGACTGCCCCGGCCACGCCGACTATGTGAAGAACATGATCACGGGTGCGGCGCAGATGGACGGCGCGATCCTGGTCGTGGCCGCCTCGGACGGCCCGATGCCGCAGACGCGCGAGCACATCCTGCTCGGCCGCCAGGTAGGCATCCCCTACATGGTCGTCTACATGAACAAGGTGGACCTCGTGGACGACGAGGAACTCCTGGAGCTGGTGGAGATGGAAGTGCGCGAGCTTCTGTCGTCCTACGAATATCCGGGCGACGAGATCCCGATCATCAAGGGCTCGGCCCACCAGGCGATGATCGGCGAGAGCCCCGAGATCGGCGAGCAGTCGATCCGCGCGCTGATGAAGGCGGTGGACGAGTACATCCCGACCCCGGCGCGTGCGGTTGACCAGCCCTTCCTGATGCCGATCGAGGACGTGTTCTCGATCTCGGGCCGCGGCACCGTGGTGACCGGCCGGGTGGAGCGCGGCGTGATCAACGTCGGCGACGAAGTGGAAATCGTGGGCATCCGCGACACCAAGAAGTCGGTCTGCACCGGCGTCGAGATGTTCCGCAAGCTGCTGGATCGCGGCGAGGCGGGCGACAACATCGGCGCGCTCCTGCGCGGGATCGACCGTGACGGGGTTGAGCGCGGCCAGGTGCTGTGCAAGCCCGGCTCGGTCAAGCCGCACACCAAGTTCGAGGCCGAGGCCTACATCCTGACCAAGGAGGAAGGCGGCCGCCACACGCCGTTCTTCGCGAACTACCGTCCGCAGTTCTACTTCCGCACGACCGACGTGACGGGCACGGTGAAGCTGCCGGAAGGCACCGAGATGGTGATGCCGGGCGACAACCTGAAGTTCGAGGTCGAGCTGATCGCCCCGATCGCGATGGAAGAGAAGCTGCGCTTCGCCATCCGCGAAGGCGGCCGCACCGTCGGCGCCGGCGTCGTCTCGAAAATCATCGCCTGAGGCTCTTGCACTTCCGAAGGGCGGGTTGTATCAGCCCGCCCTTCGACCCCCATTGCCTACGAACGAAACAGAACCTCTCGGGTGGGCGCCGTTGTCCAGGCCGATGTTCTAAAAGGATAAAACCGATGCAAGGTCAGACCATCCGCATCCGGCTCCGCGCCTTCGATTACCGTGTGCTGGACGCCAGCACGCAGGAAATCGTGAACACCGCGAAGCGCACGGGCGCCCAGGTTCGCGGTCCCATTCCGCTGCCGAACAAGATCGAGAAATTCACGGTTCTCCGTGGTCCGCACATCGACAAGAAGTCGCGCGACCAGTGGGAGATCCGCACGCACAAGCGCCTGCTCGACATCGTCGATCCGACCCCCCAGACCGTGGACGCGCTGATGAAGCTCGACCTCGCCGCTGGTGTGGACGTCGAGATCAAGGTTTGAGGAGGGCAGACAGATGCGCTCTGGAGTTATCGCAAAGAAGCTGGGCATGACCCGGCTGTTCCTCGAAGACGGCAAGCAGGTTCCGGTGACGGTCCTGCAGCTCGACAGCCTTCAGGTCGTGGCGCAGCGCACCGCCGAGAAGGACGGCTACACCGCCGTCCAGCTGGGCGCGGGCGTGGCCAAGGCCAAGCGGACCACCGCCGCGCAGCGCGGGCATTTCGCCAAGGCGAATGTCGCGCCGAAGCGCAAGATCGCGGAGTTCCGCGTCAGCCCCGAGAACCTGATCGAAGTCGGCGCCGAGATCACGGCGGACCACTATCTGGCCGGGCAGTATGTCGATGTCGCCGGCACTTCGATCGGCAAGGGCTTTGCCGGTGCGATGAAGCGTCACAACTTCGGCGGTCTGCGCGCCTCGCACGGGGTGTCGATCAGCCATCGTTCGCATGGCTCGACCGGCCAGTGCCAGGACCCCGGCAAGGTGTTCAAGGGCAAGAAGATGGCCGGCCATCTCGGCGCCGTGCGCGTGACCACGCAGAACCTGCAGGTGGTGCGCACCGATGCCGACCGCGGCCTCATCATGATCAAGGGCGCGGTTCCGGGCTCGAAAGGCGGCTGGGTCACGATCAAGGACGCGGTGAAGAAGCCCGCGCTCAAGGACGCCCCGCGTCCGGCTGCGATCCGCACCGCTGCGGCGCAACCTGCTGCCGAAGTCGCCGCCGAAGGGGGTGAAGCATGAAACTCGATGTGATCAAGCTGGACGGCAAGAAGGCCGGCTCCATCGACCTGGACGAAGCGCTCTTCGGCCTCGAGCCGCGCGCCGACATCCTGCACCGCGTTGTTCGCTGGCAGCGCGCCAAGGCCCAGGCCGGGACCCACTCGGTCCTCGGCAAGTCGGACGTCAGCTACTCGACCAAGAAGATCTACCGCCAGAAGGGCACCGGCGGCGCTCGCCACGGTTCCAAGAAGGCCCCGATCTTCCGTCACGGCGGCGTCTACAAGGGCCCGACCCCGCGCAGCCACGCCCATGACCTGCCGAAGAAGTTCCGCGCCCTCGGGCTGCGGCACGCGCTGTCGGCCAAGGCCAAGGCGGGCGAGCTGGTGATCCTGGAATCGGCCACGCTGGCCGAGGCCAAGACCGCCCAACTGGCCAAGATGAAGTCGGAGCTTGGCTGGAAGCGCGTCCTGATCATCGATGGCGCCTCGGTCGATGCGAACTTCGCCCTGGCCGCCCGCAACCTGGAGGGCGTGGACGTCCTGCCGACCATCGGCGCGAACGTCTACGACATCCTCAAGCGTGACACTCTGGTCATCACCAAGGCCGGTGTCGAAGCCCTGGAGGCGCGTCTGAAATGAGCAAGGCACCGAAAACCGCAGCTAGCCTGAAGCCGGAGCACTACGACCTGATCAAGAAGCCGGTCATCACCGAAAAGGCCACCATGGCCTCGGAGGCGGGTGCCGTCGTGTTCCAGGTCGCGATGGACTCGACCAAGCCGCAGATCAAGGAAGCCGTCGAGGCGATCTTTGGCGTGAAGGTGAAGGCCGTGAACACCACCATCACCAAGGGCAAGGCCAAGCGTTTCCGCGGTCGCGCAGGCGAGCGTTCGGACAAGAAGAAGGCCTATGTCATGCTGGAAGACGGTCAGACGATCGACGTGACGACTGGTCTCTGAGCTTCGGCCTGAGTGAACTGAGAGAGCCCCTGCCGGAAGGCGGGGGCTTTTCTGTTTGGGACGGTGTACTGGGAAAGTTGATAGGTTGCCGGGCCATCTCATCACACTCTTCACGGGAAGGGTGGCTGGTTCATGTGCATCGCCGATACAACGATCTGATCCGCACCGGCACGAGTGCTGTAGTGGAGCGAAGCGAGGACGTCTGGGTTGTCGGGCAAAGTGAAGCTGCGATAGATCTCCGCCAATCGCGTTTCTGAGTCGACTTCGACAGCACTGGTTTCGGAAATGAAGGCCGATGCAAACTCCTCAGCGCTTACGCCCTTAAAGTAGATGGTGCAGGATTCAGTTTCCATCCAGCGATCCTTGGGACGGCCCAAGATCAGAATGAATGGAAGCGGGTTCTCTTTCGTTGGGTCCGAAGCTACCCATCCCTTTAGAAACGCCATCTCTCCCTCGGGAGCCAAGGGTTTCATAGTGACGTCGTCGACCTCTTCCCAGTCGAGATTGTCGATGAACGGAACTGCGACGCTGAGAGAAAAACCTTCATTCAGGCAAGCTCCGTAAAAGTTGTCGAGTGCCATTCCCGTGAGGGGCGAAACCGACGACTCTTCTCCGTGTCCAGCTCCAGCGGCGGCAAGCGTGAGAAATGCAGAAAGGCAGAGTGGCTTAGCTCTTTGCATGGACGCCTCCAAGGCGACATTCTTCAATAGATTTCCACGCGATGCTACGTCGGCACCTGCGTGCCAACAAGCTTCCGTTTGCTGAAGAAATCGCATAGGCCCCCATTGCCACCCCCACCCCCGTCTGCTAATCCCGCGCCACGCCAGAAGCCCCGGATTCGTCCGGGGCTCTTGGTTTGTTCGTTCCCGATGCAGCCGCAGGAGGAAAGGACACTAAATCGGGGATCTTCGGAGCCCTTCACCGCCGGGTGGCGACACCCGTGCAAGCAAACGGAAGACAGGAAACATGGCACTCAAGTCGTATAAACCGACGACGCCTGGCCAGCGCGGGCTGGTTCTGATCGACCGTTCGGAGCTGTGGAAAGGCCGCCCGGTCAAGCACCTCACCGAGGGTTTGAACCGTTCCGGCGGCCGGAACAACACCGGACGTATCACGATGTGGCACCAGGGCGGGGGCGCGAAGCGTCTCTACCGGGTGGTCGATTTCAAGCGTCGCAAGTTCGATATCCCGGCGGTCGTCGAGCGGATCGAATATGACCCGAACCGCACCGCCTTCATCGCGCTGATCAAGTATCAGGACGGTGAACTGGCCTACATCCTCGCGCCGCAGCGCCTGGCGGTGGGCGACCAGGTCATCGCGGGCGCGAAGACCGACGTGAAGCCCGGCAACGCGATGCCGTTCTCGGGCATGCCGATCGGCGCCATCGTGCACAACGTGGAACTGAAGCCCGGCAAGGGCGGGCAGTTGGCCCGCGCGGCGGGCACCTACGCCCAGTTCGTCGGCCGTGACGGCTCCTACGCGCAGATCCGCCTGTCCTCGGGCGAGCTGCGGATGGTCCGTCAGGAATGCATGGCCACCATCGGTGCCGTGTCGAACCCCGACAACTCGAACCAGAACTTCGGGAAAGCCGGACGCATGCGCCACAAGGGCATCCGTCCGACGGTGCGCGGCGTCGCGATGAACCCGATCGACCACCCGCATGGTGGTGGTGAAGGCCGGACCTCGGGCGGCCGTCACCCGGTCACCCCGTGGGGCAAGGGCACCAAGGGCAACAAGACGCGAAAGCCGAAGGCTTCTGACAGCCTGATCGTCCGTTCGCGTCACGCCAAGAAGAAAGGGCGTTAATCCATGGCACGTTCCATCTGGAAAGGCCCGTTCGTCGACGGCTACCTGCTGAAGAAGGCCGAGAAGGCGAAAGCATCGGGCAAGGGCGAAGTGATCAAGATCTGGTCGCGCCGTTCCACCATCCTGCCGCAGTTCGTGGGGCTGACCTTCGGCGTCTACAACGGCAAGAAGCACATCCCCGTCGCGGTGACGGAAGAAATGATCGGCCAGAAGTTCGGTGAATATTCGCCGACCCGGACCTATTACGGTCACGCCGCCGACAAGAAAGCGAAGAGGAAGTAAGCCATGGGTGCGGAAAAGAACCCCCGCCGCGTGGCGGACAACGAAGCGATGGCCGTGCTGCGCATGCTGCGCACGTCCCCGCAGAAGCTGAACCTGGTCGCGGGCATGATCCGCGGCAAGAAGGTGGACAAGGCGCTTGCCGACCTGACCTTCTCCAAGCGCCGCATCGCCGGTGACGTGAAGAAGTGCCTGCAGTCGGCCATCGCCAATGCTGAAAACAACCACAACCTCGACGTCGACAGCCTTGTCGTGGCCGAGGCCTGGGTCGGCAAGAACCTGGTGATGAAGCGGGGCCGTCCGCGGGCTCGCGGCCGGTTCGGCAAGATCATGAAGCCGTTCTCGGAAATCACCATCAAGGTCCGTCAAGCCGGGGAGACCGCGTAATGGGACAGAAGGTTAACCCGATCGGGATGCGCCTCCAGGTCAACCGCACCTGGGACAGCCGCTGGTTCGCCGGGTCGAAGGACTATGGCGACCTGCTGCTGGAAGACCTCCGCATGCGCGAGTTCATCCACAAGGAGCTGAAGGCCGCCGGCATCAGCCGCGTGATCATCGAGCGTCCGCACAAGAAGTGCCGTGTGACCATCCACACCGCGCGTCCGGGCGTGATCATCGGCAAGAAGGGCGCCGACATCGAGACACTGCGCAAGAAGCTCTCGCAGTTCACCAAGTCGGAGCTGCACCTGAACATCGTCGAGGTCCGCAAGCCGGAACTGGACGCCCAGCTGGTGGCCGAATCGATCGCCCAGCAGATGGAACGCCGCGTCTCCTTCCGTCGCGCGATGAAGCGCGGCGTGCAGAACGCGATGCGGATGGGTGCGCTCGGCATCCGGGTCAACGTTTCGGGCCGCCTCGGCGGCGCCGAGATCGCCCGGACCGAATGGTACCGCGAAGGCCGCGTGCCGCTGCACACGTTGCGCGCCGACATCGACTATGCGCTGTCGGAAGCCGAGACCCCCTACGGGATCATCGGTGTGAAGGTCTGGATCTTCAAGGGCGAGATCCTTGAGCATGATCCGCAGGCCCATGATCGTCGTCTTGCCGAAGCGGCTGACGGCCCGGCCCCCCGGGGTCCGCGCCGCGACCGCGAACGCGCCTGAGGAGTAAACGAAGATGCTGCAACCCAAGCGCACCAAGTATCGCAAGATGCACAAGGGCCGCATCCATGGCGAAGCCAAGGGTGGGTTCCTGATCAACTTCGGCTCCTACGCCCTCAAGGCGACCGAGCCCGAGCGCGTCACCGCGCGGCAGATCGAAGCGGCCCGCCGCGCGATCACCCGCCACATGAAGCGCCAGGGCCGGGTCTGGATCCGGATTTTCCCGGACGTTCCGGTTTCCGCGAAGCCCGTCGAGGTCCGCATGGGCTCGGGCAAGGGTTCGACCGACTACTGGGCCTGCAAGGTCAAGCCGGGCCGGATCATGTTCGAGATCGACGGCGTGAACGACGAGATCGCGCGCGAGGCCCTGCGCCTTGGCGCGATGAAGCTGCCGATCAAGACCCGCGTCGTCGCGAAGGAAGACTGGTAAGCGACGGGGGGTGAACCCGACCTGCGACATCGGCCCCTGCTGGAAACGGCGGGGGCTTTTTCGTCGTCAGATTTGCCCAAAGCAAATCTGACCGCGCCCGACCCGCCCCCCGGGGGCGGGCGCGACAGTGTCGCTCCCACCCCCCGCGTGCCGGTCGCGGTCAGCTTTGCAACGGCTCGCAGGACTGGTAGGGCAGGAGGAGACATCTTCCGTGGACGCGCACTATGCCCGACATCACCTCCCTCTTCGTCACCCGCCTCTACCGCGCCAAGCTGAACGAGCTCGCCAGGAAGAAGGTCGACTACGACGAACTCCGCGTCACCTGCGAAACCATCGCCGAGGATGACGAGGCCGGGCAGGCGTGGTGCGAGGCGAACGGTTATCCGGGCTACACCTCCTATGCCTCGCTGAACGACCTGCCCTGGCGGATGCCGATCTTCGGCGATCTGGAAAAGGCGCTGGACCGCCACGTCGCCGCGTTCTGCCAGGACCTCGGCTTCGACCTGGGCGCCCGGAAGCTGAAGTGCAACTCCCTCTGGATCAACATCCTGCCCGAGGGCGGCACCCACGCCAGCCACATCCACCCGCATTCGGTGATCTCGGGCACGACCTATGTCGCGATGCCGGAGGGGACCTCGGCGCTGAAGTTGGAAGACCCCCGCCTCCCGATGATGATGCTGGCCCCCGTGCCTTTGAAAACCGCGCCTCAAGAGCTGCAGCGGTTCGTCTACGTCAAACCGGCGGTGGGCGAGGTTCTCCTTTGGGAAAGCTGGCTGCGCCACGAGGTGCCGATGAACATGTCCGAGGAAGAACGGATCTCGGTCAGCTTCAACTATGGCTGGGTGTAAGGCGGCATCGTAGGGCGCGCTGCAGCGCACCGTCCGCTGGTGCGCTGCAGCGCACCCTACGATTTCGTCCTATGTTCGGCGTCATGCGGCAGTCGCTGATCAAGATGTGGATTGGTAGGCTGCTTGGCCGCACCATAAGGAGTATGGAATTGTTCTTTACTAAGGCTGGTTTTGTAGTTGCCTGGTTGCTCTTTGTGCCGAGCATAATTGCCTATGTTGCTTTCCAAGTAGCTGCCTTTGGTGGCAGTGTATCGAACTGGGACCCGCTCTTCTTGGGATTGGCAAAAAGCTCGCCGATGGGCATCTTGGTTGGTGTGGGCTTTGGGATCGCTGCCGAGATCAGTGACACGCTGGCAAACAAGGCCTGACCTGCCCCGCAACTTCCCCCTTGCCCCCCGTCGCCTTCCCCCCTATACGGGCGCATCCGCGATTCCGGGGTGACTCGGCGTCGGCGGTTTGTCATTGATCCGCCAGGTCCTCGGTGACCCTGAGAAGGGGCCGACTGGCGATTGTGAAAAGGAAAGACCGGCATGAAAGCCGAAGAACTGCGTTCGAAGACGCCGGACCAGCTGCGTGACAGCCTGGTCCAGCTGAAGAAGGAAGCCTTCAACCTGCGCTTCCAGCAAGCGACCAACCAGCTTGAGAACACCGCCCGCATGCGTGCCGTCCGCCGTGACGTCGCCCGCATCAAGACCGTTCTCGGCCAAAAAGCCGCTGAAGCTGCGAAGTAAGGGGAACACACATGCCGAAACGCATCCTGCAAGGCGTCGTCACCTCGGACAAGAACGAGCAGACGATCACCGTTCTCGTGGAACGTCGCTTCAAGCACCCGCTGCTGCAGAAGACCGTTCGCAAGTCGAAGAAATACCGGGCGCATGACCCGGAGAACAAGTTCAAGGTCGGCGACGTGGTCCGCATCGAGGAATGCGCCCCGATCTCGAAGACGAAACGCTGGACCGTGGTGACCGAAGCTTCGGCTTGATCTCCTCGGTCCCGAACGAAACCCCAGGGCGCGTCCCTGAAGGTCGGGAGACTGAAAAATGATCCAGATGCAGACGAATCTGGATGTCGCTGACAACTCCGGCGCACGCCGGGTGCAGTGCATCAAGGTTCTTGGCGGTTCGCACCGCCGTTATGCTTCCGTGGGCGACATCATCGTGGTGTCGGTCAAGGAGGCGATTCCGAAGGGCCGCGTGAAGAAGGGGGACGTCCGCAAGGCCGTCGTCGTCCGCACCGCCAAGGAAGTCCGCCGTGAAGACGGCACCTCGATCCGTTTCGACCGCAATGCCGCCGTCATCCTGAACAACCAGGGCGAACCGGTCGGCACCCGTATCTTCGGGCCGGTCGTGCGCGAGCTGCGGGCCAAGAACTTCATGAAGATCATCTCGCTGGCTCCGGAGGTGCTCTGATGGCTGCCAAGCTGAAGAAGGGTGACACGGTCGTCGTGCTCACCGGCAAGGACAAGGGCAAGAAGGGCGAGATTTCCGCCGTCATGCCGAAGGAAAACAAGGCCATCGTCGACGGCGTGAACGTCGCGATCCGTCACACCAAGCAGTCGGCGTCCTCGCAGGGCGGCCGGTTGCCGAAGGCGATGCCGATCGACCTGTCGAACCTCGCCATCGTGGACAAGAACGGCAAACCGACCCGCGTCGGCTTCCGCATGGAAGGCGACAAGAAGGTCCGTTACGCCAAGACTACCGGGGAGGTGCTGTAATGCTCGACGCAGCGAAATACACGCCCCGGCTGAAGGCCGTCTATGCGGACAAGATCCGCGCGGCGATGAAGTCGGAATTCGGCTACAAGAACGACATGCAGATCCCGCGTCTGGACAAGATCGTCCTGAACATGGGCGTCGGCGAGGCGGTCAAGGACACCAAGAAGGTGAAGCAGGCCGCCGAGGAACTGGGCCAGATCGCCGGTCAGAAGGCCGTCATCACCAAGGCCAAGAAGTCGATTGCCGGCTTCCGCGTCCGCGAGGAAATGCCGATCGGCTGCAAGGTCACCCTGCGCGGCGACCGGATGTACGAATTCCTCGACCGGCTCATCAACGTGGCTCTGCCCCGCGTCCGCGACTTCCGCGGCGTGAAAGGCACCAGCTTCGATGGTCGCGGCAACTATGCCATGGGCCTGAAAGAGCACATCGTTTTCCCCGAAATCAACTTCGACAAGGTCGACGAGGTTCTGGGGATGGACATCATCATCTGCACCACCGCGAAAACCGACGCGGAAGCCAAGGCGCTGTTGAAGCATTTCAACATGCCCTTCACGTCGTAAGCCGCGAGGAACCTGAGATATGGCAAAGAAATCCATGGTGAACCGCGAAGTGAAGCGGGCGAAGCTGGTGAAGCAGCATGCTTCCAAGCGCGCCGCGCTGAAGGCGGTGATCAACGACCAGTCCAAGCCGATGGAAGAGCGTTTCAAGGCGACTCTGAAACTGGCCGAACTGCCCCGCAACTCGTCGGCGACGCGGATCCACAACCGCTGCCAGCTGACGGGCCGTCCGCATGCGTATTACCGCAAGCTCAAACTCTCGCGCATCATGCTGCGTGACCTGGCCTCGTTCGGCCAGATCCCCGGCATGGTCAAGTCCAGCTGGTAAGGGAGGCATCACATGTCCATGAACGATCCTCTCGGCGATATGCTGACCCGTATCCGCAACGCCCAGATGCGCGGCAAGTCCACCGTGACGACCCCCGCCTCGACGCTGCGCGCCCGCGTGCTCGACGTGCTCCTCTCGGAAGGCTACATCCGTGGCTACGAGAAGAACGAGACCGCCAACAAGCAGGGCGAATTCACCATCAGCCTGAAGTACTTCGAAGGCGAGCCCGTGATCCGCGAAGTGAAGCGTGTCTCGAAGCCCGGCCGTCGCGTGTACATGGGTGTGAACGAGCTTCCCTCGGTCCGCAACGGCCTGGGCGTCGCCATCGTCTCGACCCCGAAGGGCGTTCTGTCGGATGCAAATGCACGCGCTGCCAATGTCGGCGGCGAAGTGCTTTGCACCGTGTTCTGAGGAGGGGTCCATGTCTCGTATCGGCAGAAAACCCGTTACCCTGGTCAAGGGCACCTCGGCCTCGATCAGCGGCCAGACCATCGAAGTGAAGGGCCCGAAGGGCACCCGCAAGTTCACCGCGGGCGACGACGTGACGATCACCATCGAGGGCGACACCATCAAGGTGACCCCGCGTGGCCTGTCCAAGCGTGCGCGCCAGCAGTGGGGCATGACCCGCTCGATGATCGACAACCTCGTCACCGGCGTTTCCACCGGCTTCAAGTCGGAACTGGAAATCCAGGGCGTCGGCTACCGCGCCGCGATGGCCGGCAACACCCTGAAACTGTCGCTGGGCTACAGCCACGAAGTGAACTTCGAGGTGCCGAAGGGCGTGACCGTGTCCGTTCCCAAGCAGACCGAGATCGTCGTGGAAGGCATCGACCAGCAGCAGGTCGGCCAGGTGGCGGCGAACATCCGCGATTGGAAGCGGCCCGAGCCCTACAAGGGCAAGGGCATCCGCTACAAGGATGAGTATATCTTCCGCAAGGAAGGCAAGAAGAAGTAAGGGTGGCGAACATGGCAAACAACAAGAGAGAGTTGTTCCTCAAGCGCCGCCTGCGCGTCCGGAACAAGATCAAGGCGACCGCGCATGGCCGCCTGCGGCTGTCCGTGCACCGTTCGTCGAAGAACATCAGCGTCCAGCTGATCGACGACGTGAAGGGTGTGACGGTGGCTTCGGCCTCCTCGCTCGAGAAGGAACTCGGCGTGGTCGGCAAGAACAACATCGAGGCTTCGGCCAAGGTGGGCGCGGCGATTGCCGAGCGGGCCAGGAAGGCCGGGATCGAAGAGTGCTACTTCGACCGGGGCGGCTTCCTGTTCCACGGCAAGATCAAGGCGCTTGCCGATGCAGCCCGCGAAGGCGGTCTGAAGTTCTGATACGGGCGGGTGGCCTCCGGGCCACCCCGATGATCCGGGTCCCCGGCCTGACCGGGGACACCAGGATTGGCTTTAACGGCACAGCGTGCCACCACGAAGGATATGCCAGATGGCAGAACGTGAGAACCGCCGGGAGCGTCGTGACGACCGTCGCGACAACCGGCCCGAAGAAACCCCGGAATTCGCCGACCGTCTGGTCGCGATCAACCGCGTGTCGAAAACCGTCAAGGGTGGCAAGCGCTTCGGCTTTGCAGCCTTGGTCGTCGTCGGCGACCAGCGCGGTCGCGTCGGCTTCGGCAAGGGCAAGGCCAAGGAAGTGCCGGAAGCCATCCGCAAGGCGACCGAGCAGGCCAAGCGCAGCATGATCCGCGTGCCGCTGAAGGACAGCCGCACCCTGCACCACGACATGGAAGGCCGCCATGGCGCCGGCCGCGTCGTGATGCGGACCGCCGTGGCCGGTACCGGCATCATCGCCGGCGGCCCGATGCGCGCCGTGTTCGAGATGCTGGGTGTGCAGGACGTCGTCGCCAAGTCGATCGGCAGCCAGAACCCCTACAACATGATCCGTGCGACCATGGACGCGCTCAAGGCCGAAACCTCGCCCCGTCAGGTGGCGTCGCGTCGTGGCAAGAAGGTCGCCGAAATCCTTCGGAAGCCCGAAGCCGAAACCGTGGAGGCCTGAGCATGGCTGACAAGAAGAAGACCATCGTCGTGAAGCAGATCCGTTCGGCCGCCCGCCGTCCGGCGGTGCAGACCGCGACGCTGAAGGGCCTCGGCCTGAACAAGCTGAACCGCACCCGCGAGCTGGAAGATACCCCTTCCGTCCGCGGCATGGTGAACTCGATCAGCCACCTGGTCCAGATCATCGAAGAGCGCGGCTAAGCCGTAGGGTGGGGTTCCACCCCACCGCAGCGACATGAAACGCCCTCGCGGATACGCGGGGGCGTTTTCCGTTCCGTCAAGCGGATTGCCGACCCGCAATTGCCCCTCGACCACAAGTCCGTCCACAAGTCCGTCCTGCATGGCCGTCCCCGGCTCTGCCACGGTTAACACCACCCTAACAGAATCTGGCAAGTCGTTCATTGAATTGAGAAAAGGCAGGGTTGTCCACCGTGGACAGCCTTGGCCTTGCTTTTCGGGGTCCCGTGCTGTATCGCCCCCCGGTGGCCAAGTCCGGCCATGAGAATCAAGAAAAGCCGAGGGTGTCCCGTTTCGCTTCGGGGGCACATCCGGCAAGGAGAAGCGACATGAAACTGCATGAACTCGCCGACAACGAAGGCGCGGCCAAGAAGAAGAAGCGCGTGGCGCGCGGCCCGGGCTCGGGCAAGGGCAAGACCGCCGGCCGTGGTATCAAGGGTCAGAAGTCCCGCTCGGGCGTCGCCCTGGGTGGCTACGAAGGCGGCCAGATGCCGCTCTACCGCCGCCTGCCGAAGCGCGGCTTCAACAAGCCCAACAAGCTGCACTACGCGGTCGTGAACCTCGGGATGATCGAGAAGTTCATCGCCGCCGGCAAGCTGGACGCCAAGGCCGAGATCACCGAGGACGCGCTGGTCGCGGCCGGTGTCACCTCGAACAAGCGCGACGGCATCCGCGTTCTGGCCAAGGGCGAGCTGAAATCCAAGGTCAACCTGACCGTCACCGGCGCCTCGGCCTCGGCCGTCGAAGCCGTCGAGAAGGCGGGCGGCAAGGTCACGCTCCTGGCACCCGTGGCGGCTGCGGCTGAATAAGCATTGTGAGCGGCCGCAAGGTCGCTTACATCAGCACCCAGTTTTCCCGCGCCGCCGAACCGGAAAACGGTCCGGCGGCGCTTGGCTTGAAAGAGACCTGACATGGCATCTGCTGCCGAACAAATGGCCGCGAACCTCAGCTGGGGCATGCTTGGCAAGGCGACCGACCTGCGCCAGCGCATCTTCTTCACGATCGGCCTCCTGATCGTCTATCGCGTGGGCACCTTCATCCCGGTTCCCGGCATCGACGGGGACGCGCTGCGCGAGTTCATGCAGCAGGCCGGGCAGGGGATCGGCGGGATGCTGAACCTGTTCACCGGCGGCGCGGTCAGCCGGATGGCGATCTTCGCGCTGGGGATCATGCCCTACATCAGCGCCTCGATCATCGTGCAGCTTCTCGGCACGATGTATGCGCCCTGGCAGCAGCTGAAGAAGGAAGGCGAGCAGGGCCGCAAGAAGCTCAACCAGTACACCCGCTATGGCACGGTGGCTCTGGCGATCCTGCAGGGCTACGGCATCGCCATGTCGATCCAGGCCGGCGGCCTCGCGCATAATCCGGGCCTCTTCTTCGTCGCCTCCTGCGTCATCACCCTGGTCGGCGGCACGATGTTCCTGATGTGGCTGGGCGAGCAGATCACCGCCCGCGGCATCGGCAACGGCATCTCGCTCATCATCTTCGTCGGCATCGTGGCCGAGATCCCCGCAGCCATCGCCCAGTTCTTCGCGCAAGGCCAGTCGGGCGCGCTGTCCACCCCGGTGATCCTGGGCGTGATCGTGATGGTCGTGGTCGTCATCGCCTTCGTCGTGTTCATGGAGCGGGCCCTGCGCAAGATCTCGATCCTCTACCCGCGCCGGCAGGTGGGGATGAAGGTCTATGAGGGCGGCTCGTCGCACCTGCCGATCAAGGTCAACCCGGCGGGCGTCATCCCGGCGATCTTCGCCTCGTCGATCCTGCTCTTGCCGACGACGATCAGCACCTTCTCGGGATCCACGACCAACCCGGTCCTGTCCTGGCTGGCGGCGAACCTCGGCTATGGCCAGCCGCTTCACCTGCTGTTCCTGGCCGGGATGATCGTGTTCTTCGCCTATTTCTACACGCTGAACGTGTCGTTCAAGGTCGATGACGTGGCCGAGAACCTGAAGAACCAGAACGCCTCGGTCCCCGGCATTCGTCCCGGCAAGAAGACCGAGGAATATCTGGAGTATGTGGTCAACCGGATCCTGGTGCTGGGCTCAGCCTATCTTGCGGCGGTCTGCCTTCTGCCCGAGATCCTGATCAGCCGCGTCGGCATTCCGTTCTATTTCGGCGGCACGTCGGTGCTGATCGTGGTTTCGGTCACCATGGACACGATCCAGCAGGTCCAGTCGCATCTTCTGGCGCACCAGTACGAGGCGCTGATCGAGAAGTCGCAGCTGCGCGGTCGCAAGAAGCCCGGTGCCAAGACGGCACCCAAGGCCCCGGCGCGGCGCTGATCCATGGCCAACGTCATCCTCCTGGGGCCGCCGGGTGCGGGCAAGGGAACGCAGGCCAAGCGGCTGGAGCAGACGCGCGGCATGGTGCAGCTCTCCACCGGCGACATGCTGAAGGAGGCGATCGCCAAGGGCACCGAGCTGGGCAAGCGCGTCGAGGGCATCATGGCGCGCGGCGAACTGGTCACGGACGAGATCGTCATCGGCCTGATCGAGGACAAGATGAAGACCGGCGCCAAGGGCGGCTTCATCTTCGACGGCTTCCCGCGCACGCTGAAGCAGGCCGATGCGCTGGGCGAGTTGCTGGCGCGCACCGGTCAGCGGCTTGACGCGGTGATCGAGATGCAGGTGGACGACGCGGCGCTGGTCGCCCGGATCACCGGCCGCTTCACCTGCGGCAACTGCGGCGCGGTCTATCACGACGTGACCCACCCGACGAAAGTGGCAGGCATCTGCGACGCTTGCGGGTCCACCAACCTTAAGCGGCGGGCAGACGACAACGAGGAAACCCTCAAGACCCGGCTGATGGAATATTACAAGAAGACCTCGCCTCTGATCGGCTATTACTACGCCAAGGGGCAGCTTTCCGCCGTTGACGGCCTCGCCGATGTAGATGTCGTTGCCGAAGCGATCGCATCGGTTCTTGACAAGGCCTGAAAAATCCGCCCTGCGGCCTTGACGGCCTTGGGAAAACCCCATATGGCACAGCGTCCCGCGATGGAATCGCCATGCGGGCCTTCCGTATTGGAAGTTCGTATCGCCGGGTCAAGGACCCGTGCGGGTTGTGAAAAAAGGTTCTGGCACTACGGAACCGCAACGAAGAAGGACGACACGTTTGGCACGTATTGCTGGCGTCAACATTCCGACCGCGAAACGGGTTCCGATCGCGCTCACCTACATCACCGGGATCGGGCCGCACACGGCCGAGACGATCTGCGAGGCGCTGAAGATCGACCGCGCCCGTCGCGTGAACCAGCTGACCGACAGCGAAGTGCTGGCGATCCGCGAATACATCGATGCGAACCTGACCGTCGAGGGCGACCTGCGCCGCGAAGTCACGATGAACATCAAGCGTCTGATGGACCTGGGCTGCTACCGGGGCCTCCGTCACCGCAAGGGCCTGCCGGTCCGCGGCCAGCGCACCCACACCAACGCCCGCACCCGCAAAGGCCCCGCGAAGGCCATTGCCGGCAAGAAGAAATAAGGGGGCTGACAGATGGCACGCGATACCAAGGCCGTCCGCGGCAAGAAGAAAGAGCGCAAGAACATTGCCGCCGGCGTGGCGCATGTGAACTCGTCGTTCAACAACACCAAGATCCTGATCTCGGACGTTCAGGGCAACGCGATCTCGTGGTCGTCCTCGGGCACCATGGGGTTCAAGGGCTCGCGCAAGTCCACGCCCTACGCCGCCCAGATGGCCGCCGAGGATGCTGGCCGCAAGGCGCAGGAACACGGCGTGCGCACGCTGGAAGTCGAAGTGCAGGGCCCCGGCTCGGGCCGTGAATCGGCGCTGCGCGCCCTGGCGGCCGTGGGCTTCCAGATCACCTCGATCCGCGACGTGACGCCCCTGGCGCACAACGGCTGCCGTCCGCCGAAGCGTCGCCGCGTCTAAGGCATTGATTTCGGCCGGGCCGTGGGGGGATCACCCCTCGCGGCCCGGTTTTCGTCGTTTACGATCCTCGGGCGTCCGCCAGCTTTCGGACATCGGCAGCGGACAAGAATAGGGGCTTCAGAATGATCCACAAGAACTGGCAGGAACTCATCAAACCCGCGAACCTCGTCGTGAAGCCGGGGGCCGATGCTGCCCGCGTCGCGACCGTCATCGCCGAGCCGCTGGAGCGGGGTTTCGGCCTGACGCTGGGCAACGCGCTGCGCCGGGTGCTGATGTCGTCCCTGCAGGGCGCGGCCATCACCAGCGTGCAGATCGACAACGTCCTGCACGAGTTCTCTTCGGTGGCCGGCGTGCGCGAGGACGTGACCGACATCGTGCTGAACCTGAAGGGCGTCAGCATCAAGATGGAGGTCGAGGGGCCGAAGCGGCTGTCGATTTCGGCCAAGGGGCCGGGTGTGGTGACTGCCGGCGACATCTCGGAATCGAACGGCATCGAGATCCTGAACAAGGACCATGTGATCTGCCATCTTGACGAGGGCGCGGACGTGTTCATGGAGCTGACCGTGAACACCGGCAAGGGCTATGTCTCGGCCGACAAGAACCGTCCCGAGGACGCTCCTATCGGCCTGATCCCGATCGACGCGATCTATTCGCCGGTCAAGAAGGTCAGCTACGAAGTCACCCCGACCCGCGAGGGACAGGTGCTGGACTATGACAAGCTGACGATGAAGGTGGAAACCGACGGCTCGCTGACACCCGAGGATGCGGTCGCCTATGCCGCGCGCATCCTGCAGGACCAGCTGTCGATCTTCGTCAACTTCGAGGAACCGGAATCCGCCAAGGTCGGCGAGATCGATTCGGGTCTGGAGTTCAACCCGCTCCTCCTGAAGAAGGTGGACGAGCTGGAGCTTTCGGTCCGTTCGGCCAACTGCCTGAAGAACGACAACATCGTCTATATCGGCGACCTGATCCAGAAGACCGAGGCGGAAATGCTCCGCACCCCGAACTTCGGCCGCAAGTCGCTGAACGAGATCAAGGAAGTGCTTTCGGGCATGGGCCTGCATCTCGGGATGGATGTCGAAAGCTGGCCGCCGGAGAACATCGAGGACCTGGCCAAGCGCTTCGAAGACCAGTTCTGAAGCTACGGTGCGCTGTAGCGCACCGCACGAAGAATGCCCGCTGCCTTGCGGGGAAACCATGGGCATCCCGCCCCAACGAAGCCGCCCGCAACGCACGGGCGGCAACACAAAGCAAAACGACGTCTAGGAGATCATCATGCGTCACGCCCGCGGCTACCGCCGCCTGAACCGCACCCACGAACACCGCAAGGCGCTGTTCGCCAACATGGCCGGCTCGCTGATCGAGCACGAGCAGATCAAGACCACCCTGCCCAAGGCCAAGGAACTGCGGCCGGTCGTCGAGAAGCTGATCACGCTGGCCAAGCGCGGTGACCTGCACGCCCGCCGCCAGGCGGCTGCGGCTCTCAAGCAGGACATGCATGTCACGCGCCTGTTCGAGGTTCTGGCCCCGCGCTACAAGGACCGTCAGGGCGGTTATGTCCGGATCCTCAAGGCCGGCTTCCGCTATGGCGACATGGCGCCGATGGCGATCATCGAGTTTGTAGATCGAGACACTTCGGCCAAGGGTGCTGCCGACCGTGCGCGCCTCGAAGCAGCCGAAGACTGAGCCCAGGCTCTGACCGCGCCGATTCGAAGACCCGCCAGCTCTGGCGGGTCTTCGCCGTTTCGGGGGCACCTGATGCAGGCCTGCGACCGTTTGCCGCCAAATCGTCAGATCAATGCGGCGAACAGCTTGATATTTTACACTTATGGTTGAACATGACCCGGTGAGGAACCTTTTGCCGATGTCGCAGAGTAAACGATTGACCGAACTTTACGAAGAATTGCACGACCTGGCGCCGGAGGGCTATGCCGTCGGGCTTCACATCCGCTTTGCAAGTCCGCTGATCTACCATAGCCGGTATCCGGCCGATTGGGTCGAATATTACAACTCGCATTCCTACTATCTGCGCGATCCGGTGATCTTCTGGGGGATCGGGACGGCCGGCACGCGGCGCTGGAGCGAAATTCCGTTGCCGGATCCGTTCGAACTGCTGAAGAAGGCCGCCACCTTCGGCATGAAATACGGGGCCGTATCCTCCTATGGCCCGATCACCTCAAGGTCGATGGCCGGTATCACCAGGTCTGACCGCGAGTTCACCGATTCGGAGCTGGAGCGTCTCGCCGATATCACCGCGCGCCTGCATATCGCCGCGAAGCCTCCGTCCGAGCTGACCAAGGCGCAGATCGAAGCGCTGCAATGTATCGCAAATGGGGACCGTCACTCTGCTGCCGCAGCAAAACTGGGGATATCGGAAAGCGCCTTCAAGGCACGACTGAATTCGGCTCGAATCCGACTGGAGGCCCGGACTGCAACCGAGGCTCTCAAGAAGGCGCGCGAATACCGGCTGCTGTAAGCATGTGATGTTTCCCTCTGATTGTTCCTGGATCAAGCAGAAGGAGACCGCTATGGAAGTTACCACCCTCTCGTACGAGAACCTGCACAACCATGGCGAGCTGTTCGCCAACATGTTCCGTGCGCGGCATCGCGCCTTCATCCAGCACAACAAGTGGGATCTGCCGCAGTGGAACGGAATGGAATTCGACCAGTACGATACGCCCGCCAGCCGCTGGGTCGCGGTGCATGAGGGCGGTGAGGTCTTGGCGGGCATCCGTCTGACGCCCACCACCCACAAGTGCGGCATCTACAGCTACATGATCCGCGATGCGCAGCGTGGCCTTCTGGAATCGATTCCCGCCAATCTTCTGAATTTCCCTGCGCCGGTTTCGGAACACATCTGGGAAAGCAGCCGAGTTTTCGTTTCCGAGTCCGTTCCTGCGTCAATGCGCCTGCGGGTCCAGTTGCAGTTGCGCCAGGAAATGGTGAACGCCGCCCGGGCTTTGGGCGCCACCTCGGTGCTGGGGCTGATCCCCGAAGCCTCGCGCCGGATCGGCCGCCGGGTCGGGCTGGATTGCGAGCCGGTCGGGCCGATCCTGAATTTCGACGGTCTCGACTGCGTGTGCGTCACGATCAGCATGGCGTCAAACATGCACTGAACAACGGTTCAGAATTGTTTCCGACGCGGGGGATCACAACGCTGGATTGACAGGGCTGGCACGGTATAGTCGTTCTGATCTCGGGTGCAGAACGAGTTGGAATGACTATCCGTAAGAGTATTGATGCCGAGTTGCGGCATGTGGCTCGTCTGGCAACGGCAGGTTACTTTATCGGGCTGAACATCCGGTTCACTTCACCGATCCTGACCTTCCACAGTTTTGATCGGCGCTGGATCGATCATTACACGGAGAACGGCTACGTTCTGCGAGACCCTGTCATGGCTTGGGCGCTGTCCCGAACCGGTGTCATCCGGTGGAGCGATCCGGCTTTGTCCGATCCATTCGGCCTGTTCAATGAAGCTGCCCGGTTTGGCCTGAACTACGGGGCAACCGTTTCGGTCGGCCCGATAAGGTCGCGAACGATTGCCAGTTTCGCCCGACAGGACCGTGAATTTGATGATCACGAGATTGCCGAGTTGCAGCGCTCTGTGCAGCGGATGCATGAGCTGAGCGGGCCGACCGAGACCCTGACCGGAGCCCAGATCGAGGCTTTGCGATGTATAGCGGGTGGTGATCGCTTTGCTGCCGCAGCGGCAAAACTCGGCATCTCGGAAAGCGCGCTCAAGGCGCGGATCAGTTCCGCCCGCGAGCGACTGATGGCACGCACCACGGCCGAAGCGATCCAGCGCGCGAAGGATCACCGCCTGATCTGAAGCCGTGCCCTGAAGGTCAAGGCTTGCTTGGCCCCGTCTGTGGCCTTCTCGCTGCAGGGGCGCCCCCTTGGTCGGAGTGCTCTGACCCCCGAGAACTCCTCCATCTGATGCTAGAGTCCGGCCCGAGGAGAG
>NZ_VMDU01000011.1 GCF_008271465.1 Tabrizicola flagellatus | reverse complement strand
TCCGGCGTCTTCCGGCGTCCTCCGCCTTCACTGCAGATTCTGTTGTCAACGCACACCCACGCGACCGCCGGGATCCGGGGCCTCTTGCGGCCTTGCCGGACCAGCTTGACCCGGCACTGCGGCGGCTGGAGACCTGGCTGTCCCGGCTGCATGTTCCGCCAGACCGGCCCGAAGAACTTGCGCGGATGTCGGCGCTGATGCACCTGACCGATCACCTTGCGCGCCTGTCCGCGCGGGCACGCGAGGCCGACCGGATCGCGCATCTGGCCGACAGTCCGCGGCTTGCGCGGCCTGCGCGGGCAGTGGCGGCAGCCTTGCGGAAACGACCGCGGCCCGACCAGGCGCGGCGGCTGGTGGAACGGGTGCAGGGCTTTGCCCGCCAGCACCGGCGCGGCGCCCTGCTGCGGGAACATGCGGGATTGATCGAGCTGTCCGATGTCTTCCGCGAGACCGACGCGCTGCGCTGGCTGGACCGGGTGGCGGACCACGCCGAGCGGATTGCGCATTACCGGGCCTTGGCAATGGGGCCGTCCCGGTAACGCTCGTCGAGCACTTCGTGCACTCCTCGCCGGCAGGCCGCCGACGCACGCAAGAGATCCGTAAAGGGGCCCGGCCGGGCCTAGAGGCTCGCGTCCAGCGCGGCGACGATGGCGTCGCCCATCTGGGCCGTCGAGACCGGGGTGCCGCCTTCGGGGCCCATCAGATCGGCGGTGCGGACACCGTCGGCCAGCACCTTCTCCACCGCCTTCTCGACGCGGGTCGCCTCTTCGCCCAGGTCGAAGGAATAGCGCAGTGCCATGGCAAAGCTCAGGATGCAGGCGATCGGGTTGGCCTTGCCCTGGCCGGCGATGTCGGGGGCAGAGCCATGCACGGGTTCATACAGCGCCTTCGGCCGGCCGTTCGCCATTGGCGCGCCCAGGCTGGCCGAGGGCAGCATCCCCAGCGACCCGGTCAGCATCGCGGCGCAGTCCGACAGCAGGTCGCCGAACAGGTTGTCGGTCACGATCACGTCGAACTGCTTGGGCCAGCGGACCAGCTGCATCGCGCCGTTGTCGGCATACATGTGCGACAGCTCCACATCCGGGTAGTCGCGGTCGTGCACCTCCTGCACCACCTCGCGCCACAGGATCCCTGACTCCATCACGTTGGCCTTCTCCATCGAGCAGACCTTGTTGCGCCGCTTGCGTGCCAGCTCGAAGGCCGAGCGTGCCACCCGGGCGATCTCGCTTTCGGTGTAGCGTTGGGTGTTGATCCCCACCCGCTCGTTGCCTTCCTTGAAGATGCCGCGCGGCTCGCCGAAATAGACGCCCGAGGTCAGTTCGCGCACGATGACGATGTCGAGACCCGCGACCACGTCGCGCTTGAGGCTGGAGAAATCGGCCAGCGCGTCGAAGCACTGGGCCGGACGCAGGTTGGAAAACAGGTCCATCTCCTTGCGCAGACGCAGAAGGCCCCGCTCGGGCTTCACGGAAAAGTCCAGCTTGTCGTATTTCGGCCCGCCAACGGCCCCCAGCAGGACCGCGTCCACTTCCTGCGCCTTGGCCATGGTGGCGTCGGTCAGAGGGGTACCGTGCGCGTCATAGGCGCAGCCGCCGACCAGGTCCTCGGACACGTCGAACCGGATGCCGCGCCGGTCGCCCATCCAGCCGATGATCTTCTTCACCTCGGCCATGACTTCGGGGCCGATGCCGTCGCCGGCAAGGATCAGGAGGGACGGGTTCGCCATGGGATGCTCCGCTGGAAATGGTCGCCGTGGGCCTAGCCCTTCGGCCCGGAAGTTTCAAGCGGCGAAGGCCCCGGCCAGGGCGTCCCAGACCCGGCGCAGACGCG
This sequence comes from Tabrizicola flagellatus, assembly GCF_008271465.1. GTDB lineage: Bacteria > Pseudomonadota > Alphaproteobacteria > Rhodobacterales > Rhodobacteraceae > Tabrizicola > Tabrizicola flagellata. The sequence goes on along the minus strand of NZ_VMDU01000011.1, from coordinate 96,730 downwards.
GCGACTGGCGCAGGCGGGGCGCGGCGGTCAGCCAGACCGGAAGGACGGGCAGGTCGGGCAGGATGTCCAGCCGCTCCAGTCCCGGGTCGGCATCGCCGATCGCGCGCTGAAGGCCCCCCAGACCGCAGCCCGCGCGCACCAGCTGCATGTAGGTCACCGGATCGTCGCAGCGCACCGGAAAGTCGCTGCGCACCGCCTCGATCCCCATGCCGCGCAGGACGCGGATGATCTGGTCGCCCCGGTCCTGCCCGACGAAATCGTGGCTGGCCAGGTCTTCCGGCCCCCTCGGCCGGCCCCGGCGGTCCAGATAGCTGCGCGCGGCATAAAGCCCGAGCTTCAGGTCCGCGATGTGGCGCGCCACCAGGTCGCCCTGCGTGGGCCGGTACATGCGCAGCGCGATGTCGGCCTCGCCGAACAACAGGTTCTCGGTCGCGTCCGAGGGGACGAGGTCGATCTGGATGCCCGGCTCCTCGGCCCTCAGCCGCGCGAGCACGGGGGGCAGCAGCGCATAGGACACGACCCGGCTCGCGGTGATCCGCACCGTGCCGGCGATCCCCTCGGCCCGGCCGCGCGCGGTCAGCGCCAGTTCGGCGGCGGCGGCCTGCATGGCGCGGGCGGCGGGCATCAGGGCCTGGCCGGCCTCGGTCAGCGTCAGGCCCTGCGCCGTGCGCGCGAAGATGGCGACCTGAAGCGCCGCCTCGATCGCCTGGACATGGCGGCCGAGCGTCGGCTGGCTGATCCCCGTCGCCCGCGCTGCCGCCGAAAGCGAGCCGGCCTCGGCCACGGCAAGGAAGGATCGGATCAGGGACCAGTCGGGCACATTCATGCGATATTGAATAGCCCATGGTTGATTTCATGCAATTCCTTTTGGCTGTCGCTGCCGGCATATCCGCGCCAGACGGCGAAAGGAGATCATCATGACACGGACGGCACTGGTTCTGGGCGCTTCGGGCGGGTTTGGCGGGCAGGTGGCGCTTGCGCTTCAGAGGGCCGGCTGGACGGTCAACCGCTATGCCCGCGGCACCGACATGACCGCGGCGGCGCGGGGGGCCGACCTCATCGTCAACGGCCTCAACCCGCCCGCCTATCACGACTGGGACCGGCTGATCCCCGAGATCACCACCTCGGTCCTTGCGGCGGGGCGGGCTTCGGGCGCGACGCTGCTCGTCCCCGGCAACGTCTATCCCTACGGCATGGAGCCGGGCCCCTGGGGCCCCGACACCCCGCACCGCCCCGTCGCCCGCAAGGGCCGCATCCGCGCAGAGATGGAGGCGCGCTACCGGGCGGCGGCGGACCGGGGCCAGCGGACGATCCTGTTGCGCGGCGGGGATTTCCTGTTGCCCGAGGCGCCGCAGATGGTGATGAACCGGGTCATCCTGGGCGAGGTGGGAAAGGGCAGGGTCACCGCGCTGGGCGACCCCGAGGCGCTGCATGCCTATGCCTTCCTGCCCGACATGGCCCGCGCGGCGGTGGCGCTCGTGGCCCTGGGCGAAGCTCTGCCCGCCTATGCCGACATCCCCTTCGCCGGCCACGCCTTTACCATTTCCGACCTTGCGGCGCGGATCACCCGCCTCTCAGGCCGCCCCATGCGCATCAAACGCTTCCCGCGCTGGATCTTCACCCTGGCCAGCCCGGTCTGGGAACTGGCCCGCGAACTGCGCGAGATGCTCTACCTCTTCGACCACCCGCACGCGCTCGACCCCGCGCCGCTGCGCCGCTGGCTGCCGGACTGGCAGGACACCGCGCTGGACGAGGTGATCGCCCGTCACCTTCGCGCGCGCGGGCTGATCTAGGGCAGGTCGATGTCCACCCAGACCGGAAAGTGGCGCGAGGCGGCTTGCAGGTCGGGCCACAAGGGATCGTCCGGCCCGGGCCAGAGCACCCCGGCCGCCGTCACCCGCAGGGCCGAAGCGGGCAGCACATAGTCCAGCCGCAAGCCGCCGAGGTCGGGGTAAAGCACCGTATCCAGCGCCGGATCGCCCGCCTGGCCCGGTTCGGCCCGCCCGTGCGTCCCGCGCGGCTGCGGGTCCTGCAGGGCCGGATGGGCCAGAAGCGCCCCGATCCCCTCGCGCCGCCCGTCGCCATCGGCGGGGTCGAGGTTGCCGTCGCCCAGAATGACGAAGGGCGCATCGGCCGGGGTCATCGGCAGCGCGCCCTCCAGGAACAGGCGCCAGAAGGCGGCCTCGTCATGGTTGCGCCGGCCGTTGCGGTCCCCGGGCCCGTCAAAGACCGGCGGCGTCGCATGCCAGGCCAGAAGGTGCAGCGGACCGGCGTCGGTGATGACCGGCACGTCCCAGAACCCGGTCGTGGCAAGGCGCTGCACGGCGGCCAGGTCGGGCGGGTCGTCGCTCAGCGACCCCGGCAGGTCGCGCCAGAGGAAGGCCGAGAAGTCCCGCGCCCCGGCCTCGTCCAGCGGCAGGCGCGACAGGATCGCCATGCCACCCTGGCCCGAGAACAGCCCGTAGCCCTGCGCATCGCGCGGATCGCCCCTCCGCCCGTTGCCGTCCACGTCGAAGCTGGTCTGCGTCCCGGTGTTCGGACGGAAGGCGAATCGGTGGGGATAGGGCGCCCCGACTGCTGCCAGCCGCTCGGCCAGGAGCCGCAGCGCCACCCCGCCCCGGTCGTAATCGACGGCCGTCAGCAGCACCACATCGGCGTCCAGCGCGGCCAGCACCCGGACCACGGCGGCGATCTGCGGGTCGTCGCCTTCGCCCAGATCCTGCACCAGCAGGCCGGGGCCCTTCCGGTCAAGCCCGACATTCCAGGTTGCGACGCGCAGGGTCTCGGCAAGCGCATCGCCACCCGGCAGCGACAGGGCGACAAGCAAGGCCGCGACCCTTTTGCCGAGGCTAGAGATCGTCGTCGTCCTCGTCGTCATCCTTGTGCAGCGCCGAGGGCTCGATCGTCCCCAGGACGGCCAGCTTGGCCGCGCGCTTGATCCGGATCATGTCGGCGATCCGGGCCATGGCGACCGCGCGCATGATCAGCGCCGCCGGCATGTAGGCCCAGAGCGCCATCGTCCAGATCAGCGTCTGCGGCGAGGTCAGCGTCTCGGCCGGAATGCCCCGGGTCAGCACCGCGACCAGCGCGGGGATCACGAAGGGCAACAGGAAGCCCACGGCAAGGTTGGCATGCGAATCGCGCACCAGCCGGTCCACCACATCGCCGCCCGCCGTCGGCTCGAAGGTCGGCAGGTTGACCCAGACGTTGAACGCGCTCTTCGTCGAGGGCCAGCCGGCCAGTTTCAGCACGATGACGAACAGCGCCAGCGAGAAGAGCGAGACGATATAGGCAGTGCCGGCCGCCACCTTGACCATCGCCACCTGGGTCGCGCTGGCGTCGTCGGCCAGCATGTAGCTGACCAGGCGCACCGGCGAGTAGGGAAAATCCAGCGCCGTGCCGATGATCAGCCCGATGGCGTGGAACAGCCGGGTGACGGTTGTCGAGGCTTCCAGATCGGCGACGATGGCTGACAGGAAGACCACGACGGTCAGCATCATCAGATAGCGGATGCGGTTGTAGGGCGCGCCGTCCCGGAACTCGATCAGGCTGGGATAGACGGCATTGTATTCGAAGAACACCAGCGCCCCGGCGAACAGCGCGACCAGCGCGACGATCTGCCGGGTGTCGGTGCCGATGCCCGGCAGGATGACCGATGGCATGACGATCAGGATCATCACCAGGAAGGCCCGGACCCCGGCCGCCGTGGCGCGCGACATGAGCAGCCGCGCCCGGCTGTCCGGTCCCGCGATGCTGCCCAGCCGCACCCTGTTGCGCAATCCTTCGATCACTGCGTTTCCGCGTGCCACAATTCCGTCCAATTCCGCCCCGGTCTCTGCCGACTCGCTCTGGTTGAGCACCATCTAGCCCAAGCTTTGTGGCCATTTGAGGGTCAGTCTGTGCCGCAGAGCCCGAGTATTGCAGTTTTTTCGCACAATCCGGCAGGATCAGCTTTCGCGGAAGGCGCGGACGAAATAATCGGTGAAGGGCTTGACCAGATAGGCCAGCGGGGTGCGGCGGCCGGTCTGAAGAAAGACCTCGACCGGCATCCCGGGCAACAGGACGCGGTCGCCGAGGCGGGCCAGCTCGCCATCGTCCAGTTGCAGTTCGGCGGTGTAATAGGTGGCCCCGGTCTGCGAATCCGTCAGCGCGTCGGCCGAGACCAGCGTGACCCGGCCCTTCAGATGCGGCGTGTCGCGGGCCGAGAAGGCCGGAAAGACCAGTTCGGCCTCCTGTCCGACCGCGACCTCGTCGATATGGATCGGCGCGATGCGGGCGGTGATCACCAGCGGGCGGTCCTGGGGGATGACGAACAGGACCGGATCGGCCGGGCGCAGGACGGCGCGCGGTGTCGTCACCTGCAGGCCGAGGACCACGCCCGAGACCGGCGCCCGGATCTCCAGCCGGGCGATGCGCTCGGCCAGCGCGCGGCGGCGCTCGGCCAGTTCCAGGGTCGTGGGGCCGATCTGGCGCAATTCGGCGGTGGCTTCCTCGCGGCGGCGGGTGGCCAGGCTGGAAATCTCGATCTCGATCTCGGTCACCTGGTCCTCGGTCCGCGCCAGTTCCGCGGCCAGTTCGCCCAGCTGGCCCTGCAGTCGCGCCTGTTCGCGTTGCAGCGCCAGGACGGTGCCCGCCTGCGCCAGCCCCTTGTCGAGCAGGCTCTGCTGCGAGGCGAGCTCCTGTTCGATCAGGTCAAGCTGGGTGGCCAGCGCCGCCCTTTGCGCCGAGATTCCGTCGGATTGTGCGCGGATCTGGTCGATGCGCCGGGTCAGCAGGTCGCGCTGTTCGGCAAGCGTGGCCTTGCGGGCCTCGAACAGGCGCTTCTGTCCGTCAAGCTGGGCGGCGACTTCCGGTGAAGTTGCCGCGAGAGCAAGGACCTCCTCGGGAAACTCAAGGGTGTCGGAGCCGTCGCGCTCCGCGGTCAGGCGGGCGGCGCGGCCGGCAAGCTCGGACAGCTGGCCCTCGACGATGGTCAGCTCCGACCGCAGCGCCGCCCCGTCAAGCCGCAGCAGCGGATCCCCAGCCGCCACCGTCGCACCTTCCGAGACCAGGATCTCCTCGACCACGCCGCCGTCCGGGTGCTGGACGACCTGGCGGTCCTGTTCGACCTCGATCTGCCCGGAGGCGACGATGGCACCCGCGATCCGGGTTGTCGTTGCCCAGACCCCGAAGCCCGCAACCAGCACCAGCGTTGCGGCCAGACCCAGGATCACCGGGCGGCGCATGGAGATCCGCGAACCGGTCATGCCACACCTCCGGGCGCGGCCGACCTGGCGATGTCGCCGGCGTTCTTCACCGCCTCGCGCAACACGGCGTCGCGCGGGCCGAAGGCGGCGGCCGCGCCCTGGTTCATCACGAGAAGCAGGTCACATTCCTGGATCGCCGCCGGCCGGTGCGCCATGATGAAGACCGAGGTTCCGCGTGCCTTGGCCGAGCGGATCGCTGCGTTCAGCGCGATGGACCCGTCGTTGTCGAGGTTCGAGTTCGGCTCGTCCAGGATCAGCAGCACCGGGTCGCCATACAGCGCCCGGGCCAGGCCGATCCGCTGGATCTGGCCGCCGGAAAGCTGGCTGCCCATCGTGGCGACCTGGGTGTCGTAGCCGTTGGGCAGTTTCAGGATCATCTCGTGCGCCGCCGCGGCCCGGGCGGCGGCGACGATCGCCGCGGCATCGGCCCCCGGTTGCAGGCGGGCGATGTTCTCGGCGATGGTGCCGTCGAACAGCGTGACCCGCTGCGGCAGGTAGCCGATGTAGCTGCCCAGGCGATCGGGGTCGTACTGGTCCAGCGTCGCACCGTCCAGCCGGATGCGCCCCGCCGCCGGCGGCCAGACCCCGGTCAGCGCCCGCGCCAGCGAGGACTTGCCCGACCCGGACGGCCCGATCACCCCCAGCGCCTTGCCCGGCGGCAGGGTGAAGGAAAGGTTGCGCAGCACCGGCGCGTTGCCGCCCGGAGGGACCACGGTCAGGGCCTGCACCTCGACCAGCGCCCTGGGGCGCGGCAGTTCGGTCCGGGCAGCGACCGGCGGCGCCTTGACCAGCAGGTCGGCGAGCCGAAGCCGCGCCTGCCGGGCCCGTGTCACCACCGCCCACTGGCCAACGGCCTGCTCAAGCGGTTGCAGCGCCCGGCCCATCAGCACCGAGGCGGCGATCATGGCGCCGGCCGACAGTTCCTCCTGCAGGACAAGCCAGGCGGCAAGGCCCAGCATCGCCGATTGCAGGAACAGCCGGAACGTCTTGATCAGCACCGAATAGCGCCCCGATGCGTCCGAGGCGCGCAAGCCTTCGTCCAGCGCCAGGTCGCGGCGCGCCTTCAGCCGGGCAAAGCCGGCTCCGGTCATGCCCAGCGATTGCACCAGTTCGGATTCCTGCTTCAGGTTCTCGGCCTGGCGTTCGGCCGCCATGCTCGCATGGTTGGCCGCGTGCAGCGGGCCCACGGTCGCCCGCTGGTTCAGCCAGCTGAGCCCGACGATCACCAGCCCGCCGGCCACGGCCAGCCAGCCCAGCCAGGGATGGAAGACGAAGATCACCGCGACGAAGAGCGGAGCCCAGGGCGCGTCGAAGATCGCCAGCACCACGGGCGAGGCCCAGAATCGGGCCAGCGCGTCGAGGTCGCGCTGTGCCGCCAGGGCGGCTGGATCCTGCGGCGCGACGGTCAGGCGGCGGAAGGCGGCCGACAGGACGCGCGGGTCCAGCCGCTCCTGCAGCCGCGCGCCGACCCGGGCCATGATCCGCCCGCGAGCGTAATCGAGGATCCCCATCACCAGGAACAGGAAGGCCATCAGGATCGACAGCGCCATGAGCGTCTCTTCCGACCGCGACACCAGCACGCGGTCATAGACCTGCAGCATGTAGAGCGGCGCGGTCAGCATCAGCAGGTTGACAAGGGCCGAGAACAGGAAAGTGGTCACGAACGCCTGGCGCGAGGCTGCCCGCACGGCGGAAAGCTCTGCCATTCCGGCCCGTGTTTCGGCGATCTGTGTCGCGGTGTCCGTCATCTGTCCTTCCTTGGCGTCTTCCTGCCACAGGCGGCGCATCCGCCACGTTTGACCGTTGTCTTGGTCAGGACGGGGACTTATGCCTTGGCCGGCGGCTCGTGAAGACTAGTCTTAGCGGCGTCGAGGCCGGACAGTAGGGACATGGTTCTGAACATTCCATTCATTTCGGGAAAGGTCCCGCCGATTTCGGCAATGGTGATGTCGGCATGCCTGCTTCTTGCCGCCTGTGCCGCGCCCTCCGATCCCGATGCGATCAACGACCCCTTCGAGCCCGCAAACCGCAAGGTGCACGGCTTGAACAAGGCGGTGGACCGCACGCTGGTCGGCCCGGCCTCGAAGGGCGTCGGCATCGTGCCCGAACCCGTCAAGCGCGGGATCGGCAACCTGGCCGACACGCTGAACCTGCCCGGCGACATCGCCAACAACCTGTTGCAGCTCCGCCTGGCCGATGCGGGGCAGAACACGCTGCGGCTGGGCGTGAACCTGACCTTCGGCGTCGCGGGCCTGTTCGACTTCTCCTCCGCCATCGGGCTGGAGGGCAAACCCACCGATTTCGGCGAGACGCTGCACGTCTGGGGGGTGGGAGAGGGGCCCTATCTGGAACTGCCCCTGGCCGGACCGTCCACCGCCCGCGATACGGTGGGGATGATCGTCGATACCGTCTTCGATCCGGTCAGCAACGCCCTGCCGGTCCGCGAGGCCAACGCGGCACGCATCATCCGGCTCATCTCACGGCTTGGTGATCGCGACCGCTTCTCGGCCACGGTGGATTCGATCCTATATGAAAGTGCGGACAGCTATGCCCAGGCGCGGCTTCTCTACCTTCAGAACCGGCGGTTCCAGCTGGCGCGGGGCAAGGCGGCGGGCAGCGCCGAAGGTGCTGGCGACGACGCATTCATCGACCCCTACGAGGACCCCTATGCAGAATGACATCAGCCTCTCGCGCCGCGGCTTTGCCGCAAGTCTCGCCGCCGCAGTCGCAGCGTTCGCGCTGCCACGCCCGGCTCTGGCGCTGACGGCCGAGGCGGCCAAGGGGCTGGTGGACAAGACCGTTGCCGACATCCAGGGCATCATCAACTCGGGCAGGTCCGAAAGCGCGATGCTGAAGGATTTCGAGAAGCTCTTTGCCCGCTATGCCGACGTGCCCACCATCGCCCGATCGGTCCTGGGCACCGCGGCGCGTTCGGCCACGAAGGCGCAGCTTTCGGCCTATACCAGCGCCTTCCAGGGCTACATCAGCCGCAAGTACGGCCGCCGCTTCCGCGAGTTCGAGGGCGGGCGCATCGAGGTGGCCGAGGCCAGGGCGGTGAAAAGCTATTACGAGGTGATCTCGACCGCGAAGCTGAAGGGTCAGGCACCGTTCGAGGTCCGCTGGCACGTCAGCGACAAGTCGGGCAAGAGCCTGTTCTTCAACATCATCATCGAGGGCGTGAACATGCTGGCCTCGGAACGCACCGAAATGGGTGCGCTTCTGGACCAGCGCAAGGGCGACCTCGACCGGCTGATCGCCGACCTGCGCACGCTTTAGGCCGAGGCTCCTCGTTCGACTTCGTCTCCTCGTCGCGGGCGCCCCCCGCGCGAGGAGCGCCGAAGGCGACGACGAGCCCTCCTGAAGTGCTGCCGTGTCTCAGTTCCCGCCCAGAAGATCGTTGATCCGGCTGGCAAGATCGTCGTTCACCGGGCCTTCCATGACGGCGCCCGCCGGCGGGGCGCCGTCGTAGATCGGCACGCTCTCGCCGGTCACCGGATCCTCGTAGAACTCGCCGTTGAAGACCGGGGCGTTCGGGTCGTCGAAATAGGGCACGTCCTCGGCGCTGACCGCGCCTTCGCCCGCGCCCTCGCCGATCGGCGCATAGGTGGACTCGGGGATCTCCTTGATCAGAGGCTTCGGCGGGACGTCCTCGTTGATCCGCACCATGACCTCGTGCCAGATCTCGGCCGGCAGGCCGCCGCCGGTGACGCCGGTCAGCGGGCGGTTGTCGTCATAGCCCATCCACACCCCAACCACATAATCGGCGGTGAAGCCCACGAACCAGGCGTCGCGCGCGCTTTGCGTGGTGCCGGTCTTGCCGGCGGCCTCGCGGTCCTTCAGGCGGGCGCGGGTGCCGGTGCCGCCGTTCAGGACCTCGGTCATCATGTAGGTCAGCGCATGAGCGGCCTTCTCGCTGATCACCCGCTCGCCGATCCCGCCGCCGGCGCCGAACAGGGGCTCGTCCATCCCTTTCAGGCGCAGCGCCTGCAGTCCGAAGGGCGTGACCGCCGAGCCGCCGTTCAGGATGCCCGCGAAGGCGCCGGTCATGTCGATCAGCGTCGATTCCGACACCCCCAGAGCAAGTGCCGGGCCATCGGCGAAGTTCTGCGCCAGGCCGAAGTCGGTCGCGACCTGCTTCACCAGGTCGCGGCCCACCGCCTCGCTGACCCGCACCGCCGGGATGTTGCGGCTTTCGGCGAGCGCCTGGGTCAGGGTGATCGTGCCCTTGAACTTGCGGTCGTAGTTCTGCGGGCACCAGTCGCCCGAGCCCGGCGTGTAGATGCACATCGGGCTGTCCTCGACATAGTCCATCGGGCTGTAGCCCAGGTCCATCGCCACCGCATAGACGAAGGGCTTGAAGGTCGATCCGGTCTGCCGCAGCGCCTGGGTCGCGCGGTTGAAGTCGCCCGCGTTCGGCACGTTGCGCCCGCCGACCATGGCCCGCACCGCGCCGTCCGCGCTCATCACCACGATGGCCGCCTGGGCCTCGGACCCGGCCTTGACCTTGTTCTCGAACACCCATTTCAGCGCCTCTTCCGCCTTGCGCTGGATCTCGGGGTCGAGCGTCGTTTCGATGATGACATCCTCGGTCGTGTCGCGGGCCAGGTAGTCGGGCGTCGTCTCCATCACCCAGTCGGCGAAATAGCCGCCGGCGCGCTGCTTGGCGGCCTTCGACAGCACCGCAGGCTTGGCCCGCGCCTCGTCGGCCTGGGCCTTGGTCAGATAGCCCTGCTCCTCCATCAGCCCGATGACCACATTTGCCCGGTTCTGTGCCCGCTCCAGGCTGGCAGTCGGGGCATAGGTCGAGGGTGCCTTCAGAAGCCCCGCCAGCATCGCCGCCTCGGCCGCGCTGACCTCCTTGGCGGACTTGCCGAAATAACGCTGCGCCGCCGCCTCGAACCCCCGCGCGCCCGCCCCCAGATAGGCGCGGTTGAAGTAGATCGTCAGGATCTCTTCCTTGGAATATTTCGCCTCCATCGCCATGGCGAAGGGCACTTCCTTCAACTTGCGCCAGATGCCGCCCTTGCGGCAGTCCTTCTCGTAGTCGGCCTCGGACTTCCAGACATTCGGGTCCCACTTCACCCCGAGGCACAGAAGCTTGGCCGTCTGCTGGGTGATGGTCGAACCGCCGTTGCCCTCGAACGGGCCGCGGCCTTCCGACAGGTTGATGCGGATGGCGCTGGCGATGCCGCGCGGAGAGATCCCGAAATGCCAGTAGAAGCGCTTGTCCTCGGTCGCCACCACGGCGTCGTGCAGGAACTTCGACACGCTGTCCGCCGTCACCATGCCGCCGAAGGTCTCGCCCCGCCAGGCGAAGACCTCGCCGTTGCGGTCCAGCATGGTGACAGACCCGCGGGCGCGGCCGTCCACCAGCGCCTCCATCTCGGGCAGCTGGGCGTAGAAATAGGCGACGATGCCGGCATAGACCAGGGCGCCGATTGCGGTCAGCCGCCAGACCAGCCCCCAGATCGCCCGCCAGATCGCCAGGAACAGGCCCATGACCAGCCCATGCTGCCGGGCCGGCCGCGGGCTGCGGGTCCTTCCGCGCGGAGCCTTCGGGCCATTGGGCGGCGCAGGCTTTCTCGGTCCGCCGGTCGAGGCACCGGCAGAGGCGCCCGTGCGCGCCGAAGGATATCTCTTGTCCGCGACAAGGGGGCCGCGCCCCCGGTTTCCAGATGCCATGCCTGCTCTGCCAATCGTTACCTTTGGCCGTTCCGGCCCGTTTGACCGGCACATTATCCCGGATTTGCCGGAATGCGAAGTCGGGCAAGCCACGATTCGCATTCCGTCGCCGCCCAATAATTGTGCATCTATCCAGACAAGTGCAAAAATTGTGCACCCAGGCCCGGAACGCGGCTTCTCATCCTCGGCTGTTTCTTGTGCGCACGCAGCATTCCCCTGCCTGATGACCGGTGAAGGTCCCACCCCTGGGTGCCTGCAACAGACAGAGGGGAAGAACGTGAAGCTCATCATTGCAGCAATCAAGCCGTTCAAGCTCGAGGAGGTCCGCGAGGCGCTGACCGCCATCGGCGTGCGCGGGATGATGGTGACCGAGATCAAGGGGTTCGGCAGCCAGTCCGGCCACACCGAGATCTACCGAGGGGCGGAATATGCCGTGAACTTCGTGCCGAAGGTCCGGCTGGAGATCGTGGTCTCGGACGCGCTGGCCGACCAGGTGGTGGCCACCATCCAGAAGACGGCGAAGACCGACAAGATCGGCGACGGAAAGATCTTCGTCCTGGACGTTGAACATGCCGTGCGGGTGCGCACCGGCGAAACCGATGACGACGCGCTGTGATCGGCGGGGAAAAGGGGAAACACCTGACATGAAGATGCAATCGAAATTCGCAGGCCTCGGCGCGCTGTCTGCCGCCCTTCTGGCCAGCCTGCCCGCCTGGGCGCAGGAGGCCACGGCCGAGGCGACCGAAGCCGCCGCCGAGGTCGCCGCCGAAGTCGTCCCGGTGATGGACAAGGGCGACGTCAGCTGGATGATGATGTCGACCGTCCTCGTCCTGTTCATGACCATCCCGGGCCTCGCGCTGTTCTACGGCGGTCTGGTGCGGCAGAAGAACATGCTGTCGGTCCTGATGCAGACCACGGCCATCGCCTGCGTGATGATGCTGGTGTGGGTGATCTACGGCTATTCCTTCGCCTTCGGCGGCTCGACCTCGCCCTGGTGGGGAGGCACCGGGAAGCTGTTCCTGTCGGGTGTGACCGCCGACAGCATGGCCGCGACCTTCAGCGCGGGCTACGTCATCCCGGAATACCTGTTCATCGCCTTCCAGATGACCTTTGCCGCGATCACGCCGGCGCTCGTGATCGGCGCCTTCGCGGAACGGGTGAAGTTCAAGTCGGTCCTGGCATTCTCGGTCCTCTGGGGCACCTTCTCCTACTTCCCGATCGCGCACATGGTCTGGGATGCGAATGGCTATCTGTTCGGCAAGGGCGCCATCGACTTTGCCGGCGGCACCGTGGTCCACATCAACGCCGGGATCGCGGCGCTGGTCGGTGCGCTCGTGATCGGCCCGCGCCTCGGCTACGGCAAGGACAACATGGCGCCGCACTCGATGGTCATGACCATGATCGGCGCCTCGATGCTGTGGGTCGGCTGGTTCGGCTTCAACGTCGGTTCGAACCTCGAGGCCAACGGTGGTGCCACGCTCGCCATGATCAACACCTTCATCTGCACCGCGGCCGCGACGCTGGCCTGGTGCGCGATCGAAGGCATGACCCGTGGGAAGGCCTCGATGCTGGGCGCGGCCTCGGGCATGGTGACCGGCCTTGTCGCCATTACCCCCGCCTGCGGCACCATCGGCCCGATGGGCGCGATCCTCCTCGGCGTGCTTGCCACGCTGGCCAGCTACTTCTTCGTCACCGTGGTGAAGCTGAAGCTGAAATATGACGACAGCCTGGACGTGTTCGGCATCCACGGCGTCGCCGGGATCGTCGGCGCGGTGCTGACCGGCGTCTTCTCGGCCGCCGCCTTCGGCGGGGTGAAGGGCGACGACTACGCGATGATGGCCCAGCTCTGGATCCAGATCGAGGGCGTGCTGATCACCATCGTCTGGTCGGGCGTCGTGTCCTTCATCGCCTTCAAGCTGGTGGACATGACCATGGGCCTGCGCGTGGACAACGACACCGAGCGTCAGGGCCTCGACCTCACCAGCCACGGCGAACAGGCCTACCACTCGTAAGCGGACGACCCGGCGGCGGACATTCCTCCCTCCCTGTCCGCCACCGAGACGACGACGGCCCGCAGGACCTCCCCCTGCGGGCCGTTTCCCTTGCTGCGCCGCCCTTCCCCCCGCTGCCGCCTGCGTCTAGGGTCCGCCAGACCCAGGAGAGACAATGCACCCCGAAGGCAATCCGCTGAAAGGCGTGGCGCTGGTGATCGCCGCGACCTTGCTGTTCGCGGTGGGCGACACGCTGGGCAAGCATCTGGCGATGCTCTATGCCGCGCCGCTGATCCTGGCCGCGCGCTATGTCATCAACCTGATTCTCGTCCTCGTCACCATGTGGCCGCGCCACCGCAGCGCGGTCTGGCGGGTGCGGCGCGGCGGCCTGGTGCTGGTGCGCGGTCTGTGCCTCGCGCTGGCCACCGTCACCATGCTTCTGGCGCTGCGGGTGATGCCGGTGGCCGAGACAGTCGCGATCATCTACATCACCCCGGTCCTGCTCATGATCGCCTCCGGCCCGGTCCTGGGCGAAAGGGTCAGCGCGCTGGGCTGGGTCTGCGCCAGCCTCGGCTTTGCCGGAGTGCTGATGATCGCGCGCCCAGGTGGCGGACTCGATCCCTGGGGGGTGGCCCTCTGCCTGCTGAATGCGCTGCTTGGGACCGGCTATCACCTGCTGACCCGCATCCTGACCCGGACCGAGACCACCATGGCGCTTCTGTTCCACACTGCGGCCGTGGGGTCGGTGCTGTCGGTCGGGCTGATGCTGGTCCTGGGCGTCCCGGCATGGCCGGTGGCCGGGGATGCGCTGATGATCCTCGGCTATGCCGGGTGCGCGACGGTCGGGCATCTCCTGTTCACCTCGGCCTACCGCGAGGCTCCGGCCTCGACGCTCGCCCCCGTCAACTACATGCACATCGCCTTTGCCACGATCCTCGGCTGGCTGGTGTTCCGCCAGCTGCCCGATGCCCCGGGCTTTGCGGGCATGGGTCTGATCGCGGCGGCGGGGCTCCTGTCCGCCTGGCGGGCCAGCCGCTGAGGCGGCAGCGGCGCAGACCGATCCTCGCCGCGCCCCCCGCGCTGCCGCCGCTCGTCGATGACTTCGTCACTCCTCGCCACGTCCCGCCGACGAGAAGCCGAAGGCGCACGAGGAGGTCCGTGGGCTGGGGTTAAGAAATCCCTGACGGAAAACGCCAAGCCAATGATTCGATTGACGTTCCGCCGTTTGTCCACCGTGGACACCCTCAGAAGAACCCCCGCGGGATCAGCCGGTGCTCGTGGGCGTCCCGCTCCAGCTCCTCGCGGAAATCCGGGTGGGCAATGGAGATGAGCAACCTCGCGCGCTCGGCAATCGACCGCCCCTTGAGGTTCACCATCCCGTATTCCGTCACCACATACATCATGTCCGTCCGGGGCGTCGTCACCACGTTGCCCCGCGTCAGCGCCGTCACGATCCGGCTCTTCCGCTCCCCCTTCTTCTCGTAGGTGGACGCCAGGCACATGAAGCTTTTCCCGCCCTTCGACCCGTAGGCCCCCCGCACGAACTGCAACTGCCCCCCGGTGCCCGAGATATGCCGGAACCCGTCCGTCTCGGATGCAGCCTGGCCCTGAAGGTCGATCTGGGTGGTGTTGTTGATCGACACCACCCGGTCGTTCCGCATGATGTTGTGGGGAAGGTTGGTGTAGTCGACCGGATGGAACTCCACCTCCGGGTTCCGGTCGATGAAGTCGTACAGGTACTGCGCCCCCAGCGCGAAGGTGCAGACCATCTTCCCCGGGTTCAGCTGCTTTCTCGCCCCCGTCACCCGTCCCGCCCGATACAGGTCCACAATCCCGTCCGTCATCATCTCGGTGTGGATGCCCAGGTCCTTGACCGGGCTTTCCGCCAGCAGCGAACAGACCGCGTTCGGCATCCCGCCGATCCCGATCTGCAGGCAGGACCCGTCCTCGACCTCGGCCGCGATAAGGCGGGCGACGGCCTTGTCCACCTCGGTCGCGGGGGGCTTCGGAAGCTCGGCCATCGGCCGGTCGAAACCGGGGATGATGTAGTCCACCTCGGACACATGCACCCCGGTCCCTTCGCCCATTACATAGGGAAGCGTCGGCGTCTCCTCGACGATCACCACCTTGCCGCGTTCGACGAGCGCCCGCATCCACAGCGTGTTGGGGCCGAAGTTGAAGTAGCCCTTCTCGTCCATCGGCGCGGTCTTGAAGACCGCGATGTCCGGCGGGTCGATGAAGCGGCGATAGTAGTCGGGCACCTCGCCCAGGTTCACCGGCAGGTAATGCGCCATCCCCGCATCGTGCTTTCGGCGGTCGTAGCCCGAGAAATGGGTTGAGAACCAGTGGATATGCTTCCCCTCGGGGTCGGCCTCCAGGACGGCGCGAGGGCGGGCGGTCAGGACCGAGCGGAAGCGCAGGTCCGTCACCTGACCCAGCCGCGCGGCCAGCGCCTCGTCGAAGGCATCCGGCTGGCCCAGCACCGCGCCGTAGTCGAGCCACATGCCCGATCGCACCAGCGCCGCCGCCTCTTCGGCCGTGATCCGCCTTGCCGCCTTCGCCATCCTTGCCCCCTGACCCCCGCTGCCGGAGCCATGCCGCCCTGCGGTGGCGCCAGGTCCGTTATCGGGCCAAACGGCACGTCTGGCTAGACAAAGCTCTTGTGGTGTTTCGCGTGACGTTCGATCAGCCGCTCTACCCGCGCGTCGTGGACCACCTTGCAGGCGGGCGTTCTGACCGCATCGATCAGACCGGGGAACAGCGTCTCGATCTCTTCCACCCCCTCGGGGCCGATGGCCTGGCGCGCACCGGGGCCGGTCAGCAGCGTCTCGCTGGGGGCGCCTTCGGCAAAGATGATCTCGTGCCGGTCGGTCAGCAGGTGGAAATAGTCCACCGTATCGCGGGAGGCGACCTGTCCGACGCCCAGGAGGCTCAGAAGCTTGACCGCCGGCACCAGAACCTCGGGCGAGCCGAACATGCGTTCCACGACCGGGCTGCGCAAGAGCATCCGGTGCTGGCGCGAGACCATCAGGTCGCGATGCGGCAGCCCGCGCCCCAGCGCACCGCGCGCGATCCGGATCGGCGCCAACTTGCCTTGCGCCGGGGCCGTGCTGCATCCGATCCAGCGGATCGGCTGGGGGCCGTTGTCGCGGGTGACGACCAGATCGCCCGGGCGCAGATCCTCGACCCGGACCTCGCCCGCAGGGGTCAGGATATGGGTGCCCCGCACATAGCAGATCAGGTAGTTCCAGGGCTGCCGGTCCGCGTTCAACCCCGAGAAGGTGCTGCCGTTCACGCTGTCTAGCGTCAGCGACCGGATCGGCTTTGCCTCCATCGCGGTCTGGTCGGGGTTGGCCAGGATTTCCGGTGCCCAGTAGGTATTCCCGGCCGTGTCCTGGAAGATGACGGCCGTGATCGTGGCTGTCGTGCCGTCCAGGTATGTGACGGTTGCGTTGTAGATCGCGGTTCCGTCAAAGGTCTGCAGCGGACCCCCGTTGATGCGGAAGGTGTCGTTCGACAGGCTGTTGTTCATGTCGTAGGCGTTGGCCGTTCCGCCCGCGAATGCGCCCGGCGAGAACACCGCCGCGGTGTTGAGCAGCGGCGAACCCGGCGCGCCGAAGGTCAGCCCG
Source organism: Tabrizicola flagellatus (assembly GCF_008271465.1). GTDB lineage: Bacteria > Pseudomonadota > Alphaproteobacteria > Rhodobacterales > Rhodobacteraceae > Tabrizicola > Tabrizicola flagellata. The sequence continues at coordinate 80,182 of NZ_VMDU01000011.1, read as the reverse complement.
ACCAGAGCGCCGGCGTTCTCGGCCACCTGGTTGCCCTCGTTCGGGTCGATGCTGGGCTGGACGCCCAGCTGGAAGACGTTGAATGTCGTCGGCATGCCTGTGCCCTGATTACCCGGATCTTCACGAACGCTGTGCGGTTTAGCCTAAGATTCGGCAAAAAGAACGGAGAAAATGCGGCCAAACGGCCCCGTAACCGTTGCCAGCCGTCACCCCGGCCGGGCGATCAGCGCCGTTCCCGCCACAGCCAATGCCGCCCCCACCCATGCCAACGGTCCCGGCAGGCGGCGATAGACGGCCCAGACCATTGGCAGGATCAGGATCGGCGTGGTCGAGGACAGGGTGGTGACGATCCCTACGTCTCCGCGGGCAAGCGCCGCCATGAGGAAGGACATGCCGACGACCATGCCGGCCAGCGCCGAGAGCCCGATCTGCCGGACTTCCCCGCGCGAGGGCAGGGCGACCGGGCGCAGGGCGGGAAGGGCGAGAAGGGCGATGAAGAACAATGCCCCGGTTCCCGAACGCACCCCCATCGCGGCCACGGGATCGGCGCCGGCCAGCATCGCCGGGCGGGCCAGGAGACTTCCCAGCGCCTGCGCGAAGGAAGTCAGCAGGCCAAGCGAAATCCCGATCCAGAGGGGCTTCGGGGTTCGTGCGCCCTCGTCCTGCCTTGGGCCCATGACGGCCAGCGCGATCCCGGTCACGATCAGGCCCACCCCGGCGGCCTGGGTCAGGGAGACGGTCTCGCCCCGGAAGCCGAAGCCGAGGGCGAGCGCAAATGGCGAGGCGGTGGTGAACAGAAGGGCCGAGATGCGCGGGCCGGTATACTGGATCGTCGCGATATAGGTCAGCGAGCCGATCATGATGCCCGCGGCGGAAGAGGCGGTCAGCCACAGGATCATCGCCAGGTCCAGCGTCCGCCAGCCGCCGGTGACGGCCACGATGGCGGCGGTCATCAGGAAGGCCAGCCCCATCTGCCAGCGCGACAGCTGCAACGGGCCGACCCGCCCCGAGACGCTGTCGATGAACATGGCCGAGGCGGCAAAGGCCGCCGCCGCTGCAAGGGACAGGACGACGGCCAGCATGAAGCTCAGATGACCTGCGCGATGGCGGCGGCTAGGATGGGCACGGTCCTTGCGTTCAATCCGGCGATGTTGATGCGGCTGTCGCCGACCATGTAGATGCCGTGTTCCTCGCGCAGTCGGGTCACCTGCGCCTCGGTCAGGCCAAGGCGGCTGAACATGCCGCGGTGGTGGGCGACGAAGTCGAACCGGTCGGAGTTGGTCGCCCGGCGCAGATCATCGGCCAGCTGCCTGCGCAGGCCCAGCATGTTCTGGCGGACTTCCTCCAGTTCCGCCTTCCAGTCGGCGGTCAAGGCCTGGTCCTCGAGGATCATCGTCACCAGCCGTGCGCCGTGGTCGGGCGGGAAGCTGTAGTTCTGCCGGTTCAGGAAGTTCAGGTTGCCCTGCACCACGGCCTTGCGGTCGGGGGAGGTCAGCGCGATCAGGATCCCGGTGCGTTCGCGGTAGATGCCGAAGTTCTTGCTGCACGAGGCGGCGATCAGCACCTCGGGGAAGGCTGCGGCGATCTTGCGGGTGGCCTCGGCGTCCTCTTCCAGACCGTCGCCGAAACCCTGGTAGGCAAGATCGACGAAGGGCACCGCGCCTTTCCGTTGCAGAAGCGCGATCACCTGGTCCCACTGGTCGGGCGAAAGGTTCGCGCCGGTCGGGTTGTGGCAGCAGCCGTGGAGGAGGACCGCGTCGCCCGCCCCAACACCTTCGAGGTCCGCCATCAGGCCCGTGAAGTCGATGCCCGAAGTCGCCACGTCGAAGTAGCGATACTCGACCCCCGTCATGCCAAGGTATTTCACGATCGAGGGATGGTTCGGCCAGGTCGGCGCCGACATCCAGACCCGCGCCTTCGGGTTCGCCATGCGGATCAGTTCCAGTGCCTGCCGGATCGCGCCCGTCCCGCCGGGCGTCGCGACCGAGGCCGCGCGGTCGGCGTAGCCCGGTCCGAGGATCAACTTGACCAGCGCGGCGTTGTAGGCGGGTTCACCGGCAAGGCCGGTGTAGGTCTTGGTGGTCTCCACCTCCCACAGCTTCTTCTCGGCTGCCTTGACCGCGCGCATCACCGGGGTCAGCCCGGTCGCATCCTTGTAGACGCCGACGCCGAGGTCGATCTTGGTGGTCCGGGGGTCGTCCCGGAACATGGCGATGAGGGCCAGGATCTTGTCCTGCGGCTGGGGCTGAAGCGTTTCGAGCATGGGCGTTCCCGGGGTTCTGGACGGCAGCCCAGTGCCACAAGCCGCTGGCTTCGGCAAGAAGCCTCAGGGGCCGGTCGCCACCTTCAGATCGTCATACATGCCCCATTCCGCCCAGGAGCCGTCGTAGAGCGCATGATTGCGGTGCCCGACGCGTTCCAGCGCCAGCGACAGCACCGCCGCAGTGACGCCCGAGCCGCAACTGGTGATCGCCGGTTTCCGCAGATCCACGCCCGCGGCCTCGAAGATGGACTTCAGCTCGGCCGGGGGCTTCATCGTCCCGTCGGGATTCAGGACCTCGGTGAAGGGAATGTTCTTCGACCCGGGGATATGCCCCGGCCGCAGGCCCGGACGCGGCTCGGGCTCCTCGCCCCGGAACCGCGCGGCAGAGCGGGCATCGAGGATCTCGGCCTCGCCCAGCTTGGCGGCATGGGCGACCTGCGTCACATCCTTCACCAGGTGGTTCTGGCGGGAAACGGTCATGTGCCGGTCGCGGATCACCGGAGGCATGTCCTCGATCTCGCGGCCCTCGGCCTGCCACTTGGGGAAGCCCCCGTCCAGCACCGCCACATCGGTCTTGCCCATCAGGCGGAAGGTCCACCAGACGCGGGCCGCACTGAAGATGCCGGCTCCGTCGTAGACCACGACCTGGTGCCCGTCGCCGACGCCCATCGCCCGCATCCGGCTGATGAACTTTTCCGGTGGGGGCGCCATGTGCGGCAGCGGCGACCGCTGATCCGAGATCTCGTCGATGTCGAAGAACCGCGCGCCGGGAATGTGGGCCGCGGAATATTCGGCCCTGGCGTCCCGGTTCTGCGCGGGCAGATACCAGCTTGCGTCGAGGACCCGCAGGTCGGGGTCGCGCAGGTGTCTTGCCAGCCAGTCGGTCGAGACCAGCGTCCTTGGGTCGTCCTGCGGCGATGGGGTCATGAGCGGCCTCCCGAGCGTTCCCCGGGATATACCCATGGCGCAAGGGGCGGTGCAAGCGGCGCGGGGGCGCAGCGGCCCCCGCGCCAGGGCGATTACTTCACCAGGGCCTTCTTCAGGATGCCGATGATCGCCGTCAGCACGGCACCACCGATGCCGCCACCCGCGACCGACTGGATGATGGCGCCGATGTCGAGCCCTTCCATCGCCGCCCCGGCCGCTGCCCCTGCGTCACCGCCGAGCATGCCCATCAGGACGCCGCCAAGCCCGCCACCGACCGCTCCCGCGACCGAGTTGCCTGCCGTCCCCAGGCTGAGGTTCTTCAGCCCGGCACCCGCCGCATTGCCGCCCAGGAGGCCCGCAATGATCTGGATGATCAGTTCCATACCCATGACTCAACCCTTCCCTCTTTCGCCGGTTCCCGCACCGGGTTCGCCCGGCTTTATCCCCGGAATTGCTATCCGGTATGTGTCAGAGTGCCAGAAAGCGGCTAATGCGGCAAGAAATGTGTGATTTGTGCAAGATCATTCGCGGCTGTTCTGCTTCAGGAGCCGCGCCTTCTGCCGATCCCAGTCGCGCTTGGCGCTGGTCTCGCGCTTGTCGGCAAGCTTCTTGCCCCTGGCGATGCCGAGCTTCAGCTTCACGATGCCACGGTCGTTGAAATACATCTTCATCGGCACAATGGTCATGCCCTCGCGCCCCACCGCGCTCCACAGGCGGCCGAGTTCCTTCTTCGACACCAGCAGCTTGCGCCGCCGCCTTTCCTCGTGCCCGAAGGTCCTGGCCTGAAGATAGGGCGCGATGTAGCTGTTGATGAGCCAAAGCTCGCCGCCTTCGACCGACGCATAACTTTCCGCGATGTTCGCTCCGCCCTGCCGGAGGCTCTTGACCTCCGATCCGAGCAGCATGATCCCGGCCTCGAGATCGCTTTCGATGTGGTAATCGAACCGCGCGCGCCGGTTCTCGGCGATGAGCTTCGAGTTGGGATCGGACTTTGCCACCATGATCGCGGTGAGATAAGCCTTGCCGAGGGCGTAGTCCAGAAGGGTGAAGATGTTCGCACAGATCGCAATCGGAACCGGGCTACTGATCGTCAACCTTGTGGTCATGGCGATCTCGGCCCTGCTTCTGGAGGTCGGGTTCCGTCGTGCCCATCCCTGGCTGATTGCCGGACCGCAGCGGTTGAAGCTGGTTCTGATGCTGATCGGTGTCGGGCTCTGGGTGCTGGCATTGGTCACGATCGGCGTCTGGGTCTGGGCGCTGGTCCTGCATGCGCTTGGTGCCTTCGCAAGGCTCGAAGAGGCCGTCTATTTTGCCATCGTCGCCTTTTCGACCCTCGGGCTGGGCGACATAGTGCCGGTGCATGGATGGCGCATCCTGGCGGCAATGGCAGCAGTGAACGGATTCCTCAGCTTTGGCCTCCTGACCGCGCTGCTGGTCGAGGCATTGCGACAGGTGCGGCTGGCGCAGCTGGAAAACCGCCGTCCCAGGTGAGCGCCCGCGCCAAGATTCTTCGGCGAAGAATTTTGGCGCCCCTCGGGGTCAGCCCTTCAGCTCCTGCGTGATCCTGACCGGTCCGACCGCGCCCTTCAGCTTGGCGCGATAGATCACCACGCCCTCGGCCACCCGCATCACATAGGTCCGCGTCTCGGCGAAGGGGATTGTTTCCACCCAGTCCACCACATCCACATCCGGGCGACGGGGATCGCCGAACTCGCCGATCCAGCGCCGGGGGCGGCCAGGACCCGCGTTGTAGCCCGAGGCGATCAGCGCGATCGAGGGTCCGAACTCGGCGGCCATCTCTGCGAGGTAGGCCGCGCCCATGGTCACGTTGTAGGCCGGGTCCGAGATCAGCTTGCCGGCGTCGAAGTCCTTGCCAAGCTTGCCCGCCATCAGCTTTGCCGTCCCCGGCAGCACCTGCATCAGCCCGCGCGCGTCGGCCGAGGACCGGGCGGCCGGGTCGAACTCGGACTCTCGCCGCGCGATGGACAGGGCCAGCGCCCGGCTGACCTTCAACCCGTCGGGCACGAAATCCGGGATCGGGTAATAGGCATGCGGCAGGATCAGCCCGCGTTCCGCGCCCGCCTTGGCGACCAGAAGGGCCAGATGCGGGTCGCCCCAGGCCAGCGCCATGTCGGCCATCTGCGCCAGGCCCGTGGTGTCCTGGCTCTCGGCGAGATGCAGCAGGAACCGCTTGGCCAGCGTCCTGTCGCCCGCCTTGCGCAGGATCTCGACAGCGGCAAGCACCGAGGACTGGGTGAACTTTGCCCCGCGCCAGTCCGGCGTGGCCGGGCGGCGCAAGAGCCCCTCGTCCAGCGACAGCCCGAGCCGTTCGGCCGCAAGCAGGCCGTAGAAGGCGGTCTGATGCGCCGCCGCCGCCTTGTAGCTCGCGGTTCCGTCCTTGCCGGCCGCCTCTTGCGCGCGTCCGATCCAGTAATGCGCGCGCGCAAGGCTGATCGGGGTCGAGACGCCGGCCAGGAGATGCCGGAAATGCGTCTCGGCCGTGGCAGGGTCGTTCAGCCGGCGCAGCGCGATGAAACCCGCCAGGAACTCCAGGTCGGCATAGGCCGAGGCGCCGCTGTCGGTCGGCAGGTGGTGGTTCGCGGCGACCCGGTAGGCCTCTTTCGCGCGACCCTGCCGCATCAGCCAGCGTGCCAGGAGCGCCCGCCGTTCCGCCCAGGCCTGTGGGCGACCGAGGCTTTCGGCAGACTTGGACCGCTCGAGGATCAGCTCGGCCGCCTCGTCGTAGAAATCCTTCTTCATCCGCCAGATGAATCGGTCGAAGGCCAGTCCGGGGTCGCCGGCCCGCGGCTTCGGTACCGCCTCGATCAGCCCGGTGACGCCCTTGCCCTGGGTCTGTAGCGCGATCCTGGCGCGGGCGAGGGCGCGCAGATCCTCCGGAACGCGGGGCAGCATGCGCTCTGCCTCCTTCGTGCGGCCGTCCCAGAGCAGATTGTCCAGCCGCGCCTCATGGACGAAGCCCACGGCCTCTGGTGAAAGGCCGATCATCTCCTGCTCCTGCTCGGGCGAGAAGGGCAGGCTGGACCAGGCCCGCATCGCCTCGGTCTCGGCATCCGCCGCGCGGCCCGCTGCGAGAAGCGCACGCACATAGGCGATGGCGCCCTTGCCGGTTTTCGGAGGCCCTGCCTCGAACCAGGCGATCACCCGGTCCGGGTCGGTGGAGCGCGCCACCGCCTCTTCGCCCTTCTCGCGCAGAAGCGCGAGGCCGGGCCAGTCCGGGCGGCGTTGCAGGAAGGCCTCGTAGTCGCCCAGCCGCCCCTCACCGGCGCGCAGGCGCTGCCAGTCGATCACGTCGCGCCCGACGCCCGAGGGCGCCACGGCCAGCGCGCCGTCGTAATCCTTGGCGGCGGCCAGCTCGAGCGCCGTCCGCATCGCCTGTGTCGTGTCTGCCCCTGCCGGTTGCGCGAGGATGGCCAGGGCCAGCGCCAGCGCCCGCATCGTTTTCTTGCTGCTCATGGCCCCTGAATCTGCCTGACCAAGGGCGGCCCTACAACCCACGACTGCGTTAGCGGCGAGACTTGGCTTTGCGCGGACCAGCGGCTAAGACAGGCGCGGTCTGTCCGGGCAATCCCGCCCATCATAGGAGAAGCGTCATGATCAGAGGGTCCCTTCCTGCCCTGGTGACGCCGTTCAAGAACGGCGAGCTGGATCTGGTGACGCTGAAGAAACTGGTGGACTGGCACATCGCCGAAGGCTCGCACGGGCTGGTGCCGGTGGGGACGACGGGCGAAAGCCCGACGCTCAGCCATGCCGAGCATCAGCGGGTGATCGAGGAGGTCGTGGCCGCTGCCGCGGGGCGGGTGCCGGTGATCGCGGGGGCTGGGTCGAACAACACGGTGGAAGGGATCAGCCTGATCCGCCATGCCGAGAAGGTGGGGGCCGATGCGGCGCTGGTCGTCACGCCCTACTACAACAAACCCACCCAGGCCGGCCTGATCGCGCATTTTACCGCGCTGCACGACTGCTGCACCCTGCCGATCATCATCTACAACATCCCCGGCCGGTCGGTCATCGACATGACGCCGGATACCATGGGCCAGCTGGCGAAACTGCCGCGGATCATCGGGGTCAAGGACGCCACCGGCAAGATCGAGCGCGTCAGCCAGCAGCGCGCCTCTTGCGGCAAGGACTTCATCCAGCTGTCGGGTGAGGACGCGACCGCCCTGGGTTTCAACGCCCATGGCGGGGTCGGCTGCATCAGCGTGACCGCGAACGTCGCCCCGCGTCTGTGTGCCGAGTTCCAGGAAGCGACGCTGCGCGGTGACTATGCCAAGGCGCTGGAATACCAGGACCGGTTGATGCCGCTGCACGAGGCGATCTTCATCGAGCCTGGTCTCGTCGGCGCGAAATACGCGCTGTCGGTGCTCGGCCTCTGCTCGGAAGAGGTGCGCCTGCCGCTGGTCGGGCTGACCGACGGGACCAAGGCGAAGATCAAGGCCGCGATGAAGCATGCCGGGCTGATCTGACGCCCCGGCCCTCGTGGCCTGCGACGCACCGGAAAACTTGATACATGTGTCGATTCCTGCTGGCATGCCGGCGACGGAGGCCAGCATGCGCAGCACCAAGACCATTCATGTCGTCTCGGCCCATGCCGAAGGCGAGGTCGGGGACGTGATCGTGGGCGGGGTCGCCCCACCCCCCGGCGCGACCCTGTGGAAGATGCGCGAGGCGCTCTGGCGCGATCAGACCCTGCGCAACTTCGTCCTGAACGAGCCGCGCGGTGGCGTGTTCCGGCATGTGAACCTCCTGGTCCCGCCCAGGGACCCGCGCGCGCAGATGGGCTTCATCATCATGGAGCCCGAGGACAACCCGCCGATGTCGGGCTCGAACTCGATCTGCGTGGCGACGGTGCTGCTGGACAGCGGCATCCTGCCCATGTCCGAACCGGTGACCGAACTGGTGCTCGAGGCGCCAGGGGGCCTCGTCAAGGTCCGCGCCAACTGCCGGAATGGCAAGGCCGAGCGGGTCCATGTGCGGAACCTGCCAAGCTTCGCCGACCGTCTGGACGTGCCGCTGGACGTGCCGGGGCTGGGCCGTCTGACGGTGGACACGGCCTATGGCGGCGACAGTTTCGTGGTGGTGGATGTGGCCGCCCTCGGCCTTTCCCATGCGCCCGGGGAGGCCCATGCCATGGCGAGACTGGGGGTCGAGATCACCCGGGCCGCCGATGAGCAGCTGGGCTTCCGCCACCCCGAGAACCCGGACTGGCGGCACTTTTCGTTCTGCCTCTTCGCGGGGCCCCTGACCCGTGTCGCCGATGGCTGGGAGACGCGGCATGCCGTCTCGATCCGGCCGGGCAAGATCGACCGCTCGCCTACCGGGACGGCGGTTTCGGCGCGGCTGGCGATCCTGGCTGCGCGGGGCCAGATCGGCCCGGGCGAGGTGCTGCGCGCACGCTCGCTGATCGGCGGGCAGTTCGAGGGGCGGATCGTCGGCGCGGCGAAGGTCGGCGATCTGGACGCGATCCTGCCCGAGATCTCGGGCCGCGCCTGGATCACGGGGACGCATCAGCACATGCTGGATCCCGCCGATCCCTGGCCCGAGGGCTACCGGCTGTCCGACACCTGGGGCGCGCGGTGACGCTCGTCGAGCCCTTCGGGCACTCCTCGCAGACCCCCGACGAATGCCCGAAGGGCTTGAGGAGGGCGGCTTGGCCCTGACCGACAACCAGCGCGGCGCGGCCTACATGACCGTCTCGATGGCGGGCTTCGCCATCGAGGACGTGTTCGTAAAGGCTGCTGCCCAAAGCTTGCCGCTGGGCCAGGTCCTGCTGACCATCGGCCTGCTGGGCATGCTGGTCTTCGCTGCCATGGCCGCGCGTCAGGGCGAGCCGGTCCTGCCCGCCGCCTTCCTGTCGCGGCCCATGCTGATCCGCAGCGGGTTCGAGATCACCGGGCGGCTGTTCTATGGGCTGGCGATCACGCTGACCGCGCTGTCCACCACCTCGGCGATCCTGCAGGCCACGCCGCTGGTCGTCGTCGCCGGGGCGGCGCTGGTCTTTGGCGAAAGGGTCAGCCTTTTCCGCTGGCTGGCGGTTCTGGTGGGCTTTGTGGGCGTGCTGGTCATCCTGCGGCCGGGGGCGGATTTCTCGGCGCTGTCGCTGCTGGCCGTGGTCGGGCTTCTGGGCTTTGCCGGGCGGGATCTCGCAACCCGCGCGGCGCCGAAGGGCCTGTCGAACCGCCAGCTTGGCGCGCTGGGCTTTGCCATGCTGGCGGTCGCCGGGGCGATCCTGCTGGCGGTCAGCGGCGGGGCACGGCTGCCGGACCTTGCCGATCTCGCCCGTCTCGCCGCCGGCACCGTCTTCGGCATGGCCGGCTATCACGCCCTGACCTATGCCATGCGGACCGGAGAGGTCTCGGCCGTCACCCCGTTCCGATACACCCGGCTGCTCTTCGCCATGGCGCTGGCCATGGCCCTGTTCGGAGAACGCCCCGACCTGGCCACCTGGATCGGAGCGGCGCTGGTCGTCGGGTCGGGCGTCTTTGCGCTGACCCGGAAATAGCGCGGCCCGCGCCCTCAGCCGAAGGCCAGCGTCGGCACATCGACGATGGTCGAGCCGCCGTCCACCGTCAGCACCGCACCGGTGATCATCGCCGCATCGGAGGAGCAGAGGAAGGCGATCGCCGCCGCCACCTCGTCAGGATGGGCCGGGCGGCCCATGGGCACGTCGCGCGTGACCAGCGCGTAGGCGGCCTCGCGGCTGGCCAGACCCTGCCGGGCGCAAAGCTCGTCCATTTCGGCATCGGCCATCTCGGTCGTGACCCAGCCGGGGCAGACGGCATTGCACCGCACCCCCTGCCGCCCGAAATCCCGCGCGATGGAGCGGACCAGACCGATCTGGGCGTGCTTGGCGACGGTATAGCCGAAGGCGCCGGCCGGGGCGGCGAGGCTGGCGATCGAGGCCGTGACGGCGATCGCGCCCCGGCGGCGGACCAGCTCCGGCAGCGCCGCGCGCAAAAGGATCACTGCCGTGTCCAGATTGGCCCGGCGCGCGGCGTCCCAGTCGGCATCCGTCGTCTCGGCCAGCGTGGCAAAGCCGTGCCCGCCGGAATTGGCGACGACGACATCCAGCCCGCCGAACCGCTCGCGGGCAACTGCCACCGCCGCCTCTGCCCCGGCCGGATCGGCGGCGTCGCCCACGCAGACCGCAGCGCCGATCGGGCCGGCGACGGCCTCCAGCTGCGCCTGCCGTCGCCCCATCACCACGACCTGTGCGCCCTCGCCGGCCAGACGCCGGGCGGTCGCCGCCCCGATCCCGGTGCCGCCGCCCGAGACCAGCGCCACCTTGCCCGCGAAACGCCCGGTCATGCCGCGGCCTTTCCGGGGGGCACGATGCCCGCCGCCACCCAGGCATCCAGTTGTGTCAGCACCGCGTCGCAGAAGGCGGCGTCGTTGATGTGGCAGTCGAGCACGGTCAGATCCACCCGCCCGCGCAGGGCGGCCTCGGCGGCCTCGGTGAAGGCAGCCAGACCCTCGGGGTCATGCGCGGCCTCGCCGGGTTTGTCCCATTCCTCGATCCCGCCCTTCGGCAGGAAGACATGGGTCGGCCCCTTCGCCCCGGCGAGCCTGTCGGCCATCGCAAGGGCCAGGTCACGGCGTTCCTCGGGGGTGAAGGCCACGCTCTTGATCAGGCGGTTGTGGACGTGGAACGGACGGTCGCGGAAGCGTTCGGGAAAGTCCTGCCAGCCGGCGAAGTCCAGGATGTCGGCCGCCCCCGGCGCCACCATCTGCGGCGTGCCGCTGCGGCCCGCGCCGGTCAGCCGGTCGGCCCCGGCGCTGACCAGCGAGCCGCCCTGGGCGTTCACGAACTCCTGCACCGAGAAATCCATCACGCAGGCAAAATGCCCCTCGGCCGCCAGCCGCTCGAAGGCCATGCCGCCCATGCCGGTGGTGTGGAACACCGCGATGTCATAGCCGCGCCGGGTTAGTTCCGGGTGCAGGCGTTTCATGTATTTCAGGCAGGACGAGCCGAGCGAGGTCATCCCGATCAGGGGCCGGTCGAAGGCGGGCGGCTCCACCGCCTGTGCTGCCCCCAGCACTGCCCCAGCCGCCTGGCTGAGCGAGGACCTGCACAGCGGGTTCAACCCGTAAAGCCCCCCGGCCCAGAGGATGAACTGCACGTCCGCCGCCATCCGGTCCGGCGCAATCAGCGGGGATCCGGCCACCGTCGAGACGATGTATTTCGGCACCCCCAGCGGCAGCGCCTGCGCGCAGTCGAGCGCGAGGTCGGTGCCCATCGTGCCCCCCAGCGCGATCATGCCGTGAAAGCGCCCCTCGTCGTAAAGCCGCCGGGTCAGGGTGGCGGCCCCCGCGCTCATCCGGGCGAAGGCCTCGCCTTCCTCGCCGAGCGCGATGAGACCCTCGATCGTCTCGCCCGCCGCGGCCGCGACCTCGTGCTTGCCGACATCGACCGGGATCCTCGCCTCGCCGAGGATGCTGACATCCATCGCCAGGACCGCGCCGCCCTGGGCGCGGATCCGGCCGATCAGATAGTCGAGCTCGTCCGCCTTGGTGTCGAACGTGCCGATGACCAGGATGCATTTCGTCATGCCTCGCCTCCCCCCGTGAAAGCCCTGTGGTCCCGTAGCCAGCCCGCGCACAGCGCCCGCGCCTCGGCCACGAAACGCGCGTTGCGCTCGGCCCCGCCCGGCTCGGCCATGCGCGGCACGATCCAGCCGACATAGGTCAGCGCGCGCAGGGCGATGAACAGGTCCAGATGCGACAGGTCGAGCGGCCGCCGCCCCTGATAGCCCGCGATCAGCGCCGCGCGTAAGGAGGGGTAGTCGGGCTCGTCCATGGATTTGAGCAGGACCGTGGCCAGGTCGAACAGCCGATAGCCGAAACCGCCGTCGTCGAAGTCGATCAGGCGGATCGTGGTGTCGTCCAGCAGCAGGTTTTCGCGCACCAGATCGGCATGGATCAGACCGAAATCCGGAGTGTCCCCGGCAAGCCTCTCCCGCGCCGCGTCGCGCAGGCGCAGGAACAGCTCGCGCGTGGGGGTGTCGAGTGTCGGGTTCTCCCAGAACCGGCCCCAGACCGGGGCCTCGCCCACCAGCCCCTCGGCGTCCCAGCGGCAGCGGCGAAAGCCGGGCGTCGGCGTCCAGGCGTCGCAGGCCAGGTGCAGTTCCGCGATCCTTGCCCCGAGCGCGCGGAAGGTGCCTGCCCGGTCCGCCAGCTCCAGCGGCCTGCGGCTTTGCCCCATGGGTCGGCCGGGTAGCCAGGCCACGACATCGGCAAAGCCCTCGCCCAGCCGTTCCAGCAGCCGCCCGTGGCGCGAGGGCAGGGGGCGCGGCACCTGTATCCCCGCCCGGTCCAGCGCCGCCAGCCAGTCGAGTTCCGACCGAAGTTCGACCTCGCTGCGATAGCCCGGCCGGCGCAGCCGCAGCGCGTAGGCGCCTTGTAGCGTCTCGACCCGCCACACCCGGTTCTCGCGCCCGGCGACAAAGGTGCAGTCACCGGCCGGAAGGCCCCAGAGCGCCAGCGCCTCGGCCAGGGACTCGCTCATGCCGCCACCGGGGTTTCGGCCAGAACCTCGTCCAGCGTGGCGATCAGCAGGTCCAGATGGTCCTCGGCGAAGGGCATCGGCGGGCGGATCTTCAGCGTGTTCCTGTGCCGCCCGAGCTTCGACAGCAGGATCCCGCGCTGGCGCAGCCGGTTCACCACCCGGTCGGCATAGGCCGAGGCCGGGGCCCTGGTCTGCCGGTCCAGCACGAATTCCGCGCCGAACACCATGCCCGATTGCCGCACATCGCCGATGACCGGGTATTTCGCGGCCAGTTCGCCCAGCCGCCGCTGCGCCAGAAGCCCTATGCGGGCGGCGTTGGCTTGCAGGTTCCGCTCCTGCAACTCGTCCAGCACCGCCATTGCCGCCGCGCAGGACACCGGATTGCCGCCGAAGGTGTTGAAGTAGCGGAAGGCCCCCCGGAACCGCGCCATGATCTCGGCGCTGGTCACCAGGCCCGCGACCGGGTGGCCGTTGCCCATCGGCTTGCCCATCGTCACCACATCCGGCACCACGCCCTGCCGCTGATGCGCCCAGAAATGGCTGCCCGACCGACCGAAACCGGACTGCACCTCGTCGCAGATCAGCAGGCCCCCCGCGCGGCGCACGGCCTCGGCCGCCGGGCGCAGCCAGCCCTCGGCTTGCGTCGGAAAGCCTTCGTTCAGGAACAGCGGGCAGACGATCAGCGCGGCGAAACCCACGCCCGAGCGTTCCAGATCGGCGATCGCGGCCTCGACCTGCGCGGCGAAGCGCTGGCCGTCGGGATCGGGGATGCGATAGCTGTCCGGCGCCTCGACATGGCGCAGGTACTGGCCCAGGCCGAAGCCCACTTCGGGCACGTTCGACCGCGACAGGTGGCTGACCAGCGCCGTGTTGCCGTGATAGGTCGCGTCGGTCGCCACGATCCCGCGCTTGCCCGTCATCGCCTCGGCCATGCGCAGCGCGATGTCGTTCGCCTCGGACCCGGTGCAGGTCAGGATCGCGGTCTTGAGCGGGTCGTCGAAGGTCGCCGTCAGCCGTTCGACATAATCGAGAATCCCTTCGTGCAGATAGCGGGTATGGGTGTTGAGCGTCGCCGCCTGATCGCAGATCGCCCGCACCACGCGCGGGTTGCAATGGCCGACATGGGCCACGTTGTTGTAGCAATCCAGATAGCGCCGCCCCTCGGCATCCCAGAGCCAGACGCCCTCGCCCCGCACAAGATGCACCGGGTCGTCGTAGAAGGTCGAGACGTTCGGCCCCAGAAGCGCCCGGCGCCGGGCCATCAGGTCAGTCATGCGAGCCCCCTTCGCGCCGCGCCTTCACCACGGTCCAGACCTGCGCGCCCAGGGCGGCAAGGATCATCAGGAACAGGACGAAGGCGATGGGCCGGTCGATGAAGTCCCACGGCTCCCGCACCCGCGCCATGGCGGTGCGCAGCCGGTCCTCCATCAGCTTGCCCAGCACGATGCCCAGGATGATCGGCGAGGTCGGCAGCTCCAGCCGTTTCAGGACAAAGCCGAACAGCCCGAAGGCCGAGGCGATGGCGATGTCGGTCAGCGAATTGCGCAGCGTGTAGATGCCGATCAGGCTGAAGGTCAGGATCATCATGCCCAGGAACCGGCTGGGGATCAGCATGACCTTCATCAGCGTCCGGGTGGCGAAGAACAGGAACACCACCACGATGACGTTCAGAAGGAAGAGGCTGATGTAGAGCGCATAGATGAAATCCATCTGCTCGGCGAAAAGCCGCGGCCCCGGCACCACGTTGTGCACATAGAACACCGCCAGCATCATCGCCGTCAGCTCCTCGCCGGGGATGCCCAGGGCCAGGAGCGGGATCATCGCCGCCGCCGGCACCGAGTTGTTGGCGGCCTCGGAGGCGACGATGCCTTCCGGGTTGCCCTTTCCGAACCGTTCGGGCGTCTTCGAGGTGCGCTGGGCATAGCTGTAGGACATGAATTGCGACATGAACTCGCCCACGCCGGGGATCATGCCGCAGATCACGCCCAGCGAGGAGGCGACGGTAGCGATGCGGCGATAGACCCACAGTTCGCGCATCTGGCGGAAGAATCCGGTCTTCTCGACCCTTGGCAGATCGACGGGCTTGTCCTGGCTCATCAGCAGCACAAGCGCCTGGCTGATCGCGAAAAGGCCCAGGACCACCACGATCAGATCGACGCCGGATTGCAGCCATGACAGGCCGAAGGTGTAGCGCTGCGTGTAGGCCGAGGGCTCGATCCCGATGGTGGCCAGGAAGATGCCCAGACAGGCGAGGATCGCCGCCGGCAGCACCTGCCCGCGATGCGTGACGACGACCAGCACGATGCCCAGGAGGGCCGCGAGGAAGATCTCGCGCGCGCCGAACAGGGGGGCGACCTTCGCCAGCACCGGCGCCAGCAGCATCAGCGCCAGGATCGAGACCACCGCACCGTAGAACGAGGCCGAATAGGCCAGGCTCAGCGCCCGGCGCGACTCGCCGCGTTTCGTCATCGGATAGCCGTCATAGGTGGTCAGCGCGTTGACCGGCGTGCCGGGCGTGTTGACCAGGATCGCAGGGATCGCGCCGCCGAACATCGACGAGCCGTAGATGCCGAGGAGGAGCGTCAGCCCGACGATGGGCTCGAGCGAGAAGGTGACGGGCAGGGCGATGGCGATGGCCACCGCCGCCCCGACGCCGGGCATGGCGCCGACCAGCACGCCGCCGATCGATCCGACCAGAAGGGCGGCGATCACGTCCCAGCGGGCGAGCAGTTCGAGACCGGAAAGGAAGCTGTCCATCGGCCCCTCAGAAATAGCGCATCAGCAGGTAGCGCAGGCCCTCGGGCGCATGGTCGTAGATCGCGCCCGAGGGGATCTTCACGTTCATCCCGGTCTTGAAGACCAGGACGACGACCAGGCCGAAAGCGGCCGCGATCCAGACCGCCCGCCCGCGATAGCCGGTGCGCAGGGCAATCCCGGTGCAGAAGGCCAGCGTCGCGGCCAGATAGCCGATCACCGGGATCGCCAGGACGTAGAGCATGTACCAGCCGATGAACTCCAGCGACCGCAGCCAGACCGCGGCTTCCCGCCAACGGCCCGGCGTGCGGGGCACGCGCAGCCGCGTGAGCGCGTTCAAGAGGCCGAACAGCACCACGCCCCCCAGCGACACCGCCGGCCAGAAGCGCGGCTGCGCCGCCAGCCCCTTGCCCGGCAGCCAGGTCGTCTGCCAGGGCAGCGCCGCCAGAAGCGCCACGGCCACCGTCATCGTGATCGTGACGAACAGCATCTCTCCCGGCCGGCGGCCGTGGGGAAAGACATGCGGCTGATCCTCGGGCCCCTCGCGCATCCGGCCGGCCTTTCCCCGGGCCTATTCGCCCAGCATGGCGGCGATGCGACCCGACACCTCGATGTCCGAGGCGATGCGCGCCTTTGCCTCCTCGGCATCCATCCAGTAGACGATGGCGCCCGTCTGCGCCGCTAGCTCCTGCGCGCGGGCCGAGGCCATGGTCTCCTTCGCCGAGGCGATGATCTTCTCGCGCACGTCGGCCGGCGTGTCCTTGTGGACGAACAGCCCGTTCCACAGCGAGATGTTCAGGTCCGGCGCGACCGAGGCCAGCGTCGGCGCATTCGGCACGACCGAGATCGGCCCGTCGGTCACCGTGGCCAGGATCTTCACGCTGTCGAGGCAGGGCAGCATCTGCTGGATCGTGGTGTTGATCACGTCGAAGTCGCCCGAGGCCAGCGAATTGCAGTCCAGCGCCCCGGCCGAGGCCTCGCCGCCCCATTCGAAGCCCAGTTCCTTGGCTGCGGCGAAGGTGGCCTGCGTCGGCAACAGGAAGGCGCCGAAATGGCCCAGGAGCTGCGGCTCGGTCTTCGAGTGTTCGGCCAGTTCCGCCATGGTCGAATAGGGCTTGTCGGCCGAGGTGGCGATCACGAAGGGATAGGTCAGGAAGATGCCCAGCGGCTCGAACGGGTCGGGGTTAAGGCCGGGCACGCCGACCTCGGGACCGACCACGGGGATGTCCACCACGAAGGAGCCGATGGTATAGCCGTCGGCCGGGGCGGCGGCGACTTCGGCCGCGCCGGGGAAGGGGCCGCCTTCGGACGGCTTGTTCACCACCGCCGCCGCGACCCCGTATTTCGCCTGGAAGTCCTCGGCGATCATGCGGGTCAGCACGTCCTCAAGGTCGCCGGGCGGGAAGGGCACGACAAAGCTGACGGGCCGGTCAGGATATTCGGCAAGGGCCGGACCTGCGACGCCAGCGGCAAGCAGGGCACAGAGGGCAGAAGTGAACTTCGGCATTGACGACCTCCCATCGGTTCATTATTATCAACGATGGTTCAAATATAGCCTGCTGTCCACAGCTGCGTCAACGCTTTTGCCGTCTGGCCGCTCGGCCGGGGCGCCTTCGGGGGGATCATGTCAAGCACGGTAGCAAAGGCCCTGTCCCTGCTGGATTACTTTTCGGACTCCGAACCCGAGATCGGCCTGTCCGAACTTGCGCGCCGTTCGGGCGTGGACAAGGCGACGGTGCACCGGATGCTTTCGGTGATGTGCGACCACGGCCTGCTGGAAAAGCGCGGCGATGCGCGGCTTTACCGGCTGGGGGCGGGGGTGCTGCGCCTGGCGCGGGTGCGCGAGACCGCCTTTCCGGTGTCTGCCGTGTTCCAGCAGTCGCTCGACGCTCTGTCGGCGCAGATCGGCGAGACGGCGCATGCCTCGCTGGTCTCGGGCCGGGCGCTGGCCACCATCGGGGTCAGCGAGGCCAGCCGGGGCAGCCGCGTCTCGCTGGTGGCGGGCGAGATCCTGCCGTTCCACAGCACGGCCTCCGGCCTTGCGGTGCTGGCCTTTTCGCGCCCCGAGGTCGTGGACCGCGTGCTGGCCGAGCCGCTGACGGCGCGGACCTCGCGCACGCCGACCGATCCGGACGTGATCCGCGCCCGGCTGCAAGAGGTGCGCCTGACCGGCTATGCCGAGGCCGACCAGACCAACGAGGATGATGTCTATGGCATCGCCATGCCGGTCTTCGATACCGACGGCACTCCGGCCGGGGCGGTCGCCGTCGCCGTGCCGGCGCACCGGATGACGAACGACCTGCGCCGCCAGATCATCGCCGCGCTCTTCGCCGAATCCGGCAAGCTGACCGTCGGCATCGGCGGCCACCCGTCGGCCGAGTTCCGCGCCGCCGCAAGCCGCTTTGGCTCCGCCTGATCGGCTGTCAGTTCCCTGCATCCCTGGGGCGCAGCGAGATTGCCGGATTGACCGGCAGCGGCAAACGGCGCATCATATGAACCGCTGGTGTAAATAGCGAACCGAGATGACCCAAGCCGAGATCGACCGCCTGCGCGTCCTGCCCGTGGAGCCCGCCCTGCATGTCGTGGACGGCCGCCGGGTCGCGGCCTCGGACGGGGGCACGATGCCCGTCGTCTCGCCCATCGACGGCCGGCAGCTGACCACCTGCGCCCGGGGCGCGCGGGAGGATGCCGAAGCCGCCATCGCCGCCGCGCGCCGGGCCTTCGACGATGGCCGCTGGTCGGGCATGGCCCCCGCCGCGCGCAAGAAGGTGCTCCTGAGATGGGCCGATCTGATCGAGGCCCGAGCACTGGAACTGGCCGTCCTCGGCGTGCGCGAAAACGGGACCGAGATCGGCATGGCGCTGAAGGCCGAACCCGCTTCGGCCGTAGCCACCTTGCGCTATTACGCGGAAGCCATCGACAAGCTGACGGGCGAAATCGCGCCGACCGATCCCGCCTTCCTGGGCCTCGTCCACCGCGAACCGGTGGGCGTGGTGGGGGCCATCGTGCCCTGGAACTTCCCGCTGATGATCGGTGCCTGGAAGTTCGCCCCGGCGCTGGCGGCGGGCTGCACCATGGTGCTGAAACCGGCCGAAACCGCCTGCCTGACGCTTTTGCGCATCGCCGAACTGGGGCTGGAGGCCGGCCTGCCCCCCGGCGTCTTCAACGTCGTCACTGGCGAAGGCGCGGTGGTCGGTGCCGCCATTGCGGACTCGATGCAGGTGGACGTTCTGGTCTTCACCGGCTCGGGCGCCACGGGGCGGCGGCTGATGGAGGCCGCGGCGCGATCGAACCTGAAGCGGGTCTATCTGGAACTGGGCGGCAAGTCGCCGAACGTGGTCTTTGCCGATGCCCCGGACCTCGAAGAGGCGGCGAAGGTCGCGGCCCACGGCATCTTCCGCAACTCGGGCCAGGTCTGCATCGCCGGCTCGCGCCTTCTGGTCGAACGCAGCATCCACGCGGCCTTTGTCGAAAAGCTCGCCGCCCATGCCGCCGCGATGAAGGTGGGCGACCCATTGGACCTCGCCACCCAGGCCGGAGCGGTGAACTCGGACCGCCAGCTGCGCCAGAACCTCGCCTTCGTCGAGGAGGCGCGGGCGGCCGGTCGGCAGGTGATCGGCGGCGCGCGGATTCTGGAAGGCACGGGCGGCTTCTACATGTCGCCCGCCATCGTCGCCGATGCCGCGCCCGAAGACCGGGTGTTCCGGAACGAGGTCTTCGGCCCGGTCGTCACCGTCACCCCCTTCGATACCGAGGCCGAGGCGGTGGCGCTGGCCAATGGCACCGACTACGGCCTCGCCGCCGCCGTCTGGACCGCGAACCTGTCGCGCGCGCATCGCATGGTCCGGGCGATCCGCGCGGGGCTGGTGCATGTCAACACCTACGGCGGGTCCGACTTGACCGTGCCGCTGGGCGGGGTCGGCCAGTCCGGCAACGGGCACGACAAGTCGCTGCATGCCTTCGACAAGTTCGTGAACCTCAAGACCGCCTGGGTGAAGCTGTGAGCCGCGCCCTGGTCCTCGACTTCGGCGGGGTGATCTCGAAGACCCTGTTCGAGACCCATGCACTCTCCGAGGCCGCGCTGGGCCTGCCGCCCGGCACGCTGACCTGGCGGGGGCCCTTCGATCCGGCCTCGGACGCGCCCTGGCGGGCGATGCAGGCGGGCGAGATGACGGAACGCGACTACTGGGCGCTGCGCATGCGCGAGACGGGCGCGCTGGTGGGCGAGGCGTGGTCCGAATTTCCGCAGTTCGTCGGCCGCGTCCGGGGTGCGGACCCGGCGGCGGTGATCCGGCCCGAGGCGCTGGCGGCCATCGCAGAGGCCAGGGCCGCGGGGCACCGGCTGGCGATCCTCTCGAACGAGCTCGACCTGTTCTACGGCGCCGATTTCCGAGCGAAACTGCCCTTCCTTGCCGAGTTCGACCTGATCGTGGACGCCACCCATACCGGCATCCTGAAGCCCGACCGCCGCGCATTCCTCATGGTCACCGAGGGTCTGGGCCTGCCGCCCGCGGCCTGCGTCTTCGTGGACGACCAGGCGAGGAACCTGAAGGGCGCCGAGTCCGTCGGCATGCCCTTCGTCCATTTCGATGTCACCAAGCCCGGCGAAAGCTATGCCCGCGCGCTTGCGCTTCTGGAACAGGAGACCGCCCGATGAAGGATTCCAACTTCCTCAAGGAACACAACGCCCGGCACATCTGGCACCCGATGGCGCATCCGGCCGACAGCCTGGCCAACCCGCCCGACATCATCTGCGAGGCGGAAGGGGTCGAGATCATCGACGTGGACGGCCACCGCACCATCGACGCGGTGGGGGGGCTGTGGAACGTCAACCTCGGCTATTCCTGCCAGCCGGTGAAGGACGCGATCGCGGCGCAGCTGAACCGGCTGCCCTACTATTCGATCTTCCGTGGCACCACGAACGACAACGTCATCGAACTGGCCGAGATGCTGGCCACCTTCTTTGCTCCGGACGGGCTGTCCCGCGCCTTCTACACCAGCGGTGGGTCGGACGGGGTGGAAGTCGCGTTGCGGCTGGCCCGGCAGTATCACAAGATCCGGGGCGAGGGCGGGCGGGTCAAGTTCCTCAGCCTCAAGAAGGGCTATCACGGCACGCATACCCTGGGCGCCTCGGTCAACGGCAACGCCAATTTCCGCACCCAGTACGAGCCGCTGATGCCGGGCTGCTTCCACACGCCCGCCCCCTACACCTACCGCAACCCGTTCAACGAGACCGACCCGGCGCGGCTGGCACAGCTGTGCCTGGCGGCCATCGAGGACGAGATCAGGTTCCAGGACGCCTCCACCATCGCCGCCTTCATCATGGAGCCGGTGCTTGGCGCGGGCGGGGTGATCCCGCCGCACGAAAGCTTCATGCCGGGGGTGCGGGCGCTTTGTTCGAAATACGGGATCCTGCTGATCGCCGACGAGGTCATCACCGCCTTCGGCCGCACCGGCGGCTGGACGGGCTCGCGCCACTGGGGGGTGCAGCCGGACCTCCTGGTTTCCGCCAAGGCGATCACCAACGGCTACTTCCCCTTCGGCGCGGTGATGATCTCGGAAGCCGTGGCCGAGGTGTTCGAGAAAGACACCAGCGGCAAGGGGGCGATCGGGTCGGGCTATACCTATTCCGGCCACCCGGTCGGCGCCGCCGCCGCCATCGCCTGCCTGAAGGAGACCGAGCGGTTGCAGGTCCACCGGAACGCCGCCGCCCGGGGCGCGCAGCTGTTCGCCGGGCTTCAGGCGCTGATGGCGCGGCATGCGGTGATCGGCGATGTGCGCGGCGGGCACGGGCTGATGTGCGCGCTGGAACTGGTCTCGGACCGCGCCACCAAGGCGCCCATCGACAAGAAGGTCATCGCCAGGGTGCATCGCGCCACCTACGAGGCCGGGGTCATGATCCGCGTCTCGGGCAACAACATCATCCTGTCCCCGCCCCTGGTGGTCTCCGAGGCCGATGTGTCGAAGATCCTCTCGGCGCTCGAGGCCGGGTTCTCGGCGCTGTAGGGCTTCAGTCCCCGGCCGCCTCGCCGGGCGGGGCGGCCTCGGCCAGCCGGCGCAACAGCGCGACCAGCTGCCCCGCGTCGCCCTCGCCCAGCATCGCGCGCAACTGGCGGTCGAAGGCGAGCGCAAGCCCGCCCAGATCGGCAAAGACCGCCCGGCCCCTGTCGGTCAGCGACAGAAGCTCGGCCCGGCCATCGGTCGGGCTCGGCGCGCGGGCCAGCATCCCGGCCTGTTCCAGCGCGGCCACGGCGCGGCTGACCTTGGTCTTCTCGATATGGCTGATCGCGCAGATGTCGCGCGCGGTCATCGCGCCGAACTTGCCCAGATTGGCCAGCACCCGCCATTGCGTGCGGGTAAAGCCGTAGCGGTCACGGTAGGCCGCCTGAAACCCGCGCGAGGTCGCCTCGGCCGCCTGGTTCAGGAGGTAGGGCAGGAAATCCTGCAAATCGAAATCGCCTGTCGGGTCGGTCATGCCGGGGGCCTCGCCCGGTCGGGATGCGCGGCCTGGAAGGCGGGCAGGGGCTCCAGCGCCGCGGCAACGGCGGCCACGCGCGGGAAGGGGGCCAGGTCCACCCCCCAGCGGCGGGCGTTGTAGACCTGCGGCAGCAGGCAGATGTCGGCCAGCGTCACCGCATCGCCCCGGCAGAACCGCCCGAAGGGCGCCCGCTGCAACAGCCCCTCCAGCCCCGCAAGGCCGAGGGGAATGAAATGCTGCATCCAGCCCTCCATCGTTGCCCCGAGGCTGACGGCATGCTGCGCCACGCGCAGGTTGCAGACCGGATGAGTGTCCATCGCCACGGCATAGGCCATCGCCCGCACCTCGGCCCGCCCCGCCGCATCCCCGGGCAGCCAGCCCGCGCCCCGCGTCTCGTCCAGATATTCCAGGATCGCCAGCGACTGCGTCAGGCGGATCCCGTCGATCTCCAGCGTGGGCACCAGGCCCTGCGGGTTCAGCGCCAGGTTCTCCGGCCCCGTCTGCTCGCCCGCCGTCAGATCGACCGGGACCGAGCGGAACGGCAGGCCCAGAAGGTTGAGGCCGATCCGCACCCGATAGGCGGCCGAGGACCGCCAGTAATCATGAAGCACCGTCTCGGGCATCGCCTCTCCAGTTCGTTGCAGATGCAACTTCATGTTGACTTGGTTGCATTAGCAACTATACAAGACTAAAAGCGCCGCCCGGGCAAGGGCGGATCCGATCCCCGACCCTCTGCCCCGACAACAGGAGGTGCCGATGACCAGCCATTCCCTTCCCAAGGGCATGATCCGCGCCGCGTCCATCGCCGGCCCGCACGAAGGCTACATGCCGGGTTTCGGCAACGATTTCGAGACCGAGGCCCTGCCGGGCGCCCTGCCGCAGGGCATGAACAGCCCGCAGAAGTGCAATTACGGGCTTTACGGCGAGCAGCTGTCCGGCACCGCCTTCACCGCGCCCAGCCACCAGAACGAACGCACCTGGTGCTACCGCATCCGCCCCTCGGTCAAGCACACGCACCGCTTCCGCAAGATCCAGGTGCCGCTCTGGCGCTCGGCCCCCTGCATCGACCCCGACATCATCAGCCTCGGCCAGTATCGCTGGGATCCCGTCCCCGTCCCGGCGGAACCCCTGACCTGGATCACCGGCATGCGCACCATGACCACGGCGGGGGACGTGAACACGCAAGTTGGCATGGCCAGCCACATGTATCTGGTCAACACCTCGATGCGGGACGAATACTTCTTCTCGGCCGATGGAGAGCTGCTCGTCGTCCCGCAGGAGGGCCGGCTGCGCTTCTGCACCGAGCTTGGCATCATCGACCTCGAGCCGCGCGAGATCGCCATCCTGCCGCGGGGGCTCGTCTATCGGGTAGAGGTGCTGGAAGGCCCGGCCCGCGGCTTCGTTTGCGAGAATTACGGCCAGAAGTTCCAGCTTCCCGGCCGCGGGCCGATCGGGGCGAACTGCATGGCCAATCGGCGCGACTTCAAGACCCCCGTCGCCGCCTTCGAGGACCGCGAGGCACCCTCGACCGTCACCGTGAAATGGTGCGGCCAGTTCCATGTGACCGAGATCGGGCACTCGCCCCTGGACGTGGTGGCCTGGCACGGCAACTATGCGCCCTGCAAATACGACCTGCGCACCTATTGCCCGGTCGGCGCGATCCTATTCGACCATCCCGACCCGTCGATCTTCACCGTGCTCACCGCGCCGTCGGGCATCGAGGGGACCGCGAACATCGACTTCGTCCTGTTCCGCGAACGCTGGATGGTGGCCGAAAACACCTTCCGCCCGCCGTGGTATCACAAGAACGTCATGTCGGAGCTGATGGGCAACATCTACGGCATCTACGACGCCAAGCCCAAGGGCTTCGTCCCCGGCGGCATGTCCCTGCACAACTGCATGCTGCCGCACGGGCCGGACAAGCAGGCCTTCGAGGGCGCCTCGAACGCGGACCTCAAGCCCGAGAAGCTGGACGACACCATGTCCTTCATGTTCGAGACCCGTTTCCCGCAGCACCTGACCCCCTGGGCCGCGACCGCCGGCCATCTGCAGGAGGATTACATCGACTGCTGGGGCAGCCTCGAGAAGAAGTTCGACGGCACGCCGGGGGTGAAATGACACTGGCCTTCACCCTGGTCATGGGTGCGGTCATCGCCGGGCTGATCCTCTGGGGGTTCCGCCTGGCCGGAACCATCGAGCGCGGCCTGACCCGGCCCGACGAGGAAGAGGACCGCGACTGATGCCCCTGATCCGTTCCTGGCTTGCCAGCGCCAATGCGCCGGATTGCCCCTTTCCGCTGAACAACCTGCCCTGCGGCGTCTTTTCGCGCAAAGGCGAGGATCCGCGCTGCGGTGTCGCCATCGGCGACCGGGTGCTGGATGTCGCGGGGCTGGAGGAGGCGGGGCTTCTGCACCTGCCCGGCGGCCCCTGGCTCGACGTGCCGTTCTGGAACGACCTGATGGAGGCCGGGCCCGAGGTCTGGGCCGCCCTCCGCGCCAGGCTGACCGCGGTCCTGTCGGAAGGTGCGGCAGAGCGCGAGGCCGTGCAGCCCTTCCTGCATCCGCTGGCGGACGTGACGCTGCACATGCCCTTCCTCGTCAGCGAATACACCGATTTCTACGCGGGTCGCCATCACGCCTTCAACGTGGGCAGCATGTTCCGCGGGCCCGAGAACGCCCTGCCGCCGAACTGGCTGCACATCCCGATCGGCTACAACGGGCGGGCCTCCTCGGTGGTGGTGTCGGGCACGCCGGTCCGCCGGCCCTGGGGGCAGGTGAAGGGACCCGATCACGCCATGCCCGCCTTCCAGCCCTCGCGCCGGTTCGACTTCGAACTGGAACTGGGCGCGGTCGTGGGCCTGCCCTCGTCCGGGCCGGTCACGGTGGCCGAGGCGGACGCGATGATCTTCGGCTATGTCCTTCTCAACGACTGGTCGGCGCGCGACATCCAGGCCTGGGAATACCAGCCGCTCGGCCCCTTCCAGGCGAAGGCGACGGCGACCACGATCAGCCCCTGGATCGTCATGACGGCTGCGCTGGAGCCCTTCCGCGTCCCCGCCCCGCCGCGCGAGGTGCCGCTTCTGCCCTACCTGGTCGAGCCTGGGCCGATGCTCTACGACATCGCGCTCGAGGTCGCGCTGGCCCCCGAGGGCGGGCCGGAAACCGTCATCTCCCGCACCAACTACCGCGAGATGTACTATTCCGCCGCCCAGCAGCTGGCGCATCACACGACCTCGGGCTGCCCGATGAACGCGGGCGATCTCCTCGGGTCCGGCACGATCTCAGGTCCGACCCCAGACAGCCGCGGAAGCTTGCTGGAGCTGAGCTGGGGCGGCAAGGAACCGGTCGCCATCGCCGGCGGCAGCCGCAGCTTCATCGAGGACAACGACACCCTCACCCTGCGCGGCCAGGCCCGGGGCGACGGCTACACCATCGGCTTCGGCGACTGCACCGGCAAGGTGCTGCCCGCGCTGGCCGACCCCTACGCAAGGAGCTGACCCATGGCCAAGGCCTTCGCATCGCAGGGCGACCTGACCGAGAAGAAGATCAGCTTCACCGAGATCGGCGAAGGCCTTTACGCCTTCACCGCCGAGGGCGACCCGAATTCCGGCGTCATCATCGGCGACGACTCCGTGATGGTGGTCGAGGCGCAGGCGACCCCGCGCCTTGCGCAGAAGGTGATCGACTGCATCCGGACCGTCACCGACAAGCCGATCAGCCATGTGGTCCTGACCCATTACCACGCGGTGCGCGTCCTCGGCGCCTCGGCCTTCAGGGCGCCGCAGATCATCATGTCCGAAGCCGCCCGCAACATGGTGGCCGAGCGGGGGCAAGAGGACTGGGACAGCGAATTCCAGCGGTTCCCGCGCCTGTTCCAGGGGCATGAATCGATCCCCGGCCTGACCTGGCCCACGACGACCTTCAACGGAAAGATGACCGTCTGGCTCGGCCGGCGGCGGGTGGACATCCTCCAGCTTGGCCGGGCGCACACGGCGGGGGATGCTGTGATCCATGTGCCGGACCAGAACGTGATGTTCACGGGCGACATCGTCGAGGCCCATTCCGCCTGCTACTGCGGCGATGGCCATTTCGCCGACTGGGGCCCGACGCTCGAGGCGATCCGGGCCTATGACCTCGACGCCATCGCTCCGGGCCGGGGCGATGCGGTGGTGGGGCGCGCGGCGGTGAACGGGGCGCTGGACCGGACGAAGGACTTCGTGGAGTCGACCTACAAGCCGGTCGCCCGCGTCGCCGCGCGCAACGGGACGCTGAAAGAGGCCTGGGATGCCTGTCGCGCCGAATGCGACCCGAAGTTCAAGGACTACGCGATCTACGAGCACTGCCTGCCCTTCAACGTCGCCCGCGCCTATGACGAGGCGCGCGGCATCCATCACCCCCGGATCTGGACCGCCCAGCGCGATCTGGAGATGTGGGCGGCCTTGCAGGGCTGAACGGGCAAACGGGGGGAAGCCGATGACCGAACTTGTCCAGGACCGCTACAAGGTCGCCTTCCGCCTCTATCCCTATGCCCGCTCGCCGGACCAGGACGCCGCGGCGCCCGTCCGCCACAAGGTGATCGTGGTGGGCGGCGGTCCCATCGGCCTGGCCATGGCGCTGGACCTCGGACGGCGCGGGGTGCCGGTGCTGCTCCTCGACGATCACGAGGGCGCGGGGCTGGGCAGCCGGGCGCTCTGCTTTGCCAAGCGCACGCTGGAAATCTGCGACCGTCTGGGTGCCGCGGGGCCGATGCTGGCCAAGGGCGTGCAGTGGAACCTGGGCAAGGTGTTCCACGACGACCGGCTGCTTTACGAATTCAACCTGCTGCCCGAAGGCGGCCATGCCTTCCCCGCCTTCATCAACCTGCAACAGCCCTGGTTCGAGAAGTTCCTGCACGACGCGATCCTTACCGCCCAGGCCGAAGGCGCGCCGATCGAGCTACGCGGGCGCAACCGCGTCGATGCCGTGACGCCCGGGGCCGACCATGTGACGCTGGAGGTGATGACCCCGGACGGCCCCTACCGGCTTCAGGCCGACTGGCTGATCGCCTGCGACGGCGCCCGAAGCCCCTTGCGCGGGATGCTGGGCCTCGCCTTCGACGGCCGGGTGTTCGAGGACAATTTCCTGATCGCCGACGTGAAGATGAAGGCCGACTTCCCGACCGAACGCTGGTTCTGGTTCGAGCCGCATTTCAAGTCCGGCGACTCGGCCCTGCTGCACAAGCAGCCCGACGACATCTGGCGCATCGACTTCCAGCTGGGCTGGAACATCGACCGCGCACGGGAACTGGAACCGGCCCGCATCCGCGCCCGCGTCGATGCCATGCTGGGGCCGGGGGTGGAGTACGAGCTCGACTGGTGTTCGATCTACACCTTCCAGTGCCGGCGGATGGAGCGGTTCCGGCACGGCCGGGTGCTGTTCGCCGGCGACTCGGCGCATCAGGTCTCGCCCTTCGGGGCGCGTGGGGCGAATTCCGGCATCCAGGACGTGGACAACCTGGCCTGGAAACTGGCGCTGGTGGTCGAGGGGACCGCGCCGGAAGCCCTGCTGGACAGCTATGACGCCGAACGGGTGCAGGCGGCGGACGAGAACATCCTGAACTCCACAAGGGCGACCGATTTCATCACGCCGAAGTCGCCGGTGTCGAAGCTGTTCCGCAACGCCGTCCTGCAACTGGCCGAACACCTGCCCTTCGCCCGGACCCTGGTGAACTCGGGCCGGTTGTCGGTGCCCTGCACCCATGACGGCTCGGCGCTGAACGGGCCGGATCACGCCCTGATGCCGGCCCGCACCCGCCCCGGCAGCCCCTGCCCGGATGCGCCGGCCGCGGGCGGCTGGCTTCTGGCCCAACTCGGGCGCGGCTTCACGCTGATGACGATCGACGCCGAGGCGCCGGAGCGGCTGACCGCCCATGGCCTGACCGTGCCGCGCCTCGCGCTCGCGGCCACGCCCGAACTGACCGCACGCTACCTGGGCGCGGCGCGGTCGGCCGTCTATCTGATCCGCCCCGACCAGCACGTCGCCGCGCGCTGGGAGGGCTATGACGAGGCCGCCGTCAGCGCCGCGCTGGCCCGCGCCATCGGCAAGTAGGGAACCCCATGCTGATCAAAACCTCCAACCTGACCCGGCCCGACGACAGCTATGCCGCCCTCATCGCCGCCCATGAGGGCTTGAGCGAGGCGGAAAGCCACGCTCTGAACGCGCGGCTGATCCTGATCCTGATGAACCAGGTCGGCGACCATGCCGTCCTGGCCGAGGCCCTGCGGCTGGCCCGCGACCCCGCTGCCGCCCCGGCCTGACGACAGCCGAACGGGCGCCAAAATTCTTCGCCGAAGAATTTTGGCGCGGTCGCGTCAGGCGGCGGCCTTCTCGCCCCCGAACCGGCCGTAGAAGGTTTCGCCCTTCTCTGCCATCTCGCGCAACAGCGCCGGCGCATGGAAGCGCGGGCCGAACTGGGCCGTCAGGCCGCGGCAGATCTCCACCGCCCGCGCGGCGCCGATCATGTCGAGCCAGCTGAACGGCCCGCCCGACCAGGGCGCGAAGCCCCAGCCCAGGATCGCGCCCACGTCGCCCTCGCGGATGTCGGTCAGGACACCCTCTTCCAGCGCGCGCACCGCCTCCAGCACCTGGGCAAAGAGCATCCGGTGCTGCACATCGGCGAGCGAGGGCTGCATCTTGTCCAGGGGATACTTGTGCGCAAGTCCCTCCCACAGGCCCAGACGCTCGCCCTTGTCGTCATAGGCATAGAAGCCGGCCTTCGCCTTGCGGCCCAGACGCCCCTGATCGGCCATCCAGAACAGCACATGGTCCACCGCCTCGTCGGGGTAGTCCTTGCCCATGGCTTCCTTGGTGGCCTTGGCGATCTTCACGCCAAGGTCGATCGAGGTCTCGTCCACCAGTTGCAGCGGGCCCAGCGGCATGCCCACGAGCTTGGCCGCGTTCTCGATCAGCGCCGGCTCCACCCCTTCGGCGACCATGCGGATGCCTTCGTTGATGTAGGGAATGATGCAGCGGTTGGCGTAGAAGAAGCGGGCGTCGTTGACGACGATCGGCGTCTTGCGGATCTGGCGCACGAAATCCAGCGCCTTCGCGACGGCGCGGTCCCCGGTCTTCCTGCCCCGGATGATCTCGACCAGGTTCATCTTGTCCACCGGGCTGAAGAAATGGATGCCGATGAACTGGTCCGGCCGCTGGCTGGCGGCGGCAAGTCCCGTGATCGGCAGGGTCGAGGTGTTGGTGGCATAGATGCAGTCCGGCCCCACCGCCGCCTCGACCTTCGCCGTCACCTCGTGCTTGACCTTGGGATCCTCGAAGACCGCCTCCACCACCAGATCGGCGCCGGCGAGCGCCGCGTAATCGGTGGTGGCGGTGATGCGGCCCAGAACCTCGGCCTTCTTCTCCGCCGTCACCTTGCCGCGCTTCATGCCCTTGTCGAGAAGCGCCTCGGAATGCGCCTTCCCGCGGTCGGCGGCCTCTTGCGTCGCGTCGATCAGCACGACCTCGATCCCGGCATTCGCCGCCACATAGGCGATGCCCGCGCCCATCATGCCCGCGCCGATCACGCCGAGCTTCCGCACCGCCTGATCCTCGACCCTGGGCCGGTTCGCGCCCTTCTCCAGCGCCTCCTTGTTGATGAACAGGCTGCGGATCATCGCGCTGGACGAGGGGTTCATCAGGACGGAGGTGAAATGCCGCGCCTCAATCTTCAGCGCGGTGTCGAAGGGCACCAGCGCGCCTTCATAAACCGCCGCCAGCAGCGCCTTGGCCGCCGGATAGACGCCCATGGTCTTGCTGTGCACCATCGCGCTGGCGCCGACGAAGGTCGGGAACCCGGCCGGGTGATAGGGCGCACCGCCCGGCATCTTGTAGCCCTTGGCATCCCAGGGTTTCACCAGATCGGCATCGGTGGCCGACAGCACCCATTCCTTCGCGCGCTTCAGAAGGTCTTCCGGCGCAACGACCTCGTCGATCAGCCCGGCGGCCTTGGCCGATTTCGGGTCGGAGAGCTTGCCCTCCAGGAGGAAGGGCGCGGCCATCATCGCGCCCAGCTTGCGCGACAGGCGCGTGGTGCCGCCGGCGCCGGGGAAGATGCCGACCATGATCTCGGGAAGGCCGATCTTGGCCTTCGGGTTGTCGGCGGCGATGATCCGGTGGCAGGCGAGCGGTAGTTCCAGCCCGATCCCCAGCGCCGTGCCCGGCAGGGCCGCGACGATCGGCTTGCCGCCTTTCAGCGTCTTCGGGTCCATCCCCGCGCGCTCGATCTTGCGCAGGACCTGGTGCATCTGCATGACGCCATCGAAGATCGCCTGCGCCCCGCCCGCCCGCATCCGCGCGATGACGTTCAGATCCATCCCCCCGGCGAAATCCTTCTTGCCCGAGGTGATGATGATCCCCTTCACCCCCGCGTCGGCCAGCGCCTGATCGACAAGGTCGGACAGAATCGCGAAGGCCTCAGCGGACATCACGTTCATGGACTTGGACGTCACGTCCCAGGTGATGGTGGCGACGCCCTCGGCGTCGGTGGTCATGGTGAAGTCGGTCATTGCATGAACTCCATCGGCAATCGGTGATCGGTCTCGATCCTGGTCAGCAGGATCGGCCAGCGGGTCTCGCTGGTCGTGTTGTGAACCCTTGTGGCCCTCCAGGCGCCAGCGCGGCGCTCCAGCCAGATCCGGCTGTAGAAGGTCGGGACGAGAGGCCGGCCATCGCACAGGTAATGCGATTCATAGACGCCGATCAGCCGATCGGGTCCGTCGAACCTGGCGTGAAGCACGTTCAGCCGGACTTCCGTGGCGCCGCGACAGCACAGCATGTCGGAAAGCTCGTCGAAGCCCTCGGCAAGCTCGTCCTCGGTCCGCACAATAAGTCTTGCCGCCGAGGTCACGATCGAGAGCGGCAACTCGACGAATGCGCGATAGGACTCGAAATTGCCCCGGGTCAGGGCAAGGGCCACGTCGTCGAGAAATCGCTGCAGCGTTTCCGTTGCTGTCATAATCCCCTGGACCCAGTGCGCTCCGGCCGACTGAACCTGCAACCCACCGAAATCACCGAAAATTTCACTGGAATGAACGCTTAACGGGCGGAAGCTTACCGCGTTGCAAGCTGTAGTTGTATCAACATAGTGCGAAGTCTGCCATGTTCCAGACGCAAGCGAGGCGGGCAGGGCAACTTTCTGGAAGATCATCGGACGACCTCGCGCGGCCAGCCCGGACAGGGCGTTCCGTCCTTGTGCAACCGGGCGCGCAGGCCGTTCCGGCGGACGTAATGCATGAAGATCACTCGATGTCTCCCCTGGCCTCGGCAAGGCCGAACTGGTCCAGCAGCATCTCCCGCGTCACCGGCCAGCGGTCGGCTTTGATCTGGTAATGCGCTTCCGAGAACAGCCAGTCCCGGCCCCGCCGCACGATGGCATGCCGCGAGACATGGGGGTACTTGATCGACTGGCCGCTCGCGATCAGATGCGTGTGGTGCCAGCCCTCGATGCGGTCCTGTCCGACGAAGTCGGCTTCGCGCGCGACCCTTTCGTAATGGGTCACCCCTTCGGATTTCAGCACGTCATGCAGCGCGTCGAAGGTAGGTCGCAGCGCCTCGCGGCTCTCGACCAGCAGGCGGGCGTTCGACGTGTGGATCAGGTAGGGCAGGTCGATCCGGTCGGCATAGGCGTCGAAGT
The DNA here is from genome assembly GCF_008271465.1 of Tabrizicola flagellatus. Taxonomy (GTDB): domain Bacteria; phylum Pseudomonadota; class Alphaproteobacteria; order Rhodobacterales; family Rhodobacteraceae; genus Tabrizicola; species Tabrizicola flagellata. The sequence continues at coordinate 48,571 of NZ_VMDU01000011.1, read as the reverse complement.
CTCCCGCCAGCACGGCAGCCGACACGAGGTTCAGGGCGTCCTGATAGATCGTCAGCGCCGTCATCGCGGCCCCGTCCAGTCGCTGCCGTCCCTGTAGGTGAAACGGGCCTTGCCGCCCTCGATCTCGACGCGAAGGTCCACGTCGGAATAAGTCGCCACCTCGCGCGGGGCCTTGGTGCCGACGACAAGGAAGCGCGCCACCCGGTCGGTGCGGTTGATGAAATGGTGCCCATCCGTGCTGCCCGCCGGGAAGGCTGCGCAATCGCCGGGGCGCATCACCGTCTCGCCCGAGTCCTGGACCAGGGTGCATTCGCCCTCGGTCACCATCACGAACTCGTCCTCGTTCAGATGCCAGTGCCGCAGGCTGGACAGCGCCCCCGGTTCCAGCGTCACCAGGTTCACGCCGAACTGGGTCAGCCCGCCCGCATCGCCCAGCCGCAGCGACGACCGGCCCTTCATCATGCTGGCATAGGGTTCGGGGTAGATCGAGCCGGTCTTCACCGGAACTTTCGCGGGGTCGATCACGGGCATGCGGGGTCTCCTTCCGGGTGCAAACCGCCCGGCCGGAGTTGCCCCCGCGTCAGGCGGACAAGGCCAGTGCCTCGTACTGCTGTGCCAGTTCGGGCATCGACACCTGGGTATAGTTCACCATCTCGACGCGCGGGCCAAGGGAGGTCACGCGGCAGAAGTAGATCGCCGAGGACGACCGCGGCACCCCGCCCTGCATCGGCACCTCGTGCCAGGTGACCCAGACCCGGAAGCGTCCGGCGCGCGGCAGTTCGACCGCCCTCACCTCCGGCCGCAGCGCGACGATCCGGTCCTTGATCAGCGCCTCCCGCATGAGCGCGAAAAGCACCCGAGCCTCCTGCGGGCCGGACAGAAGCAGGCGCTCGCTCGGCAGGAAGATGGGCAGGGGAAAGACATAGGTGGCCAGAAGCTCGTCGATACAACCCGCGACAAGCAGGTCGCCCCGGGAACGGAAATGCGCTTCGATCTGCGAATGCATGGCGGGATCGCCTCTCAAACCGATTTGAAGAAGCGACCATCTTGGGAGAATCACCCCGACCGCGACGTAGGATTGCGACATCGGATGCGCCGGAAACGACATCAACGCGGTGTTGCACCGCGCGCAAGCGTTCTGCGACCGTGGGGTCCTGCATCCCTGTCAGACCCGCTCGATGATCGTGGCCGCGCCCATGCCCGAGGCGATGCACAGCGTGGCAAGGCCCAGTTCCTTGTCCTGCCGCTCCAGCTCGTCCAGCAGCGTGCCGATGATGATGGCGCCGGTCGCGCCCAGCGGGTGGCCCATGGCAATGGCCCCGCCGTTGACGTTGACCAGCGCAGGATCCACGTCGAAAGCCTGCTGGAAGCGCAGGACGACGCTGGCGAAGGCCTCGTTGACCTCGAACAGGTCGATGTCGCGGATCGACAGGCCCGAGTCCTTCAGGATCTTCTGCGTCGCAGGCACCGGCCCGGTCAGCATGATCGTGGGGTCGGTGCCGACCTTGGCGGTTGCACGGATCCGGGCGCGGGGTTTCAGGCCATGCGCGCGGCCGAACTCGGCGTCGCCGACCAGCACCGCCGCCGCCCCGTCCACGATGCCGGACGAGTTCCCGGCATGGTGGATGTGGTTGATCCGCTCCAGATGCGGATACTTCATCATCGCCACCTTGTCGAAGCCCGGCATCACCTCGCCCATGTCCTTGAAGGCGGGCTTCAGCGCGCCAAGCGCCTGCATGTCGGTGCCGGGGCGCATGTATTCGTCGCGGTCGAGGATGGTCAGGCCGTTCTGGTCCTTGATGGTCAGGACGGACTTCGCAAATCGGCCCTCTTCCCAGGCACGGGCCGCCCGGCGCTGGGACTCCACCGCAAGCGCATCGGCCTGGTCGCGGGTAAAGCCGTATTCGGTGGCGATGATGTCGGCACTGATGCCCTGCGGGACGAAATAGGTCTTCATCGCAAGGCCCGGATCGACAGCGATCGCCGCCCCGTCCGAGCCCATGGGGACGCGGCCCATCATCTCGACCCCGCCGGCGATATAGGCGTGGCCCGCGCCTCCCTTCACCTGGTTTGCCGCCAGGTTCACCGCCTCCATCCCGCTGGCGCAGAAGCGGTTGATCGCCAGGCCCGGGATGCGCTCGTCCAGGTCCGAGGCCAGCACCGCCGACCGCGCGAGGCACCCTCCCTGTTCGCCGACCTGGGTGACATTGCCCCAGATCACGTCCTCGACCGAATGGCCCTCCAGCCCGTTCCGTTCCTTCACTGCGTTCAGCACCTTGGCCGACAGCGCGACCGAGGTCAGTTCGTGCAGGGACCCGTCCGGCCGGCCCTTGCCGCGCGGGCTGCGGACTGCGTCGTAGATGAAGGCGTCGGTCATGGTGGTCTCCTTACGCGGGGAAGGCCCGCTGCATCAGGTCGTAGGGATGTTGCCAGCCGGGCAGGGCGGCGATGCGGTCCAGCCAGGCGTCGATATGGGGCCAGTCGGCGCGGGCAAAGCCGAAGGGCTCGGGATAGTAGAGGTAGCCGCAGCACGACAGGTCGGCGATGGTGGGTGCCTCGCCTACGATCCAGTCGCGGCCGGCGAGATGGTCGTTCAGCACCCCGTAGGCCGCCTTGAGCCGGCCCTGCAGAAAGGGGATCACCGCCTCGGGCCGCTTTTCCGCCGGCAGGAAGTTCATCAGGAACCGGGTCGTGCCGATGGTGGTCGAAAGCTTGTGGTTGTCCCAGAAGAGCCAGCGCAACACCTCGCGCCGTTCGGCGGCCGACCGGCCACCCAGCTTGCCGGTCTTCGAGGAGATGTAGTCGAGGATCACCCCCGACTGGGTCAGCGTGGTGTCGCCGTCCACGAGGACCGGCACCTCGCCCATCTCGTTGATCGCCTTGAACGCGGGCGACCGGGCCTCGCCCTTGAAGAAATCGACGAAGACCGGCTCCCAGTCGAGATCGACCATCTCCAGCGCCAGCGCGCATTTGTAGGCGTTGCCGCTTTCGCCGAATGAGTAGAGTTTCATGGCCGTCCTCCCTTGTGGCCTCGCCACCCTGACCCGCCGCGTGCCGGACCGGAAGCCTCCTCGTGCGCCTTCGGCTTCTCGTCACCGTTAGACCCGGCGAGGAGTGACGAAGTCATCGACGAGCCTTCCCGCTCAGAACGCCTCGGCCGCCAGTGCCATGACCGGATCGGCCCCGCTTTCGATGCGCGCCAGGTGCATCGCGCAGGCGGGGAGTTGCCGGGCCATGTAGAACCGCCCGGTGGCGATCTTCGCCTCGTAGAAGTCGCGGTCCGTGGCGCCGGCGTCCAGAGCCTCGTAGGCCGCCTTCGCCATCCGCGTCCACATCAGGCCCAGGCAGACATGACCCATCATGTGCATGAAGTCGTAGGACCCGGCCAGCGCGGCATTGGGGTTCTTCATGCCGTTCTGCATGAAGAACATCCCCGCCTGCTGCAACTGCTTCGACGCGGCCTTCAGCGGCTCGACGAAACCCGTCATCCGCTCGTCCCCGTCATGGGCCTTGCATTCGGCCTTCACCATCTCGAAGAAGGCCATCACATGCTTGCCGCCGTCCATGGCCAGCTTCCGGCCCACCAGGTCGAGCGCCTGCACGCCGTTGGCACCTTCGTAGATCATCGCGATCCGGGCATCGCGGACGAACTGCGACATGCCCCATTCCTCGATATAGCCATGCCCGCCATAGACCTGCTGGGCCTGCACCGCCATCTCGAAACCCTTGTCGGTCTGGAAGCCCTTGAGCACCGGGGTCAGCAGACCCACAAGCCCATCGGCCGCCGCATCGCCGTTGTGCGCCCGGTCGATCAGCGTGGCGCCCCAGTAGGTCAGCGCGCGGGCGCCTTCGACGAAGCTCTTCTGCTCCATCAGGTTGCGGCGGATATCGGGGTGGACGATCAGCGGATCGGCCGGACCGTTCGGGTTCTTGGCCCCGGTCACGTCACGGCCTTGCAGTCGGTCCTTCGCATAGGCCAGCGCGTTCTGGTAGGCGGCCTCGGCTACCGCATAGCCCTGCAGTGCCACGCCCAGTCGGGCCTCGTTCATCATCGTGAACATGGCGCGCATGCCCTTGTGCAACTCGCCCAGAAGCCAGCCGGTCGCGCCGTCGTAATTCATCACGCAGGTCGCGTTGCCGTGGATGCCCATCTTCTCCTCGACCTTGCCCACGGACACCGCATTCCGCGCCCCCAGCGAACCGTCGTCGTTCACGAGGAACTTCGGCACTATGAAGAGGGAAATCCCCTTCGTCCCCTCGCCGCCGCCCGGGGCCTTGGCCAGCACCAGATGGACGATGTTTTCCGCCATGTCGTGATCGCCGGCCGAGATGAAGATCTTCTGCCCGGTGATCTTGTAGCTGCCATCCGCCTGCGGCTCGGCCCTGGTGCGCAGAAGCCCCAGGTCGGTGCCGCAATGGGGTTCCGTCAGGTTCATCGTGCCGGTCCAGTCGCAGGTCACCAGCTTCGGCAGCCATTTCCGCTTCTGCTCCTCGGTCCCGTGGACCAGGATCGCGGAATAGGCGCCATGGGTCAGGCCCTGATACATGTTGAAGGCCATGTTGGCCGAGACGAAGGTCTCGTTCACCGCGGTGTGCATCAGGTAGGGCAGGCCCTGCCCGCCGTATTCCGGGGCGGCATCCAGCGACATCCAGCCGCCTTCGGACAGGGTACGGAACGCCTCCTTGAACCCTTTCGGAGTGCGGACGACGCCGTTTTCCAGCTTGCAGCCTTCGACGTCGCCGACCACGTTCAGCGGGGCGAGGATGTCTTGCGCCACCTTCGCCGCCTCGTCGAACACCGCCTGGGTAAAGCTGCGGTCAAGGTCGGCGTAACCGGGAATGTCGGCCTCGCTGATCTTGAGCATGTCATGCAACAGGAACTGCATGTCCTTCACGGGGGCGGTGTAGCTGGGCATCTTCTATCCTCTTCCCTATCGAAACCGCGCCCGAAGGCGCGGCACATGCGCGGCCCGTTCAGGCCGCGTGCTTCGGCACCAGACCCTTGGCCTCGGCGTCTGCCAGCTCGGCCTTCAGCTCGGCGATCGCCACGTCCAGCTCGGCGCGCTGGGCCTCCATCTCGGCCAGCCGTTTGACCGCCAGCTCGCAGGCCTTCTTCCGCTGGGCCGTCAGGCCATCGTCGCGGTCGTAAAGATCCAGCGTCTGCCGGATGTCCTCGAGGCTGAAGCCAAAGCGCTTGCCGCGCAGGATCAGCGCCAGCCGCGCCCGGTCGCGCCGGGTGAACAGCCGCTTGGTCCCCACGCGGATCGGGGTCAGCAGTTCCTTGGCCTCGTAGAACCGCAAGGTGCGCGGGGTCACGTCGTAGGCTTCGCACATCTCGCGGATGGTCATCACGTCACTCGGTATCTCGGTCGTCATGGTCGCACTCGTCATAAAGGCATCACTGCCGGCGCAGATGCGAACCCGCAGACAGGATTACCAGAGCAGTTGACGTTAACGTCACTGTGACGTCACGTCAGAATCGCGCCTGACGTGAAGTCAGATCGGCGCGGACGCGGCGCGCGGGTGACGCAGCGGCAAGGGCCGGGCCTTGCCGACCCGGCCCGCGGCGCCCGTGCGGGGCAGAGCGATCAGCGCAGGACCATGCCTTCCGGCCAGGTCAGGGTCTGTTCCAGGGTGATCGTCTGCTTGCCCTTGGCAGGCAGATCGAACTCCCAGGCCAGGATGCCGCGCTGGCCGTCAACATCGGTTTCCGAAGGTTTCGGGCTGGCCGCGAAGGCGATCTCCAGGTCATCCTGTTCGCTGTAGGGCACCTGGTCCAGGATCCGCACCGGCCATGCCTCGGGCCCGGTGTTCTCGACAGTGATCACCGCGCTTTCGCTCTGCCGGTTGGCGCTGACGAAGATCCCGGTCTCGCCCCCGGCGCGCTTCGGCATCTCGCGCTTGACCCGCAGCGTCTCGAGCGCCCCGAAGCCCACGTCCGTCTCGACCCCCGGCGCGATCACGTCCAGCCAGGTCTGCCCGACCAGCACGCCCTCACGGAACAGCATCGCCTGGCCGGGCAACAAGGGCTCGTCACTGCCGTTGGCGAAGCTGGCCATAACGAAGGCGGTCCGGTCCAGCCGGGGCACGGCCACCGCCTTCACCACCGGCGCGAAGTCCAGCCTGTCCAGCGCGAGCCGCAGGTTCTCGGCCCCCGTCGCCACGGTCACCGGCTCGGGATAATTGTAAACGACCGTGTCGCCCTCCAGCGCCATGCCGGCGGTGACCGGGGCGGGCGCGGCCTCGGCCACCGGCGCGTCCAGCATCGCCATGTCCGCCCCGCCCAGCGACTTCCGCGCCAGAGCCTCGGGTTCGACCTCCGGCCCGATGCTGCGCAGTTCGGGCCAGAGCCGCGACGGCGCCGCCTGTTCCGAGGGGCGCGACGAGGACAGGGTCAGCGCCACCCCGTCCCAGTCCTCGCCCGTGTCCTGCGTCACGAGGACCGACCGCTCCAGCGTCAGCCGGTCGCCACCCTTCCGGGTCAGGTTCAGGTCATAGACCGGCTGCCAGCTGGCATTGCCGACATATTGCGTCATCGTCACGACCTGGGCGCCCGGCGCCTCGGCCGTCACCGCGACCGACAGCGCGGCGTAGTCCATGTCGGCCGAGGGGAGCGCGTCATAGGCCGCCCGTGCCGCGGCCAACGCTTCTTCTGCCTCGGACAGGTCCTTCTCGGCGGGCGGAAGCTCTGCCTTCGCGGCTAGGGCAGCCTGCCGCGCGGCAAGCGTCTCGGCGCCGATCATCCCTGCCATCGCCTTTATGGTCTCGGGCGTGGCCCCGTCGGGCAGCGCGCCCGAAAAGGACGCGAGGAACCGCACCTGCGCCTCTGCGGCCTCGACCTTCGCCTCAATCGCCTCCAGCGCCAGCTGGGCACCGAGCACTTCGGCTTCGGCCGCCTCCACGTCGGCCTTCGCGGCGCGCTGGGCGTCGGTCAGCGGCGTCTCGCGCGGGGGCAGGCGGTCCGCGCGCAGCGCGAAGGCGCCGACCTGCAGGTCACCGGAGCCCATCAGCCGGATCAGGCCGGGGTCGCTGTCCATCGGCAGGTCGGTGACCAGAAGCTCATGGGGGCCGGCGGCGGGGGCGGTGAACATCACCTCGCGCGTCAGTCGGGCGCCATCGGGATAGACGGTGACGGCGGTGATCCGGCTGGTCGCCGCGATGGTGTCGGCACAGGCGGGCAGGGCGGTGGTGACAAGCAGGGCGACGATCAGGGCGCGCATGGACGAGGCCTTTCGGTTGACATGCGCCCGCAGGTTAGGGCGGCCCTGCCCGGGCGGGCAAGGCGGCAAAACCCTTCCCAAGGATCGGCTGCCGGCCGGCGTCACATCATTTCGAACCGCGCCGGATCGGGCCCGCAACGCGCACCTTCGTCCAGGCTGGCCATGGCAGCCATCTCGGCGTCGGTCAGCGCGAAGTCGAAGAGGTCCAGGTTTTCGCGCAGACCGGCCTCGCGGGTGGATCGGGGAATGACCGAGGCGCCGATCTGGAGGTGCCAGCGCAGGATCACCTGGGCCGGACTCTTGCCGGTGCGACGCGCGACGGCCTGCACCGGGGCGGCGTCGAAACTGCGGCCCTGGCCAAGCGGCGTCCAGCTTTGCGTGACGATGCGGTGGGCGGCATGGAAGGCGCGCAGGGCGGGCTGCTGCAGGCGCGGGTTGATCTCGACCTGGTTCAGCACCGGGGTGACGCCGGTCTCGCCGATGATCCTCTCCAGATGCGGCTCCTGGAAGTTCGAAACGCCGATGGACAGCGCCTTGCCCTCGTCGCGCAGCCGGATCAGCGCGCGCCAGGTGTCGAGATAGAGGTCCTGCGCCGGACAGGGCCAGTGGATGAGCAGAAGATCGACATGGGTAAGCCCCAGCCGCTTCAGGCTGGCCTCGGCCGCGCGGATCGCCTTGTCGAAGCCCTGTTCGCTGTTCCAGACCTTCGTCGTGACGAAAACCTCGTCGCGCGGCAGGCCCGACCGCCTGATGCCCTCGCCCTGGCCTTCCTCGTTGCCGTAGATCGCCGCGCCATCGACCAGCCGATAACCCAGCCGCAGGGCCGTGGCCGTGGTCTCGGCCGTGATGGCGGCAGGGACCTGCCAGAGGCCGAAGCCGAGTTGCGGCATCTGCCGGCCGTCATTGAGGGGAAGCATCGGGGTCATCGCGGGTCTCCTGAAGGGGCGTGCAGGAAAGCGCGAGCAGCGGACAGGTGCAAGGGGTCAGGTTCTGGCGAGGGCCTGGGCAGCAATGCCCGTTTGCGGATGGCCGGGGAAGCCTGCGCCAAAGCGGCGAACAAGCGCCATGTAAGGCGGGCCGACCTGGCTGGACTTGGCCAGGGTTGCGCCGGTTGCAAGGTCGGTCAGGACGAGCCCGCCGCCCGATGGCACGAACTTCAACCCGCGATCGGCAAGCAGCCTTTGCAACTGCCCCCAGCTTTCCGATCCCGCGAGGGCCTCGGCGACGAGAAGCCGAAGGCGCACGAGGAGCCGCTCGTCGATGCCTTCGGCACTCCTCGCTTTGCGGCGCTCGCAGCACTGAACCTCCAGCCGTATCAGATCGCGCAACACTGCGCCGGGCGTCTCGTCCCGCTCCCGGCACAGCGCCACGAACCGGCGCCACGGCACGTCATCGCAATGAAAGAGGGTCTCGGCCATGGCCGAGACCCTCCCGCATCGGGGTTAAGAAAGCCTTAGCCCTTCTTCAGCACCTTCTGGCCCAGAAGCTCGGCGATCTGCACCGCGTTCAGCGCCGCGCCCTTGCGCAGGTTGTCGCTGACGCACCACAGGTTCAGCCCGTTCTCGATGGTCGAGTCCTGCCGCACGCGGCTGACGTAGGTCGCATATTCGCCCACGCATTCGATCGGCGTGATGTAGCCGCCGGGTTCCCGCTTGTCGATCAGCATGACACCGGGGCTTTCGCGCAGGATGTCCTGGGCTTCCTGCCAATCCAGGAACTCCTCGGTCTCGATGTTGATCGCCTCGGAATGGCCGACGAAGACCGGCACCCGCACGCAGGTCGCGGTGACCTTGATCTTGGGGTCGAGGATCTTCTTCGTCTCGGCCACCATCTTCCACTCTTCCTTGGTCTCGCCCGAGTCCATGAAGACGTCGATATGCGGGATCACGTTGAAGGCGATCTGCTTCGAGAACTTCTTCGGCGGCACGTCATCGACCGGGTTATAGATGGCCTTGGTCTGGTTCCAGAGCTCGTCCATCCCCTCCTTCCCGGCACCCGAAACGGACTGGTAGGTCGCCACCACCACCCGCTTGATCCTGGCCCGGTCATGCAGGGGCTTCAGCGCCACCACCATCTGCGCGGTCGAGCAGTTGGGGTTCGCGATGATGTTCCTGTTCTTGTAGGCATGGATCGCATCGGCGTTCACCTCCGGCACGATCAGCGGGATCTCGGGGTCATAGCGGTAGAGCGACGAGTTGTCGATCACCACGCAGCCCGCCGCCGCCGCCTTGGGCGCATAGACCTTGGTCGCCTCGGACCCCACGGCGAACAGCGCGATGTCCCAGCCGGTGAAGTCGAAGGTGTCCAGATCCTTGGTCTTGATAGTCTTGTCGCCGAAGCTGACTTCAGTGCCCAGAGATTTGCGCGACGCCAGCGCGGCGATCTCGTCAACCGGGAACTCGCGCTCGGCGAGGATGTTCAGCATTTCGCGGCCCACGTTGCCCGTGGCACCCGCGACGACGACCTTGTAGCCCATCGGGGTTCTCCTTGTCCGCCCCCGCCCTTCGGGGACGGGCGGGCCATAGCGCAAGGCCGCGCGACGGAAAAGCGGATTCGTCCGCCCCGGTTCAGTCGGCGCGGTCGCGTGACAGCAGATAGACGGCCAGACCGATCGCGGTGGCCAGCGCGAAGAACAGGAACACCGCCGCGTATGGCGCGGCCGGGGTGACAGGCTCGGTCGCGGCATGGATGCGGCCGGTCACGATCTGGGCGATGCCGATCGGCGCGATGCCGAACAGGTTCAGAAGCGTCACCCCCCGCCCGGTCAGATGCGCCGGCACGAAGGCCCGGCCATGCGCCAGCACGATGGGAAAGCTCGCCCCGAAGAACCCCGCCGCGACCAGCAGCACCACCGCCACCATCGGCGGCGCGGCGGCGAACCACCACAGGCCGAAGAGGCAGACCAGCATCGCCGCATTGCCCAGGAGGACGAGCAGCTTGCGGCTGGGAAACCAGCGGTCGAGCGGCCCGTAGGCGAAGTTGCCCACCACCATGGCCAGTCCCATCCACAGGCTGATCCGCCCGATCTCCAGCTGGTCCGCACCATGGACATCGGCGAAATAGGGCCCGATCCACAGCCCCCGCAGCCCGGCGATCGGCGCGTAGCAGACCGTCATCATGATGAGGACGGGCCAGAGCAGAGGCATCCGCAGCAGTTCGACGAGAGAGCCGTCCCGCGCGCCCGCCAGCCGCTCCGGGTCGCGCACCAGGACCAGGATCGCCAGCGCCACTGCGCCGGTGACTGCCGCGAGACCCAGCACAGTTTCGCGCCAGCCGAAGGCGGCGACCGCCCAGGACAGCGGCAGCGACGAGGCGACATTGCCCAGCGTCCCGACCGCCAGCGTCAGCGCCGCCAGCGTGCCGAAGGCAGAGGGCGCGAACTGGCGGGCGAAGATGAAATAGCTCGCCATCAGCACCGGCGCGCAGCCCACCCCGATCAGCGCCATGGCGATCTTGATCTGCCCCGCCCCCGTCGCCTGGGAAAACAGCACCGCGCCCCCGGCCCCCACCGCCATCAAGAGGCCCGAGGTCAGCCGCGGCCCGACCCGGTCCAGCCAGGCGCCGATCGGGATCTGCATCGCCGCAAAGGCCAGGAACCACCAGCCCGAGGCCGAGGCCAGCTCGGCCGCCGTCACCCCCAGATCCCGCGTCAGGACCGGCGACAGCACCGCGAGGAAGGCGCGGTAGAACTGGCTCAGGATATAGGCGAGGATCAGGGCGGCGATGCCGATGCGCATGGCGGAACTTTCGGTGCGTCCGGCGCTTCTGCCAAGCGCCCGCGCCGGGCGCAAGGCGGTTTTCGCCACCCGATCCGCCGCCTTGCGCCCGGTCTTGCGGGAATCTCCAACCGGGGCTCTGATGGCTCCGATCACCACCGGAGCCAACCATGCGCCTGTCCCTCCTGCCCGTTGCCCTGTGCCTTGCCACGCCGGTCCATGCCAATGACGGCTTCGGCGGTCTTTCGGCCACCGGCCTGACCTTCGGCCAGACCGACTCCATCGCGATGGAGGAGGAAAATCTCTTCATCGGCCTCGACCGCATCGCCGTGGATTATGTGTTCCGCAACCTGACCGATGCCGACGTGACCGGAGAGATGATCTTCCCCCTGCCGCCGGTCGGGGTCTGGTCCGGCTACGAGTCGATGATGAACCTGCCCGAGGATCTCTCCGCGCCCGACCTCGTCGGCTTCACCGCGACGGTGGACGGTCAGCCGGTCAAGGTCGCCATCGACCGCATCGCGGTGATCGAGGACGGCTTCGACGAGGAGATGCCGCCCTCTCGGCAATACGACGATCCGGGGCGCGACGTGACGGCCGATCTCGAACGGCTGGGCATCCCCCTGACACTGGAAATCGAGGCCGTGCGCCAGGCACTTCTCGCCCTGCCCGAGGACAGGCGTGCCGAGGCCGAGGCGCTGGAACTGGCCGAATTCTACGCCGGCGACCCCGCGCAGGATCAGCCCCCCGATGTCTGGGGCAGATGGTCCATCGTCACCCGCTATCACTGGACCCAGACCTTCCCGGCCGGGGCCGAGGTCCGGATCAGCCACAGCTACGCCAACCGCCCGCCCGGAGGCGTGTTCTACTGGACCCATCCGCCCGAGGACTGGCAGCTTTACCTCAAGGACCAGTACTGCATCGACGAGGGCACCTCGCGCGCCATCGTGAAGGCGCTTGAAGGCTCGGGCTCGGAGGAATTCGGCAATACCGGCACGGCCTACAACATCTCCTACGTCCTGCGCACCGCGAACAGCTGGGCCGGCCCCATCGGGCGCTTCACCCTGACACTCGACAAGGGCGATCCGGGGAACGTGATCTCGCTCTGCGCCGAAGGCGTGCGCAAGACCGGCCCCACGACCTTCGTCATCGAGAAGACGAACTACACCCCCGACCGCGACCTGGAGATCCTCGTTGTCCAGCCCCTGCCGAAAGAGTGACGGGGGCCCCGCGCCTCAGGCCGCCTGCGGCATCATCTGCCGTTCCCTGATGGGCAGGTGCACCAGCGCCGAGAATGCCCCGACGCCGACGCCGATCCACCAGACCAGCGTGTAGTCGCCGTTCAGGTCGTACATCTTGCCCCCCAGCCAGACGCCGAGGAAACCGCCGATCTGGTGGCTGAGGAACACCACGCCATACAGCGTGCCCATGTAGCGGATGCCGTAGATATGTGCGACAAGCCCGCTGGTCAGCGGCACCGTGGCCAGCCACAGCGCGCCCATCACCGCCGAGAAGATCAGCACCGAGGCCGGCGTGATCGGCATAAGGATGAAGGTCGCGGCGGCGATGGTGCGGCCGACATAGATCCAGAACAAGAGGTATTTCTTGGTGTGCCGCTTGCCCAGCCAGCCCGCCGTCAACGTGCCGACGATGTTGAACAGGCCGATCACCGCGATCGACACCGCTCCCAGCGCCGAGGTCGTGGTGATGCCCAGCCCCGCCAGCATGGAGCCGGAATCGATCGGCGAACAGAGCTCGGTCACGAAGGCCGGGAAATGCGCGGTGATGAAGGCCAGCTGGTAGCCGCAGGAGAAAAAGCCCAGGAAGATCAGCGTGTAGGACGGATCGCGGAAGGCGCGGATCAGGACCGTGCCCATGCTTTCCTCCAGCTCCTGCCGGCTGGCCAGCTGCGGGCTGCGCAGGAAGGGCAGGGCGGCCAGCGTCGCCAGGATCACCGCGGCGAAGATCAGGAAGACCGTCTGCCAGCTGTAGCTCTGCAACAGCCACTCCGCCGTGGGCGCGCCGAAGACCTGCCCGGCCGAGCCGGCGGCGGTGGCGATCCCCAGCGCCATCGAGCGGTTCTCGGCACTGGCCGCGCGCCCGACGATGGCCAGGATCACCCCGAACCCGGTGCCCGCGATACCGAAACCGACAAGGATCGCGAGGATCTGATGCTGCCCCGGCGTCACCGCATAGGCCGACAGCACCAGCCCGGCGGAATAAAGCAACGCCCCCGCGATGATCGCCCGCCGGTCGCCGAACCGCTCCGCCAGCGCGCCGAACAAGGGCTGGCCGATGCCCCAGGCCAGGTTCTGGATCGCGATCGCCAGCGAGAAATCGGCCCGCAGCCAGCCGAATTCCGAGGCGATCGGGATCTGGAACACCCCGAAACTCGCCCGGATCGCGAAGGAGATCATCAGGACCGCACAGCCGGCGATCAGGACGGGGGTGATCAGGGGGGCTTTCGGCATGGCGCGCGCTCCGGTTCCGGCGGGCACCCTGCGCCCCGCTCCTTCCGGGGTCAACGGCGATATTGTCACCGTTACAGCCCGCCCGTCCGCGCACTGATCCCCTTCGCAGCTTTCCGTTGCGCGGCTGCCGCAAATCTGCGGATTATCGTATGGACGGTGCCGGCGAAATCGCTTTGGGCTTTTGCCCGCACCGGGCCGGAGATAAGGGCCGGAACGGTCCAGCAAGGAGGCGGGGATGAGCGATTGGTGGCGTGGCGCCGTGACCTACCAGGTCTATCCCCGGTCCTTCCAGGACACGAACGGCGACGGCGTGGGCGACCTGCCGGGCATCACCCGCCGGCTCGACCATCTGGCCGCGCTTGGGGTCGATGCCGTCTGGCTCTCGCCCTTCTTCAAGAGCCCGATGAAGGATATGGGCTATGATGTCAGCGACTATTGCGACGTGGACCCGGTCTTCGGGACGCTCGCCGATTTCGACGCCCTGATCGCGCGGGCGCATGACCTTGGGCTCAAGGTCATCATCGACCAGGTGCTCAGCCACACCTCGGACCAGCACCCCTTCTTCGCCGAAAGCCGCAAGGACCGGGTGAACCCGAAGGCCGACTGGTATGTCTGGGCCGATCCCCGCCACGACGGCACCCCGCCCTGCAACTGGCTTTCGGTCTTCGGCGGCTCCGCCTGGCAATGGGATGCGCGGCGCAAGCAGTACTACCTGCACAACTTCCTCGCCTCGCAGCCCGACCTGAACTACCACAACCCCGAAGTGCAGGACTGGGCGATTTCAGCCATGCGCTTCTGGCTCGACCGCGGGGTGGACGGCTTCCGCTTCGACACGGTGAACTACTTCTTCCACGACCCCCTCCTGCGGGACGACGCCGCCGACTACCGGGTCAAGGCCGAACCCGAAGGCAACCCCTATTTCATGCAGTATCACCTGTTCTCGAAGAACCAGCCCGAGAACCTGCTCTGGATGGAACGCATCCGCAGACTGCTCGACGAATACGGCGCGGCCTCGGTGGGCGAGATGGGCGAAAGCCACCACGCGATCCGCATGATGGGCGAATACACCGCTCCCGGCCGCCTGCATCAGTGCTATTCCTTCGAGATGATGGGCTACGACTTCTCGGCCGGATTCTTCCGCGACCGGCTGGAAGGCTTCTTCAAGGGCGCACCCGAGGGCTGGCCGATGTGGGCCTTCTCCAACCACGACGTGGTGCGCCACGCGACGCGCTGGGCGAAGAATGCCGCCTCGACCGAGGATCTGGCGAAACAGGCGGCCTCGCTCCTCCTGTCCTTCGAGGGCTCGATCTGCCTCTGGCAGGGCGAGGAACTGGGCCAGACCGACACACCGCTCGATTTCGAGGAACTGACCGACCCCCAGGGCATCGCCTTCTGGCCCGAGCCTCTGGGCCGCGACAACACCCGCACGCCGATGGTCTGGGACGCCTCGCCCAATGCGGGCTTTACCACGGGCAAGCCCTGGCTGCCGGTCAAGGCCGAACAGGCCGCCCGCCATGTCGCGGGACAGGATGGCGCGCAGGGCTCGGTGCTGGAACACTACCGGGCGGCGCTGGCCTTCCGGAAGGGCTCGCTTGCCCTGCGCGCGGGCGGCACCCGCTTTCTCGACCTGCACGAGCCGGTGCTGGGCTTCGTCCGGGGCGAAGGCGAGGGCGCGCTGCTCTGCCTGTTCAACCTCTCGCCCGTGGCGCGGTCGCTGACGGTTGCGGGCACCGCCGCGCCGACCGGCCCCTCGCTGCATGCGGTCCTGCAAGGCGACCGCCTGACGCTAGGCCCGAACGGCGCGGCCTTCCTGCCGGTCGCCGGCGAAATCTCGATCCAGGACTAGGCGCAACCCCAGGATTTTTCGTCGAAAAATCCTGGGGCTTCCCTCATCGTCCGACCCAGTGCACTCCGGCCGGAGGGATCGTCACCCCGCCCCAGTCCACCGGCACCGGGTTGTAGTTGAACAGGAACCGGTGCGTCGCGGTATCGCGACGGCGCAGTCCCTCGGGCAGGGGATCGGTCTCGATCCCCTCGGCCGCGCAGGCGCGCATCAGGATCCGGTTCAGTGCCGCCTCGTCCGGCCAGCCGGCCAGATAGTGCAACCGGCCAGCGGCGACCAGCGCCGGCCAGCCGTCCTCGGCCGCCTCGACCACCTCGGCCGAGCCTTCCAGCTTCTCCCGCCAGTTCACCAGCGCCCCGCCCTGCGCCAGCGGCACGGGAACGTCGGGCGGCAGGCTTTCCACCCGCGCGACCACGGCGTCCAGCCCCGGAAGGGCGGGCGGCAGCGGCACGGGGATCGCGAAGTCGGGCGTCCGGGAATTGGTCCGCGGTCCGAGGATCGCCGTGCCCGCGAAGCCCGCGATCGCGGCCTTCAGCGGCTCGGACAGGCTGAACAGCCCCGGCGCCAGCACCAGCCGGTAGCCCGACAGGTCGGCGGTGTCGGGCGGCAGGATGTCCACGTTAAGCCCCAGCCGCCGCAACCCCTTGTAGAGGTGGAACACCAGCCAGAAGTAGCTGAAGCTGCGCCCCTGCGGCTGGGTCTCCCAGGCCCAGTCGGACGCATAGTCGAAGATCAGCGCCACATCGGCGCGTCCCGTCCCGGCCTCGGGCATCGCCGCCAGTTCTCGCGCGACCTGCCCCGCCTCGCCGAAGGCTTGCGCCGGGGCGCTGTCGGGGCGCAGCAGGCCCGCGTGCATCTGTTCCTGCGCAAAGGGGGCCTGGCGCCAGCGGAAATAGCAGACCGCTTCCGCGCCATGGGCAAAGGCCTCCCAGGCCCAGAGCCGCGCCATGCCGGGCAAGGGATCGGGGTTGTAGGGGGCCCAGTTCACCGGGCCCGGCTGCTGTTCCATGATCCACCAGCGCCCCCGGCCCACGGCACGGTAGAGGTCGTGATGGAAAGCCTGGAAATCCGGGTCGCCTTGCCGGACGAAGCGCCGCTTGTGTTCGGGCTCTGCCGGTATCCGGTCGGCCAGGTAGCCCAGCGGATAGCTGTCCCAGCTGGCGATATCGAGGTCCGCGCCCACCTTGAAATGGTCGAACTCTGTCACCGCACCCATGAAGTTGTGCGCGATGGGGGCATCCGAGTGTCTGCGGATGATCTCGACCTGAAGCCGGTTGAAGCTGGCCACCTGATCGCTGGAAAAGCGGCGGAAATCCATCACATGGCTCGGGTTCGGCTCGGTGACGGTCAGGTTCGGCAGGCCGATCTCGCGGAAGTCGCGGTATTCCATCGACCAGAACACGTTGCCCCAGGCCCGGTTGAGCGCATCCGGCGACTGATATTTCTGCGCCAGCCAGTCCTGGAAGGCGGATCTCGCGGCTTCGGAATAGCTGAGGGTCGTGGCATGGCAGGCATATTCGTTGTCGGTCTGCCAGGCCGCGACATGGGGGTTCTTGCCATACCGCTCGGCCAGGGCAGAAACGATCCTCGCACATTCCGCGCGATAGCCCTGATGCGAGAAACAGTAATGCCGGCGCGAGCCGAAGCCGCGCGGCCGGCCGTCCTTGTCCACGGCCAGCATGTCGGGATGGCGGTCCAGCATCCAGCGCGGCGGGGTGGCGGTGGGCGTTCCCAGCACGACCTTCAGCCCCCGCGCGCCCAGCGTCGCGATCGCGCGGTCCAGCCAGGCCCAGTCATGCCGGCCGGGCTCGGGCTCCATCCGCGACCAGGCGAATTCGCCGATGCGGACCCAGGTCAGGCCAAGCGCCGCCATGCGGTCGGCATCCTCGGCCCATTTCCCTTCCGGCCAGTGTTCGGGATAGTAGCAGACTCCAAGCGTGCGTTTCATGACAGGACCTGAGGTTCGGGAAGGCCCCGGGCGATGCCGGGAAAGGCAAAGACCTGGCCCGAGGCGGGATGCGCCTTGCGGGCGGCCTCGTCCATGTGCTCGAGCGCGGTCGTGACGAAAAGGATTTTCATGTCGGCGCCGCCGAACGCCGGGCACGAGGATTGCGGCGCTCCAGGTGTTTCCACCGCGCGCACGAAACCACCGTCGGGCGCATATGCGGCAACGCGGCCCGCGCCCCATTGCGCATTCCAGAACAGTCCTTCGCTATCGATGACAGCCCCGTCCGGGTTCAGCCCCTCAGGCGCGAGGTCCAGCCAGACCTCCGGCTTTCCGACCGGCCAGCCCCCGACATCCAGAGCCACCTTCATCACCTGGCCTTTCGCCGTGTCGGCGAAATGCGCCGCGCGTCCGTCCGGGGTGAAACAGATCGCGTTCGGAATGGTGATGCCGTCGAACAGCCGCCGCAGCTCGCCCCGGTGCCAGCGCCAGATCGAGCCTGCGCCCGGCTCTGCCCGTTTGCCCATAAGCCCTAACCAGAAGCCCCCCTGCCTGTCGGCGCGGCCATCGTTAGATCGTGTGGCGGGGCTGCCGGCATGGACCAGCACCTCGTGTCGGCCGCTGACGAGATCGAAGCGCAACAACCCGATCTCCGAGGCGATCACGAGATGCCCGGCATCCAGCCAGCCCGCGGCCGAGACCATGTGCGGAAAGGTCCAGGACTGTTCCTGACTGTGCAAGGTCCGGTTCAGGATGTCGAACCAGAACAGGCGTTCATGAACCGGGTGCCAGAAGGCGCCTTCGCCCAGTTCGCAGGGGCGGGCGTCGAAGATCATCGGAAGACCTCGTCATAGGCGGCCACGATCCGCGCGGCCCGCGTGGCGATTTCGTCCAGAGCCAGGCCCGGCGTGTAAAGCGCGGTGCCGATGCCGAAACCGTCCGCCCCGGCCCTGGCCCAGTCGGCGAAGTTCGCGGGACCGGCCCCGCCCACGGCATAGACCGGCAGTCCCTTCGGCAGCACCGCCCGCAGCGCCTTCAGCCCCTCGGGGCCGATCAGGCTGCCGGGGAACAGCTTCAGCCCCGTCGCCCCCGCCCTGATCGCGGCGAAACATTCGGTTGGCGTCATCACGCCCGGCCAGCTGGCCATGCCGGCGGCGCGGGTGGCGGCGATCACCTCGGGGTCGCAGTTCGGCGAGACGACCAGCGTCCCGCCCGCCGCCCTGACCCGGGCGACCTCGGCGACCGTCAGCACCGTGCCGGCGCCGATCTCGGCCCCCGGCACCGCCGCTGCCATGGCGGCGATCGAGGCGAAGGGGTCGGGCGAGTTCAGCGGCACCTCGATCCTGGTGATCCCGGCGGCCACCAGGGCGCGTGCGGCCGCGGCGGCCTCTTCCGGGGTGATCCCGCGCAGGATGGCAATCAGGTTTCGGTGGCTCATCGGTCGGATACCTTTTCGGGCGCCAGCAGCGAAAGGCCTGCCAGCGTGCAGTCGGTTGCGGACAGCCGCTTCGCCTCTACGCCCTGCGCGGCCAGCGCGCGGGCATAGGCCATGGAGATGCGTTCGGCCCCGACCAGCGTCACCCGCTGGCCCAGCCAGTAGGGCCGGGCGGCGGCAAGCTCGGTGGCGATCAGAAGACCCGACAGCCGGGACCGCGCGGCATCCGGCGCCAGCCCCGCGATCAGGCCCTCGGCGCGGATCGTGAACAATCGTGCGGCAATCCGCTCGGGACGCGAGATCGCCTCGGACACGGCAGAGTCGAAGGCCGCGTCGTCCCAGCCCTCGGTCTGCATGCCGTGGCGCAGGACCGAGGCGCCGGACAGCAGCGCGAACAGTTCCCCGGTCATGCAGGTCTGGAAGCTGACCACCTCGCCCGCGCTGACATGGACCCATTTCGAATGGGTGCCGGGCAGGCAGATCACCCCGTCATAGCCCGGCATCAGCCGCAAGGCGCCGGCGATCTGCGTCTCCTCGCCGCGCATCACGTCGGCGGGTTGCGCCTGTTTCAGCCCCGGCGCGATCCAGACCGTCAGGCGCGGATCGGTCGTCGGAGCCTTGACCAGTGCCGCATGGTCCAGCGGCGTGCAGGGCACCGCGCGATAGGGTGCCTCGCACCAGCCCTGCCGGCTGCCCACCATGCCGCAGGCCACCACCGGGGGCCGGTCGTCCAGCCAGGCCCCGATCAGCCGCAGAAGCGCCGGCTCGAACCCCTCGCGGCTCAGCTTGCCCATTCCCTCGTCCGAACTGGCCTCGGCCAGCACCCGGCCATGCGCGCCCATCGCGAAGGCGCGCAGGTTCGAGGTGCCCCAGTCCACTGCGATCCAGGCGGGAGAGAGGGCGGTCATGAGGAGATATAGCCTCCGTCCAGGATCAGGGTCTGCGAGGTCATCATGCGCGAGGCGTTCGAGGCCAGGAACAGCACGGTCCCCGCCATGTCCTCGGGCTGGATCGGGTCGGGCAGGCACTGGCGGGCCAGGTGGGCCGACAGGGCCTCGGGCGTGACCCATAGCTCCTTCTGCCGCTCGGTCAGCACCCAGCCGGGGGCGATGGCGTTGACGCGGATACGGTCCGGCCCGAACTCGCGCGCGAGCGTCCGGGTAAGGCCGACGATCCCGGCATTGGCGGTGATGTAGGCGGCATAGCCCGTGTCGGCCATCATGAAGCTGATCGAGGAGAAGTTGATGATCGACCCCCCGCCCGCGGCCTTCATGCCGGGGATGACCTGCTGGCAGGCGAAGAAATAGGACCGCAGGTTCACCGCCATCGACCAGTCCCAGAAGGCCTGGTCGGTCTTCAGCGTCTCGTGCCGCGTATCGTTCGCCGCGTTGTTGACCAGGACCGTTATCGGCCCATGCGCCTTGGCGGCGGTGTCCAGCGTCAGCTGCAACTGGTCGGTCAGCGAGATGTCGCAGGGCAGGAACAGCGGGCGGTTGCCGGTGGCGGCCTCCATCCGGTCGCAGAAGGCCGTGGCGTCGGACCGCTGGCAGAAGGCGACCTTCGCCCCCTGGCGCAGGAAGGCCTCGGTCAGCGCCGCGCCGATGCCTGCGCCGCCCCCGGTGATGAAAACGGATTGACCCTTCAGATCCTCGAAGATCATCGCGCTGGTCCTGTCCTCATGCTTCCAGCGGCTTGTTCCCGCCGCACGTCCCGACCGTCATTTCACCGCCCCAAGGGTCAGACCGGCGATGAAGTGCTTCTGCATCAGGAAGAACATCACGACCGGTGGCAGGGCGGCAAGGATGGATCCGGCACTGACCAGATGCCACTGGGCGATCCACTGGCCGTTGAGGCTGGACAGGCCGGCGGTGATCGGCTGGCTGTCGACGCCCTGTGTCAGCACGGTGGCCCAGAAGAAGTCGTTCCAGATGAAGGTAAAGACCAGTACCGACAGCGCCGCGATGGCCGGGCGCATCAGGGGCAGCACGATGTAGGCGAAGATGCGCCACTCGCTGACGCCTTCCACCCGGGCAGCCTCGATCAGCTCGAAGGGCAGGGCCTTGATGAAGTTGCGCATGAACAGCGTGCAGAACCCGGTCTGGAAGGCGATGTGGAACAGCGCCAGGCCATACCATGTGTCATACATGCCGAGGTTCAGTGTCATGTCGCGGACCGGGACCATCAGGATCTGGAAGGGCACGAAGTTGCCCGCGACGAACAGGAAGAACACCAGCAGGTTCGCCCGGAACCCGTAGACCGCCAGCGCAAAGCCGGTCATCAGCGACAGGCCGACCGCGCCGATGACCGTGGGGATCGTCACCCACAGCGAGTTGATCATGTACTGCCCGATGGGCGTCTGGGTGAAGATGAACTTATAATTCTCCCAGGCAATTCCCGAGGGCATCCCGAAGTAGTTCCCCTGCGCCAGGTCCGAGGCCGGGCGGACCGAGGTCAGCGCCACGCCAAGCAGCGGGAAGAGCCAGATCAGCAGCGCCACGGGCAGCGCGATGGTGTAGATCCACTGCGCGGCGGTCGAGGATTTCTGGATCGGACGCGGAAACATCTCAGCGCTCCCTCTCGTCGCGCCACATCTTCCAGATGAAGCCCGAAATGAAGACCATCATGATGGCGAAAAGGACGACGGCGATGGCCGCGCCATAGCCCATGCGGAAGCCGTATTCGCCAAGCGCCATCTCGAACATGTAGTAGGACAGCACGCGGGACGACCCGAACGGCCCGCCGTTGGTCATGATCGACACCAGGTCGAAGGACCGCAGCGCGCCGATCACCGTAACGATGACCGCGATGAAGGTGGCCGGGCGCAGCTGAGGCAGGACGACATACCACAGCATCCGCCAGCCCTTCGCCCCGTCCAGCCGTGCCGCCTCGATCTGGTCGGGGGCGACGTTGTTCAGGCCGGTCAGGTAGAGGATCATCACATAGGCAATCTGAGGCCAGAGGCCGGCGGCGATGATGCCGTAGGTCACCAGGGTCGGGTCGGCCAGCACGGCGACGCCCTGTCCGGTGATGGATTCGATCAGCTTGTAGAACAGCCCGAAGTTCGGCGCGTAGAACCAGCTGAAGATCAGGCCGACGACGACCTGGCTGATGACGAAGGGGAAGAAGAACAGGGACTTGTAGATGCGGATGCCCCGGACCGTCTGGTTCAGGAAGATCGCGATGAAGAGCCCGGCGGGAAGCGCAAGCATGTACAGGACCAGCCATTTCAGGTTGTTCCAAAGGCTGACGGTGAAGGCCGGGTCGGTCATCAGCTCCCGGTAGTTCCCCATGCCGAGGAAGCGTCCGGTGAAGTTGCCGTCGCGGTCGTAAAGCCCGTTCCAGTCGTAGAAGGACAGCGTCACGCTTTCCACGATGGGCCAGAGCACGTAGATCGTGAACATGATCAGCCCCGGCGCCAGAAACAGCCAGGGCGCGATGCTCCTCTGGCTCCAGCGCCTCGGAGCGGTCTTGGCGGCGGCTTCGGCCATCTCTCCCCCCGGACTCGGAAGGGCGCCCCCCGGATCGGGAGGCGCCCAGGTCGTCAGATCACTGCGGATAAAGCCGCAGACGGGTCTGCTCCAGGCGGTCAAGGATCGCCGGAAGCTGGTCGGGCTGCACCAGGAACTGCTGGAAGCCTTCCATGCCGACCTTGGCATATTCGGCATCCGCGTCGCGGTCCCAGAACTGGGCGATGCCGCCCGTCGCGGTGGACAGCGCCTGGAAGCCGGCGGTCAGGAACGGATCGGCCGCATCGACCGAGGCGTTCTTGTTGGTGGGGAGTTGCCCTACCGCCGCGTTCCACTTTGTCTGCGCTTCGGCCGAGGCCATGAAGGCCAGGAACTTCTTCGCATCCTCGGGGTTCTTCGCGCCCGAGGTCAGGTGGATCGTGTCGGTCGGCGCTTCCTCGGCGCGCGGGATGCCGGGGGTGATTTCCGGGAACACCATGAAGCCGAGGTTGTCGTTCGTCATCCCGCCTTCCTTGAAGACGCCGACGGCGAAGTTGCCCATGACGTAGTTCGCGGCCTTGCCCTGCACCAGCAGCGCCGCCGCGTCCTGCCAGTCGATCGCGGCATGGTTCGCGGTGACGAAGGGTTGCAGCTTGCCGAAGTTCTCGAACACCGCCGCCACTTCCGGCGAGGTCCACGAGATCTTGCCGGCGGCGAGGTCAGAGTGGAACTGGTAGCCGTTGGTGCGCATCGAGACATAGTCGAAGATGCCCGCCACCGGCCACAGCGCCGACGAGCCCGTCGTCACGCAGTCGATGCCCGCGGCCTTGAACTTCTCGCAGTTGGCCAGGAACTGATCCCAGGTCAAGCCTTCCGGCCCCGGAACCTCGACACCCGCCGCCTTGTAGGCGTCGCGGTTGTAGTAGATGCCCCACTGATAGTAGGTGTAGGGGATGGCATAGAACTTGCCGTCGATCGAGGCCGACGGCACGGAAGAGGCGAGCGCGTCCTTCAGCCCGTTGGCTTCCCACACGTCGGTGATGTCGGCGAACAGGCCCGCCTCGACGAAGGGACGCATCCGGTTCGCGGCATACCAGTTGGCCAGGTCCGGCGGGTCCGCGGTCAGGAAGTTGCGGATCGCGTTCTTGTAGGCCTCGTGGTCGAAGTTGGTCATCTGGATGTCGATGTCGGGGTTCGCGGCCTCGAAATCGGCGATCAGGGCTTCGGCGGCGGCCAGCGGAATCGGGTCGTAGTCCGCGTTCCAGGTGACGACGCGCTTGTCCTGCGCGAAGGCCGAAGTGGACAGCATCAACACCGCCCCGAGCGCAAGCGCGCCCGTCAGTTTGTGAACCATGGTTTCCTCCCGTTTGGTTTCACTATTTGAAACTTAGTCTTGAATATTGAAAACTATGTGCGCTATCGTCTAGGCTGTCAACAACGACGTTGCGGGAGGGGCGATGGGCGCAGAGGGACATGCCGACGGCACGGTGGGCAAGGCGCTGGATGTCCTGGACATGGTGGCCAGCCACGGCCGCCCCGTGCGCTTTTCCGATCTGCTGTCCCAGTCCGCCTATCCCAAGGCCACGCTCTACCGGCTTCTGCAGACCCTGACGCATCAGGGCATGCTGACGCTCGACCCCGACACCGGCACCTATGCGCTGGGCGTCCGCCTCGTGCGGCTGGCCCATGCGGCCTGGTCGCAATCCTCGCTCGCGCCCATCGCGCGGCCCTATCTTGATGAACTGGCGGCGAAAACCGGCGAGACGATCCATCTCGCCCAGATGGACCTCGGCCAGGTCCTCTATGTCGACAAGCGCAATGCCGCGAAGCCGGTCGAGATGTTCGCCCAGGCCGGAAAGGTCGGCCCCGCCTACTGCACCGGCGTCGGCAAGGCGATGCTCGCCTGGCTGCCGCCCGAGGCGCTGGAGGCGGCGCTTGCCCGCCAGTCCTTCCACCGCTTCACCCCGCAGACGCTGGCCAGCCGCGAGGAATTGCTGAAGGAACTGGAAGCGATTCGCCAACGCGGCCACGCCTGGGACCGGGAAGAGCACGAGGCGGGAATCATCTGCTGCGCAGTGCCGATTCTCTCGCGCGGGGGAAGGGTGATGGGGGCCTTGTCGGTCACCTCGACCACGGCGCGGACGACTCTGGAGGAACTGGGCGCCCAGGCGCCGATGATAAAGGACATCGCGGCGAAGATCGCCGCCGAAGCGGAAAGCTGGCGCTTTCCGGAACAGGTTTAACCGGGGGGAGGAAACCCATGACGGGAGTGACGCTGGAAAAGGTCGTCAAGCGCTTTGGCGATGTGCAGGTGATCCACGGGGTCGACCTGACGGTGGACGACGGAGAGTTCTGCGTCTTCGTCGGCCCCTCGGGCTGCGGGAAATCGACGCTCTTGCGGATGATCGCGGGGCTGGAAGAGACCAGTTCCGGTGCCATCCGCATCGGCGCGAAGGACGTGACCTACATCGACCCCAGCGAGCGCGGGGTGGCGATGGTGTTCCAGACCTACGCGCTTTATCCCCACATGACCGTGGCGGAAAACATGGGCTTCGGGCTGAAGATGACCGGCCATCCCAGGGCCGAGATCGAGCGCAAGGTGGCCGAGGCCGCCCGCATCCTGAAGCTGGAGCCGCTTCTCGAACGCAAGCCCAAGGCCCTGTCGGGCGGCCAGCGCCAGCGCGTCGCCATCGGGCGGGCCATCGTGCGGGGGCCGGAGGTGTTCCTGTTCGACGAACCACTCTCGAACCTCGACGCCGAGTTGCGGGTGGAGATGCGGGTGGAGATCGCAAGGCTGCACCGCGAGATCGGCGCGACGATGATCTATGTGACGCACGACCAGGTCGAGGCGATGACGCTGGCCGACAAGATCGTCGTGCTGCGGTCGGGCCGGATCGAGCAGGTCGGCAAGCCGCTGGACCTCTACAACAACCCCGACAACCGCTTCGTCGCGGGCTTCATCGGCAGTCCGTCGATGAACTTCGTGGCCGGCGTGGCCGGGGCCGGTTCAGTCGCCGCCAGGGGCCTTGCCGGCTCGGTCGCGACCTCGGTTGCGCTGCCGGCTGCGGGGGCAGAGGTGACCGTGGGCCTCCGCCCGCAGCACCTGAAGATCGGCCCCGGCGACACGCACCGGGTGGAACTGACCGAGGCGCTTGGCGGCGTGAGCTACGTCCACCTCACCGCGCCCTCGGGCGAGAAACTGATCGTCGAACGCCACGACCAGGTCAGTCTGGAACCCGGTGCGATGGTCGGAATCAGCTTCGACGCCCGCGATGCCATGCTCTTCGACAAGGAGGGGATGCGGCTGCGCTGACCCGCCGTGTCCCGTGCCGCCGCCGCCCCTTGGGTCAGGCCCAGAACACCGCCATCTGGTAGATGATCGGGATCCCGGCCAGGAGCATGAACGGAAAGGTGATCCCCAGGGATGCCGTCAGGTAGATCCCCGGGTTCGCCTCGGGGAAGGTCGCGCGCACTGCGGCGGGGGCGTCGATGTAACTCGCCGAAGCCGCCACCGCGCCCAGCACGAAGACCGATCCCACCGACAGCCCCGCCGTCGTGGCCAGGCCGGTGACGATGAACCCGTGGACCAGCGGCATCACCAGGCCGAACACCACCATCCGGCCCCCGACATTCGCGAAATCCTTCAGCTGCCGTGCGGCGGTCATCCCCATTTCCAGGATGAACAGCACCAGAACGCCCCGGAACAGGTCGACGAAGAACGGCTCGATCTTGGCGAAGTTCTTCTCGCCGATGGCCGCGCCGATCACCATCCCGCCGCCCAGCAGAAGCAGCCCCCGACCCCGCAGCGTCTCCAGCAGGATCGCCGACAGCGGCGCGCCGCTTGCCCCTTCGGCCCGGGCCAGCGCCAGCCGGCCGTAGAACAGCGCCACCAGGATCCCCAGTTCCATCAGCGCCACCAGCCCGGTGATGAACCCCTCCATCGGGTAGCCCATGCTTTCGCTGTAGCTCCGCGCCACCAGAAAGGTGACCGACGAAACGGATCCGTATAGCGCCGCCACACCCGCCGCGTTGCGGATGTCCAGCCCCAGCCCCAGCCGGGCCACCAGATAGGCAAGGCCGGGCACGCCCAGCACGATCGCCAGCGTGACCAGAACCGCCGGTCCGATCCCTGACAGGTCCGAACTCGCCAGCTCGCGCCCGCCCTGCAGGCCAATGGAGAACAGAAGGAAGATCGCAAAGATGCGGATCACCGGCTCGGGGATCTCCAGGTCCGACCGGATCAGGGTGGCGAGGATCCCCAGCAGGAAGGCCAGGGTGATGGGCGAGATCAGGTTCTCGATCAGAACAGCGGTATCCATGACTGTCTCCAGGGTTTCAGGCGCCAGGTTTCTGCGCTGCGGCTATTGAAAAGAGAAACGGAAAATTCAGATATGACTGATCGGTCTGACAGATTGGATTGCGATGCACGACGTTGATACCCAGCTTCTGCGCACCTTCGTCAGCCTTGCCGAGACGCGCAGTTTCAGCCGCACGGCGGGCCGGGTCGGGCGGTCGCAATCGGCCGTCTCGGGTCAACTGGCCAGGCTGGAGGCGGCGCTGGGCGTCCGGCTCCTTGCCCGCGACACCCGCAATGTCGCGCTGACGCCGGAGGGCGAAAGGCTTCTGCCCGATGCCCGCGCCATGGTGGCGCAGGCCGACGCGATGCTCGCCCGGTTCCGCGCGCCCGACCTTGCCGGTCTGGTGCGCTTCGGCAGCCCCGAGGACTTTGCCAGTTTCTACCTTCCCGAGATCCTGGGCGTCTTTGCCGCCGCCCACCCGGCGGTCGAGCTGCACGTCACCTGCCAGCTGACCCTGCCGCTGATCGCCGAGTTCGAGGCGGGCGAGCAGGACCTGATCGTGGTCAAGCAGGATCCGGGCCGACCCTATCCCGGCTCACGTGCACTGTGGCGGGAACGGCTGGTCTGGGTCTCATCACCCGGCTTCGACGCCGGTCTGCGGCCCGTGCCCCTGGTCCTCAGCCCGGCGCCCTGCGTCTATCGCGCGCGCGCCACGGGGGCGCTGGAGGCAGCGGGTCTGGCCTGGCTCGGCGTCTACACCTCGCCCTCCTTCGCGGGGGCCGTCGCGGCGGTCCGGGCGGGCCTCGGTGCGACGGTGATGCCCCAGGCGATGGTGCCTCCGGGCCTGGTGGTGCAGGACGGCTTCCCCCCTCTGGCCGAGGCCGAGATCGCGCTCCTGACCCGTCCTCGCGCGCCCGCGGCCGTGCAGGCGCTGGCGTCCTTCGTGGCGGAAAAGGTCCGGCGCTAGCCGCGCGATGCGCTCGTCCCCTGCGAGGAGAAGCCGCAGGCGCACGACGTGCCGAGTGTCAGGAGATCCTGAATACCCGCGGCCAATCCCTAGATTTCCACGGGGCCGAAAACCTGTCCAGGCAGGTCTGGCTCAATGCCCCGCCAGGAACTTCTCGGCATCCAGGGCCGCCATGCAGCCCATCCCGGCGCTGGTCACCGCCTGCCGATAGACGTGGTCCGTCAGGTCCCCCGCCGCGAAGACCCCCGGGATCGCGGTCCGGGTCGAGCCGGGTTCGACCACCACATAGCCCCCCGAATGCAAGGGCAACTGATCCTTCACCAGCTCCGACGCCGGCGCGTGCCCGATCGCCACGAAGAACCCGTCGCAGGGGATCACCCCCTCCGACCCCGTCTTCACGTTCCGCACCCGCACGCCCGTCACGCTCAGGGGTGCCTCGGTGCCCAGGATCTCGACCACCTCGGTATCCCAGACCACCTCGATCTTCGGGTTCCTGAACAGGCGCTCCTGCATGATCTTCTCGGCCCGGAAACTGTCGCGGCGGTGGATCACGGTCACCTTCGACGCGAAGTTGGTCAGGAACAGCGCCTCCTCGACGGCGGTATTGCCGCCCCCGATCACCACGACCTGCTTGCCGCGATAGAAGAACCCGTCGCAGGTCGCGCAGGCCGACACGCCGAAACCCTTGAACTTCTCCTCGCTCGGCAGTCCCAGCCACTTCGCCTGCGCCCCCGTGGCGAGGATCACCGCATCCGCCGTGTAGATTGTCCCGCTGTCCGCTGTCGCCACGAAGGGCCGCTTCGACAGGTCGAGCGACGTGATGTAGTCCGCGATCACCTCAGCTCCCATCGCCTTTGCGTGCTCTTCCATCCGCATCATCAGGTCCGGCCCCTGCACCGAGTGATCCCCGGGCCAGTTCTCGACCTCGGTCGTGATGGTCAGCTGCCCGCCGGGTTGCAGGCCCTGGATCAGGATCGGCTCCAGCATGGCGCGGGCCGAATAGACCGCGGCGGTGTATCCGGCCGGGCCCGAGCCGATGATCAGAACCTTGGTGTGCCGCGTCTCGCCCATGCTGTCCCCCGGAAATCAGGATCCCCATATCAGTATCCCGATATATCCATCAGCAGTCCGCGCCGAAAGCCCCCGCATGGCCGCCTTGCCGAGGATGCATGCATCGCAATCTTGCGCAATGTTGAAATAATATTGCGCAACCGATGCCCGGCGCGTAAGTAAGTCATGGAACGGAGGCACCATGGTCGCGCACAAGCTGGATCCCATCGACCGTCAGATCCTGGCGGAACTTCAGGCGGACGGCCGGATGACGAACGTGGAGCTTGCCAGCCGCGTCGGCATTTCCGCGCCGCCCTGCCTGCGCCGCGTCCGCGGGCTGGAAGAGCAGGGCTACATCCGAGGCTATCACGCCGACATCAATGCGCGGGAACTGGGTTTCGAGGTGCAGGTCTTTGCCATGGTGCGCCTGAACTCGCAGGCCGAGGCCGACCTCGCCGCCTTCGAGGCGCGGTGCCGGGCATGGCCGCTGGTCCGCGAATGTCACATGCTGAACGGCGAGATCGACTTCATCCTGAAATGCGTCTCGCCGGATCTGTCCACCTTCCAGAGCTTCCTGACCGAAGAGCTGCTGCGCGCGGATCATGTGGCCAACGTCAAGACCAGCCTGGTGATCCGCTGCGCCAAGGACGAACCCGGCCTGCCCTTCGATGTCCTCGAGGCGCGGCTGGCCAGGAACGCCTGACGGCTAGCGCGCGGCGTCGCTGACCTGCCGGGTTGCCGACTTCAGCCGCATCGCGAAACCCTTCTGCCCCGACGTCACGGTCCGGCCCGAAGTCTGGCGCACCTTGGCGCGCGCCACCACACGGCTGTCGGTCCCGTCGCCGACCGTTTCCAGGATCGACAGGATCCAGCGGCGTTTGGTCTTCATCTGGATGATCATCTCTTGTCCCGGCGAAATTCAACCCTTGCGGGCAGGCTGACCCGAGATTGCGGCAGGGTTTGGGAAGAACCTTGCAGCAATCAGAGCATTTTCATGCCCCTTTTCGCCGTATCATAGCCGTATTGTCGAGATCAGCCGCCCGTAATCCGCCTCACCCGAATGGGTCGTGCGACGGAAGGAGTAGAAACGCTCGGGGTCGCGGTAGGTGCAATGGCCGGTCCATTCCGCATGGCCGACCCCGGCTTCGCGCAGCCGGTAAAGGCCATAGCCCGGCAGGTCGAACAAAAGCCGGTCGCCCGGGCCGTTGGCGAAGAACCGAGTGCTGTCCTCGTCCTCGGCGCGGAAGCGGTCGAAGAATTCCGGGCCGACCTCGTAGGCCGCCTGGCTGATTGTCGGGCCGATGACGGCGTTGATCCGCGACCGGCGGGCGCCGAGGGCCTCCATCGCCTCGATCGTCGCTTCCAGCACGCCATCGACCGACCCGCGCCAGCCGGCATGGGCGGCGCCGATCACCCGCGCCTCGGGGTCCTCGAACAGCACCGGCTGGCAGTCGGCCGTCAGCACCGCCAGAAGGACGCCCGGCGTGGCCGTGACCATGGCATCAGCCTCGGGGCGGATCGACAACGGGCCGGTCACGGGCAGGGCGCGGGCGGAATGGACCTGGTGCACGGTGACCAGCGCCTCCGGGCCAAGGCCCATCGCCTCGGCCACCCGGGCGCGGTTGATCGCGACGATCTCGGTCTGGTCCGAGGAGCCGGTGCCGCAATTCAGCCCGGCGAAGATGCCCGAGGACGCCCCGCCCTTGCGCGTGAAGAAGCCATGGCGGGCTGCCAGCGCGTCCGAGGTGATGATTTCCAGGGTCGAGGGCATCAGGCGAATCCGGGGGGCGGCGGGGCACCGGCCGAGGTGACGGCCAGCACCTTGAACAACGAACCCATTTCCGCCGGATCGGTCAAGCGGCGATGTGCGGCACGGTGGCTGTCAAGCCGCGCCCCCGTCAGCCCCTGCGCCAGGCGGTCCGCCCTTGCATCGATGCCCAGCCGGCGCAGCACCGCGCCTTGCGTGTCGTATGCCCAGGCCGGGGCCAGCGCGGCCAGGGGCTCGAAATCGACATGGGCGGTCAGGTCCGCCTCTCCCGGATGGGCCAGGGGATCGTCGAAGGCATGGTGGCGCAGCGCCTGGAGCGTGTCGCCCTGCGACCTCCAGCCGCCGTAGTCGATCCAGCAGGCCAGCCCGCCGTGGCGTGCGATGCGGCGCGCGACCTCGGCCACGGCCAGCCGGGCGGGAAGGTTGTCCTCGACCAGCGCACCTTCTGCGGCGTGGCGGAAGGCGGGGGTGTCGGGCACCTCCGGCAGGGGCGCGGACAGGCCGAAGGCCAGCGCCCCGTCGATGAGGCCCACCAGCCGCTCGCGCCATCCCTCGGGGCTGCGGAGGAACTGCCGGATGGGCAGCGCGTCGAGGAATTCGTTGCCGATCAGGAACAGCGGGCCTTCGGGCAGATCCTCGATCCGATCCACCCACTGCGGGCGGTGGTCGGCCAGCCGCTCGGCCTGCAGGGCGCGCAGCCGGGGCGAGGCCTCGACCAGCACCAGGCGCAGGGCGGCGTGAAAGCCGGGCACGCCGCGCGTCGCGCGCAGCACATCGGCCATCAGCGTGCCCCGGCCGGGGCCGGGCTCGGCCAGGATGAAGGGGTCGGGCGCCCCACGGTCCACCCAGGCCTGCGCCAGGGCAAGGCCGAAGAGTTCGCCGAACATCTGGCTGATCTCGGGTGCGGTGGTGAAGTCGCCCGCCGCGCCGAAGGGCTCGCGCGTGGTGTAATAGCCATGCACCGGATGCAGCAGGCATTCGGCCATGTAGTCGGCGATGCTGATCGGCCCGGTCTCTCGGATGCGCTCGGCGATCAGGCGGGCAAGCGGGGTCATGACCTGCGGGCGCGCAAGGCGAACCAGAGGCCCACGGCGATCATCGGCAGCGACAGAAGCTGGCCCATGGTCAGGCCCCAGCCGCCGAACTGGATGGCCCAGCCGATCGGATTGCCCTCGCTGACGAACTGCGCATCGGGCTGGCGCACGAACTCTACCACAAAGCGCGCCAGACCGTAGCCGGTCAGGAACACCCCCATCACCAGACCCGGCCGCTTCAGCCCACCCGCACGGAAGGCCAGCCAGAACAGGACCAGCGCCAGCAGCAGCCCCTCCAGCCCCGCCTGGTACAGCTGGCTCGGGTGGCGGGCGCAGAGGCCCTCGACCTCCGGGCAATATTGCGCCGCATCGCCGGGGAAGATCACACCCCAGGGCAGGCTGGTCGGACGCCCCCAGAGTTCGGCATTCACGAAGTTGGCCAGCCTGCCCAGCATCAGCCCGACCGGAGTCGCCAGCGCCATCAGATCGCCCAGCGAAAGAAGCGGGATCTTCTCGCGCCTGCCGAACCACAGGGCTGCGACGACGACGCCAAGGAAGCCGCCGTGGAAGGACATGCCGCCCTCCCAGACCTTCACGATCTGCAACGGATCGGCCAGATAGGTCGGCAGGTCGTAGAACAGCACATAGCCCAGCCGCCCGCCCAGGATCACGCCCAGGATGATCCAGGTGAGCAGGCGCTCGACCTGTTCGGCGGTCATCGGGGCGGCTTCTGACCAGAGCCCCGGATTGCGGATGGCGCGCAGCACGATCCACCATCCGAACAGGATGCCCGCGATATAGGCCAGCGCATACCAGCGCAGGGCCAGGGTGATGCCGAAGATCTCGATCTCGAACAGGTTGGGAGATATGTCGGGGAAGGGGATCATGAGGCCCTCGTCTGTGCCGGTCCGCTTGTCGCGGGCGGGGCGCGGGATGTCAACCGCGCGCCCCGTGTGCTGTGGCTTGCCCTGCCGGACGGGCGGGGCCATATAGGGCGAAAGCAGAGGAGACGGCCCATGCAGACCCGCAACAAGTTCCTCGACGACATGAGCCAGCTCATGACCAACGCGATGGGCGTGGCCCAGGGTGCCAAGACCGAGGCCGAGACGGCGTTCAAGAGCTGGATCGACCGCTGGATGGCCGACCGCGACTTCGTGACGCGCGAAGAGTTCGACGCCGCCCGCGCCATGGCGCAGAAGGCGCGCGAGGAGAACGCGGCGCTGGAGGCGCGTATCGCGGCGCTCGAGGCGGCACTGGCCAGGAAGAAATGACCCGGCTGACTGCTCGTCGGTGACTTCGTCCCTCCTCGCCCGCGACGAGCCGACGAAATCGGACGAGGAGCCGGGCGGGGATCCGCGCGGTCAGGGCCGCAGCAGCCGGAAGGCGGCCGAGGCGCCCCAGCCGGCAACGGCAGCCAGGACCAACGACAGGAAACCGTAGATCAGCGGCCGTTCCTGCGCCAGGTTGTACAGGAACCGCTCCAGCCCTTCCTTCCGCACCCCGATCACCCGATCCTGCGTGGCGATCACCCGCTTGTCGCGCAAGAGGAACAACCGGACCTTGTATTCCCCCTCCGTCAGGTTCGACGGCAGGATGATGTCGGTGCGGAACAGCGTGTCCTCGGTCAGCTCCACCTTGCCTTCCAGCAGTCGGTAGCGTCCTTCTCTGGTCCGCACACGCATCAGCGCCTTGACGAACTCTCCCGACCCGTCTGCCTCGGCCGCTATGCCGATGGCGCGGATCACCCGATCGACCGAGATGCCGTAGCGCAGGTTGTCCGTGTCCGAGAGAATGTGCCGCAGGGGGCCGGTGGTGGCCACCGCGTAGAAGCTCGGCGCGCTGTCGATTCTGACCGAGGCGGTGTTGACCCAGATCCCGGCAACGCGCCCCTTGCGACGCACGTCCACAGCGGTCGAGGGGCCTTCGACCGTGACGATGACCTCCAGCGGCGCGCCTTCCGGCGGCGGAGCATCGCGCTTGACCGCGCCGTAGATCAGGATCTCGGACCCGTCGAAATCGGCGGTGATCGAGACGCGGTTCTGGCTCAGCCCGGCGACGATCACCTCCTGCGCCGCCGCGGGCAGCGCCAGCGCCAGACACAGGGCCAGCGCGCGGATCACGGCAGCACCCCGGCGACCGAATACAGCTCGGACGGCGTCAGCAGCAGATCGAAGGCGATGCGGATCGACACCGCCAGCACCAGCAGCGACAAGAGGATCCGGAGTTGTTCGGCCTTCAGCCGCACGCCGACCTGCGTGCCGATCTGCGCCCCGACCACGCCGCCGAGGATCAGGAGAAGCGCCAGCATGATGTCCACCGTCTGGCTGGTGACGGCATGCATGACGGTGGTGAAGGCGGTGACGAAGATGATCTGGAACAGCGAGGTGCCGATCACGACCTTCGTCGGCATGCCCAGAAGATAGATCATCGCCGGCACAAGGATGAATCCGCCGCCCACGCCCATGACGGCCGAAAGGATCCCCACCGCCACCCCGATCAGGAGCGGCGGGATCACGCTGATGTAAAGCCCCGAGGCGCGGAACTTGATCTTGAAGGGCAGGCCATGCGCCCAGGAATGGACATGCGCTCGGCGCACGGTCGTCCCGCCGCTCTTGCGGTTGCGCAAGAGGCTGCGCAGGCTTTCCTGGAACATCATCGCACCGATGAGGCCCAGGAAGATGACATAGGACAGCTGGACGAAGAGGTCGATCTGTCCTTGCCGCGTCATCCAGGCGAAGATCCAGACCCCGATGGCCGAGCCGATGACGCCTCCGATCAGGAGGACGGTGCCCATGGTGAAATCGACGCCCTTGCGCCTCAGCTGCGCAAGGACGCCCGAGATCGACGAGGCGACCACCTGGTTCGCCCCGGTGGCCACAGCCACCGCAGGGGGGACGCCGATGAAGAAGAGAAGCGGCGTGATGAGGAAGCCCCCGCCCACCCCGAACATGCCCGACAGGAAGCCCACGATCCCGCCCAGACCCAGGATGAGGAAGGCGTTGACCGAAACCTCGGCGATCGGGAGGTAAAGCTGCATCAAGAGCGGCCCATTCGGGGGCAAAGCGGCGGAATGTTCAAAGGGTTGCGCGGCTTTGCGGGGGATGTCAAACGCCCTGACGTCTCAATTCCGTGAGCGCAGGAATTCCCTCAGGATCCGTTCCAGTTTTGCCGCACCCAGGGGCGCCATGGCCTTGGTGTGCTCGTGGCTGATCTTCTCGTCCGACAGGCCCGCCGCCATGTTCGTGACCGTCGATATGGCGGCCACCCTGAGGCCGAGGAACCGCGCCAGGATCACCTCGGGCACGGTGGACATCCCTACCGCATCGCCGCCGAGCAGTCTCAGCATGCGGATCTCGGCCGGGGTCTCGAAGGACGGGCCCGAATACCAGCAGTAGATGCCCTCTGGCAGGTCGATCCCCTGCGCTGCGGCCGCCGCGCGCAATGCGGCGCGCAGGGCCGGGTCATGCGCATCGGTCATCGGCACGAAGCGGGCATCGGTCTTTTCCCCGATCAGCGGGTTCATGCCGGAATGGTTGATGTGGTCCGACAGCAGCATGACGCTGCCGGGCGGCATGTCCTGGCGCAGGGAGCCGGCAGCATTGGTCAGGATCAGGCTTTCTGCCCCGAGCGCCTGCAACACCTGAAGCGGCAAGAGCATCGCCCGGGGATTTCCGTTTTCGTAATAGTGTTCTCGCGCCCCGAAGACGGCGACGCGCACGCCCTCCAGCGTGCCGACATGCAGGTTCGGGTTGTGCCCCGAGACCCCGACATGCGGAAAGCCCGGCAGGTCGGCATAGGGAATCGCCACGCCCTCGACGGCATGGGCAAGATGGCCCAGACCCGAGCCGAGGATCAGGCCGAGCGCGACCGGAGCGTCGCCGGCGCGGGAACGGATCAGGCGGGCAAGGGTCTCGGCGTCGGACAAGGGGCGTTCCTTCTGGTTGGCGGCGGAGCGGGGGTTTCACACCCCCGCACCCCCGTGGAGTATTTGGCAAGGGGCAAGCGGATCAGCGTTCCTTGACATAGGGCTCGCCGCCCGCGCGGGGCGGAATCGCCTTGCCGACGAAACCTGCCAGGACGAAGACGGTCAGCACATAGGGCAGCGCCTCGATGAAGGACACCGGGATCTTCACCTGCACGATGCCCTCGACGATGTCCGGCCGCGTGGCCAGCGCCTGGAAGAAGCCGAACAGAAGGCAGGCCCACATCGCCTGGATCGGGCGCCACTTGGCGAAGATCAGCGCGGCAAGGGCGATGTAGCCGCGCCCCGCCGTCATCTCTTTCCCAAAACCTGCCTGCAGGGCGGTCGCCATGTAGGCACCCGCCAGGCCGCACAGGACGCCCGTGACCATGACGGCCGAGAACCGCAGCGCTGGGACGCTGACGCCCGCAGTATCGACCGCCGCCGGGTTCTCGCCCACCGCGCGCAGCCGCAGGCCATAGCGGGTACGGTACAGGACCCACCAGGTCAGGGCGACAATGGCGAAGGCGGCATAGACCAGGATCGAATGGCCCGAGATGACCTCGTGGTAGAAGGGGCCGATCACGGGGACGCCCTTCAGCGTCTCGGACAGGGGCAGATCGATCGGGTTGAAGCGCGCCGCGCCCTCGAGCGGCGGCGTGCGGCCGCCCTGGCCGAACAGGTATTGCGCGACCAGGACGGTCATCCCCGAGGCCAGGAAGTTCAGCGCCACCCCCGCGATCAGCTGGTTGCCGCGGAAGGTGATCGAGGTCACGCCGTGGATCAGAGCAAAGACCAGCGACCCGGCGATCCCCGCAAGCGCGCCGACCCAGGCCGACCCGGTGTAGAAGGCCACCGCGCCGGCACACATGGCGGCCACCAGCATCTTGCCTTCCAGCCCGATGTCGAAGACGCCCGAACGTTCCGAATAGAGGCCCGCGAGACAGGCCAGCAGCAGGGGGGTGGCCAGGCGCAGGGTCGAGTCGAGCAGTTGCAGAAGCGTTGCGTAATCCATCACGCGGCCTCCAGTTTCCGGGTGCGGAAGAGGGCGAAGATGCGGGTCAGAAGCATCCGCACCATCATGTCGAGTGCCCCGGTGAACAGGATCACCAGACCCTGCACGACGGTCCGCAGCTCGATCGGGATCTTGGTCCAGAGCCCCAGCTCGGCCCCGCCCTGGAACAGGAAGCCGAACAAGAGCGCAGCCAGCACCACGCCGACCGGATGGTTGCGCCCCATCAGCGCAACCGCGATGCCGATGAACCCCGCGCCGGAGGCCGAGTTGCCCAGAAGCCGCTCCGCTTCGCCCATGACGTTGTTGATCGCCATCAGGCCGGCAAGCCCGCCTGAGATCAGCATGGTGATCATGATGATCCGCGTCGGGTTGATCCCGGCATAGCGGGCGGCGGGTTCCGACTTGCCGAAGGCGCGGATCTGGTAGCCGAGCCGCGTGCGCCACAGCAGAAGCCAGACCACCACCGCCATCGCCAGCGCGATGAAGAAGGTGACGTTTGCCGGCACTCCGCTGGTGAAGACCAGGTTCAGGCCGGGGATCTCGTTGAAGCTGGGCAGGTGGGTTTCCGGCGGGAAGTTCGCCGTGGCCGGGTCCATCTTGCCCGGCGGGCGCAGCACGTCGACCAGCATGAAGATCATCAGGCTGGCGGCGATGTAGTTGAACATGATCGTGGTTATGACGATGTGGCTGCCGCGTTTCGCCTGGAGGTAGGCAGGGATCGCCGCCCAGGCCGCGCCGAACAGCGCCGCACCCAGCGAGGCCCCGAGAAGGGCCAGCGTCCAGTGCGGCCAGGGCAGGAACAGGCAGACCAGCGCCACGCCCAGGCCGCCGAGCTGCGCCTGTCCCTCGCCGCCGATGTTGAACAGGCCCGCGTGGAAGGCCACCGTAACCGCAAGCCCGGTGAACATGAAGCTGGTGGCGTAGTAGAGCGTATAGCCCCAGCCGTAGGCGTTCATCACCGACCCCTGTACCATCACCTTGATCGCCTCCCAGGGGTCCTGCCCGATGGCGATGATGACCAGGGCCGAGATCAAGGCGGCCAGCGTCAGAGAGACGAAGGGGACAAGGGCGACATCGGCCCAGCGTGGCAAGCGGTCCATCAGGCGGCCCTCCGTTTTCCTGCGGGGAAAGCCCCCCCATCCCAGCCCTTCCCCACTGCGGGGGGAGGGAGGCGCCCGGTCGATCCGTCGGGCACCACGAACGCCATTGCGGGCATCGCGCCTCCCCTCCCCCTTCGTGGGGAGGGGATGGGGGTGGGGGGCAGGTCAATCCTCATGCCGCTTCCCCCTTTCCCGTCACCCCGGCCATCAAAAGGCCAAGCTCGCGCTCGTCGGTCTTTTCGGGGTCGCGGAAGCCCATGATGCGGCCGTCGAACATGACGGCGATGCGGTCCGAAAGGCTCATGATCTCGTCAAGCTCCACGCTGACCAGAAGGATCGCCGCTCCGGCGTCGCGCAGCGCGATGATCTGCTTGTGGATGAACTCGATCGCGCCGATGTCCACGCCGCGCGTGGGCTGGCCGATCAGCAGCAGCGCGGGGTTCTGTTCCATCTCGCGCGCCACCACGATCTTCTGCTGGTTGCCGCCCGAGAAGGACTTGGCAGCCAGGGTCGGGATCGGCGGACGCACGTCGAACTTCGCCATCTTCCTTTCGGTATCGGCGCGGATCGCGTCATTGTCCATGAACAGGGCGTTCTTCTGGTATCTGGGATCGTTGAAATAGCCGAAGGCCACGTTCTCCCAGGCGGTGAAGTCCAGGATCAGCCCATGGTGATGCCGGTCCTCCGGCACATGGGCTATCCCGGATCTGCGGCGGCTTTGCCCATCGGACCCGGCGCCGGACAGGGGCAGGGGGGCCCCCTTCAGCGTGGCCGTGCCGGTCGCGGCCTGCATCCCGCCCAGGGCTGCCAGAAGCTCGGACTGGCCATTGCCGGCCACGCCCGCGATCCCCAGGATCTCGCCTGCCCGGATCTCGAAGCTGATGCCTTTCAGGCGTTCCACCTTGTGTTCGTCGCGCACCCGCAGGTCCTCGACCTTCAGCACCACCTCACCCGGCCTGGCCGTGCCCTTGTCGACCTCCAGCAGCACCTTGCGCCCCACCATCAGCTCAGCCAGCTGCTCGGGCGATGTCTCGGCAGTCTTGACCGTGGCCACCATCGTCCCGCGCCGCATGACGCTCACGTTGTCCGTGGCCTCCATGATCTCGCGCAGCTTGTGGGTGATCAGGATCACCGTCTTGCCCTGCTCCTTGAGCCCCTTCAGGATGCGGAACAGGTGGTCGGCCTCGTCCGGCGTCAGGACGCCCGTGGGTTCGTCCAGGATCAGGATGTCGGCCTGGCGGTAGAGCGCCTTCAGGATCTCCACCCGCTGCTGGTGCCCCACCGACAGGTCCTCGATCAGGGCATCGGGATCGACCTCCAGGTCATAGTCGCGGGCGAGGCGTTCCAGTTCCTTCCGCGCCTTGGTCAGCGAGGTGTTCAGCATCTGGCCTTCCTCGGCGCCGAGGATGATATTCTCCAGCACCGTGAAGTTCTGCACCAGCTTGAAGTGCTGGAAGACCATGCCGATGCCGGCGCGGATGGCGCTCTGGCTGTCGGGGATCGGGGTAAGCTGGCCGTTGACGAAGATCTGGCCCGCATCGGCCTTGTAGAAGCCGTAGAGGATCGACATCAGCGTGGACTTGCCTGCGCCGTTCTCGCCGATGATGCCATGGATCGTGCCCTTCGGCACGGCGATGTTGATGTCCTTGTTCGCCTGGACCGGACCGAAGGCCTTGGAGATGCCCTTCAGCTCGATGGCATAGGCTGCTTCGGCCCCGCTCTGGTTGGCCATGTCTTCCCCCTGTTTCCGCCGGGTGCCCGCCGCTTGTCTGCGCGACTTTCGCGGCATCCCTTTGCAAATGTGCCGCGCCAAGGGCTTGGCGCGGCACCTGTCAGATCGACCCGGGCCGGATCAGAACGTCGCAGCCGGGCAGGTGTTGTCCGACATGTAGTCGTGTACGACGATCTCGCCCGACTTGATCTTCGCCGCGGCCTCATCGACCTTGGCCTGCATCTCGGGCGTCACCAGCGAGGCGTTGTTCTCGTCCATCGCGTAGCCCACGCCATCGTTGGCCAGACCCATGACGTTGATGCCGGGGGTCAGGTTCTCGCCTTCCTTGAAGGCCTCGTAGACGGCGTTGTCCACGCGCTTCAGCATCGAGGTCAGCACCTTGCCGGGGTGCAGGTAGTTCTGGTTCGAGTCGACGCCGATCGAGAGGATGCCCTCGTCGGCCGCCGCCTGCAGGACACCCACGCCGGTGCCGCCCGCCGCCGCGTAGATCACGTCGGCGCCCTGAGCCTTCTGGCCCTTGGCCAGCTCCGCGCCCTTCACCGGGTCGTTCCAGGCGGCCGGAGTGGTGCCCGTCATGTTGATGACAACCTTTGCGTCCGGGTTCACAGCCTTGACGCCCTGGGCATAGCCGCAACCGAACTTGCGGATCAGCGGGATGTCCATGCCGCCGATGAAGCCGACCGTGCCGGTCTTCGAGGCCAGCGCAGCCATCATGCCGACCAGGTAGGAGCCTTCGTGTTCGTTGAACACGACCGATTTCACGTTCGGCTGTTCAACCACCATGTCCACGATGGCGAACTTGGTGTTCGGAAAGTCTGGCGCGACCTTGTTCAGCACGTCGCCGAAGGCAAAGCCGGTCATCACAACCGGGTTCGCCCCGGATTCGGCCAGACGGCGCAGCGCCTGCTCGCGCTGGGCCTCGTCCTGCATCTCCAGTTCCTTGTAGGTGCCACCGGTTTCCTTCGCCCAACGCTCCGCCCCGTTGAACGCGGCCTCGTTGAAGGACTTGTCGAACTTGCCGCCCAGGTCGAAGATGATCGCCGGTTCGGCCGTGGCGACGCCCGCCATCAGGGCGACTGCGCAGCTGGCCCCGGCAAGGGATTTCATAAGGCTCATGGGTGTTCTCCCGGTTGATACAACACTCGCCCGCCCAGTCCGCCGGAAGCACCGGTCGCGGGCGGGGTCCGGCATGATTAGCGACAAAGCCCCGATGGGGGTCAAGCCAGATTCGCGTGAGACCGGCAAAAACCTGACCCTTTGGTCAGGAACGGCTAGGGACCCGGCACGGGGCCCAGATCGCGGGCCATGACCAGCGCGTCGATCCGCTGCCCCCCGTCGGTCCGGTAGTAGCCCTTCCGCGTGCCTGCCGGATGGAACCCGGACGATTCGTAGAGCGCGATCGCCGCTGCGTTGTCCGCGGCCACCTCCAGCAGGGCCCGCCCGGCCCCGCGCAGCCGCGCCTGATACAGGAACCGCGCCACCAGCCTGCGCCCCAGACCAAGGCGCCGGGCCTCCGGCGCGACGGCAAGCGTCAGAAGCTCGGCCTCGTCCGCGACCGCGCGACCAAGGAGAAAGCCCGCGTCGCCCTCGACCAGCAGGAAGCAGAGCGGATCGGCCAGCAATCCGGCGAAATCGGCCGCCGTCCAGGGCGGAGGGGTGCGGAAACTGCGGGCGTGCAGCGCGGCCAGCGTCTCGGGCGTCACGGGAGGATCACCGGCGGCGGGTCCGAGGGCGGCGCCGCGTCGGCCCCGCGCAGGTAGAACGGTGCGGGACGGGGCTGCGGCGTTCCGGCCCGGACGGCACCGATCCGTGCAACGGCCTCGATCAGAGGCATCGCCGGGGGCAGCGCCTTCGGACCGGCCGCCGAGCCGGTGGCCGCGCAGGCGGGGACCACGCGGTCGGCCAGATGCGCGGGGCCCGGACCTGCGGGCAGGAAAAGCTGGACATAGACCTGATCGCGCCGCGCGTCCTCGACGACGACCAGCGGGCGCGGCAAGCCATGTGCCAGCGCCTCCAGCCGGGTCACGCCCACCGCCGGGATGCCAAGGCCAAGCGACATCCCCCGGGCGGCGGCCACCGCGATGCGGACCCCGGTGAAATTGCCCGGCCCGGTGCCGACCGCCAGTGCCTTGAGGTCGGACCAGTCGATGCCGCCTTCGGCAAGCACCTCCTCCAGCAGCGGGATCAGCCGTTCGGCCTGGCCGGTGGCCATCTGCTCTTCGCGCAGGATGAGCCGGTCCGAGAGCAGCAGCGCCGCCGCGCAATGCGGACCCGAGGTATCGAAGGCCAGCAGGGGAAGCTTCTCGTGCGGCTGCGCCTTCTCGTCGCCGCCCGCCCCGCGATGAGCGACCGAAGGGGAGCGAGGAGCCGTCACGAGGGGATCAGGCCGCGACGGGCCGGACTTCCAGCACTTCCGGGATATAGTGCCGCAGCAGGTTCTCGATACCCATCTTCAGCGTGAGCGTCGAGGAGGGGCAGCCCGCGCAGGCGCCCTGCATGTGCAGGTAGACCACGCCCCGGTCGAAGCCGTGGAAGGTGATGTCGCCGCCATCCTGCGCCACCGCCGGGCGGACGCGGGTGTCCAGCAATTCCTTGATCTGCCGCACCACGTCGCCATCCTCGCCCGTGTGCTCGGCATGGCCGCCGCCGGTGGCGCCCTCGCCCTCGATCGCCGGCTGGCCCGACTGGTAATGCTCCATGATCGCGCCCAGTATCTGCGGCTTGATATGGGCCCAGTCCACATCGTCGGCCTTGGTCACGGTCACGAAATCGGTGCCGAAGAATACGCCCGTCACACCGCCCGCCGCGAAGATCCGCCGCGCAAGCGGCGACTTTGCGGCCGCCTCGACGCTTGGGAAATCGGCCGTGCCGATCTCCAGAACTGTCTGCCCGGGCAGGAACTTCAACGTCGCGGGGTTCGGCGTGGATTCGGTCTGGATGAACATTGTTCCGGTCTCCGACTGTTCCTGTCGGATATGCGCCTTGCCGCCCCGAAGGTCAAGTCTGGAACCGTTCTAAGGTTCAGGCCCGGTCGGAACCCCAGTAGGCATACATCTGCTCGACGGCGGTCAGCGAACGCAGCCGGACAACCCGATCCGCAGCGCGGTCGGTCTGGTAGTATGGCGCTGCCACTTCGGGAAAGGGCGGGGCGCTGCGGCTTGGGAACAGAACGACGGACATTGCATGAGCCTTTCGATCAGAGGCTCCTCCCTTGGCGCACAATCTAGTCCCGAAGCCCGGCCGAACCAATGTGCGCTTCCGCATGGCGGCCATGCGCCTGCGTCAGGCAAGGGGCTCTGCCTAGAAGACCAGCACAATGCCCGCATAAAGCACGGTCGCCCCGATCGTGCAGGCCACTGCCAGCGAGCCCAGGTCCTTCGCGTCCTTCGCCCACTCGGACCAGCCGGGCGAGAGGTGATCGACCAGCACCTCGATCGCCGTGTTCAGCGCCTCGACCGCGACCAGCGCCAGCCCCAGCGCCAGCAGTCCCGCGATCTCGGCCGGCGAAGCCCCGGCGACCAGGAAGATGACCAGGAGCCCGGCGATGAACAGCACCTCCTGCCGGAAGGCGCTTTCCCGGGCCAGCCGCCGCAAGCCTCCCAGCGAATAGCCGGCAGCGGCCAGGAAATGTGCGATCCCGGTCCTGCGCGGGGGCTTGTCCGGCGCAGTCATTCGCTGTCCCTGACCTGGCAGCGGGTGCCGGAAACGTCCAGCACCGGCTTCCGGGCCGCAGTCGTCAGATCCAGCATTCCGGGCGCCCTCGAAAAGATGTCGTCATGGCTGACCGGCCCTTCGACAGTGGCCGTCCGTCCGGTCGGTTTGCCTGTCAGACTGGCATCAAACCGCCCGGACATCCAGATCGGCATCGGCTCCGGGTCCTGCGCGAGGGCCGACGCGCGTCAGGTAATGCTCTCCAGCCTTTCCTTCGACATGTCGCCCGGAACGATCGTGATCGGCACCGGCAGGTTGCCGGAATTGCGCGACATGGCGGTGACCAGCGGCCCCGGCCCCGCCTTGTCGGTGCCCGCGCCCAGGACCAGGACGCCGATCTCCGGGTCTTCCTTGACCAGGGCGAGGATCTCGTTCACCGGGTCGCCCTCGCGGATCACAAGCTCCGGGTTCACCCCCTGCTTGTCGCGCATCCATTTGGCGAAGACCTCGAAATGCGCCTCGATCCGCTCGCGCGCCTCGGCCCGCATCAGGTCGGCCACGCCCATCCAGGTCTGGAACTCTTCCGGCGGCACGACCGACAGGATCGTGACTCCGCCCCCGGTATGGGCCGCCCGCAGCGCGGCGAACCGCATGGCATTCAGACACTCGCGACTGTCGTCCAGCACGACGAGGAATTTCCGCATGATGCTCCCCTTTGGCGGGCGATCATGGCAGGCGGGCCGGGGGGAAGGCAAGCCTCAAGCGGGCTGACGCGGCGGCTCAGGCCCGCGCGGGCAGGGCCAGGACCTTGGGATACAGCCGCCCCATCGCCAGCGTCCGCGCCCCGTTCATCACCATCAGCGCGGCCCAGAGCCCGTGATTCCCCGCCCATGGCACAAGCACGGCCAGCGCCAGCACATAGACGGCGACCGAAACCAGCATCGCCCGCAGCATGTCCCCGGTCAGCAGCGCGCCGATGAAGATCCCGTCGTAGATCCAGGCCGCGACCCCGATCAGCGGCGCTGCGACCAGCCAGGGCAGATAGGACCGCGCGGCCTCGCGCACCTCGGGCGAGGTGGTCATCAGGTCGATGATGACCGGCCCGGCCAGGGCAAAGACCACGGCCAGCGCCGCCGCGCCGCCGAACCCCCATTGCATCGTGATCCGCCCCGCCGCGCGGGTGTCGGCCACCGACCGCGCCCCCACCGCCTGCCCGACCAGCGCCTCGGCGGCGAAGGCGAAGCCGTCCAGCGCGAAGGCGGTGATCTCCAGGAACTGCATCAGCACCTGGTT
The DNA here is from genome assembly GCF_008271465.1 of Tabrizicola flagellatus. Taxonomy (GTDB): domain Bacteria; phylum Pseudomonadota; class Alphaproteobacteria; order Rhodobacterales; family Rhodobacteraceae; genus Tabrizicola; species Tabrizicola flagellata. Next base: position 4,626 of record NZ_VMDU01000011.1, on the reverse strand, counting down.
CGCGGCCAGCGTCACGTCGCCGAACCGCGCGCCCAGAAAGACGAAGGTGGTGAAGGCCAGCTGCAACAGCACCGTCCGCGCCATGATGTCCCGGCTGGCCGAGAACATGCGCCGGATCGCCACCCGGTCGCCCAGCCGCGCCAGCGCCGCGCGGACGGCGGACCCGAAGGCGTCGCGCGCCAGCCACAGCGCCAGGGCAAGCCCCGTCCACTCCGCGATCAGCGTGGCCAGCGCCACCCCCTCGACCCCCCAGCCGAGGCCCAGGACGAACCACAGGTCCAGCACGATGTTCAGCCCGTTCTGCCATAGCTGCAACACCAGGACTGCCCGCGTCCGCTCCAGTCCGACCAGCCAGCCGGTCAGCGCATAAAGCGCGATGGTCGCCGGCGCCCCCCAGATGCGGATGGCCAGATAGTCGCGCGCCAGCCCCTCGACCGTCTCCGAGGCCGGCGCCAGCCAGAAGGCCCCCGCGAACAGCGCCACCTGCGCCAGGACCAGCGCCAGCCCTGCCCCCACACCCACGATCAGCGCGCGCAACAGGACCGCCGACCGCTCGCCCATGTCCCCCGCGCCCTGCGCCTGTGCCGCCAGGCCAGAGGTGGACATGCGCAGGAAGCCGAAGGCCCAGTAAAGCGTCGCCAGGATCACCGCGCCGATGCCCACGGCGCCAAGGCTCGCCGGGTCGCCCAGCTGGCCGATCACCGCCGTATCGACCGCGCCCAGGAGGGGGACGGTGGCATTGGACAGGACGATCGGCCCGGCGATCCGCAGCACGCGGCCGTGGGTGATGTCGCTCATTTCGGCGCGGCCGGCGGCATCAGGAAATGGCCCGTCGCCTGCGCGAACAGCCGCGAGCGGTTATCCTGCCAGGCCTCGACATGGACAGAGGCATAGCGCCGCCCCGACCGGTTCACCCGCGCCCGCGCATAGGCGTCGCGCGGCAGGCCCGAGCGCAGGTAATCCACCGTGAAATCGATGGTCTTGGGCAACCGCAGCGGCCCCTCGGGCAGGGCGCCGTCCGCCTCGACCCCTTCCCACAGCGTGCTCCAGGACAGCTCGATCATCGCCGCGATCTCCAGGAAGGCCGCCGTCGCGCCTCCGTGCAGCGCCGGCAGGCGCGGGTTGCCGATCAGGCTGTCCTTGAAGGGCAGGACGGCGGTCAGCTCGTCGCCGCGCCGGTCGAACTGGACGCCCAGGAAGCGGATGTAGGGCACCCCCTCGACCAGCGAGCGCAGCAACGCCTCCCGCCGCTGCTTGACGACGTGGACCGGCTCGGGCGGCGGCCTCATCCCTTGCGCTCCACCGTGAAGGCGCCGGTCGCCATGGCCACCGGGCGGCTTTCGTCGTCATCCGTCGCCACCGCGCGGACGAAGGCGACGGACCGGGTGACATGGTGGCATTCGGCCCTGGTGCGGATGGTCTGGCCCGGCGTTGCGGGACGCATGTAGTCGATGCGCAGGTCCAGCGTGGCGGTCGAGATGCCGGCCTGCGGATGGCTCATCACCGCCGCGCCGCAGGCCGTGTCCATCAGGGCCGAAACGGCGCCGCCATGGATCACGCCGGTCTCCGGATCGCCCACCAACGCCGGATCGTAGGGCATCGCGATCGTCGCCTGCCCCGCGCCGATCGCCTCGAGCTGCATCCCCAGCGCATGACTGTGCGGCAGGGCGCTGATGAAATTGCGGGCGGTGGCGCTGGTGTCGGTCATGGGGTCCTCGGCACGCATCAAACCGCCGCGACCGGGCGAAGGCAACCCCCGGAAAGCGCGGCGAAACCGTTGCGCAGGCCGGGGCGGGGCCTTACGCTTTGCAACCGGGAGGATTGCGCATGGCCGAGACCCGCCTCAGTTTCAAGGAGATGTGCGCCCGGTTCGACGTGACCCCGCGCACGTTGCGCTACTACGAATACATCGAGCTTCTGGCCCCAGAGCGCGAGGGCCGCGCCCGCTTCTACGGCCCGCGCGAGATCGCCCGTATGAAGCTGATCCTGCGCGGCCGCCGCTTCGGCTTTTCGCTGGAAGAGATCCGCCAGTGGCTCCTTATCTACGGCAAGAAGGGCGAGAGGCCGCAGCTGGAGGCCTGGCTTCAGCTTGCGGACCGGCAGCTCGCCGCGCTGGAACGCCAGCGGCAGGACCTCGACGCAGCGATAGCCGACCTGCAAGCCCTGCGCGAAACCGCCGTGCACGAGATGGAGCGGCTCTGAGGGCGGGCAGGGTCCGGGCAGCCGGCGCAGCAGGTCAAGATTCGCGCCGCAAGGCATGATGGCACGGACCTGCCTGCGCCACGAGAGCGGCCGGATCGTGTGCATTGCCAGATGCCCACAATTTGCCGTAAATCTGTCGAACAAACGAAACGGTTCGCATGCATCGCTGAGCCTTCGAGGGTGGTTGAGGTATCGGCATGTGGCGCGTAGCGTGTCAGTCGGGCCGGATGCTGACGGTTCTGGGGGTGCTGGTCTTGTCCGCAGTGTCGGCCGGTGGTGAAGCGATCGCGCAGCATTCGCTGCGGTTTGCCTGTCTGTCCTCGGCTCGGGTCGATCCCGATCGGCTTGCGGAAATCTGCACGGATTTTCTTGACGTTCTCGGCGCAGAGCCCGGCTATCGGGTCCTGGGCTCGCAGAACTCCGGTCTGACCGAGGGGCCCGGCCTCGAGATCGACGTGATCCGCGCGACCGCGACCCAGCTCGAACTGGTGCCGACCTGGATCGACGCAAAAGGCCAGCGGACCGTCATGCCGTCTACCGGCTTCGTGATTATGGATACTGCGATGACCGAAGCCATGCGCACAAACCTGTTCCGCAAGATACTTGCCAGCGCGCCACGCTAACCATTAGCCGAAGGATGAAGTTCAATGTGCCTGCTTTGCGCCACCCGTGACCCGAACGATTCCCTTGCCGGCTTGGACCAGCACGTTGATGCCGCGGCCGGTCCGATCGTCTCGGCCCCCTTCACCTGGGACCAGATCGCCGCACAGCTGACCAACGGATACTGGGGCGGCACGTCCTACCGGTTCCAGCTGAACCCCGCGCGGTCGCTGACCTACAACGTCACCGGCCTCTCTGCGGCCGAACAGGCCATCGCGGTGGCCGCGCTCGAAGCCTGGTCCGAGGTCACGGGCATCACCTTCATCGCCAGCACCTCCGGCAACGCGAACCTGATCTTCGACAACAACGATCCGAACGGCGCCTATGCCAGCTTCAGCACGACCAATGGCTGGATCACCCAGTCGACGATCAACATCCCGGCCGATTGGGCAGAGCTGAACCTCAACAGCTACATGCTGCAGACCTACATGCACGAGATCGGGCATGCCCTGGGTCTCGGCCACGCCGGCAACTACAACGGCAATGCGGTCTTTGGCGTCGACAACCTCTACGACAATGACAGCTGGCTGGCGACGGTCATGTCGTATTTCAGCCAGATCGACAACACGCTGGTTCCGGGCAGCTTTGCCTGGATTGCGACCCTGATGCCCGCGGACATCATCGCGATCCAGAACCTCTACGGCTTCTCGGGCGCCACGAACGGCGGCAATTCGACCTACGGCTACAACTCGAACATCGGCGGCTACCTGCAGAACCTGCTGAACCAGTGGACCGGGCTGATCCCGGCCACGTCGAATGTCTATGTCGGCCAGCCCATCGCCTTCACCATCTACGATTCGAACGGCATTGACACGATCGACTTCTCGAACTTCAGCGTGAACCAGGAAATCTCGCTGATCGCGCTGACCTACTCCGACATTGGCGGCCTGGTGGACAACATGACCATCGCCCGTGGCGTGGTCATCGAGAACGCTTTCGGCGGGGCCGGCAACGACACCCTGATCGGCAACGAGGTCGCCAACTTCATGCGTGGCAACGCCGGCGCCGACATGCTGACGGGGAATCAGGGCAACGACACGCTTGAAGGCGGCTCCAGCGACGACACGCTCTATGGCGGCGAAGGGGACGACTACCTCGAAGGCGGAGCGGGAACCGACGCCATGTTCGGCGGGGTCGGCAACGACACCTACGTCATCTCCAGCATGCTCGAGGCCCCGACCGAAGCGGCCGGCGAGGGCACCGACACGATCGAGAGCTACCTGACGACCTTCACGCTGGGCGCGAACTTCGAGATCCTGCTGATGAAGTCCAGCTTTTCGTCGAACGGCACGGGCAACGCGCTGGACAACACCCTGGCCGCGGGGGCGGGAAACGACACGCTGTCGGGGCTGGCGGGGCTGGACTGGCTCTATGGCGACGCCGGCAACGACAGCCTTGACGGCGGGGACGACACCGATGCGCTCTGGGGCGGGACCGGGAACGACATCCTTTACGGCGGCAACGGCGGCGACAACCTTGAGGGCGAGACCGGGAACGACCGCCTTTACGGCGGTTCCGGGGTGGACTGGCTGTTCGGTGGCGACGACGAGGACCGGCTGGAGGGCGGGACCGAGACCGACGCGCTGTTCGGCGGCTTCGGCAACGATTCGCTCTATGGCGACAATGGCGGCGACAACCTCGACGGCGGCTACGGCAACGACCTGCTCGAAGGCGGCGAGGGGGTGGACTGGCTCTATGGCTCGTTCGGCGAGGATTCGCTCTATGGCGGGACCGAGACCGACGCGCTGTTCGGGCAGGAGGGTC
>NZ_VMDU01000010.1 GCF_008271465.1 Tabrizicola flagellatus | reverse complement strand
GCCCCAGCAGAACGGCTACATCGAAAGCTTCAACGGCAGCCTGCGCGACGAATGCTCATCTTCACCCCCCGTCAGTTCGGGAGCTTGAATCACGCAGACATACCAGCCGCAAGCCGATTAATGAATCCTGACCCTAAAGACCTCGGCGACGCACGCGGCGTGCCGAAGGGCACCAGGCCCCTCGCCGAAATGGACCCAACGGCCCATGACGTGATCTTTATGGCGGGCGCAAAGTCGCCCATGGCGACGATGATCGACGATGCGGCGCCGCATGCTGCGTCGCCCGCGACTATGAGGCCGGCAGGGTGGTGGCAATCGTCTGCCACGGCACATGCATCCTCCTGAAGACGCGGCTGTCGAACGACGACCTCCTGGTCAAGGGCAAGACCTGGACCGGCTTTGCCAACTCGGAAGCGGCCGTTGCCGATGCCAGGGTCGGCCAGAAGATCCAGCCTCTCCGGATCGCGGAAGAGGCGCGGAAGATTGCCGACACCAACTTCGTGCTGAGCGCGATGTTCAAGCCCTTCGTGCTGCGCAACGGCAACCTGATCACCGGGCAGCAGCAGTTCTCGGGCGGGGCGGCGGATCCCGCCGTGCAGAGGCCGGGCCGCCAGGGCCGGCGCAGGCGGCCTTTCCCTCAGGCCGGGTCGCAAGCGCCCCCCTGGCCCATGACGCCGGACAGGTCCGTCAGCCCCTGCCGCACCCTGGCAAAGCGCGCCAGCCGCTCCGTCCGCCCATCGGGCCGCGCCCGGACCAGACGGCCGGGCGGTGCCGGCGCGACCGCCACCCCGCAGGCCTCGGCCGCCATCCGCGCCAGACCCGCGGCGGTCTGCTCGGTCTCGTCGGGCAGGATCAGGTCCTGGCCGGCGACCTCGGACAGGAAGGCCACGAAATAGTCGTTCCGCGACAGCCCGCCATCGACCGAGACGGGACCGGCCAGCGGATGCAGCGCGCGCATCGCGTCCAGCACCTCGGCGGTGCGCAGCGCCACGCCTTCGAGGAGCGCCTGCATCAGATCGGCCTTGCCATGTCCAAGCCCAAGTCCCAGCCAGGCCCCCCGCGTGGCGCGTTGCCAGTGCGGGCAGCCCAGCCCGGCCAGTGCCGGGACGAAGACCAAGCCGCGGTCGATGGCCGGCGGAGCGGCGAAGGCGGAAATCCCGGCATAGTCGTCGAAAAGCCCCAGCTCGCGCGCCCAGTTCACTGCCGAGGCCGCGGCATAGACCCCGCCGTCCAGCGCATAGGCGACGGGCTGTCCCGCCCGCTGCCAGGCGACGGTGGGCAGGGGGCCGGGGCGTTCGGGGCGGACCAGTGTCCCGGTCAGGCATTGCACGAAGGCCCCGGTGCCGAAGGTCACCTTGGCCGCGCCGGGACTGCGGCAGCCGTGGCCGTAAAGCGCGGCCTGCTGGTCCACGATGGAAGCCGCCAGCCGCGCCCCGCCGGGAAGCGTCCCCAGATCGCCCGAGGTCGGGCCGATCTCGGGCAGACAGTCCATCGGAACCCCGAAAAGCGCGCAGAGGTCGGCATCCCAGGCCCCGGTTTCGAGGTTCATCAGCGAGGTCCGCGAGGCGGTGGCGATGTCGGTCTGGAACCGCCCCGTCAGCCGGTCGCGGAAGAAGGCGTCGGTGGTGCCCAGCCGCAGGTGGCCCTGCCGCGCCAGGTCGGCTGCCGCCGGCACATGGCGCAGGATCCAGCCCAGCTTTGAAGCGGAGAAATAGGGATCGAGCGGCAGCCCCGCCCGCGCCATGACGAGGGGGCCCGCCCCGTCCCGCTCCAGCCCCGCCGTCACAGGGGCGGTGCGGTCGTCCTGCCACGAGATCACCGGGCTGACCGGTCGGCCGTCGCGGGCGTCCCAGGCCAGGCAGCTTTCGCCCTGGTTGGCCAGCCCCACCACCTCGGGCGCCGCCGCATCGAGGCAGCGGCAGATGTTGGCCAGAAGCTCCTCGGCATCCTGTTCGACATGGCCGGGGGCCGGGTAGCCTTGCCCATGCGGGAGCGACAGGACCGGGCGCAGCGCGCCGTCCGAGTCCAGGGCCAGAACCCGGGTGCTGGTCGTGCCCTGGTCGATGGCGGCGATCCTCATGTCCGCTCCTCGATGGTCAGCGTCAGGCTGCCCGGTCCCGGATCGGCGGGCAAGGGCAGCGACAGGCGGCGCTCGGGCAGGCTGTCGAGCCGGGCCGAGGCCAGCGTCGCCCCGTCGCGCCGCAGGCAGAGCCGTCCCTTCGCCGGCGTGGCCAGCCGGATCTGCAAGCGGTCGTGCGCGGCGGCCTCGCCCCCTGCCCCGATCACCTGCGGCACCGCAAGGCGCAATGCGGGATGGTCCAGCGCGATCCGCGCGCCGGCGGGTGGCGGAAGCCGGCCCTCCAGCGCGGCAAGGATCGCCTGCGCCGTCCGCCGACCCTCGGACCAGCACCAGCCGGCCGTCTCCACCCCGCGCAGGAGGTTCCCGGCGGCGAACCAGGCGGGGTCCGACAGCCGGCCCCAGCGGTCGATGACCGGCCCGCCCGAGGCCGGATCGACCTCGAGATGACTGCCGCGCAACAGCGCGGCGTCGGGCCGGAAGCCCCCGGTCACGATGACCCCGTCGGCGTCAAGGTCGCGCGGGCCCATCGGGGTGGCAAGCGTCACGCCCTCGACCCGGGCACGGCCATGGATCGCGGCGATGTCGCTGCGCAACAGGATCGGCACCCCCATCAGCCGCGCCAGCCAATGCGCCGGGGCGCGGACCGTGGGGCGGTCGCCGGGTTCGATAATGGCCAGCGGCCGGATCCCCGCATGGCGGCAGGTCAGCAGCGCCGAGATGGCCACCAGTTCCGTCCCCAGGATCACCGGGCGGCGGAAGGGGCGCTGGCGGTTCAGATGGACCAGCCCCTGCAAGGCCCCGGTCGGGATCACCCCGCCCGGCTTGTCGCCGCCGATCAGCCGGGCGGCGCGGCTGGTCTCGCGGACGCCGGTCGCCAGCAGGACGGCGCGGGCCGACAGGGTGGCGGGGCCGGTGTCGTCGGTGATCTCGACCGTCCCGCCCGGCCGCAGCGCCGTGACCGTGGTGCGCTCGCGGATCGTCACCCCGGCCGACAGCGCCGTGGCCCGCAGTCGCGCGGCATAGTCCGGGCCGCGCAGCAGGCGGTGGAACTCGCGCATGCCGAAGGGATAGTGGCCGCAATGGCGCGGGATGCCGCCCGCCTCGGCCGCGCGCTCCAGGACCATGACCCGGCGACCGGCGCGGGCAAGCTCGATCGCCGCCGCCAGACCCGCCGGCCCGCCGCCGACGACCAGGATCTCGGCCTCAGCCATGGTCCGTCCCCAGCATCGGTTGCACGAGCCGCCCCTCGGTCAGCCGGGCGAGTTCGGCGGTGCAGTAGAAGCCCTGGCAGCGCCCCATCGTCACCCGCGTCCGCCGTTTCAGCCCCGCGAGGCTCGCCGCCGCCAGGGGGCCGGTCAGCGCCGCCTCGATCTCGCGCCGCGTCACCAGTTCGCAATGGCAGACCACGCCGCCGTGGCCGGGACATTCCCAGTCGCGCGGAGCCGCGACCGAGATGTTGGGCATCGCCGGCCAGACCGGATCGGCCAGCGGCGGGAAATCCCGCGCGGCCAGCCGCACGACATGCGCGGCGATCCCCAGCGCCGCCGACAGGCCGGTGGAGCGGATGCCCCCCACGCAGATATAGCCCGGCGCCAGGTCGTCGCGAATGCGGTAGTGCTTTTCCTCGGTCGCCGGGCGCAGCCCGGCGTAGACCGCCGTCACCTCGTGCCCGGCCAGCGCCGGCAGGATCTCTTCGCCCCGCCGCATCAGCGCCTTCAGCGTCTCGCGGTCGAGGCTGGCATGCTCGCGGTCGTCCTGCTCTTCGGCGGTCGGGCCGACGAGGAGGTTGCCAAAGGCGGTGCGGCAGACGACGATGCCCTTGGTGATCTTCGTCGGCACCGGCAATAGGATGTGCCCGGCCAGCGCGGCGGCGGTCTTGTCGTAGACGACGAACTGGCCCTTGCGCGGCTTGATGGTGAACCAGCTTTCCCCGGTGACGCGACGGTCCACCTCGTCGCCGAAAAGCCCGGCGGCGTTGATGACCAGCCCCGCCGTCACCTGCCCCGCCGTGGTCGCCAGATGCCAGACATCGCCCGACCGGCGGCCGGTCAGCACCTCCGCCTGCCGCATCAGCACCGCGCCATTGGCCAGGGCTTGCAAAAGATAGCCATGCGCCGCCGACCAGGGGTCGATCAGATGTTCGCCCGGCACGCGGAAACCGGCAAGCACCCGGTCCGACAGCGCCGGCTCCAGCGCCCGCGCCTCGGCCGCCGTGACCGGGTGGATGTCCGTCACCCCATTCGCCAGCGCCTGATCCATCAGCGCCGGCAGGCCCGCGACCTCTTCCTCGGTCCAGGCCAGCACCATTGCGCCCGCCCGCACCAAGGGCAGGCCCAACCTTTCGCGGATCTCGTGGTAAAGCGCATAACCCTCGCGGATGCAGGCCAGTTCCAGGCTGCCCTCGGGCGCGTCGAAGCCCGTATGCAGGATCGCGCTGTTGCCCTTCGAGGCGCCGTCCAGGACCTCGACTGCCTTCTCCAGCACCACGACCCGGGCACCCGCCAGCGTGAAGGCGCGGGCAAGCGCACAGCCGACCACCCCGGCGCCGATCACCGCCACATCGTATCCGGGATGGGAGGCGCTCACGGAGTTCCCCAGAAGTCGGCTGTGCATTTCAACAGGAATTGACTGTTCGGTCATTCCTGTCAAGCTGCCCCAGACGGCAGTGCAGATTTTTCACCGTCCGGTCAAGAAACCTGTTGACCTGAGCGGTCGGGCTTGGTCGGCTGGCTTTTGGGGAAGGTCATGAAGCCGAACGAACGACAGCCTCAGATCGAGGCGATCATCCGGCGCGAAGGGGAAGTCTCGGTCGAGATGCTGGCAGCTCGCTTCGACGTTTCGGCCGAAACGATCCGGCGCGACCTGGGCCTTCTGGCCGAGCGCGGCCGGATTCGGAAGGTGCATGGCGGGGCGCGACGGCCGATGCTGGTGGTCGAGCCCAGCCATGGCGAGCGCGAGATCGCCTCGGCGGCCGAGAAGGCGCTGATCGGCCGCAGGCTCGCGGATGCGGTTGCGCCCGGCGAGACGCTGTTCATCGACACCGGCTCGACCACGCTGGCGGCTGCGCCGGCGCTGGCGGCGGTGCCGGGGCTGACGGTGATCACCAATTCCTGTCGCCTGGCCGAGCGACTGGCGCAGGCGGGGTCGGATGCGGCGATCCATCTGCTGGGCGGCCGCTACGGGGCCGACAACGCCCAGACCATCGGCGGCACGACGATCGAGCAGATCGCCCAGTTCCGCGCCGACCGGGCTGTGCTGACGGTGGCGGCGGTCGATCCTGCGGTGGGGGCGATGGATGCAAGTCTTGACGAATCCCAGGTCGCCCGGGCCATGATCCGCCACGCCCGGACGGTCACGCTGCTTGCCGATGCCACGAAATTCGGCCGCCACGCGGCCTTTGCCGTCTGCGGCATGGAAGAGGTCGATCTCGTGATCAGCGACGGTCGGTTGGACAAGGCGCACAGAGAGGCGCTGCAGGACAAGGGAGTGGAAGTGTGGATCTGATCGAAATGGTGGGTGCGACATGCCGCATCTGATCCGGGCCTATGTGCGGATCGTCGACAAGGTCTCGGACTATGTCGGCTACCTGGCCGCATCGCTGATCTTCTTCATGGGGGCGACGCTGCTTCTGGACGCGGTCACGCGCAACGTGCTGAACATCCCCGTCCACTGGGCGATCGAGCTGACCCAGTTCACGCTGGCGGCCTACTATTTCATGGGCGGGCCGATCACGCTGAAGAACAACGAACATGTGCGGATGGACCTGTGGTACGCAAACCTGTCGGACCGGGGGAAGGCGAAGCTGGACCTGATCACCGTCTGGTGCATGATCTTCTACCTGGGCGTGATGCTGGTCGGTTCGATCTCGTCGCTGCAATACGCCATCCAGACCAACGAACGGCGGTTCTCGATGTGGAACCCCTCGGTCATCCCGATCAAGGCGCTTCTGACCGTCTGCCTCGTCCTCATGCTGCTCCAGGCCTTCGCGCTGGTGTTCAAGCACATCGCCACGCTGCGCGGAAAGCCGGTCTGACATGTCCTACGAACTGATCGCCCTTCTGATGTTCGCCACCATGGCGCTGCTGCTGGTCACGGGCCAGCGGGTCTTTGCCGCCATCGGTTTCGTCGCGGCCGGCGCCTCGCTGCTCCTCTACGGCAACGGCGCCATCGAACTGCCCTACAACCAGGTGTTCAAGCTGTTCAACTGGTACGCCATGCTGACGCTGCCCATGTTCATCTACATGGGCTACATCCTGGCCGAGAGCGGGATCGCCGAAGACCTCTACAAGATGATGCATGTCTGGTTCGGCCGCCTGCCCGGGGGCCTGGCCGTCGGCACGATCCTGGTGATGGTCATCATCTCGGCGATGAACGGGCTGTCGGTCGCCGGCATGGCCATCGGCGCCACCATCGCCCTGCCGGAAATGCTCCGGCGGGGCTACGACAAGGTGCTGATCTCGGGCGTGGTGCAGGGCGGCTCCTCCCTTGGCATCCTGATCCCGCCCTCGGTCGTGCTGGTCCTTTATGGCATGATCGCACGCCAGCCGGTGTCGAAGCTGTGGTTCGCAGGCCTGTTGCCGGGCCTTCTCATGGCCGGGATGTTCATCGCCTACATCATGATCCGCGCCAAGCTGAACCCGAAGCTCGCGCCCCCGGTCCCGGCCGAGGACCTGAACATGTCCTTCGGCCAGAAGCTCGCGTTGGCGCGGGCCGGGATCATCCCCTTCCTGATCTTCTTCTTCATGACCGGCCTCTTCGTCAGCGGCTACACGAGCCTGGTCGAAAGCTCGGCCGTGGGCGCAACCGCAGCCACGCTGGCCGCGCTGGTCAAGGGCCGCTTTACCTGGCGGCTGATCCGCGAGACCTCGATGAAGACGCTGGCGGTCTCCTGCATGTTCCTCTGGCTGATCCTCGCCGCGCTGGCCTTCGGCGCGGTCTTCGACGGCCTCGGCGCGGTCAAGGCGATCGAGAACCTGTTCATCGGCCAGTGGCACCTCGGGCCCTGGGCCATCATCATCATGATGCAGCTGAGCTTCCTGCTCCTGGGCATGTTCCTCGACGACACCGCGATGCTGGTGATCGTGGCGCCGCTTTACATCCCTCTGGTGGCGAGCCTGGACCTCGGCTTCGACAACCAGCTGATCTGGTACGGCGTCCTCTACACCATCACCTGCCAGATCGCCTACATCACGCCGCCCTTCGGCTACAACCTGTTCCTGATGCGCTCGCTGGCGCCCCGCGAGATCACGCTCCCGGACATCTACCGCTCCATCTGGCCCTTCGCGGCGATGATGGCGCTGACCATCGTGCTGTTGATGATTTTCCCGCAGATCGCGCTCTGGCTACCCGAGCAGATCAACGTGCGGGGCTGAATGACCAACCGGGCCAGAAGAGCCCAAGACAACAAGGAGACGACGATGACCGAGAAGAAACCGCAAAGCCCGTCCGAGGCGATCCTCGCCTCGCGCCGGAATTTCCTGCGCCAGTCCGTTCTGGGGGCGGGGGCTGCTGCCGGGGCGACGCTGGCCGCCCCTGCCGTGATCGCCCAGACCGGGCCGATCAAGTGGCGCCTGCAGACCTACTCCGGCGCCCCCCTTGGCGCGCATGTGATCAAGCCGCAGATCGATGCGTTCAACGCCGCCGCCAATGGCGAGATGGAGATCGAACTCTACTACGCCGACCAGCTCGTCCCGACCGCCGACCTGTTCCGCGCGCTGCAGAACGGAACGCTCGATGCCGTCCAGTCGGACGAGGCGACCATGGCCTCGCCGGTCGACATCTCGGTCTTCGGCGGCTACTTCCCCTTCGCCACCCGTTACAGCCTCGATGTGCCCGCCCTGTTCCGCTATTATGGACTGAAGGAAATCTGGGAAGAGGCCTATTCGGAAGTCGAAGGCGTGACCTGGCTGTCCTGCGGCGCCTGGGATCCGCTGCACATCTTCACCGTGAACAAGCCGATCCGGTCGCTGGCCGACATGAACGGGCTGCGCGTGTTCGGTGTGCCGACCGCCGGGCGGTTCCTTGCCAAATACGGCCTGATCCCGGTGACGATCCCCTGGGACAACGTGGAAGTCGCGATGCAGACCGGCGAGATCGACGGGGTGGCCTGGTGCGGCTTCACCGAGGCCTACGAGGTCGGCTGGGCGGACGTGTGCAAGTATGCGCTGACGAACTCGGTCACCGGCGCCTGGTTCGGCAGCTACTTCGCCAATACCGCCAGTTGGCAGAAGGTTCCGCCGCATCTGCAGGAACTGTTCAAGATCACCATCGACCAGTCGCATTACTACCGGGCGGTCTGGTACTGGGGCGGCGAGGCCAAGCTGCGCGTCGAGGGCGAGAAGATGGAACTGACCTCGCTTCCGGCCGAGGAATGGGCCCAGGTCGTCAAGGATGCCGAAGGCTTCTGGGACGAGGTGGCCGCCTCCTCGCCGCGCTCGGCCAAGGTGGTGGAGGCTTTCAAGAAATACGCCGAGACCATGGAGAAGGCCGGCTATCCCTACCGCTAGGCCTACGGGCCGTCAGGGCGTCGCACATGACCGGTGCGGCGCCCGTCCCGGATGCACCCGGGCCTGTGCGAGCTTTCGCAGATAATTTTCTGATAGTGCACGGAAACGGCTGATCCCGCCTGCGGACTGCGCTAGACCGATCGCATGGACGTCATCAGCCTTGTCGGCATCGTTGCCGCACTCTTCATCGTCATCAGCCTCAGCGAGCCGCTGGCCGACTGGTCGCGCCTGCCCTACACGGTGGTCCTGGCCATCATCGGCGTCCTGATCGGCCTCGGCGCGGCCTATCTGATGCGGCACGAACCCGCCGTCGCCGATCTGGTGCCGGCGGTTGATGGTCTGGAGTTCAGTATCCGGGCGAACGTGTTTCTCTACGTCCTCCTGCCGACGCTGCTGTTCCAGGTCTCGCTGGGGCTGAACCTCCGGCGCATGGCCGAGGACTGGGTGCCGATCCTCGTCATGGCCGTGGTGGCCGTGATCGTGGCAACCTTCGCCATCGGACTTGCGCTGCAACCCTTCACCGCCTTGCCCCTGGTGGCCTGCCTGCTTTTGGGCTCGATCGTGGCCACGACCGACCCCTCGGCCGTGGTCTCGATCTTCCGCAACATCGCCGCGCCGCAGCGGCTGACCCGCATCGTCGAGGGCGAGAGTCTCCTCAACGACGCCGCCGCCATCGCGCTGTTCGGCTTCTTCCTGACCTTCGTCATGCTGGGCGTGCCGAACCCGACGCTGCGCGATGCGCTGATCGGCTTTCCGACGCTGATCCTGGGCGGTCTCGGCATCGGCTGGCTGCTGGCCCGGCTCTGCCTTGGCATCCTGACCTGGCTCGCGCGCTTTCCGCTTGCGCAGGTCTCGCTCAGCGTGGCCCTGCCCTATTTCGCCTATCTGGTGGCCGACCAGCTTCTCGGGGTGTCGGGCGTGATCGCGGTGGTGATGGCGGGCATGACGCTGAACTACCTCGGCCCCGGCCGGATGTCGCCGACCAACTGGACCAACCTGCGCGAGGTCTGGGACGTGCTGGCCCATTGGGCGGGGGCGCTGATCTTCCTTCTCGCAGCACTTCTGGTGCCGCGTCTCCTTGCCGATTTCCGGCTCTACGATCTCTTGCTGATCGGTATCGTCATCGCGGCCGCGATCCTGTCGCGGTTGTTCGTCCTTTACGTCATCCTGCCGGCCCTGACTGCATTGCGCCTGTCGCCCAGGATCAACCGGCCCTACCGCGTGGCAATCCTCTGGGGAGGCCTGCGCGGGGCGGTGACGCTGGCGCTGGCGCTGGCGGTGTCCGAGAATTTCCGCGTCCCCGCCGACGTCAAGCGCGAGGTGGGCATCCTCGCCACCGGCTTCACGCTCTTCACGCTTCTGGTGCAGGGAACGACCCTGCGCTGGGTGATCTCGCTCCTTGGCCTGGACAAGCTGGCGCCGCTCGATCGGGCGCTGTCCAGTCAGGTGATCGCCGTGGCGTTGCAGACCGTGCGCGAGGAAGTTGCCGAGACGGCCCGCAGCCACAACCTGTCGCATGACATCGTCCGATCCGAGGCGAAGCGATTTGCGGAAAGGCTCGACGAGGCGATCCGGCGCGCCGAGGCGGCAGACGACATTCCCGACCGCGACCGGATCACGCTGGGTCTCGTGGCGCTGGCCGGACGCGAGCGCGACATGATCCTGGAGTCCTTCCGCGAACAGCTGATCTCGGCCCGGCTGGCCGAACAGATGCTGTCGGACGCCGACCGGCTGATCGAACGCACCCGGGCGGGAGGGCGCGAGGAATACCGCGCCTCGGGCCGTCTCAGCCTGGCCCGGGGCCGGGGCTACCGCCTGGCCATCCTGTTGCACAACCGGCTGCGCCTGTCGGGGTTGCTGGCCCGGCTGACCGCCGACCGGTTCGAGATCCTGCTGAACCTGCGCCTGATCCTGCGCGACCTGCATGGCTATATCGACAGCAAGATCCGCCGTATCCATGGCAAGCGGGTCGCGGACCTGCTGCACGAACTGGTCCGGCGGCGCGAGGATGAGACGGCAACCGCGCTGGAAGGGCTGCGCCTGCAATACCCGGGCTACGCCGAGGAGACCGAGCGCCGCTTCCTGCGCCGCACCTCGCTGCGTCTGGAGGAACGCGAATACGACGCGCTTTATGCCGACGGCCTCATCGGCAGCGAGCTGCACATCACCCTGAAGCAGGAGCTTGCCGCCAAGCGGCGCGCCTTCGACGTGCGGCCGCCGCTCGACCTCGCGGTGCAGAAGACCGAGCTCGTCCGCCAGTTCCCGCTGTTCGACACGATGAACGAAAGCAACCGCCGGCAACTCGCCAAGGCGCTGCGCACCCGCTACGTCCAGCCGGGCGAGGTGCTGCTGCGCAAGGGCGACACCCCGCGCGAGGTCTATTTCATCGCCTCGGGCGCGGTGGAATTCGAGACGGCGGGCCAGAAGTTCCGCCTCGGCCGGGGCGAGATGTTCGGCCAGCTGTCCCTGCTCAGCCGCCAGACCCGCCGCACCCAGGCGACGGCGATCAGCCACACCACGCTTCTGGTGCTGGACGAAATCCGCTTCCGCCGGCTTCTGAACCGCAACCAGAAACTCCGCGCCGTGGTGATCGAAAGCGCCCGGAAGCGCGGCCTCGACATCTCGACGCTGGAGTTCTGAGGCGCCCGCGCCTCAGCCCGCGAAGCTGAACTGCCGGTTCAACGGCAATTCGCGGGCGCGGATGCCGGTCAGGTCATACAGGGCATTGGCAAGGGCCGGGGCGGCAGGGGGCGTCCCCGGTTCCCCCACCCCGCCGATATGGCCGAAGCTGCCGTTGTTCTGCAGGATCGCCACCTCGAAGGCCGGGGTCGTCGGCATGCGCAGCGCGTCGTAATCGGGGAAGTTGCGTTCGACCACCTGCTGGTCGGCAAAGGTGATCGCCCCGTGCACGGCCGCCGACAGTCCATAGACCATCGCCCCGGTCATCTGCGCCTCGACGATGCCGGGATCCATGGCAAGCCCCGGATCGCAGGCGATCCAGGCGCGCGTCAGGCGGATCCCGGCATCGGTCTGTTGCACCTCGAGCACCTCGGCGACGGGCGTGCCGAAGGAATAGCAGAAGGCCACCCCGCGCCCGTAGCCGGGCCGCTTCAGCCCGTCCCAGCCGGACATCTCGCGCACATTCTCCAGAAGTTGCGCCGAAGGGGCATGGGTGTCCCGCATCAGGTCCAGCCGGAAGGCCAGCGGATCGGCTCCGGCGGCATGGGCCATCTCGTCGATGAAGCTTTCCAGGAAGAAGGCGTTCATCGAATTGCCGACCGACCGCCAGAAGCCCAGCTGCACCGTCAGATCGGCGACATGGCCGTCATAGCGGTAGTTCGGCAGGCCGTAGGGCTGGTCGAACCCGCCTTCGACCGAGCCGCGATCGGGACCCGGAGGCGCGAAGCCCACCAGCCGCGCCAGCGCGTTGCGCGTGACCGAGGGCGTGGCGGTGCGTCCCCAAAGGGCCGTCGCCTTGCCGCCCTCGATCCGGCCCGACAGGCGGGCGATGGCGGCGGGACGGTAGTAATCCTGCGTCAGGTCCTCTTCCCGGCTCCAGGTCACCTTCACCGGGGTGCCGGGCATCGCGGCGGCCACGCGCGCGGCCAGCACCGCCGGCACAGGGTCTGTCCGCCCGCCGAAGCCGCCTCCCATGACCGGGACGTGCAGCGTGACCTTTTCCGCGTCGATCCGCAGCGCCGCCGCGCAGGCGTCGCGCGTCATGATCGGGGCCTGGCAGCCGCACCAGACCTCCAGCGAGCCGTCCTCCTTCAGCCAGGCGGTGGCGTTCAGGGGCTCCATCGCCGCATGGGCCAGGAAGGGGACGCGGTATTCGGCCTCGATCACAGCACCAGACACGGGGCCCTTCGCCAGTTCCGCCTCGACATCGCCGTCGTCGCGCATCCGCGAATCCGGCCTGGTGGCGAAGGCCGCCTCGATCCGCGTCATCATCGCCTCGGTGTCGGCCGGATAATCGGCCTCGGCCCAGTCGATCTTGACCGCCTCGGCAGCCTGCATCGCGGTCCAGGTATTGTCGGCAACGACCGCAATGCCGCTACCCAGCCCGATCACCTGCGCCACCCCCGGCATCGCCAGCGCCGGAGCCGGATCGAAGCCCTTCATCGCCCCGCCCCGCCGCGGGTTCATCCGCACCGTGGCGAACTTCATTCCCGGCAGCCAGGTGTCGATGCCGAAAACCTCGGTCCCGGTGGACTTGGCCACCATGTCAAGCCGCGGCATCGCCTTGCCGACATAACGCCAGGTCGAGGGGTCACGCAGCGTGACATCGCCCGGCACCAGGTCCGCCGCCTCTGCGGCAAGCTCGGCATAGGTGAAGGTCTTTTCCCCGATCACCTTGCCGCCTTCGGTCTTCAACGTGTCGGGTGCCACCCCCAGCCGCTTCGCCGCCGCCGCCTTCAGCGCCTCGCGCGCGCCGGCCCCGGCCAGCCGCATCTGCACGAAACCGCCGATCGCGCCGGTCGAGCCGCCGGTCATCTGCAGCGACAGGATCTTCGGCACCGCCGCAAGGATCGCATTGTGCGACTTCGGGCGCTGCGAGACGATGAAATCCGGCTCGTTCGACATCCGGTCCACGAAGCCCGCATTGAAATAGGCCTGCGCCGGCGGGCCGTGCAACACCCGGACCTGCTGCCAGTCCACGTCCAGCTCCTCGGCCACCAGCGCGGCAAGGGTGGTCGAGATCCCCTGCCCCATCTCGGCCCGGGGCGCGATCACCGTCACGCCATCGGCGTTGATGATGACCCAGGGGTTCAGCGGCACCGAATCCGGGCCGGGCACCAGGGGATTGGCCGGAACCTCGGCGATCTTCCAGGCGCCGAAGGCAGCCCCCCCGGCCACGGCGGCCCCGAGGACAAGGAAGGACCGGCGGGTGATCGTCTTCCAGCTCGCCATGGTCAGCCCGCCTTCATCATCGCTGCGGCCTCATGGATCGCGGCCCGGATCCGGGGATAGGTGCCGCAGCGGCAAAGGTTGCCCTGCATCGCCGCGTCGATGTCCTGATCCGTCGGCTCGGGGTTCGCCGCCAGCAAAGCCGCCGCCTGCATGATCTGGCCCGACTGGCAATAGCCGCATTGCGCGACCTGGTGCCTGACCCAGGCCGCCTGGATCGGCGCCAGGTTGCCCGGCTGGCCCAGCCCCTCGATCGTGGTGATCGCCCCCGTCACCTCGCCGATCGGCAGCTGGCAGGACCTGACCGCCTCGCCATCGACCAGCACCGTGCAGGCCCCGCAGGCCGCGACGCCGCAGCCGAACTTGGTTCCCGTCATCCCCAGCCCGTCGCGCAGCGCCCAGAGCAGGGGCACCTCGCCGGGCAGGTCCACCTCATGTGGCTTTCCGTTGATCTGCAGGGTAATGCTCATGTCCGGCCTCCGATTTCTGACATGTTTGACTCATTTTGTCAGTGTGTCAATCCGTGATTTGACGCCGGGACAGCGCTCTGCGATACCGGAGGCATGCAGTTCTGCGACGATCCCAGCATCGACCCGAAAGAGGCCGCCATCCTGCAATCGGCCTTCGTCGCCTTTGCACGCTATGGTCTTCGGCGCACCTCGATGGCCGACATCGCCGAGGGCGCGGGCATGTCGCGGCCGGCGCTTTACCTGCACTACGCCAACAAGGAAGACATCTTCAACCAGCTGATCCGCATGCATTTCCGCCGTTCGGAACAGGCAGTCGCCCGCGTTCTGGCCGAGGACGGCCCCCCGGCCGAACGGTTGCTGGCCGCGATGCAGGCGGTGGATGGCACGGCGGTCGAGGCGATGCTGAACTCGCCTCACGCCGACGAGATCCTTTCGGCCGACCAGCCCTTCGCCCAACCCGAAGTGCAGGAGGCCCATGCCCGGATCATCGGCCATGTCGCCGACTGGATCGCCCGGGGGGTCGCGGCCGGGCGGCTGAGCCTTGCGGGTCTCGATGCCTCGCCCGAGGAGATCGCGGCCACGCTGATGGCCGCGAAGTTCGGCATCAAGGCGCATGCGAAGGACTTCGCCGACTACCGCGCGGCGCAGGCGCGGCTGGCGGCGATCTGGGGCAAGGCGCTCGGCGGCTGAGACGGGGGCGAGCCGCCCGGCAACCCGCTTGACGGAATCGCGCCGCCCCCGTCTCATGGGGCCGATTGATCCCGGGGTCTGTCGTGCTGCGCTTTTCACTGGCCTTTGCCACCCTGCTTCTTTTCGCCGCCCCCGAGGCGAGGGCCTTCCGTGCCGACGAGATGCAGCTTGAATTCGATGCCCGCGTGCTTACCGCCGACGAGAAGCGGTTCCTCCAGGCAGGCCTTGCCTTCGCCAATGCCTACAACGGGTTGATCGACGGAGCCTGGGGCGCCGGCAGCCAGCGCGCGCTGGAGGCCTACGAAATCCGCAACGGCCGGACCGCCTTTGTCACCAATGCCGACGTGCTGTTCCTGGCGCTGGAAACCTACGAGACCATCGAACGCCACGGCTGGGTGCGCCAGTACAATTCCGGGCTCGACATGTCCTTCCTGGTGCCGACCATAGGCTTCCGGGACGGTGCGCCCTCCGACAGTTTCGTCAACCTTGAGCTTGACGGCACCAGCCTGGGCTATTCCCTGACCATCGGCGCCGGCGCCCAGACCGAACGGCTGCACCGCTATACCGCCGAGGAATCGGTGATGAACGTCTATCAGGTCCGCCGCCCGAACCTGTGGATCACCTCGGGCCGGACCCAGGCCGGGGTCACGCTCTACACCCGCTCGGACTACCGCCGCGGCGCCTGGTCCACGATCATGCTCTCGGCCGCCGACCGCGACGCGGGGCTTCTGGCCGCCGTGACCGGCAGCATCGAGCCCGGCTATGCGCCGCAGATCGGCATTTCCCCCGGCGTCCTGTCCCAAGGCATCGAGACCCTGGCCGCCATGGCCGAGGACGAGGCCCCCGCGCCTTCGCCCGCCGCCCCTGCGGTTCCGGCTCCGGCGGTGTCCGACGGCACACCCTCGACCGGCGGGGCGCAGGGCTTCGGGACCGGCTTCCTCGTTTCGGACCGGGGCGACTATCTGACCAACAACCATGTCGTCCGGGGCTGCCGGACACTGACGGTCGGCGGCCAGCCGGCCACGGTGACCGCAACCGACGAAGGCTTCGACCTCGCCCTCCTGCGCACCAGTTCACCGCCCGGGGACGCACCCGCGCAATTCGCCGCCAGGCCCGCGCGGCTCAATTCCGACGTGACGGTGGTCGGCTACCCGCTGCCCGACCTTCTCGGCGGGGTGAACGTCACGCGCGGCTCGGTCACGAGCCTCAAGGGCATCGCCGGCGACGGGGTGCGCATGCAGATCTCGGCCCCGGTCCAGCCGGGCAACTCCGGCGGGCCCGTCGTCAACGCCGCGGGCCAGGTGGTGGGCGTCGTCGTCGCCAAGCTCGACGCGCAGATGGTGGCCGAAGCCACGGGCGACATCCCGCAGAACATCAACTTCGCCATCAGGGGCGAGATCGCCAAGCTCTTCCTCTACCAGAACGGCGTCGAACCCGTGGAAGCCACCGACGCGGCCGCGCTGCCGCCCGAGGATCTGGCCGACCTCGCCCAGGGCTTCACCCGCCTCATAACCTGCAACTGAGGCCCTTCCCCCCGCCCCCCGCCCCGTGCAATCTGCCGGCCATGGCCGATCCGAAAGACCCGCTTCCCGAACCCGACCGCCTGGAAGGCGCCCCCCACCCGCGCGAGACGCCGGTGCTGCGTGGCCAGTCCGCCGCCGAGGCCGAATTCCTGCGCGCCTGGCGCTCGGGCCGGCTGCACCATGCCTGGATGCTGACCGGACCGAAGGGCGTGGGCAAGGCGACGCTCGCCTGGCGTCTGGCCCGCTTCCTTCTCGCCACCCCGCCCGACGATGGCGGCATGTTCGCCCCGCCCCCGCCCGAGACGCTGGACATCCCCGCCGATCACCCCGTCGCCCGCCGCCTCCTGCAAGGCGCCGAGCCGCGGCATTTCCTCCTGCGCCGCGGCCCGAACGAGAAGGAAACCGCCCTCTCCCAGGTCATCTCGGTCGAGGAGGTGCGCAAGATGAAAAGCTTTTTCGCCCTCTCCGCCGCCGATGGCGGGCAGCGCACCGCGATCATCGACAGCCTCGACGAGATGAACCCCTCCGCCGCCAACGCGCTGCTGAAGCTGCTCGAGGAACCCCCCGCCAACGTCACCTTCCTCCTCGTCGCGCACCAGCCCGCCCGTCTTCTGCCGACGATCCGCTCGCGCTGCCGCGAATTGCGTCTCGCACCCCTCGCACCGTCCGACCTCGCCGACGCCCTCACCCAGGCCGGCGGCGAGATCGCGCCCGAGGACCGCACCGCGCTCGCGGAGCTCTCCGGCGGCTCGGTGGGCGAGGCGTTCCGGCTCACCAACCTCGACGGGCTGAAGCTCTACGCCGCGCTGGTCCGCCTTTTCTCCACCCTGCCCCGTCTCGACCGCCCGCAGGCTCTGGCGCTCGCCGACCTTGCCGCGGCGCGGGGGGCGACGGAAACCTTCGACCTTCTCGTCACCCTGATCGACCTCTTCCTCGCCCGTCTCGCCCGCCGTGGCGTGACCGGCCTCACCCCGCCCGAGGCCGCACCCGGCGAGGCACAGCTTCTCGCCCGCCTCGCCCCCGATCCGCTCTCGGCCCGCGCCTGGGCGGATCTTGCGCAAAGCCTTGCCGCCCGTGCCCGGCGCGGCAAGGCGGTCAATCTTGACCCTGCCGCGCTTCTGATGGATATGCTTCTCAAGCTCGACGAGACGGCGGGAAGCCTCGCCCAGAGGTAAGCCGGATGCCCCCAACCGAGACCGACCTGCCCGATCTGGTGGACAGCCACTGCCACCTGGATTTCCCCGACCTGATCGGCGAAACCGAGGCCATCCTCGCCCGCGCCCGCGCTGCCGGGGTGAACCGGGTGGTGACGATCTGCACGCGGCTCAGGAACGAACCCACCGTTCGTGCCCTGGCGGAGGCGCATCCCGGCGTCTTCTACGCCGCCGGCACCCACCCGATGAGCGCGCATGAGGAACCCCTGGCCACGGTCGAGGCGCTGGTCGCCCTCGCCCGCCATCCCCGCTTCGTCGGGATCGGCGAAACCGGGCTCGACTACCACTACACGGCCGAGACGAAGGCGATTCAGCAGGTCAGCCTGCGCCTGCACATCGAGGCCGCGCAGGAAACCGGCCTGCCGCTCATCATCCACGCCCGCGACGCGGACGAGGACATGGAACGGATCCTCGCCGAAGGCATGGCGCGCAAACCCTATGCTTGCGTGATGCACTGTTTCTCTTCCGGCCCGCGCCTGGCCGAGGCCGCGCTCGAGATGGGCTTCACCCTCTCGATCTCCGGCATCGCCGCCTTCCCGAAAAGCCAGGAGCTGCGCGACATCTTCGCCCGCGCGCCGCTCGACCGGCTGATCCTCGAAACCGACAGCCCCTATCTCGCCCCGCCCCCCTTCCGCGGCAAGCGGAACGAGCCGGCCTATGTCGCCCATACCGCCCGCGCCCTGGCACCAGTCTTCGGCCTCGGCCTTGCCGAATTCGCGGCGATCACCACGGCGAACTTCGACCGGCTCTTCCCCCGCGCGGCCCGCAGCGCAAGGGCGGCGTGATGGCGAAACTCACCTTCACCGTGCTCGGCTGCGGCTCCTCGGGCGGCGTGCCCCGCCTCGGCGGCATCTGGGGCGACTGCGATCCCTCGAACCCGAAGAACCGCCGCCGCCGCTGCTCGCTCCTCGTCACCCGCGAAACGGGCGAAGGCGCGACGCGCGTGCTGATCGACACCTCGCCCGACATGCGCGACCAGCTTCTGGATGCCGGCGTGGGCGCGCTGGACGGGGTGGTCTATACCCATTCCCACGCCGACCACATGCACGGCATCGACGACCTGCGCCAGGTCGTGTTCAACCAGCGCCAGCGCCTGCCGGTCTGGGCCGACGGCCCGACGCAAGAGGCGCTGCTCTCGCGCTTCGGCTATGCCTTCGTCCAGCCCGAGGGCTCGCCCTATCCGCCGATCCTCGACCTCCACACGATCGCCGGCCCCGTCAGCGTGCCGGGCGCCGGGGGCCCCGTCACCCTGATCCCCTTCCGCGCCGACCACGGCAGCATGGACGCGCTCGGCTTCCGCATCGGCCCCCTCGCCTACCTCCCCGACGCCGTCGCCATCCCCGAGGACAGCTGGCCCATCCTCGACGGCCTCGACTGCTGGATCGTCGATGCGCTGCGCCGCAAGCCGCACCCGACGCACGCACATCTCGATCTGACGCTCTCCTGGATCGCCCGCGCCCGCCCCGCCCGCGCCGTGATCACCAACATGCACATTGACCTCGACTACGACACGCTTCGGGCCGAGCTTCCCCCCCACATCGCCCCCGCCTTCGACGGGATGACCCTCACCTACGACAACCAGCCCTGACCCTGGGGCTTGCCCTTTACCCAAATACTCCACGGGGGTCCGGGGGTGTGAAACCCCCGGTCCGACAGCGGCCATGAGCGCACTCCTCGATGTCATCCTCCCCGTCTTCCTGGTGATCGGCTTCGGCTATGCCGCGGTCCGCGCCGGCTTGCTCGCGGAAACTGCCATCGACGGGCTGATGCGCTTTGCGCAGAACTTCGCCGTGCCCTGCCTCCTCTTCCGCTCGATCGCCCATCTCGACCTCTCCGCCGCCTACGACCCCGGCCTGATGGTCAGCTTCTACGCCGGGGCCTTCGCCGGCTTCTTCGCCTGCTTCGCCGGCGCCATGCTGATCTTCCACCGCGCCATGCCCGATGCCGTGTCCATCGGCTTCGCCGGCCTGTTCTCCAATTCCCTGCTCCTCGGCCTTGCCATCACCGAACGCGCCTACGGCACGGCGGCACTTGAAGGCAACTACGCGATCATCTCGCTGCACGCCCCCATGCTCTACGGCTTCGGCATCGCGCTGATGGAATGGGCGCGGACGCGGGGGCGCGGGCTCTCGGGCGCGGCCCTGCTGCGCCAGATCGGCCGGGCAATCCTGTCGCAGTCGCTGGTGATCGGCATCCTGCTCGGCTTTGCGGTCAACCTGGCCGGCAACCCCCTGCCCGAGGTATTCTGGTCCGGCATCGACATGATCGCGCGCTCGGCCATCCCGGTGGCACTCTTCGGCCTCGGCGGCGTCCTCGTGCGCTACCGGATCGAGGGCGACATCGGCCCGGTCCTCATGGTGACGCTCGCCTCGCTGATCCTGCACCCGGCAGTGACCTGGGCGCTTGGCACGCAGGTCTTCCACCTCGGGACCGACGCGCTCCGCTCGGCCGTGGTGACCGCCGCCATGGCCCCCGGGGTCAACGCCTACATGTTCGCCCACATGTATGGGGTGGGCAAAAGGGTCAACGCCTCAAGCGTGCTGGTGGCAACCGCCGCCTCGATCCTGACCGCCTGGGGCTGGCTGCACCTCCTGCCCTGACCGCTCGTCGATGACTGCGTCACTCCTCGCTGACCACCCGCGAGGAGAAGCCGCAGGCGCACGACGAACCCCCCTCAGCGCCCCGTCACCCCGCGCAGCCGGTCCGACCGCCGCCGCAACAGTTCGACCGTGGTCAGAAGTGCCACCGAGATCACCACCAGGATCGTCGCCACCGCCAGGATCGCCGGCGAGATCGCCTCGCGGATCCCGTTGAACATCTGCCGCGGAATCGTCTGCTGATCGGGCCCCGCGATGAACAGAACCGCCACCACCTCGTCGAACGAGGTGACGAAGGCGAACAGCGCCCCCGAGATCACGCCCGGCAGGATCAGCGGCATGATGACCTTGAAGAAGGTCGTGCGCGGATTCGCCCCCAGCGACTGTGCCGCCCGGATCAGCGACTGGTCGAAGCCCGACAGCGTCGCCGTCACCGTGATGATGACGAAAGGGATCCCCAGCACCGCATGGGCCATGATCACCCCGAGATGCGAGTTCGCCAGGCACCCCTTCTCGGACAGGGCCCAGCCGAACAGCAGCCCCATGGCGCTGTCCGGCGCCACGCAGGCCTTGGCGAAGAAGAAGCTCATCCCCACCGCGATGATGATGATCGGCACGATCATCGGGCTGATGAGCAGCGCCATGATCAGCCGCCGGTAGGGCATCTCGGGCCGCGACAGCCCCAGCGCCGCGATCGTGCCCAGCGTCGTCGCGAGGATCGTGGCCCAGATCCCGACCCAGAAGGAATTCTTCGCCGCCTGCACCCAGGTCGCGCGTTCCCAGACGGTGGACCACCACTGCGCGTCGCGCGGCGCCTCGGCATTGGGATGGCCGAAGGTCAAGAGCGCGTCGTACCAGCGCAGGCTGTAGCCTTCGGGGTCCAGCGTCAGCATCTTCTCGGTGAAGGTGAAATAGGGCTCGACGTTGAACGAGAGCGGAATCACCACCAGGATCGGCGCGATCAGGAAGAGGAAGATCAGCGCGCAGATCACCCGGAAGGCGTAGTACCAGATGCGTTCCAGCGGCGTGGCATAGGTGGGAAGGGCCATGGCGGTGTCCTCAGCCGAACTTCAGGCGGTCGATGCCGATCAGCCGGTCGTAGAGCCAGTAGAGCAACAGGATCGACGCCAGGAGCATCGCGGCGATGGCGGCGGCCAGCGACCAGTTCGACTTGCTCATGTGGAAGCTGATCAGGTTCGAGATCAGCTGCCCGTCCGCGCCGCCGACCAGCGCCGGGGTGATGTAGTAGCCGACCGCAAGGATGAAGACCAGCAGCGACCCGGCCGCGATCCCGGGCAGGGTCTGCGGCAGATAGATGCGGCGGAAGGTGGTCCAGCTCGTCGCCCCGAGCGACCGCGCCGCACGGGCATAGCTCGGCGGGATCACCCGCATCACGGAATAGAGCGGCAGGATCATGAACGGCAAGAGCACATGCGTCATCGCGACGATGGTGCCGGTCATGTTGTACATCATCTGCAACCGGCCGTCGGTATCGATCAGCCCGCTGCCGACCAGGAGACTGTTGACCACCCCCTGCTCCTGCAACAGCACGATCCAGGAGGTTGTCCGCACCAGCAGCGAGGTCCAGAACGGCAACAGGACAAGGATCATCAGGAGCGATGACTTCGCCATCGGCAGGGTCGCCAGAAGATGGGCGACCGGAAAGGCCAGCAGCAGGCACAGGACGGTGATGATCGCCGAGATCAGGAAGGTCTTGCCGAAGAGGTAGAGATAGATCCGGTCGCGCTCGGGCGCGCGGCTCCAGCCGTCGTCGGTCAGCTTCATGTCGGAGGCGACCTTGTAGAATTCGGTCGTGTAGACATGGCTTGCGGACTCCATGCCGCGCCAGAGGGCCGGCTTGGCCCAGTCGGCATCCACCGCGATCAGCGCCTCCTTGTAGGGCGGGGTCAGGGTCGCAGCCTCGCGCGCGCCCTTCTTGAACAGGCTGATCGTGCCGGGCACCGAATAGTTGATCCGGGTTCCGGCCATGCCAGTGGTCTTTTCCGTCTGCATCCGCGCCAGGTCCTTCACCAGCGCGGCATAGGCTTCCTCCGGCGGGTTGGCCGGGTCGAAACCGGGGTTGGCCCGGAACCATTCGACCAGTGCCGGAGCCGCCGAGGCGAAGCCGTCATGTTCGAAGGACCGTTTCAGCATGTAGGCGATCGGTACCAGGAAGGTGAGCAGAACGAACAGGAGAAGCGGCAGCACCAGAAGCAGGGCACGGCGCTTTGCGCGCGCCTGCGCGGCCTGGAGCGCAGCCTTCAGGGGCCGTCCGTCGGCGGTCGTGAGTTGTTCGGGGATCGCTTCGGCCATACCTGCCTCGCCGGATAGGCCGGGCGCAGTCCCTGCGCCCGGCCAGGTCGTCATTACTGGCTCAGCCAGGCCTGGAAGCGCTCGTTCAGTTCGGCATCATGATCGACCCAGAACTCGGACGAGGTTTCCAGCGCATTGGTCATGTTCTCGGGCGCGGTGGGCAGATGGGGCGCCATGACCGTTTTGCCGTCCTTGAAGATCAGCTCTTCCTTCATCGCCGACTTGCGGGCCGGACCGTAGGAGATGTTCTGCGCCTGGGCGCGCAGGCCCTCGGTCGAGGTCGCATAGGCGATGAAGTCCATCGCCAGATCCTTGTTCGGCGCGCCCTTCGGAACGACATACATCTCGTTCTCGTAGATCTGGCCGTCCCAGACGATCTGGAAGGGTTTGCCTTCCTCGATCACCGCGTTGAAGATCCGGCCGTTGTAGGCGGTGGTCATGGCGACCTCACCGTCGGCCAGAAGCTGCGGCGGCTGTGCGCCGGCCTCCCACCAGACGACCTGGCTCTTGATCGTGTCGAGCTTGGCGAAGGCGCGGTCCACGCCCTCCGGGGTGGAGAGCACGCTGTAGACCTCGGAGACCGGCACGCCATCGGCAATCAGCGCGAATTCCAGCACCGCCTTGGCGCCCTTGCGCAGGCCGCGCTTGCCGGGGAACTTCTCCAGATCGAAGAAGTCGGCAGCGGTCTTCGGGCCTTCGGGGAACTTGGTCGTGTCGTAGGCGAAGACGTTCGACCAGATGTCGGTCGAGACGCCGCACTCGGTAATGGCGCCGGGCAGGAAGTCATCGGTGGCCGGGGTTCCGTCCGCGCCCGCCGGCAGCTTCGAGGCGTCGATCGGCTCGAGGATGCCTTCGTCGCACAGGCGGATCGCATCAGCGTATTCGACCGAGGCGACATCGACGGTGACGTTGCCGGCTTCCACCATGGCCTTGATCGCCGGCGCGGGGTTGTCGCTGTCCACCATGACGGCGGCGTTGCCCGTCTTGGCCGACCACGGCTTCACATGGGCTTCGGTCTGGGCCGCGCCATAGGCGCCGCCCCAGGACATGACCGTCACGTCAGCATGGGCGGCAAAGCCCAGGCTGATCAGCGCGGTCGAAAGGATGAGGGTCTTCTTCATGTCTTGCTCCCTGTTCTGGTTTACTGGTCACGGGCCGGGGTCGCCGGCCGTCTTCATCAAGGGTCCAGCGCGCGGGCATCCTGGGGATGCCAGCCCACCTTGATCTTCTGGCCGGAGGTCAGCCTGGTCTGCCCCAGCGTGTTGCGCATCTTCATCACGAAGTCGTCCGACCCCGCGACCTTCAGCACGACGCGCAGGATGTCGCCCATGTAGATCACCTCGACCACCTCGGCATCCAGCGTATGGGCGCCGGGCGGCATCATCTCGGGCTTGAACTCCACCCGCTCGGGCCGGATCGAGACCAGGGTCTTCTGCCCCTTCTCGCGCACGTTGACCGGGGTCGCGTCGATCAGTTCTCCGGTCGCCAGCCGCACCAGCGCCTTGTCGCCCGACAGCTCCTCGATCGTGCCGGGCAGCTTGTTGTTCTCGCCGATGAACTGGGCCACGAAGCTGTTTTCCGGGCGCTCGTAGAGGTCGGCGGGCGGGGCAAGCTGCTGGATCCGGCCGTCGTTGAACACGGCCACGCGGTCCGACATGGTCAGCGCCTCGCCCTGGTCATGGGTGACGTAGACCACCGTGATCCCGAGGTTCTCATGCAGGTGCTTGATCTCGAACTGCATGTGTTCGCGCAGCTGCTTGTCCAGCGCGCCCAGGGGTTCGTCCATCAGCACGAGCTTGGGGTCGAAGACCAGCGCCCGCGCCAGCGCGATCCGCTGCTGCTGGCCGCCCGACAGCTGCGCGGGGCGGCGATTGGCAAACGCGCCCATCTGCACCATGTCCAGTGCGCGCTTGATCTTCACCTCGCGCTCGTCCTTGCCCATGCCCCGGACTTCCAGCGGAAAGGCCAGGTTTTCGGCCACCGTCATGTGCGGGAACAGCGCATAGTTCTGGAACACCATCCCGATCCCGCGCTTGTGCGGCGGGACCTGGTTGATCGGGCGCCCGTCCAGCCGGATCTCGCCATGTGTCGCCGTCTCGAACCCGGCCAGCATCATCAGGCAGGTCGTCTTGCCCGACCCCGACGGCCCCAGCATGGTCAGGAACTCGCCCTTGCCGATCGTCAGGTTCAGGTCCTTCACGACCAGCGTGACGCCGTCATAGCTCTTCTGAACGTGCTCGAAAGCGACGAAAGCGTCGGTGCGGGGCTCTTGCGTCACCCGTGTCTCCCTGATGGTTCCGGGGCTTTCCGCCCTCTGAGTGGATTCGACTTAAGCGAAAGCTTTTCCCCAATGCAACGCACATTTTCGACGCCGAAAGGCACTTTGGCGACGTGATCGGGCCCGTTTGCGCCGCAGAAGGAAGAACGCTCAGATTCTGGCGCTCGAGCAGTCAATTTGCCTGCGAGCCATGCAAGAAAAGTCGGCCCGCCTGTGGATCGACAAGGCCGGAAAGGCAAAGGGCGCGGGGTTATCCCCCACGCCCCTGGCTTCGTCCGGCGGACCCTGGTGCGGATGAAAAGACTCGAACTTTCACTCCGGTTAAGGAACAGCGACCTCAACGCTGCGCGTCTACCAATTCCGCCACATCCGCATGTGGGCCCGTTCCGGACGCCCGCTATCTAGCGACTGGCGCGCGGGATGAAAAGGGGCATTTTCATCCCGCAGTCCGGCTACGGATCAGTTGCTGGAAAACAGCATGAACGGCAGCCGCGCCGCCATGATCGCCGCCTGCGCCCCAGTGTTCATGATCGAACCCTGCGGCGCGGCAGGCACGGCAACCAGCTGGGCGGCGGCAGCCTCCTCGACCGGGGCGACCGGCGCGACACCCGCGACATCCGTCGGGGCCGCAGCGTCCCCGGGCGCGGCCGCCTCGGGCACCAGATCGAAGACCGGCAGGGCGGCCTCCTGGATCACCGGCTCGGACTCCAGCTCGTGGGCCCGGCCGTTGATCGTGTACGAGGCCTTGCGGATCACCGCGTCGCGCCCGGCCATGCCTGGGGCCACGACCATCTGGCCCTGCTCCATCGCATCCAGCGACATCTGGTACCAGTCCATCGCCAGGTCAGGCCGCTCGGTGGCACCGAAGCCCTGGCTCAGGTGGTGGCCCAGGAACTCGGCATAGCCCCGCTCGCCCATCGCAGCCAGCAGAAGGGCCGAACCGATGGCGACGCCCAGGTCATCCCGCGCATAGCCGACCCCGAGGCAGACTTTCGCCGTCCCCGACAACTGCGCCGGAGACATGCCCGATTTCAGGACAAAGCCCTCCACCCCCTCCAGGACGGCCGCCGCCGGTTTCAGCGACAGCGCCGCGACGTGGTCCTTGAGCGCCGGCCCGAAGGCGGCGCATTGCCCGGCGATCTGGTCGGGCGTGTACCCGGCGATCTGCGCGGTCAGCTCGTCGCTTTTCGAGATGACGAAGCTGCGCGCCAGGCAGAACTGCTCACCAAGCGCAAAGCTGGCGTCCTGCATCGTCTCGGCGGTGACCATCCCGCCATTGGCCGTGGTCGTCAGGCCGATCCGGTTGCACTCCGACGCCAGCGGGCCCTTGGCCCCGGCCTCGCTCATGAACGAGGGCAGACCCGGCTCGGCGGCGGCTTCCTCGACCTCCGGTTCCACGACCGGGGCCAGGGCCACCGGCTCGACAGGGGCAAGCGTGGGCAGAGCCGCCGCCGCGGCCGCGGCCACCGACCCCGGCGCGGGCACCCCGTTCGCGGCCATGCCGCCCGTTGGCGCGATGCCGGCCATCTCGTCGCGCTGGGCGACCAGAACCGCCTTCAGGCCATAGGGGCTGCCCGCCACGGTCGAGGCGATCATCGGCCCGCCCGCGACTGCGCGGTGATAGGAGGTGACAAGGATGGTGCGCTCATGCTCGGTCAGCTGGCCGGTCGGCGCGTATCCGAGAAAGGCCTGCTAACTGCTGATCGCCGCGCGCGACTTCGGCCCGATCGCGCCATCCGGCGTGCCGACGTTGTAGCCGAAATGGTTCAGCGCGGTCTGCACCTCGCGGTTCTCCTCGCGCCGGGCGGCGCTGATCGAGGACTTCGTGGACTTCGTCTTGGTCCGCGTGGTGGTCGCCACCCGCTTCTTCTTGTTGTTCTCGTTGGCGACCGCCCCGCCGATCAGGCCGCCGATGATGGCGCCGGCAATGAAATCCTTGCCATCGGCACGGGCGGGGGTCGATACGGGCGAGATCGGGGAAAGGGCAACCGAGGTCACGAGTGCGGCGGTTGCGAACGTCCGGGCCTTCATCACATCACCTCAAATGAAATACATTCCGACTATCAGCCGACCACGGGTTCGGCATATGAGAAGTCGGGATTTCTTCCACGATCGAGCGAACGGAGGCCTCAGATGGTCGACTGGACCCACATCCCCGGCCTGGCCCCCTACCCCGAGACCCTCGCCGCGATGGAGGCCCATGTCGCCGCGATGAACGCCGGGACCGCCGGCGAGGCGATCTGGCTGCTCGAGCATCCGCCGCTATACACCGCCGGCACCTCGGCCAGGCCGGCCGACCTGATCGCACCGGACCGCTTCCCGGTCTATCCCGTTGGTCGCGGCGGGCAATATACCTACCACGGCCCGGGCCAGCGCGTGATCTACACCATGCTCGACGTGAAGGCGCGCGGGCAGGACGTGCGCTGCTTCGTGCGCGAGCTGGAACGCTGGGTCATCGACACCCTGGCCGAGTTCAACGTGAAGGGCGAAATCCGCCCCGGTCGCGTCGGGGTCTGGGTCACCCGGCCCGACAAGGCGCCGAACCCGGACGGCAGCCCGCGCGAGGACAAGATCGCCGCCATCGGGATCAAGCTGCGCCGCTGGGTCAGCTTTCACGGCATCTCGGTAAACGTGGAACCCGACCTGTCGCATTTCGACGGCATCGTCCCCTGCGGCATCCGCGACCATGGCGTGACCAGCCTTGTGGACCTGGGCCTTCCCGTGACGATGGCCGATCTCGACGCAGCTCTTATGGCCACCTTTCCACGCCGTTTTCAGGGCCGTTGCGCCGCACAGGATGTCGCATAGCACCAAGATGCTATTGCATATCACGCGCAGCAGGCCCCATGTTCCGGCCGTGGAGGCGCCAGGCAAGGGCGCTCCGGGACACATGAGGACACCATGAAGAAATTCATCCTGCTTGGCTTGACCGTCGCTTCGCTTGCGGCACCTGCCTTCGCTGGCGACCCTGCCGCAGGCGAGGCGGAATTCAAGAAGTGCAAGGCCTGCCATTCGATCGTCGCGCCGGATGGGACCGAGATCCAGAAGGGCGGCCGCACGGGGCCGAATCTCTATGGCGTCATCGGCCGGGGCATCGCCTCGGACCCGGACTTCAAGTATGGCGAGTCGCTCGCCGCGCTCGGCGCGACCGGCGCCGTTTGGGACGAGGCAAGCCTCGCGGCCTACACCGCGAATCCCGCCGAATACCTGAAGACCGCGCTTGGCGATCCTGCGGCGAAATCCAAGATGTCGTTCAAGCTGGCCGCGGGCGGCGAGGACGTGGCGGCCTACCTCGCCTCGGTCGCCCAGTAATTCCGCAGCCCTTCGGCAGCCCATTCGGGCGCGGCACCGGTCACGGGCCGCGCCCTTTGCATTTCCCTCGCAATTTCTGCCGCCTGCGGCAAAGTCGTGCATTGCGACCTGTCCCGCGCACCGCTAAAGACTGAAGCATAAGGGAACCGGGCTACCTGCGTGCGGGTCGCCAACGGGAAAACGGAACGACGCAAGCGGAGGACGCCAATGGCAGACGCAGCCATCCATGGCCACGAACACCACAGACCCGGGTTCTTCACCCGCTGGTTCATGTCGACCAACCACAAGGACATCGGGATCCTGTATCTCTTCACGTCGGGTCTGGTCGGCCTGATCTCGGTCATCTTCACCGTCTACATGCGGATGGAGCTGATGGAGCCCGGCGTGCAGTACATGTGCCAGGAAGGCGCGCGCTTCGTCGCCGATTCCGCGGCCACCTGCACCCCGAACGGACATCTGTGGAACGTGATGATCACCTATCACGGCGTCCTGATGATGTTCTTCGTCGTGATTCCCGCGCTGTTCGGCGGCTTCGGCAACTATTTCATGCCGTTGCAGATCGGCGCGCCGGACATGGCCTTCCCGCGGATGAACAACCTGTCGTTCTGGCTCTACGTCGCCGGGACCTCGCTGGGCGTGGCCTCGATGCTCTCGCCGGGCGGTGGCGGCGACCTCGGGCCCGGCTCGGGCGTGGGCTGGGTGCTCTACCCGCCGCTGACGACGACGGCCGAAGGCGGCTATGCGATGGACCTGGCGATCTTCGCCGTCCACCTGTCGGGCGCCTCGTCGATCTTGGGCGCGATCAACATGATCACCACCTTCCTGAACATGCGCGCGCCGGGCATGACCCTGCACAAGGTGCCGCTCTTCGGCTGGTCGATCTTCGTGACCTCGTGGCTGATCCTCCTGTCCCTGCCCGTGCTGGCCGGGGCCATCACCATGCTGCTCACGGACCGCAACTTCGGCACCACCTTCTTCACGCCCTCGGGCGGCGGTGACCCGGTGCTCTACCAGCACATCCTGTGGTTCTTCGGCCACCCGGAAGTCTACATCATCATCATTCCCGCCTTCGGGATCATCTCCCAGGTCATCGCGACCTTCGCCCGCAAGCCGATCTTCGGCTACCTTCCTATGGTCTACGCGATGGTGGCGATCGGCGTCCTCGGCTTCGTCGTCTGGGCGCACCACATGTACACCGCAGGCATGTCGCTGACCCAGCAGTCCTACTTCATGCTGGCGACCATGGTCATCGCGGTTCCGACAGGGGTGAAGATCTTCTCCTGGATCGCGACGATCTGGGGCGGGTCGGTGGAGTTCAAGACCCCGATGCTCTGGGCTTTCGGCTTCCTGTTCCTGTTCACCGTCGGTGGCGTGACCGGGATTGTCCTGTCCCAGGCCCCCGTGGACCGCGCCTACCACGACACCTACTATGTGGTCGCGCATTTCCACTATGTGATGTCGCTGGGTGCGGTGTTCGGCATCTTCGCCGGCATCTACTACTGGATCGGCAAGATGTCGGGCCGGCAGTATCCGGAATGGGCGGGCAAGCTGCACTTCTGGATGATGTTCATCGGCTCGAACCTGACCTTCTTCCCGCAGCACTTCCTGGGCCGCCAGGGCATGCCGCGCCGCTACATCGACTATCCGGAAGCCTTCGCCTACTGGAACTGGTTCTCTTCGGTCGGTGCCTTCATCTCCTTCGCCTCCTTCGTGTTCTTCATCGGTGTCGTGTTCTACACGCTGCGCTTCGGCCAGCGCGTGACCGAGAAGAACTACTGGAACGAATACGCCGACACCCTGGAATGGACCCTGCCCTCGCCGCCGCCCGAACACACCTTCGAGCAGCTGCCCAAGCAGTCCGACTGGGACAAGAGCCACGCGCACTAGGCGCCTGACCTGATCAGGGGGCCCCGGGCTGCAGGCGCACCCGGGGCCCTTTCCTTTCCTGAAGGGGCCTTCCGATGCGAATCGTCGTCTTTCTGGTGGTGCTCGGGCTTGTGGCGCTTCTCGGCTATGTGGGCATCACCGGCTACTTCCTGGCCCATGCCGCCGCGGGCCTGCTGAAGGTCGGCCCCGTCGCGGCCGTCCTGGCCACGGCGGAGCCTCCCGGCGACCCGCAGGCGCTGGGATACCGTGGCGACCCGATGCAGGCGCTGTCCCTGCCCTTCAGCACCGTGGACCTCGAGACGCCCCTCGGCACCGCCGAGGCCTGGCTTGTCCCCGCCGCCGGTCCCGAGACCGGCCGCGCAATCTATGTCCACGGCATCGCCGGCGCGCGCGAGGACGGCTATCGCATCCTCTCCCTTCTGCACGAGGCGGGCTGGTCGGTGCTTCTGATGACCTACCGCAATGACATCGACGCACCGGCCTCGCCCGACGGAAGCTACGGGTTCGGGCTCAGCGAATGGCCCGACCTTCAGGCCGCAGTGGCGCAGATGGCCCCCGACGAGAGCTCGCCCGGCCTGTTGGTCGTCGCCGACTCCATGGGGGGCGCGATCCTGGGGCAGTTCCTCGGGCAAAGCCCGCTGGCCGGACGGGTGCGCGCCGTGGCGCTGGACAGCCCGGCGCTCAGTTTCGCGGCGGTTGTCGACCATCTCGCGGCACAGGGGGACAAGCCCCTGCGCAGCGTCATCGCCTGGACGGCCCGGCAGATCCTGCCCTTTCAGTCCCACCTGCCCCTAGCCCAGGCCGAGGTCGGCGCGACCTTCCAGGCGTTTGCCGGCCCGATGTTCATCGCCCATGGGACGGGCGACCGCATCGTGCCGGTCGGACCGAGCCAGGCACTCGCCGCCGCGCGGTCGGCCCCGACCGTCAGCCTCTGGACAGAGTCCGGCCACCTCGGCTCATATGCCGGGGATCCGGCCGCCTACCGCGCCGCATTCACCGACTTCCTGAAACGCATCACTCCCTGACGTCCCTCGATCCGCCCATGCCCTACGAATGGCTCCCCGCCGATGGCCCGGAACAGCGCCTGCACCTATGGCCGCACCGATCCCTGACCCAGCGCGGCTTCGTCTGGTTCATGGGCGCGACCTCCGCCCTGATCGCCGTGCCGCTGATCGGCATCATCGGCAGCCCGGTGCTCTGGGCGCTGCTGCCATTTCTGCTGGCAGCGATCTGGGCGATCTGGTTCGCGCTGCGAAAGAACGGCCGCGACCGCGACATCGTCGAGGACCTGGTCCTCGCCCCCGGCCAGGTCACGCTGACCCGCCACGGACCAAGGGGCCGCCGCCAGGACTGGGAGGCCAACCCCTACTGGCTGCGGGTGACGCTGCACAAGACCGGCGGCCCGGTGCCGAACTACCTGACGCTCAAGGGCGAGGGGCGCGAGGTGGAACTCGGCCCCTTCCTCTCCGAGGAGGAACGCATCGCGCTGAAGGACGAACTTGACACGCGCCTGCACCGCCTGCGCTCTGCCCCGGACGCGCGGGGATGAGGGGCTAACCGGCGGCTTCGGTCGCGGCCTCGGGCTTCGTATCGACCGAAAGCTCGACGACCCCGCTGACCAGAAGGGCCACGAACATGAAGAAGATCGACAGGGCCGCCGCCGTGGCCGCGGGACCCGCCTTGGCAAAGGCCTCGGCGGCGGCACCGGGGTCGGGCAGTTGTGCGCCCTCGATCCGGGGTCCCTGCCCCGGCTCAGCCAGACGGGGGGTGGTCCAGACGATCCTTGCAAAGACCAGAAAGGCCAGAACGCTCAGCGCGAGCGAGACATAGAAAAGCGCCGTGGTCATCGAAGTTCTCCTGTAAATGCGATCCGGAATGAAAAGGGCGTGGCACCATCGCCACGCCCGAAAGTCAGCCAGAGCGGCCGAGTCGGTTCAAGCCCGACGCAGGTCTCCTACCCCAGCCGCGCCTTGACCAGCGCGCCCACCGCGCCGAAATCCATTTGTCCGGTGTAACGGGCTTTCAGCGCCGCCATCACCTTGCCCACGTCGCGGATGCTCGCGGCGCCCGTCTCGGCCACCGCCGCATCCACCGCCGCGGCGATCTCGGCCTCGTCCATCTGGCGCGGCAGGAATTCCTGGATCACCGCGATTTCCGCCAGTTCCTTCTCGGCCAGCTCCAGCCGCCCGCCTTCCTCGTAGGCCCGGGCCGATTCCTGACGCTGCTTCACCATCTTGCCCATGATCTGCAGGATCTCGGCCTCGCCCACCTCGCCCGCGTCGCCTTCGCCCCGCAGGGCGATCTCGCGGTCCTTTATTGCGGCGTTGATCAGGCGCAGCGTCGAGAGGCGGTCGGCATCCTTGGCCTTCATGGCCTCCTTGAGGGCCGTCTGCAGACGGTCGCGCAACAGCATGGCAGCTCTTTCCGATAGTTTCCCCAAGTTGCCGACAATACCTCGAAGCAGCCCCGATCGCAACCTCGGCCTTATTTGCCAAACTATTGATATTACTTAACAATCCTTTTCGTATCCGCCCTTGACCCTGCCCCGCCTACCCCTTAGTTTCCGCGCAATTTCGCCCACAGGAGAGTCGCCCATGCCCGCCCCGCGCGATGCTACCGCCTGCCTCGCCCTGGCCGATGGGACGATCTTCTACGGCAAGGGCTTCGGCGCCACCGGCGAGACGGTCGCGGAACTCGTGTTCAACACCGCCATGACCGGCTATCAGGAGATCATGACCGACCCCTCCTATGCCGGTCAGGTCGTGACCTTCACCTTCCCCCATGTCGGCAATGTCGGCGTCACGCCCGAAGATGATGAGACCGGAACCCCCGCCGCCGCCGGCATGGTGGTGAAATGGGACCCGACCGAGCCGTCGAACTGGCGCGCGACCGGGGATTTGACCCAGTGGCTCACTAAGATCGGCCGCATCGGCATCGGCGGGGTGGACACGCGACGGTTGACGCGGGCGATCCGGCAGCAGGGCGCGCCGCATGTGACGCTGGCGCATGACCCCGAAGGCAAGTTCGACATCGAGAAGCTGGTCGCCAGGGCCCGCGCGTGGAAGGGCCTCGTCGGGCTCGACCTCGCGAAGGACGTGACCTGCGCGCAAAGCTATCGCTGGGATGAGAAACGCTGGGCCTGGCCCGAGGGCTATACCCGCCGCGAAGGCCCGGGCTTCAAGGTTGTCGCCATCGACTACGGCGCCAAGCGCAACATCCTGCGCTGCCTGGCCTCGGTCGGCTGCGACGTCACCGTCCTGCCCGCCACCGCCACCGCCGAGGAGGTGCTGGCGCTGAACCCCGAGGGCGTGTTCCTCTCGAACGGCCCCGGCGATCCGGCCGCGACCGGTGCCTATGCCGTGCCGATGATCCAGGGCGTCCTCGCGCGCGACCTGCCGCTCTTCGGCATCTGCCTCGGCCACCAGATGCTGGCGCTGGCGCTCGGGGCCAGGACGCGCAAGATGAACCACGGCCACCACGGCGCGAACCATCCGGTCAAGGACCTGACCACCGGCAAGGTCGAGATCACCTCGATGAACCACGGCTTCACCGTCGACGCAGACACCCTGCCGAAGGGCGTGTCCGAAACCCACGTCTCGCTCTTCGACGGCACGAACTGCGGCATCGCGGTGGTTGGCAAGCCTGTCTACTCGGTGCAGTACCATCCCGAAGCCTCACCCGGGCCCCAGGACAGCTTCTACCTGTTCGAACGCTTTGCCGCCGCCATGCAGTCCCGCCGCGCCGCCTGAGACGGAACCGGCAGGATTAACGGCCCGTTAACCAGACGCACGCAGACTGGGCTCCACAAGCTGGGAACCCGGTATGGCGTGCCCGACGTAAAATCGAAGATCGTTCCTGCGCCCCGGTCCGGGGACCGCGTCGGTTTGCCGTCGGTGCATCGCTCTTGCGCGAAGGCGTGGTCGCACCCGATGACATGCTGTCCGTCCTGTCGCATCAGGGGCGCGAGGCCGGGCGCTTGCCCGACGTGCTGCGCGCGCGCGGGCTGGTGGTCGAACGCGATCTTCTCGGCGTCGATGCCCGCAATCACGGCATCCGGCTCGTCGATCTGGACAGCGCGCTGCCCGATCCCCGCCTGATCGACGCGGTCGGCGTGCAGGACTGCCTGCGCCACGGGCTTGTTCCCTGGCAGCGGGTCGGCGACGTGACCATCGTCGCCACCTCGCGGCCGGCCGAGTTCGACCGCCTCCGCCCGATGCTCGAGGCGCGGCTCGGCCCTGTCGCCGCCGGCATGGCGTCGGGCAGGTCGATCCTCGACGCGATCCATGCCCGGCGCGGGGACCGGCTGGCGCGGGCCGCGGAAAACCGGGTCGCCGAGGCCGAAAGCTGCCGCTCCTGGCCACGGCTGCACCAGGCACCGCTGGCAATGGCCTGCCTGGGTCTGATCCTCGCCGGGCTGGTCTTCGCGCCCCTCGCCACCGGCCTTTCCGCCCTGACCTTCGCGGTCGTGTCGCTGGCCTGCCTGACCGCCCTGAAGATTGCCGCCACCCTGGCCGCGCTGCGCCCCGCCGGTGCGGCACCCGATCCCGCCAGCGATGCGATCCCGCCCGTCGTGTCGATCATCGTGGCGCTCTACCGCGAAGGCGACATCGCGCCGCGCCTCGTCCGCCGCCTCGCCCGGCTCGACTACCCGGCCGAGCTGCTGGATGTCATCCTCGCGGTCGAGGCCGAGGATACCGTGACCCTCGACGCGCTGGCGCAGGCCGAGCTGCCGCCCTGGATGCGGGTGGTCGTGGTGCCGGACGGCCAGGTCAAGACCAAGCCGCGCGCGCTCAACCATGCGCTCGACCATGCGCGCGGGGCCATCATCGGGGTCTATGACGCCGAGGACGCGCCCGAGCCCGACCAGCTGCGCAAGGTCGTCGCCCGGTTCCAGCGGTCGGGGCCCGAGGTCGCCTGCCTGCAAGGCGTGCTCGACTACTACAATCCCCGCACCAACTGGCTGTCGCGCTGCTTCACCATCGAATATGCCGGCTGGTTCCGCCTGGTGCTGCCGGGGCTGGCACGGCTGGGGCTCGTCGTGCCGCTCGGCGGCACCACATTATTCTTCCGCCGCGACGTGCTGGACAGTCTGGGGGCCTGGGATGCCCACAACGTGACCGAGGATGCCGATCTCGGCATCCGCCTTGCGCGCCATGGCTACCGGACCGAACTGATCGACACCGTCACCTTCGAGGAGGCGAACTGCCGCCCCCTGCCCTGGATCAAGCAGCGCTCGCGCTGGATCAAGGGCTACATGATGACCTGGGTCGTGCACATGCGGGCGCCCCGGCAGCTCTGGCGGCAGCTTGGGCCACGGGGTTTCCTCGGCTTCCAGGTGCTGTTTCTCGGCACCATCGCGCAGTTCCTGCTGGCACCGCTCCTGTGGTCCTTCCTGCTCCTGTCCTTCGGCGTTCCACACCCGCTGTCGGCTGTCCTGCCCACGGCAGCGATCTGGGCCATCGCCGGGAACTTCTTCCTGTCCGAGGCGACCAACATCTTCGTCGGCGCGCTCGGGCTCAGCCGGACAAGGCATGGCCTCAGCCTGCTCTGGGTCCTGACCCTGAAGGTCTATTACCCGCTGGCCTCGCTTGCCGCCTACAAGGGCCTTCTGGAACTGGCCACCCGCCCGTTCTACTGGGACAAGACCACGCACGGCCTCTTCGATCATGCCACGGGCGACAAGGACTGACCCGGTCCGCGGCAGCAACCCGGTTGCCCGACCAGCCGTCCCCTGCCTCAGCGCATGCGCAGTTCGCCTGCGTCCACCCTCAGCCGGGTCTCGAAGGCCTGGCTGATATGCGACTTCAGCGCCTGGTAGGCCGCCTCGCCGTCGCCCGCCTCGATCGCGGCGACGATTTCCGCATGTTCGGCCAGCGCGACCTCGTCGCGGCCCTCGGCGGCAAAGGAGGTGTTCGCCATCAGCGCCATCGAGCGATGCACGAGGTCCAGCTGCTGCACCAGAAAGCGGTTGTGGCTGGCCAGATGGATCTGCTTGTGAAACCGCTTGTTGGCCCGGCTCAGCGCCTTGGGGTCCCCGCCCAGCAGCGCGCGGTCCTCGGCGACCATGCTCTTCAGCACCCGCACCTCCTCGGGCGTGGCATGGCGCGCCGCCAGCCGCGCGGCCAGACCTTCCAGCTCGGTGCGGACCGCGTAGAGCTCCGCCAGCTGGTTGTGGTCGAGGCTCGCCACGATCAGGCTCCGCCCGTCGCGCGTCAGCATCGCCTGGGTCTCCAGCCGCTGCAGCGCCTCGCGCACCGGCGTGCGGCTGACCCCCAGCCGCTCGGCCAGCTCGCTTTCGACCAGCCGGTCGCCGGGCTTGTAGACCCCGGCCTCGATCGCTTCCATGATCAGCGTGTACGCGTCTTTCTGCACCAGTTCCGTCCCCCCTTGCGCGGCCCGGACCATAAGCCCCGCGCGCCCCTGCGATCAACCCTTCCCAATACCGCAGCCCCGGACTACATCCCGACCCATGCCGAAACAGGATTTCGCCCACGTCACCACCTGGGTCTTCGACCTCGACAACACCCTCTATCCACCCGAGATGCGGCTTTTCGACCAGATCGAGGTCCGCATGACCGACTGGGTGATGCGGGCGCTGAAGGTCGATCGCGCGCGGGCCGACCACCTGCGCGCCTATTACTGGCAGACCTACGGCACCACGCTTGCGGGGCTGATGCGCGAACACGACGTGGACCCCGGCCCCTATCTGACCGAGGTGCACGACATCGACTTCTCGGTCCTGGCGCCCGATCCGCGGCTGGCGCGCGCCATTGCCGGCCTTCCCGGCCGCCGGATCATCTATACCAACGCCTGCGCGCCCTATGCCGAGAAGGTCCTGGCCGCCCGTGGCCTCGCCGGCCTGTTCGACGCGATCTACGGCGTCGAGCATGCCGATTTCCACCCCAAGCCGGATGCGCAGGCCTTCGCCACCGTCTTTGCCCGCGACGGCCTCGACCCCGCGCGCGGCGCGATGTTCGAGGACGACAGCCGCAACCTCGCCGTCCCGCATGGCCTCGGGATGCGGACCGTCCATGTCGCGCCGGCACCCGAGCCCGCGGACCACATCCACCACCACACCGACGACCTCGCCGCCTTCCTGGCCCGACTTGCGGAGTGACAACCGGTCACATCCCCTCGCCGCGCGGCTGCCCTAAATAGCAGCCGGATACAACAGCACAGGACGCCCGATGACCCTTGCCACCACCGACCTCGCCCGCCGCCCATCCCTGCCCGGCCGCATCGCCCGCAGCCTTCCCGTCATCGGTCGCGTGATCCGCGACATCGAACGCGAGGCCGACAGCCTCTTCTACCTGTTCGTGATCGCCCTGACCGCCCTTGTCCTGGCGATCAAGACCTGGGGCCTGCCCGCGCTGGTGCTGACGGCGGTCGGCTTCGTGCCGGTGATGTTCGTCATCCTCGTGATCCTCGCGCGGCCCTGAGACGACCTGTCCACTGGCCCCCCGCAGCGTGCTGACCTATGCTGGTGACGCGAAGGGGGCCATGATGCGCGAAACCACCGACATCCTGATTTCCGGCGGCGGCGTGGCCGGGCTGACGGCCGCCTGCGCCTTCGGCTCGGCCGGGTTCCGCGTGATCTGCGTCGATCCCGCCCCCCCGGTGACCGCCGCCGACGACGACGGCGCCGACCTGCGCACCACGGCCTTCCTGCAACCCTCGATCCCGGTGCTGCAGGCCGCCGGGCTCTGGTCGCGCCTCGATCCCCATGCCGCGCCGCTGCAAGTCATGCGCATCATCGACGCCGGCGGACCCGAGCCCGAGGCGCGCCTGACGCGCGACTTCGACGCCGCCGACATCTCGGACGCGCCCTTCGGCTGGAACCTGCCGAACTGGCTTCTCCGGCGCGAGATGGTGGCGCGCCTTGCCGAATTGCCGAACGTCAGCTTCCGCCCCGGTGTCGGTTTCGCCCGCATGCTGCCGCGCGAGGCGGAAGCCCTGGTCACCCTGACCGATGGCACGCAGGTCTCGGCCCGGCTGGTGGTCGGCGCAGACGGCAGAACGTCTCCGGTGCGCGAAGCCCTCGGGATCGCAGCGCAAACCATCCGCTACGGCCAGAAGGCGCTGGCCTTCGCCGTGGCCCATGATCTGCCGCACCAGAACGTCTCGACCGAGGTGCACCGCACCGGCGGCCCCTTCACGCTCGTCCCCCTGCCCGACCGCGACGGCCGCCCGGCCTCGGCCGTCGTCTGGATGGACAGAGGCCCCGAGATCGCCCGCCTGGCCACGCTTCCCGTCCCGGCGTTCGAGGCCGAGATGACCTCCCGATCTGCCCATGTCCTCGGGCCGTTGACCCTGATCTCGCGCCGGTCCGTCTGGCCGATCATCAGCCAGATCGCCGACCGGCTCTCCGGCCCCCGCGCCGCGCTCATCGCCGAGGCCGCGCATGTCGTCCCGCCGATCGGCGCACAGGGCCTGAACATGAGCCTCGCCGACCTGGCCGCGCTGCTGGCTCTGGCCGAGTCGCACCGCGACGATCCGGGACAGCCTGCCGTCACCGAGGCCTACCACCGCCAGCGCCACCTCGAGGTGCGCGCCCGCGTGACC
Organism: Tabrizicola flagellatus; assembly: GCF_008271465.1. Taxonomy (GTDB): domain Bacteria; phylum Pseudomonadota; class Alphaproteobacteria; order Rhodobacterales; family Rhodobacteraceae; genus Tabrizicola; species Tabrizicola flagellata. The sequence continues at coordinate 62,222 of NZ_VMDU01000010.1, read as the reverse complement.
GGGATCGACCTTCTGAACCGCGCCTCGATGGTCGGGGCGCCAGCCTTGCGCGACCTGCGCGCAAAGGCGCTGGATGCGCTGTATTCCGTACGCCCCGTGCGGCAGATGCTGATGCGTGCGGGCCTTGGGGTTGGCCACCAGGCCCCTACGGCAAAGCCGCTCTGACCGTCTGTGCGCTCTTGCACATAGCAGACGCACCTTTGTCAAACCGCATGAAACTTCGGTAACATGTGAGCGAAAAGGCACTGACGAGGCGCTGATCCTTCAGGATTTCCGCGCATCGCGCCTGCAAGATGCACGGCGCATCACAGATGGGCGAGGTGCCGCGACCGCTCCGTGATTTCACTTTCCGGCCCCGCCACCCCACATATCGCTCACCGCCAGACGAAGGGCGGGATCCGAAAAACCGGAAGGAATCCAAAATGAAAAGCTTTGCACTCGTCACTGCTCTCGTTGCCGCGACCGCCACGGGCGCCTTTGCCCAGCAGGCTCCGGTGCAGCTCTCCTCGGCCATCCAGTCACAGATCCTGGCCTGGATCCCCGATGCCGACCTGTCGAACCTGAGCAATTCGCAATATGCCCAGATCGTCTCGCTGTTCGCCAGCTCGGACAACCTCGGCGCGGGCGACAACCCGGCCGGCGCCGTCAAGGCGATCCTGTCCAACGCCCAGTGATCGTCAGCGTGACTGCTGAAACGCACAGGCCGGATGCTCCCTTCCGGCCTGTGTGTCGTCAAAGCACCGCGTCGACCGCCCGCTTCAACCGCGCGACCGTCGCGTCCACATCCTTCAGCTTGTCCAGCCCGAAGAGACCCAGCCGGAACGTCCTGAACTCCGGCCCCTCGCCGACCTGCAAGGGCACCCCGGCCGCGATCTGCAAGCCTTCGGCCCGGAACTTCGCGCCGTTCTGAATATCCGGGTCGGAGGTATAGCTCACCACCACCCCCGGAGCCTGGAAGCCTTCGGCGGCCACGGACGGAACCCCCTTCTCGGCCAGCATGGCCCGGACCGCCCGACCCAGCGCCCATTGCGCGGCCTTGGCGGCCTCGAACCCCATCGCCTTCGTCTCGACCATCGCATCGCGGAAGCCGACAATCGCATCCGTCGGCATCGTTGCATGATAGGCGTGGCCGCCCTTCTCGTAGGCCTCCATGATCGCGCGCCACTTCCTCAGGTCCAGCGCGAAGGAGTTCGACGTGGTCTCTGCCAGCCGCGCCTCTCCCGCCGGCGACAGCACCACCACGCCCGCGCTGGGAGAGGCCGACCACCCCTTCTGCGGCGCCGAGATCAGCACATCGACCCCGGTCGCGGCCATGTCCACCCAGACGCAGCCCGAGGCGATGCAGTCCAGCACCATCAGCGCGCCCACTTCATGCGCCGCCGCCGCCATCTTGGCGATATAGTCGTCGGGCAGGATGATCCCCGCCGAAGTCTCGACATGCGGGGCGAAGACCGCCTCGGGGCGGACCTCGTGGATCTTCGCCACCACCTCCTCGATCGGCGGCGGGGCGTAAGGCGCGCGGGCGTCGTTGCCGGTCTGCCGGGCCATGACCACCGTCGTCTCGGCCGCGAACCCGCCCGCCTCGAAGATCTGTGTCCAGCGATAGCTGAACCAGCCGTTGCGGACGATCAGCACCCGGCCCTTGCCGAACTGCCGCGCCACGGCCTCCATCGCATAGGTCCCGCCCCCCGGCACCAAAGCCACGGCGGAGCCCTTGTAGACCTCCTTCAGAAGGCCCGAGACATCGCGCATCACCCCCTGGAACCGGGCCGACATGTGATTGAGCGAGCGGTCGGTGAAGACGACCGAAAACTCCTCCAGTCCCTCGGGGTCGATGTGCGCGTGCAATCCGGGCATCTCAGGTCCTTTCCGAAACCTTGTGGCGGGCGCGGGCCAGCCAGTCGGGGTTGATCTCCACCCCCCAGCCGGGGGCCTCCGTCACCGTGGCATGGCCGTCCTCGATCCGGTAGGGATCGTTCAGGAACAGGCCCTGCTGCCACGGATAGTAGTCTAGCCCCTCGATGGAAAACTCAAGGTATTTGCCGGGGTTCGGGATCGCGCGCAAAAGGTGCATCGTGCAAAGCGTCACCAGGCCCAGGTTCGCCGCATGGGGGGTGATCGGCAGGCCGGCCGCCTGACCCATCCGGCAGACCTCCAGCGTGCGATAGATCCCGCCCAGATACATGATGTCGGGCTGCAGGATGTCCACCGCCTTGTGTTCGATCGCCAGCTGCCAGGCGGTAAACTCGCAATCCTGCTCGCCGCCCGCCACGTCGAGGGTCAGCGCGGCGCGGACTTCGGCGGTCTGGTCCACCTCCCAATAGGGACAGGGTTCCTCGAAATGGCCGATGCCGTGGTCTTCCAGCATCCGGCCGACCTCGATGGCGCGGGCCGGGGAATAGCAGGAATTGCCATCAACAAGTTTCTCAACATCATCGCCTAGTGCCCTGGAAACAATTGGAATTATCGCCTCGGTGCGTCCCGGCCATTCGTCCTGGTCGCGCCCCACTTCCGCGCCCACACGCCACTTGAAGGCGGTGAAGCCATGCGCCTCGCGCAGGCGCAGGAAACGCTCCGCCTCGGCCTCGGGCGTGATGTCGCGCTTCATCGACGACGCATAGGCCCGCACCCGGCCGGGCGTGCCGCCCAGAAGCTCCACCACCGGCTTGCCCAGGGCCTTGCCGCGCAGGTCCCAGACCGCGGTGTCCAGCCCCGCCTGTGCGCGGCGCAGGTAGCTGCCCGGGAACTTGTGCTCGCGCTCGAAGATGCGGCGCAGCGTGTCCTCCAGGTCCTCGACCGCCGTGCCGAGAGCATAAGGCGCGACCTGCCGGTGGAAGATTTCCGCAGTGATGTCGGCCTGATAGGTCGAACACTGGCCCCAGCCCACATCGCCGGTATCCGCCGTGACCTTCACGAAGCAGACGTATTGCGTATCGAAGGTTTCCAGCTTCGCGATCTTCATGGCCTCTCCCGGGTTCCGCTCGTCGTGCGCCTTCGGCTTCTCCTCGCCAGCGACGAGCGCATGAAATGCGACGAGGAGCGGCCCCGACCCTAGCCGCCAAAGATCACGCTTTCCCGACCGTTTCCGCCACGCCCAGGGGTCCGGGGCGACGTTCCTCGGTCAGAAGCACGTTGGCCTCGACGTTGCCCACCCCCGGCAGCGTCATGATCCGCCGCCGCAGCACGCGCTCGAAATCCGCGATGTCGCGGGCCACGACCCGCAGGCGATAGTCGAACAGGCCCAGCACATGCTGCACCACCTGCACCTCGGGAATGGCCTGCACCGCGCGCTCGAAATCCTCAAGGCTCACCCGGCCTTTCGTGGCCAGCTTCACACCGAGGAATACCGTGACCCCGAAGCCCAGCGCCTCGCGGTCCACCTCGACCGCCAGCCCCTGCAAGACCCCCGCCTCCTCAAGCCGCCGCACCCGCCGCCAGGCCGCCGGCTGCGACAGGCCGAGCCGCCGCCCCAGCTCGCCGGCCGACAGCGTGCCGTCCGCCGCCAGAGCCCGCAGGATCGCCCGGTCGGTGTCGTCGAGATCGATCACAACGGAAGCCCCCCCGTCTCCTTGATCGTCGCCACCAGCATCAGCGCCTCGACCTCGGCGATATGCGGCAGGGTCAGGATCCGGTCGCGGTAGATGCCGGTCCAGTGGCCCATGTCGCGGGCGATCACGTTCAGCCGCACGTCCACCCGGCCGAGGAAGGTCTCGATCCCGATCACCTCGGGCACCTCGCGCGCCGCCGCGATGAACTCGTCGAAGGCGCGCGGGTTGGTCTTGTCCAGCGTGAAGCGCAAGCTGACCTCGACCGCATAGCCCAGGGCTCGCCAGTCGATCCGCGCGCCCTCCGACCGTATCACCCCGCCCGCCCGCAGCCGGTCGAGCCTGCGCCACAGCGTCGCCGGCGTCACGCCCGCACGCTCGGCCAGCACTGCACGCTCCAGCCCCGGCTCGGCAAGCCAGTGGCGCAGGATGCGGCGGTCGGTGTCGTCTATCTGCATGAATTTTCCGTTGAACGGCGCTTACAGGAATGATCCTTCGCACATCTGCCGGTAATCGTCAAAGATTGCACGGGTCACGCGACGGAAATCCCTATTGTCGCGCCATCGACACCAAGGAGGACGCCCGATGCGCGTTTACTACGACCGCGACTGCGATGTGAACCTGATCAAGGACAAGAAGGTCGCCATTCTCGGCTATGGGTCCCAGGGCCATGCCCATGCGCTGAACCTGCGCGACAGCGGCGCGAAGAACGTCGTCGTCGCCCTGCGCGAAGGCTCGCCCAGCGCAAAGAAGGCCGAGGCCGAGGGCCTGAAGGTCATGGGCATCGCCGAGGCCGCCAAGTGGTGCGACCTGATCATGTTCACCATGCCGGATGAACTCCAGGCCGCGACCTACAAGCAGTATGTCCACGACAACCTGCGCGAAGGGGCCGCCATCGCCTTCGCCCACGGCCTCAATGTCCACTTCGGCCTGATCGAGCCGAAGAAGGGTATCGATGTCATCATGATGGCGCCGAAGGGCCCCGGTCACACCGTGCGCGGCGAATATGTCAAGGGCGGCGGCGTGCCCTGCCTCGTGGCCGTCCACCAGGACGCGACCGGCAAGGCGATGGAAATCGGCCTTAGCTACTGCTCGGCCATCGGCGGCGGCCGCTCGGGCATCATCGAGACCAACTTCCGCCAGGAATGCGAAACCGACCTCTTCGGCGAGCAGGCCGTGCTCTGCGGCGGCCTCGTGGAGCTGATCCGCATGGGCTTCGAAACCCTGGTCGAGGCCGGCTACGAGCCCGAGATGGCCTATTTCGAATGCCTGCACGAGGTGAAGCTGATCGTGGACCTGATCTACGAAGGCGGCATCGCGAACATGAACTACTCGATCTCGAACACCGCCGAATACGGCGAATATGTCTCGGGTCCGCGCATCCTCCCGCGTGAGGAAACCAAACGGCGGATGAAGGAAGTCCTGCACGACATCCAGACCGGCAAGTTCGTGCGCGACTTCATGCAGGAAAACGCCGTGGGCCAGCCCTTCTTCAAGGCGACCCGCCGGCTGAACGACGAACACCAGATCGAGAAGGTGGGCGAAAAGCTCCGCGCCATGATGCCCTGGATCGGCAAGGGCAAGCTGGTGGACAAGGCGCGGAACTGATCGCGTCCTCACGGCAAGGAAAAGGGCGCCCCGCGGGCGCCCTTTTTCGTTGCCCCCGGCCGCGCGCCGGGCTTTACCGGAGCAGAGAGACGGTAGGCCGAAGATGCGCAGATGGATCCCCTTAGCCCTGATCGCCCTGGCGATCCTGTGGTTCGTCCTGACCAATGTCGGGGCCTCGATGGCCCTGAACGACCTCGCCAGCCGCCCGATCACCGGCCTTGCCCGCGACGGCGCGACCATCCCCGTCCAGCCCAGCGGCCGCGCGCCGCTGCCGGGCGAAGCGCGCGGGCTCGCCGGACAGGGCACGATGTTCGGCTTCAGCCTCGTCTTCGCCCTGCCCGACGGCGGCCTCGTCACCTGCACCCAGCGGTTCACCCGCCTCGGCTGCAGCGACGGCTGGCAGGCGCTGCGCTAGACCAGCGGCACGCCCCGGCGCCGCAGCATCTCCACCCGCCGCACGCGCACCTCCAGCGGCAGGAGGAACGCCACGCCGCCATACTTCCCGTCCTTCGCCAGGGTCGAGACCGGCGCATGCGGGTCGCGCATCCTCTCCCTGGTCCGCTCCTTCGAGATCAGCGCCAGCACGGCCACCGCCAGCAGGGTGAACAGCGACAGGAACGGCACGATGGCACCATCAATCATCTTGGCCTCCATGGGTCAGGGGCACCCCATCGGTGCCCGTCACCGGGTCAACGGCGCCGCCGGCTTCGGGTTCCCTCCCCCATCGCGCCCCCCATCGCTCGCCCATGGCCCGCCTTGACAAGTCCCGGCCGTGCCGCGAACCCTTGGCCACCCGAAGGCGAGCGCCCGACGCATGACCACCCTGATGATCCTGATGCCCACCGGCGGGCAGATCGACACCCCCGCCGTCCACAGCCTGCTGGGCCTGACCCAGGCGCTGCAACGTCGCGGCATCCCCTTCGCGCTCAAGACCTACGAATGGTCCGACCTGGTGATCTCGCGCAATTACCTCGTCTCCTGCTTCCTGGCCGACAAGCAGTTCACCCATGCGCTGCTTCTGGACAGCGACATGAGCTATCAGCCGCAGCTGTTCTTCGACCTCCTCGCCTTCGACGCCGATTTCACCGTCGCGGCCTACCCCCAGCGCCAGATGCGCTGGCAGCAGTTCCGCGCCGCCATCGAACGCGAGGCCGCAAAGCCCGTGGCCGAGCGCGCCTCGACCGCCGACCTTCTGGCCGAGACGCTGCGCTACAACGTCGCCGATGTGTTCGAGACGGGCGAGCCCTGGCCCTTCGAGGTCCGGGGCGGCTTCCGCAAGGTGCCGGGCGCGGGCACCGGGTTCATGCTGATCCGCCGCGCCGTGCCGGAACGGATGGTCGCGGCCGGGGTGGCCCTGCCCGTGCCCGGCTTCAACGGCCCGGGCTATCCGGGCGCCGATTTCCACGATTTCTTCAGCCACCTGCGCGGGCGCGGCGGGGCGGTCATGCACGGCGAGGACACCTCGTTCTGCCGCCGCTGGATCGAGGGCTGCGGCGGCGAGATCTGGTGCCACGAAACCGCGCAGATCACGCACCATGGCCGGCTCGCCTATCGCGGCGACTACGCCCTGGCGCCGAAACCTCAGGGCCGGCCGGGCTGAGCGCCCGATCTTGCGCACCGCCCACCGGCAGAGCCGTCGCCCGGACCGGCGGCTGCCCCGGACCGGCTCGTTGCCTCTCCGTCTCAGTCCTCTGGTCCGCCCGGAAGGGCCACCATGGCCTCGGGCGGCCACAGCGCACGATCCTGCGGCCAGAACCGAACGCCGTCCTCGCCCGCGACGGCCCAGCTGGCAAAGACACCCTGGCTGGCCGGGTCCAGATAGAGGATCGCCCAGTCCGTCTCGCAACTGTATTTCAGGCAGGCCTGGCCCAGATAGCCCTTCGCCGTCAGATCGCCCGAGCCGAGATCCGAGATCCGCTCGGCAAAGGCCGCATAATCCGGCCCGAGGCCCGCCTGCAGCGCCTCGAGGACCGGGGTCAGCTTCAGCGCCTCGACCGGGTGCTGCCCGGCCAGGCTGTCGAAAGCCTCCCAGCCCGAGGTGCCCCCGAAGGCCACCGGCGGCCCCTGGACGAACCCCTCCGCCGGGGTCCAGGTCCAGACCTCGCCGGGCTCCGAGGGCAGCGGTTCGGTGGAGAAGACCAGCGAATCGGGCCTGACTTCCAGCGCGAACTCCCGGCAGCCCTCCAGAGGGCCGTAAAGCCCTGCCTTGCCGCCCTCTGGCAGCGCCAGCACGAAGGGCGCCGCGCCGCAGGCATTTCCGCCCGATCCCGCAATCCCGGTCAGCACGCTCAGCCCGCCCAACGCCTGCGCGGCCTCGTCCAGGAAGATCACGCCGTTCTCGTGCAGGACCTCGCCATCGACGACCAGCGCGGCGCCGCCCATCCCGTCCTCGGCGACCGTCACCTGGTGGCCGGCGACCTGCCGCTCCTCGGCCAGAGCCGCCGCGGCCCAGACCACCGCCGCCAGCGCCAGCGCCCCCGCACGATCATGCATCATCCGCTCCTCCCGTCGTTGCATGGCCCCGGATCCTGCCCGCCCCGCCATCCCCGCGCAAGGCCGGAAAGCCGGAGGGAGGCTTGCGCGAAAAAGCTTAAGACCAGGTTAATGGAAAATCACAAAGCCTTGACTTTGTTTTGAAATCCGGAAATGTCCACCGTGGACAGTCCCGGCTCAGACCGCCGCTTCCACCGCGCCCACGATCTCGTCCACCACCGCGACCAGCAGCGCCTCGTCCTCGCATTCGGCCATCACCCGGATCAGCGGCTCGGTTCCCGACTTGCGGATCAGGATCCGCCCCCGCCCCTCGATCCGCCGCTCGGCGCCCTCGATCACCTGCCGGACCGAGGCGACGTCCAGGGGCCGCGCTCCGGCCGAAAAGCGGACGTTCTTCAGAAGCTGCGGCACCGTCTCGAAGCTGCGGGTCAGCTCCGATGCGGGCCTGCCGGTGCGCACCATCTCGGCCAGGAACTGCAAGCCGGCCACAAGCCCGTCACCGGTGGTGGCATAGTCGGTCATCACGATGTGGCCCGACTGCTCGCCGCCCAGGTTGAAGCCGCCCTCCCGCATCCGTTCCACCACATAGCGGTCGCCGACCGCCGTCCGCTCCAGCCGAAGGCCGCGGGCCGCGAGGAACCGCTCCAGCCCCAGGTTCGACATCACCGTCGCGACCAGCGCCCCGCCCTGCAAGCGTCCCTCGTCCGCCCAGCGCGCCGCCAGGAGCGCCATGATCTGATCCCCGTCCGCCACCCGGCCGGTCTCGTCCAGGATCATGATCCGGTCGGCATCGCCATCCAGCGCGAGGCCCACATGCGCGCCATGGGCCACCACCGCCTCGGCCGCCGTGTCGGTATGGGTCGAGCCGCAGCGGTCATTGATGTTGGTTCCGTTCGGCGCCGTCCCGATCGGGATGACTTCGGCGCCCAGCTCCCACAGCACCTCGGGCGCGGTGCGGTAGGCCGCCCCGTTCGCGCAGTCCACCACCACCTTCAGCCCGTCCAGCCGCAGGCCGGTCGGGAAGCTCGTCTTGACGAACTCCTCGTATCTGCCGCGCCCGTCCTCGATCCGCTTGGCACGGCCGATGTTTTCCGGCTTTGCGGGGGCGATTTCGCCCTCGATCATCGCTTCGATCTCTGCCTCGGCGGCATCCGACAGCTTGAAGCCGTCCGGGCCGAAGAACTTGATCCCGTTGTCCTGGTGCGGGTTGTGGCTGGCCGAGATCATCACGCCGACATCGGCCCGCATCGACTTGGTCAGGAACCCTACCGCCGGTGTCGGCACCGGGCCCAGAAGCAGCACGTTCATGCCCGTGGAACAGAACCCCGCGGTCAGCGCGTTCTCCAGCATGTAGCCGGACAGCCGCGTGTCCTTGCCGATCACCACCCGATGCGCGCCCGATCCGTCGCGGCGGAAATAGCGCCCCGCCGCCGCGCCCAGTTTCAAGGCCAGCTCCGCCGTCATCGGCCAGCTGTTTGCCCTGCCCCTCACGCCATCGGTGCCGAAAAGCTTGCGGCTCATGCCTCGTCCTCCAGATGATCGGTGTTCAGCGCCTGCCACAGTCGCAGCGCCTGCCGCGTCTCGGCCACGTCATGCACGCGCAGGACCTGCACCCCCTGCGCCACCCCGGCCAGCGCAGTGGCAATCGAGCCCGGCGCGCGAGTCTCGGGCGCCTCGGCCCGGCCGATCGCGCCGATGAAGCGCTTGCGCGACGTTCCCATCAGGATCGCACAGCCCAGGCCGTGAAACAGCGACAGCCCGCGGATCAGCGCAAGATTGTGGGCCTGCGTCTTGCCGAAGCCGATGCCGGGGTCGAGCACTATCCGCGTCCGGTCGATCCCCAGCGCCTCGGCCCGTGCCAGCCGCTGGGCCAGAGCGTCATAGACATCCAGAAGCACGTCGCCGTAGAGCGGATTGTCCTGCATCGTCGCCGGCACGCCCTGGGCATGCATCAGCACGACGGGGGCCGACAACCTGGAGACCAGCGGCCCCAGTGTCGGGTCGAAATCGAAAGCCGAGACATCGTTGACGATGCTCGCCCCCGCCGCCAGCGCCGCCTCGGCCACCAGCGCCTTGCGGGTGTCGATGCTGATGGGTGCGCCCAGCCCGCCATCCCGCAAGGTCCGGATCACCGGGGCGGTGCGGGCGATCTCTTCCTCCGCTGGCACTTCGGCGGCGCCGGGGCGGGTGCTTTCGCCGCCCACGTCGATGATCTCGGCCCCCGCGGCCATGGCTTGCGCCTGCGCCAGCGCCGCCTCGGGTGCAAGGAACCGGCCCCCGTCCGAGAAACTGTCGGGCGTCACGTTCAGGATGCCCATCAGGCGCGGGCGGTCCAGCGTCAGCCCGGCAAAGGCGGGGCGCGGTGCAGTCAGGCGGTGCAGGACCGGCGCAGGCACTTCGGAGGCCGGGATGATCCGGCCCTGCGCCGCGCGCGACAGAACCTCGACCCGGTCGAACCAGCACCAGCCGCCGGCCAGCGCGAAGGCTCCGGCAGGCCGGGCCGGATCGGTCATCGCAATCGGGCGAAAGTATTCCATGGCCCCGGAGTGGCCGAAGCCCGCCGGCTTTTCAAGGGGGAAGCCTCAGGCCCGCCGCACCGGAACGCGGCTTCCCGCCGGGACTGCAACCTCACCGTGAACAACCAGCGCCGTGGCCGACATCGTTTCCGCAAGCCACAGCGCCAGGCCCACCGGATCGGTCCCCTTCGGCCCATCCACCGCGTCCAACACCAGTTTCGAGGGCGCCCAGACCACCGTCTGCCCGCGCTTCATCGCCCAGTCGATCTCGGTCCGCGTCGCCACCACCACGCAGCGCGGGTCGCGCGCGGCGAGCGTCCAGGCGTTCTGCTCGATCGCCAGGAGGTCCACCCGGCGCTGGGTCGGCTTGTGCCCGGTCACCGGGCGGGCAAGGTCCGGCAGGCCCACGGTCAGGATCATCGGCAGCCCCTCGGCCTGCAGCGCATCCAGCCGCGCCGACAGGTCCGGCGCCTGGATCGTGGCATTGTCCAGATGAACGACCAGCGGGTGCACCGCCTCCATCCCGTCGCGCCCGGCCCGCTGCACCGGGATCTCGGCGCGCGAGCGGGCGATCTCCACCCCAAGGGCATAGGGGCCGATGTCGAGCTTCTCGATGCGGATGAAGACCCGCATCGCGGCGGGTTCTGCCAGGATCCGTTCCGCCACCCGCTCGGCCAGCGTCTCCAGAAGGTTCAGCCGCTCGGCGGCGAGTTCGGCGGCGATGGCCTCGGTGATACGGTCGTAGGACAGGATCCGGTCCACGTCGTCCTCAAGCGGCCCGGTCACCGGGCGCACCTCGACCACCACGTTGAAGCGAAGGCGCTGCTTGTGGCCGCGTTCCTTCTGGAAGGCGCCGATCTCGGCCTCGACGATGTGGTCGCGCAGGCTGATCCGGTCGCGCGGGGCCGCCCCGGCGGATGCCTCGGCCCGATCCTCGGGATGGGCGAAAGCCAGCTCTATGTCGCTCATCGGGGTCCTCCGCCGTTCGGCCCCTCATACCACGCGCGGCGCGCGGGCCAAGCGGGAAGGCGTCGGGGAAGCCGCGATTGGCGACATCACCCGCGCGAGCCGGGCTGGCGGTAGAACACATGCGCCCCGATCGAGGCGGTGCGGGGAAAGCGCTTGGACCAGCCGGGCCTCACGCCCCTTGTATGGAAATGGGTCGCCCCTTCGGTCAGCCGGCGCGGCGCCCCGTCCAGCATGGCGCGGGCGATCCGGCCGGCAAGGTCCGCCGCCTCGCGCTCGCGCATCTTCGTGCGGCCGTTGCAGACATAGGAGAACTGGCAGTCGTTGCCCACGCGCTGCTTGACCACGCCGCAGACCGTGCGCGGGTAAAGCGGGCTGTCCTTCCGGTTCAGGATCACCTCGGCCACGGCGATCTGGCCTTCCAGGCTTTCGCCGCGCGCCTCGAAGTACAGCGCCTCGGTCAGGCATTGCCACTCGGCATCGCCCGAAGGCGCGGGCTGGGCCATCAGCCAGTCCTCGGTGATGCCCCCGGTCAGGGCATCGGCGGGCAGCGTGGCCGAAAGATCGGGGGCGGGAAGCCGCTTCAGCTCGGTGCCGTAAGAGGCCGGAATGGGCGTCAATCCGAACATGCTGGCCTTCCAGCCGGTCTCCGCCATTGCCGGGCCGATCGCCAGGCCCAGGGCCAGCGCCAGCGTCGCTAGGTTGCGTATCATTCTGCTCTTCCGTCTTTGGTTTCCCGGCGGAAGTTCCCCCGCCTTGGGCCAAGCAGCGGGGCAGTTAGGCGAGGCGGCGGGGCGGGTCCACCACTGTTGCAGAATTACAACGAAAATCCATGCTGCATGAGCGAAATACCGCCGAAAATACTTAAGAATTCGCTACAATTAATTGTTCTTAAACGGTTTTCTTTCGATCTGCCAGCGCAAGGTGCGCCGCGGCCAGCCGGGCCATGGGCACCCGGTAGGGCGAGCAGGAGACATAGTCGAACCCGGCGCGGCGGCAGAAATCGATGGATTCCGGGTTGCCGCCGTGTTCGCCGCAGATCGAAAGTGTCAGATCTTTCCGTGTCTTGCGGCCCCGCTCGGCCCCGATGTGCAACAGCTCTCCCACCCCGTCCACGTCGAGGATGTGGAAGGGATCCTCGGGGAAGACGCCCTGCCGGACATAGGTGTTCATGAACCGCCCCGCGTCGTCGCGGCTCAGGCCATAGGTCATCTGCGTCAGGTCGTTGGTGCCGAAGGAGAGGAAGGCCGCATGCTGGGCGATGTCGCCCGCTCGCAGCGCCGCGCGCGGGGTTTCGACCATGACACCCAGCTTGAAGTCGAAACCGGCTCCAGCCCTGGTGCGCACCATGGCGGCGACGGCGTCGATCCGGGTCTTGATCAGCTCCACCTCGCGGCGGGCGCTGACCAGCGGAATCATGATCTCGGGCACGACCGGGGCGCCGCGGCGGGCCGATTCCAGCGTCGCCTCGAAGATCGCCTGCGCCTGCATGTCGTAGATTTCCGGCAGAACCACCCCCAGCCGCACCCCGCGCATCCCCAGCATGGGGTTCACTTCGGTCAGCGCCTCGGCCCGGCGGGTGACTTCGGACAGCGGGCGGTCCAGCGCCTCGGCCAGCTCGCGCAGGCCCTCGCGCGTCTGGGGCAGGAATTCGTGCAGCGGCGGGTCGAACAGACGGATGCAGACCGGCAATCCCTGCATGATTTCAAATAGCTGCACGAAATCCGCCCGCTGCATCGGCAAAAGCCGCGCCAGCGCCGCCGCCCGGTCGCCCGGCGCATCGGCGAAGATCATCTCGCGCATGACGACCAGACGGTCCTCGTCGAAGAACATGTGTTCCGTGCGGCACAGGCCGATGCCCTCGGCCTCGAACTTGCGAGCGGTCTCGGCGTCCGAGGGCGTGTCGGCATTGGCGCGCACCCCGATGTCGCGCACCTCGTCGGCCCAGGAGAGCAGCCGGCGGAAACTGTCGTCCAGCGCCGGGGGCAGCATCTCGGCCGCGCCGGCCAGCGCCTCGCCCTTGGAGCCGTCCAGGGTCACCAAGTCGCCCTCGCGGAAGACCCGCCCATCCGCCGCGACCATCTTGCGGTCGCGGACATCCAGCCGCAGGTCCGAGGCCCCCACCACGCAGGGCAGCCCCAGCCCGCGCGCGATCACCGCCGCATGGCTGGTCATGCCGCCGCGTTCCGTCAGCACCGCCACCGCCGAATGCATGCCGCGGATGTCCTCGGGCGCGGTCTCGCGGCGGACGAGGATGCAGGCCTCGCCCCGCGCCGCCGCTGCCTGCGCCGCGCTCGAGGAAAAGACCAGAACCCCCGTCGCCGCGCCGGGCGAGGCCGCGATGCCCCGCGCGATCACGTCGCGTTCCCCGCGCGGATCGACCTGGTGGTGGAGAAGCTCGGACAAGGCGCGGGGCTCGACCCGCAGGACGGCCTCTTCCTTCGGGATGATCCCGTCCTCGGCCAGCGCCACGGCGATCCGCAGGCCCGCCCGGGCCGACCTCTGCACCTTCACCGCGTCGAGCACCGCAAGCCGGCCGTCCTCGATGGTGAACTCGATCTGCATCTCCTCGCGCAGGCGGGTGCGGCAGGTGGCACCGTATTCGACCAGCGTGGCGAAGATCTCGGGCGCCACGTCCTCCAGCGAGGGCCCGCGCGGGTCGCGGGTCAGATACAGCGCCTCGGTCGTCTTCAGCGCGTCGCGGCCCTGGCTTTGCCCCAGGTAGCGCCCGGTGATCTGCGCCAGACCGGTGACCGGATCGACGAACTGGATCACGCCCGACCCGCTGATCCCCTGCCCGATTCCCTGCGCCATCTCCTGCACGACCAGGCCCAGCGCCGCATCCTCGGGCGCGCCCTTGGCCTGGCGCAACAGGCGGGCCGAGGTGCCTTCCCAGGCACGCGCCATCGACCGCAAGACCTCGGCCAGCTGGCGCGCGGGATCCTGCGGGAAGGGTTCGTCGGTCTCGACCTCGTAGTCGCGCAGGGCCTCCTTCAACGCCCCCGGCCCCGGCTTCAGCCCGTCGAACACGTCGGGGTCCAGCCGTGCGACGTGGATCGCGTAGGCCTGGACGAAGCGCAGATACAGCGCATCCGCCGCCGTCTCGCCATGCGTCTCGGCCAGCCGGGCATGGCGCTTGGCGTTCAGCCCGATGTTCAGGATCGTCGCCGGCCCGCCCCAGTCGGGGTTGGCGGGGCTGGGGCGGACGCTGATCAGCGGCCCGTCACCGAAATGGTCGAGGATCCCCTGCACATCCACCCCGTGACCGGCCGCGATGGCTCGCACGGTCGAGGCCGGCAGCGCCACCGACTTCGGCACCGGCAGGTCCAGCCGCACCAGCCGCTGCAGGCATTTCGCCCGCCAGCCATGCGTCGCCGTCGCGATCTGCGCCGAGGGCGTGATCCGGGCGAATTCGGCGATGGGATCGTGTTTCTGCACTGCGGCACCCGATGTTCAGGCGCAGCATACGCCGAAAGGACCGTCACGCAAGCGTGACATGTCAGCCGTGTGACGAATCCTTGGGCGATGCGCGAACCGGAGGACCCAAGCGCCTCCCCTCCCCCTCGTGGGGAGGGGATGGGGGTGGGGGGCGTCGCGACAGGCCCCCCACCCTCTCCCTCCCCCACGAAGGGGGGAGGGAAGAGCCCCTGCCTGCGGCGTCTTCGCGGAAGATCAGCCCTCGATGCGGCTCAGGTCGGCGACGCCGGAACAGACCGCCCGGATGCGGTGCAGAAGGTTCAGCCGGTTGCGCCGCACCACCGGATTGTCGCTGTTCACCTGCACGGCGGTGAAGAAGGCGTCGATCGGCCCGCGGAGGGCAGCCATCGCGGCCATGGCGGCGGCGAAATCCTCCTGCGCCATGGCCGGGGCGATCGCCGCCTCGGCGGTGTCGAGCGCCGCAAAGAGCGCCCGCTCCTCCTCGGTCTCGGCAAACTTCACATCCGCGCCGAAAGAGTATTCGACCCCGTCCTTCGCTTCCGCCTGAGCCAGGATGTTGTTCGCCCGCTTGAAGCCCTGCAACAGGTTCGACCCGTCCTCGGTCTTTAGAGTCGCGCTCAAGGCCGTCGCGCGCCTGACCAGCAGCAGCAGATCATCGCTGCCCGGCATGGCGAGGCATGCGTCGATGACATCGTGGCGGATTCCCTGATCCCTGAGATACACCTTGAGGCGATCATGGAAGAAAGCCAGGAGGTCGAGCGCGGCCGACATCCCATGCGGACCGGCCGCCGCGTGCCGGGCGATGCCCCAGGCCACGATCTCTGCCAGCGAGGCCCGCACCCCATTCCCCAGCACCAGCCGGATCACCCCCAACGCCGCCCGGCGTAGCGCGAAGGGATCCTTCGACCCCGTCGGCTTTTCGTCGATGGCCCAGAACCCGGTCAGCGTGTCGATCTTGTCGGCCAGCGCCACGGCGACCGAGACCGGCTCGGACGGCACCGAGTCACCCTCCCCCTTCGGCCGCCAGTGATCCCGCGCGGCGTCGGCGACCGCTGGCTTCTCCCCCGCCGCCAGCGCATAGTATCGGCCCATCACGCCCTGCAACTCGGGGAACTCGCCCACCATCGCCGACCGCAGGTCCAGCTTGGCGATCCGCGCAGCCTTCTCGGCGTCGTCGGGATCGGCCCCGACCAGGGGCGCAATCTCCCGAGCCAAAGCGGCGATCCGCTCCACCCGCTCGGCCTGAGACCCGAGTTTCGCGTGGAAGGTCACGGCCTTCAGCCCCTCGGCCCACTCGCCCATCCCGGCCTTCGCCACCCGCAGGTCGTTCTCCCAGAAGAACTTCGCGTCCGACAGGCGGGCGGCCAGCACCTTCTGGTTCCCCTTCAGGATCACCGCGCCGCCGTCCGGGGCCTCGATGTTGGCCACCGTCACGAAGCCCTCGATCCGCCCGGTCTTGGGGTTCCGCACCGAGAAGAACTTCTGGTGCTCCTTCATCGAGGTCTGCAACACCTCGGGCGGCAGCGACAGGAAATCGTCCGCGATCCGCCCCATCAGCGGCACCGGCCATTCGACAAGCCCGGCAACCTCGGCCAGGAGGCCGGGGTCGGGCACGACCTCCATTCCGGCGGCGAAGGCCAGGTTCTGCGCGCCCTGCCAGATCGCCGCCTCGCGCTCGGCGCTGTCCAGCACCACCTTCGCGCGCTTCAGCTTGACCACATAGTCGTCGAAGCCCGTGACCACGAAACGCCCGTTGCCCATGAAGCGGTGGCCCTCGGTCGTGTTGCCGGCCTTGATGCCATCAACTTCCATCGGCACGACATGCGCCCCGCCCTCGTCCGACAGGATGCACAGGATCGACTGCAACGGCCGCACCCACCGCAAGGACCCCGAGCCCCAGCGCATCGACTTCGGCCAGGGAAAATTGCGGATAGCGGCGTCCAGAACCTCGGCCACGATCTCGGGCGCCTTGCGGCCGGGCTTCTCGATCACGGCATAGAAGGTCTCGCCCTTCCTGTCCGCCCGCCGTTCCAGCTGGTCCAGCGTCAGGCCGGTGGACCGCAGGAAGCCCTCGATCGCCTGCTGCGGCGCGCTTGTGGCCGGACCCTTGCGCTCTTCCCGCACCGGGCGGCTTTCGGTCGTCAGCCCTTCGACCGACAGGACCAGCCGGCGCGGGGTGGAGAAGGCTCCGGCAGAGGCATAGGTCAGCCCGGCCTCGACCAGCCCGTCGGTGACCAGCTTGCGCAGGTCGTCGCGGGCCCTGCCCTGCATCCGCGCCGGGATTTCCTCGGAGAAAAGCTCGATCAGCAGGTCGGGCATGGTCAGTCCTTCAGAGAGGCGTTGGTCTGCTGCCAGGCATAGGCGCGGCCATCGGGAAAGACCGCGACGACGCGGTCCACGCCGGGGTGGATCTCGGGTTCGGAGAGGAAGGCCAGCGCCTCGCCGGTCTCCAGCGCCCGGCCGATGGCGGCGGCATCGAAACACGGGAAGTTCGACGGCGCGACCAAGGGCTCGGCGCCCTCGTAGATCCGGTAGGTCTCGCTCAGCATGGCCAGGCTCAGCGGCGTGGTGAAACAGGCGCGGAACTTGATCGGCGAGGAGGCCGCGTCGATCCCCTCGATCCCGTTGACCACGATCGCCTCGGGCGGGCCGCCGGCGACGGGAACCAGCCGGATCTCGGCACCGGGCTGGAAGGCCACGGGCTCGTAATAGGCGCGTTCGGCGGTGTACCACAGGAACCCGCCGGCGATCAGGGCGACGATCACGATGGCCCCCACGATGATCTTGCCCGCATTCACTGATCCGCCCCCGCCTCGGTCTGCCGGAAGGCATCGGCGCATTTCTTCGCCAAGGCCCGCACCCGGCCGATATAGGCCTGCCGTTCGGTCACGCTGATCACGCCCCGCGCGTCCAGAAGGTTGAACAGGTGGCTCGCCTTGATCGTCTGGTCATAGGCGGGATGGGCCATGACGATGCGCTTGCCCGATTTCGGGTCCTCGGCGGGGAAAGCGAGCAGACGTTCGCATTCGGCTTCGGCATCCTCGAAATGCCGCAACAGCATCTCGGTCGTGGCACCGTCGAAGTTGTGGCGGCTGTATTCCTCTTCCGTCTGGCGGAAGATGTCGCCGTAGGTCAGCGGGATCGGCGCGTCCGGGTCGTTGAACGGCATGTCCATCACATGGTCGATGCCCATGACATACATCGCCAGCCGTTCCAGCCCGTAGGTCAGTTCGCCCGACACCGGCTTGCAGTCATGCCCGCCGACCTGCTGGAAATAGGTGAACTGGCTGACCTCCATCCCGTCGCACCAGACCTCCCAGCCCAGGCCCCAGGCGCCCAGCGTCGGGCTTTCCCAGTCGTCCTCGACAAAGCGGATGTCGTGCAGGGCCAGGTCGATGCCGATGGCGGCAAGGCTGCCGAGGTAAAGCTCCTGCAGGTTCCCCGGGCTCGGCTTGATGATGACCTGATACTGGTAATAGTGCTGCAGCCGGTTCGGGTTCTCGCCATAGCGCCCGTCCGTCGGCCGGCGCGAGGGCTGGACATAGGCCGCGGCCCAGGGCTTCGTGCCAAGGCTGCGCAGCGTGGTCGCCGGGTGGAAGGTGCCCGCGCCGACCTCCATGTCATAGGGTTGCAGCACGGCGCAGCCCTGTCCGGCCCAGTAGCTCTGGAGCCGCAGGATGATCTCCTGGAAACTTCTGGGCGTGGTCGAGGTGGCGTCGGACATCGGGGACCCCGGGACAGCGGCGAAACTCGCGCCTTCCCTATCCGGCGGGCAGGATAGGGTCAATTCCGGAAAGAACCTGCGCAATCGTGACCTGATCCGCGCCGGTTCGCCCTTGCCGCGGCGCGCTCCATGGCTAATGTCGGCGCGATCCTCTACCGGCTTCGGGACCCGTTCATGTTCAGACCTTTTGCGTTTGTTGCCCTTCTCCTCGCCGCGCTGAGCCTTGCGCCCGCCCGGCACGCAGACGCGCAGGAGGGCCGGGTCTGGGTCCAGGTCGAGGCGCATCCCGACCTTGCCACGGCGCTCGACCGCGCACGCGCCTATGCGTCCGAATTCCCTGAAACCGTCGGCTTTGCCCTCGGGTCGGGCTGGTATGGCATCGCACTCGGCCCCTACCCCGAGGACGAGGCGCCGATCCGTCTGGGACTTCTCAAGCGCGACCGCCGCATCCCGTCCGACAGTTTCGTTGCCGATGGCGCCCGCTATGGCGACCGGTTCTACCCCGAGGACGGGGCGGCCCTCGCGATCCCCGAAGCACTGACCGCTTCCGAGCCGGCAGCATCACCTGCCGAGCCCGCCCCCGCACCGGACCCCGTCTCCCTGCCCGACGAGACCCGCCAGGAGGCCCGCGACAGCGAGGCGCTGCTGACACCCGAGGAACGGCGCGAGCTCCAATCCGCGCTGCAATGGTTCGGCTTCTACACCAGCGCCATCGACGGCGCCTTCGGTCCCGGCACCCGCAACTCGATGGCCGCCTGGCAAGAGGCGCAGGGGCTGGAGCCCACCGGCATCCTGACCACCCGCCAGCGCCGGGCACTCCTGGACGCCTGGTCCGCCGAACGCGCGGCCTTCGGCTTCACCGAGGTGGTCGAGGCCGAATCCGGCATCACCGTCACGCTGCCGTTGGGCCTGGTCGAATTCGACCATTACGAGCCGCCCTTCGTTCACTACCGCGGGAAAACCCCGGATGCCCCGAAGATCGTGCTGATCTCGCAGCCGGGCGACCAGGCCGCGCTGTACGGGCTTTACGATGTGCTCCAGACGCTGGAGCAGGTGCCGCTCGACGGCCCGCGCGAGCGCAACGAACGCGGCTTCCGCATCCGCGGCACCTCGGCCAAGGTGGACACCACGATCTCGGCACAGCTGAAGGGCGGGCGGATCAAGGGCTGGATGCTGATCTCCACCCCCGGCAATGCGGCCCGCGACGCCCGGATCGTCAAGGCGATCGAGGACAGCTTCTCGCCCGATGGCGCTTCGGTGCTTGATCCCGGCATGGCGCCGATGGGCGCCGAGACCCGCGCCGGGCTCCTCGCGGGGCTCGAAGTCCGGAAACCGCGGCTCAGCCGAACCGGCTTCTTCGTCACCCCGGACGGCGCGGTCGTCACCACGACCGAGGCGGTCGAGGGCTGCACCCGCGTCACCATCGACCGCACGACCGAGGCGACCGTCAGGCTTGCGGACGCAACCACCGGCCTGGCGGTCCTGACTCCCAACGCCGCACTGTCGCCACGCGCCGTCGCGGGCTTCGCAACCGCCTCGACCAGGCCCGGGTCCGAGATCGCGGTGCCCGGCTATTCCTACGAGGACCGCCTGCCCGCCCCGGTCATCACCTTCGGCACCTTCGAGGATGCAACCGGACTGAACGGTGAGACCGCGCTTTCCCGCCTGGCGTTGCAATCCCTGCCCGGCGATGCCGGAGGCGCGGTTCTTGACACGTCCGGCAGCGTCCTGGGCATGTTGCTGCCGCCGCAGCCCCGGGACGGCAAACTGATGCCTGCGGGGGTAGCCTTCGCTCTATCGGCCGCCGAGATTACCCGGCTTCTGGGCCCGACCGGGATCACGCCGGCGGCCACCTCCTCGACCGCGCCGCTTTCGCCTTCAGCCCTGTCCGAGACCGCCACCGGGATCACGGCGCTGGTCTCCTGCTGGGACTAACCAGGGCCGCTGCTCCTCGGGGACCTCGTCCCTCGGCGCGGCGCCCCCCGACGAGAAGACGCAGTCGCACGAGGAGGGGTGGTCAGCGCACTACCGCCGCCAGAAGCTCGGCAGCACCATTACCAGAATTGCCAACAGGCCAAGGCGGCCCAGGATCATGCACAGCGTCATGATCGCGATGGCGCCGGGTGGAAAGTCGATGAAGGTGCCGGTGCGCTCGACCAGGGGGCCGAAGCCGTAGCCAATGTTGCCCAGCGCGGTCCAGACCGCGAACAGGGCCGAAACCGTGTCCACCCCGATCAGCGTCATCGCCACGCTCATCACGCCGAGGATCAGGATGAAGCTCGACACGAAAAGGATCAGCGCGTTCAGCACGTCGTCCTCGACCGCGCGCCCCTGGTAGCGGATCGGATCGACGCTGGAGGGGCTGCCGATCCGCCGGATCTCGCGGCCGAGGACGGCGATCACCAGCTGCACCCGGAACACAGACAGCCCCGCCGCCGACGAGCCTGAACAGGCCCCGATCACCCCGACCACGAAAGCCACGACCAGCATGAACCCGCCCCAGCCGGCGAAGCTGCCCGCGCCGTAGCCGGTCGAGGACATGATGGAGGCCAGGTTGAACAGGCTTTCGCGGAAGGCCTGCTCGAAGCCGGTGTTCGTCGTCCACGCCCGCCAGATCGCCACCGCCAGCACGGCCATTCCCAGCCAGCGGGCGTAGGCGCGGACCTGGGCATCCTGCCACAGCGGCAGCGCGGTTCCGTTCATCAGCTGCACATAGCGGATGTAGGGCAGGCTGGCGAGGAACATGAACAGCGCCCCGGCATAGTGGACCGGCGGGGCATAGACGGAAAACGAGGCATCGTTGGTGGAAAAGCCGCCCGTCGCGACCGTGGTCATGCCATGCACGACCGCCTCGAAGGCCGGCATGCCGAGCATGGCATAGACGGTCATCGTCAACACCGTCAGCGCCAGATAGACGATCAGAAGCTGCTTGGCGATGTCGGTCGCCCGCGGCAGCACCTTGCCGAATGTGTCGAAGCCTTCGGTCCGGAAGAACTGCATGCCCCCGATCCGCATCAGCGGCAGGAAGATCATCGCGATGAAGGCGATGCCGAGGCCCCCCAGCCAGTTCAGCATTCCGCGCCAGAGGTTCACGCTCTGCGGCTGTTCCGCGAGGCCCGTGATGACCGAGGCACCGGTGGTTGTGATGCCCGAGACCGCCTCGAAATAGGCGTTCAGGAGGCTCAGCCCCGGCGCGCCGATCCAGAACGGCAGCGCGCCGAAGAAAGGCACGAGGAACCAGATGCCGGCGGTAAGGAGATAGGCCTGCCGCGTGTCCAGCGCCTGACCCAGCGCGTTGCCGGTGGACAGCGTCAGCGCCGCGCCCGTGACGCCGGTCAGCGCGGCCGAGGCAAGGTAGGCATGCCCGTTCTCCAGCCCCGCGCGCCAGTCGATGATGGCCGGGGCCAGCATCAGGATCGCCAGGACGATCAGGATGCGGCCGATGACATAGGCGACGGGGCGGAAGTCAACCATGGTTGGGCATGGCTACGCGGCCCCGCGCCTTTGGTCAATCCACCCGTCAGCGGGCGTGGATCATTGTGCGGAACAGATGCGGGTCCAGGCTTTCGGCCGCGAAGGTCTCGCCCTCGGTCAGAAGGCTGATCGCGTCGTGGCTGTGCAGGCTCTCCTGATGGCTCGCCACCACCCGGAAGTCGCCGATGCGCGGATCGGCCCGCAGCGCCTCGCAGAACAGCCGCGCCGCGTCCTCGACGAAGATCGGGTTGGCGGCGTTCAGTTCCGCAAAGGCCTGTTCGTCCTCGCGCTTGACCATGACCTGGGTCTCGGTCACGACCGCGCCGCGCGCGAGCTCGACCAGGTCCTCGATCGCCATCTCGCCGGTCAGTTCGACCGACAGCCGCGCCACCGAGCGCTGCGAATGCGGCGTCGCCAGCTGGCCGCGCTCCATCCGGGCATGTTCCGACAGTTCCAGGCTGCACGGGCAGGTCGAGCTGTAGACATAGTCCAGATGCACGATCCGCTTGCGCACACCGGCGGTCTCGACCAGTTCCAGCGCGATGTCGTAGTACTGCCAACCGGTCAGATCCGACCGCAGGCTGACCATCTGCATCGGGAAGGACAGCCGCATCTGGATGCGCGCGTCGAAGCTGCCGAGATCGGCCTTGTAGTCGTCCAGCGCCGCCTCGATCACGCCGAAGGAGAACTCCTTCTCGGCATGGGCATAGAAGGACCGCATGATGCGGCTCATGTTGATGCCCTTCTTCTCGGCCTCGAGGCTGACCGTACCGGTCACGCTGGTCTCCAGCACGAGGGACGCGCCGTCGCGGGTGGCGTAGCGGATCGGCAGGCGGAAGTTCGAGATGCCGACATGCTGGATCCGCGCCTTCGCGCCCCGGATCAGGCTGGCAGGGCCGTTCTGCAGGTCGGGCATGGCGCGCAGATAGCCCGCATCGGGGCGGAAGGCCTCCGGATAGATGCGCGACAGCGCCGGATAGCCCTGGCCTGGCAGCAGGAAGCCCACGGCGGAATCCAGCCGGGCGATGTCCTCGTCCGACACCTTGCCTGCCCATTGCCGCAGCACGGCCAGCGCCGCCTCTGCCTCTTCCCGGGTGGGAAGACGGTCGATCTCGGGGGTGTGGATGTTCATGGGCAGGTCCTTTCGGTTCGGGCGCGGCCCTCGGGCAGGCGCCGTCAATTTCCGGAATGTCTTACGAGCAGATCCCGCCGCCGGATCACCCTGGTCCGGGGCAGGCCCCCATCAGATAGGCATTTCCGCGCGCCGCACAAGCGGGGATTGCGACCCGGGCGCCACGATTTGCGTCACGGCGCAACCGGATGCCGCCCAGGCCGGAGGCGAGACGATGGCACACATCCGGGATTGTCCGGCACAGCCCCATCCGTAACGGTCCCGCAGGAATCGATGCGTGCAGCGCCACCCACGGTTCTGCATCTTGGACGGCCAAGCGACAGAGGCGCCGGCATTTCAAGATGAAACCGGTGTGACGACCGGCACGCAAACTCAGACGAAACCGGGACGATGGCTCCGGCAAATGCCCCGGACGCGTTGACCGGATCGGCGGGTGCTGCACTACTGTGAACGTCACGAAAATGCTGGATTGCAATGTTGGACTGGTGTCCGAACAAGAAGATGGGGGTGGCAACAGATGTTCGGCAAGAAGTCCGGCGTCAGGACCGCGTTCCGCGAGTTCCTGAGATTCACGCCTCCAGCGAAGCCCGACGGAGCAAACGTCACACCGCCGCGCAGGATTGTCGATGCCGACGCTGTTGTCTGGCTGAGCGGCGCTCTTGTGAACTCAAGACGCCAGGGCCTCTTCGCACCCGTCCCGCACGATCTCCGAAAGGCGCAGCCGCCAGCGATGCCCGATCACATCGGCCAGGCGGCGAGGGCCGGCGCCTACGGACAGGACGTTCCAGAGGATTGGCTGCCCCGCCGCTGGTGGCTCCCTGCGTCGGTCGGACTCAAGGGCCCGCTTCCGCCGGTGCTCGGCAACGGCTGGCTGGTCATGCATCGGAGTGTCGCCGAGATCTTCCGGTCTTTCGATTTGGGCGATTGCAGGATCGTGCCGGTCGAGCTTGTGGACGGCGATCACGCGACCGTCCTTTCGGACCAATACGACCTGTTCCATGTGTGCAACAGGCGGCCGACCCTTGATCTGGAACGCTCGACATCGGTAATAATGCCCGATCCGCACGCGGCACCCGATCTTCGCATGTTCCACTAAGAAACCCGCGATCAGCCGCGCCAGTACTTTGCCGATCCGGCCGCTGCCCGGGGACCGGCACTCTGGATGGATCCTCGCGTGTATCGTGCGCTGTTCCTTGCCCCGGCGCTGGTGGAAGCCCTGAAGACGGCAAAGCGCGCGCAGCATTTCTCGCTCATGCCCTGTGCGGCAAGCACCGGCTGACGCACCAGAGAATACAATCCGAACCCTGCCGATGTACGACCCGGGGAAAGGACTAGCCGGTCGAAGTCCGGTCACCCGGCTTTTCGGCGGGCCCCCAAGTCTGGATGGACCCGGCTGGACGTGGGCGCTGTTCCTGTCGGACCGGCTTCAGGCTGCATTGAAAGACGCCCGGTTCGACAAGGCCTTCTCGCTGGTGGCCTGCGCGCCGGGCTGACAGGCCGGGCGGCGCCTCAGACCGAGGCCCCCAGCGCGCGCGTCAGGTCGGCGATCAGGTCGTCCGCATCCTCCAGCCCCAGGGACAGGCGGATCAGGCCGGGGGTGATGCCGAGGGCGTCCTTCTGGTCCTGCGGCAGCCGCTGATGCGTCGTCGTCGCGGGATGCGTGGCGATGGTCTTGGCGTCGCCCAGGTTGTTGGAAATCCTGGCAATTTCCAGCGCATTCATGAAGCGGAAGGCCGCCTCCTTCCCGCCCTTCACCTCGAAGGTGACGAGCGTGCCGCCCGACCCCATCTGCACCATGGCCAGCGCGTGCTGCGGATGGCTTTCGAGCCCCGGATAGATCACCTTCGTCACCTGCGGATGCCCCTCCAGCGCCCGCGCCACGGCCAGCGCGGTATCGGCCATCGCCCGGCAGCGCAGGTCCAGCGTCGCCATGCCGTTCAGGTGCATCCAGGCGGTGAAGGGGGACATGCTGCCCCCGGTGTGCTTCATGTAGGGTTCAAGCGTCTTGCGGATGAACTCGCGGCTGCCGCAGACCACCCCGCCCAGGGCGCGCCCCTGCCCGTCGATGTGCTTCGTGGTGGAATAGACCACCACATCGGCGCCCTGCTCGACCGCGCGGGAAAAGATCGGCGTGGCGAACACGTTGTCGCAGATCACCAGCGCGCCGACGCCATGGGCGATCTCACTCACCCCGCGGATATCCACCAGCTCCAGCGTCGGGTTCGACATCGATTCGAAGAACACCGCCTTCGTCCCCGGCGTGACCGCCGCCCGCCACTGGCCGAGGTCGGCGCCATCGACGAAGGTCACGCGCACGCCGAACTTTCCCAGCACCTCTTCCAGCACATAGAGGCAGGACCCGAACAGCGCCCGCGCGCTGACCACATGGTCCCCCGCCCGCAAGGCCGACATCAGCGCGCCCGAAACCGCCGCCATGCCGGAGGCCGTGGCGAAGGCGTCCTCCGTGCCCTCCAGCGCCGCGATGCGGTCCTCGAACATCCGGGTGGTGGGGTTGCCGTAGCGGGCATAGATGAACTCGTCCTCGCCCGCCTTGATGAACCGCGCCTCGGCGGCCTCGGCGGTGGGATAGACGAAGCCCTGCGTCAGGAAGATCGCCTCGGCCATCTCGCCATACTGGCTGCGACGGCTGCCCTCGTGCACCAGCTGCGTGCGGGTCTTCCAGTCCTTCGTCATCTCGCGGCGGCCCCCCGGCCAAGAAAAAGCCCCGGCAAACCCAAAGGTGCCGGGGCGATCCCCCTCACCTCTTTAGCGGCTTGTTTAACGTGGCCCGCAATCCGGTAACAAAGCGCCACGGGCCGCCTGATACGCCCGCACCCCGCTGTGGTCAAGCTGCCACAGCCGCAGGCTGTCATCTGCCGGTCATCGCTGCGTCACCGCCCCGTTGCCACCCCGCGGCAGAAGGCGGACAAGCGAGCAGTTCGAGACAGGTCATGACCGACGATCCCCGTCCGATCCGAGCCGACATGGGCCCCCGCGGCCTGAGCCTCGACCGCGACCGGCTGGCGCGCAAGCTGGCCGCCCTGTCAGCCAGCGCCCCGATCGTCGTGATGATCCACGGCTGGCGCTATGCCCCGGGCTTTGCCGGGGATTGCCCGCATGGCTCGATCCTGTCGCTCGACCCGCCGCCGGGCGACCGGCGCGCGGTCAGCTGGCCCCGTCACCTCGGCCTCGACGGCCGCTCGGCCCTTGGCATCGCGCTGGGGTGGAGCGCGAAATGCGACCCATGGCGCGCCCACCTGCGGGCCGGCTGGACGGGACCCGCGCTGGCCGAGATCGCTCGCACTGTCCACGACCTGACCGGGCGCGGGATCCAGGCCATCGCCCATTCCATGGGCGCGCGCGTCGCGCTGGCCGCCCTGCCGCTCGTCCCGGCCGGGCACATCCACCGGATGATCCTGCTCGCGGCGGCGGAAACCCGGCGCGTCGCGCTCTCTGCGCTCGACACGCCCGCGGGCCGGTCGGTCGAGGTCATCAACGTCACCACGCGCGAGAACGACCTGTTCGACGCCTGTTTCGAATGGGGCATCCACCTCGGCCTGCGCACCTCGATCGGCCAGGGCCTCGGGCGCAGCCGCCCGAACTGGCACGACCTCTGGATCGACCAGCCCCGCACGTTGCAGGCCTTGGCGGGGCTCGGCCATGTCCTGTCGGACCCGCCGCGGCGGATTTGCCACTGGTCGCCCTACCTGCGCCCCGGCACCATCGCGCTATACCGCGCCCTGATCGAGGGACGGCTCTCGGCCAGGGACCTGCCGCTCTACCGTCCCGGCCGGCGCTGGTCGCGCCTCATCCTCGGCGCGCGCGGCATGGACCTGGGTTCGGGCCTGCCTGCGGCCTAGCTGCCGACACGCACCCACAAGCCGATCGAACGACGCAACGCGCCTTGCCCGACGGAAAGGAAAGGGCGCCTCGCGGCGCCCTTGGCAAAAGTCCTTGGGGAAAAAGGTCTTGCTGGAAAATTCCCGGACGGTCGGGCTCAAGCCCGATGGCCGTTGTCGTCGAGGTTGATGACCGTCAGCACCATGGCGCGCAGGATCGTGTGGCCGATGATCGGCAGCACGGCCCAGAACAGCAGCCAGTAGGACGGATCGGCAATGCGGATCATCGTCTCGTTCATCAGCAGGAAGGCGAAGTTGTAGATCACCATCATGCGGGTCAGGTTCGGCAGGTGGTCGCGCATTTCCGCGTCGGGCCAGAAGCTTGCTGCAGTTGCCGTGCGGTTGTTCAGGACGTCCTGCAGGAAGACACCGCCGATCACCACGTAGAACAGGCTCTGGATCCGCTGGCACCAGAGCGGATCGTCCGCCAGCGCCAGCACAAGAAGCGGCAGGCCGGCGAAGGCCAGCGCGAAGGTCACCGCCTGCCCGACCGTGTAGCGGGTCAGAAGCCGCCGCACCATGCCCTCGAAGCCCATCCCGATCCGCACCGCCAGCGCCGCCATGAAGGCTGTAGCGAAGGCCTCGCCGGCATGATCCGGCCCGTAGGCCACCGAAAGCACCGGATAAGCCACCAGAAGCACCGCGCCTGGCAGATAGAGCGACCGCGACAGGGGAGGCAGATCCTGGAACAGGCTCAGGAACAGGCGGACCAGATCGAACGGCGTGCGGTGCATGGGTCAACTCCCTTTCGCTTGCCCTCCGGTCTAGCGGCGCATCAAGGCAGAGCTGGGGCAGAACCCGGACCCTTGCGGGGCAATCCTGTGCCGTTCGTCAGGATTTGTCCTCGGGCTCCTCGATCATGAAACGTTGCAGCGTCATGAACTGGACCATCAGGAACAGGAACAGCGCCGCGGGCATGGCAAAGGTCTCCAGCTTGACCCACAATTCCGTCGATTGCGTGCGCCAGATGATCTCGTTCGCAACGGCAAGAGCGGCGAACATCCACGTCAGCCGCCGGGTCAGGATCATCCAACCCTCGGGTTTCATTGGCAAAGCCTCGGCCATCACCCATTGCAAGAGGCTCTTGCCGCGCAGAAGCCCCGCGCCCAGGATCGCCGCGAAGGTGCCATAGACGATCGTCGTCTTCATCTTGAAGAACCGCTCGTCGTTGAACCAGGCGGTCAGGCCCCCGAAGACCACGACCATCACCGCGACGAAGATCTGCATCCGGCTGATCGCGCCGGTCAACAACCATAGCGCGAAAATTGCGGCAAGAAGCAGCGGAACCAGGATCAGCGCCGCCACAATGAAGCCGGAATACTCGGTCCCGCCCAGCGTGTAGGTCTGATCCTTGATCCGCATGTAGATCAAGAAGAAGACCAGGGTCGGCCCCAGCTCCAGCACCTGCTTGAGAATCGGGTTGATCTTCCTATCCGCCATCGCCTCATCCGTCCTTCCTTCGCGTCCGTCGCGCTCATGGCACGATCCCGGGCTGCCAGTCGATCTCCAGCCGGCTGCCGGCCAGAAGCCGCGCCAGCGCCTCGGGGCTTGCGGGGTCGCGCGACAGGGCCAGAAGCCCCAGCTCGGCCGCGCCGATCCCCCTCTCGGCGACCAGCTCTGCAACCAGCCGCCCCCGTCCCTGCGGCAGGGCCCGCACCGCTGCCTCCAGTTCCGTCCGCCCGGCCTCGCCCAGCGCCGCCTCGGGCAGGGCGGCGACAAGTGCCATCAGCGCCCCGCGCGCCACTTCGACCGCCGCGCCGCCCTCGGCTCCCGGCTCCACCGCCGCGCCCCAGGCCGCCAGGGCCGGGCGCAGGCTCCGCCCGTCGCTCCGCCAGTCGAGCCGCAACCGATGCAGCCGGCCCGACGGCAGATCACGCGCCGACAGCCCTGCCCCGGAAGCCTCCGCCGACAGCCGCAGCGCGCTGCCCCCCGACAGTTCCAGCCGAGCCTCGTCAACCATAAGCCGATCCTCTCCGGGATCCCGGCGCAGCGCCAGCCGCAGGTCCGCCGTCTGCAACCGCAGAAGATCGCGCAGCCAGCCCGGCAGGTCCCGCTCCTGAAGCCCGGGCGCAAGGCGCAGGCCCTGCCCCTCGACCTCCAGCGACAGGACCTCCGCCCCCTCGGCCCCCGCCCTGGCCCGCAGCCTGCCGGCGGCGACGGTCGGGACACCCGCCCCCGTCAGCCGCGCCCCGTCCAGCACGCACCAGCCGCCCGCCATCGCCGCGGGCGGGGCGCTGACCGTCAGGCCCGAAAGGTCCCGCAGCGCCTCAGGCATCCCGGCGCAGGGAACCGGCGTCTCGGCCGCACCCGGCCCTGCCGCCAGGGCAAGAACCAGCGCAAGCCTAAGGCGCATCTGCATGCGTCCAGCTTGCGTCAAGCGCCACGCCCCGGAAAAGCGGCGCGGCCTCGGCCAGCGTCGCGGGCATCCCGGTCAGCGCATAGCCGCCGAACCGCACCGGCCCAAGGCCCGGATCGGCCCGCAGCGACAACTCCAGCACCCCCGCCGGGTTCGGCAGTTCCCCGACCAGCGCCGCCAGAGCCGCCTTGCTTGCCGGCGGAACGCTCGCCTCGGGCAGGTCGGCAACCAGCGCCATAATCCCGGCCCGCAGCCGCTCGGCCGCCGCGTCCATGTCGCCCTCGTAGGGCAGCAGGGCCGCCCCCAGCGGCATCAGAAGGTAGCTCTCGAACAGCCCGTGGGTCTCGATCCGCAACTCCGCTCCTGTCAGCGCAAAGCCCGTCGCCGACATCTGCATTGCCCCGGTCGAGGACAGGTCCACCCCCGCCACCGTGGCGCGCAGGTCCAGGGCATTGGCGCCGGGGAAGTCGATGCCCAGCCCCTCCAGCCGCAACACCCTTGCCGCGGGATCCCAGGCCAGCGAGGCTTCGGCCGCGATCCGGTTCGCCCGCGCCTGCGCCGCGTAAAGCCAATCGAACTGCGCATTGCCGGTCTGGACCACCAGCCGCAGCCCCTCGACCGCGACCTCAAGCCCCTCGGGCAGGACCGACCCGTCCACCAGCCAGGGCAGCGCGCTGCCGCGGAACCGCAGCCGGTCCATGTGCCAGTCCGGCAGATACTGGCCGTCGAGGTCAAGGACCGGCCCGCCCACCACGCACCAGTCGCCCTCCTGCGCGACGGCCTCCTGCCGGACCGCGCCGTACGGCGAAAGCCCCTCTGCCACCCGCGCCCAGACCTGACCGCACAGCCCCGCCTCGCCCTCGGCCAGGGCCGGCCCCGCCAGCATCAGGGCCAGGGCCGCGCCCCGGATCATGCCTCGGCCCCGACCAGGGCGCGCGCGAACTCCTCGGGGTCGAAGGGGGCCAGGTCGTCGATCTGCTCGCCCACCCCGATCGCGTGGATCGGCAGGCCGAAGCGGTCGGCCAGCGCCACCAGCACGCCGCCCTTGGCCGTGCCGTCGAGCTTGGTCATCACGAGGCCCGAGACATCGGCGATCTTGCGGAAGATCTCGACCTGGGTCAGCGCGTTCTGGCCGGTGGTGGCGTCCAGCACCAGCAGCGTATTGTGCGGTGCGGTCGGATCGACCTTGCGGATGACGCGGACGATCTTGGCCAGTTCCTCCATCAGGTCGGCCCGGTTCTGCAACCGCCCCGCCGTGTCGATCATCAGAAGGTCCGCGCCCTCGGCCCGGGCCCTGGTCAGCGCGTCGAAGGCCAGGCTCGCCGGGTCGCTGCCCTCGGGCGCGGTCAGCACCGGCACACCCGCGCGCTTGCCCCAGATCTGCAACTGCTCCACCGCCGCGGCGCGGAAGGTGTCGCCGGCGGCGATCACGACCTGCTTGCCCGCCGCCTTGAACTGGCTGGCCAGCTTGCCGATCGTCGTGGTCTTGCCCGATCCGTTCACCCCCACTACCAGCACGACCTGCGGCTTCTGCGGATAGATCGGCATCGGCCGCGCCACGGGTTCCATGATCCGCGCGACCTCTGCGGCCAGTGCCGCCCGCAACTCGCGGGTGGAGATCTTCCGCCCGAAGCGGCCCTCCGCGATGTTGGCGGTGACGCGCACGGCGGTCTCCACCCCCATGTCGGCCTGGATCAACAGCTCCTCCAGGCTTTCCAGCATCGCGTCGTCCAGCACCCGGCGCGGCTCTTCGGCCTGGGCCCGCCCGAACAGCCGGCCCAGAAGGCCGGGCTTCGCCTGCGGCGCGGATTGGGGCGCGGCCGCGGCTCGGGCCCGGTCCATGGGCGCGGGGTCCTCGGGCATCGGCAGCTCGGGTTCGGGCAGTTCCGGCGGCGTGGGCTCGGGCAGGTCCGGTGCGGCGGGCTCGGGCAGTTCCGGCGGCGAAGGCTCGGGCAGTTCCGGCGCGGGCTCCGGAAGCTCGCGCGGCGGGTCCTTCGGGTCCTCGGCCCCCTCGGCGACCAGCGCCTCCAGCCCCTCGCCGATCCGGTTCGAGGACCGGAACATCCGCTCCTTGAGCTTGCTGAAGAACGACATGGGCGGCACCCCCGGGCTGTTTTCCTTCACCTAGTCGCTTTGGCCCGGCTTTGGAAGGCCGGAGGACCGACCGCGGCTCTTCGTTCGCCTGCGGCTCCTCATCGCTGAGGCGCACCCCGCGAGGAGCGACGAAGTCGACGACGAGCCGCCACCCCTCAGCCCGCGTAAAGAACCGACCCCCACAGGATCAGCGCCTGCCCCGCCCAGTAGGCGGGCCAGAGCGTCAGCGCCAGCCGCCGCCGCCAGCCCGCATCCTTCACCACGAAGAGTTGCAGCGCCAGCAGCAGGTCCGACAGGATGAACAGCCCCGCCCCCGCCCGCAAGACGCCCTGCCCGGCATGCGCGGGCAGCACCAGCGCCGCCGCCCCCATCAGCCCGATCAGCCCGACATAGCCCCTCACCGGCTGCCGCAGGTCGCCCGTGCGCGGCGCGAGCCAGACCTCGGTCGAGACCAGCAGGGCTGCCAGAACCGCCAGCGCCAGCCCCTCCCCCGCCGAGATCCCATCGAACCCCAGCTCCGCGCCCCGCCAGAGGAACCCGCCGGCATAGGCCAGATGCCCCAGCCCGAAGGCCGCCACCCCGGCCAGGAACCGCCCGATCCCGCCCAGCGCCAGCATCAGGTCGCCCAGTGTCCCCAGCGCCAGCCCGAGGGGCACCAGCCAGAACGAGCCGCCCGGCGCCAGCGTCGCCGCCTGTCCCAGTGCCAGCACCGCCAGCAGGCCCGTCGAGGCCGTCTTGACCGCCGCCCCCGTCGCCCCCTTCACCTCGCGCGTGGCAAAGCCCAGCCAGAAGACCACCGCCGCAGCCAGCGACAGGATGGCTGTTGCAATGGCCAGCATTTCGCCCAACCTGTCCGGCATCACTCCCTCCACGCCACCCGCGCCAGACTTGACCGCCGACCGATCCGATGCAAGCCCGCCCCCTGCCCCTTGCCGCCTTCGCCCTTGCAGCCCTCAGCCCGCTGGCGCTGATCGGGCTCGGCCTTGCCCTCGGGCCGGGCTGGCTCTGGGCGGGGTTCCTCTACATGGCGGTGCTGACCGTGATCCTCGACCAGCTCATCCCGCTGACCGCCGGCCAGGCCGAGGGCGACGAGTTTCCCGCGGCCGACGCCCTGCTGATCGCCACCGGGATCGGCGCGCTCACCCTCTTGCCGCTCGCCACCTGGGGCGTGGCCGGCGCCTCGGTCCTCACGCCCGGCCAGCGGGTGCTCCTGTTCTTCGCGGCGGGCTTCTGGCTCGGCCAGGTCGCGCATCCGGCCGCGCACGAGCTGATCCACCGGCCGCGCCGGGCGCTCTTCCGGCTCGGCGCCACGGTCTATGCCGCCCTCCTCTTCGGCCAGCACGCCAGCGCCCACCGCCTCGTCCACCACCGCCATGTCGCAAGCCGCGACGACCCCAACACCGCCCGCGCGGGCGAAAGCTTCTACCGTTTCGCCCGCCGCGCCTGGATCGGCAGCTTCCGCGAAGGCGCCCGCGCGGAAACCGCGCTGCGCAAGGGCGCGGCCCGCCCTGGCCTGCACCCCTACGCCGCCTACCTGGCGATCGGGCTGGCCGCGCTGACGCTCGCCACGCTCATCGCCGGCCTGCCGGGACTGCTAACCTGGACCGGCCTCGCGCTGCATGCGCAAAGCCAGATCCTGCTGTCCGACTACGTCCAGCACTACGGCCTGACCCGCGCCCGCCGTCCCGACGGGCGGCTGGAACCCGTCGGCCCCGCGCACAGCTGGAACACCGCGCACTGGTTCTCCTCGGCCATGATGCTCAACGCCCCGCGCCATTCCGACCACCATGTCCACCCCGCGCGCCCCTTCCCCGCCCTCGCCCTGCCCGCGCCCGGGGACGCCCCGCGCCTGCCCTGGCCCCTGCCGCTCGCCTGCGCTCTTGCACTCGCCCCCCGCGCCTGGCGCCGCGCCATGGCGCCCCATCTCGCCCGCTGTCGGGAAATCCGACCCTCTTCCGCAGCCCCGGACACGGCGGCTTGACTGGTCAAGCCGCGCCGCCTCTGGCACTCTCCCCGCGAAGTCACGGAGCCCGACATGCGCCCCACCACCCTTGCCCTGATCCTTGCCGCCACGCCGGCCCTTGCCGAAACACCCCTGAACGCCGAGCAGTTCGACGCCGCCACCCGCGGCGACACGATCACCTACGACTACGGTGGCGGGCTCTTTGGCACCGAGGAATACCTCGAAGGCCGCCGCGTCCGCTGGGCCTTCGAGGGCGACCTCTGCATCTACGGCATCTGGTATCAGAAGGACGACCAGATCTGCTTCGAATACGAACGCGACCCGACACCCGCCTGCTGGCTCTACTTCCTGGAGAACGGCAAGATCCGCGGTCGCTACATGGGCGAGGGCGGCGGCTGGGAGATCCTCGAATCCTCGCGCGACGGCGGCCCCCTGCCCTGCGCCGGGCCGGACCTGGGCGTCTGACGCCATGTGCCGCGCCGCCGCCTTTCTCGCCCTCGCGCTGCTGCCCGCGCTGGCGCTGGCCGACAACCCGCCCGCCGGCGATATGGCCCTCTCCCTCGGCGCCCCGATCTCCGCCGAGGAGTTCGAGGCCCATGTCACCGGAAAGACCGTGACCTACCACCAGCACGGGCTTCTCTTCGGGATTGAGGAATACCTCGCCGACCGCAAGGTCCGTTGGAGCGTGACCGCCGACACCTGCCAGTATGGCATCTGGTATCCCTCGGGGCAGGATATCTGCTTCGTCTACGAGGACGACCCGACACCCGCCTGCTGGACCTTCTGGCTCAAGGACGGCGCCCTTGTCGCGCTTTCGACCGAGGCCGCACCGGGGCAGGAGCTTTACGAGACCTCCGCCGACAGCACGCCCCTGCCCTGCCCCGGCCCGGATCTCGGCGTCTGACCATGCGCGCGGCCCTCGCCTGCCTGATCCTTGCCCCGCATCTGGCCCAGCCCCTCGTCGCCCGCACCCTGATGACGGCCGAGGAATTCGACCGCTTCTCCCTCGGCAAGACGCTCGACTATGCGACGGACGGGCAGGTCTGGGGGTCCGAGGCCTATTTCGAGGGCCGCCGCGTCCGCGATGCCGATGCGGGCGGCCCCTGTCTCGACGGCAGCTGGTTTCCGCAGGGCGATGCGATCTGCTTCGTTTACCCCGCGCGCGACGGTCTGCACTGCTGGCACTACTGGCGCGAGGGCGACAGGGTGCTGGCCCAGCCCCTCTCCAGCCCTGACGCGCCTCCGCAAGAGGTGACCGAGGCCGCCTCCCCCCTCGCCTGCCCCGGCCCGGATGTCGGGGTCTAGCATGCGCGCCTTACTCCTGCCCGCCCTGCTCGCCGCGACCCCGGCCTTCGCCGGGGACCCGGTCACGGCGGACGAGTTCGACGCCCTCACCCTCGGCCGCAGCATGTCCTGGTCGGAGTCCGGCATGGTCTATGGTCTGGAACAGTATCTGCCCGGCCGCCGCGTCCGCTGGGCGGCGGTGGGCGAGGATTGCACCCTGGGCCACTGGTATGCCGACGGTCCCGCGATCTGCTTCAAGTATGAAACCGATGTCGAGCCCGACTGCTGGATCATCACCCGCAGCGCCACGGGCTTCGACGCGGCCTATACCACAAGCCCGCCCGGAACCCCGCCCGTGACCGTCGCCGTTACCCCCGATCCCCCCGCCTGCCCCGGCCCCGAGGTCGGCAGCTGATGCGGCCCGCAGTCCTGCTTGCCGCTGCTCTGCTGCTCGCCCTTCCGGCCCGGGCCGAGCCCGCCGACCCGCCGCTGTCGGCCGAGGCGTTCGAGCGTTTCGTGCAGGGCCGCACCTTCGACACCCATGACGAGACCGGCCGCTACGGGGTGGAAACCTTCCTTCCCGGCCGCAGGGCGATCTGGCGCGATGCCGAGCGGTGCCTCGAAGGTCGCTGGCGGGCGCAGGGCCAGATGATCTGTTTCGACTACAAGGGCATCGACACGCCCTTTTGCTGGACCTACCACGACCGGGGCAGCGCGCTCGCGGCCTGGCTCGACGGCGACCGGACCACCGCGCCGATCCAGCTTTTCCCTTCGCCCGAGGTCGTGACCTGCGAAGGCTGGTTCGGGGTCTGACCCCGCAACCTGGCCCCCCGGGCCACCAGATTTCTAAAGCAAGAAATCTGCCAAATCCTTGCTCAAGGATCTTGGCCGCCCCCGGTCCGCACCGGTCGCGCCTTGGCTCGTCTTCGTCAACAGAACCTGAACGCCCACGGCCAACCCATTGAGTCGGCGAAGGTCCACCGGCATGTCCCGCGTGGACAGGGGCTCAGAACAGGCTGCCCTGCCCGCCGTCGCCCTCGCCCCTCGCCCGCCGCGCGGGACGGTTGCCGACCGCAAGCCGCCCGTCGGCGAATTCGATCTCCAGCGCCGCCGCCCCCTCCGCCGCCGCCTTCGAGGTGACGACCGCCCCATCCCCCCGGACGACCGCATAACCCCGCTTCAGCGTCTCGTGGTAGCCCAGCGTGACCCGGGTCCGGTCCAGCGCCTCCAGCCGGTCCGCCAACCGCCGGAACCGCTGGTCCATGGCCGCGTCCATGCGCTCGCCCAGCCGCGACAGGTCGCGCCGCCCGTCGGACACCTTCCGCCCCGCCTCGCCCAGAAGCCGCGCCAGCGCGGGCGCCAGCCGCGCCGCGAGGCCCTCCAGCCGCTCGCCCCGCCGCTCCAGTCTGAGAAGGATCGCACGGGCCAGCCGCTCTCCCCTGGCCGACAACTGGTCCCCCTGCCGCGCCAGAAGCCCCCGCAGCGCGCCGGGCTGCAACCGCCCCGCCACCCGGTCGAACTCCCGGTGCTTCTTCGCGACCGCCAGCCCCAGCGCCGACCCAAGCCGCATCGTCCCCGCATCCAGCCGCTGCCGGGGCGAGGCGACCAGCGTCTCCACTCGGGGCAGCGCGCGGCTCAGGTCCCGCAACCGCTGCCGCCGCTGCACCACGCCCTGCCCGACGCCCCGCACCAGCCGCGCACCCAGCGCCTCCAGCGTCGCCAGCAGCTCCAGCCGCACCGGCACCGCCAGCTCTGCCGCCGCCGTGGGCGTGGGCGCGCGCAGGTCGGCGGCGTAGTCGATCAGCGTCGTGTCCGTCTCGTGCCCCACGGCCGAGATCAGCGGGATCCGCGAGGCCGCCGCCGCGCGCACCACCACTTCCTCGTTGAACCCCCACAGATCCTCCAGGGACCCGCCGCCCCGCGCCACGATCAGCACGTCGGGGCGCGGGATCGGCCCCCCGGGCTCGATCGCGTTGAAGCCCCGGATCGCCGCCGCGACTTCGGCCGCGCAGGACTGGCCCTGCACCGCCACCGGCCAGACCAGCACATGCCGGGGAAAGCGGTCGCGCAGACGGTGCAGGATGTCCCGGATCACCGCCCCGCTGGGAGAAGTCACCACCCCGATCACCTGCGGCAAGTAGGGGATCGGCTTCTTCCGCGTCGGGTCGAACAGCCCCTCGGCCCCCAGCGCGGCCTTGCGCTTCTCCAGCATCGCCATCAGCGCGCCCGCCCCCGCCGGGGCCACGTCCTCGACGATCAGCTGATACTTGGACTGGCCCGGAAAGGTGGTCATCCGGCCCGTGGCCACGACCTCCATCCCCTCCTCGGGCCGCACCTGCATGCGCGCGACCTGCCCCTTCCAGCTGACCGCCGCGATCACCGCGCGGTCATCCTTAAGGTCGAAGTAAAGGTGCCCCGAGGCCGGCCGGCTGACCCGCCCCACCTCGCCCCTGACCCGGACAAGGCCGAACTCCCCCTCGATCACCCGCTTGACCGCGCCCGAAAGCTCGGAGACCGTGTATTCCGGCTGGTTGCCCTGCGGCGCGGGTCCGTCCTCGAAAAGGTCCATGCTTGCCCTCCGTCGCCCCCGACCCTATGACGCCGCGAGGGAACTTCCAAGCGGGGGCGCGGCCATGAACATCCTGATCCTGGGCTCGGGCGGGCGGGAACATGCGCTGGCCTGGGCAGTGAAGCAGAACCCCAAATGCGACCGGCTGATCGTCGCGCCCGGCAATGCAGGCATCGCGATGCTCGCCGAATGCGCCGATCTCGACATCCTCGACGGCGCGGCGGTGGTGGGCTTCTGCGAAGAGAACGCCATCGACTTCGTGATCGTCGGCCCCGAGGCCCCGCTGGCTGCCGGCGTGGCCGATGCCACCCGCGCCGCGGGCCTTCTCACCTTCGGCCCCTCTGCCGCCGCGGCCCGGCTGGAGGCATCGAAGGCCTTCACCAAGGAAATCTGCGCCGCCTGCGGCGCCCCCACCGCCGCCTGGGCCCGCTTTACCGCAGCCGAACCCGCGAAAGCCCATGTTCGCGCCCGGGGCGCGCCGATCGTGGTCAAGGCCGACGGTCTGGCGGCAGGCAAGGGCGTGATCGTGGCGATGACCGAGGCCGAGGCGCTGGCCGCCATCGACGACATGTTCGGCGGCGAATTCGGCTCGGCCGGGGCCGAGGTGGTGATCGAGGAATTCATGCCGGGCGAAGAGGCGAGCTTCTTCGTCCTCACCGACGGCTCCCACGCCCTTCCCATCGGCACCGCTCAGGACCACAAGCGCGTGGGCGAGGGCGACACCGGCCCGAACACCGGCGGAATGGGCGCCTACTCCCCCGCGCCAGTCCTGACCGAGGCGATCCAGCGTCAGGCCATGGACGAGATCGTCCTGCCCACGATCCGCGAAATGGCCCAGCGCGGCACGCCCTACCAGGGTGTGCTCTATGCCGGCCTGATGATCGCGGATGGGCGGGCGCGGCTGGTGGAATACAATTGCCGCTTCGGCGACCCGGAGACCCAGGTCCTGATGATGCGGCTCGGCGCGCAAGCGCTGGACCTGATGCTCGCCTGCGCCGAGGGGAGGCTGGCCGAGGCCCGCGTCAACTGGGCCGACGACCATGCGCTGACCGTGGTCATGGCCAGCGCGGGCTATCCCGGCGCCTATGCGAAGGGCAGCCAGATCCGGGGCCTTGAGGAACTGCCCGAGGACAGCCGGCACATGGTCTTCCACGCCGGCACTGCCGAGCGCGACGGCCGGATCGTCGCGACCGGGGGACGGGTGCTGAACGTGACCGCCCGGGGCGAGACCCTGCGCGCGGCGCGCGACGCGGCCTATGCCTTGGTCGATGCGATCGACTGGCCCGGCGGCTTCTGCCGGCGCGACATCGGCTGGCGGGCGCTGACCGAAAGGCGCGGCTGACGCCGCAGGCCTTACCTCTCGTCGTCGGCTTGCGCCTCCTCCTCGGCGGACGGGGGGCGCTGCCACTCCTGCTCCCCTGAGTATTTGGGAAAGGGCAAGTGGCTTTGCCCTTCACCCAGGACTCCCGCCGGAGGTGAGGCATGGCCTCGCCGCAGCTTCGAGGGGCCATGCCGCAAGGAGGAGGAGGCGCAGGCCCACGAAGGGAGGAAAGGCGTCGCACATCCGCGCCGCAATTCGGCCCCGGCGGGTCTTGCACCTGCATCGGCGCTTGCATATGAGGCGCGGGGATCTGAGACGGGCCCTTGGGAGGGACCATGCCGCTTCTGGTGATGAAATTCGGGGGAACCTCGGTCGCCGACCTCGCGCGGATCGAGAACGCCGCGAAGAAGGTGCAGGCCGAGGTCGAGCGCGGCTATGACGTGATCGTCATCGTCAGCGCCATGTCCGGCAAGACCAACGAGCTGGTGGGCTGGGTCGAACAGACATCGAAGCTCTATGATGCGCGCGAATATGACGCGGTGGTCTCCTCGGGCGAGAACGTGACCGCCGGCCTCATGGCGCTGCGGCTGCAGGAGATGGGCATCCCCGCGCGGTCCTGGCAGGGCTGGCAGGTGCCGATCAACACGACCTCCGCCCATGGCGCGGCGCGCTTCGTGTCGATCCCGCGCGACAACATCGACGCCAAGTTCCGCGAAGGCTTCAAGGTCGCCGTCGTGGCGGGCTTCCAGGGCCTCTCGCCCGAGGGCCGGATCACCACGCTCGGCCGTGGCGGCAGCGACACCACGGCCGTGGCCTTCGCCGCCGCCTTCGGGGCCGAACGCTGCGACATCTACACCGATGTCGATGGCGTCTATACCACAGACCCCCGCATCAGCCCCAAGGCGCGCAAGCTGGACAAGATCGCCTTCGAGGAGATGCTGGAACTGGCCAGCCTTGGCGCCAAGGTGCTGCAGACCCGCTCGGTAGAGCTGGCGATGCGCTACAAGGTGCGGCTGCGGGTGGTCTCTTCCTTCGAGGAGGTCACCGACAATTCTGGGACCCTGGTCTGCGACGAGGATGAAATCATGGAATCGAAAGTTGTGTCCGGCGTCGCCTATTCCCGCGACGAGGCGAAGATGACGCTTCTGAAGGTCGAGGACCGCCCCGGCGTCGCCGCGGCGATCTTCGGCGCGCTCGCCGATGCGGGCGTGAACGTGGACATGATCGTCCAGAACATCAGCGAACTCGACAACCCCGACGACAAGCGCGCCCATACCGACATGACCTTCAGCCTGCCCACCAACCAGGTGGACCGCGCGAAGAAGGCCATCGAGGAGGCGGCGGCGGCGGGCAAGTTTGCCTTCAGCTCGCTGGTGACCGACACCGATGTCGCCAAGGTCTCGGTCGTGGGCATCGGGATGCGCAGCCAGGTGGGCGTGGCCGCCCGGATGTTCGCGGCGCTTGCGGCCGAGAACGTGAACATCAAGGTCATCACCACCTCCGAGATCAAGATCTCGGTCCTGATCGACCGCAAGTACATGGAACTTGCTGTCCAGGCCCTGCACGACGCCTTCGAGCTCGACAAGGCCTGAACACGGCCATGGCCATAGTCATCGCCGCGGGCATC
The DNA here is from genome assembly GCF_008271465.1 of Tabrizicola flagellatus. GTDB lineage: Bacteria > Pseudomonadota > Alphaproteobacteria > Rhodobacterales > Rhodobacteraceae > Tabrizicola > Tabrizicola flagellata. The sequence continues at coordinate 22,213 of NZ_VMDU01000010.1, read as the reverse complement.
CTCTCGATCGTCGTGGTTGCTGCCGGTCTGAGCGGACTGTTCCAGCGCGGACCCGGTGTGGTGCTGCGCGTCCTCGGTGCGATCCTGGTCCTGCCCCTTCCGGTCTTCTGGGTCTGGCTCTTCCGCAATCTGCTCCTCGACATAACGGTTGGCTACGGTAACGGCCTGGTCGAGCTGGGCTACCTTGTGATGAGCCTGGCTGTCGGGATCATAGGGGCCCTCCTCGGCGCAATCGGGACCGCACGCGCCCGCAGGACCCCTCCGGTCTCGACGTCCAAGGTCAATCGCGGCCGTGATGGCAACTGACGGGAACGTGGGGCACCTTCTGACTGTCCGGGTGCGCCAGGGCCGATCCACGCCCATATGCCGGGCAAGTTGAGCGCAGGACCGCGGCGCGGCATCAGCCCAGTTCCCCTTGATCGCGTCGTATGATCTAAGGGCGGAAACAATCGCAAGGGTGCCCGATGCCGGACCGGAGTGAAAGCGAAAGCCGCAAGCTTCTGCGTCGCCTGCGCGACGTGCTGTCCATGTCGGGCGAGGGACAGGACCGGCTGGACCGCATCACCCATCTCATCGCCGACAGCATGGGGACCGAGGTCTGCTCGATCTACCTTTTCCGCGACCCCGAGACGCTGGAGCTTTGCGCGACCGAGGGGCTGAAGAAGGAAGCCGTCCACCAGACCCGGATGAAGCTGGGCGAGGGTCTCGTCGGCCGCGTCGCCCGCACCGGCCAGCCGGTCAACACCGCCGACGCCCCGAACGAAAGGGGTTTCCGCTACATGCCGGAAACCGGAGAGGAACTCTTCTCCTCCTTCCTCGGCGTGCCGATCCAGCGGGTCGGCGAAAAGCTGGGCGTGCTGGTCGTCCAGTCCAAGACCGCGCGGCAGTTTTCCGAGGACGAGATCTACGCGCTGGACGTGGTGGCCATGGTGCTGGCCGAGATGACCGAGCTTGGCGCCTTCACCTCGGGCGATGGCGCCATGCGGGCGCTGCACAAGCAGCCGGTGATGATCCGCGGCAGCTCGGGCCAGGAAGGCGCGGCCGAGGGGCGGGTCTGGCTGCACGAGCCCCGCGTCGTGGTGACGAACCCCGTGGCCGACGACCCATTGACCGAGATCGACCGCATCCGCGCCGCCGTGGGCGAGTTGCGCGTCTCGATCGACGACCTTCTTGAGGCCCAGCAGCTGGACAAGGAACAGAAGCAGGTGCTGGAAGCCTACCGGATGTTCGCTCATTCCCGCGGATGGCTGCGCCGGATGGAGGAAGACATCATGCGCGGCCTCTCGGCCGAGGCGGCGGTGGAAAAGGAACAGTCCGCCGCCCGCGCGCGGATGGAACAGGTGCCCGACCCCTATCTGCGCGAAAGGTTGCAGGACCTCGACGACCTGTCGAACCGTCTCCTCCGCATCCTGACAGGCCAGGGGCAGGACACCGGCGCCGAGATGCCGGACAACCCGGTCCTCGTTGCGCGCAACATCGGCCCGGCGGAACTTCTCGACTACGGCCGCAAGCTGAAGGGCGTGGTGCTGGAGGAGGGGTCCGTCGGCAGCCATGCCGCCGTCGTCGCGCGGGCGCTGGCCATACCCCTGGTCATAAACGCCGACCGCATCGTGGCCGAGGCGCTGAACGGCGACCCGATCCTCGTCGATGGCGACCAGGGCATCGTGCACCTGCGCCCCGAGGAGACCGTCGCCCGCGCCTTCCGCGACAAGATCGCCATGCAGGCCGAGGCGCAGAAGCGCTATGCCAGCCTGCGCAACCTTCCTGCGACCACGCTCTGCGGCACGACGATCTCGTTGCACATGAACGCGGGCCTCATGGCCGACCTGCCCAGTCTTGAAGGCTCGGGCGCCGACGGGGTGGGCCTGTTCCGCACCGAACTGCAATTCCTGATCCGCTCCAGGATGCCGCAACGGGCCGAGCTTGCCGCGCTCTATGCCCGCGTCATGGACGCGGCCAAGGGCAAGCGCGTGGCCTTCCGCACGCTCGACATCGGTTCGGACAAGGTGCTGCCCTACATGAAGCCGCCCGAGGAACCGAACCCCGCCATGGGCTGGCGGGCGGTCCGGGTGGGCCTCGACAAACCCGGCGTCCTGCGCATGCAGCTACAGGCGCTGATCCGTGCCGCGAAGGGCCGGCCCCTGACCGTGATGTTTCCCCTCGTCACCGAGATGAGCGAATTCCAGCAGGCGCGCTCCTACGCATTGCGCGAACTGCACCGCGAAAAGTCGCTTGGCCACCCGGTCCCCGAACGGATCGAGATCGGCGCGATGATGGAGACGCCCTCGCTGGCCTTCGCGCCAAAAAGCTTCTTCGAGCTGACGGATTTCGTCTCGGTCGGCGGCAACGACCTGAAACAGTTCTTCTTCGCCGCCGACCGCGAGAACGAACTCGTCCGCCGCCGCTACGACACGCTGAACCTCTCTTTCCTGTCCTTCCTGGAACAGGTCGTCGCCCGCTGCGCCGAGACGGGCACCCCCCTCTCCTTCTGCGGCGAGGACGCGGGCCGGCCGATCGAGGCGCTGGCGCTCGCCGCGATCGGCTTCCGGACCCTCTCGATGCGACCGGCCTCGGTGGGGCCTGTCAAGGCGCTGCTGCGCCGGGTCGATCTGACCGAGGCGCGCAAGGTGATCGACCGGGCCCGGGCAGAGGGCGCCGAAAGCGCCAGGCCGCTGCTGATGGACTGGCTTGCGACGCTCAAGACCTGACCCGCCGGTTCAGCCCTCGGTGTCCGGGTCGATCAGGGCTTCCCGCGCCAGCCTGTCGATCAGGGCCTCCAGATCGGCGGCTATCCGGGCGCGCGGCGTGTCGGGAAAGGCCTCGGCCAGGTCGGCGACAATGTCCTCCGGCAATGCAGGGTCGGCCAGAAGTTCCCAGATCAGCGCCGCCATCGCGTCCATCCGGTGGATCGCCTGCCCCTCGGCATCGGCAAGATAGAGGGTGCCGCCGATCTCGGCCGCGACCGTGCCGGCACGCTGCCGGACCCGACCCCGGATGCCGCGATCTGCCATTCGTTGCGCGCCGAACTCTGCCAGCCGGAAGTGGCGGTCCGGGCTGACTGGTTCTGAGGGAAGGTCATCCGGCCAGCCCTCAAAGGCCTGCTCCAGGCAGGCCACGGCTTCGGACAGGTCTTCATAGGTCAGCCGGAACACGGGGCGCAGGGCCAGAACCGAGGCCATCGCCAGCAGAACGTCGCCCGAATGGCGGTCGCGGGTGAAGTTCTGATGCAGCAGCGCGTCCATTGCCGCATCCGGCGACACGGGCTCCAACCGGGGCAAGGTGCGGTCGTCGCGCCGGTCGAGGATCACGAAAGCCCCCAGCGGGCGAACCACGCCATGCGCCGGCTGGTCCGGCAGGCAGAGATACTGGTACTGCCGGTTCTTCGGCCCGCCCACGCTGTCCACCCAGGCCCGGAAGAAGGGGTCGATCGTCCCGGGCAACGGCAGACGCAGGCGCGGAGCGATCCCCATGGCCAGCCCCCAGGCCAGGTCGTCCGTGGTGAAGGACAGGGGCAGCACATCGTCGCTGAACAGCGGATGCCCCGCCCGGGCCAGGGCCGAGGACAGCGTGCTTTTCCCTGCCCGCCGCACATTGGGAAAGACCACGAGCCGCCCGGCCATTTCGACCGCGGCCGCATGCAGGCAGATCAGCCGGTCGTCCTCGGCCGGCAGTGCGAAGGCAATCGCCGATACGGCGTCGCAGACGGCGTTCACCGCGTCGAACCGGCGCACGGGGCGGTCATCGACATGGCTTTCGCAGGCCAGAAGCCCGTCCTCGCCTACGCCGATCGAAAAGAAGGGCGCGGCCCCCGCCTCGCCTGTCCTGGCCTCTAAGGGCCACCCCGCAAAAACCTGCGGCAAGAGGCTCAGCACCTCGTCTGCCGCTTCCAGGCGCAGCGGGGCCCGCAGACCACGAAAGGTGACATACTGATGCATCACGAGCCGTCCTGTTACCCTTGGCACCGCATGGTGCCAAGGGATCTGCGGTGCGCAATCAGGGCTTGGGCGCCGTCGTGCTGCAACCGGCGTCATCGTCGGTCGGCCCAGAGCAGACGCTGGGCGAGGTCGAGCTGCTGGACCCGCCCGTGCCGCCCGTGCCACCCGAGCGGCTCGGCCCGCTGGACGAGCTGGAGCCGCTGGACGAGCTGGAGCCGCTCGATCCGCTGCTCGCCTGGGCGACGCTCAGGGTGGTGACTGCCGGCACCGCATAGGCGCCGAGGGCAAGGGCCGCAATCCGGGTCAGGGCCTTGCGGCGCGACAGGATGTCTTCCTTTGTCTTCGGTGTCATTGTCTTTTCCTCTTTACCGAGCTGGTTTCGTGTCCCGGAGGTAACGGATGTGTAACGGCCGGGATGAAAAGATCGATGCACCCGGACAGCCCGCCTGGCTACTTGCCGGAGGTTTATTCCGGGGAATTAAACCTAAGGTATAGGCGGACTCCTGCCCGGCCCCGATCGTCCCTTGCCGTTCCCCGCACCGCCGGAGCCCTTCCGACAAGACCCGGACGTGTCCGCTCAACCCTTTGTTTCAAGCGGATATTTTTGACCTTCTTTCCGTCGGGATTCTTTGTCAGCCAGACGGAAACAGCCCGGCATGCGCGCGTCGCAGCTCGGCCTTCTGGACCTTGCCCATCGCATTGCGGGGTAGTTCGTCCAGCACCAGCACCCGTTTCGGGATCTTGAAAGCCGCCAACCTGTCCCGCAGGGCAAGGCGGATTCGCTCCTCGTCCAGTTCCGCACCGCGCGCGGGCACCAGGCACGCCACGACCGCCTCGCCGAAATCGGGATGCGGCACCCCGATCACTGCCGAGGCCGCAACGCCCGGCAGATCGTCAAGCGCCGCCTCGACCTCGGCCGGATAGACATTCAGCCCGCCCGTGATGACGAGGTCCTTGGCGCGACCAAGGATCGAAAGGTAGCCGTCCGCATCGAAGGCCCCCATGTCGCCGGTGACGAACCAGCCGTCGCGGAGCTCTTCGGCGGTCTTTTCCGGCAGCCGCCAGTAGCCCTTGAACACGTTCGGCCCCCGGACCTCGATCGCCCCGGCCTCTCCCTGCGGCAGTACGGCGCCATCCGGCCCGGTGATCCGCACCTGCACCCCCGGCAGCGGCATGCCCACAGTTCCCGCGCGCCGCGCGCCCTCGTAGGGGTTCGAGGTGATCATGTTGGTCTCGGTCATCCCGTAGCGTTCCAGGATCGCATGCCCGGTGCGGGCCTGCCATTCGGCATGGGTCGCGGGCGACAGGGGGGCCGAGCCGGAGATGAAAAGCCGCATGTGCGCGGTTGCCTCGCGCTTCAGGCCGGGGTCTGCCAGGAGGCGCGTATAGAAGGTGGGCACGCCCATCATCACCGTGGCCCGCGGCAGGTCGGCCAGCACGGCGGCGGGCTGGAAGGCGCGGTGGAAGATCATGCTGGCGCCGGAATAGAGGACGCAGTTGGTGGCCACGAACAGACCGTGCGTGTGGAATACCGGCAGCGCATGCAGCAGCACGTCGGACTCGCTGAACCGCCACAGCCCCACCAGCGCCTCGGCGTTCGACGCCAGGTTCTCGCGGCTCAGCATCACGCCTTTCGACCGACCCGTGGTGCCCGAGGTATAAAGGATCGCCGCCAGGTCATCCGGCCCAAGCACCGGATCGTCGAAGCCGGTCCCCTGCCCCGCAGCCAGCGCCAGAAGTTCGGGCAAGGCCATGACCCGCGCGCCAAGGCCGGCCAGATCGGCAACCCGTCCCGGTTCGGTGACGGCCAGGGCCGGTTCGGCATCGGTCAGGAAATGCGCGGTCTCGGCGACGGTGTAGCCGGGGTTTACCGGTAGGAACACCACTCCCGCCCGCAGGCAGGCAAGGTAGAGCGACAGCACCGCCTCGCACTTCTCGACCTGAAGGAGCAGCCGATCGCCCCGCCGAAGCCCGAGCGACAGAAACGCGTTCGCCAGCCGCCCTGTATCGGCCAGCAAGCCCGCATAGGTGGCGCCCCCGACAATCCAGACCCGGGCCGGATCGGCAGCCATTTCCTTCAGCCTGACGATGACATCGGTGCTCATGCGGCCTCTCCCCCTCGCGTCGCGGGCATTTATCCGCAACGCCGGAGGAAACCCAAGATCCTTCGCCTGGAAATCTTGGCCTGCTCAGGCCCGGATCACCTTGGGCGGCGTGGCCGCAAGCCGGAACTCGGCCTCGACGGCCTCGGTCCCGTGCTCCTCGGCCAGCTTCAGCAGGGCAAAGCGCACCCGCGCCACCTCGCGGTAGAAGGCCAGATAGGCCGCGTTCAGCGTGGCGCCCGATACCGCGCCCAGGACCGGGATCGCCTGGGCCGCGAGCTTCTGGCCCAGCACCGCTGCAAGCTTCGGCGCGATGGCAGCGATCAGGTTCTGGACTGCCGAACCCGTCAGGGCCAGCCGCGAGCCGATGAACGAGGTGTTGACCCCGTCATCCTGCTTCAGCGGGCTTCCGGCCGAGAACACCTGCAGGCATTCGGCGCGCACCCAGTCCTCGTTCGGATCAAAGCCCGCCGCCCGGGCCTCGGCCCGGATTGCGTTCAGGAACAGCGTCACCGTCACCGGCAGTTCGGCCACCGCCGTCGGCAGCCCCCCCGCCCCGCCGGCGGCCCCGCTTGCGATCACGGCGGCCATCGGACCGCGCGGCCCCAGGTCCGGCGTCCGGGCGGCGACGCCGTAGGACGCCTCCAGCGCCTGGGCCGTCACCCGCTCGATCTGGCTGCGGACCGACTCCGGCAAGGCCGAGAGCTGTGCCTCGAAGGCGCCGCCCAGCCGGTTGACCAGCCGGATCACGGGCCCGTTCGCGCGCCTGTAGCGACGGGCAAGCTCGGCCACCTCGGCAGCAAGGTCGGATGTCGGTTCGGTCAGGTCGCGGTCCATGGCCCTGATATGGGGCCGCCGGCGCCCCGCGCAATGCCCACCGCGGCCGGGTCGCTCAGGTTGCCTTCGTGACCTTTCCGCGCACGCCCTCCCAGGCCCCGGCCTTCAGTTCCAGCCCCAGGATCCGGTCGGGGTTGGTGGGCGGCGGCATCTCCACCCCTTCCAGCTTGCGAAAGCCGAAGCGGCTGTAATACGGCGCGTCGCCGACCAGCATGACCCGCTCCCAGCCCAGCCGCCGCGCCTCGGCCAGGCTTTCGTTGATGAGAAGCGCCCCCAACCCCTCGCCCTGATGGGTCGGGTGGACGGCAATCGGGCCCAGAAGCAGCACGTCATGCTCGCCGATCAGGGCGGGCCAGTAGCGGATGACGGCCACCAGCGCGCCCTCCTCGTCGCGCAGCGTCAGGCAGAGCGGCGCCACGGTCGGCACACCGTCGCGGAGCCGGTACGAGGACAGGGCCGTCCGTCCGGGGGCAAAACACAGGTCATACAGCGCCTCGACTTCCCACCAGTCATCCTCGGTCTCTTCCTCAAGCCGATACACGCGTCGTGGTCCCCCGAAGGCCTTGCCGAATCCACTGGCCTGAAAGCACTGGAATCGCGCCGTAACATGCCGCAGGGTCACGATCAATTTGCGAAAGGCACCTCGATGTTCTACCGACCCGCCGAAGGCCATGGCCTGCCCCACAGCCCGTTCTCGGCCATCGTCGCCCCGCGGCCGATCGGCTGGATTTCTACCCGCGCCGGCACCGGGGACAACCTGGCCCCCTATTCCTTCTTCAACGCCGTCGGCTACACGCCACCGCAGGTGATGTTCGCGGGCGACTTCCGCGACAGCATGGCCAACGCCGTGGAAAGCGGCGTCTTTGCCGTGAACATCGTGGCCGAAGCGGCGCTCGAGGCGATGAACGCCACCTCGGCCCGTTACCCCCGTGGAACCGATGAGTTCGCGGCCGCAGGCGTGGCCAAGGCGGAATGTGTCGCCATCGACTGCCCCCGCGTGGCCGACGCGCCCGCGACGCTGGAATGCCAGGTGGTGAAGCTCGTGGACCTGATCGGCCCCGAGAAGCTCCTTCTGGGCGAGGTCGTCGGCATCCACATCCGCGACGACTGCCTGGTGAACGGCCGGCTCGACCCGACCCGCTACCACCCTGCGGCGCGGCTGGGCTATCACGACTACACCTTCGTCCGCGAGATCCGGGAACTCCGCCGCCCGAAGGACCCCGCCGGGGGATGACCCCTGCCCGCAGCCGATAGCCCTTGCGCCCAAGGCCGCAATCTGTATAAGGCCGCATCCTTTCCGCTTATCCATGAACCGGCGATGCCTCTCGTGGACGGGCTGCGGAAAGGGTCATAGCCCGTCCTGTGAAGCCGCCCGAGACACGAAGGAAGCCCGCATGCCTCTTTACGAGCATGTCTTCATCGCGCGCCAGGACCTGTCCAACGCGCAGGCCGAAGGTCTGATCGAACATTTCTCCACCGTCCTCGCGGACAACGGCGGCAAGGTCGTTGAAAACGAGTACTGGGGCGTCAAGACGATGGCCTACAAGATCAACAAGAACCGCAAGGGGCATTATGCCTTCCTGAAGTCGGACGCGCCCGCCGCGGCCGTGCAGGAAATGGAACGCCTGATGCGGCTGCATGACGACGTGATGCGCGTGCTGACCATCAAGGTGGACAAGCATGCCGAAGGCCCGTCGGTCCAGATGCAGAAGCGCGACGACCGTGAAGACCGCGGCGACCGTGGCGGCTTTGGCAGCGGCGAACGCCGCGAGCGTCCGTCGTTCGGCGACCGTCCCGACCGTGGCGCCGACCGTGGCGAGCGTCCGTCGTTCGGCGCTCCGCGTCGTTGATCCGAGGAAAGGAATAGACCATGGCGAACAAGCCGTTTTTCCGCCGCCGCAAGGTTTGCCCCTTCTCGGGGGACAACGCTCCGGCCATCGACTACAAGGACACCCGTCTTCTCCAGCGCTACATCTCCGAGCGCGGCAAGATCGTCCCGTCCCGCATCACCGCAGTCTCGGCGAAGAAGCAGCGTGAACTGGCCCAGGCCATCAAGCGCGCCCGCTTCCTGGCCCTGCTGCCCTATGCCGTGAAATAAGGAGCACCTGACATGCAAGTGATCCTTCTGGAACGTGTGGCCAAGCTTGGCCAGATGGGCGAGGTGGTGAACGTCAAGGACGGTTACGCCCGCAACTTCCTCCTGCCGCAAGGCAAGGCCCTGCGCGCCAACGACGCCAACATCAAGGCATTCGAGGCGAAGAAGGCCCAGCTCGAGGCCACCAACCTGGAAACCCGCCGGGAAGCCGAAGCCGTGGCCGAAAAGCTCGACGGCCAGACCTTCATCGTGATCCGCTCGGCCTCCGACGCCGGGGCGCTCTACGGCTCGGTCACGCCGCGCGATGCGGCCGAGGCCGCGACCGAGGCGGGCTTCACCGTCAATCGGTCGCAGGTCGTGCTGGACAAGCCGATCAAGGAACTGGGCCTGCACACGGTCTCCGTGCGTCTGCACCCGGAGGTTGCGGTCAAGATCAAGCTGAACGTCGCCCGTTCGGTGGAAGAGGCCGAGCTGCAGGCCTCGGGCAAGTCGGTCGCCGAACTCGCTGCCGAAGCCGAAGCCCAGGCCGAATTCGAGATCGCCGAACTCTTCGACGAAATGGGAGCCGCCGCGTCGGAAGAATAAGGCTTTCCCGTCAGGGGTTTGCAAGCCGCGTCCGGGCAACCGGGCGCGGTTTTTCTTTCGGGTGGCGCCATGTACAACAATCTTGACTTTTGTTGCACAAAACGACATGTACAACAAAGTAATAGATTGTTGTACAAACCATGATCCGTCACAGCCTGATCGCAACCTCTGCCTATCTCGACCTCTTGCGCAGCCTGCAGGACGAGCAGGCCTCGAACCTCCGCGGCACTCCGACCCGCGAGTTCCGCAATGGCCGCACCTACTGGTACGATGTCCACCGGGTCGGCACGACTGTGCGCAAGACCTACATCGGCGAGGACACGCCCGAACTGGCCGACCGTCTGCGGCGGACGCTGGCTCTTGCGCAGGACCGGCAGGCGCGCAGCAGGAAGCGAACGGAACTGGTCCGCACCCTGCGCGCCGCCGGAATGCTGGGCATGGATGCCTCGATCGGCTCGCTGCTGGCGACGATGGAAAGGCTGGGCGTGTTCCGTCTTGGGGGCACGCTCGTCGGAACGCAGGCCTTCCGGCTCTACGAAGGCGAACTTGGCATCCGGATCCCCGGCGACGAACTGGCACAGACCGGAGACGTCGATATCGCCCAGTTCGAGAGGCTGTCGCTGGCCCTCGGTGACCAAGTGGAAGAGCCCCTTGCCGACGGCTTCCGCGCCCTCGATTTCGCGCCCGTCCCCTCCTTGGGCAGCCGCTCGGTCTGGAAGTGGCGGCAGACGCGATCCGACCTGATGGTCGAGTTCCTGACGCCGTCCTTCCGCCCCGAGGAGGACATCCGCGATCTCCCCGCGCTCGGCGTTGCGGCGCAATCGCTGCACTTCCTCAACTACCTTATCGCCGAACCGATTAAGGCCGCCGCCCTCTACCGCTCGGGCGTCCTGGTCCAGATCCCCCGGCCCGAGGCCTATGCGATCCACAAGCTGATCGTCGCCGACCGCCGCCAGGGTCCCGACCGGCTGAAGGCGCGCAAGGACATGGCGCAGGCCGCCCTCCTGATCGAGGCGCTGGCCGAGGACCGGCCCGACGAGTTGCGCGAGGCCTACGAGGACGCGCTGGACCGCGGCCCCCAGTGGCGGGCGCATATCGGCGCGACGCTGAAACGCATGCCCGAGACCGCCGCAAGGCTGGCCGCGCTTTGACCTGCAATCACCGGGCCCAGGTCATGGCCGGATGAAAGGCCGGTGGCAGGTCAGCTACGGATCAGAATCTCCCTTGGAAACATGGAGTGGCGCTTCAGCCCGTCTTCAAGAGCATCCCTCTTGATTTCCGCGCCATCAGATCCCGCAATTCTGCGCGACCAGGGCAGGCTTTCGATGACCGAGAGGTGCTGATCGACATAGATCACGGAAGCTTTCATCGGGTCGTTCGTGGCAGCTACCGACTTGCGCAGCATTCTGGGGTGAAACGAAACATAGGCGGTCACCAAGGAGTCAGCGATGATGTCGCCTATCGCGGGCAGCAACTCGTATTCGCCACCCTCGATGTCGATCTTGATGAACACCGGCTGGCCGGGTTGCCGTTCGGTTGCCAACACATCATGAAGCCGCCTTGCTTCGACCGTCCATCGGCTTGTCCGGTTGGGAAACAGGGCACTCGACATCGAATCCCCGCCCTCGCCGCGGCCACCAAGAATGAAGGACCGTCCATCGCTGTTGATGGCGCACTGATGGAGTTCAAGCATCTCGACCCAGGCCTGGCCCCGATTGGCGGCAACGTTTGCCTCAAGCTCGGCGAAGGCGAGCGGATCGGGTTCAAAGGCGATGCAGCGGGCGGCGCGCTGAACCCCATAGAGAGCGGTCGGGCCGATCGAGGCGCCGACATCAAGAAACAGGGACTCCTTTCCGATGTATTCATCGAAGATCGCAAAGGTCTCAGGCTCCCACGCACCGCTGTTGACCCGTTTCCAGAAGCGCCGGTGGGCACCCTCTTCGACAGCGTAACTGCAGCTTCCGATCGCAATCGTTCTCGGCAAGACGCCCGTCCCCTCGCTGAACCCCTTGGGTCATCTTGCCAAGGCGCATGATGAGTGCAAGTGGCGGCTTCCGTCGCATGTAGGACATTGCCCGGATGACCTGGCGGCAGGCCGCACCCGAAGGCAGGGCCCTGGCGCGGCGTGCAGGAAAAGAAGGATGCCCGAGACCGCCGCAAGGCTTGCCGCGCTTTGACGGGCGGGTGTCGGCGGCAGGATAGCCGTGCGCCCAGCCTCGGCTAGCGTGGCCCCATGCAGCTGTCGGCCACCCAGCGCGGGATCCTCGCCCTTGTCGTCGGGATCGCGGTCTTCTCGCTTCAGGACGTGATCCTGAAGCGGCTTTCCGGCGATTATCCGCTCTATCAGGCCATGGTGATCCGCAGCCTGACCGCCGTGCCGCTGCTTCTCATCATCGTGCGCCTCATGGACGGGCGGCTGACCACCATCACCACCCCGAACTGGGCCCTGATGCTGGCGCGCGGCTTCCTGAACTTCACCGCCTATACCGCCTATTACCTGGGCCTCGCCGCGATGCCCATGGCCGACACCGTGGCGCTGTTCTTCACCGCGCCGCTCTTCATCACCATTGCCGCCGCCCTGGTCTTCAAGGAACGCATCGGCCCCTTGAACCTGATCGCGCTGGCCGCCGGATTTCTCGGCATGGTGATGATCTTCAACCCCGGCGCCAGCATCTTCGACCCCGCCGCGCTCCTGCCCGTCCTCGGCGCGCTCGGCTATGCCCTGACCCAGCTTGCCACCCGCGTCCTCGGCCGGACGGAAACGGCCGGAGCCATGACCTTCTGGGGCAACCTGTCCTTCCTTGCCGCGGCTCTCGCGCTGACCGCCGTCTTCGGCTCGGGCGCGCATGACGGCGCGACGCACCCCTCGCTCGCGTTCCTCACGCGCGGCTGGCAAGAGATGCCCGTGAGCGACCTTCTCCTTTTCATGGCCTGCGGGCTGATCGCCTCGGTCGGCCTGTCGCTCCTGACCTATGCCTACCGGGTCGCGCCGTCCTCATCGGTCGCGCCTTTCGAGTACAGCTTCATCATCTGGGGGGTGCTCTGGGGCTGGCTCTTCTGGGCGCAACTGCCGACCGTGCTCGCCTGGGCCGGCATTGCGCTGCTCATCGGCGCGGGGCTACTGGTCATCCGGGCCGAAGCCAAAACGGAAAAGGCCGCACCCGAAGGCGCGGCCTGATCCTCCCCGTCGGACCCGGGTCCGCTTCTTACATCTCGTCCAGCGCCTCGACGGCCTTCTGGAGCTTCTCCTTCGAGACTTCCTTCTCGGTCACCTTGGCCAGGCCCACGAGGTGATCGACCACCTTGTCCTCGAACACCGGCGCGCGCAGCTGCTGCTGCATCTGCTGGTTCTTCTGCACGAATTCGAAGAACTGCCGCTCCTGCCCCGGATACTGGCGGGCGGCGGCGAGGACGGCCTGCGTCATCTCGGCGTCGGTCACGGTGACCTCGGCCTTGCGTCCGATTTCAGCCAGCAGAAGCCCCAGACGTACGCGACGCTCGGCCAGCTTCCTGTGCTCGTCGGTCGGTTCGATGGTGCCGTGGTTGTGGCCGTGCTCGTGCGGATGCTCCTCATGCCACAGCTGGTGCGCGATCTGGTTGGCCTCCGCCTCGACCAGCTTCGCCGGCAGGTCGAACTTGACCATGCCGTCCAACTGGTCCAGCAGCGACCGCTTCAGCACCGCGCGGGCGGCACCCTTGTATTCGGCCTCCAGACGTTCGGCGATCTGGGCCTTCAGCGTGGCCAGATCCTCGGCGCCGAACTTCTTGGCCAGCTCGTCGTCGATCTCGGCCGGCTTCGGCTCCTTCACCGCCTTGACGGTGCAGGCGAAGACCGCAGCCTTGCCGGCCAGATGGGCGGCGCCATAGTTTTCCGGGAAGGAAACGTTCACCGAGACTTCGTCGCCGACCTTGGCGCCGACCAGCTGGTCCTCGAAGCCCGGGATGAAGGACTTGGAGCCCAGCACCAGCGGGTAATCCTCGGCCGAGCCGCCCTCGAACAGCTCGCCATCGACCGAGCCCTTGAAATCGATCACCACCTGATCGCCGTCCTTGGCCTTCGACCCCTTCTTGCGGTCCTCGAAGGACTGGGCCGACTTCGCCAGGTTCTCCAGCGCCTCGGCGATGGCCTTGTCGTCGGCCTTCACGATCAGCCGTTCCAGCTTCAGCTTGGACGCATCGACCTCGGGGATCGGCGGCAGCGCGTCATAGGTCATCTCGACCACGACATCCTGACCTTCCTTCCAGGTCTCGCCGCCGACCATCTTGACCTCGGGCTGCAGCGCCGGGCGGTCGCCGGTCTTGTCGAAATGGTCCTTCATCGCCGCGTCGATGGCGTCCTGCATGGCGTCGCCCAGAAGACGGGTGCCGAACTGCTTCTTCAGGATCGCCAGCGGCACCTTGCCCTTGCGGAAGCCCTTGATCTCGACCTCGGGCTGGGCCTCCAGCAGCTTTTCCTGGACCTTCGCGTCCAGTTCGGCCGCCGTCACCGTGATGGTGTAGCCGCGCTTGAGGCCTTCTTTCAGGGTCTCGGTGACCTGCATCTAGCGTCCTTCCACGTCATTCTGGGCCGCAAAAGGCGGCCGATACCGGAGTCTCGCCGCCCTATACGCAGGGACGCCGCCAACCGCAAGACGAAACGGCGGCAGGGCATGACCCGGCGCAGGCGGTAGCCGGATCAGAAGCGCCGCATCAGCCCGATCGTCAGAAGCTGAGTGCTCGTCCCGGCCGTGACCTGCGCGCCGGTCGAGGTGGTGCCGTCTAGGTCCTCCATCCAGACTTCCCTCAGGTCGCCGAAGGCCGACCAGTCGTCCCTGACCGGGACCGAGGCCCCCAGGATGACCTGCCCCGCCGCGCGGACCGCGTCCCGGTGCAGCGTCCCCCCGTCAAGATCGCGCACCAGGTCATAGCGCAGGTTCACCGCTCCGACGCCGATGCCCGCATAGGGAGTCAGGGATCCGCCGGTCGGAAAATCCCGGATCAGGTTCAGGAACAGACCGCCGGAATGCAGCTGTCCACCGTCCGGGGCGCCGATCGACCTGTCGATGTTCGCCACATCCAGCGACGCATGGAAGAGCTGCGCCTCGAGTCGGGTCTGCGGCGCGATCTCGCGCCCGACAAACCCGATCAAGGCAATCCCCGGATCGTATTCCGCCTCGGCCTCGCCCACGCCGCCGGAGAATGCGCTCTGCGCGCCCGATCCGCCAAGGCCGAAACCGGCATACCAGTCCTGAGCCGGTGCCGGCGTTGCCGCCAGCCCGATGACAAGGGCACAGGAGGTCACGACCCGCCGCAGCGGGAGCACTGTCATTATCATCTTTCGCTCCTTGAGTGGCGGTGCCGGGTCAGTCCGGCAGATCGCCCGTTTCCTCCGGCCCTGGCAGATCGGGCCGGTATTCCAGCAGGTCTCCAGGCTGGCAGCCCAACTCGCGGCAGATCGCCTCCAGCGTCGAGAACCGCACCCCCCGCGCCCGGCCCGACCGCAGGACCGAAATGTTCTGTTCGGTCAGCCCCACCGCCCGGGCCAGTTCGCGGGCACGCATCTTGCGCCGGGCCAGCATCACGTCGAGGTTCAGCACGATGGCCATGGTCAGACGATATGCGCCTGGTCGTCCGAAAGCATCGCGGCATCGGACATCGCCCGCGCGGCGCACAAGACGACACCGCACAGCAGAAGCAGCATGAGGTCCGGCACGCCCGGCGGGCCGGAAAGTCTTGGCGCATCAAGTGCCAGCACTCCGGCCAGCCAGGCTCCGCCAAGGCTGCGCAGCGCACCCAGCGCCAGAGTGGCCAGGCTGATATGCGTCAGGGCCGTGGCGGCCTGCGGGGAAAGCGCCTCTCCGCGCCGGATCAGACGGCCAAGCCGGTTCACGCTCCACAGGAACCACGACAGCAGGGTAACCGCCACAAGCAGGAAACCAAGCGCCGCGACACTTCCCGCCTCGAAGGCTTTGCCGGCCAGCAGGATCAGCGCCGGCAGGGCCGCCAGGCCGGCAACGACGGCCAGCAGCTGAAGCGCCAGGGGCAAGAGACCCCGCCGGGTCTGCATCTCGGGACCCGGTCGATCATCGGTCAGGATCGGCATGGAAACTCCAATTTTTCGATCATTACTTAATCTTAAATTTGATTCCTTGACCGTTCAAGCCGAAACTGGCGAGCATATCGTGACGTTGCGTCACGATCGGGATTGGCCCATGATCGAAGGGAATGGTGCGGGTGAAGGGACTTGAACCCCCACGCCTTGCGGCGCCGGAACCTAAATCCGGTGCGTCTGCCAGTTCCGCCACACCCGCACGCCGCGCCCTTCTAGCAAAGCCTTTGCCGGGGTGCGAGGGCGAAACGCCCAAATTGCGCCACAACCGCAGCGGGTTCAGGCCACATCTGCCCCGAAATCACCGAACCAGGATCGAAAGCGGACCACAAAGCCCTGCGAGTTTGCCGGAAAATGACGGGGAAAGGCAGGACAGTGGACGCCGACGCACCATTCTCTCGATCCGCAGGCGGGGCCGGAATTCCCGAAGCGCCGGGCATGCTCGCGGGAACCCTGGTGCGCACGCTGGACGGGCTGATCCCGGTCGAATTCCTCACCCCCGGAGACCGCATCGTCACCCGCGCCGGCGCGCGGCGGCTGGCCTCGGTCTCGGTCGTGGCGCGCAAGCAGGTGACGCTCGTCCGCATCAAGGCCTCGACCATGGGCCATGACCGGCCCGATCAGGAGCTGCTCCTCTCTCCCGGCCAGCCGGTGCTGATCCGCGACTGGCGGGCCCAGGCGCTCTATGGCCTGCCCGTCGCCGCAATCCCGGCCGCGCGGCTGGCGGACGGCGAATTCGTCTGCATCGAGACCCACCGCAACGTCCGCCTCTTCACGCTGCGGTTCGACGAGGACGAGGTGATCTATGCCGAGGGGCTGGAACTCGCCTGCCCCGCCTTCCTGGCCGAGCTTGCCTGACGCAACGTCGCGCTAGTCCCTCAATTCAAAGCGGGTCAGGATCGTGCCATGCCCGGCGCCTGTCCCTGCCCTGTCCCCGTTCCTGCCGCCCGCCGGTGGCCGTCATGACCGCCTTTCACTACATCATCGTCGGCGCCGGTTCCGCCGGCTGCGTGCTGGCGAACCGCCTGTCGGCCGATCCCGCCACCCGCGTCTGCCTGGTCGAGGCCGGCCCGCCCGACCGCAACCCGATGATCCACATGCCCTTCGGCCTGGCCGCGCTGGCGCACATGCGCTGGCTGAACTGGGGCTACGCGACCGATCCCGAACCGCAGCTGGCGGGCCGCCGCCTCTACTGGCCGCGCGGTCGGGTGCTGGGCGGATCGTCCTCGATCAACGCGATGATCTACATGCGCGGCCATCCTCAGGATTACCGCGACTGGGCGCGGGCGGCAGGCGACCTCTGGGACTGGCCCCAGGTCAGCCGCATCTTCCGCGAGCTGGAGGACAACCGGACCCTTGCCGGCGACCTCCACGGCCGGGGCGGGCCGCTGACGGTCTCGGACCTCCGCCAGCCGAACCCGCTCAGCCGCGCCTTCGTGGCCGCCGGCGTCGCCTGCGGGCTGCCCGAGTCGCGCGACTTCAACGGCCCCGCGCAAGAGGGCGTCGGGCTCTACCAGGTCACCCAGCGCGACGGCCGCCGCTTCAGCGCCGCGCGCGCCTTCCTCGACCCCGCGCGCGGGCGGCCGAACCTCACGATCCTCACCCGCGCGCAGGTGCGGCGCGTGCTGTTCGACGGCCGCCGCGCAACCGGAGTTGACCTCGGCCACCGCGGCCTGACGCTGGCCGAGGGCGGCGAGGTGATCCTGTCGGGCGGGGCGATCAACTCGCCGCAGCTTCTCATGCTGTCGGGCATCGGTCCCGGCGCGGAGTTGCAGGCCCTGGGCATCCCGGTCCTGCACCACGCGCCCGAGGTCGGGGCCAACCTCGCCGACCACCTCGACATTGTGGTTCAGGCGGCGCTGAAGGGCCGCGAGGCGATCGGCATCGCGCCCTCCTTCCTGCCCCGCGCGCTCCGCGCCGCCTGGGCCTGGCTGCGCCACGGGACGGGCGAGTTCACCTCGAACGTGGCCGAGGCCGGGGGATTCGCGGCCTCCCACCCCGACCTCGACCGGCCGAACCTGCAATTCCACTTCATCCCCGCCTATCTCCACGACCACGGCCGCCGGCTGTCGCTCGGCTACGGGCTGACGCTGCATGTCTGCGACCTGTTGCCGAAAAGCCGGGGCCGCATCCGGCTTGCCAGCCCCGACCCGCTGGCCGCCCCCCGGATCGCAGCCAACTACCTGTCGCATCCCGACGACCTGCCGACGCTCCTCGCCGGCCTGAAACTCGCCCGCCGCATCACCGAGGCGCCGCCGCTGGCCCGCTTCATCGCCCGGGAAACCCTGCCCGGCCCGGACGCGACCTCGGACGCGGCGCTGACGGATTTCATCCGCGCCCGGGCCGAGACGATCTACCACCCGGTCGGCACCTGCCGCATGGGGCTCGACCCCGCTTCGGTCACCGATCCCGAAGGCCGCGTGCGGGGCGTCGAAGGCCTTCGCGTCGTCGATGCCTCGCTGATGCCGCAGATCGTCGCGGGCAACACCAACGCCCCCACGATGATGATCGCCGAAACCATCGCGCGGGCCATGCGCGGACCGGCACGCGCCATCTGACTGTCATCCAGTTTTTACAATCCTGCAATCTAAGCGTCATGCGACCGGACTAGAGCCGACATACGCTGCCAACCACGGCCGCACGTTTTGCAGGAGTGCATCCATGAAAACCATCCACCTGTCCGCTTCGGTCCTGGCGCTTGCCGCCATGGCCACGATGGCCGAAGCCCGCGACCAGATCCGCATCGTCGGGTCCTCGACCGTGTTTCCCTACACCCAGGCGGTCGCCGAAGAGTTCGCCAACCAGGGCGGCGCTGCCCCGGTCGTCGAATCGACCGGCACCGGCGGCGGCATGCAGATCTTCTGCGGCGGCGTCGGCGCGGATCACCCCGACATCACCGGCGCCTCGCGCGCGATGAAGAAGTCGGAATACGAACTCTGCGTCCAGAACGGCGTGACCGACATCACCGAAGCCCTGATCGGTTACGATGGCCTGGCCATCGCCATCAGCCGCGCGAACGAGACCGACTGGAACCTGACGCTCGAGCAGGTCTACAAGGCCCTTGCCGCCAAGGTTCCGGTTGATGGCGCCCTCGTGGACAACCCCTACAAGAAGTGGTCGGACGTCGATGCTTCGCTGCCCGACGTGGCGATCCTCGCCTACGGCCCGCCGCCCACCTCGGGCACTCGTGATGCCTTCGTCGAACTGGCGATGCACAAGGGCTGCGAGTCCACCGACTACGCCAAGAAGCTGAAGGAAACCGCTTCCGAAGACGACTACAAGAAATTCGTCGAGGAAGACTGCTCGCGCATGCGTCAGGACGGCCTGTTCGTCGAAGCCGGCGAGAACGACAACCTGATCGTCCAGCGTCTCGAGGCCGACCCGAATGCCGTGGGCATCTTCGGCTATTCCTTCCTGTTCGAGAACCTTGACAAGCTGAAGGACGTCAAGATCAACGGCGTCGAAGCCAACCAGGACACGATCGCCTCGTTCGAATACCCGATCTCGCGTCCGCTGTTCATCTACGTCAAGAACGCGCACCGCGGTGTGATCCCGGGGCTGAACGAGTTCCTCGCCACCTACGCTTCGGACGCGGCCATGGGTGCCGGCGGCTATCTGGAAGAGCGCGGCCTGGTCGTTCTGGCCGATGACAAGATCAAGGAAGTCCAGGACGCCCTGAAGAACGCCGTCAACATGGCGGCGCCCGAGAAGTAATCTCGGCAACAATCGGCCCGGGGGATCTGTCTCCCGGGCCTATTCCCTTTCCAGACGGGGATCGTCGTGACCGGTCTTGCCTTCCTCATCCTATTCGTCGCCGTGCTGGCGGGATATGCTTTGAACCGCATGGCGGCCTCGCAGATCCGGGCTGGCGGTGGCAAGCTCCACTCGCTGACCGGCTTTCACGGCCTCTACTCCGCCCTTGTCGTCGGCGTGCCCGGTCTGATCGTGATCCTCCTGTGGCTCGCGTTTCAGGGGCCGGTGATCGACCGGTCGATCCTGGCCGGCCTGCCCGAGGACAAGCTGTCGGGTCTCGACAGCGGCGCTGTGTCGCTGGTCCTGGCAGAAATCAAGTCCATTGCGCGCGGCCAGGTCTTCGGCACGCCCGAGGACTGGAAGCTTGCCGCCGCCCAGACCATGGCAGAGCGCACCGCCTCGGCGCGCCTGGCGCTGGTCGTGGTGATCGCGGTCCTCTGCATCGCCCTGATCGCCTTCTCCCGCTCCCGCGTGTCGGCCGAATTCCGGGCCCGCCACGGGGTCGAGCGGATCGTGCTGGGGCTGATGATCTTCTGTTCCACCATCGCGATCTTCACCACGCTGGGGATCGTCCTGTCGCTGGTCTTCGAAAGCATCAAGTTCTTCCGCATGGTGCCGGTCAGCGAATTCCTGTTCGGCCTTCGCTGGGAACCGCAGATCGCCATCCGGGCCGACCAGGTCGCCGGCCAGGGCGCCTTTGGGGTGATCCCGGTGGTGCTCGGTTCAGTCGTCATCATGATTATTGCGCTGATCGTCGCTGTGCCGACGGGGTTGTTCTCGGCGATCTACCTGAACGAATTCGCCTCGCCCCGCGCGCGCAACATCATCAAGCCGCTGCTCGAGATCCTCGCCGGCGTGCCGACCATCGTCTATGGCTTCTTCGCGATCCTCGTGGTCGCTCCCTTCCTGCGCTCGGCCGGGGCGTCCTCCGGGCTGGACGTGTCGCCCAACACCGCGCTGGCGGCGGGCATCTGCATGGCGATCATGCTGATCCCGTTCATCTCCTCCTTCACCGACGACGCTCTGTCGGCGGTGCCGCGGTCGCTGTCGGATGGCTCGCTGGCGCTGGGTGCGACGCGGGGCGAGACGATGATGAAGGTGCTGTTCCCGGCCGCGATCCCCGGCATCGTCGGCGGCATCCTCCTGGCCGTCAGCCGCGCCATCGGCGAGACGATGATCGTGGTCATGGCCGCCGGCATCATCGCCAAGCTGACGATCAACCCGCTCGACTCGGTTACCACCGTGACCGTGCAGATCGTGACCCTGCTGATCGGCGACACCGAGTTCGACAACCCCAAGACGCTCGCCGCCTTCGCGCTCGGCTCGCTCCTCTTCGTCATCACGCTCGGTATCAACATCCTCGCGCTCCGCGTCGTGCGGAAGTACCGCGAACTCTACGACTAGGGGCCGGACATGTCGGACATCACCAATACCCCCGCCTCGCCCGCCCGGGCCTTCGACTGGAAGGCACCCGACTATCAGGACCGGATCCGCCGCCGCCGCCGCAGCGAACTGTGGCTGCGCAGTGCGGGGCTGGTGTCGATCACCCTCGCGCTGGGGTTCCTCGCGCTGATGCTGGCCGCGCTGACGGTCACCGGCTACAAGGCCTTTACCCAGACCCATGTCCGGCTAGACGTGCCGATCCCGGCCGAGCTGGTGGATGCCAACGACATTGCAGGCAGCAACTGGCGCCGGGTCATGCAGGGCGCCATTTCGGCCGAGTTCCCGGATCTGGAAGGCCGCACCCTGCGCGACATCACGGCCATGCTGTCGGACGGCGCGCAATACCGTGTGCGGGACACGGTGATCGCCGACCCCTCGCTGATCGGCAAGTCCGTTGCCGTCACCGTTCCGATGTCCGATCCCTTCGACCAGCTCGCCAAGGGCCTGGTCGATCGCGCGACGCCCGAGGCCAACCGCCGCGTCAGCGACGCCCAGATCGCCGCCTTCGACAAGCTGGCGGCCGAGGGCCGGATCTCGCGCCCCTTCAATACCGCGCTCTTCACCAACGCCGACTCGCGCTTTCCCGAACTCGCCGGCCTGAAGGGCGCCTTCGTCGGCACCTTCTACCTGCTCCTCGTCTGCTTCGGCATCGCCCTGCCCGTCGGCATCGGCGCCGCGATCTACCTCGAGGAATTTGCCCCCAAGACCCGGCTCAGCGACCTGATCGAGGTGAACATCAACAACCTCGCCGCCGTGCCCTCGGTCGTCTTCGGCCTCCTGGCGCTGTCGGTCTTCCTGAACTGGTTCGGCCTGATGCGCGGCTCGCCGCTGGTCGGGGGCATGACGCTGGCGCTGATGTCGCTGCCCACCATCATCATCGCCACCCGCGCCGCGCTGAAGGCCGTGCCGCCCTCGATCCGCGAGGCCGCGCTGGGGATCGGCGCCTCGCGCCAGCAGGTCGTCTTCCACCACGTCCTGCCCCTGGCCATGCCCGGCATCATGACCGGCACGATCATCGCCATGGCCCAGGCCATCGGCGAGACGGCGCCGCTGCTGCTGATCGGGATGAACGCCTTCATGACCTCGGCGCCGGCCACTCCGTTCGAAAGCGCGACGACGCTGCCCACCCAGATCTACATCTGGGCCGACAGCCCGGAACGGGGCTTCGTCAGCCGCACCTCGGCCGCGATCCTCGTGCTCCTGGCCATTCTTGTCCTGATGAACGGCCTGGCCATCTGGCTGCGCCGCAAGTTCGAACGTCGCTGGTAAGGATATGGACGCCATGAACGACATGACCCGCACAGGGCTGCACACCGACACCGCGACGGCGAAGATCTCGGCGCGGGGGGTGCAGGTCTATTACGGCCAGAACCAC
>NZ_VMDU01000009.1 GCF_008271465.1 Tabrizicola flagellatus | reverse complement strand
CAATTGTCACCCGCCGGCTCTGGTTTCAGCTGGATGACTCTCGGGGGTCAGAGCAACCGGAGCGCCCTCTTCCCCTGCTTTGCCCAAAAAGAAAGTGTTTGCCGCAGAGCCAGCAAGTTGAGTGTTCAACACGACGCCCAGAGCAAGGCTACCATATGCAACGCCAAAGTCCGCCAGCGCGGTGTAGTAGGCAACACGATCCCCAGCATTCGCATGAAACCGAAGGACCGACAGTTGCGTGCTTGATAGCATGATGTGCTCCTAAAGGTTGGACGAGGTGGCGCAAGTGAGAAATCGAGTCACATTGTCCTGGACGCGACGCCAGTTCGGGAGTTCCGAGAGATCATAGGTTGCAGAGACATCAAGCCCGGCAGCTTCAAAGAATTGTTCGCAGCCTGGATTCATTAAGGTGCCTGGTGCATTGCAATTCAAGACAGTTTTCAGTTGTCCAGTTTCATCGAAATCGATGTATATGTTCTTGTTGATTTCTTTCTTAATCTCTTTACTTGGGGATTTAATTTCCTCGAGCCCGAATGGTCCGTCCATGCGACTATAGTCAGCAAGAGGCCTGTCCGGATTACCACCTGGAATGAACATCTCAGCCGCATGTGGTGCTAGTCTTTCCATTGGTATGTGATCTGAAATCAGAAACAGCAGCAGACTGCGAATACCATTCTTCTTTCTTACTTTGGTATCCGGGCGGGTGACCATCTCAAATGTCCCGATATCTACGCTGAACAACTGCGCCGTATCGCGGAAACCGTCCTTCCGGTCCCACCGATCCTCGAAATAATCGATGGGCACACGCATCTTCACCTCGCGGTGCTCAAGCTGCATGACGATGGTATGGTTGACGTAAGTGGCATCCTCGGTGAACGCCCAGCACGGATCCAGGTCGTCGGGAATGGGGGTTGGCGGAGTTTCGGCAGACGCCGCGCCAAAAAAACTCGCCATGACAACTGCGAAGGCAAACCGCATCAGGCACCATGACCACGCCGTGAAGCTCAGCGAAAGGGAAGCGCAACCGGGGGGGGGTAAGTCAAGATGAAAATGCTGGTCAGGCGTGTGGGATGCGGTTGATGCACAAAGCAAAACGCCCGAGGTTTCCCCCGGGCGTTCCGTCAATCCGACGTCAGGATCAGAAGCCCGACTTGATCATCTCGAATTCCTCGATCATCCGGTCGCGCATTTCGGTCGAGGGCGGGTCCTGGACGAAGAGCGGCGTGGTGACCGGATCGACGAAGGCGGCTGCCAGCCGCTCTGCCGGGATCTGGGCCATGGCGGCGTCGTTCGACAGCGCATAACCGATAGCATCGAGGAGCGGCTCGGCCGAGGAGGGTGCGAGCAGCGAGTTCATCAGGTCGTAGGCCTTGTCCTCCTTGCCGGGGCCGTCCTTCATGTTGACGAAGCCGCAGAACCAGGTGGCCGCGCCTTCCTTCGGGGCGCGGTTGAAGCCGACGGGGAAGTTCTCGCCCTGAAGGATCGCGACCGGGTCGTTCCAGGACCAGGCCACCTGCACCTCGCCCGAGGCCATCAGCTGCGCCAGTTCCGAGGGGTCGGCCCAGTAGGCGCGGACGTTCGGATGCACCTTGCGCAGCCAGTCGGCGGCGGCCTGGAACTGTTCGTCGGTCACGTTCTCCCAGGAGGTGACGCCGGTCGCCATGAAGGCCAGCGACCAGATGTCGTCGGTGTTGTCCGGCAGCGCGATGCGGCCGGCATATTTCGGATCGGCGAAGACCTGGACGGTCGCGACATCCTCGGCCGGGACGGTCTCGGCGTTGTAGGCGATGGCGGTATAGGCGTAGTCGGTCGGGATGAACCAGACGCCCTCGTCATTCTTGAAGGCATCGGCCATGCGGGCGGGGATGTTCTTGAACTCGGGGATCTTCGAGACATCCCAGGGCTCGATCAGGCCGGCTTCCATGTAGCGCGGCACGGCGGCGGCGCAGGGATGGACGACATCGGTGCGGAAGCCCGAGGAGACCTTCTGGAAGGCCTCGTCATCGTCGGCGAAGAAAACATAGGTCGGCTTCTGGCCGTGCTTGTCCACATAGGGTTGCAGCATGCCGTCGATTTCCCAGCCGGCCCAGTCGAGCACGGTCAGCTCGGGATCGGCGGCATGGGCCGCGACGGACATGGACAGCGCGGAAGCTGCGCCAATAAGGACGATGGATCTGCGGCTCATGTGTTCTCCTCTGCCTGCTGCGCGGACGGTCCGCCCGTCGGGCGCAGTTGTTTCCCCTGCGAAGTCGCGGACTGACCGCCCCCTTCAACGCGCCGAAGTTGGTTCGGGTTCCGCAAAAGGACAAGGGGAAACTGCGAAGATTCGCGGCTTTTGCCGCAGAAAGCCGCGCAATTTCCGGTGACCTTGCGTCACCGTGCCTGATTGGCGGGCGCAAGGCAGGGGCGGCGCGGGGTTGCGGGGCTTCGGCGGGCTTGCTAGTCCTGTCGGCGAGGCCGGGGGCGTCCCGACTCTGGCGGGCGGGGAGACATCCGTCCGTCTGGCTGGAAGACCTGCCGCAGACCGGGACCGTCCCGCACTGCGTGCGGTCGCCCCCGAACTGCGGCCCCAAGTGGGAGTCGCGCCGTGGCGCTTGATCTCGAATTCGTCCGTTCGCAGTTCCCGGCCTTCGCCTCGCCGGTGCTGTCCTCGCATGCCTTCTTCGAGAACGCGGGGGGCAGCTACCCTTGCGTGCAGGTGGTGGACCGGCTGACCCGGTTCTACCGCGACCGCAAGGTGCAGCCCTATGGCCCCTATCCGGGGGCGCAGGCGGGGGGCGCCGAGATGGACGAGGCGCGCGACCGGCTGGCGGCGATGATGGGGGTCAGGCGGGAGGAGGTCTCGTTCGGGCCCTCGACCAGCGCCAACACCTATGTCCTGGCGCAGGCGGTGCGGAAGTGGCTGGCGGGCGGCAAGGGGGCCGTCGTGGTGACGAACCAGGACCACGAGGCCAATTCCGGCGTCTGGCGGCGGCTGGCCGAGGAAGGGATCGAGGTGCGGGAGTGGAAGCTCGATCCCGCGACGGGATCGCTGGACCCCGAGGCGCTGGCGGCGTTGCTGGCGGACGGCAAGGTGCGGCTGGTGTGCTTTCCGCATTGTTCCAATGTGATCGCCGAGATCAACGACGTGGCGGCGATCTGCGCGATGGCGAAGGCGGCGGGCGCGCGGACGGTGGTGGACGGGGTGAGCTATGCGCCGCACGGGTTTCCCGACATCCCGGCGCTGGGCTGCG
The DNA here is from genome assembly GCF_008271465.1 of Tabrizicola flagellatus. Classification (GTDB taxonomy): domain Bacteria; phylum Pseudomonadota; class Alphaproteobacteria; order Rhodobacterales; family Rhodobacteraceae; genus Tabrizicola; species Tabrizicola flagellata. The sequence goes on along the minus strand of NZ_VMDU01000009.1, from coordinate 98,197 downwards.
ATGTCTACCTGTTCTCGGCCTACAAGACCTATGGGCCGCACCAGGGGATCATGGTGATCCGCGAGGCCTTCGGGTTCGAGCTGCCGGGGCAGGCGCATTTCTTCAATCACGGCACGCTCTACAAGCGGCACACGCCGGCGGGTCCGGACCATGCCCAGGTCGCGGCCTGCGCGGGGATGGCGGATTACATCGACGAACTCGCCGCACGGCACGGGGTGACCGGCGACGCGGCGGCGCGGAACCGGGGGGTGCACGACCTGATGCGGGCGCAGGAGGTGGCGGTGATCCAGCCGCTCTTGGACTACCTTTCCCAGCGGAACGATGTGCGGCTTCTGGGGCCGAGGGAGGCCGCGCGGCGGGCGCCGACGGTGGCGGTGGAGCTGGACCGGCCGGCCGAGCCGGTGAGCGAGGCGCTGGGCCGCGACGGGATCGCCTGCTGGGCGGGGGATTTCTACGCCGTGCGGCCGCTGGAGGCGCTGGGCATCGACCGCGAGAAGGGCGTGTTGCGGATGAGCGCGGTGCATTACACCAGCGCGGAGGAGGTCGTGCGGCTGATCGCGGCGCTGGACCGGGTGTTGTAGCGCCCATCTTGCGGCGCGCTGGCGCGCAAGCCCTTGCGTTTGTCCCTGCGCGGCAGGCGCGCAGGGACGGCGTTGGGGGTTTGCCACCCCCAAACCCCCGGGAGTATTTGCAAAAAGGGCAAATGCAGGGTGATCCGGCTGTCTGGTCGCGGCGTAATGCCAGGTTGAGAAGGGCTGGGGAATGTCAGAAGCACCGTTGATCCTGTGGTTCCGTCGCGACCTGCGGCTGGCGGACCAGCCGATGCTGGCGGCGGCGGCGGCGACGGGGCGGCCTCTCCTGCCCATGTTCATCCTGGACCCGGAGACCGAGGCTCTTGGCGCGGCGCCGAAGTGGCGGCTCGGGCTGGCGGTGGAAGCCTTCGGCCGGGCGCTGGAGGGGCTGGGCGCGCGGCTGGTGCTGCGGCGCGGGCCGGCGCTGGAGGTCTTGCGCGGGCTGGTCGCGGACGTGGGGGCGGGCGGGGTCTGGTGGTCGCGGCTATACGATCCGGCGAGCGTGGCGCGGGACACCGGGGTCAAGGCGGCGCTGAAGGGCGCGGGTCTGGAGGCGCGCAGTTTCGCGGGGCATCTTCTGCACGAGCCCTGGGAGATCGAGACCGGGCAGGGCGGGTTCTACCGGGTGTTCACGCCCTACTGGAAGGCGATGCGCGGGCTGCCGGTGGCGGAGCCGGCGGCGGCTCCGAAGGCGTTGCGGGGCGTCGCGGTCCGGCCCGGCTCGGACCGGCTGGAGGATTGGCGGCTGGGCGCGGCGATGAACCGGGGGGCAGGGGTCGTCGCCCGCTATCAGGCGGTGGGCGAGGCCGCGGCGCGGGCGAAGCTTGCGGCCTTCCTGGACGGACCGGTCGCAAGCTACGGAGAGAGGCGCGATCTGCCGGGGGAGGCGGGCACGTCGCGGCTGTCGGAGAACCTGACCTACGGCGAGATCGGCATCCGCGAGGTCTGGCACGCGGCGCTGCGCCGGCGCGAGGAGGGGGCGGGGGGCGCGGAGAGTTTCCTGCGCGAGCTGGCCTGGCGCGAGTTCAGCTATCACCTGATGCACCATTCGCCGCAGATCACCACGTCGAACTGGAAGCCGGACTGGGACGCCTTCCCCTGGCGCGGCGACAACCCGGAGGCCGAACGCTGGCGGCGCGGCATGACGGGCGAGCCCTTCGTCGATGCGGGGATGCGCGAGATGTATGTCACCGGCTCGATGCACAACCGGGTGCGGATGGTGGTGGCAAGTTATCTCACCAAGCATCTCCTGACGCACTGGAAGGTCGGGCTGGACTGGTTCGCCGACTGCCTGACCGACTGGGACCCTGCGGCGAATGCGATGGGATGGCAATGGGTTGCGGGATCCGGTCCCGATGCCGCGCCCTATTTCCGGGTGTTCAACCCGGCGGGGCAGGCCGAGAAGTTCGACCCCGACGGCAGCTATCGCCGCCGGTTCCTGGCCGAGATGTCGCGCGCGCCCGGGGCCGAGGCGCTGGCCTATTTCGAGGCGGTTCCGCGGTCCTGGCAGCTGCGGCCCGACCAGCTCTATCCGGCGCCGGTGGTGGACCTTGCCGAGGGCCGCGCGCGTGCCCTTGCGGCATATGGGGCACGAAATGCTTGAGCAAGGCCGCGGCTTTGGCGAAAGTGGTGACGGAAAAGCCCTGTGGGGGGGGACATGGACGTTCTGACGACGGTCGATGGCCAGCGCGACCTGCCGCGATATTTCGCGACGGCCTTCGAGGTGGCCAGGCGGCTGGGCGAGGGTCGGCTGGATTTCGTGCTTCCGGACGGGCGGCGCTTTCGCGTCGAGGGCCGCGCGCCGGGCATCGCGGCGGAACTGCAAGTGGTGCATCCCGATCTTTTCGCGCGGCTGGTGCGCGAGGGGGACCTGGGCTTCTGCGACGCCTACCTCGACGGCTGGTGGACGACGCCCGACCTGCAGGCCTTCCTCGACCTGATCCAGCGCCCGGCGAACAACATCGTCGGCGACGGCTTTCCGGGCATGGGCCTGGTGCGCGCCTGGGAGCGGCTGCGGTTCTGGCTGCAATCGAACTCGAAGCGCCAGGCGCGGAAGAACATCAGCTATCACTACGACCTCGGCAACGATTTCTACCGGCTCTGGCTGGACGAGACGATGACCTATTCCTCGGCGATCTTCGAGAACCCGCAGGAAAGCCTCGAAACGGCGCAGCGCCGGAAATACGCCAGCATGGTGGACCAGATGGGCGCGCGCGCGGGCGACCATGTGCTGGAGATCGGCTGCGGCTGGGGCGGCTTTGCCGAATATGCCGCGAAGGAGCGCGGCCTGCGCGTCACCGGGCTGACGATCAGCCAGGCGCAGCACGACTATGCAGTAGAGCGGATCGCGAAGGCGGGCCTGTCCGACCGGGTGGAGATCAGGTTGCAGGACTATCGCGACGAGCGCGGCAGCTATGACGGGATTGCCAGTATAGAGATGTTCGAGGCGGTGGGCGAGAAATACTGGCCGGTCTATTTCAACACCCTGCGCGAAAGGCTGAAGCCCGGGCGCAATGCCACCTTGCAGATCATCACCATCGCCGACGCGCGCTGGCCCCTGTATCGTCGGGGCGTGGACTTCATCCAGAAATACATCTTCCCGGGCGGCATGCTGCCGGCGCCCTCGGTGTTGCGTGCCGAGGTCGAGCGGGCGGGGCTGCGCGTCAAGGGATCCATCGAGTTCGGGGAAAGCTACAGCCTGACGCTGCGGCGCTGGCACGAGACCTTCGCCGACCGCTGGGGAGAGGTGCGCAAGCTGGGCTTCGACGACAGGTTCAAGCGGATGTGGGACTTCTACCTCGCCTCTTGCGCGGGAGCCTTTCAGGGTGGAAACTGCGACGTGACGCAGATCACGGTGACGCGTCCGAACTGAGGACAGCTCTGAATGGCATCAGCCCTGCCGACCGCCTCGAAACTCATGGCTGCGGTTTGCTTTGCGGTCGTGGGCTGGATCATGGCCAACTACTACGCGATGAACATGCCGGACGCCTCGGCCGCGGGGCCGATCCGGGAAGGCGCGGCGGTGATCGGGCTTTTCGTCGGCTGGGCAGTGATGGGGCCCGCGGTCGGCAAGGGCTATGTCGAGGCGGCGGGCGCGGGGATCAAGACCGCGTTCGTGCTGGCTGTGGTGGCGCTGTTCATGCTGGCCCTGCGCGAGATGCTGATGAATTCGGTCAAGATGCGCTACGAAGGGGCGCTGGATGCGATCCTGGACGTGTTCCAGGTGATGGCGCAGCGGTCGCACGGACTGTTGTCGCTGGGCGTGTTCGGCACGATACTCGTGGGCGGCATTGCGGCTGGGCTTCTGACCGAGAACGCGGGCCGCCGCTGGAAGTGATGTGACCGGGTTTCCGCAGGACTGGCCGCCCGCGCTTCGGGCGCTTGTGTCGGGTGCGGATCCGGCCGGCACTGGGGCGCGAGTGGCCTATCTCGTGGCGGTGCTGGGGCAGGATGGTCTGCCCGCCGGGGAGGCGGGGCTGGAGCTTGCCGCGCTGGTGCTACAGGGCTTCGGCCATCTGCCTGCCGAGGCGATGGCCCGGCGCCTGCCCGGTCTGAGGGTCGAGGCGGCAAGCCGGGTGCGCGCGGCTGCCGCCCCGGGGCGCGGGCTGCGGCAGGGGTCGGGCGAGGTCGCGCTTGGGGCGGTCACGCCGTCCCATGCCGGGTTCTTCGCGATCAACATCCACCGGCTTCGCCATGGCCGCTTCGACGGGAGCCTGAGTCCGGAGTTGACTCGCGAGGTCTTCGTCGTCGGCGACGCGGTGACGGTGCTGCCCTATGATCCCCGGCGAGACCGCGTGCTCCTCGTCGAACAGTTCCGCATGGGACCCTACGGTCGCGGCGACCCCTTGCCCTGGCAGCTGGAGGCCATCGCCGGCCGGATCGACCCGGGCGAGACGCCGGAAGAGGCGGCGCGGCGCGAGGCGGTGGAAGAGGCGGGGCTGGTGCTGGGCGCGCTGGAGAAGGTGGCGGAATACTATCCGACACCGGGGGCGGTGGCGGAATATCTCTATTCCTACGTCGCGCTCTGCGACCTGCCGGACGGGGTGGCCGGTGTCTTCGGGTCGCCCGACGAGGCCGAGGACATCAAGGGGCACCTTCTGTCCTACGACCGGCTGGTCGAGGTGATGGCGGCAGGCGAGATCGGCAACGCCCCGCTGCTTCTGACGGTGCTGTGGCTGCAGCGCGAGCGGGAGCGGTTGCGGAGGTAGTAGGATGGGCGGATCGTCCCGCCGGCGATCGCGCCAGGCGTTCACCCCTTTTGCCCTGCCGTGACCCCGGAGGGTTTCACACCCTCCGGACCACCCGTTGAGTATTTCTCAAAAGAGCAATCGGGATCGGTTCGTTACAGGTTCAACGCTGTCCATGCGCCGTTCCTGGCCGACGAACGCACGCAGGCATCGACGAAGGCGACGCCTTCGAGGCCCTCCTTGAGGCCGGGGAAGGTGGTGCCCTCTGGAACGGCAGACCCGGCCTTGGCGGCACGGATGGCGCGGGCCGCCTCGGTGTAGATGTTGGCGAAACCTTCGAGATAGCCCTCCGGGTGGCCGGGGGGAACGCGGGTGACGCGGGCGGCCTCGGGACCCGATCCGGCGCCGCCGCGGGTGATCAGGCGCTTGGGCTGCCCGAAGGGGGTGAACCAGAGGTAGTTCGGATCCTCCTGCGCCCATTCGAGCCCGCCCTTGGTGCCATAGACCCGCAGGCGCAGCCCGTTCTCGTTGCCCGGCGCGACCTGGCTGCACCAGAGCATGCCCTTCGCGCCCCCCTTGTAGCGCAGCAGCACATGGCCGTTGTCGTCCACCCGGCGGCCGGGGACAAAGGCGGTCAGGTCGGCGGCAAGGCTGTCGAGCGTCAGGCCGGTGACGAAGTTCGCCAGGTTGAAGGCATGGGTGCCGATGTCGCCGGTCGATCCGCCCGCGCCGGACCGCGCGGGATCGGTGCGCCAGTCGGCCTGCTTGTTGTCCACGGGTTCCGTCAGCCAGTCCTGGACATATTCCACGTTGACGAGCCTCAACTCGCCCAGCTCTCCGGCGGCGATCATCGCCTTCGCCTGCCGGATCATCGGATAGCCGGTGTAGTTGTGGGTCAGCGCAAAGATCACGCCCGAGGCCTCGGCCGCCCTGGCCAGCTTCTTCGCCTCGGCCAGCGTCGCGGTCAGCGGCTTGTCGCAGATGACGTGGATCCCGCGCTTCAGGAACTGCATCGCCACGGGCGCATGCATGTGGTTCGGCGTCACGATGGCCACCGCGTCGATCCCGTCCTTGCGCCGCGCCTCCTTGGCCGCCATCTCGGCAAAGCTCGTATAGGCGCGCGGCACGCCCAGGTCGGCGGCCGAGGCCAGGGCCTTCTCGGGGTTCGAGGAAAAGGCACCGGCGACCAGCTCGTACTGGTCGTCGATCCGCGCGGCGATGCGGTGGACCGCGCCGATGAAGGCGTCACGTCCCCCGCCCACCATGCCAAGGCGCAGGCGTTCGGGGCGGGCGGTATGGGCGGCGTCGATGGGCATGGCTTACCTCGTCTCGTCTTTCATCTGTCCAGAAATATCCCGGGGGGTCCGGGGGGCTGGCCCCCCGGTCCGCCCTGTCAGTCAAGCCCCAGCATCCGCCGGTTGGCGGCGCGGTCGGTCCCGGCATCGGCGAAGTCGTCGAAGGCCTTCTCGGTCACCCGGATGATATGGGCCGCGACGAAGGCCGCGCCCTCGCGCGCGCCGTCTTCGGGGTGCTTGAGGCAGCATTCCCATTCCACCACCGCCCAGCCGTCATAGCCGTATTGCGTGAGCTTCGAGAAGATGCCCCCGAAATCCACCTGCCCGTCGCCCGGGGACCGGAAGCGGCCCGCGCGGTTCACCCAGGACTGGAAGCCGCCATAGACGCCCTGCCGCCCGGTCGGGTTCAGCTCGGCATCCTTGACGTGGAACATGCGGATCCGGTCGTGGTAGATGTCGATGTGCTCCAGATAGTCCAGGTGCTGCAGCACATAGTGGCTGGGATCATAGAGCATGTTGGCGCGCCTGTGGCCCTTCACGCGGTCGAGGAACATCTCGAAGGTGACGCCATCGTGCAGGTCCTCGCCGGGGTGGATCTCGTAACAGACATCGACGCCCATCTCCTCGGCATGGTTCAGGATCGGGGTCCAGCGCCGGGCAAGCTCGTCGAAGGCCTCTTCCACCAGCCCCGCCGGACGCTGCGGCCAGGGGTAGAGATAGGGCCAGGCGAGCGCGCCCGAGAAGGTGGCATGCGCGGTCAGGCCGAGGTTGCGGCTCGCGGTCAGTGCCTTCTTCACCTGATCGACGGCCCATTCGGCCCGCGCCTTGGGATTGCCGCGCACGGCGGGCGCGGCAAAGCCGTCGAAGGCCGTGTCGTAGGCCGGATGCACGGCCACGAGCTGGCCCTGGAGATGGGTGGAAAGCTCGGTCACCTCCAGCCCCGCCTCGGCCGCGACGCCCTTGACCTCGTCGCAATAGTCCTTCGACGCCGCCGCCTTGTCGAGGTCGAAGAGCCGCCCGTCCCAGGACGGCACCTGCACGCCCACATAGCCGCAGTCGGCCGCCCATTTCGTGATCGATCCCCACGAGTTGAACGGTGCAGCATCCCCGGCGAACTGCGCCAGGAACAGCGCCGGCCCCTTCATCGTCTTCATTGCGTTCCTCCCATCCGGGCCGGGCGGCCCTGTTCCACCTTGACCGGGACCTCCAGCCCCTGCCGTTCGGCCCAGTCGCGCTTGTCGATCTCGGCCACCAGGGCGCGGGCCAGGAATTCGCCGGCCCGTCCCACATCCTCGCGCACGATCAGCACATCCTGCCTGAACCGGCGCAGGACGGCGATGGCTTCCTTCGCCACCAGGTCGAAATCCCGGCCCAGGACGCGACCCGTGCGTTCCGCCCCGGCGATGGCGGCCATGGCGGCGGTGGTCGATCCGACGAGGATCCCGTCGGGCGGATTGGGCCGGGTGAAGCGCGCGGTGATCGCGGCCTCCACCGCCTCGCCGCCGCTGTCCGAGGTCACGCCCTCGGCCACCTCGAAGGGTATCCCGAGAAGCGCCGCCTCGTCCGAGAAGCCGAAGGTCATGTGCCGGGCATACATGTGCGCGCGCGGCGGCGGAACCAGGAGCAGACGCCGTCGTCCGCGTTCGGCCAGCGTCCGGACGCCGAGCCGGCCGTAGGCCTCGTTGTCGAAGTCGAAATAGGGGTGGTCGATGCCCATCGCGGTCCGGCCATGCGCGGCGAAGGGAAAGCCGTGCTCGTGCATGTAGCGGATACGGGGGTCGTCCTCCTTGGTCTGGTTCAGGATGATGCCATCGGCGCTTTCGGTTTCCACGATGTAGCGGATCGGCTCCATCGGGTCCTGGTCGGGAAAGAATGGCGTGACGATCAGGTGATAGGCGGTGCCACGCAGCGCGTTGGCGATCGAGTAGATCAGCCGCGAGGTGTGGTTCATCACATCCGCCTCGGTCGAAAGCACCAGCGCGATGACATTGGTCTTGCCCGTGCGCAGGCGCACACCCGCGCGGTTCGGGCGGTAGCCGAGCTGGGCGGCGGTCTCGCGCACGCGGCGCTTGGTGTCCTCGCCGATGTCCGGGGCGTCCTTCAGGGCGCGCGAGACGGTGGCGATGGCGAGGCCGGTGGCAGCGGCGATCGTCTTGAGTGTGGGGCGGGAATCCGAATCAGGGACAGCGGGATCAGAGAGGGTGGCCATCGCAGCCTCCGTCGGCCGGGCGCGGGGCGGTGCAGCCCCGACGAATCCCGGATGGTGATTCGGTGATCGCCGGTCCCTTTGCACGCGCAGCGCCGCGCGACGCTCCGCTGCCGGGAAGCGCCCGTCCGGCAAGGGGTTTCACGCTGTTTCGGCAGTGCGGCATTGACCCGATTTACCCGATGACTCCCGCGCGGAATGGCGCAGATCATCCTCTCATGAAAACTTGTGTCACAGGGCTCGACAAGCGAAAAGATCAGTTGATCGGCAAAACTATAACGTTATAGGCTATTTCTATAACGTTTTAGAAACCGGGAGGAACGGCATGAAACTTTCAAGGATGACGGCGCTTCTGGCGATGACCGTGGCGATGCCCGCCATGGCCACCGAGCTTGAGGTCACCCACTGGTGGACTTCGGGCGGGGAAGCGGCGGCCGTGGCCGAACTGGCCAAGGCCTTCGACGCGAGCGGCGACAAGTGGATCGACGGCGCCATCGCGGGCGGCGGCGGCACCGCGCGTCCGATCATGATCTCGCGCATCACCGGCGGTGACCCGATGGGCGCCACCCAGTTCAACCACGGCCAGCAGGCGCTGGAACTGGTCGAGGCCGGACTGATGCTGGACCTGACCGACGTGGCCGAGGCGAACAACTGGAAAGAGATCGTCTATCCGCCGAGCCTTCTGGACGCCTGCACCGTGGACGGCAAGATCTACTGTGCGCCGGTGAACATCCACTCGCCCGAATGGCTGTGGCTGAACAACAAGATCTACGAGGATCTGGGCATTCCGGTTCCGACCAACTGGAACGAGTTCGTCGCCACCGCTCCGAAGGTGCGCGAGGCGGGCAAGATCCCGCTGGCTCTGGGCAACCAGCCCTGGCAGTCGAACCTCGCCTTCGGCGCGATGCAGATCGCCGTGGCCGGGCTTGACGCCTGGAAGGCCGTGAACGTGGACAAGAACATGGACGTGGCGGCCGGCCCGGAATATGCGGCCGTGTTCCAGGCCGCGGCCGATGCCCGCGAACTGGCGCGCGGGTCGAACGTGCAGGACTGGAACCAGGCGACCGCCATGGTGATCAACGGCGATGCGGCCGGCCAGATCATGGGCGACTGGGCGCAGGGCGAGTTCCAGGTTGCCGAGAAGGTCGCCGGCAAGGACTATACCTGCCTGCCGGGCCTGGGCCTGAACCAGTACATCTCGACCGGCGGCGATGCCTTCTACTTCCCGAAACTGGACGACCCCGAGAAGGAAGCCGCGCAGAAGCGCCTGGCTGCGCTTCTGGTCAGCCCCGAAGTTCAGGTCGCCTTCAACCTGAAGAAGGGCTCGCTGCCGATCCGCGGCGACATCGACATGGCGGCCGCCAACGACTGCATGAAGAAGGGTCTGGAGATCCTCGCCGGCGGCAACATCGTTCCCTCGGGCGACATGGTCTGGTCGCCGGACGTCCAGAAGCTGAACGAGGACCTGATGGTCGAGTTCTGGAAGTCCGACATGTCGCCGGAAGACGCCCATGCGAAATGGGTCGAGAACCTGAAATCGGGTCTCTGAGACTGACTTCACGACAGGGGGTCGCCCGGTAGCGGGCGGCCCCTTTTCGCACCTGACAGTCGAAAGGGGGGCAGGGACCGATGTCAGCCAGCAGCGAGGCGGACGCAATCCGCACAGCTTCCGCGGCCAGGCCGCGACCGCGGTGGACCCGCAACATCAGCGCCAAGATCGCGGCGATCCCGATGATCGCGACGGCCCTGGTGGTCTTCGTCGGCGGCACGATCTGGACCGTCGTCTATTCCTTCACCGACTCCAAGCTCCTGCCCCGGCTGCGCTGGGTGGGGCTGGACCAGTACGAACGGCTCTGGTCGCAGAACCGCTGGCTGGTCTCGATCGAGAACCTGATGTTCTACGGGGTGATGTCGCTGGTCTTCACCATCGCGATGGGCTTTCTGCTGGCGGTGCTGATGGACCAGAAGATCCGCTTCGAGGACACGTTCCGCACCATCATGCTGTATCCCTTCGCGCTCTCCTTCATCGTGACGGGGCTGGTCTGGCAGTGGATCCTGAACCCGCAGTTCGGGATCGAGGGCGTTGTGCGCGACCTGGGCTGGACGAGCTTCAGCTTCGACCCGCTGAACAACCCGCAGACCGTGCTGTATGGGCTGCTGATCGCGGGGCTCTGGCAGGGCACGGGCTTTGTCATGTGCCTGATGCTGGCGGGCCTGCGCGGCATCGACGAGGACATCTGGAAGGCCGCGCGGGTGGACGGGATCCCGACCTGGAAGACCTATCTGGTCGTGGTGATCCCGATGATGCGGCCGGTCTTCATCACCACGCTGGTCATCGTCGCCTCCGGAATCATCCGGCTTTACGACCTGGTGGTCGCCATGACCTCCGGCGGGCCTGGCGGCAACGCCAGCCAGGTGCCGGCGATGTATGTCTACGACTACATGTTCCAGGCGCAGAACCTTGGCCAGGGCTTCGCGGCCTCGACCATGATGCTTCTGTCCGTGCTGATCGTGCTGATCCCCTGGGCCTATCTGGAATTCGGAGGCAAGAAGCATGGCTGACATCTCGATGAGTTCCGCCATGACCGGCCCGCGCGGCGCGAGGCCCAAGCGCGCGCTCAGCCCGCGCAACATCATGCTCTACGGCATCCTGATCGTGGTCTGCCTCTATTACCTCCTGCCGCTCTGGGTGATGGTGATGACCAGCCTGAAGGGCATGCCCGAGGTGCGGATGGGCAACATCTTCGCGCCCCCGGTCGAGATCACCTTCCAGCCCTGGGTCAAGGCCTGGTCCGAGGCCTGCACCGGCCTGAACTGCGACGGTCTCAGCCGCGGGTTCTGGAACAGCGTCATCATCACCGTGCCCTCGGTGATCCTGTCGATCGCCATCGCAAGCGTGAACGGCTACGCGCTGATCAACTGGAAATTCAAGGGATCGGACATCTTCTTCACCATCCTGATCTTCGGGTCCTTCATCCCCTATCAGATCATGCTCTATCCCATCGTGATCCTTCTGCGCGAAGCGGGGCTTTACGGCTCGCTCTGGGGTCTGGTGATCGTGCATTCGATCTTCGGCATGCCGATCCTGACGCTGCTGTTCCGGAACTACTTCAGCTCGATCCCGGAGGAACTGTTCAAGGCCGCGCGCGTCGATGGCGCGGGGTTCTGGGGCATCTACTTCCGCATCATGCTGCCGATGAGCCTGCCGATCTTCGTGGTGGCGCTGATCCTGCAGGTGACGGGGATCTGGAACGACTTCCTGTTCGGCGTGGTCTACACCAAGCCCGCCTATTACCCGATGACGGTCCAGCTGAACAACATCGTCAACTCCGTCCAGGGGGTGAAGGAATACAACGTCAACATGGCCGCGACCCTGCTGACGGGCCTGGTGCCGCTGATCGTCTACTTCGTCTCTGGCAAACTCTTCGTGCGCGGTATCGCCGCCGGTGCCGTGAAAGGCTGATCCATGGGAAACTCGATTGAAGTCAAGGACCTGACGCTGAACTTCGGCTCGGTCTCGGTCCTGAAGAACATGAACCTGAACGTCGAGGAGGGCGAATTCGTCGTGCTCTTGGGGCCATCGGGCTGCGGGAAATCGACCTTGCTCAACTGTCTTGCGGGGCTGCTCGACATCACCGACGGGCAGATCTGGATCAAGGGGAAGAACGTCACCTGGGCCGAACCTTCGGACCGGGGGATCGGGATGGTGTTCCAGTCCTATGCGCTTTATCCGCAGATGACGGTGCGGGGGAACCTGAGCTTCGGCCTGAAGAACGCCCGGGTGCCGCAGGCCGAGATCGACAAACGCATCGCGCGCGCGGCCGAGATCCTGCAGATCCAGCCTCTCCTGGACCGCAAGCCCGCGGCGCTTTCGGGCGGGCAGCGGCAGCGGGTCGCCATCGGGCGGGCGCTGGTGCGCGATGTGGACGTGTTCCTGTTCGACGAACCGCTGTCGAACCTCGACGCCAAGCTGCGCAGCGAATTGCGGGTGGAGATCAAGCGCCTGCACAACCAGCTGGGCAACACGATGGTCTATGTGACCCACGACCAGATCGAGGCGCTGACGCTGGCCGACCGGATCGCGGTGATGAAGGGCGGCGTGATCCAGCAGCTTGCCGCGCCGCTGGAAATCTACAACCGCCCGGCGAACCTGTTCGTGGCGGGCTTCATCGGCTCGCCGTCGATGAACTTCCTGAAGGGGCGAACGGTGGACGGCGGCCGCGCCTTCCAGTTCGGCGCGACGAAGATCGACCTGTCCGGCTATGACGGCGGGGCGGTGCTGGAGCGCGACGATGCGATCCTCGGCGTCCGGCCCGAGCATATCACCGTCTCCACTACGCCCCCGGCCGGTCCCTCGATCCCGGCCGAGGTCGAGATCGACGAGAACCTGGGCGCCGACAGCCTTTTGTGGCTGAAGGCCGAAGGGACCAACATGAGCGTGCGGGTGCCGGTCGAGGGCCGGATTCCCGCGGGAACGAAGGTGCATCTGGGGCTCGATATCCCCAAGGCATCGCTCTTCGACGCAAAGACGGAACAGAGGATCTGACATCATGCTCGACCTGGCGGGTGCCTGGACGCTTTCGGATGAAAGCGGCGCCCATGTCGTGGCCTTCGACCTGCCCGGGGACGGGATCACCGCGCTGCACAAGGCAGGGGTGATCCCGGACCCCTATCGCGGCCGGAACGAATATGACTGCCGCTGGGTCAGCGAGCGGGACTGGCTGGCGCGGCGCAGCTTCGACCACGACGGCAGTCCTGCGGTCCTCGTGGTCGAGGGGCTGGACACGGTGGCCGAGCTGCGGCTGAACGGCCAGGTGGTGCTGGCAGCGGCCAATGTCCACCGGCGCTGGCGGGTGGACGTGTCGGGCGCGCTGCGCGAGGGGCGGAACGAGGTGGAGATCCGCTTTCGCAGCCCTGTCCGCGAGGCGGCGGCGCGGGCGGCGCGGATGCCGTTCCCGATCCCCTACCAGCAGGTCAACGGCCCGATCCCGCATGCCAACATGCTGCGCAAGCAGCAGTGCGATTTCGGCTGGGACTGGAACATCGCGCTGGGCATCTTCGGCCTGTCGGGCGCGATCCGGCTGGAACGTGCCGGCCCCCGCATCGGCGATGTCATCGTCACCCAGGCGCACCGGCCCGGCATGGCCGAGGTCTCGCTGGCCGTCCATGCCGAAGGGGTCGAGGCGGTCGCGGCCAGCCTGTGCGGCGTCACCGGCACGGCTCCGGTCCTGGGCGGGGTGGCGCGGCTGACGATGAAGATCGCCGATCCGGTGCTGTGGTGGCCGGCGGGGCAGGGGGCGCAGGCGCTGCACGAGCTGGTGCTGGAGGGCGGCGGCGCGCGCCTGGTCCGGCGGATCGGCCTGCGCGAGATGCGGCTGGTCTCCGAACCCGACGCGGCTGGGCGGTCCTTCGGCGTGCAGGTCAACGGTCGCGCGGTCTTTGCCAAGGGGGCGAACTGGATCCCGGCGGATGCGCTGTTCGGGCGGATCACGCCCGAGGGCGTGCGGGGGCTGCTGCAATCGGCGGTCGATGCGCACATGAACATGATCCGCATCTGGGGCGGCGGGCGGTACGAGCCGGACTGGTTCTACGACCTTTGCGACGAGCTGGGTCTGATGGTCTGGCAGGACTTCATGTTCGCCTGCCATCTTTATCCGTCCACGCCGGAATTCCTCGCCGAGGTCGATGCCGAGGTGCGCGACGTGGTGGCCCGGATCAGCCACCACGCCTGCATGGCGCTCTGGTGCGGCGATAACGAGCTGATCGGGGCGCTGACCTGGTTCCCCGAAAGCCGGAAGGACCGTGACCGCTATCTGGTGAACTACGACCGGCTGAACCGTACGATCGAGGCCGCGCTCCATTCGGTCCTGCCGGGGGCGAACTGGTGGCCCTCCTCGCCAAGCCCGGGGCCTTTGGCCTTTGGCGACGCCTGGCATGACGACTCGTCGGGCGACATGCATTTCTGGAGCGTCTGGCACGAGGGGCGCGACTTCGACCATTATCGGGACGTAAGCCCCCGGTTCTGTTCGGAATTCGGCTTCCAGTCCTATCCGTCCCTCTCCGCGATCCGGCGGTTTGCCGACGCGGCCGACTGGAACATCGCCAGCCCGGTGATGGAGAGCCACCAGAAGAACCCCGGCGGCAACGCGCGGATCGCCGAGACGATGTTCCGCTATTTCCGCTTCCCGGTGGATTTCCCGAACTTCGTCTATGTGAGCCAGGTCCAGCAGGCGCTGGCGATCAAGACGGCGGTGACGCATTGGCGCAGCCTCAAGCCGCATTGCCAGGGGACGCTCTACTGGCAGCTGAACGACACCTGGCCGGTCTGTTCCTGGGCAAGCCTGGATCACGGCGGGAACTGGAAGCTGCTGCATCACATGGCCGCGCGGTTCTATGCGCCGGTCCTGGTGACGGCGGTGCCGAAGGACGGCGGCATCGAGTTGCGGGCGGTGAATGACCGGGCGGGGCCGGTGACGATCACCGTCACGGCCAATGCGGCGGCGATGGACGGGACGACACGGCAGCTGGCGCAGACGACGGTCACGGTTCCGACCGATGCGGCCGTGCCGGTATTGACCCTGGCCCCCGATGCGCTGGGGGCGGGCGAGGTGCTGGCCTTCACCTGGTCGGGCGATGCGCAGGGCGGGGATGTCCATGCACCGAGGCCCTGGAAGGCCTACGACCTTCTGCCCTCGGGCCTGACGGCGGACATCAAGCGGGAAAGCGACTTGTGGAAATTGACCTTGCAGGTCAAGGCTCTCGCCCCGTTTGTTGCGGTAGAATCTGAAGTTCCGGGCCGCTTCTCCACCAATGCCGTGACCCTGTTCCCGGGCCATCCGGCCACGATCACCTTCACCCCCGAGGATGCCTCGGCGGTCCCGACCTTCACCCTCCGCGATCTCCATTCCGCCACCTATGGCGGCTGACGAAAGGACCCCCCCATGTTCAGCTATCAGCTTTACTCCTCGCGCAACTTCCCGCCGATGTCGCGGACCTTCGAGATGGTCTCGAAGGCGGGTTACACCGGCGTCGAAGGCTATGGCGCGCTTTACGCCGACGATGCGGCGGTCGCGGCGACGGCGGAGGGCCTGAAGGCCACGGGGCTGACGATGCCCACGGGGCATTTCGGCCTGCAGCAGCTGGAGACCGAGGTGGACAAGGTGCTCGGCATCGCCAAGGCGCTGAAGATGGAGCGGCTGTATTGCCCCTACATCATGCCTGACGACCGCCCGACCGATGCAGCGGGGTGGAAGGCCTTCGGCGCGCGGCTGCAGAAGGCGGGTGCGCCCTACAAGGCCGCCGGTTACGGGTTCGGCTGGCACAACCATGACTTCGAGTTCAAGGCCCTGCCCGACGGGTCCATGCCGCAGGACCGCATCTTCGAGGGGGGGCCGGGCCTTGAGTGGGAGATTGACGTGGCCTGGGTCATCCGGGGCGGCGCGGACCCGCTGTCCTGGATCGAGAAATACAAGGACCGGATCACCGCGGCGCATGTGAAGGACATCGCCCCGGCCGGGGAGAACAGGGACGAGGACGGCTGGTCGGACGTGGGGTACGGCACCGTGGACTGGAAAACGATCATGGCCGCGCTGCGCAGGATCGGGGTCAGGCACTTCGTCATGGAACACGACAACCCGAAGGACGACGCGCGGTTCGCAACCCGGTCCATCGCTTCGGCCAAAGCTTTCTGAGGAATGGGAAAAATGGCAAATCTTGGAATCGGGATCATCGGGGCGGGCAACATCTCCAGCGCCTATCTGCGGCTGGCGCCGCTGTTCAAGGGACTGGAGGTGCGGGCCGTCGCCGACGTGAACATGGAGGCGGCCAAGGCGCGGGCCGAGGAGTTCAACGTGAAGGCCCAGGGCGTCGATGACCTGCTGGCCAACAAGGACGTGGACGTGGTCATCAACCTGACCATCCCCGAGGCGCATTATCCGGTGACGAAGCGGATCCTCGAGGCGGGCAAACACGCCTATTCCGAAAAGCCGCTGGTTCTGACGCTGGAAGAGGGCAAGACCCTGCGCGATCTGGCGGCGTCGAAGGGGTTGGCCGTGGGCTGCGCGCCGGACACGTTCCTCGGCGGGGCGCATCAGCAGGCCCGCGCGCTGATCGACGAGGGCCGCGTCGGCACGATCACCACCGCGGTCGCCTGCGTGCAGAACCACGGGCCGGAGGGCTGGCACCCGAACCCGGAATTCTTCTTCCTGCCGGGCGCGGGGCCGATGCTGGATCTGGGGCCGTATTATGTGGCAAACCTGATCAACTTCCTCGGCCCGGTGCGCCGCGTGGGCGCGATCACCTCCTCGGCCACGCCGACCCGCACCATCGGCTCGGGCGCGCGGGCGGGGCAGCAGATCCCGGTCAAGACGCCGACGAACATCCACGCGCTGCTGGAGTTCCACAATGGCGCGGTGGTGAACCTGACGACCTCGTGGGACGTCTGGCACCACAAGCGCAACCATTTCGAGTTCTACGGCACCGAGGGCACGCTCTATGTCCCCGACCCGAACTTCTTCGGCGGCACGGTCGAGGTGGCGGACAAGGCCGGCACCCTGACCGAGGTCGCGCCCTGGGATCACCCGTTCGGCGTGCCGAACCAGGAGCATCCGCAGCGCGGGCCGCTCGCCAACTACCGCACGGCGGGCCTGGCCGACATGGTGGCGGCGCTGCAAGCGGGGCGCGATGCGCGGTGCAGCCTGGAGCGGACGCTGCACGGGGTGGACGTGATGACCGCCTGCCTGAAATCGGGCGAGACGGGGGAGTTTATCACCCTGACCACCACCTGCACCCGGCCGGCGGCGCTCTCGCCCGCGGAGGCGCGGGCGCTTCTGCGCTGAGAACCGGCCCGGACCCGGCACCTCCCTGCCGGGCGGGCCGTCACGGGCGGGGGGATTGAGGGGTCCCTCCGCCCGTATCCATGACAAGAGGTTGACGATGCTGGAAAACCCCGTGATCCGCGGCTTCAATGCCGACCCGAGCTTCTGCCGCGTGGGCGAGGACTATTACATCGCGACCTCGACCTTCGAATGGTATCCGGGGGTGCAGATCCACCACAGCCGCGACCTGGTGAACTGGCGGCTGGTCGCGCGTCCGTTGCGGCGGGCGAAGCAGCTGGACATGCGCGGCAACCCCGACAGCTGCGGCATCTGGGCACCCTGCCTGTCCTGGGCGGACGGGAAGTTCTGGCTGGTCTATACGGATGTCAAGCGGCTGGATGGCGCCTTCAAGGACGCGCACAACTACATCGTCACCTGCGAGACGGTGGACGGCGAGTGGTCGGACCCGATCTACGTCAATTCCTCGGGCTTCGACCCCTCGCTGTTCCACGACCGCGACGGGCGCAAGTGGTTCGTCAACATGCGCTGGAACCATCGGGGCAAGGGGACGGGGCTGAACCCGGCGCATGATGCCTTCGACGGGATCGAGTTGCAGGAATGGCACCCGGAGCAGGGCCTGATCGGCGAGGTGACGACGATCTACACCGGCACCGACCTCGGGCTGACCGAGGCGCCGCATCTGTTCTGGCATGACGGATACTACTACCTGACCACGGCCGAGGGCGGGACGGGCTATGACCATGCGGTCACGCTGGCGCGGTCGCGGGACATCCGGGGGCCTTACGAGACGCATCCGCAGAAACATGTGATCACCGCGCGGTTCAACCCGGAAAACCCGATCCAGCGGATGGGGCACGGGCAGTATGTCGAAGGCCACGACGGGCGGTTCTGGCATTCCTTCCTCTGCGGGCGGCCGCAGAAGGGTCCGCGCGGGTTGTTCTGCGCGACGGGGCGCGAGACGGGGCTGGCCGAGGTCGTGTGGCGCGATGGCTGGCTTTGGCTGAAGGACGGGGGCATGCTGCCGCCGACCACGGTCGATCTGCCGGTGGAGCGGGTCGTGCCCGGTCCCGTGGAGCATGATTTCACTGGCGCGGCCCTGCCGCCGGATTTCCAGTGGCTGCGCACGCCCGAGCCGGAGCGGATTTTCCGCATGACCGGCAGCGCCCTGCGGCTGATCGGGCGGGAAAGCCTGGGGTCCTGGTTCGAGCAGTCGCTGGTGGCGCGGCGGCAGGACGAGCCCTGCTACGAGGCGGAGTGCGATGTCCTGGCCGACCCGCCCAACTGGCAGCGGGCCGCGGGGCTGATCACCTATTACAACCGGCACAAGTTCCATGCGGCGCTGATCACGCGCGAGGGGGGCGAGCGGGTGGTGACACTGGTTTCCTGCCTCGGCGACTGGCCGGGCGAGGCGCTGACCTTCCACGGGCGGTTCCCGGTGGCCGAGGGCAAGGTGACGCTGGGGGTCAGCGTCGATCGGGCGGTGCAGCGGTTCCACGTGAACGGCGTGGCGGTCGGGCCGGAGCTCGATGCCTCGGTCGTGTCGGACGAGGGCGGGCGGGGAGAGCATGCGTCGTTCACCGGCGCCTTCGTCGGCGTGGTGGCGCATGACCTGACGGGGCAGGGCTGGACGGCGGATGTGACCCGCTTCCGCTATGCGCCCAAAGCGGATTGAGGAATTGCGTGGGCGGATTTGATCAACTCTTGATTGCCGGGTGGATGGCGTCATAAAGGGCGAAGCCGAAGGGAGCCCCGATGGACGCCGACACCCGCAAGATCCCGAGCCACGAGGTCACCTATGCGCGGCTGCGCGACATGATCCTGTTCGGGCATCTGGCGCCGGGCGCCCCGGTGACGATCCAGGGGCTGATTGCGGATCTCGGCGCCGGCATGACCCCGGTGCGCGAGGCGATCCGGCGGCTCACGGCCGAGGGCGCGCTGCTGCCGCAGGGCAACCGGCGGGTCGCGGTGCCGGAACTCTCGGCGGACCTTCTGGAGCAGGTGGCCTTTGCGCGGCTGGCGATCGAGCCGAAGCTGGCGGAACTGGCGGCCCCGAAGCTGAGGGCGGCTCAGATCGACCGGCTGGAGGCGATCGACGGGGCGGTGAACCGGGCCATCGAGGCAGGCAAGCTGCCGGATTACCTGGCGGCGAACCATGCCTTCCACTTCGCGCTCTACGAGGCGGCGGAGGCCCCGGTCCTGCTGGACCTCGCGCGGTCCCTGTGGCTGCGGGCCGGGCCGAGCCTGCGGGCGGTGATCGATCGATACGGCCGCGAGGCGGCACCGGACCTGCACCGCGAGGCGCTGGCGGCGATGCGGGCGGGGGATGCGGGGGCGCTGGCGCGGGCCATCCGGGAAGACATCCAGCAGGGCGTGGATCACGTCCGGCAGGCGCTGGTCGAGGGGCATTGACGGCTGTCGAATTGAGCGCTGACGCGCGAGGCTTCTGTCTCGTCGTCGGGGCTTGCGCCCTCCTCCTCGGGCGATGGGGGTTTCACCCCCAAACCCCCGAGAGTATTTGGGAAAAGGGCAAGAGAGCGGGCTGGGAGGTAATTTGATCAAATTTCTTGAACGCCAGCGTGTTTGATCATATCCTGTGGGCAAGACGGGGCATTCGGCCCTGCCGATTCCCGCGAGGTCTGCCCATGAACATGATCACCAACCACATGCCCACGGCCGAGTTGCAGCGGCTGGATGCAGCGCACCATTTCCATCCCTTCACCGACAAGGCGGGGCTGGCGGCCAAGGGCGCGCGGGTCATCACCCGGGGCGAGGGCGTCTGGCTCACCGACAGCGAGGGCCACAAGATCATCGACGGCATGGCGGGGCTCTGGTGCGTGAACATCGGCTACGGGCGCAAGGAACTGGCCCAGGTCGCGGCGCGGCAGATGGAGGAGCTGGCCTATTACAACACCTTCTTCCAGACGACGCATGTTCCCGCCATCGCGCTGGCGGCCGAGATCGCGAAGCTGGCCCCGGGTGACCTGAACCACGTCTTCTTCGCGGGCTCGGGGTCGGAAGCGAATGACACCAACATCCGCCTCGTGCGCCGCTACTGGGACGTGATGGGCAAGCCCTGGCGCAAGACCATCATCGCGCGGTGGAACGGCTATCATGGCTCGACCATGGGCGGTGGCAGCCTTGGGGGCATGAAGCCGATCCACGCCCACGGCGGCAAGATCGACGGGATCGAGCATATCGACCAGCCCTACTGGTGGGGCGAGGGCGGGGACATGACCGAGGACGAGTTCGGCCTGGCCCGTGCGCAGGAACTGGAGAAGAAGATCCTCGAGGTCGGACCCGACAACGTGGCCGCCTTCATCGGCGAGCCGATCCAGGGCGCGGGCGGCGTGATCGTGCCGCCCAGGACCTACTGGCCCGAAATCCAGCGCATCTGCGACAAGTACGGGATCCTCTTGATCGCCGACGAGGTCATCACCGGCTTCGGGCGGACCGGCAACTGGTTCGGGTCCCAGACCTTCGACATCAAGCCGCATATCATGACCATCGCCAAGGGCCTGTCCTCGGGCTATGCGCCGATCGGGGGCAGCATCGTCTGCGACGAGGTGGCGAATGTGGTTGGTGGGGCAGGGGAGTTCTTCCACGGCTACACCTACAGCGGCCACCCGGTCGCCTGCGCCGTGGCGCTGGAGAACCTGCGGATCATGCAGGACGAGAAGATCGTCGAACATGTCCGCGACGTGGCGCATCCTTACCTGAAAGAACGCTGGGAGGCGCTGACCGACCATCCGATGGTGGGCGAGGCCAAGCTGGTGGGCCTCATGGGTTCCATCGCGCTGACCCCGAACAAGGCGAAGCGGGCGAAGTTCGCCAGCGAGGCCGGAACCGTGGGTTACAAGACCCGCGAGCGCTGCTTTGCCAACAACCTGATCATGCGCCACGTGGGCGACCGGATGATCATCGCCCCGCCGCTGGTGATCAAGCCCGAGGAGATCGACGTGCTGATCGAGCGCGCAAAGAAATCCCTCGACGAAGCCTACCGGATCGTCAAGGACGAGGGTCTCTGGGCCGAGGCCTGAGGGCATCCTGCCGGGCCCCATGGACGGGCGGTCCTGCCGGTCCGTAACGGGGTCCGGGCGCTTTCCACTCGGCTTTCCGCTCCTGCCATGCCGGTATGGCCTGGGGCATCGGCCGGTGGCTGCAGCCCGGATGAGGAGTCTTCCCGTCACGTTGATGGCGGGCAACTTCGGAGATCGGAACCCGGCCCGTCCCCGTCCGGGCCTCGCAGGCGCCTGCAAGGGCCCGCAAACAGAGCGCGTCGGATTGCTTCATGCGCCAGAGGCGGGCGGCGATGTCAATGTCGCGCCCCGCGGCCTTGCCATCCATGCCGACCCTGATGCCGCGGGCGGTCAGCACGGTGACGAACTCGGTCGAGGTGAACGCCTGCCCCGGCGCCGCGGACCGATGCGGCAGGAATGTCGGGAGCGGGCTGCGGCGATGACATGCCCGTCTTCCGGTTCCCGGTCGGCAAAGAGCTTGCGCCCGATTTCCAGCGGCAGATCGGAGAGCTCGTCATGGCCTTTCCGGCCCCTGATTTCCTGGGCGACTGTCCTGGCTGGCTCCGGTTTCGAACCGGCCCAGCAGCGTGTCGAGCGCAGCCCGGCCGCCGTCGCCCTGCACCAGCTTTTCCTGGAAGACGTTCGACGACCCCATGAACTCGGCCACAAACCGCGTGCCGGGTGTGCGGTAGATTTCCGGCGGCCTACCGATCTGTCCGGTCGCACCACGGCGCATGATCACCGCGCGGTCGGCCATCGGGAACGCCCGGGAGCGGCCGTGCGTGACACAGACGAAGCTGATCCCGGTCTCGCGCTGCAGGGTCTCGGGCACGGACTGCATCCGCACCTTCTATGCTGCATCAAGCGCCGACAGAGGTTCGTCCAGCAACAGGATCTCGGGCTCTACCAGCAGCGACCGCGCCAGTGCCATGCGCTGCCTCTGGCCGCCGGACAACTGGCCGAAGGAGCGCTCGGCGAATTTGCTGATCTGCATCCGGTCCAGCCATTGGTCTGCCCGACGCCGCTCGGCCCTAGAAGGCCACGCTCCGCACGCAGCCGCACAACAGCTTTCTTCGGCGCTGCACTCTTGAATCCCGGCCGGATCTGCCCGCATCCGCCCGTTCCCGGGACAGGCCGTTGCCGGTGTCGCGATCGGCTCCCGCATCCGACGTCGCAGCGCAGTCTCGGCAACATCCGGGTCACGGACGGCCCTCGCAATGGCTACGCCCCGGTTCGTCCCCAGCACGACGGCCGCGAGCTTGAACTCACTGCTGAACTCTTATCTCGTCACGTCCGATTTCCGGATCCCTGGTCACGTTCTTGTCTCCCTGTCCACGAAACCGGCAGCAGGCCAGTGGCGAGGGAAGCCCCGGGGGGCAGGCCAGTCGTGCTGCGGCCTCCGGGTCGAATGTCTCCGAAGCCTTGTGCCGTCATCCCTGTGCCGATATCCGACCTTGCACAGGACGAACTCTGCCATGTATGCGATGCAACCATCGGTGCGCTTGCGCCAGGGTAGGGTGCCCACAGCCCCTCGTCCTCTTGTGAGGTCCGCGGCTTGGGAAACCGTCACGAACCGGGCGGGGACAAGGCGTTTCAAGGACGAACGACGCATGGGGGTCGCTGACAAAGAAATGCCGGACCGGGGGACCTCCTTGCAGCTTGGCCCCCACCGCCTCTCCGTCGCCCCCATGATGGACTGGACGGACCGGCATTGCCGCGTCTTTCACCGCCACATGACCCGGCGGGCGATGCTTTACACCGAGATGGTGACGGCCCCTGCCATCATCCATGGCCCGAAGGGTCGGCTTCTGGACTATTCCCCGATCGAACATCCCGTAGCCCTGCAACTCGGCGGTTCGGATCCGAGCGAGCTGGCCGAGGCGACCCGGATCGCGCGGAACTGGGGCTATGACGAGGTGAACCTCAACTGCGGCTGCCCCTCGGACCGGGTGCAGTCGGGCTGCTTCGGCGCGGTGCTGATGGAGCGTCCGGCGCTGGTGGCCGACTGCGTCCGCGCGATGCAGGGGGAAACCGATGCGCCGGTCACGGTGAAATGCCGGATCGGGGTGGACGAACAGGACCCCGAGACCGTCCTGCCCCATTTCATCGAGACCATCGCCGGGGCAGGGGTGCGGCATGTCATCGTCCATGCCCGCAAGGCCTGGCTTCAGGGCCTGTCGCCGAAGGAAAACCGCGAGATCCCGCCTCTGGACCACGACCTCGTGGTGCGGATGAAGCAGCGCTTCCCCGAACTGACCATCTGCATCAACGGCGGCATCACCTCGCTGGACCAGGTGCGGGCGCTGCTTGCGCGGGGGCTCGACGGGGTGATGATCGGCCGGGCGGCCTATCACGACCCGGCCTCGGTGCTGATCGGGGCCGATGCGCTGTGGGGCGAGGACTTCGCCCCTGATCCGGTCGCGGTGGTCGCGGCGATGCGGCCCTATATCGCCGACCACCTCGCCGCGGGCGGCCGGCTGCACCAGGTCACCCGGCACATGCTGGGGCTCTTCACCGGCCGGCCCGGCGCGCGGGGGTGGCGGCGCATCCTGTCCGAACGCGCCAGCCGCGACGGAGCGGGGCTCGAGGTGCTGGACGCCGCCCTCGCCGAGGTTCAGGCCAGGGCCGCCTGACGCGGGATCAGCCGCGACAGGACCAGAGCGATCAGCCCGCAGGCCGCGATCGCCGCCAGCATCGGCAGGACGGTGCCGTCAAGGAAGGGCCCCGCCGCAGCGACGAGGACGCCCGCCGCCACCATCTGCATCGTGCCCCCCAGTGACGAGGCGAGCCCCGCGATGTCGCCGTGGTCCTCCAGCGCCTGCACTTGAGCCGTGGGCAGGATCACGCCCAGGAAGATGTTGCCCACGAACAGCGTGGTCATCGTCGCGGGCAGGCTCGCCAGCCCTGCCAGCGCCAGGCCGAAGCCCGCGAAGGTAGCCAGCGCAAAGCCGACCGTCGCCCCGGCGATCATCCGCAGCGTGCCCAGCCGCTGCGCCAGGGTCGAGGCGAACTGCGAGGCGGCGAAGAAGCCGATGGCGTTCACTGCGAAGGCCAGCGAGAACTGGGTGGGGGTCAGGCCGAACTCCTGCCGGTAGACGAAGGCGGCGCTGGCGATGAAGACGAAGAAGCTGGCGAAGGCAAAGCCCGCCAGGAAGGTCATCACCATGAAGCCCCGGTCGGCAAGCAGGAGCCGCGTTCCCGACCGGAAGGCCGCAAGGTCGAAGTGCTGCCGGTTGGCGTCCGTCAAGGTCTCCGGGACAGCGAAGTGGATCAGGAAAAAGCTCAGACAGGCCGCAGCCAGCAGCGCCCAGAAGATCAGCCGCCAGTCTCCCAGGGCCAGCAGTCCCGCCCCGGACAACGGGGCGAGCAGGGGCGAGACCGCGATCACGATCATGATGGTGGACATCATCCGTGTCGCCTTCGGGCCGGTGGCCAGGTCGCGGATCACCGCGCGCAGCACCACCATGTTCGCCGCCCCGCCAAGGCCCTGCACCATCCGCCCGGCGATCAGCCAGCCGATCGAGGGCGCAACCGCGCACATGACCGTGCCAGCGATGAACAGCGCGAGTCCGGCATAGAGCGGCGGCTTCCGCCCCGCCTGATCGGCCCAGGGCCCATAGACCAGCTGCGCGAGGCCGAAGGTGACGAAATAGCCGACGATGGTCCACTGCACCGCCTGCTGGTCCACCGCCAGGTCGCGCCCGATCTCGGGCATCGCGGGCAGATACATGTCGATGGCAAAGGGGCCGACGGCGGCCACGAGGCCGAGGATGACCGACATCAGGGTCAGGGACACGGGGCGTGGCATCGGGGATTCTCCTTGGGCAGGCGCGCTGCATACCAGATGGTATCTTCCGGCACCAGAGCACATCTGCGGCGGTCGATGGGGTGCAGGGGCAGACCGCCCCGTGCCGGTGACCACTGGCAGAGCCTGCCGCTCCGGGCTATGTCGGGGAACCGGATGCAAGGTGACCCATGCCCGACCTTTCGCTTCTCCTGCCGATGATCGCCGCCCTGGTCGTGATCGGCGCCTTCGCCGGGGTGATCGGCGGCCTTCTCGGCGTCGGCGGCGGGATCGTCCTGGTGCCGGCCTTTTTCTACGCCTTCGGCCATCTCGGCTATGGCGGGGGGCAGCTGATGCAGGTTTGCGTCGCGACCTCGATGGCGACCATTGTCGTCACCTCGCTGCGCTCGGTCTCCTCGCACAACAGGAAGGGCGCGGTGGACTGGGAGGTGCTGAAGACCTGGGGGCCGGCTCTGGTGATCTCGGCCGCCATCGGCACCTATGTCGCGGGCAAGGTCTCCTCGACGACGCTGCAGGCCGTGTTCGGGGCGCTGGCGGGGCTTGCCGGGCTCTGGATGGCCTTCGGGCGCGACCACTGGCGTCTGGGCGACCGCATGCCCGGTGAGCCGCTGCGGAGCACCCTGGCCGGCTCGGTCGGCTTCTTCTCGGCGATGATGGGGATCGGCGGCGGCACCTTCGGCGTGCCGCTGATGACGCTTTACGGCCTGCCGATCCACCGGGCGGTCGCCACCGCCTCGGGCTTCGGCGTGCTGATCGCCGTGCCCTCGGTGCTGGGCTTCCTCCTCCTGCCCGTGGCCGAGGCGCCGCCCTGGACCATCGGAGCGGTCAACCTCCCCGCCTTCCTCGTCGTCATCGGCACCACGCTCCTGACCACGCCGCTGGGCGTGCGGCTTGCCCATGCGATGAACCCCAAGCCCCTGAAGCGCGCCTTCGCGATCTTCCTGACGCTGGTCGCGCTCAACATGCTGCGCAAGGTCCTGGGATGGTAGACGCGGCGGCCGCGCGCGGCTGGTGCAGGATCGGCCCCGACCCGGCCATCGCCGCCTGGGCCGCCGCCGCCCGCGCGGCTGCCCTCGACACGCTCGCCGCCACGGAGGAACCCTGGCGCTGCGGCGGCACCTGGTTCGTCGGTGTCGATGCCCTGCCGAACGGACCCGACGGCGCGATCGGCGGCACGCCCTTCCCCTGGTCGGTCCTGCCGCTTGCCCCCGAACCCCTGCACCGGGCCCAGCTGTCGGTGATCCGCCCCGGCTATCCCCGACCCTCGCCCGAGGAAACGCCGACCGCCTTCGCCTTCCGCCGCGACCGGGACGCCGCGCATCTCGACGGTCTCCTGCCCATCGGCCCGACCCGCGCCCGGATGGTCAAGGAGCCCCATGCCTGGATCCTCGGCCTGCCGCTGAACGACACCGCCGCTTCTCCGCTCACCGTCTGGGAGGGCAGCCACGACCTCCTCCGCGCCGCGCTGCGACAGGCGCTGGCGCCGCACCCGCCGGACATCTGGGGCGAGATCGACATCACCGCGGCCTACCAGGCCGCCCGCCGCCAGGTCTTCGCTTCCTGCCGCCGGGTCGAACTGCCCGCCCGGCCGGGCGAGGCGACCCTGCTCCACCGCCTGACCCTGCACGGAGTGGCGCCCTGGAGGCCAGAGGACACGGCCCCGCCCGAAGGCCGGATGATCGCCTATTTCCGCCCGCAGCTCGCCAGCGTCCGGGACTGGCTGACCGCAGCCTGACTTGCCCTTTTGCGAAATACTCTCTGGGGGTCCGGGGGGCGAAGCGCCCCCGGTCGCGGCCGGTCAGGCAGCAGGAGGCCCGACTAGCGCTCCATCCGGGCCATCCGCCCGCCGCGCCGCTTCTGCAAGCGCGGCGCGCGGCCCGGCAATTCGGCCATCACCGCCGCGCGCTCCTCGTGGGTCAGGCGCGACCACTGGCTGATCTCGTCGATGGTGCGGTAGCAGCCGACGCAGATCCGCTCTTCGGGGTGGACGACGCACAGCTTGACGCAAGGCGAGGCGATCTCGTCGCGCTTCCAGACATCGTCCTTCACGGCTCACTCCGCCCCAAATGCGCCATACGGTCCAGCGCGCCTTGCAGGATATAGCCCGCCGCCACCTGGTCGATCACCTCTTTCCGACGCTTTCGCGACGTATCCGCCTCCAGCAGTGCCCTTTCTGCCGCAACGGTGGACAGACGCTCGTCCCAATAGCAGATCGGCAGCGCGGTGAGCTTCTCCAGGTTGCGCGCGAAGGCCTGGGTGGACTGCACCCGGGGGCCCGCGCTGCCGTCCATGTTCAGCGGCAACCCCAGAACGATTCCCGCCGCCTCGCGCGCCGCCAGCAGCGCCAGCAGCTTTCCGGCATCAAGCGTGAACTTCTCGCGCCGGATCACCTCGACCGGCGTCGCCACCTGCCGCCGAAGGTCCGACAGCGCGACTCCGATGGTATGGGTGCCGAGGTCCAGCCCGGCGATCGCCCGGTTCGGCGGCAGGGCGGCGGCGAACTCTTCCACCGAGGCGCAGATCACGGGGTCAACCCGGTTTCCACCGCCGCCTGACGCAGGAAGGACAGCTCCGCCGGCCGGCCCTCGAATTTCGCCTTGGCCTCGTCGTAGATCGTCTGCGCCTCCTCCAGCCGCTCCAGCACCGCCAGCGAACGGATCAGCCGGTTCCATTCCTCGACCGTCCCGCCCTCGGTCGCCAGCCGGTCGGACAGCTGCGCCACCATGCCCTCGATCATCGCCTGGCGGTCCTCGGCCGACATCTCGCCCGCCGCCGCCATGTCCGCCGCCGAGGGGCCGCGCATCCCGCCGGCCGCGCCCGGCAGGGCATAGCGGATGCCGGCCAGTTCCGCGACCGAGGCGATCCGCTCGCGTATCGAGGCGGTCCAGGGCGCCTCGGGATTGCCCTGCTCGGCCAGCGGGCGCCAGAAGCGGAAGGCCTGGTCGAAGCGGCCGCCCTGCACGAACATCTCGCCCACCAGATAGCGCGCCAGCTCGTTCGTCATGTCGGCCTGAAGGCTCGCACGCAGCGCGGCCTCGGCCTCGGGCGAGACATAGCCGCCTGCCTCGGCCACCAGGGCCAGCGCGAGGTTGGCGTGGTCGTTCGATCCGGCCTGTTCGCCCAGCACGGCGATCAGCCGCTCCTGCACCCGGACGGCCGTCTGAAGGTCCCCCGACTCGAAGGCCTGCCGGAAGCGTCCGCGCAAGGTCTCGGGATCGGTGATCCCGGCCAGTTCGGCCGCCAGCGCCTGATCCTTGGTCGCGTCGCGCGACCGGCCCGTGGCGGCAAGCTCCGCCTCCTGCGAGGGACGGTTGGCGATGCCCTCGTCCAGAGCCGCCAGCCGCGGCTTCAGCGCCATGTCGGGATAGCCCGGCGCGCCCAGCCACCAGTAGGTCGCAAGCGCCCCCGGCAGCATCACGGCAGCGATCAGCGCCGGAACCGCCGCCGGAACACCGGCCCGCGACCGGACGGCAGCCTTGCCCTCTGCCGCCTCCGGGGCGCCGGTTGCGCCCCGTTTGCGGTCCGCATCCAGCAGCCGCTTGCCGACCTCGGCGCGCAGCCGCGCGGCCTCGTCGGGGCCGATGGTGCCGCGCGCAAGATCGCGTTCGATCTCGGCGAACTGGTCGCGGTAAACCGACAGGTCGGCATCAGGGCCAGCATCGGACGCCGGTGCCTTGCGCAGGGCCGCCAGCAGCACCGCCGCGACCAGGGCCGCAAGACCGGTAGCCACCGTCCAGAACATCCAGCCCGTCATCGCCTGTTGTGCCCCCTGCCTGTCGCGTCGGACATAGTCGTTTAAGGACGGCCAAGAAAGGGGCATTCGGCCGCACGGCACCATTCTTGCCGGCTGGCCCGCTGCCGGCTGCACGTCATGTCGCAATTTTCCCGATTGCGCCGCAGGCGGATTTGGCTGCACTCCGCAACTCATCCAAGACATGGCAGCCGACTCCTGTCTGGCGACCCCGTCCTTCAAGAGGCCACGATGAAGCGCTACTCGGTCTTTGCCATTGCCCGCGAGGCAGCCCGCTACCACCTGGGTTGGGAACGCGCCTGGGCCTCGCCAGAGCCCAGGGCGTCCTACGACGCGATCATCGTGGGGGCAGGGGGGCACGGCCTTGCGACCGCCTACTACCTGGGCAAGAACCACGGCATCACCAATGTCGCGGTGATCGAGAAGGGCTGGCTCGGCGGCGGCAACACCGGACGCAACACCACGATCATCCGGTCGAACTATCTTCAGGACTCCTCGGCCGCGATCTACGAGAAGTCTCGCAGCCTCTACGAGACGCTCAGCCAGGAGCTGAACTACAACGTGATGTTCAGCCCCCGCGGCGTGATGATGCTGGCCCAGACCCATCACGAGGTGCGCGGCTACCAGCGCACCGCCCATGCCAATGCCCTGCAAGGGGTGGCGACCGAATTCATCACGCCGCAACGGGTGAAGGAGCTCTGCCCGATCCTGAACATCGACGGCCCCCGCTATCCGGTCCTCGGGGCTCTCTGGCAGCCGCGCGGCGGCACCGGGCGGCACGATGCCGTCGCCTGGGGCTATGCGCGCGCCTGTTCGGCCATGGGCATGCACATCATCCAGAACTGCGAGGTCAAGGGCGTCCGGTCCGAAAACGGCCAGGTGACCGGGGTCGAGACCACGAAGGGCTTCATCGGTTGCAAGAAGCTGGGGCTGGTCGTCGCCGGCCATTCCGGCCAGTTGGCCGAGATGGCGGGCTTCCGTCTGCCGATCGAGGCGGTGGCGCTTCAGGCGCTGGTCTCCGAGCCGATCAAGCCCTGCATGGACGTGGTCGTCATGGCCAACACCGTCCACGGCTACATGTCGCAATCCGACAAGGGCGAGATGGTGATCGGCGGCGGCACCGACGGGTTCAACAACTACACCCAACGCGGCAGCTTCCACCACATCGAGGAGACGCTTCGCGCCCTGGTGGAAACCTTCCCGATCATCAGCCGGCTCAAGATGCTGCGCCAGTGGGGCGGCATCGTGGACATGACCGGCGACCGCTCGCCCATCATCTCGAAGACGCCGCTGGGCAACTGCTTCATCAACTGCGGCTGGGGCACCGGCGGGTTCAAGGCAATCCCCGGCTCGGGCTGGGCGATGGCGGAACTCATGGCCAAGGGCGAACCCGGCCCCCTGGCGGCCGAGTTCAACATGTGGCGCTTCAAGGAAGGCCAGTTCATCGACGAATCCGTCGCGGCCGGGGTGGCGCACTGATGCCCGCCCCGCGCCCGACCCCGAAAGCATCCCGCAACGGAGACGCAGCATGCTGATCCTCGAATGTCCCTACTGCGGCGTGAAGGCCGAAGAGACCGAGCTTTCCCCCGGCTACGAGGCGCATCTGAAGCGCTTCGGCCCCGGCTCCACTCCCGAGGAGTTCGAGGCCTACATGTTCGCTCGCAAGAACCCCAAGGGCGTGCATTTCGAACGCTGGCGTCACACCTACGGCTGCGGCAAGTGGTTCCTCGCCGCGCGCTGCACCGCCACGCTCGAGGTGTTCGGGACCTACCCTGCGCAGGTCTCCGAACCGCCCGCCGACATTATCGCGAAGATCCAGGCCCGCCGTCCCGACTGGCGGCCTGACTGGAAGGACACGAAATGAGCACGCGCCTCGCCAGGGGCGGCCGGCTGATCGACCGGACCGCGCCCGTCGAATTCACCTTCAATGGCAAGCGTTTCCGGGGTTTCCGGGGCGATACGCTGGCCGCGGGACTTCTGGCCAACGACCAGATGCTCGTGGGCCGCAGCTTCAAGTATCATCGTCCCCGCGGCATCGTCGCCTCGGGGCCGGAAGAGCCGAATGCGCTCGTGAACCTCGGCACCGGCGCCCGGCTGGAACCGAACCAACGCACCACCACAACCGAGCTCTTCGACGGGCTGGAATGCACCTCGCAGAACCACTGGCCCAGCCTCGACTTCGACGTGGGCGTGGTGAACAACTACGCCGCGCGCTTCCTGCCGGCGGGGTTCTACTACAAGACCTTCATCCACCCGCGTCCGTTCTGGAAACACGTCTTCGAGCCGGTCATCCGCCGCTCCGCCGGTCTCGGCAAGGCGCCGACGCAACCGGACGCCGACCGCTATGAACAGGCATATGTCTTCTGCGACCTGCTGGTCGTGGGGGCGGGGGTCGCGGGCCTGAAGGCCGCGAAGGCCGCCGCCGACAAGGGCCAGCGCGTGATCCTTCTGGAACAGGCCCCGGTGATCGGCGGCCGCGCCCCGGTGGACCAGACCGAGGTGGACGGCCAGCCGGTCGAGGCCTGGCTGTCGGCGATGGAGGCCGACCTCCTCGCGCGCGACAACGTGACCCTGCGCACCCGCACCTGCGGCTTCGGGGTCTATGACCACGGCTATGTCCTGGCCGACGAGCGCGTGGCCGACCACACCCCCGGCGACGGGCGCCCGAAGCACCGCCTCTGGCGGATCCGCGCGGGGCGGATCATCGCCGCGACCGGGGCCATCGAGCGGCCCTTGTCCTTTGCCGGCAACGACATTCCCGGCGTCATGCTCGCCTCGGCGGTGCGCGACTATGTGGTGAACTATGCCGTCTCGCCGGGCGACCGCACGGTCGTCGTCACCAACAACGACTCGGCCTATCAGACCGCGCTGGCGCTGAAGGCGGCGGGGCTGGACGTGCCCGCCATCCTCGATGCGCGCGAGACCGCCGACGGCGCCCTGCCGCAGGCCGCCCGCGCCGCCGGGATCCGCGTGCTGACCGGCAAGGCCATCGCCAAGGTCAAGGGCGGGAAGCGCGTCACCGGCGTCGCCGTCTGCGCCCAGGCGGGCGAGGGCACGGTGCAGGAAGAGATCGCCTGCGAGGCCGTCGCCATGTCGGGCGGCTGGTCGCCCGTGGTGCATCTGTGGAGCCACTGCGGCGGCAAGCTGCTCTGGGACGAGACGATCTCGGCCTTTGTCCCCGACCCGAAGCGCCCGCCGCTGAACCATGACGGCAGCGCCATGGTCGAATGCGTCGGTGCGGCGGCGGGCGATCTCGACCTGTCGGGCAAGCCGGCGGCGATCCCGCCGGTCTGGGTCATGCCGCAGGGTGCGCCGGTCCAGTTGCGCAACAAGATGTGGCTCGACTACCAGAACGACGTGAAGGTTTCGGACGTGCAGCTCGCCAGCCGCGAGGGCTATGTCTCGGTCGAACACACCAAGCGCTATACCACGCTGGGCATGGCAACGGATCAGGGAAAACTGAGCAATATCAACGGTCTCGCCGTGCTTGCTGAGTCTCTGGGTGAAGAGATTCCGCAGGTCGGCACCACCACCTTCCGCCCGCCCTACACCCCCGTCACCATCGGCGCGCTGGCCGGCGAGGCTCGGGGCGAGATCTTCCAGCCGCTGCGCCGCACGCCCATGCACGCGGCGCACGAGAAGGCCGGGGCCTATTTCGAACCCGTCGGCCTCTGGCGCCGCCCCTACTGCTTCCCGCGCGCCGGCGAGACGCATGAACAGGCCGTCCACCGCGAGGTCCTGAACACGCGGACCAACCTCGGCCTCCTGGACGCCTCCACGCTCGGCAAGATCATCGTCAAGGGCCCGGATGCCGGGAAGTTCCTCGACATGCTCTACACCGGCGTGATGTCCACGCTGCCCGTCGGCAAGTGCCGCTACGGGTTGATGTGCAACGAACAGGGCTTCCTGATCGACGACGGCGTGGTCGCCCGGATCGACGAGGACACCTGGCTCTGCCACACCACCTCCGGCGGGGCCGACCGCATCCACGCCTGGATGGAGGACTGGCTGCAATGCGAATGGTGGGACTGGCAGGTCTATACCGCCAATGTCACCGAGCAATATGCCCAGGTCGCCGTGGTGGGGCCCAACGCGAGGAAACTCCTGCAAGTCCTTGGCGGCATGGATGTCTCCAAGGAGGCGCTGCCCTTCATGCAATGGGCGGACGGCAAGCTGGCCGGCTTCCCGGTCCGGGTTTACCGGATCAGCTTCTCGGGCGAACTGTCCTATGAAATCGCCGTCCCTGCCAGCCATGGCGCGGCCTTCTGGGAGGCCTGCATGGAGGCCGGGAAGGCCCTCGGCGCGATGCCCTACGGCACCGAATGCCTCCATATCATGCGGGCCGAGAAGGGCTTCATCATGATCGGTGACGAGACCGACGGCACCGTCATTCCGCAGGACCTCGGCCTCGACTGGGCGATCTCGAAGAAGAAGGCCGACTACCTGGGCAAGCGCGGGCAGGAACGGACCTATCTCGCCAGCCCCGACCGCTGGAAGCTCGTCGGCTTCGAGACGCTGGACGGCTCCGTCATTCCGGACGGCAGCTACATCGTCGCCGAGGGCGTCAACGCCAACGGCCAGCGCAACACTCAGGGCCGCGTGACCTCGACCTACTATTCGCCGACGCTGAAGCGCGGCATCGCCATGGGTCTGCTGAAGCACGGGCCGCAGCGGATGGGCGAAGTGGTGGAGTTCAACACCGTCGCCGGCGGCACGGTGAAGGCGCGGGTGCGCGACACCGTGTTCTACGACAAGGATGGGGAGAAGCAGAATGTCTGACCCGGTTTCCGCGCTGAACGGCGCCAGCTTCCAGGGCTTTGCCACCATCCGGGAAATCGGCCCCCTGGGCATGATAACCCTGCGCGCCAGGGGGCTGAAATCGCTGGACAAGGCGATAAAGGCGGTGACGGGGACGAAGGTTCCCGCGCCGCGCCGGATCGAGATCAGGGGCGACCATGCCTGCGGCTGGATGAGCCCCGACGAATATCTGCTGATGCTGCCCTATGCCGAGGTCGGCGAGGCGATGGCAAAACTCGCCAAGGCGCTGGCGGGGGAACATCACCTGGCCGTCGATGTCTCGGACGCGCGCGCGGTCTTCCGCATCGAGGGCGACAAGGCCGACCAGGTCCTGCGCAAGCTGATGCCGGTGGATTTCGACCGGCTGGAACCGGGCGAGTTGCGCCGCAGCCGCGCGGCCCAGGTCGCGGCGGCGATCTGGCAGCAGGATCAGGGCTTTACGCTGGTCTGCTTCCGGTCGGTCGCAAGTTACGTCATGGGCCTTCTGACCCATTCGGCCCAGCCCGGCAGCGAGCTCTAGCCGCCCCAGGCGCCTCTGGCCGGGACGATGGCCCCGGCCGCACCGCCACGCCGTGGAACCCGACCCGGCCCGGCCGCGTTGATCCCGGCCGGTTGCCCTTGACCTTCCGGCCGCGAACCCTCTTATTCCTGCCAAGCATCACCCCAACAGGAGCA
Source organism: Tabrizicola flagellatus (assembly GCF_008271465.1). Classification (GTDB taxonomy): domain Bacteria; phylum Pseudomonadota; class Alphaproteobacteria; order Rhodobacterales; family Rhodobacteraceae; genus Tabrizicola; species Tabrizicola flagellata. The sequence goes on along the minus strand of NZ_VMDU01000009.1, from coordinate 64,056 downwards.
AGCCGATGGCCTTCACCCTTCCCGATCTCCCCTACGCGCATGACGCTCTGGCCTCCCTCGGCATGTCGAAGGAGACGCTGGAATACCACCACGACCTGCACCACAAGGCCTATGTGGACAACGGCAACAAGCTGATCGCCGGCACCGAGTGGGAGAACAAGAGCCTCGAAGACATCATCCGCGGCACCTACCAGGCCGGCGCGGTGGCGCAGAACGGCATCTTCAACAACGCCTCGCAGCACTGGAACCACAACATGTTCTGGACCTGGATGGCCCCGGGCGAGAACAAGAAGATGCCGGGCAACCTGGAAAAGGCGCTGACCGAGGCCTTCGGCTCGGTGCAGAAGTTCAAGGACGATTTCGCCGCCGCCGGCGCGGGCCAGTTCGGTTCGGGCTGGTGCTGGCTGGTCAAGGACAAGGACGGCAGCCTGAAGGTCACCAAGACCGAGAACGGGGTGAACCCGCTCTGCTTCGGCCAGACCGCGCTTCTGGGCTGCGACGTGTGGGAACATTCCTACTACATCGACTTCCGCAACAAGCGCCCCGCCTACCTGACCAACTTCCTGGAGAAGCTGGTGAACTGGGAAGCCGTCGCCGCCGCCCTGTAAAGCCTGCCAGACTCCATGGCTGCGGCCCGCGGGGTGTCCCCCTCGCGGGCCGCTTGCGTTCTAGCCCAATGCCTCGGCCAGCGCCGCCTCCAGCGCGGGGACATCCGGCACGGGGCGGAAGTGACCCTTCAGCGTGGCATCCGCAAAGCCCTCGGCGATCACATGGTCGAGGAGCGCGACCAGCGGCTGCCAGTAGCCCCCCACGTCCAGCAGCAGGATCGGCTTGCGGTGCAGCCCGATCTGGGCCCAGGTCAGCACCTCGAAGAACTCGTCCAGCGACCCTGCGCCGCCCGGCAACACCACCACGGCGTCCGAGTTCATGAACATCACCTTCTTGCGCTCGTGCATGTCCTCGGTGACGATCAGTCGCCGCCGGTCGCGGCTGGCGCGCTCGCGGCCCATGAGGTGGATCGGGATGACGCCCAGCGTCTCGGCCCCGGCCGCCGTTGCGGCTGCGGCGACCGCCCCCATCAGCCCGACATCGCCCGCCCCGAACACCAGCCGCCAGCCATTGCGCGCCAGCATTTCCCCGGTGGCGCGGGCAGCCTCGGCATGGGCGGGGTTGCTGCCGGGACGCGAGCCGCAGAAGACGCAGACGGAACGAAGGGACATGGGCCAGCCTGAAAAGGGGTTGCTTTGCCGCGTCATATAGAGATTCCTGATGACAAGAAACCAAAGCGGCGAAACCGCGCAGGGGGAAACGGGAATGTCGGCATTCGGGGCCTTGGACCGGGGAACGCGCATTGCCATCCTCCTTCTGGGGGGCGTGTCGGTGTCCGGCATCGGATACATCGCCTGGCAACTGACCCGGCCCCTGCCCGAGGAAGTGGCCGCGACCGAACCCTCCGGGTCTTCCCCTCAGCCTGCCGATGCCCCGGCGACCGACGCGGCGACTACGACGGGATCCGCTACAGAGCCCGCGGCCGCCCCGGCGCAAGCCGCCGACCCGCAGCCCGCACCTGACCCCACGGCCGCGACGGCCTCTGTTCCGCAGCCCGAGGCTGCTCCCGCAGCTCAGGTCCCCGCACCCCCCGTGCAGCCGCCGGTGATCGACACCTGGCGCGTCGCGGCCAACGGGGATGCGGTCGTCTCGGGCAGCGCCGAACCGGGAGCCACGGTCGAGGTCGTCGTGGCCGGAGAGGCCGTGGCCAGCGGCACGGCGACCGCGTCCGGCGACTTCGCGCTGCTCTTCACCCTGCCGCCGAACCCCGATCCCAGCCTGATGTGGCTGTCGATGACCCTGCCGGGTCAGGCGCCGGTCGCCTCGGAGCAGATGGTCGCCCTCGGTCCGATCGAGGGGCCGCCCTCGGCGGTTGCCGAGGCGGCTGCGCCCGCGGACGATCAGGTCGCCGCCGCAGCGGAGCCCGCCGCTCCTCCGGCGCTCCTCCTGTCCGACGAAGGCGCGGTCGTCCTTCAGGATCCCGCCGCGCCCGAGCCGGTGGCCGGCCAGACGGCCTCGGTGATGATCGACACGATCTCCTACACGCCGGATGGCGAGGTCCAGGTCGGCGGGCGCGGGGCAGGGGGCGCGATGCTGCGGCTCTATCTCGACAATGCCGAGAAGCTGACCCTGCCCGTGCCGGCCTCGGGCAAGTGGCTGACAACGCTGCCCGACACGCCGCCGGGGGTCTACACCCTGCGGGTCGATCAGCTGGACGGCGCGGGCAAGGTCACCTCTCGTTTCGAGACCCCGTTCAAGCGCGAGACGCTGGCAGAGCTGGCCGCTGTCGCCGGAGGCCAGGCCGCAGTGGCCGCCGAGCCTGCCGCACAGCCGGTAGAGGACACGGCCAGCGCCGCGCCGCCGGTCCCCGGGGCTGCCACCGATGCCACGACCCCCGCCGCACCGGTCGAGGTTGCCGCCGCCGCGCCGCCCGAGTCAGCCGCCCAGACCGAAGCCACCGCCCCTCAAGCGACGGCGGCGTCCGCGATCCCTGCCGAACCCGCCGCCCCCGAAGCGCCCGCCGTAGCCCTCGCGGATGCGCCGGCAGCGGCGCCCGCGCCGGTCACGGTGACCGTCCAGCCCGGTTTCACCCTCTGGGGCATCGCGCAGGAACGCTATGGGGACGGCGTGCTCTACGTCCAGGTGTTCGAGGCCAACCGCGACAAGATCAAGGATCCGGACCTGATCTATCCCGGTCAGGTGTTCGCGGTGCCCGAAACGGCATCGGCCCCCTGACGCCGGTGCACGCAGGCGGCCAGCACCTCGGGATGGTCCGAACAGCAGTCGTTCAGCACATAGGAGATCGTCTGCCCGATGCCGCGCGGATCGACGCTGTAAAAGACGTTCCGCGCCACCTTGCGCGATTTCAGCAGCCCGGCCTGCTCCAGCGCCGAAAGGTGGAACGACAGGCGCGGCGCCGGCATCCCCAGCGCCTCGGCGATCTGGCCGGCGGCCATGCCCGCCGCACCCCTGGGCGTGAGCAGCCGGATCAGGTCCAGCCGCGTCTCGTGCGCCAGGGCCGACAGGGCGGCGAGGGCTTTACTTCGGTCCATGGCTCAACTATTCAACGATCCTTGAAATGACCATAGCCCAAGCCTGACCCGCGCGCAACGTTCCTGCCGGGACCGGGCCGCCAGGAAAGACGATGCGCCGCACCACCTCGACCGCGACTTCCGCCGATGCCGGCACGCCCCGCGCCTCGGCAATGACCACCATCCGCCGCGTGGCGCCCTATCTCTGGCCCGCAGGTCAGGCCTGGGTGAAGCGGCGTGTCGTGCTGGCCATGACGTTCCTCCTCCTGGCCAAGCTGGTCTCGGTGGTCACGCCCTACATCTACAAGCTGGCGGTAGACAGCCTGTCGAACGAGGCCGGGTCGGACCCGCGTGCGCTCATGGGGTTCGGTGCGGTGGGGCTGGTCGTGGCCTATGGCCTGGCGCGGCTCGGTGCGGTCGCCTTCGGCGAGCTGCGCGACGCGGTCTTCGTCCGCGTCGGCCAGCGGGCAATCCGGCGGCTGGCGATCGAGACCTTCACCCATATCCACCGCCTCTCCTTGCGCTATCACATCACCCGCAAGACCGGCGGCCTGTCGCGGATCATCGAACGCGGGGTGAAGGGCGTCGATTTCCTGTTGCGCTTCATGCTTCTGTCCATCGGGCCGCTGATCCTGGAACTGACCCTGGTCTCGGTCATCTTTGCCATGGTCTTCGGCTGGCAATATGCCGCCGTCGTCGTCGTGACCATCGCGCTTTACGTCTGGTTCACCTTCACCGTCACCGAATGGCGCGTGAAGCTCCGGCGCGAAATGAACGACCAGGACACCGACGCCAACCAGAAGGCGATCGACAGCCTGCTGAACTTTGAAACCGTCAAGTATTTCAACGCCGAAGCGCGCGAGGCCGAGCGTTACGACAGCGCCATGCGCCAGTATGAGGCCGCCGCCGTCAAGACCGGCCTGTCGCTTTCGTTCCTGAACGTCGGGCAAAGCTTTCTCATCACCACCGGCCTCGTGATCGTCATGGCGATGAGCGCGCTGGGCGTGCGCGCCGGCACCCTGACCGTGGGCGATTTCGTCATGGTCAACGCCTACATGATCCAGATCACCATGCCGCTGAACTTCCTCGGCACCGTCTATCGCGAAATCCGCCAGGCGCTGGTGGACATGGGCGAGATGTTCGGGCTGCTGGGCCAGCCGGCCGAGATCGTGGATGCGCCGGATGCCAAACCCCTGCGCGTAACGGCGGGAGAGATCGTGTTCGACGACGTGCATTTCGGCTACGAGCCTTCGCGCGAGATCCTGAAGGGCGTCTCCTTCACCCTCAAACCGGGGCAGAAACTGGCGCTCGTCGGCCATTCCGGCAGCGGCAAGTCCACCATCGGGCGGCTTCTGTTCCGCTTCTACGATGTGACCTCGGGCGCGGTGCGGATCGACGGGCAGGACATCCGCGACGTGACGCAGACCTCGCTCCATGCCCAGATCGGGGTCGTCCCGCAGGATACCGTCCTGTTCAACGACACCATCCGCTACAACATCGCCTATGGCCGGGCCGACGCGACCGAGGACGAGATCATCGCCGCCGCGAAGGCCGCGAAGATCCACGATTTCGTCTCGCGCCTGCCGGAGGGCTACGACACCAGGGTGGGCGAGCGCGGGCTGAAGCTTTCGGGCGGCGAAAAGCAGCGCGTGGGCATCGCCCGCACGCTCCTGAAGAACCCGCCGATCCTGATCCTCGACGAGGCAACCTCGGCGCTCGACACCCAGACCGAACGGTCGATCGAGGAAAGCCTGGCCGAGATGGGGCAGGGGCGCAGCGTCATCACCATCGCGCACCGGCTTTCGACCATCGCCGACGCCGACCAGATCCTCGTGCTGGACGAGGGCCGGGTGATCGAACGCGGCACGCATGACGAACTGCTTGCGGCCGACGGCACCTATGCCGCGATGTGGCAGCGTCAGGTCATGGAAGGCGAGATCGAGACCGACGAAGCCGAAGCCGGCCCCTCCGAGGGGATGGCACCGGCGATCCGGGCGGTTGCCGGCTCCTGACCCGGCGCCGCGCGGCGATCTCGGGGACGGTGGGCTGCGGCCGCATCTGGCCCGCAATGGCCGGGCGGGGCTTGGCAACGCGCGGGCTTTGCCTGTAAGACGGGGCAAACGACAAGCGAGGCACGGCGTTGAGCAATCCCGACAGCTTCATCGAGGAAGTCACCGAAGAGGTGCGCCGGGATCGGCTGTTCGGGCTGTTCCGCAAATACGGCTGGATCGGCGTGGTGGTGATCCTGGCCCTTGTCGGCGGCACGGCCTGGACCGAATGGCAGAAATCCCGCGATGCCGCGCGCGCCGAGGCTTTCGGCGACGCGCTCATCGACGCGCTTGACCATGGCACGCCCGAGGAGCGGCGCGAGGCGCTGGCCTCGGTTCCGGCGACGGGCGAACAGGTCGCGATCCTGAACCTGATCCTCGGCTCCGATCCGGCCGAGGACAAGGCCGCCACGCTGGCCGCGCTCGAGTCGGTCGCGAACAATGCCGCGCTGTCGCCGGCCTACCGCGACCTCGCGGTCCTGCGCCGGGTCCTCGTGGGCGGGGCCGACCTGAGCCTGGCCGACCGCCGCGCCGCGCTCGACGGCATCGCCGTCGCCGGGCGCCCTTACCGCACGCTGGCGGCCGAGCAGCTGGCCTACCTTCTCATCGAGGAGGGCAAGCCGGACGCGGCCATCGCCGCGCTGGGCACCCTCATGCAGGACCAGGAGGCCTCGGCCGCGTTGCGGGCGCGCGTGGGGCAGGTGATCACGGCGCTTGGCGGCACGCTGCCCGAGCCGGCCAACGGCGGTTGAGATGCAGATGGACGCAGACGCAAGCAAAAGGTCCTTTCAGGTGGCAGTCATGAAGGTCAGACGGATGGGCGGCAGGCTGGTGACCGGCGTGGGGCTTCTGGCGCTTCTGGCGGCCTGCGGCGAAAGGGAAGTGATCCTGCAAGGCGAACGGTTCCCGGTGCGCGCCGATCTTGAGGCCAGCATCCCTGTGGAAGGCCAACCCGCACCCACCGCGCCGGCGGCGCCCGAAAATCAGAGCGTCGCCATTTCGCTTGGTCCGCAGACCGGCGGCGACTGGACGCACCGCGCCGGCAATGCCCGCCACCTGATGCCGCATGCCGCGCTGTCCGCGACCCCGCAACGGGTCTGGTCCGCAGATGTCGGGGCTGGCTCCAGCCGCAGGAATCGCATCGCCGCAGCGCCGGTCGTGGCCGATGGTCGCGTATTCACCATCGATTCCGGCACCACCGTCACCGCCACCTCGACCGGCGGCGCCACGCTCTGGACTGCCGACCTGACCGCGTCCTTCGACCGGGGCGGCGGCCAGTCGGCAGGCGGCCTTGCCACCGCGGGGGGGCGGGTCTTCGCCACCACCGGCTATGGCGAACTGGTCGCATTGGATGCCGCCTCGGGCGCGGTGCTCTGGCGCCAGCGCGTCGATGCCCCGATCAGCGGGGCGCCGGCCTCGGACGGCAATGCGGTCTATGTCGCGGGCCGCGACGGTTCGGCCTGGGCCGTGGACGCCAAGGACGGCAAGGTGATCTGGCAGGTCGTCGGCACGCCGGGCCGTGCGGCCTATGTCGGCACTGCCGCCCCCACCATCGGCGACCGCGCGGTGATCTTCCCCTCCTCGGGCGGCGATCTGATGGCGGTCCTGAAGATCGGCGGCGGCACCAAGATCTGGCAGGCCTCGCTGGCCGGCAAGCGGCTCGGCCGCGCCTATGCGCTCACCCCCGACGTGACCGGCGATGCCGTGATCGCGGGCAAGGTGCTCTATGCCGGCTCCGGCTCGGGTCGCACCGTCGCCATGTCCGCCGCCTCGGGCGAACGCATCTGGTCGGCGGGCGAGGGTGCGCTCGGCCCCGTCGCGGTCGCGGGCGGCTCGATCTTCCTGGTCAACGACGAGGCGAAACTCGTCCGCCTCGACGCCGCCACCGGCGAGCCGATCTGGTCGGTCGAGATGCCCTATTTCACCAAGGACAAGATCAAGCGCCGCAAGGGCATCTTCGCCCATTACGGGCCGGTGATGGCCGGCGGGCGGATCATGGTCGTCTCCTCGGACGGCCTGTTGCGCGCCTTCGACCCGGCCAATGGCGCCTTGACCTACACCGCCGAGATTCCCGGCGGCGCGGCCGCGCAGCCGGCGGTGGCGGGGGGCACGCTCTATGTCGTCGGGGGCAACGGGCAACTTCACGCTTTCCGCTGACGGCAAACCGGTGTAGCGGGGCGGCTTCGCGCAGAACGGACGCAGGCCATGACCTTCACCCTCGCCATCGTGGGCCGCCCGAATGTGGGCAAATCGACGCTCTTCAACCGGCTCGTCGGCCGCAAGCTTGCGCTGGTCGATGACCAGCCCGGCGTGACCCGCGACCTGCGCGAGGGCGATGCCAAGCTCTTCGACCTCCGCTTCACCGTCATCGACACCGCCGGTCTGGAAGAGGTCACCGACGACAGCCTGCAAGGCCGCATGCGCCGCCTGACCGAACGCGCGGTGGACATGGCCGATGTCTGCCTGTTCCTGATCGACGGGCGCGTGGGCGTCACCCCCTCGGATGAGGTCTTCGCCGACATCCTGCGCAAGAAGGCCGCCCGCGTGCTCCTCGGCGTCAACAAGGCCGAGGGCAAGGCGGGCGATGCAGGCGCGCTGGAGGCCTGGTCCCTCGGCCTCGGCGAACCCATCCGCCTTTCTGCCGAACACGGCGAGGGGATGGACGACCTCTACCGCGCGCTCAAACCCTTCGAGGCGGAATTCGCCCCCCGCGAAGCCGAGATGCTGCCCGAGACCGACACCGACATCTCGGAAGAGGACGCCGAGCTCGAGGCCGACGAGACCGCCCACAAGCCCACCGCCGCGAAGCCCCTCCAGATCGCCGTCATCGGCCGCCCGAATGCCGGGAAGTCCACGCTCATCAACAGGATCCTCGGCACCGACCGGATGCTGACCGGTCCCGAGGCCGGCATCACCCGCGACGCGATCTCGGTCCGCGCCGACTGGATGGGGACGCCGATCCGCATCTGGGATACCGCCGGCATGCGCAAGAAGGCGAAGGTGGTGGAAAAGCTGGAAAAGCTGTCCGTCGCCGACGGCCTGCGCGCCGTGCGCTTCGCCGAGGTGGTGGTCGTCCTTCTCGACGTGGAAATCCCCTTCGAGGTGCAGGACCTGCGCATCGCCGACTTCGCCGAAACCGAAGGCCGCGCGGTCGTGGTCGCGGTCAACAAGTGGGATCTCGAGGACGACAAGCAGGAAAAGCTGGCCGAGCTGAAGGAGATGTTCGAACGCCTTCTCCCGCAGCTACGCGGTGCGCCGCTCGTCACCGTCAGCGCCAAGACGGGCCGCGGCCTCGACCGCCTGCACGACGCGATCCTGAAGGCGCATGATGTGTGGAACCGGCGCGTGCCGACCGCAAAGCTGAACAGCTGGCTCGGCGCCATGACCGAGGCGCACCCGCCGCCCGCGCCCGGCGGCCACCGGATCAAGTTGCGCTACATGACGCAGGCAAAGACAAGGCCGCCGGGCTTCGTCATCAAATGCTCGCGGCCCGACGAACTGCCGGAAAGCTACAAGCGCTATCTGGTGAACGGGCTCCGCGACCATTTCGACATGCCGGGCACGCCGATCCGGCTCTTCCTGCGCAGCCAGGGCGACCAGAACCCCTGGAAGGACCGCAAGTTCCACACGCCAAGCCGCCTGCGCAAGCACAAGGAAAAGAACACCGGGCAGTAAGGCCAACCCCAAGAATTTTTAGGAAAATTCTAGGAAAATTCCTTGCTCAAGGAATTTGACCCTTACCCCGTCGCGCCAGCAGACTGACCGCGACCAGCGTCAGGGCGGCTATCCCGAAGGCCACCCAGGCCACCGGCGTGCCGCTGCCCCAGTTCGCCACGCCGATCCCGACCAGCGCCCAGGCCAGCGTCAGGCCATAGACCGGCATCCGGGGCTTGCGCCATTGCACCAGCACGCCCAGGATCAGCACGGCGGCCATCATGTCATAGGCCGCCTCCTCATTGCCGAGATAGCCGTAGCCGGCCAGCAGAACCCCGGTCGAGACCGCCGAGGCCGCCGTCAGCCAGCCCGCGAAGATCGCCAGCGGGGCAGAGAGGAGCCAGCGGTCGGGCTCGGTCGGCGCCTGCAGGAAGGCCAGGATCGCCGCCCCCGCCATCACCAGGATCACCACGGTCGCCCAGAAAGGGCTCGAGGCCGCTATCGCGAGCCACACCGTTCCCAGCACCACCGCCAGCGTCAGCGCCGGGCGCACGCGCACCCAGGCCGGATGCCGCTGCCGCTTCCACAGGCCGAAGGCGGCATGCAGGATCAGCCACAGGTAGATCAGAGACCAGATCGCAAAGGCATAGCCCGCCGGCTGCACTGCCGGTTGTGCGATCTCGACAGGGAACTGGCCCGGGTCATAGCCGGTGAACGGGGGGGTGATGATCGGAGCCAAGGCAAAGGCAAGCGCGGCAAGAAGCAGGACAAGGGCAGACGCGAGTGTCATTCGGGTCTTTTCGCTGTGGACGGGCAGGGCATAACGCCCCGCACCGCCTATGGTTCCCCGGTCCTCAGGCCAGCACGCCGTCCGCCGTGATCCGGGTCTTGCCGCCAAGATAGGGCGCCAGCGCCGCCGGCAAGGTCACGGACCCGTCGGCCTCCTGCCCGTTCTCCAGCACCGCGATCAGGCAGCGCCCGACCGCCAGACCCGATCCGTTCAGCGTCGCCACGAATTCCGGTTTCCCGCCCGCCGGGCGATAGCGCGCGTTCATCCGCCGCGCCTGGAACTGGCCGCAGGTCGAGACGCTGGAAATCTCGCGATAGGTGTTCTGGCCGGGCAGCCAGACCTCGAGGTCATGCGTCTTCTGTGCGCCGAATCCCATGTCGCCGGTGCACAGGACGATGGTCCGGTAGGGCAGGCCCAGCCGCTCCAGCACGGCCTCCGCGCATTTGGTCATGCGTTCGTGTTCGGCCAGCGCCGTTTCGGGCGTGCAGATCGTCACCATCTCGACCTTCTCGAACTGGTGCTGCCGCAGCATGCCGGTGGTGTCCTTCCCCGCCGAGCCCGCTTCGGACCGGAAGCAATGCGTATGCGCGGTCAGCCGGATCGGCAGCGCGGCCTCGTCCAGGATGTCGCCCGCGACCGAATTGGTCAGCGTGACTTCCGAGGTCGGGATCAGCCACCAGCCGTTGGTGGTCTGATAGCTGTCCTCGGCGAACTTCGGCAGCTGGTTGGTGCCATACATCGCCTCTTCCTTGACGAGGACCGGGGTCCAGGTCTCGGCCAGACCATGCTCGGACGTATGCAGATCCAGCATGAACTGCGCCAGCGCCCGATGCACCCGCGCCACCGCGCCGCGCATCACGACGAAACGGCTGCCGGACAGCTTCGCCGCCGTCGCAAAGTCGAGCCCCCCCTTTGCGGCCGGAATGTCGAAATGTTCCAAGGGCTTGAAGTCCATCGCCCGAGGCGTGCCCCAGCGCCGGATCTCCACGTTGCCGCTCTCGTCCGGCCCCTCGGGCACCTCGTCCAGCGCCATGTTCGGGATGCGCATCAGGGCATCGCGGAGCCGCGCGTCCTCGGCCGCCGCCTCCTCGGTCAGCCGCGCACCTTCGGCCTTCTTCTCGGCCACCAGCGCCCGCAGCCTTTCGAACTCGGCCTGATCCCCGCGCGCCTTCGCCGCCCCCACCTCCTTCGAGGCCGCGTTCTGCGCCGCTGCCGCGGTTTCCGCCGCCAGGATCTTTGCCCGCCGCGCCTCGTCGATCGCCAGAAGCTCTGCCGCCATCGGCGCCAGCCCCCGCCTCGCCAGGGCCCTGTCGAAGGCGTCCGGGTTCTCGCGGATGAAGCGGATGTCGTGCATGGTCTGGCCCCAACGAAAAGCTACGCCGGCGCTTATGCCCCATTCCGCCGCAAGGGGGAAGGCACCGCCTGTCGCGCCCCCTCTGGCAAAGCGCGGCGAAAGGGCTTACATGACCCGACAATCGCAAACGGGGCGGCACCTGAAGCCTCCCGATCCGGCCAGAGAGGATGTCCATGTTCGCCACCCCCGCCTTCGCGCAAGCCGCCGGCGCCGCCCCCGGAGGCGCCGCCGTGTTCGCCCAGTTCCTGCCGATCATCCTGATCTTCGTCATCTTCTATTTCCTGCTGATCCGCCCGCAGCAGAAGAAGATGAAGGAACACCGCGCCATGGTGGACGCGCTGCGCCGGGGCGACGAGGTCATCACCTCGGGCGGGATCATCGGCAAGGTCTCCAAGGTGCAGGACGACGGCAAGATCGAGGTCGAGATCGCCGAGGGCGTCAAGGTGAAGGTGGTCAAGCACACCATCACCCAGGTGCTGAACAAGACCGAACCCGCCGCAAGCTGAGACCGGACACATGGAATCGATGGCGCTCTGGAAGCGGATCCTCATCCTGCTGATCTGCGGTTGGGGGATCGTCGCGGCAATCCCCAACCTGTTCTACGGCAGGGTCGAGCGCCACAATGACGCCGTTGCCGCCATCGAGGCCGCCGGCGGTGTCGCCACCCCCGAACAGGAGGCCGCGCGTGCCGAGTGGCCGGGCTTCCTGCCCTCGGCGCTGATGAACCTGGGCCTCGACCTGCGCGGCGGCGCGCATCTTCTGGCCGAGGTCAAGGTCGAGGATGTCTACAAGTCGCGGATGGATTCGCTCTGGCCCGAGGTGCGCGATGCGCTGCGGCCCTTGCGCGACCAGGTCGGCGCGGTGCGCCGTGCGCCCTCGCCCGACGACGTGCTGCGCGTGACGCTGGAGAACCCCGCCGGCATGCCCGCCGCGATCGAGGCCGTGCGTGCCCTTGGCTCCAGCGTGATGTCGCTGACCGGCATCGGGCAAAGCACTCTGGACGTGACCGCCGAAGGCAACGACATCGTCGTGCGCCTGTCGGATGCCGAAAAGCAGGCCACCGACCAGCGCACCATCCAGCAGTCGCTGGAAATCATCCGCCGCCGCGTGGACGAGGCCGGCACCCGCGAACCCACGATCCAGCGCCAGGGCGAGGACCGCATCCTGATCCAGGTGCCCGGCATCGGCTCGGCGCAGGAGTTGAAGGCGCTGATCGGCCAGACCGCGAAGCTTTCGTTCAATGCGGTGGTTAGCCGCACCACCGACGCCGGCGCCTCGCCCGGCGCGCGCAACGTCCTCTTGCCCTCGATGGACGAGCCCGGCATCTACTACATCGTCGAGGATGCCCCCGTGGTTTCGGGGGAAGATCTCGTCGATGCCCAGCCTTCCTTCGACCAGAACGGCCGCCCGGCGGTCAGCTTCCGGTTCGATACCACCGGCGCGCGCAAGTTCGGCGACTATACCGCCGCCAACATAGGCGCGCCCTTCGCCATCGTGCTGGACGGCGAGGTGATCTCGGCCCCGGTGATCCAGAGCCACATCCCCGGCGGATCGGGCATCATCACCGGGAATTTCAGCGTCGAGGAATCGACCCGTCTGGCCGTCCTTCTGCGCGCCGGTGCGCTACCGGCCGAAATGACCTTCCTCGAAGAACGCACCATCGGGCCGGAACTGGGGCAGGACTCCATCGATGCCGGCCGCGCCGCCGCCCTGATCGGCATGATCGCCGTCATCGCCTACATGATCGCCTCCTATGGCATGTTCGGGGTCTTCGCCAACATTGCGCTCGCAATCAACGTCGCGCTTATCGTGGCGGTATTGTCGGCCATCGGCGCCACGCTGACCCTGCCGGGGATCGCCGGTATCGTCCTGACCATGGGGATGGCCGTCGATGCCAACGTGCTGATCTTCGAGCGCATGCGCGAGGAACTGCGATCCGGCTCCAATCCGCGCCGCGCGATGCAGCAGGGCTTCGACCGGGCCTTCTCGGCGATCATGGATTCGAATGTGACCGGGCTTCTGACCGCTCTCATCATGTTCTGGCTCGGCTCGGGGCCGGTCCGCGGCTTTGCGGTGACGCTGGGCCTGGGGATCCTCACCTCGATGTTCACTGCCGTCTATGTCACCCGGCTTATTGTCGAGACCTATCTCGACTGGAAGCGTCCGAAGACGATCGTGGTCTGACCGGAGGAAATGAAAATGGCCTGGCGCCTGAGACTTGTTCCCGAAAAGACCAACATCGACTTCTTCAAGATCCAGTGGGTGACCTTCGGCGCCTCTGTTGCCGCGATGCTCTTGTCGCTGGTGCTGATCTTCACCATGGGGCTGAACTTCGGCATCGACTTCCGGGGCGGAACGACCATCCGCACCGAATCCACCAATGCGGTGGATGTCGGCGCCTATCGGCAGGCCCTGCAGGGGCTGGACCTCGGCGACGTCTCGATCACCGAGGTTTTCGACCCGTCCTTCGCCGAGAACCAGCACGTCGCGATGATCCGGCTTTCTGCCAAGGAAGGGGATGAGTCCGTCACGCCGGAAACCATCGCCGAGGTCGAGGCAGCGTTGCAGCAGATCGATCCCTCGATCTCCTTCCCCGCGGTGGAATCGGTGGGACCGAAGGTGTCGCAGGAACTCATCACCTCGGCCCTTCTGGCGGTTCTGGCGGGCTCGGCGGGGATCCTGTTCTACGTCTGGGTGCGGTTCGAATGGCAATTCGCCGTGGGCACGGTTGCAGCACTGATCCATGACGTGCTGGTCACGGTGGGCATCTTCGTGCTGTTCCAGATCAAGTTCGACCTGACCATCGTCGCGGCGCTGCTGACCATCCTCGGCTACTCGGTCAACGACACCGTCGTCATCTTCGACCGGCTTCGGGAAAATCTCGCCAAATACAAGCAGATGCCGCTGCGGGACATGATGAACCTGACTGCGAACGAAACCCTGTCGCGCACGATCATGACGGCGACAACAACCTTCCTCTCGCTCATGGCGCTCTTCATCTTCGGTGGCGACGTGATCCGCGGCTTCGTGTTCGCCATGCTTCTGGGCGTTGTGCTCGGGACCTATTCCACGCTCTACATGGCCAAGAACATCGTCCTGATGCTGGGTGTGGACCGCGGCGACAAGCCGAAGAAGTCGGTGAAAAGCGATTTTGCCGACGTGGACGCCTGAGGCGGGGGCGGCGATGCGGCTGACCGAGGTCACCTACGGCAGCGCAAAGGCGATCGAGGGCTACGGCCCCGGCTTCTTCCGCGTCGCGGGCCATGTCCTGCGCGGTCCCTGCCTGATCACCCCTTGGGACGCCGGTCCCTGGGGCGGGCTTGAGGATACGGCCGGGCCGCTGTCGCTCGTGGACCGGATCGACGTGCTGTTCGTCGGCACCGGCTCGACCATCGCCCATGTGCCGCAAGCCTTCCGCGCGGCGCTGGAAGGGCAGGGGATCGGGGTCGAGGTCATGGCCTCGCCCACCGCCGCCCGCACCTACAATGTCCTGCTCGGCGAAGGCCGCCGCGTCGCCGTGGCGCTGATCCCGGTCGATTAGGGGCCGCAAGCCCCGCCATCCCGCGCCTCCCCTCCCCCCGCGTGGGGAGGGGAGTGGGGAAGGGGGCGGCGCTGCCCGATCAGGGTTTCCGGATCCTGAACGCCCACGGACAAGCCCTTGAAAGACAAGGGGTGCGCCGGCCTGTCCCGCGCGGACAGACCTCAGCCCCCGGCGATCTGCTTCGCCTTCTGGACCAGCACCTCGGCCTGCCGGATCGAGGCATAGTCGATCAGCCGCCCATCCAGCGACACCGCCCCCTTCCCCTCGGCCGCGGCCTTCTCCATCGCCTCGAGGATCCGCTTCGCGCGCGTCACCTCGGCCTCGGACGGGCTCATCACCTCGTTGGCCAGGGCAATCTGCGACGGATGGATCGCCCATTTCCCCTCGCAGCCCAGCACCGCCGCCCGCTTCGCCGCCGCCCGGTAGCCCTCGGGGTCCGAGAAATCCCCGAACGGCCCATCCACGGGACGCAGCCCGTTCGCCCGCGCCGCCACCACCATCCGGGCCAGCGCATAGTGCCACATGTCGCCCCAATGCACCGCGCGGCTGCCGTCCTCCAGCTTGTCGGTCAGCACCGAATAATCCGGGTTCACCCCCCCGATGATCGTCGTGCGCGCCCGGGTCGAGGCCGCATAGTCCGCCACCCCGAAATGCAGGGACTCGTTCCGCTTCGACGCACCCGCGATCTCGGCGACATTCTGCATCCCCAGCGCCGTCTCGATGATGTGCTCGAACCCGATCCGCTTCCTGTAGCCCTTCGCGTCCTCGATCTGCGTGACCAGCATGTCCACCGCATAGACATCCGCCGCCGTGCCGACCTTGGGGATCATGATGAGATCCAGCCGCTCGCCGGCCTGTTCCACCACATCCACCACGTCGCGGTACATGTAATGCGTATCAAGGCCGTTGATGCGCACCGACATGGTCTTCCTGCCCCAGTCGATCTCGTTCAGCGCCTTGATGATGTTCTTGCGGGCCTGCGGCTTGTCATCGGGGGCAACCGCATCTTCAAGATCGAGGAAGATCACATCCGCCTCGGACGCGGCGGCCTTCTCGAACATCTGGGGGGCGCTGCCCGGAACGGCAAGCTCGCTGCGGTTCAGGCGCGCGGGGGCCTGGGTGATGACGTGGAAAGACATGTTCGGGCTCCTGCCAGGGTAGGAGCTGCACCCGCCTTACCCATCCCCGACCGCGCCCCCCCGCGTCAAGCCCGAAAATGCATCACATTTCGCCACGAGAGGCGCGATTGGCGTAAAAGAAGGCAATTGCCTGTGCCCGGTTCCTTACGTCCAGCTTCTCGAACAGGTTCGACAGGTGGAACTTCACCGTGTTCTCGCTGATCTCCAGGTCCCGCGCGAGCTCGCGGTTCGTCAGCCCTTTCGACAGCGCTTCCAGCAGCGTCCTCTCGCGTGGGGACAGGGTCTCGATCGGGTCCTGCTTCAGACGGCGGATGTCGAGGAAGGGGAACACCATCTGCCCCTTCGCCACGGCGACGCAGGTGTCCAGGAGCCGCTCTACCGGGTCAGAGCGCGAGACGAACCCCGCCGCCCCCGCTGCCAGGGCCTTCCTCGGGATATCGCCCGTATCCTCGGCATAGACCACCAGCCGCGGTGCGTTGGCCTGGGTGCGCAACACGTCGATCAGCCGCGCGCCCCCCAGCGCCGGCAGGTTCCAGTCGATCACGCCCACCTGCACCGGCATCCGCATCACCATGCCCAGGAACCCCTCGGCCGTCGCCGCCGTCGCCACCAGAGAGAATCGGCGGTCCTTCTCGAAGAGTTCCGACATCGCGGCCAGCATCAGCGGGTTCGCGTCGCCCAGCATCAGCGTTACCGCTGCCATTCCCCGGTCATTGTCCCAAAGCGCCATCAACTACCTCTCTCCCTACCCGTTCGGGTGGGGCATTTCGGTATACTACCGCATATCCACCTGTTCGGGTGGGTAGATCCTCACCCGAACAGGCATCCGAAAGCAGGATATAGGAAGGTTGCCGTCCTTGTCGATTGCCGCTTTCCTGTGCGGCAAGGATCCCGTCCCCGGCAGACCCCGCGACCCTTTCTTCCGCTGCACCCGGAAGCGTCGCCAGATCGGCCCGGACGACGGTCCAACCGACATCGGCCTTGGGAGGGGCGCCGAATGACCGACACCGAAGTCTATCCGCAACTCGTGATTCCGGAGACGCTCGCCGCCGGCCCCGGCCCCGGAAACACCGACGCGCGGGTGCTGGCCGCCTTTGCGAACGCCGGGCTCGCAGACCACATGCAAGCCGACGTGCTGCGCGGGATGATCGAGTGCAAGCACATGCTGCGGCAGGTCTGGGGCACCGCGAACACCTACACCTTCGGCGTCGCCGGCACGGGGTGGAGCGGGCTTGACGCCCTCTTCTCGGCCATCCTGCCGGGCGACACAGTCGTGTGCTTCGTCAACGGCACGTTCAGTGGCATCGACGCGCTGACCGTCCGCACCAAGGCCGCCAGCCGCGAGGATCTGAAGGCCAACGCGCTGGACCCCAGGCCCGCAAACGTCACCGTCATCCAGGTTCCGCACGGCCAGTCGGTCACGGCCGAGATCGTCGAGAGGGCGCTCGCCGAACACAGGCCGATGTGGGCCACGATGGCGCATTGGGAAACCGGGTCGGGCCGCATCAACGACCTCAAGGGCTTCTCCGATGCCTGCCTGCGCCACGACGTGATGGGCCTGGTCGATGCCGTCTCCTCGCTCGGGGTCGCGGACTTCGCCATCGACGACTTCCCTGGCGTGGTGGGCTGGGCCTCCTGCCCGCAGAAGGGCGTCCTTTGCCTGCCCTTGACCTACGCCCCGGTCAGCTTCACCGACCGCTACATCGCCCACCTGCGTGAGAACGGCTGCTATACCTTCGTCCACAATCCGATCTTCGAGGCCCGCCACTGGGGCATCGTCGATGGCCGCGACGTGGGCGCGGGCACCTACCACCGCACCCATTCCGCCTACGCCGTCGCCGCTTTCCACGAGGCGCTGCGGATCAACCTCCGGCATGGCCGTGCCCGGAAGGCCGCCGAGTATGCCCGGCACGAGGCCGCGCTGCGCGCTGCCGTCACCTCGCTTGGCTGCGAGGTCACCTCGAACATGACCAGCCTCGTCGTCCTGAACCTGCCGCCGTCGCTGGCGGGGCGCGAGAAGGAACTGGTCGGCAATGCCCGCGCCAAGGGCTTCGGCATCTGGCCGACGCTGTCGGAACCCGTGCAGGTCCGCATCGGCATCCTGAACCAGCTGTCCGAGGCCGCGATCACCGACATCGTCGTGCGCTTCGCCGCCGAGATGAACGCGATGGGCGCGAATGTCGATGTGGGCCAGGCGCTTGCCGCTCTGGAAAGCCACTACGGCGCCGCCATCGCTGCCCAATAACGGGAGGAAGACATGGACATCCACGAATACCAGGCCAAGGAAATCCTTGCCAAGTTCGGCGTCACCGTGCCCGCCGGCGCGCTGGCCTACAGCCCCGAACAGGCCGCCTACCGGGCGCGTGAACTGGGGGGCGACCGCTGGATCGTCAAGGCCCAGGTCCACGCCGGGGGCCGCGGCAAGGCGGGGGGCGTCAAGCTCTGCGCCTCGGAAAGCGAGATCCACGAGGCGAGCGAGGCCATGTTCGGCCAGAAGATCGTCACCCACCAGACCGGCCCCGAGGGCAAGGGCATCTACCGCGTCTATGTCGAGCAGGCCGTCGATTTCAGTCGCGAAATCTACCTCGGCTTCGTCCTCGACCGGTCGTCGCAGCGGGTGATGATCGTGGCCTCCGGCGAGGGCGGGATGGAAATCGAGGAAATCTCGGCCACGCGGCCGGACTCGATCGTGCGCTCCTCGATCGAACCCGCTGTCGGGCTGCAGGAGTTCCAGGCGCGCGAGATCGCCTTCAAGCTGGGCATTCCCGCCGCGCTGACCCAGCAGATGGTCCGCACGCTGCAAGGCTGCTACCGCGCCTTCCGCGACCTTGACGCGACGATGGTGGAAATCAACCCGCTGGTCGTGACCGCCGACAACCGCATCCTTGCGCTCGACGCGAAGATGACCTTCGACACCAACGCGCTGTTCCGTCACCCGCAGATCGCGGAACTGCGCGACAAGAGCCAGGAGGACCCGCGCGAGGCCCGCGCCGCCGACCGGGGCCTCGCCTACATCGGCCTGTCAGGTAACATCGGCTGCATCGTCAACGGTGCGGGCCTCGCGATGGCGACGATGGACACGATCAAGCTGGCCGGGGGTGAGCCCGCCAACTTCCTCGACATCGGCGGTGGCGCCACGCCGGAACGGGTGGCCAAAGCCTTCCGCCTGGTGATGTCCGACAAGAACGTGCAGGCGGTCCTTGTGAACATCTTCGCCGGCATCAACCGCTGCGATTGGGTGGCCGAGGGCGTCGTGCAGGCGCTGAAGGCGGAACCCGTGGACGTGCCCGTGATCGTCCGCCTCTCCGGCACCAACGTCGAGGAAGGCCAGAAGATCCTCGCCCAGTCCGGCCTGCCGATCATTCGCGCCAACACGCTGATGGAGGCCGCCGAACGCGCCGTGATCGCCTGGAAGAACGACCGCAAGCACCTGATGAGGGCCGTGTGATGAGCATCTTTCTCGACCGTTCCAGCCGCGTCGTCGTGCAGGGCATCACCGGCCGCATGGCGCAGTTCCACACCAAGGAAATGCTCGACTACGGCACCAATGTCGTCGCGGGGGTGGTCCCGGGCAAGGGCGGGGAAACCGTCATGGGCATCCCCGTGTTCAACACGATGAAAGAGGCCGTCGCCGCCACCTCCTGCGACACCAGCCTCGTCTTCGTGCCGCCGCCCTTTGCCGCCGACTCGATCATGGAAGCCGCCGACGGGGGCATCCGCTACTGCGTCTGCATCACCGACGGGATCCCGGCGCAGGACATGATCCGCGTGAAGCGCTACATGCTGCGCTACCCCCGCGAACGCCGCATGGTCCTCACGGGCCCGAACTGCGCCGGCACCATCAGCCCCGGCAAGGCGCTTCTCGGCATCATGCCGGGCCACATCTACCTCCAGGGCCATGTCGGCATCGTCAGCCGCTCGGGCACGCTGGGCTATGAGGCCGCCCAGCAGCTGAAGGACCGGGGCATCGGCGTCTCGACCTCTGTGGGCATCGGCGGCGACCCGATCAACGGCTCGTCCTTCCGCGACATCCTCGAACGCTTCGAGGCCGACCCCGACACGCATGTCGTCTGCATGATCGGCGAGATCGGCGGGCCGCAAGAGGCCGAAGCCGCCGAATACATCCAGAACCACATGACCAAGCCGGTCATCGCCTATATCGCGGGCCTCACCGCGCCGAAGGGCCGCACCATGGGCCACGCGGGTGCGATCATCTCGGCCTTCGGGGAAAGCGCGTCGGAAAAGGTGGAAATTCTCACCGCCGCCGGCGTTACCGTCGCCGAAAACCCGAGCGTGATCGGCGAGACCGTGGCCAAGGTCATGGCCAAGCGCGCCGCCTGAAAAGAGGGAAGGGGAGGATGAACAAGCCCAAGGTCCTGGTCACGCGCCGCTGGCCGCAGGCGGTCGAGGCGCGGATGGCCGCGAACTTCGATGTCGATCTCAACCAGGCCGACAAGCCGCTCACCGAGGCCGACTTCCGCGAGGCCATGACCCGCTACGACGCCATCCTCCCCACCGTCACCGACAGGCTGCCCGCCACGGTCTTCGAGGCGGGGACCCCGCGCACCCGCATCCTCGCCAACTACGGCGTCGGGTTCTCCCACATCGACACCGAGGCCGCCAGGGCGCGCGGGATTGCCGTCACCAACACGCCCGATGTGCTGTCGGAATGCACCGCCGACATCGCGATGACGCTGATGCTGATGGTCGCGCGCCGGGCGGGCGAGGGCGAGCGGGAACTGCGCGAGGGCCGCTGGAGCGGGTGGCGCCCGACCCATCTGATCGGCACCAAGGTCTCGGGCGCGACGCTCGGCATCATCGGCTTCGGCCGCATCGGGCAGGCCATGGCGCAGCGGGCGCATTTCGGCTTCGGCATGAAGATCCTGGTGCAGAACCGCTCCGCGGTCGCCCCGGAGGTGCTGGCGCGCTACAACGCGGTCCAGGTCCCCACGATCGAGGACCTGCTGCCGCAATGCGATTTCGTCTCGCTGCATTGCCCCGGCGGTGCCGCAAACCGCCACCTCATCAACGCCCGGCGGCTGGACCTGATGAAGCCCACGGCCTTCCTCATCAACACCGCCCGCGGCGAGGTGGTGGACGAACACGCGCTGGCCCAGTCGCTCTGGTTCGGCACCATCGCCGGCGCGGGGCTCGATGTGTTCGAACGCGAACCGGCCATTCCCGACGCGCTGCTGCACGCCGACAACCTGGTCCTGCTGCCTCATCTCGGTTCTGCCACGCGCGAGACGCGCGAGGCTATGGGCTTCCGCGTGCTGGAGAACCTGACCGCCTTCTTCGAGGGGCGCGAGCCGCAGGACCGGGTCGCCTGATCAGGCAGATGGTAGGCCCGGAGGGACTCGAACCCCCAACCAAGGCGTTATGAGCGCCCTGCTCTAACCAATTGAGCTACAGGCCCGTAGCCGGACCCTGCCTAGCAGAACCGGGCGGGCGGTCAAGCGGGCGGGCGTCCGGGCGGGCGCGCGTTGCACGCCTGCGGGCAATCGTCTATGCGGGCCGCAGGATCGATTCCGCGCGAAGGGGCAGGCAGATGACCACGGGGCACAACGGACTGACCTATGCCGATGCCGGCGTGGACATCGACGCCGGAAACGCGCTGGTGGACCGGATCAAGCCGGCGGCTAAGGCCACGAACCGGCCCGGCACGATGGGCGGCCTTGGCGGCTTCGGCGCGCTCTTCGACCTCAAGGCCGCGGGCTACAAGGATCCGATCCTCGTCGCCGCGACCGATGGGGTGGGCACCAAGCTGCGCATCGCCATCGACACCGGTCATGTCGACACGATCGGCGTGGACCTCGTGGCGATGTGCGTCAACGACCTCGTCTGCCAGGGGGCGGAGCCGCTGTTCTTCCTCGACTATTTCGCCACCGGCAAGCTTGAGGTCGATCAGGCCGCCCGCATCGTCGAGGGCATCGCCAAGGGCTGCGCGGACTCGGGCTGCGCGCTGATCGGCGGCGAGACGGCCGAGATGCCGGGCATGTATCACAAGGGCGATTTCGACCTGGCCGGCTTCGCCGTTGGCGCCATGGAGCGCGGGCAGGACCTGCCGCGCGGCGTGGCCAAAGGTGACGTCCTGCTCGGCCTCGCCTCGTCGGGCGTCCATTCCAACGGCTACAGCTTCGTGCGCAAGGTGGTGGAGCTGTCCGGCCTCGGCTGGGACGCGCCCTCGCCCTTCTGCGAGGGCAGCCTCGGCGCGGCGCTGCTGACGCCCACCCGGCTTTACGTCCGGCAGGTGCTGGCCGCCATCCGGGCGGGCGGCGTCCGCGGCCTCGCCCATATCACCGGCGGCGGGCTGACGGAAAACCCGCCCCGCGTCCTGCCCGCCCCTACTGAAAACGGGGGGCTGGCCTGCGAGATCGACCTTGGCGCCTGGGACCTGCCGCCGGTGTTCCGCTGGCTGGCCACCACCGCGAACATGGCAGAGCCGGAACTGCTCAAGACCTTCAACTGCGGCATCGGCATGATCCTTGTCGTTGCCGAGGACAGGGCCGACGCCCTCACCGCGCTGTTGCAGGCCGAGGGCGAGACGGTGACCCGCCTCGGACGGATCGTGGAAGGGCAGGGGGTGATCTACCGGGGCCGCCTGTTGTGACGCGCGTCGCCATCCTGATTTCCGGGGGTGGCTCGAACATGCTGGCCCTGGTCGGGGACATGCGGCAGGGCGGCTATGCCGAACCCGTCCTCGTCGCCGCGAACGATCCGCTTGCGGGTGGCCTTGCCAAGGCCGCGGCACTGGGCATCCCGACCGCCGCCGTCGATCACCGCCCCTTCGGCCGCGACCGCGAGGGCTTCGAGGCGGCGCTTGCCGCCCATATCGACGCGGCAAAGCCGGACATCCTGTGCCTCGCAGGCTTCATGCGCATCCTGACGCCCGGTTTCATCGCCCGCTACCAGGGGCGGATGCTGAACATCCATCCCTCGCTGCTGCCGAAATATCCCGGCCTGCACACCCACGCCCGCGCGCTGGCCGCCGGCGACAGCCATGCCGGCTGCACCGTGCACGAGGTCACCGCCGACCTCGATGCCGGCCCGATCCTCGGCCAGGCCCGCGTGCCGATCCTGCCCGGCGACACCGAGGCCACGCTTGCCACCCGCGTGCTGGAAGAGGAGCACCGCCTCTACCCCGCCGTCCTGCGCCGCTTTGTCCAGGGCGACCGGACGCCGGTCTACCTGGACTGAGGCCCGTCCGGCCGCGTCAAGACGAAGGCACAGCCCGCCGCGATCAGTGCGCCTTGCGCCAGCAGGATCTTCCAGCCCAGCCCCAGGATCAGCGACAGGCCGAAGACCGCCGCCATGCTGCCCACCGCCAGCCGCTTGGCCGGGCGCGAAATGGCGCCGTTCTCCTCCCAGTTGCGGATTGGCGGGCCGAAAGTCGGATGCGCCAGCAGCCAGCGATGCAGCCGGGGCGAGGACTGGGCGAACGATCCGGCCGCGAGCAGCATGAAGGGGGTCGTCGGCAGCACGGGCAGCACCACGCCCAGCAGCCCCAGCCCCAGGAACAGGAGCCCCGCCAGAAGCCAGATCCCGCGCATCGCCCGCCTCCCTCTTGCGCGCCACTTGTTCACGCGCCGCCGGCCTCCGCAAGCCCGCCCCTTTCCTTTTCGCCCCCGAAGCCATAAGACGCAGCTGCACCGGCGGGATGACCCCGCGACGAAAGGACGGCACATGCGCACGATCACCACGACCGAGGACCTCGCCGACTACTGCGCGCTTGCCAAGAGCCAGCCCTTCGTCACCCTCGACACCGAATTCCTGCGCGAACGCACCTACTGGTCCAAGCTCTGCCTGATCCAGATGGCCCTGCCCGGCGCGGGCGAGGCGGTGCTGATCGACCCGATCGAGGGGCCGGACATGTCACTGGAGCCGCTCTACGACCTCTTCCGCCACGAGGCGACGGTCAAGGTCTTCCACGCCGCCCGGCAGGATCTGGAAATCTTCTTCGTCGAGGGCGGGGTGTTCCCCAGGCCCCTGTTCGATACCCAGGTCGCCGCCATGGTCTGCGGCTTCGGCGAACAGGTGGGCTACGAGACCCTGGTCAAGAAGATCGCCCGCGCCGATCTGGACAAGACTTCGCGCTTCACCGACTGGTCGCGCCGACCGCTGTCCGAGGCGCAGAAGGAATATGCGCTGGCCGATGTGACCCACCTTCGGGTGATCTACGAATGGCTTGCGGGCCAGTTGAGGAAGAACGGCCGCGCCGAATGGGTGGCCGAGGAACTCGCGGTCCTCACCGACCCCGCGACCTATACCATCCACCCCGACGAGGCCTGGCAGCGGATCAAGACCCGCACGACCTCGGGCCGCTTCCTGGCCGTGGTCAAGGCGCTGGCCCGCTTCCGCGAGGCCTATGCCCAGGCTCAGAACGTGCCGCGCAGCCGCGTGATGAAGGACGATGCCCTGCTGGAGCTCGCCTCGACCAAGCCCACCACGGCCGAGGAACTGGGCCGCTCGCGCCTCCTCCTGCGCGAAGGCCGCAAGCCCGAGATCGTGGAAGGCATCCTCGCCGCGGTGAAGGAGGGGCTGGAGATGCGGCCCGAGGATATCCCGCGGGTCGAAAACGGACGCGAGCAGTTGCAGGTCAACCCCGCGCTGGCCGACCTGCTCCGCGTGCTGCTCAAGGCCAAGTCGGAAAGCCTGGGGGTCGCGCCCCGGCTGATCGCCTCTTCTGCCGATCTCGACCTGATCGCGGCGGGCGAACGCGATGTGCCCGCCCTCACCGGTTGGCGGCGCGAGGCCTTTGGCGAGGATGCGATGCGCCTCTGCAAGGGCGAGATCGCCCTGTCCGCGAAGGGCAGCGAGGTTCGGGTGGTCCAGCTCTGAGCCGCCCGGCCCGGACGCTCGTCGTGGACTGCGTCCCTCCTCGCGCCGTCCGCGACGAGGCGACGCAGTCGCACCAGGAGCCGCCTAGCGCCGCGAGGCCCGCGCGTTGGTGGCGCCCTGCACCACGATCTCGCGCACGTTCTCCAGCTTGACGTTCGAAATGTAGATCGCCACGTCCACCTGCCGCGACTGCGGCGTGTTCACGGCGGTTTTCCCGGTGGGCGGGAAGACCCGGAACTCGTAGACCAGCGTGCCGCCCTCGGTCAGCGGCTGCGGGACCAGCTCGGCGCTCCAGTAGCCCTGGACCGGCATCTGGCCACGCGCCCGCACGATGGCCCCGCCCGGCATCGGCTCGACCGACATCGACATGACGACCTCGGCCAGGATCCGCCCGTCCTCCTTGGCCTCCGGCAGCACGATCGTCTCGCGCGGTTCGGATTTGCGGAACCAGTTGAACGGGTTCAGCTTGCTCTGCCGCAGTCCGCCGCAGCCTGCGACAGCGACGGCAAGACCAAGCACGAGATGACGGCGGGACAGCGACATGGAGCGATCTTCCTGATGCGTTGCCCCTTGGGTAGCCGATGGCACCGCGTTTGAAAAGCGCATCTTGGGCTGGACTGTCCCGGCCCCGCGCCTTACCTGACAGGCACAGACCGGAGCAGACCATGGCGAGCCAAGCCTTCGAAGAGATTGCCGAGACCTTCGACTTCCTCGACGACTGGGAGGACCGCTATCGCCATGTCATCGAACTGGGCAAGGCGATGCCGCCCATGGACGACAGCTTCAAGGTGCCGGCGCTCAAGGTCCAGGGCTGCGCCAGCCAGGTCTGGCTGCGCCCCATCGTCGAAGACGGTCGCTTCGATTTCCAGGGCGACAGCGACGCGATGATCGTCCGCGGCCTGATCGCCATCCTGCACGCGCTCTATTCCGGTCTGCCGGTGGCCGAGGTGGCAAAGGTGGACGCCGCCGCCGAACTTGGACGACTGGGTCTGAACGACCACCTGTCCAGCCAGCGGTCGAACGGCCTTCGCGCCATGGTGCAGCGCATCCGCGAAGAGGCCGCTAGCCGCGCGTGACGGTCACGTTTGGGTAAAAGGCCAGATACCCCGCGATGGCGGCCACGTCGGCCTTGGGGTCCTCGTAGGTCCAGACTGCATTTTCGATCAGACCACCCTCGCTGTGGACCGAATAGTAATTGGCGCGGCCCTTCCACGGACAGTTTGTGGTCTTTTCGGTCCTGACCAGCCGCGACATGTCGATGTCCTCGCGCGGGACATAGGTGACTGCGGGGTAACGCCCCTCCTTCAGCTCCAGCGCCGCCCGGCTTTCGCCCAGCCGCAGATCGCCCACCGCAACCGTGACCGGACCGTCGATCGGCGCGATGGTGATGTGGCTTCCCATTGTCTTCTCCCCGGCCTCAGATCGGGGCGCAGGCCGCCCTCAGCCAGTCAAGGGTAGCGCCCGAAACCCGGTTGGCCAGCTTTTGCAGCACCTCGGCGTGGTAGGCGTCCAGCCAGCGCCGCTCGGCCGGGGACAGCTCTTCCGCCAGGATCAGGCGGCGGTCGAAGGGGACGAAGGTCAGCGTCTCGAAGGCCAGCTGCGCCCGGTTGTCGCCAAGGGGCGGGGCCTCCTGCACGACGATCAGGTTCTCCAGCCGGATGCCGAAGGCGCCCTCGCGGTAATAGCCCGGTTCGTTCGACAGGATCATGCCGGGTTCCAGCGGCACTTCGGACACGCGGCTGATCCGCTGCGGCCCCTCGTGCACCGACAGGAAGGCCCCCACGCCATGCCCGGTGCCGTGGTCGTAGTCCTGCCCGGCGACCCACAGGTTGAACCGCGCAAGCGCGTCGATGTCGCGGCCGGGCAACCCCTTCGGAAACCGGGCCCGGCTGATCGCGATCAGGCCCTGCAGGACGCGGGTATAGCATTCCCGCGCCTCCCGCCCCGGATCGCCGACCGCGACGGTGCGGGTGATGTCGGTGGTGCCGTCCACATATTGCGCCCCGGAATCGACCAGAAGCAGCTCGTCCTGACGGACGGGGCGGTTGGTTTCCTCGGTGACGCGGTAATGCATGATCGCGCCGTTCGGCCCCGCGCCGCAGATCGTGTCGAAGCTGATGTCGTGCAGCGCGTTTGTCGCCCGGCGAAAGCCTTCCAGCGCCTCGACCACGGAAATCTCGCTCTGGCCGCCGCGGGGCAGGGCCTCGTCCAGCCAGCGCAGGAATTCCACCATCGCGGCCCCGTCACGCAGATGCGCCTCGCGCGTCGCCGTGATCTCGGCGGCATTCTTGCAGGCCTTGGGCAGGCGGCAGGGATCGTCGCCCCAGACCACCTCGATGCCCGCGCGCTTCAGGATGTCCGACACCGCAAGCGGCGCGGTCACCTTGTCCACGCGGACCGGCCCTGCAAGACCCGTCAGCGCCGTTGCGAACCCGTCCGCCGGATGCACCCGGACTTCAGCGCCCAGATGCGCGCGCACCGCGTCATCCAGCTTGGCCGGATCGACGAACAGATCGACCGTGCCGTCGTCGCAAAGCAGCGCAAAGCCGTGCAGCACCGGGTTCCTCGGAACGTCGGCCCCCCGGAGGTTCAGAAGCCAGCAGAGCGAATCCGGCAAGGTCACCACCGCCGCCCGCTGGCCGGCTGTCCGCAGCCCCGCCGCCAGCCGCGCCCGCTTGTCGGCATGGCTCTCTCCAGCCAGGTCCAGCGGATGCACGAAGGCCTTGCCGCAGGGCGGAGCGGGCTGGTCGAGCCAGATGGCATCAACCGGGTTTTCGCTTACAGGTGAAAGCTTTATGCCCGTTCCCTCGAGTGCCGTCTCAAGTCTCCCGATCTCGTCGGCCGTGTGCAGCCAGGGGTCATAGCCCAGCCGCCCGCTGTCCAGCCGCTCCTTCACCCAGTCTCCGGGCTTCACCTCCGGCCAGGGCACCGGCGTGAAGCTGCCCAGGTCCACTTGGGCCTTGACCTGCGTGCGGTAGCGACCGTCGATGAAGACCCCGGCGACATCCGGCAGCACGATGCAGAACCCGGCCGATCCGGTGAACCCGGTCAGCCATTGCAACCTTTCGTCGTGCGGGGCGACATATTCGCCCTGATGCACATCCGCACGCGGAACGATGAAGCCGGACAGGCCCAGGGCCCCCAGTTTAGCCCGCAAGGCGGCCAGCCGCGGTGGTCCCTGGTCGGGCGAGGCATGGCTGTCGAAGGTCTGGAACATCAGGTCAGGCTTTCCGTCAAAGGGCTCAACCGGCCCGCCGCATTCCCAGCGCACGCGCCCGCTTCCTGGGGTCCGCCTCGAACAGGGCGGCCAGCTGCTCGGTCATCGCGCCCGCAAGCTGCTCGACATCGGTGATCGTCACCGCCCGCTGGTAATAGCGCGTCACGTCGTGGCCGATGCCGATGGCGATCAGCTCCACCGCCCGCCGCTTTTCCACCATCGCGATCACGTCGCGGAGGTGTTTCTCCAGATAATTCGCGGGGTTGGCGGCCAGAGTGGAATCGTCCACCGGCGCCCCGTCGCTGATGACCATCAGGATCTTGCGGGCCTCGGGGCGCGCCATGATCCGCCGATGCGCCCATTCAAGCGCCTCGCCGTCGATGTTCTCCTTCAGGAGGCCCTCCTTCATCATCAGGCCGAGGTTCGGCCGCACCCGCCGCCAGGGCGCATCGGCCGACTTGTAGATGATGTGGCGCAGGTCGTTCAGCCGCCCCGGCATCTGCGGCCGGCCCTGTGCCAGCCAGCGTTCGCGGCTTTGCCCGCCCTTCCAGGCCCGCGTGGTGAAACCCAGGATCTCGACCTTCACGTTGCAGCGTTCCAGCGTCCGCGCCAGCACATCCGCACAGATCGCCGCGATGGAAATCGGCCGCCCCCGCATGGACCCCGAATTGTCCAGCAGAAGCGTCACCACCGTGTCACGGAACTCGGTGTCCTTCTCCCACTTGAAGGACAGGGGCGTCGTCGGGTTTGCCACCACCCGCGCGAGCCGTCCGGCATCGAGGATCCCCTCTTCCTTGTCGAATTCCCAGCTGCGGTTCTGCTGCGCCTGAAGCCGGCGCTGCAACTTGTTCGCAAGTCGGCTGACCGCACCCTTCAGGGGTTCCAGCTGCTGGTCCAGATAGGCGCGCAGCCGTTCCAGCTCGGCCGGTTCGGCAAGATCCTCCGCCTTGATTTCTTCATCGAAATCAGTCGTATAAACGACATAGTTCGGATCCGCGTCCGAATGCGGCGCGGGGGGCGGAGGCTCCAGCGGCGCCTCGCCCTCGGGCAGCTCCGCCTCGTCGCCCTGCTCCATGTCGGCGCTGTCCTCCATTGTGACCTGCGCCTGGGACTGATCCTGCTGCTCGTCCTGGCTGCGTTCGGGCGAGGCCTCGGAGTCCTCGGATTCCTCCTGTTCCTCGCCCGCCGAATCCGGGGCCTCCTGATCCTCTTCCGCCTGGTCGTCGCCCACATCCTCGGGTGCATCCGGGTCGTCGCCCAGCTGGTCGCCATAGCCCAGGTCGGCGATCACCTTGCGCGCCAGCCGCGCGAAGGCGGCCTGATCGGTCAGCACATCGTCGAGGTTCGACAGCGTCTCGCCCGCCTGTTCCTCGACGAAGCCGCGCCAGAGGTCGGCGGCATGTTCCGCCGACTTCGGCAGCGGGCGGCCCGTCGCCATCTGCCGCACCAGATACCCCGCCGCCACCGGCAGGGGCACCTCGCTTGACTGCGTCACCTGGCCATAGCCCTTGCGATCCGCCTCGTGGGCGATCTTCGCGTCGATGTTGCCGGCCGTTCCCGGCATGTCGCGCGCGCCCACCGCCTCGCAGCGTGCGTTCTCCATCGCCTCGAAGATGTCCCGCGCCAGGGGCCCGGTCGGCGCATAGCGGGCCGCCACCGCGTCGTCGTGATACTTCCGCCGCAGCGCGAAGGCATCCGCCGTCCCGCGCGCCAGCAAGACCTCGTCCCGCGTCATCCGGCGCGAAACCTGCGGCAGGCGGACGCCTTCCTTGTTCATCCCCGAGGGATCGACGGAATAGGTCACCGTCATCTCCGGGTCATCCGCCATGGTGCGGGTGGCCTCGGCGAGGGCCTTCTTGAAAGGATCGGCGGGGTTGTCGGCGGGTTTGTTCATGCGTCAGGTAAAGCACTCGGCGCGGGTCTCGGCAAGCGTCCCCGTGCGGTCATGCACAGGTCCGGCGCGGCGCTGCGGAGTTGGCAGGGGCACCGCAACCGCCAGATAAGAGCGACCGGAATTCAAACCCAAGGACCCCGACCCATGGCCAACCCGAAAATCGCGATCATCGTCTCGTCCACCCGCCCGACCCGCTTTGCCGATGTCCCCACCGCCTGGATCAAGGCCCAGGCCGAAGCCCGCGGCGACATGGATGTCGAGGTCGTGGACCTGCGCGACTATCCGCTGCCTTTCTTCGACGAAGTCGCCTCGAACGCCTGGGTGCCCAGCCAGAACCCGGTCGCCCAGAAGTGGCAGAAGAAGGTGGGCGAGTTCGACGGCTACATCTTCGTCGTCGCCGAATACAACCGCTCGATCACTGCGGCGCTGAAGAATGCGCTGGACCAGGCCTATGTCGAATGGGCCCGCAAGCCCTTCGGCGCCATCGGCTATGGCTCGATGGGCGCGGCCAACGCGCTCGGCCACCTGCAGAACATCGGCGTCGAGCTGCAGATGGTCCCCACCCGCAACAACGTCCGCATCGGCGGGTCGGATTTCTTCAAGGTGCACTCGGGCTTTGGCGGTTCGGGCAACCTCGGCGACATCGAGGGCGCGATTGCCCCGGCGGCCAAGGCCATGCTCGACGATGTGGTCTGGTGGGCCAAGGCCACCAAGGCCGCCCGCGGCTAACTCGGGATCATCGCGCGACACTCGGCGGCCAGGGCTTCGGCTCTGGCCGCTGCCGTTCGTGCCAGGCGCGGATCCCGCTGGAACCGCGCCCGATGCAAGAGGTCCCGCTGGGCTACCTTGGTGTCGATTCGCCACACCATGACTTGCCGCCCGGCACCTTCGGGCATGGTCGCCTCGATCAGCGCGACCACGGCGCCCAACTCGGATGCGGTGCGTTCAGACGCCGGCCCGTCGAACATCCACTGATCGTCCATCGCCGCCGAAAGCAGCCCCGCGCAGACCGCGAAGTCGCGCAACAGCGGACCCGCCGCCCCGGGCACGCTTGTCGCCCGAGCGCAAGGATGGCCAGAAAAGTTGCCGAGCCGAGCGCCATTTCGGCATGAGGCCCGCAGAATCGTGCATTTTCAAGGCGGAATGAAAACCCTCTGCCGTCCGCAAAGGAAATGGGCCGCCCCGAAGGACGGCCCCGCAGCCCGGACGGGCCGGGTTTACTTCATCGCCATGCTGGCCGCACTTTCCGGCAGTTCCTCGGCAAAGCAGCGCTGGTAGAACTCGGCCACGGTCTGCCGTTCCAGCTCGTCGCACTTGTTCAGGAAGGTGAGCCGGAAGGCGTAACCCACGTTACGGAAGATCTCGGCGTTCTGCGCCCAGTTCAGCACCGTCCGGGGGCTCATCACCGTGGACAGGTCGCCATTCATGAAAGCCGTGCGCGTCAGATCGGCCACCGTCACCATCTGGCTGATGGTCTTGCGGCCCTTCTCGGTGTTGTAATGCGGGTTCTTGGCCAGGATGATCGCGGCCTCGGCATCATGGCTCAGGTAGTTCAGTGTCGCCACGAGCGACCAGCGGTCCATCTGCGCCTGGTTGATCTGCTGGACCCCATGGTAGAGGCCCGTGGTGTCACCCAGACCCACGGTATTCGCCGTGGCGAACAGCCGGAACCAGGGGTTCGGGGTGATGATCTCGTTCTGGTCCAGAAGCGTCAGCTTACCGTCATGCTCCAGCACGCGCTGGATCACGAACATCACGTCCGGCCGGCCCGCGTCGTATTCGTCGAAGACGATGGCCACCGGGTTCCGCAGCGCCCAGGGCAGGATGCCCTCGTGGAACTCGGTCACCTGTTTGCCGTCCTTCAGCTTGATCGCGTCCTTGCCGATCAGGTCGATCCGGCTGATGTGGCTGTCGAGGTTCACCCGCACGCAGGGCCAGTTCAGCCGCGCGGCCACCTGCTCGATATGGGTGGATTTCCCGGTGCCGTGATAGCCCTGGATCATCACCCGGCGGTTATAGGCAAACCCGGCCAGGATCGCGAGCGTGGTGTCCGGGTCGAACTTGTAGGTCGGGTCGATCTCGGGCACGCGGTCGGTGCGGTCGGCAAAACCCCTGACGCGCATGTCGGTGTCGATGCCGAACACGTCGCGGACCGAAATTTCCTCGGTCGGTTTCATCGCCTGATCCAGCATCGTCTGAGTCCCTAGGTCCGCCCGCGCCTCATTGCGCGCCCGCGCCATCCTTGGAACATATCGCGAGGGGGTTCAAGGGGAAGCGCTGGACACGACAGTCCCGCGCCGATTTCCGCAAGCGTCAGTCGCGGAAATAGCGGCTGTCCTTCAGCTGGTCCCAGGCCCAGACCACCTCTTGCAGCTGTTCCTCGTGGCTGCGGTCGCCGCCGTTCATGTCCGGGTGCAGGACCTTGATCAGCCCCTTGTAGACCTTGCGGATTTCCGTCTTGGTCATCGTGTCGCGCGCATCCAGGATCTCGATCGCCTTGCGCTCGGTCGGCGGCAGCTTCCGCGTCGCGGTGGACATCGCGCGCCCCGGATTCTGCGTCGCCTTCTCACCCAGCAGAGACATCGGGTCCTTCACCCCCAGCCGCGCCCAGGCATTGCCGTCGCCCTGCCGGCTGAAGGGCCGGGTCTCGCGCTCCCAGACCCGGTTCCTGTCGAGGAATTTCTGGAACTCCTCATCCGTGGTGCCCTGGAAGAAGTTCCATTTCAGATTGTATTCGCGGATGTGGTCCTTGCAGAACCAGAAATACTCGTCCAGCTGGTCCGGTGACTTCGGCGCCCGATAGGCACCCTTGTGCTCGCACCCCGGATAGTCGCAGGGCCGGTCCGCTGTCTCGAACGCCCCCGACATCCCCCGCCGCCCGGAGGTCTTGCGCTTCTTGGCCGCGGCGGCGCTGATGTTGAACTCGAAGGGCGGACGACTGGACATGCTTCAGGGGCCTTTCCGACTCGGGCGCCCAAGTCTAAGGCTTTTCCCGGAAGTTGGAAGGGCAGGGGGCGCTGACATGGCCGTGAAAGACGAAATCGAGGAGCGCCTGACCGCCGCCTTCCACCCTACGGTGCTGACCGTGGTGAACGAGAGCCACCGTCACGCGGGCCATGCCGGGGACGACGGGACGGGCGAAAGCCATTTCCACATCACCATCCGCGCCGAGGTGTTCCGGGACATGCCGCGCCTCGCCCGCCACCGGGCGGTGCAGAAGGCGCTGGGTGATCTCACCGCCCGCATCCACGCCCTGGCCCTCGATATCGGCTAGACGCATCGGAGACGGCGCTTGCAGACGCTCTGCGTCCCGTGTATGTTATAATATAACATAACACGAGGTTGACATGACCGACACGCGCCTGCCCGTCACCGTCCTCTCCGGCTTTCTCGGCGCCGGCAAGACCACGCTTCTGAACCACATCCTGAACAACCGCGATGGCCGCCGGGTCGCGGTGATCGTCAACGACATGTCCGAGGTGAACATCGACGCCGACCTCATCCGGGAAGGGGCCGAACTGTCCCGCGCCGAGGAAAGGCTGGTCGAGATGACGAACGGCTGCATCTGCTGCACGCTCCGTGACGATCTTCTGACCGAGGTCCGCCGTCTGGCCGCCGAAGGCCGCTTCGATTACCTGCTGATCGAATCCACCGGAATCGCCGAACCCTTGCCCGTGGCCGCGACCTTCGATTTCCGCGACGCGGCCGGGCAAAGCCTTTCGGATGTCGCGCGCCTCGACACGATGGTCACGGTCGTGGATGCGATCAACCTCCTGAACGACTTCTCCAGCCATGATTTCCTTGCCGACCGGGGGGAAAGTCTTGGCGAAGGCGACGGAAGGACACTGGTCAACCTGCTGACCGACCAGATCGAATTCGCCGATGTCGTGATCCTGAACAAGGTGCGGGACGCGGGCCCCGACCGCGCCCGTGCCGCGCGCAGGATCATCAAGGCCCTGAACCCCGAGGCCCGCCTGATCGAGACCGACCATGCCCGCGTCGATCCGGCAGCGATCCTCGACACCGGCCTGTTCGATTTCGACCGCGCCGCCGAACATCCGCTCTGGGCCAGGGAACTGTACGGTTTCGCCAGCCATACGCCCGAAACCGATGAATACGGGATCGCCTCTTTCGTCTATCGCGCCCGCGCCCCCTTCCACCCGGGCCGTATCCATGCGGTCCTGAACGGCGATCTTCCCGGCGTGATCCGCGCCAAGGGGCATTTCTGGCTGGCCACAAGGCCGGACTGGGTGGCCGAGTTCTCCCTGGCCGGCGCCGTGTCCTCGGTCACGCCGCTTGGCAGCTGGTGGGCCTCCGTCCCGCGCGAGCGGTGGCCGGCGCATCCGGAGGCGTTGAAGGAGCTGCTGTCGAAATGGCAGGAGCCCTGGGGCGACCGGCGGCAGGAAATCGTGTTCATCGGTGCAGGGCTTGACGAAGCCGCCTTGCGGGCCCGGCTGGATGCCGCCATCGTCCCCGCCAGCAGCTTCACCCCCGAAGCGTGGAGCGACCTTTCCGATCCCTTTCCCACCTGGCAGCGCCGCGCGGCATGAACGGGAATCTCGCCTCGCCCCGCGCGCGGTGGCACAAGGCAGATCCGATGGCCGCATACGACCGGCTTCCCGCGGAACTGCGGCGCTGGCTGGCCCAGGCCGCGCTTCCCTGGAGCGCGGCCTCGGTGCTGCGCCTCTGGCAGCGTGCCCTGCGCGAGACCGGCTGTCCGAGGCAGGCCCTTGTCCGGCTGACCCGCGCCGAGGCAAGGAGCCTCGCGCGGGAGCGGGTCACGGTCTGGGGGCCGGCCCATCCGACCGGCGACCTGTCGGACCCTGTCCTCTGCCTGTCGTCTGCCCCACTGGCCAAGGGCCCTGCGCCCGTCAGGCGCCCGCCGCCCTGTCTTGCCCTTTTCGCAAATACTCTCGGGGGGTCCGGGGGGCGAAGCGCCCCCGGGGCGGCCGAGGAGGAGGCGAAGGCCGACGACGAGACAAAAGGACTTCGCGCGTCAGCGCCCATTCTGAAAACCGCCCCAACCCGCCCGAAGCGCAGGTTAAGAAACCCCTAACGTCCGCGGCCAAGCCTTTGACTTCAAAGGATCATCAGCGATTGTCCACCGTGGACACTACCCCGCCTTCACCCGCAGCCGCCAGGCGTGGAGCAGGGGTTCTGTATAGCCCGAAGGCTGCTCCCGCCCCTTGAAGACCAGGTCGCAGGCCGCCTGGAAGGCTGCCCCCTGGAAGGCCGGGGCCATCGGCCGGTAAAGCGGATCGCCCGCGTTCTGCCGGTCCACCACGGCGGCCATCTTCTTCATCGCCTCCATCACCTCGGCCTCGGTGACGACGCCATGATGCAGCCAGTTCGCGATGTGCTGGGCCGAGATCCGGCAGGTCGCGCGGTCCTCCATCAGCCCCACGTCGTTGATGTCGGGCACCTTGGAACAGCCCACCCCCTGGTCGATCCAGCGCACCACATAGCCCAGGATGCCTTGCGCGTTGTTCTCGACCTCGCGCATCACCTGGTCGCGGTTCCAGGCCCGGAAACTGGCCAGCGGGATGTCCAGGATCCCGTCCACATGCGCCCGCCGTCCCCCCTTCGCCAGCCGCGCCTGCACCGCGAAGACATCCACCTTGTGGTAGTGGAGCGCGTGCAGCGTTGCTGCGGTGGGCGACGGCACCCAGGCCGTGTTCGCCCCGGCGCGGGGGTGGGCGATCTTCTCGTCCAGCATCGCCGCCATCAGGTCCGGCATGGCCCACATCCCCTTGCCGATCTGCGCCCGCCCCGACAGCCCGCATTCGAGGCCAATATCGACGTTCAGGTTCTCATAGGCCGTGATCCACGACTTCCGCTTGATGAAGTCCTTCCGGCTGAAGGGCCCGGCTTCCATCGAGGTGTGGATCTCGTCCCCGGTCCGGTCGAGGAAGCCGGTATTGATGAAGGCAACCCGCCCCTTCGCCGCGCGGATGCATTCCTTGAGGTTGACCGAGGTCCGCCGCTCCTCGTCCATGATCCCGAGCTTCACCGTGTTGCGGGCAAGGCCCAGGATGTCCTCGACCCGCGCCATGACCGCGTCGGCGAAGGCCACTTCCTCGGGCCCGTGCATCTTGGGCTTCACCACATAGACCGAGCCCATCACCGAGTTGCGCATGCCTTCCGTCTTCTTCAGGTCATGCAGCGCGATGGCCACCGTCACCATGGCATCCATCAGGCCCTCGGGGACCTCCGAGCCATCCGGCAACAGGATCGCCGGGTTGGTCATCAGGTGGCCGACATTGCGCACCCACATCAGGGCGCGGCCCTTCAGCGTGAAGGGGCTGCCAGTCGGGTCCAGATACTCGCGGTCCGCCGCCAGCCGCCGCTCGACCTGACGACCGCCCTTCTGGAAGACCTCGGACAGCGTCCCCTGCATCAGCCCCAGCCAGTTGCGATAGGCCCCGACCTTGTCCTCGGCATCCACGCAGGCGACGGAGTCCTCGCAGTCCATGATCGCCGTCAGCGCGCTTTCCAGCTGCACGTCGGCCAGAAGCGCCTGGTCGCGCGAGCCGATGAAATGCGCCCGGTCGAAGACCAGCTCGACATGCAGCCCGTTGTTGCGCAACAGAACCGCGTCCGGTGCCTTCGGATTGCCCCGGTAGCCCGCGAACTTCTCCGGCTGCACCAGGGGCAGATCATCGACCAGAAGCTGTCCGTCCTTCACCACATAGCGCCGAACGTCGGCATGGCTGGTTCCGGCGATGGGAAATGCATCGTCCAGGAAGACCCGCGCCCGCGCGATCACCCGCGCGCCCCGGCCGCGCTCATACCCGCCAGACGGCGGCAGCGAGCCCATCGCGTCGGTGCCGTAGAGGCAGTCGTAGAGGCTTCCCCAGCGGGCATTGGCCGCGTTCAGCGCATAGCGGGCATTGGTGATCGGCACCACCAATTGCGGACCCGGGATGCGGGCAATCTCGGGGTCCACGTTCGTGGTCTCGATCGTGAAGGCAGGGCCTTCGGGCAGAAGATAGCCGATCTCGGCGAGGAAGGCCTTGTAGGCGGCGTGGTCATGCGGCTGGCCGCGCCGCGCGACGTGCCAGGCGTCGATCCTGGCCTGCAACTCCTCCCGCCGGGCGAGAAGCGCCCGGTTCCGCGGCGCGAAGTCGGCCAGAAGCCCCGCGAAGCCCTGCCAGAAGGCGCCAGCCTCGATCCCCGTGCCCGGCAGCGCCTCGTCCTCGACAAAGCGGGCCAGCACCGCATCGACCTGAAGTCCCGCCCGGTCCAGACGTTCGGTCATCGCATGTCCTCCTTGGGGGCCAGGGGCCGCCTTGTATGCTGTGGCACACAATAGGCGAGTGCGCGCGCCCGGGCAAAGGAAAGCGGGGCGGGAATTTCAAGGAGGGCCGAAAATCACCTGTCGGGAAATCCTGAAGGCAAAACTTAGCCAGTTTGCAAAGTTTCTGCTTGTGCGACTCGATGAGGTCGGATTGGTTAGCGATATGGCTAAGCATGATCCGCAACTCGACCTCCTGTTCCACGCGCTGGCGGACCCGACGCGGCGCATGATGCTCAACCGGCTGGCCAGGGGGCCCGCGCCGGTGACGGAACTGGCCGAACCCACGGGGTTCAAGCTGCCGACGATCCTGCGGCATCTGGCGGTGCTGGAGGCGGCGGGATTGGTCGCCACCCAGAAGGATGGCCGCGTGCGCTCCTGCGCCTTCCAGCCCGCGGCCCTGCGCCCGATGGCCGAGTGGATGGAAGAGCAGCGCAGGCTCTGGGAAGGGCGGCTGGACCGGCTTGACGACTATGTCACCAGACTGATGAAGGAACGCGAGACATGACCACGATCCCGGACCTGGACCCGGCAACCGACCTCAGCTTCACCCGGACCCTGGCCGTGCCCCGCGCGCTGGTCTGGGAATGCTGGACCGAACCGAGGCACATCCCGCAGTTCTTCGTGCCGAGGCCGCACCGGGTCACGGCCTGCGACATCGACCTGCGCGTGGGCGGCCGGTTCAACACGACCTTCGACGTCGAGGGCAAGGTGATGGAGAACAAGGGCGTCTACCTGGAGGTCGTTCCGCAGGAAAAGCTCGTGTTCACGGATGCTTACAGCGAAGGCTGGAAGCCCGCGCCCGACCCGTTCATGACCGCGCTCCTGATCCTGTCCGACGCGCCGGGCGGGGGCACGACCTATACGGCCATCGCCCGGCACCGGAACCCCGACACCCGCAAGGCGCACGAGGACATGGGCTTCTTCGACGGCTGGGGCACGGTGGTCACCCAGCTGGAGGACTATGCACGGGGTCTCCTGAAATGAGCCTGGATCGCGCTTCCGACCGCTTTGCCACCCTGACCTTCGACCGCAAGGTCGCCGCCCCGGTCGGGACGCTTTATGCCGCCTGGACATCGCCGGCCGCGCGCGCGGTCTGGGCCGCGCCCGCGCCTTCGGTGACGGTGGAGTTCCTGGAAGCCGACGCCCGCGTTGGCGGCCGTGAGGTCTCGCTCTGCAAGGTGGTGGGCGAGCCGGACCTCCGGGTCGAGGCGGGCTGGCTGGACCTTGTGCCCGAGGCGCGGACCGTGGGCTACGAGGTCGTCTCGCGCGACGGGGTCAGGCTATCGGCGGCGCTGGCCACGGCCGAGTTTCACGCCGAAGGCGCGGAGAGCCGGATCACCGTCACGGTCCAGCTTGCATCGCTGGCCGAGGACATGGCGGCAGGCTACCGTCAGGGCTTTGCCGCCGGGATGGCGAACCTTGCGGGCGTGGCCGAGCGGACGATGATCCTTCAGCGCGTCATCAGGGCCCCGGTCCCGGTGGTCTGGGGTGCCTGGTGGAACCCCGACTCCCTGCCGAAGTGGTGGGGGCCGGAGGGGTTTTCGTGCCGCACGGCCCGCATCGACCTGCGCGCCGGGGGTGAATGGGTGTTCGACATGATCGGACCGGACGGGACGGTCTGGCCGAACCACCACAAGTATGGCGCGGTCATCCCCGGGGCGCGGCTCGACTACACGCTGCACTGGGGCGAGAACGGGCCGAAGCATGCCGATGCCTGGGCGATGTTCGAGGATCTGGACGGTCAGACGCGCATCACGCTGGGCATGGTCTTTGCCACCGCGCAGGAGTTCCAGGATGCCAGGGGTTTCGGTGCGGTCGAACTGGGCCAGCAGACCCTGGGCAAGCTGGCGCGGATCGTCGGCGCGGACTAGGCGTCAGTTGGTGGGCGCGCCGCCCTCGGCCTTGCGGCGGGCGACATAGGCCTCCAGCGCCTCGACGGTGCCGGGGTCGATGGGCGGCGCCTCATAGGCGGCCAATAGATCCTTCCAGATCCGGTTGGCGCGGGCGGGGGCTTCCTCGGCCCCCTTGGCGAGCCAGGTCGGATAGTTGTCCCAGTTCGACAGCATGGGTGGATGAAAGGCGGTTTCATACTGCGCCAGCGTCTGCGCCGTGCCGAAGAAATGTCCGCCCACCCCGGCCTCGGCAATGGCGTCCAGCGATAGGGCCTCGTCCGTCACCTGGATCGGCCGGAACCAGGCCTGCATCATCCCCAGAAGCTCGGCATCAAGGATCAGCTTCTCGAAACTGGCCGTCAGCCCGCCGTGCATCCAGCCCGCGCCATGGATCACCAGATGCGCGCCCCCCATCAGGCAGCCCCAGAGCGACATCATCGACTCGTAGGCCGCCTGCGCGTCGAGCGCATTTGCCGCCGTGGTGTTCGAGGACCGGAACGGCACCCCGATCCGCCGCGCCAACTGGCCGCTCGCCTGGGCCGCCTTGGCATATTCGGGCGTCCCGAAGGCCGGCGCGCCGGTCTTCATGTCCACGTTCGAGGTGAAGCCGCCATACATCACAGGCACGCCCGGCCGCACGATCTGGGTCAGCGCGATGCCGAACATCGCCTCGGCATGTTGCAGGACCAGCGCGCCGGCCAGGCTGACCGGGGCCATCGCGCCGGCCAGCGTGAAGGGGGTCACGATCGCGACCTGCCCGTGTTCGGCCAGCGCGATCAGGCCCTGGCTCATCGGGTCGTCCAGCTGCCGGGGCGAGTTGGTGTTGATGACCCCCATCATCATCGGCGTCCGCGCAAGGTCGTCGAGGCTCCACCCCATCGCGATGGCGGCCATGTGGATCCCGTCCATCGTGCGCTCGGTCCCCAGCGCATTCAGGTTCCAGCTCTTGTCCAGAAGCGTGCATTGCGACAGGTAGAGGTCGAGGTGCCGGGTCGATGCGGGCAGGTCCATCGGCTCCAGCGGCCCGCCGGATTCCTGCTGGATCACGTTCAGGCTCTGGCAGAGGCGCAGGAAGTCCTGCATGTCCCGCAGGGTGCCGTCGCGGCGGCCGCGGTCGAGGTCCATCACATAGGCCGGGCCGCCCACGGAAGAGAAGACCGTGTCGTTGCCGCCGAACCGCAGGTCCTTCGCCCGGTTCCGCGCGGCGATGGTGAAGGTGGGGGGAACGGTGGCCAGGCAAGCCTCGATCAGGCCGGGGTCGGGGTGGACCATGTTGCCCTCGACCCGCGCCCCGGCGCGGCGGAACAGGTCCAGCGCCCGGCCGTTGAGGACGCGCATCCCCTGTTCGGCCAGAAGCCGCAGCGCGGCCCGGTGGATCGCCTCGACCTGGTCGTCGGACAGGACGCGGATCGGATCATAGGGGCGCGGCACCTGGCCGAAGGGCGGCTGCGGAATGGCATTCGCGGCGCGGGCCGGGCGGCGCTGGCGCATCAGGGGCTCCTTTCGGGGGGCATCTCGCGACGGGGCGGCAGGTCCGGCTCGCCCAGAAGCCGCGCGAAGCGGTGCGCGGAATGGACCGCGTCGGCGATGGAGGAAGGGGCGAGGCAGTCGCCAATCCGCGATGCGGCGATGCCCGCCGAGGACAGTTCATCGGCCAGCGCGCTGTCCGGCAGCCGGCCGGTCGCCAGGATCAGAGTGGCGCAGGGCAGGGGTTCGGTGCGGCCGGTATAGACGCACGCAAGGGTCGCAATCCCGCTGTCGTGCGATATCAACGCCTTGAGGGGATGGAGCTTCACACCCGCCTCGATCAGCCGGGCCTGGAGGAAGTCCTGTTCGTTGGTCATCACCGTCCACGACGAGACGAGGGCGGCGGTCGTCACATAATGGACCTCGTGCCCCGCGACGGCCAGTTTCTCGGCCAGAGCGCCACCCATGAAATAGTGCTCGTCGTCGTAGATCACGACCGGCCCCGCGATTGGCGTTCCCGCGAACACGTCGTCGGGCGTCAGAGCCTCGGGCAGATCGAGCGGGCGGATCGCATACACACCCACCCCGTCCCGCCGCCAGTGCGACCCGGTGGCCAGCACGACATGGTCCGCCCCGAACCCGGTCACGTCCGCCGCCGTCATCGGGCTGGCGGGATAGAGGTCCACATTTTCCAGCTTGCCCAGCATGTGCAGCCGCCAGTCCCGGACCCGCAGCCAGGTCTGCAACCCCGGCAGCGTCGCCTCGCGCAGGAGCCTGCCGCCGAACCGATCCGATGCCTCGGCCAGCGCCACCTCCAGCCCCCGGCGGCCCAGGGTCAGCGCCGCCTCCAGCCCCGCCGGGCCGCCGCCGATGACCAGCGCCCTTTCCCGGCGGGGATGGACCGCGATCCGCTCTGGATGCCAGCCGCGCCGCCATTCCTCGCCCATCGTCGGGTTCTGCGTGCAGCGCAGGCCCACGCCCTCGTTGTTCGCGGCGCGGCAGATGTTGCAGCCGATGCATTCGCGGATCTCGTCCTCGCGCCCCTCGCGGATCTTCGCGGGCAGGAACGGGTCGGCGATGGACGGCCGCGCCGCGCCGATGAAATCCTGCACCCCGCGCCGGATCTGGCTGACCATCCGGTCGGGCGAGGTGAAGCGGCCGACCGAGACCACGGGCTTCGAGGTCAGGGACTTCACGAAGGCGACGTTCTCTTCCTGGAACCCTTCGGCCGAGAACCGGGCCGAGCGGCTGTCGTTCCCCAGCGCGCCGGCCACGTTCACGTCCCAGAGGTCCGGCAATTCGGCCAGCATCGCGATGATCTCGCGCCCCTCGCCTTCGGAGGTGATCCCCTCCGGCCCGTGCAACTCGTCCACCGCCAGCCGCACCGCCACGGCGCAGGTGTCGCCGACCGCGTCCTTCGTGTCCTCGATCATCTCGCGCAGCAGGCGGACGCGGTTTTCCAGCGACCCGCCATAGGCATCTGCCCGCTGGTTGGTGCGGCGAGACAGGAACTGGAAGGGCAGGTAGTCGTGCCCGGCATAGACATAGACGATGTCGAAGCCGGCCTGCCTTGCCCGCCGGGCCGCATCGCGCTGCCAGCCCCGGAAGGCGCGGATGTCGGACAGGTCCATCGCGCGGGCGGTAGCGGGCAGGTGGTAAAGCGCAGGCTGCGTCATCGGTGCGATGCCCGGAACCCGCGTCATCCGGTTCGAGGCATGGGCGCCGCCGTGCCACAGCTCGATTCCGGCCAGCGAACCATGCGCGTGGATCGCCTCGGCGGTCAGGGCGAGGGGCGCGATGTCGTGGTCGTCCCAGAGGGTCAGGAAGGCATGGGGGCTGTCGTCGGACGAAGGGTGGATCGAGCAGTATTCTGTGCAGACCACGCCCCAGCCGCCCTCGGCCTTCACGCCCCGTAGCGCCGCGCCCGACTGCGGGCGCTGCCAGCCGAAGCCGGTTGCATGCGGGGTCTGGTAGAAGCGGTTCGGGGCGGTGACCGGGCCGATGCGGACAGGCTCGAACAGGATGTCGTAGCGGGGATCGCGGGGCATCGGGCGGCCTTGCTGACTGGGCCGACAGTAGGGCGGCCGTGAAAGCGGCGTCAAGCCGATCCGGCCCGGATCACGTCCGGGGCCTGGCCGTCGCCTTCCGCCCGTCCCGGCAGCGGTCCGAGCAATAGCGCACCTCGTCCCAGACCTTCGCCCATTTCTTCCGCCAGACGAAGGGGCGGCCGCAGGTGGCGCAGGTCTTCTGTGGCAGGTCGGCCTTTTTCTGCATCCGCGCCATGGTCAGAGGTCCAGCGACAACTGGCCCGCCGGCTCGGGGCGGCGACGGCGCGGCGGGCTGCGGTCGTTGACGAAGCGCGGGTCGGCGCGGCTGGCATGGCGGGTGACGATGGCGGCGATCTCGGCGCGGTCGCTGGTGCGGCGCAGGCCGAAGATCGCCTCGCGCGCGGCCCGCTGCGCGGCGGCGGGGTCCACGATGGGCGCCGGGTAACGGTGGCCGAGCAGGGTGCCCGCGCCCTCCCAGGCCCAGGGGGTCTGCAGGAAGGCATCCGGCACCCCTGCCAGTTCCGGCACCCAGGCCCGGGTGAAGGCGCCGGTCGGATCCTGGTCCAGCCCCTGTTTCACCGGGTTGTAGATCCGCGGCGTGTTGATCCCGGTCGTGCCCGACTGCATCTGCACCTGCGGCCAGTGGATGCCCGGTTCGTAATCGGTGAAGCGGCGGGCGAGGATCGCACCCGTCGCCCGCCAGTCGAGCCACAGGTGGTAGGAGGCCGCCGCCATGACCATGCTGCGCATGCGGAAGTTCAGCCAGCCCGTCGCCCGCAGATAGCGGATGCAGGCGTCGAGGAAGGGCAGACCCGTCTCGCCCGCCTCCCAGGCGGCCACCCGCGCGGCGTCGGGGTCGCGCGGGCGCAGGGTCTCGGCGGCGCGGTGCAGGCAGCGGGTCTCGATCTCAGGCTCGTCCTCCAGCTTCTGGACGAAATGGTCGCGCCAGGCCAGCCGCGACTGGAAACTGGCCAGCGCCCCGCCCCAGCGCCCGCCCGGCCGTTCCGCCTGCCGGATGGCGGTGGCCTGCACCACCTCGCGGATCGAGAGCGTGCCGAAGGCGAAGTGGGGCGAAAGCCGCGAACAGGCCCGCTCGGCCGTGAGCGGCGAGGACATCGCGGTGCGGTAGGGCTCGCCCCGCCGGGAGAGGAAGCTGTCAAGCAGGTCCAGCCCCCGCGTCCGCCCGCCGAGCTGGCGATGCGGGCAGGGGTCCGGCGCCAGTTTCAGCGCGCGGGCAGTTGGGATGGGGCCGGGCTCCACCCCCTCGATCGCGCGCAGGGCGGGGGCGGGCAGGGCGGGGGGGGCCATGAAGGCGTCGCGGCCCGCCGACCAGGCATCGCGCGAGGCAAGCCTGCGCACCACGCCCGATTGCGGCAGTTCCACCCACTCGATTCCCGCCCCCCGCGCCCAGGCCGCCACCCGCCGGTCGCGGGCAAAGGTCCAGAGGTTCCCCGTCTCCTCATGACTGACGATCCGGGCAATCCGGTGGCGGCGGCAGAGGCCCGCCAGCACTTCGACTGCATCGCCCGTGCGCACCACCAGGCGCGCCCCGGCCCCGGCAAGGGCGGCGCGCAGATCGGCCAGGCTTTCGGCCAGGAATTCCCACTGCCGGGCCGAGGCGTCGGGTTGCATCCAGAGTTCCGGCTCGACGACATAGACCGGCAGAACCGGCCCCAGCCCCGCCGCCAGCGACAACGCGGGATGGTCATGGATGCGCAGGTCGCGCTTGAACCAGACGAGAACATTCATGGAACATAGATGTAGCGGCGCGCCGGGATTCGTAAAGCGGCAAAAGACTGTTACCCGCCTCCCCCTTGCGTCCGGGACGTTTGGCCGTAGCTTGCAAGGGCAAAGGAGCCCTTCATGTCTGAGCAGAAGACCGTCTACCTGGCCGACTACCTTCCCTATTCCCATGTCGTCGACAGCGTGGACCTGACCTTCCGCCTGCATCCCACGGCGACCCGGGTGGTCGCCCGGCTGAGCCTCCACCAGAACCCCGCGCGCAAGGACCGCGACCACCTTCGCCTCGATGGCGAGGGGCTGAAACTCATTTCCTGCAAACTGGATGGCCAGGCCATCACCCCTGCGGTCGATGAACGGTCCCTGACCATCGCCGCGCACGAGCTGCCGGACGGCCCCTTCATCCTGGAAACCGAAGTC
Source organism: Tabrizicola flagellatus (assembly GCF_008271465.1). GTDB lineage: Bacteria > Pseudomonadota > Alphaproteobacteria > Rhodobacterales > Rhodobacteraceae > Tabrizicola > Tabrizicola flagellata. Next base: position 19,637 of record NZ_VMDU01000009.1, on the reverse strand, counting down.
GAGATCGCACCAGAGTCGAACACTGCGCTGGAGGGGCTTTACATGTCGAAGGGCATGTATTGCACCCAGTGCGAGGCCGAGGGGTTCCGCAAGATCACCTATTACCCGGACCGCCCGGACGTTATGAGCCGCTTCAAGGTGCGGATCGAAAGCGACCTGCCGGTCCTGTTGTCGAACGGCAACCCCGTCGCCACCGGTGAAGGCTGGGCGGAGTGGGACGATCCCTGGCCGAAACCGGCCTATCTTTTCGCCCTGGTCGCCGGCGACCTGCGCGCCCATTCCGCGAAATTCGTCACCGCCTCGGGTCGCCCGGTCGATCTGAACATCTGGGTGCGCCCCGGCGACGAGGACCGCTGCGCCTATGCGATGGACAGCCTGATCCGCTCGATGCGCTGGGACGAACAGGTCTATGGGCGGGAATACGACCTCGACGTGTTCAACATCGTCGCCGTGGACGATTTCAACATGGGCGCGATGGAGAACAAGGGGCTGAACATCTTCAACTCGCGGTATGTCCTGGCCAGCCCGGAAACCGCCACCGACGACGACTATTACCGGATCGAGGCGATCATCGCCCACGAATACTTCCACAACTGGACCGGCAACCGCATCACCTGCCGCGACTGGTTCCAGCTGTGCCTCAAGGAAGGCCTCACCGTCTTCCGCGACCACCAGTTCTCGGCCGACATGCGGTCGGCCGCCGTGCGCCGGATCGAGGATGTGGTGACGCTCCGCAGCCGCCAGTTCCGCGAGGATGACGGGCCGCTTGCCCACCCCGTCCGCCCCGAAAGCTTTGTCGAGATCAACAACTTCTACACCGCCACGGTTTACGAGAAGGGCGCCGAGGTCATCGGCATGCTGAAATCGCTGGTCGGCGATGCCGGCTACAAGCGCGCGCTCGACCTCTACTTCGAGCGCCACGATGGCGATGCGGCGACGATCGAGGACTGGCTTAAGGTGTTCGAGGACGCCACCGGCCGCGACCTGTCGCAGTTCAAGCTTTGGTATTCCGAGGCCGGCACTCCCCGCCTGAAGGTCGAGGAAAGCTGGGACGACGGCGTCTATACCCTGACCTTCACCCAGAAGAACCCGCCCACGCCCGGTCAGCCCATCAAACACCCCAAGGTCATCCCGATCAAGGTGGGTCTCCTCAATCCGAACGGCGACGAGGTCGTGCCCACGATCATGCTGGAGATGACGCGGGCGAAGCAGTCCTTCCGCTTCGAGGGGCTTGCCGCGAAACCGGTTCCGTCGATCCTGCGCGGCTTTTCCGCGCCCGTGGTGCTGGACCGGAAGGCGCCCCCCGAGGAACGCGCCTTCCTGCTGGCCCATGACACCGACGCTTTCAACAAGTGGGAGGCAGGCCGCGCGCTTGCCAAGGAGGTCATGGCCGATATCGCGCTGAAGGGCGCGCCCGTCAGCCCGGCCTGGCTGGATGCCCTGGCGGCCGTGACCTTCGACGACACGCTGGATCCGGCCTTCCGCGCGCTCTGCCTGCGGCTTCCGGCCGAGGACGACATCGCCCAGACCATCCACGCCATGGGCCGCATCCCCGACCCGGCCAAGATCCACGCCGCCCGGCGCGAGATGGCCGGCGCCCTGGCGATTCGGCTTGGTGAAGGATTGTCACGCCTTTACAAGGATCTGGACGACAATGCGCCTTTCTCGCCCTCGGCCGCGCAGGCGGGACGGCGGGCGCTGAAGATCGCGGCTCTGGGCCTTTTGTCGCGGCGCGACGGCGGCAAGCTTGCCGCCTCGGCCTTCGCCCGCGCGCGCAGCATGACCGAGGAGGTCGGCGCGCTGTCGGCGCTACTGGAGGTGGGGCAGGGGCAGGCGGAACTGGTCAGCTTCGCCGCGCGCTGGGGCCGCGATGCGAATGTGATGGACAAATGGCATGCGCTTCAGATCGCTCATGCCGAACCCGCCGAGGCGGCTGCGGTGGCGGCGCGGCTGATCGGGGCGCCGGGCTTCGACTGGAAGAACCCCAACCGCTTCCGCACCGTCATCGGGGCGCTGGCCGCCAACCACGCGGGCTTCCATCACCGTTCGGGCGCGGGCTACCGGCTGGTCGCCGACTGGCTTCTGAAGCTCGATCCCCTGAACCCGCAGACGGCAGCCCGCGTCTCCACCGCCTTCGAGACCTGGCCGCGCTACGACGCGGCACGCCGCAAGCTGGCCCGGACCGAGCTGGAGCGGATCCTGGCCGCCCCCGACCTCAGCGGCGACCTGCGCGAGATGGCGGAACGGATGCTGGCGGCAGGCTGAGGCGCCCGGCGTGCCATAAAGTTGCCAATCTGTCCGGCTATGCAGCCTGCAATTGCGCAAGGGGACAAGCAATGTCGTATATCATCGCCATGCTGGTCCTGATGGCCGGCTGTTACTTCTGGATCATCAACGCCGGGGCCGTTTCCCATGCGATCCGCGAATGGACCCGATCGGTCCGGGACCCGGGCGCCCTGGCCCGGCGCTTCGGCCGTCCTCGCAAGTCTGGCGCCCACCCCGTGAGAGCGCCGGAATAACCGGACCTGACGGTCGCCTCCTCGGGGTTCGCCCCTCGGCGTTCAACTGGACAACTGGCTGCTATGCAGTCTTCGGTTGCACCTGCATCAGCCCCCGGACGCCGCGGAAGATGCCGCGCGCTCGGGGTCTCGCAGATCTGCGAAGCTGACGACGCAAGATGCGGTCTCGCGTGCCTGAACGTGCGGCTCCTGAAGATCGGCGGCGCCGAGAGTTTCCACCGCTTCGTCGGAGCCGGTCACCCGGCCTGGCAATAGGGCTGCGCCCGGGTCCAGGCCGCCATCGCCGACCGCTTCTCGTTCGACCGCAGCGGTGCCCAGTCGCGCCCGATGCCCCGATTGCCGCCACCGGCCACCAGACCGTCCCGGGCAACCTGCCTCGACATGATTTCGACCGCGCATTCGAGGTTCGCCTCGCCGTCCTTCAGCGCGCCCACCGAGGTCGCCTCGCAGCCGTAGTTCGCCGCCGACCGGGGCGAGATCTGCATCAGCCCGATCCAGCGCCCGCCGCCGCCCGACGCCTTCTCGTTCCACGTGCTTTCGTATTTCGCGACCGCCGACAGGAGGCCAGCCCAGAAGGCGCGGCGCTCTGGCACCGAGGCGGTTTCATATCCCGGGCACCACGTCTCGATATCGGCGGGCACCCGTTCGGACAGCATCTGATCCTTCGTCGAAAGGGCAAGCAGCGTCGATTCGGTCCATTCATCTCCTTCCGGATGATGGTCCCACTGCATCGGAGGCGCGACGAAAGCCATGGGTTCGACCGGTTCGGTCTTCACGCAACCCACCAGGGAAGCCGCTGCAAACAATCCGATAATTCCACGAACCAGCATGGTGACGTCACCCGAAAATCACTGCATTTCCCTTTTTTCGCCCCGATCCGCCGGCAGGTTGCGCGCAAGGCAGGCGCTCCCTGCCCGGAGGGCGAGTCGATGCTGGTTACACCGTCACTGCTGCATGTGAAAACCCGGACGGGTCGCAGTCGGCAAGAAGATGCCGTAGCGCTGCGGTCGCCGCTGCGATCCTCGGCGCCTATGCCGGACGGGCTGACGGCCGAGCAGGTGCTCTCCCGGCTTGACGCGCCGGTGCTGCGGATCGGCGCCGAACGCACGGAATGGGACTGCGTGCGCGACGACCACGCCGCGATGGCGGCGGCCGGGGAGTGGGTGGACCTTCTCGAGGCCCTGCGCTACACCGACCAGGAACGGGTGATGGCCTCCGGTGGGCATCGCGTGGCGCCGCTGATCAGCGAGGGCATGCGTGCCCGCCTGTCCGTCGCCATTGCCGCGCACAACTGGACCGCCGCGCGGGACGGGCTTGCGGCGCTTGAAAGCCTTTACGAGGGCAACAGGGACGACTACTGCGCTGCCCAGGTCCTTGCCCAGGCTCATATCGACCTGGCCCGGGCCCGGCGCATGTCCGTCCCGGAAGGCCAGATGTCCCGCGAGATCTGGGCCGAGTGTACCGCGCACTACGACCGCGCCGAGGCGCTGGTCACGGAGTTCGACCCGATCGAGGAGATGTCCCCTCTTCTGGCCGCGACCCGCTATGCGCTGCTGCCCGGGATCGAGGATGGCGGCTCGGTCTGCCGCGAATGGTATGAGGACTGGGTCGATCTTGACCCCGAGGATGCACAGGCCCACGCCGCGCATGCGGTGGACATGCTGCCGGGCAGGCATGGCTCGCTGGAGGGCTTCGAACGCGAGGCCCGCCGCGCCGTGCGGATGACGCAGGGCGTCACCGGCAAGGCGGCCTATGCCATCTACCACATCACCGCGGTCGATGTCCTGGGCGACCTCTCGCCGACGGTCGACCTTGAATACTTCTGCGAGGCGATCGCCGATTACCAGTCCGCGACCGGCTGCCAGCAGCGGGCCAACATCGCGGCGCATCTGTTGTCCAACCTTGCGATCGACTACCGCAAGGGCGGTGCCGAAACGGCGTGGCAGCTGACCAAGGTTCGCGCCGCGCTGTCGGACGTGCTCTGGAACAGGCTGCGCGAGGTGCAGATGGATTGCTGGACGAAGGGGCCCGAAAGCCTGGTCTTCGCCATGGCCGAGGTCTTCGGCCCGGCCCTGAAGCGTGGCGCACGCATCGTGCGGCGTGGCGAGGGTCTGGGCACCCTGGTCCGGCGCACCTGACGCATCCTCTTGCCCTGCCGCCCCGCGCGGCCTAAACCGGCCGGCAAGACCGCAGCCGGAGGCGACCCATGCTTGACCTGACCTATACCGCGCCCGCGCCCAAGGTGATCGCCGGGGCCAGGCACGACTGGGAACTGGTGATCGGCATGGAGATCCATGCCCAGGTGTCCTCGAATGCCAAGCTGTTCTCCGGCGCCTCCACCGCCTTCGGGGCGGAGCCCAATTCCAATGTCTCCTTCGTCGATGCGGCGATGCCGGGGATGTTGCCCGTCATCAACGAATTCTGCGTCGAACAGGCGGTGCGCACCGGGCTTGGGCTGAAGGCGCAGATCAATCTCGTCTCGGCCTTCGACCGCAAGAACTATTTCTACCCCGACCTGCCGCAGGGCTACCAGATCAGCCAGCTCTACCACCCGATCGTCGGCGAGGGCGAGGTGATCGTCGAGATGGGCCCCGGCATCGCCCGCCGGGTGCGGATCGAACGCATCCATCTGGAACAGGACGCGGGCAAGTCGATCCACGACATGGACCCGAACCTTTCCTTCGTCGATTTCAACCGCACCGGTGTCGCGCTGATGGAGATCGTCAGCCGCCCGGATATCCGGGGGCCGGAGGAAGCGGCGGCCTATGTCACCAAGCTGCGCCAGATCCTGCGGTATCTTGGCACCTGCGACGGCAACATGCAGAACGGCAACCTGCGCGCGGACGTGAACGTCAGCGTCTGCCGCCCGGGCGCATACGAGAAGTATCAGGAGACGCAGGATTTCAGCCATCTCGGCACCCGCTGCGAGATCAAGAACATGAACTCGATGCGCTTCATCCAGCAGGCGATCGAGTACGAGGCCCGGCGTCAGATCGCCATCCTGGAGGACGGCGGAGAGGTCGTGCAGGAAACCCGGCTCTATGACCCCGACAGGGGCGAGACACGCTCGATGCGGTCGAAGGAAGAGGCGCACGACTACCGCTATTTCCCCGACCCCGACCTCTTGCCTCTGGAGATCGAGCAGGCCTGGGTGGATGACATCAAGGCGCGGATGCCGGAACTGCCGGACGCCAAGAAGGCGCGCTTCATGGCGGATTACGGGCTGACCGACTACGACGCCAATGTGCTGACGGCCGAACTCGACGCGGCGAACTATTTCGACGCGGTGGCCAGGGGCCGCGACGGCAAGATGGCGGCGAACTGGGTCATCAACGAACTGTTCGGCCGGCTGAAGAAGGAAGGCCACGACATCACCGAAAGCCCGGTCTCGGCCGCCCAGCTGGGCGGGATCATCGACCTGATCGCCGCCGGCACGATCAGCGGCAAGATTGCCAAGGACCTGTTCGAGATCGTCTATACCGAAGGCGGCGACCCGGCAGAGATCGTGGAAACCCGAGGGATGAAGCAGGTCACCGACACCGGCGCAATCGAGGCGGCGGTGGACCAGATCATCGCCGCGAACCCCGAGCAGGTCGAGAAAGCCAAGGCAAATCCGAAGCTCGCCGGCTGGTTCACCGGCCAGGTCATCAAGGCAACCGGCGGCAAGGCCAATCCGGCGACGGTCAATGCCATGGTGGCGGCCAAGCTGGGTCTCTGACCTCCGGCTGTGGCCGATCTGGCGCGCTTCTGCCGGAAAAACTCGGCGTGATTTGCGGCAAGCCGCAGAATCTCCTATGTCTTCCTGCGGACAGGGACGGGAGAGACCCGATGCAGCGTTTCGAGTTCAAGGTCATTCCGGCACCCAGGCGAGGCGAAAAGGCGCGCGGGGTCAAGACCACCGAGGATCGCTTTGCCCTGGCTCTTACCAACCTGATGAACGAACTTGGCGCCGAGGGGTGGGATTACGTCCGCGCGGACACCTTGCCTTGCGACGAAAGGGTCGGGCTGACCGGCACCAAGACAACGTTCCAGAATGTTCTGGTTTTCCGTCGGATCCTTTCTGGCGCGTCTGCCGGCACGGCGTCGTCCGGTGGCCGACTGCTCTTGCAGGATCCGGTGCCTGCTGCACCCAGACTTGGCCCGGCCGAGACACCGGCACTCGGCAGGGCCCCGGCCGTCGGACCGGCGAAACCTGACCTCGCCGCCGAGTGATCAGGTAGCGTCCTGCAGCGCGGCGGGAAGTGCTTCTTCAAGAATATCAAGCGCCGGGTCCTCACCGAGACTGATCCTTATGCAGCGGTCCAGCGGCGCGACACCGGGCATCCTGATGAACACGCCCCGCATGGCCAGCGCCTCCAGCACCCTGCGGGCGTGGTTTCCGTCCCGTCCGCAGTCGATGGTCACGAAGTTGGTGGCCGAGGGCAGGGGGCGCAACCCGTTCTTCTCGGCAATGGCCGCCAGCCGGGCGCGGGCGGCCAGGGTTCGGGCCTGAACGCTGCGCAGCCAGTCCTGGTCCGCCAGCGCCGCCAGCGCCCCGGCCTGGGAGATGCGGCCCATGCCGAAATGATCGCGCACCTTGTCGAAGGCCAGCGCCAGGTCCGGGTTGGTGATCGCATAGCCGACACGGGCGCCTGCCAGCCCGTAGCCCTTGGAAAAGGTGCGCATCCGGATGACCTGCGGATGGTCGGCCGGGATGTCGGGCACCGTGCCCGGCGGCGCAAGGTCGGCATAGGCCTCGTCAAGGATCAGGAGCGTCTGCTCCGGCAGGTTCGCCACCATGTCCTCGATTACCGCCGCCGGATGATGGCTGCCCATCGGGTTGTCCGGATTGGCCAGGTAGATCAGCCGCGCACCCGTCGATGCCGCCGCGGCCAGCAGAGCCTCCGGGTCTTCGTGATCGCCGCGGTAGGGCACGCGGGTCAGGGCGCCACCATAGCCTGCGACGTGGAAGTTGAAGGTCGGATAGGCCCCCAGGCTGGTGACAACCGGCGTCCCCGGTTCCAGGACCAGCCGGCAGACCAGGCCCAGAAGCCCGTCAATCCCCGGCCCGACGGCGATGTGGCTTGGCGTTACCCGGTTATGCGCGGCAAGCGCCTGTTTCAGATCGTGATTTTCCGGATCGCCATACATCCAGGCGTCCTCGGCCACCGCCTTCATCGCGGCGATGGCCCGGGGGGAGGGGCCGAACAGGCTTTCGTTCGCCCCAAGCCGGGCGCGGAAGGGGATGCCGGTCCTGCGCTCCAGCGCCTCGGGGCCGGTGAAGGGAACGGTGGAGGGAAGGGCGGCGGCATGGTGGGTCAGGAAACGGCTCATGGCCGGGAGGCTGGCACGGGCCGGGGGCGACACGCAAGCCTCAGCGCAGGAACCTGCGGCGCGATTCCTCGGCAATGGCCTGCAACATCTCCAGCCGTGCCAGTTCGGCCATCGCGGCCTTGCGCTCGGCTTCGTCGGTCAGGGCCTGGAGCCGCTCCCGCTGGGCGGCGACCTGTTTCTTCAGGGTGATCTCCTCGGGCAGGACCCCCGCCTGCGCCATGATGCGGAACCCCACCGCATCTCCGGGAGAGACAAAGGCATCGCCCGGCCGGTCGGGCAGCGGCTTGCCTTCGCCCTCAAGCCCCTGCAACTGCCCCTTCAGACGGGCCTTCTGGATCTGCCGTTCCGCAAGACGCGAGAGCCAGGACATCGCAACGCCTCCCAGCCCGACTGTGACCGGTTCCACCGGCAGGAGCAAGGTCTCAGTCTGCCGGGCCGTAGTTCACCGTCAGCGTGTAATCGGTCAACTCGGGCGTCCTGCCCAGCTTGGCCAGCGCTTCTGTCGAGGGCGCAAGACCGACGAGTCCGAAGGTTTGTCCCGCGGCTGCGGAAAGATCCGCAGCATCCTCGCAGCGGTTGCAGAGCGTGATGTCCTGAACTGCCCCATCGTGCATGACGGCAAGATGGACCCGGATCATCCCCTCCCAGACGCAATCCACCCCGGTCGGGCAGCGCTGATCCTCGACCTCGGTCAGGGTCAGCGTGATGTCGGTCCCCGGAACCCTCGTCGGCTCGCCGCCGGGAAGGCGCAACTGCGGAAAGACCTCCGGTGTCAAGGCGCCGGAGGATGAGGCAAGGCTGGAAAAGGCAAGGATGGCGAGGGCAAGGCGCATGGGTGGATCCTTTCCGGGGTTGGCATCGTTGTGACGCATCGGCCCCGGAAAGGCTTGGGTCCGACTTCCTTACCCCAGATCGGCCAGGCGGGCCAACGCTTCGCGGATCTTCTGTGCCTCGTCCTGCCGCGCCTCGAGGTTCGAGGTCGCCTCCATCACCACGTCCTCTGGGGCCGACTTGACGAAGTTCGGGTTCTCCAGCCGGCCCTTGAGGCCGCCGATCTCCTTCATCAGCTTGTCCAGCGCCTTTTGCAGGCGGGATTTCTCCTCGGCGATGTCGATCAGACCCTCCAGCGGGATCGCGAAGGCCGCGCCTTCGGCTGCCACGGCGATGCTGCCCTTGGGGGCCGCGCCTTCGGTGACATTGTCCACCCGGGCGAGGCGCTTGATGAGCGCCTCGTTCCTCTGGAAGGCCGCGCGGGCCTCGTCGGTCAGGCTGGTCGCCACCAGGTCGGCCTTCAGGCCCACGGGGACATGGACCTGCGCGCGGGCCGATCGGATGTCGTCGATGAGCTGGGTGACGAAGGTCATTTCGCGTTCCGCGTCGCGGTCGATCAGGCTGGCGGGAAGCTCCGGCCAGTCGGTGTGGACCAGGAGTTTCTCGCGTTTGCCGGTGGTGCCCCAGAGTTCCTCGGTGATGAAGGGCATGAAGGGGTGCAGCAGGATCATCGACTGGTCGAGGACCCAGGCCATGGTCTGGCGGGTTTCCTGCGCGTCGGGGCCGTCGAACAGGGGCTTGGCGAATTCGACATACCAGTCGCAGACCTTGCCCCAGACGAATTTGTACAGCGCATCCGCCGCCTGGTCGAAGCGGAAGTTCTCCAGCGCCTCGTTGACCTCGGCCAGAGCCCTGGCGGTTTCGCCGATGATCCACTTGTTCGCGGTGGCCTTGGGGCTGGGGGCGGGGCCGGTCGCGTGACCTTCCCAGACCCCGTTCATCTCGGCAAAGCGGCAGGCGTTCCAGAGCTTGGTGCCGAAGTTGCGGTAGCCCGCGATGCGCTGGGTGTCGAGCTTCAGCACGCCACCCAGCGAGGCCATTGCCGCATTGGCGAACCGCAGCGCATCGGCGCCGTATTCGTCGATGATCTCCAGGGGGTCGATGACGTTGCCCAAGGACTTCGACATCTTCTTGCCCTTGGCGTCGCGGACGAGGCCATGCAGGTAGACGGTGCGGAAGGGCACGTCGTTCACCACGGCCAACTGCATCATCATCATCCGGGCGACCCAGAAGAAGAGGATGTCCTGCCCGGTCACGAGGACCGAGGTGGGGAAGTATTTCTTCAGTTCCGGCGTGGGTTCCGGCCAGCCGAGCGTGCCGATCGGCCAGAGGCCGGAGGAGAACCAGGTGTCCAGCACATCCTCGTCGCGCCAGATCGGGTAGACCAGCCTGGTCGCGTCCTGCTCTACCTCGTAAGCCGCAAGCGAGGCGGCAAGGGCCTCTACCGCCGCCGCGCGGTCGGCGACTTCCACGATGCGCGCATGGTTCAGCGGATGGGGCAGGGTGGCCAGACTGTCGCGGAAGCGTTCCGTCACCGACCCGACATCGGCCGCGCAATGGTAAATCGCCTCGCGCTGGACATATCCGCCGTCGCCGAGGACGCGGAGGATTTCCACCTCGTCCAGCGCCTCATCGCCCTCGTCGTCGCGGAAGCCGGGGGCGGACAAGTCAAGGCCATACCACACCGGGATCTGATGCCCCCACCACAGCTGGCGGCTGATGCACCAGGGCTCGATGTTTTCCAGCCAGTGATAATAGGTCTTCTCGCCCGAGGGCGGGATGATCTTCGTCCGGCCCGTCCGCACCGCGTCGAGCGCGGGGCCGACAATCTTGGCGGTATCGACGAACCACTGGTCGGTCAGCATCGGCTCGATCACCACCTTCGAGCGGTCGCCGAAGGGCTGCATGATCGGCTTCGCTTCGACATACGGCACCCGCTCCAGGTGCTCGGCGCCGGTTTCCTTGTCGACGGATTTCTTCAGGTGAGTGACCGCCAGCCCCTCGGCCGTGATCTGCTCGACCACGCGCTTGCGGGCCTCGTACCGGTCCAGCCCGCGCAATTCGTCGGGGACGAGGTTCAGGGCGTCGATCTCGGTCTCGGTCAGCTCGAAGGGCTGTTCGGCGATGCCGGGGGTGGCGTAGCCCTTGGCCACCAGCCAGGCTCGGGACATGCGGCCCGCGATCTCGGCGGCTTCGGCGTAGGGCAGGCCGTCGTCGCGCATCCGGGCGCGGGTGTCCATCAGGCGATAGCAGGGGATGCCCGCGCGCTTGGCCACGCCATAGTCGTTGAAATCATGCGCCCCGGTGATCTTCACCGCGCCCGAGCCGAAATTGGGGTCGGGGTATTCGTCGGCGATGATCGGGATCAGGCGGCGGTGCTCTTTCGGTCCCACCGGAATTTCGCAGAGTTTCCCGACAATTGGCGCGTAACGTTCATCCGATGGATGAACCGCGACCGCGCCGTCGCCCAGCATCGTCTCGGGCCGGGTGGTGGCGATGCTGATATAGTCGCGCTCTTCCTCGAAGGTGACGTTCCCCTCTGCATCCTTCTCGCGGTAGATGTAGGTCTCTCCGCCCGCGAGCGGATACTTGAAATGCCACATGTGGCCGGGGACCTCGATGTTCTCGACCTCGAGGTCCGAGATGGCCGTCTCGAAATGCGGATCCCAGTTCACCAGCCGCTTGCCGCGGTAGATCAGGCCCTTGTTGTAGAGATCGACGAAGACCTTGATGACGGCATCGTGGAAGTTGCCTTCCTCGCCCGCCGGTGCGCCGGGGGCGCCGGACATGGTGAAGGCTTCGCGGTCCCAGTCGCAGGAAGCGCCCAGCCGCTGCAACTGGCCGATGATCGTCCCGCGCGACTTTCTCTTCTGTTCCCAGACCCTTGCGGTGAATTTCTCGCGCCCCATGGTGCGGCGGTCGGGTTCCTGGTTCAGCGCCATCTCCCGCTCGGTCACCATCTGGGTCGCGATCCCGGCATGATCCGTCCCCGGCTGCCAGAGCGTGTCGTCGCCCTGCATCCGGTGCCAGCGCGTCAGGATGTCCTGCAGCGTGTTGTTGAAGGCATGGCCCATGTGAAGGCTGCCGGTAACGTTCGGCGGCGGGATCATGACGGAAAAGGTGGGGCGCCCCGGCCTGGCATTGGCGCCGGCGCGGAAGGCCCTGGCGTCGAGCCAGAGCTTCGAGATGCGGGCTTCGGCCTCGGCGGCGTTGAAGGTCTTTTCCATCGGCATGTGGCTCATCCCCTTGTCCGCGCGGGTTCTAGCGTGACCCGCGCCGGAGGGAAAGTCAGAAGGGCGGCAGACCCTGAAGCGCGCGGACAAGGCACCAGCCGACCAGCGCGGTGAAGCCGGCCGCCGTGGCCCAGACTGCGGTGCGGTTGCCGGTCAGCCCGGCCAGCGGAACCGCGTGCATCGCGTGGGTGGCCAGGAAATGCGGCAGGCGCAGGTCCCCGACCTCGGCCGACCAGCCGAAGAAGGGAAAGCGCGCGCCGGTCACCGGCGTGCCGACGAGGTGGCCGGGGTTGTTCGCCAGCGTTCCCGCGGCCGGGACGGTCAGCACGAAGGTCAGGATCAGACCCAGCGCGATCGACAGGTGCAGCGCATCCTGCCGCTCGCGCCAGAACAGCAGCCCCATCGCCAGCGACAGCGAGGTCAGGATGACGGCGGCGAGCCCCATCAGAGGGTAAAGCGCCGAACCGAAGCCCGTCGTGTTGAAATGCGAGGCCGTCCCCAGCGCCGCCGCGCCGTCGATCCAGAGAAGCTCGGCCAGGGTGCAGGCAGTGACGAGCCCGAGGTAGAGACGCCAGCGGCGCGAGGCGAGGCTGCCCGCGGGCAAGAGCATCCCGAAGAGCGCCAGCGTGCCGGTATAGACCACCAGCGCAAGGTGGAACTTCAGCGGCTTCAGCCAGATGTCGTCGCCTTGGAACAGCCGGCCGTCCAGCCCGGAGGCCACCATCAGGGGCAGCGCGGTCAGCGCGACGAACCAGGTCAGACGCAGGAGCAGGGGGTCGGGCCGCGACAGGACGGCAAGGCGAGGGGCGGTGAGGGTGGCGGTCATGGCAGGACCTTTCGGACAAGGGTGAAACGCAGGATCGCGAAGGCCAGCAGGCCCGCGGGACCGAAGAGGAAGGTCAGGACAAGGCAGGGGACCAGCGCCCAGTGCGGGATGCCCTCGGCCCGGGCGGTGCGGACCTCCCAGGCGCCGAGGAAGAGGTCGAAGGCCAGGTAATGCAGCCAGCCCGCCAGCGCGATCTGGGGGTGGGTGAAAAGCCGCATCACCTCGGGCAGCGACCCGAAGCCGCCCGGCGCCTGCCACCAGAAGGCCAGGACCAGCCCGGCATAGGCGAGCGACAACAGAAGCGGGATTGCCGCCCCGGCCACGGCGTGCGCGGCCCGGGGTGCCAGCGGGCTGGCAAGCAGCGCCAGCCAGCCCAGGAGGGCGAGGGGATTGGCGATCTGGAACAAGGCGTCGGGGGTCATTGCAGCCTCGCATCTTTACAGTGTCAGGATTAGCCGCCGCGCGGCGGAGCGTCAAGAAAAATCTTTACGATGGAAAGATTGGGCGTTACGCCTTGGGCATGGCGGAAAGACCCTATCACCACGGCGATCTGCGGGCGGCCCTGCTGACGGCGGCCGAGGAGGAGTTGACCGAGAAGGGCGTCGAGGGGTTTTCCCTGCGCTCGGTGGCCAAGCGGGCCGGGGTCAGCCATGCCGCCCCGGCGCATCATTTCGGCGACACGGTCGGCCTTCTGACGGCGCTGGCCACGGAAGGGTTCACCCGGTTCCAGGATACGCTGGATGCGCGCGAGGTGGGGGCGACGGACGATCGTGACCGGGCGGTCCGGGCGGGGCTCGGCTATCTGGAGTTCGCGCTGGCCCGACCGGCGCTGTTCCGGCTGATCTTCTCCTCGGCCCGGCCCGATTTTGCCGCGCCCGATCTGCTTGCCGCTGCGAACCGGGCCTACGACCACCTTGTCGGACTGGTCGCCACGCTGGGCGGAGGAGAGACCGACGTGATCGCGCTCTGGGCCACCAGCCACGGTATTGCCGATCTCTCTGCCGGCCAGAAGATGCGAACCTTGCAGGGAAAATCGCCCGAGGAGCGTGAGGCGATGATCCGCGCCGTGCTCTCGCGCTGCCTGCCCGCGTCAGACGGGTAACCCCGAATCGGGCTTGGGTTGCGCCATCACGATCTGGCTTTGCACCCGGGCGACAGCAGGGTTCGGCAACAGGCGGTGGTGGATCAGGTCGTTCAGTGCGGCCAGGTCGGTGCACCAGACCCGCAGGAGGTAGTCGGCCTCGCCGGTCAGGGTCCAGCAGGCCGTGACCTCGGGCAGGGTGGCGATCAGGCGCAGGAAGGCGGCAGCGGTCTCGGGGGCATGGTCGGCCATCTGCACGCTGACGAAGGCCTGCACCGCCAGCCCCAGCCGCTCGGGCGACAGCCGGGCGCTGTAGCCGGCGATCACGCCCTCGGCCTCCAGCCGCGCGCGGCGGCGGGCGGCCTGGCTTGCCGACAGGTTCAGCCGCGCGCCCAGGTCCTCGGCGGTGATCCGGGCATCGGCCTGCACAGCGGCGAGAAGGCGGGAATCGGTTTCGTCCAGCATGCGATACTTTCGCGCGAAACGTTCATATTGCGACAGGATCGCGCATGTTCACACGATTTCAAGCCGAAAGATGCGCGCCATCGGCGCCGGATCCGTGCCAGATTATGCGCATAACCCCCTGACCGGAGGCAGCCATGGGTCCCTTTCCGCACACCGCCCCCCGCGCCGTGATCTCGGCCGAGAACCCCGCCGGGACCGATGGCTTCGAATTCGTCGAATTCGCCCATCCGAACCCGGACGAGTTGCGTTCGCTGTTCGCGAAGATGGGCTACAGCCTGACGGCCCGCCACCGGACCAAGGCGGTGGAGCTCTGGCAGCAGGGCGACATCACCTACATCCTGAACGACGAGCCCGGCAGCCATGCCCGCCGCTTCGTCGATGAGCACGGCCCCTGCGCGCCGGCGATGGGCTGGCGGGTGGCGGATGCGGCGCATGCCTTCAACCATGCCGTGAAGAACGGCGCGGAACCCTTTGAAGGACCGCAGAAAACCCTGGACCTTCCGGCGATCGTCGGCATCGGCGGCTCGCTGATCTATTTCACCGACCGCTACGGCGATGCGAACCCCTACGACGCCGAGTTCGACTGGATCGGACCCCCGAAGCCGAAGGGGGTGGGCTTCCACTACCTCGACCACCTGACCCACAATGTCCATCGCGGCAACATGGACACCTGGTTCGACTTCTACGGCCGGCTGTTCAACTTCCGCCAGATCCGGTTTTTCGACATCGAGGGCAAATATACCGGTCTCCACTCCCGCGCGCTGACCAGCCCCTGCGGCCGCATCCGCATCCCGATCAACGAGGATCGCGGCGAGACCGGACAGATCGTGGAATATCTCAAGCGCTACAAGGGCGAGGGGATCCAGCACATCGCGGTCGGCACCGACGACATCTATGCCTCGACCGATGCCATCGCCGAGGCGGGGCTGAAGTTCATGCCGAAGCCGCCGGTGGCCTATTACGAGCTGTCGAAATCCCGCGTCGCGGGGCATGAGGAGCCGATCGAGAAGCTGGCGAAGCACGGCATCCTGATCGACGGCGAGGGGGTCGTGGACGGGGGCGAGACGAAGATCCTGTTGCAGATCTTCTCGAAGACCGTGATCGGACCGATCTTCTTCGAGTTCATCCAGCGCAAGGGCGACGAGGGGTTCGGCGAAGGAAACTTCCGCGCGCTCTTCGAATCGATCGAGCAGGACCAGATCGACCGGGGTGTCCTGAAGGCGTCCTGAGGTTCATTCGTCGAAACGCGAGACCGCCACCACCACGGCCTGCGCCGCCTGCCGGGCGCCGTCCGGTCCGGCCAGGATGCGCAGGCGCGAGGCATCGCCGACCTCGGGTTTGCGGCCGACGGCTTCCAGCGCCATGCTGCGATGTCCGGGCGTCACTTCCTCGCAGGCGGCCTTGCGCCACAGCGCGTGCGAAAAGGGGCTGGTGACCGCATAGGTGACACCCGGCCCCGAGATGTCGCCCGCCTTGACGCGCCCCGATGTCTCCAGCGCCTTGATGCTTTCTGCGATGATCTCGGCCGAGTCCTGGAAGGTCAGATCCTCAAGTGCCCGATAGACCGGATCGGTCCTGCCCGCGTTCAGGCACTGGCGGGCCATGAACACCCAGTCATGCACGATATAGGCCGGGCCATAGTTCCAGGGGGTGAAGCCGCGGAAGGCACGGGCCAGACCCGGCACCGAGCCGCCGTCCGTGTACATCATCGGCGGCGTGATGGTCTTTCCGGCAGTTTCGCCCTCTGGTCGGGTGAAGGTCAGAGGTCGGTTCGGAGTCGGCACATAGATGAAGGTGCCGTCGCCCAGCGATGCGGTGCCGCGCAGCCAGACAACCGCGACTTCTCCTGAGAATGTGCCTTCGTCGATGGTGCCGTAGTTCACGCTGGCACAGGCCGCCAGCATCGCCGAAAGGGTCAGGGCAGGGATGAGTCGCATGGTCGGCCTCAGGGGCTGCGCCGCGACAGTCTGCCACGATCCGCGACCTCTGTCGCGGCGTTCATCCGCGCGCGGCGATATGCGCGGCCAGCCGTTCGGCGTCGGTCCAGGCGCCCCAGATGAAGGCGGACCCCCGGCAGGACAGCCAGGGCAGGCCGATGAAGTAGAGCCCGGGCACCTCGGTCACGCCGTCCTGGTGGCGCGGGCGGCCGTCGGGGCGGAAGATGTCGAGATCGATCCAGCCGAAATCCAGCCGGAAGCCGGTGGCCCAGATCACGGTCGAGATGCCGGCGGATTTCAGATCCAGGGCGAGGATCGGATTGGTCACGCAGTCGGGCAGGGGCCCGAGCTGCCGCGCCTGAGGTTCCTCGGGCAGGTCGAGGCCATGGGCTGCGGCATAGGCGTCGGCCTCGTCGAGCACCGAAAGGTAGTTGCGGTCCCCGGCCTCCATGTTGGCTTGCAGGTCGTCGGCCAGCTGCAGGACGCCGTCGGTGCAGGCGCCGGCCCGGCCGAGGAGCGTGACGCCGAGGCCCGCCAGGCGGCGGAAGTCCATCGTGTGCCCGCCATAGGCGCCCGAGACGGCGATGGTGATGTGTTCGGTTCCCGGCGTGGGCGCCTTCATGTCCCACTTGCCGAGCTTGCCCAGCCACCAGACGAAATCCTGCCCCCGGTAGCGGCGCGGCGGGCGGTCGTGCGGGCCGACCGAGAGATACACCCGCCGCCCCGCGCGCACCAGTTCCTCGGCGATCTGCGCGCCCGAGGATCCGGCGCCGACCACCAGCACTGCGCCCTCTGGCAGCGCGCCGGGGTTGCGGTAGCTGTTGGAATGGAGCTGGGTGATCCCGGGGTCGGAGATCGCGGTCGGGATGACCGGCACCTGGAACGGGCCGGTCGCGACGATGACGTTCCGCGCCTCGACCGGGCCAGCCGAGGTGGTGGCGCGGAAGCCGTCGCCGCTGCGTTCCAGCCGGGTCACTTCCACCCCCGTGCGGACCGGCAGGGCGCGGTCGCGGGCGAAACGTTCGAAATAGTCGGCGACCGCCTCCTTTGGGGCGAAGGCCTCGGGGTCGATCCCTTCGAACTCGGCTTCGGGGAAGCGGTCGTGCCAGGCGGGGCCGTTCGCGACCAGGCTGTCCCAGCGCCAGCTGCGCCAGCGTTCGGCGATGCGGTCGCGTTCGAGGACGAGGTGGGGGATGCCGTGCTTCTGCAAGTGGGCCGACGCAGCAACCCCCGCCTGGCCGCCGCCTATGACCAGCGTGTGGACGGTTTCGGTCATGCGCAAGCCCCTTTCCCCAGGGTTAAGCTTCCGTAAACGTCCGCGAGCATGTTCTTGATTCCCATGTGACTTTTGGAAATGTCCACCGTGGACAGACCGGACCTATTCATCTCCCGGCACCCCGTAGGAGGGGGCAAGGGTCGGATCCTCGGCGCGCTGGACGTAGGCCGCCATCTGCGGCGCATAGACATCCCAGGCCGCGCGCAGCATGCCGATGGGGTTGTCTGCCCAGTCGATCCGCAAGTCCACCACCGGCCAAGACAACCGGTCGGCGACCTTCAGCCCGGCCGAATGGACCGGCCCGGCCTCGCCCCCGGCGGCAAGCCCGGCCTCGAGCGCCCGCATCAGCCGTTCCCCCAGATGCCCCGTCGCCCCGGTGAAGGCCTCGACCATAGCCATGGGCACCAGCTCACCCGCCAGCAGGTTTCCCCCGGCGGCGCAATCGGTGGCGCGGGCCTCGCCCCAGAGGCCCAGCACCTGGCGACCGGAATGGATGGCCGTCCGGCCCGCGGCATCGACCACCAGAAGCTGGCGATAGTCTATATGCGGGCGGCCGTCCGCGACGGCGGCCAGCGCCTCGGCGGCGGAAAGCCCGGCCTCGAGCTGGTCGAGCATGAGCGGCCCGAGCGCCGGGTCGGTGATGTTCTGGCTGGCGACCGCGCCGACGCCGGCCCGGACATGGGTGCAGCGCGCCGCGACGGCGGGGGAGGACGAGGAGATGGCCATGCCGAACTGCCCGGTCCGGGCGCAGCGGGCGACGATGGAGAAGGTCATGCGCCGCCCTTCACTCTTCGTCCGGGATGACGGCGGTGCCGTCGATCTCCACGAGCCAGGAGGGGCGCGCGAGCGCGGTAACGACGACCCCGGTCGAGACCGGATGCACGCCCCTGATGTATTCGCCCATGGTGCGATAGACCGCCTCGCGGTGGCGGACGTCGGTGAGGTAGACGACGATCTTGCAGAGATGCTCCATCCGGCCGCCGACCTCTTCCAGCAGCTGGCGGATGTTCTGCATCACCTTGTGGGTCTGTTCGACCGGGTCATGGCTGCCGATGTCCTTCGCGGTGTCCAGGTCCTGAGGGCACTGGCCGCGCAGGAACACGATCCGGCCGCGCGCCACCACGGCCTGGGCGAGGTCGTTGTCGAGCTTCTGTTCGGGGTAGGTGTCGCGGGTGTTGAACTTGCGGTGGCGAAAGTGGGTCATCGTCGGGTCCTGCTGGCCTTGGCGGCGGGTGAATCGAGCGCGTTCCGCGCGAGCCTTCGTCTCGCCTCTGTGCCTGCGGCACAACCGGCTCGGACGTGCCTCCGGCGGGGATATTTGCGGACAGATGAAACCAGGACGCCCGCCGTGGCAAGGGCCATGGCGGGCTCATGCTGTCCGGTGTCGGGTCGGATCAGCCCTCGACGTCGAGGCCGGCCTTGGGGCGGGGATCGCTGGGCAGGGCGCCGGTGGCGAGATAGAGCGCCTGTTCGGCGATGGTCGTGGCGTGGTCTCCGGCGCGTTCGATGTTCTTGGCGATGAAATGCAGGTGCATCGACGGTCCGATGTTGGCCGGGCTTTCCATCATGTAGGTGAAGAGCGAGCGGAACAGGGTGTTGTACATCTGGTCGATATCGAGATCGCGCTTGCGCACCGAGGCGGCAAGGTCCGCATCCTTCGTCACCAGCGCGCGGGTGGCCTCGTCCAGAAGGCGGACGACGAGCGCGCACATGCGGCGGATCGTGCCGGCGTGGCCTTCCACGGGGGCGGACGGCGGCAGGACGCGGGTGCGCTTGGCCACGTTCTTGGCATAGTCGCCGACCCGTTCCAGGCTGTGGGCGGCCCGCATCACCGCGAGGAGGCGGCGCAGGTCAACGGCGGTCGGCGCGCGGCGGGCGATGATGCTGGCGGCCTCCATCTGGATGAACTCTTCCAGCTCGTCGATGGCGGCGTCGGCGGCGATCACCTTGTCGGCGGCGGCGAGGTCATGGGTCTCGAGCGCCCTGGCGGCCTCGGTCAGCGCGGTTTCGGCCAGGCCGGACAGGCGGATGAAATGGGCCTGCAGGGCCTCGAGATCCCGGTCGAAGGCCGAGAGGATGTGCTGGTCGCTTTCGGTCATCGTCGGGCTCCTTAGCCGATGCGGCCGGTGATGTAGGATTCGGTCCGGGGGTCTTTC
>NZ_VMDU01000008.1 GCF_008271465.1 Tabrizicola flagellatus | reverse complement strand
CCTCGCAGACCCACCTTGGCACATCGATGCCGTCGGGGGGCGGTCACATCATCAATGCCGGGATCAACCGGCGCGGGCCGCTCTTGAGCCTGACGGTGGAAGACTGGGATCTGTCCTTTGCGGTCAACATCGACGCCATGTTCCACCTGTGCCAGGCGGCCCTGCCGTCGATGATCGCGCAAGGCGGAGGGGCCATCGTCAACACCGCCTCGCAATGGGGCCTGCATCCGGCGCCGAACCACATCGCCTACAACGTGACCAAGGCGGCGGTGGCCAGCTTTACCCAGAACCTGGCACGGGACTTATGCCCCGCAGAAGATCCGGGTGAATGCGGTCTGCCCCGGAGAGATCCACACGCCGATGCTGGAAGCCGGGGTCAGGCGGTCGGGCCGCACCATCGCCAATCTCGACAGGCTGGTCCCGTTCGGGCGGATCGGGAGGCCCGAGGATGTGGCGGCGCTTGTCGCCTTCCTCGCCTCGGAAGAGGCGGCCTTCATGTGCGGCTCGCTGGTCGAGATCACCGGGGCGCAGGCCGTGGCCTGACCAGGGATCACTCCACAGGCGTTTCCGGCGCGGCGATGTGGACGGCCAGCAGGCAGCCGTTCGGCGTATGGGAATTGTGTTCGGTCCCGTCGCGGTAGAACACCATGTCCCCCGCCCGCAGGACCGTGCCGTCGCTTTCGATCAACTCGCCTTCCAGGATCAGGAACTGCTCATGCCCGTTGTGGCGATGGCCGCGCGTCGTCATGCCCGGGGGCATCCGGTAGACGTGGAAGCCCACGCCCAGCGGCTGCCCGTCGTCCAGTTGCAGGACCGCGTCACCCAGGGCGACACCATCCGGGTAGACGAAAGGCGTGAAAGCGGCCGAGCGGATATTGGCGATCCGGCGGTCCTTGGGGTCGATCGGCTGCATGGCGGGCTCCGGTAATTTGCCTGGTGGTAAACTTTCTTGACGCAGGTCAAGGCGGAGTGTGGCGTTTCATGGCCCTCTCTGTCCAGTAACCGAGAGGGGAATGGACATCATGACAAGCAAGATTCTCTGCCCGACCGATGGATCCGACCACGCGACTGTCGGTGTGATGCTTGCCGCCGAGGTCGCCAAGGCCACCGGGGGCCACCTGACCATCTGCGCGGTCAACATCGCCCATGGCGGGTTCCGCGGGCCGACCATCAGCCACTGGAAGGCCGAGGAGGTGAAGAAGATCCTCGACGATGCCGAGGCGCTGGCCCGCCGCGAGGGCGCGACCGATGTCGGGACGCTGGAAGTCGTGGCCCGCGAGGCCGCGCCGGCGATCATCGCCTATGCCGAACAGAACGGCTACACCCATATCGTGATGGGCACCGGCGACAAGCGCGGCTTGCAGCGGCTGGTTCTGGGCTCGGTCGCCAGCGAAGTCGCCTCGCGGGCGCATTGCACGGTGACCATTGCCCGCTGACCCCACCTCTGCCTAGAGTTCGGGCAAGCCCTGCCAGATCGACCCCCGGCGCCGTCCGCAGCCGGGGGTTGGTTTGTTTACCAACAGGAAGAAGATTTGACACAGGCGCAACTCTGTCACTAGGCTAGCGAAAAACCGGCGCCGCCAGGGCCGGCACGAATCCAGCATCCGGAGGTTGAACATGACAAAGAGAGTAGCCGTCATCGGAGCAGGCCCCTCGGGCCTTGCGCAACTGCGCGCGTTCCAGTCGGCAAAGGCCAAGGGCGAGGCGATTCCCGAGGTGGTCTGCTTCGAGAAGCAGTCGAACTGGGGCGGCCTGTGGAACTACACCTGGCGGACGGGTCTCGATGAACATGGCGAGCCGGTGCATTGCAGCATGTACCGCTATCTCTGGTCGAACGGCCCGAAGGAGGGTCTGGAATTCGCCGACTATTCCTTCGAGGAGCATTTCGGCAAGCAGATCGCCAGCTACCCTCCGCGCGCCGTGCTGTTCGACTACATCGAAGGCCGGGTGAAGAAGGCCGGCGTGCGCGACTGGATCCGGTTCAGCACGACGGTGCGGATGGTGCGCTACAACAAGGACAAGGGCAACTTCACCGTCACCGCGCATGATCTGAAGAACGACCGGATGTATGACGAGGAATTCGACAACGTCGTCGTGGCCACGGGCCACTTCAGCGTACCGAACGTCCCGGAATACCCCGGCTTCGACAAGTTCAACGGCCGTGTCCTGCACGCCCACGACTTCCGCGACGCGCGCGAGTTCGCGGGCAAGGACATCCTGCTTCTGGGCTCGTCCTATTCGGCCGAGGACATCGGCAGCCAGTGCTGGAAATACGGGGCGAAGTCGGTGACCGTGGCCTATCGCCACGCGCCGATGGGGTTCAAGTGGCCGGACAACTTCAAGGAGGTGCCCAAGCTGGAGCGGGTGGACGAAAACACCGCCTATTTCGCCGACGGCACGTCCAAGAAGGTCGATGCGATCATCCTGTGCACCGGCTACAAGCACCACTTCCCGTTCCTGCCGGACGATCTGCGGCTGAAGACGGCGAACCGGCTGGCGACGGCCGACCTCTACAAGGGCGTGGTCTGGGTCCACAATCCGAAGCTGTTCTACATCGGCATGCAGGACCAGTGGTTCACCTTCAACATGTTCGACGCCCAGGCCTGGTGGATTCGCGACGCGATCATGGGCAAGATCAAGATTCCCGAGGACAAGGCGGTGCTTCTGAAGGATGTCGAGGACCGGGTCGCGGCCGAGGACGCCGGCAAGGACGCCCACGACGCGATCCACTACCAGGGCGACTATGTGAAGGAGCTGATCGCCGAGACCGACTATCCGTCCTTCGACGTGGACGGCGCCTGCGAGGCCTTCTTCGAGTGGAAGGAGCACAAGAAGCAGGACATCATGGGCTTCCGCAACAACGCCTACAAGTCGGTCATCACCGGGACCATGGCGCCGGTCCACCACACGCCCTGGAAGGACGCGCTGGAGGATTCGATGGAAAGCTATCTGCGGAACTGATCCGTCCGTTCCCGCATGCGAAGGCCCCGGCGCAGTCCGGGGCCTTTTCGTTTCCGCCAGACAGAACCTGCCGAAAATTCACGCAAACCCGTGCCTGTCTGCGCATCATTTGGTCATAAAATGTCGAAACCAGAACTTGTCTTGAAATAAAGTTGCCGCAAATGACAATTGTTGGACCCGCACAGCCTGGCCTGTGTCTAGTCTCGGCGGAAATCCCCCGGCGCAACAGGGGGAAGCGGACCAGCTGGGGAGTGAACGCATGGAAGAACAGATTGCCGCCCTCACGGCGGAGCTTGCCAATTTGAAGGATGCAACGGCCGGGTTGAACCGGACCGCCGCCGAGACCTTCTACTACGTCACCATCCCGTTGATGGTGCTGATCCACGCCGGGTTCCTGTCCTACGAGATGGGGGCCTCGCGCGCCAAGAACGCACTGGCCTCGGGGATCAAGAACATCCTTGCCTTCGCTTTCATCATCCCGACTTTCTACTATGCGGGATGGTTCATCTACTGGGCCTTCCCGACCGGCCTGTCGATGTCGGAAGGCCCGGCCGGCATCTCGGGCTGGGACTACGCGGTGGGCGCGGCGAGCCCGGTGGGGCAGGTCATGGGGCCGAGCGTCGCGGACAGCGCGACGGGGGTGTTCTTCGGCGCCTTCGCCATGTTCGCGGCCACCACGGCCAGCATCATGTCGGGCAGCCTGATCGAGCGGATCCAGATCGTCGGCTTCACGATCCTGGCCATCGTGCTGGGCAGCTTCGTCTGGATCCTGGGCGCGGCCTGGGGCTGGCATGCGGACGGCTGGCTGGTGACGAGCCTCGGCTACCACGACTTCGGCGCCTCGGGTGTGGTGCATGCGATCGCGGGGTTCTTCACGCTGGGGGTGCTCATCAACCTCGGTGCGCGGATTGGCAAGTTCAACCCGGACGGCACGGCCAATTCGATACCCGGCCATTCGCTGCCGGCGACGCTGGTCGGGCTGATGCTGATCATCGCGGGCTTCTGGGGCTTCCTCATGGCCTGCGTGATCTTCCCGGGCGAGCCCTGGTCCTGGGGCTCGGGCATCTTCGCCACGATCTACGGCACGCCGGTCACCCTGTCGGCGATGACCTTCAACATCCTGATGGGCTTTGCCGGGGGCGCGATCGCGGCCTGGGTGGTGACGCACGGCCCGTTCTGGATGATGTCGGGCGCGCTGGGCGGGATCATCTCGGTCGCGGCGGGGCTGGACCTCTACTGGCCGCCGATGGCCTTCGTGATCGCCGCCATCGGGGGGGTCATCATGCCGCTCGCCTCGCGCTATGTCGAACGGCTGCGGATCGACGACGCGGTGGGGGCGGTGGCGCTGCACGGGGTCGTCGGGGTCTGGGGTGTCGTGGCGGTGGGCATCTTCGCCAGCGGCTATCCGGCGCTGACCTCCGAGGGGGCGCCGGCGATCTCTCTGCTGGGCCAGCTGGGCGGCGCGGTGGTGATGGTCCTTCTGGGCTTCGTGCCGGGCTATGTCGTGTCGCTGGTGCTGAGCAAGCTTGGCTTCCTGCGCGTGCCGAAAGAGGCCGAGGTGCTGGGCCTCGACAAGGTGAAGGTCCCGGCCGTCGCCTATCCCGAAATCCTGGGCGAGCCGGCACGCGGGCCGGTGACCCCGGCGCAATGACGACAGGAGGAAGGACATGATCGGAACCGACATCACCGGCTGGGCTGCCGTGGAAGGCGCCTATTACGCGGGCATGGGCAGCGAGGCCTTCTGGCTGGCCCTGTCGATGGCGCTGTGCATCGCCGCCCTGGTCTTCGGGGCACGGCACGAGAAGGCCGCCTACCGCAAGACCGGCTGACCGCCCGGAACAGGGCGCAGAACGGCAAGGTCCCCGGTCGATCCGGGGCCCTTTTGCGTGGGCGGTCGAGGGAAACGGGCGATTCGGCGGGGAAACAAATTTTCGCTCTGATGAAATTCTTCTCGCCAAAGCCGCAAAGGCATGTTTACTTTCGCGGCATCCGGTCGCAGGCGCAAGGCCCTTTGACCGCGATGCAACGGCGACGGATGAGGAGAGCCTTCGGGTCAGAACAACAACTTCCATCGCGTCAGACAAGCCATCCATCCAGGTGCGGAAGGGCCGAGGCTCCGGTGCCGCGGCATGAAGGGTCCGACCGTCCCGCCTGACCAACAGGAGTGAGGGAATGACGACTGAAACTGGATCGGGCCAGATGGTCCGGGCGCTGAGCTGGAGAGGGGCCTTCTGGGTTGCCGCCGGCGTGCCGCCACTGGTGCTGTTCTCGATCGGCGGGATCGCCGGGACGACGGGGAAGTTGGCCTTCGTGGTCTGGATGATCTCGATGGTGATGGGTTTTCTGCAGAGTTTCACCTATGCCGAGATGGCGGGGATGTTCGGCAACAAGTCGGGCGGCACCTCGGTCTATGGCGCGACCGCCTGGCTGCGCTATGGCAAGCTGATCGCGCCCTTGTCGGTCTGGTGCAACTGGTTCGCCTGGACGCCGGTGCTGTCTCTGGGCTGCGCGATTGCCGCGGGCTACATCCTGAATGCCTTGTTCCCGATTCCGCTGGCCGACAGCCAGCCGGTGATGGACTGGGTGGCGGCGAACCTGGCCAGCTATACGGCCGAGACGCCGGCGGTTGCCGAATACATCGCCAACAACGCCGGCGCGACGGTCGAGCAGGCGATCCAGGCGGTCGCGTCGGCGGATGCGGTCTCGGCGCTGACGCCCTGGTTCAGGACCTACGAGGCGTTCCAGATCACGATTCCGGCGCTGGGGACGCTGCATTTCAACACCACCTTCCTGATCGGCGTGATCCTGATGCTGATCATCCTGGCCATTCAGGAAAAGGGCATCGCCAACACGGCGGCGGCACAGAAGTGGCTGGCGATCATCGTGCTGGTACCGCTTCTGCTGGTCGGCCTGGTGCCGATCCTGACGGGGGCGATCGACTGGATGAACGTCACCAACCTGGTGCCGCCCACGGCCGCCTATTCCGGCGTGGACGGCGAATGGAACATCGGCGGCTGGACGCTGTTCCTGGGCGGTCTCTACATCGCGGCCTGGTCCACCTACGGCTTCGAGACGGCGGTCTGCTACACCCGCGAGCTGAAGGACCCCAAGCGCGACACCTTCCGGGCGATCTTCTATTCCGGCCTGCTGTGCATGGTGTTCTTCTTCCTGATCCCGTTCTCGTTCCAGGGCGTGCTGGGGCAGGAGGGGATGCTCGCCACCGGCATCGTCGACGGCACCGGCGTCGGCGAGGCGCTGGGCAACATGATCGGTGGCGGCCCTGTCATCACCCAGATCTTTGTCATCCTGATGATCATGGCGCTGTTCCTGGCGATCATGACCGCTATGGCCGGATCGTCGCGCACGCTCTACCAGGGCTCGCGCGATGGCTGGCTGCCGCGTTACCTGTCGAAGCTGAACGAGCACGGCGTGCCGCGCCGGGCGATGTGGACGGATGTGGCCTTCAACATCTTCCTTCTGGCGCTGGCCTCGGACGCGGCGGGGTATTTCTACGTCCTCGCGATCTCGAACGTGGGCTACATCCTGTTCAACTTCCTGAACCTCAACGCCGGCTGGATCCATCGGATCGACAACGCCCACATGGAGCGGCCGTGGAAGGCGCCAGCCGCGCTGATCGGGCTGAACACGATCCTCGCCTTCGTCAACGCCCTGTTCCTGGGCGCGGGCGCCAAGGTCTGGGGCTACGAGAACGCGCTGTGGTCCGGCCTTGTCTTCGCGGCGCTGATCTTCCCGGTGTTCTGGTATCGCCATTACGTCGTGGACAAGGGCAAGTTCCCCAAGGAAGCCTATGAGGATCTGGGCCTGCCCTATGGCGAGATGGGCGAAAGGAAGGCGGGTTTCCTGCCCTACCTGGCGCTGATCGCCGGTGCGGCCGTGGTGCTGTGGGCGAACTGGTTCTTCGTCCTGCCGGCCTGAACCCGCTGAATCGCAACGGAAAAGGCCGCCGCGCGAGGCGGCCTTTTTTCTGGGCGGATGTTTTCTGAGAAGAAATATTGTTGCACTTCATTATTGCTTTCTGGCGGGAATCGCCCGACACTCGGCGAAAATCAAAGCCCACTGGGAGGGACTGCGCATGACGAATTCCTGGCGTTTCTCGGCACTGATGGACCGGCACCGGGCCCTCGGCTCGAACCTGGAGGACTGGAGCGGGATGGGCACCGCCTGGTCCTATGAAAAGGGCGACCCCAACGCCGAATACATGGCGATCCGCACCAAGGCGGGGCTGATGGATGTCTCGGGCCTGAAGAAGGTCCACATCACCGGCCATGCGGCGTCCCATGTGATCGACCGCGCCACGACCCGCGACCCGGAGAAGATCGCGCCCGGCAAGTCGCTTTACGCCTGCATGCTGAACGATGCGGGCAAGTTCATCGACGACTGCATCATCTACCGCTTCGGCCCGAACAGCTACACCGTGGTGCATGGCTCGGGCCAGGGGCATGAGCAGCTGACCATGGCTGCGACCGGCCGCGATGTCTCGATCCGCTTCGACGACAACCTGCACGACCTGTCGCTGCAAGGCCCCCTCGCGGTGGACTATCTGGAAAAGCACATCCCCGGCGTGCGCCAACTGCCCTACATGGGCCACATGCCCGCGATGCTGTTCGGCAAGCCGATCACGCTCTCGCGCACCGGCTATACCGGCGAGCGGGGATATGAGATCTTCTGCCGCGGGCAGGACGCGGTGGAAATCTGGGACCGAATCCTGGAGGAAGGCGCGAGCATGGGCATCATCCCCTGCCGCTTCACCACGCTCGACATGCTGCGGGCGGAAAGCTACCTGCTGTTCTACCCCTTCGACAATTCCGAGATGTATCCGTTCGAGAACGAAGGCCCCGGCGACACGCTGTGGGAGCTGGGCCTCGACTGGACGGTGACCAAGGGCAAGACCGGCTTCCGCGGGGCCGAGGAGCATTACCGCCTGCAGGGCAAGGAACGCTTCAAGATCTCGGGTCTGAAATTTGCGGACAAGACGAAGGTGCCGGGCAACGCGCCGATCTTCAAGGACGGCAAGAAGGTCGGCGTGGTGACGCAGCCGATGTATTCGCCGCTGAACGACTGGGTCGTGGCGATCGCCCGTCTCGATGTGGATTGCGCCAACAACGGCACCGAGGTCGAGGTGCGCTGCGGGACGCATGGGCCGCTGAAGGCGGTGTCGGCGCCGCTGCCGTTCTACGACGTGGAAAAGAAGCGGCGCACTGCCAAGGACTGATCTTCCGGGGGCCCGCCTTGGGGTGGGCCCCTTTCTACCCAAGGGAACTGACCCCGTGAAAGTGGAACTGACCCCGGTAAATGCCCCCTCGATGCGCTCGCGCCCCGTCTATGCGCCGCTCGAGCCGCGGCCCGGCAAGCTGCATGTGATCGTCGCCGACGATGAGGGCGCGGAGGCCGTGACCGACATGCTGGCCAAGGCGAACAACCGTTCGGAAATCCTGGCCGGCGCGCATGTCATGTATTGCCCGGGGCCGACGGGCACGGACCTTTCGGGGAATCTGGAGGGGTTGGGGGCCGCCCAGTTCTTCCGTGCGCCGACCATTCCGGCGCTGTTGCCGCGTCTGGTGCGGGTGCTGGCGGATGCGCATATGGGGACGCAGTTCTACCTCGCCGGCACCGAAGGCCTGATCGGCCAGGCAGAACGCGAGATCATGGCGACGGGCTTCCCCTTCGCCTCGATCCAGAAGGAACATCGCGGGTCCACCCTGCGCCGGGTGCAATGCGTGCATTGCAAGGGGATCACCGAAAACGTGGCCACCGACCCGTTCAAGTGCAGCCATTGCGGGCTCAACCTCTTTGTCCGCGACCATTATTCCCGGCGCATGGCCGCCTTCCAGGGCGTCAACATCGACGCCGAGGACCCCGGCCAGGTGCCGGAAAGCGTGGTGAGGTTCAAATGAGCGGCGGTGCCAAACTTCAGGTCCGCGTGGCCGAGGTGGTCGAGGTCAACGAGCTGATCAAGCGCTTCCGCTTCGTGTCGCGCGACGGCGCGCCGCTGCCTGCGTTCTCCGGCGGGGCGCATACCGTGGTCGAGATGGACGACCATGGGGTCCGCAGACTGAATCCCTATTCGCTCATGTCCGACCCCGAGGATCGGTCGGGATACGAGATCAGCGTTCGGCGTGACGACGCGGGGCGCGGCGGGTCGCTTTACATGCACCGGCATGTGAAGCCGGGGATGGAGATGACGCTCTCTTACCCCGTCAACCTGTTCCCGCTGGACAACCGGGCGAAGAAGCACCTGATGATCGCGGGCGGCATCGGGATCACGCCTTTCCTGGCGCAGATCGCGCAGCTGACGCATTTCGGCGGCAAGTTCGAGCTGCATTATGCCGCGCGGTCGCAGGCTCTGGGGGCCTACATGGACCGGCTGACGGCTGCGCATCCCGACCGGGTGCATTGCTACTTCGACGACCGGAAGCAGATGATCGATCTGCAAAAGGTTCTGGAAAACCAACCGATTGGCACGCATCTCTATGTCTGCGGGCCGAAGGGGATGATCAACTGGGTCCTGTCCACCGCCGAAGGCATGGGCTGGCCGAAACAGGCGCTGCACCACGAGGAATTCCTTGCCCCGGGCACCGGCCTGCCCTTCCAGGTGGAGCTTGCGGCCAGCGGCAAGACCATCAACGTGGGCACCACGCAAAGCCTGCTGGAGGCGATGGAGGCCGCCGGGGTGGACGCCCCCTACCTCTGCCGGGGCGGGGCCTGCGGGCAATGCGAAACGAATGTTCTGAAATGTGACGGCACGATCCTGCACCGCGACCACTGGCTTTCGCCGGAAGAGCAGGCGGCGAACACCAAGATCATGCCCTGCGTCAGCCGCTTCGAGGGCAAGACCCTCGTCATCGATCGATAGGAGACGGTCATGAGCCTTGATTTCAAGTTCGCTCCCGACGATTTCGGTGGCTTCTTCCGGGACGAGACCTTCCGCGACACCTTCACCTACCGCAACAGCGACCCGCGCCGGTTCCCGTTCCCCTTCGACCGGGACGACTACATGTATTCCGTGAACATGGAACCGCATGTCCCGGGCCGGAAGGGCACGGCCTTCGAGCACATGCTGGACGTGGACGAACACTACATCGCCGAGATGATCGACCGCGCCAAGGTGCTGGCCGAGGACCCGCTGCGCTGCCAGTCGCTGCCGCACATGACCCTGGCGGGTTGGGATGTGCTGGAACTGATCATGGAGGCCAAGGCCCGCGACTATCCGCAGTGGTTTTCGCTGACCAGGGATGGCAATCGCTGGCACTGGGTGAACCGGCCGCTGGGTATCGAACAGTCGTTCACATTCCTGGACGAAAGCACGCTACCCTATCCGCCCTTCGAATACATCATGCGCCAGACCCAGGGCGACTGGACGCTTCAGGACGAACGCGACGGCACGCTGTGGATGGATGCGGGCATCGCCACCAGCCAGGCCGACTGGTCGGTGGATTTCGACGTCGGCATGAATTTCCACGAATGGCACGCTCCGGTGCCCTTGGCGCATGAGAAGGGCGTCTTCGACCGGGCACTGAAGTTCCTTCTGAAGCTGCAGCACGGCGCGCCGGTGCGGCGGTTCAACTGGACGATGACGGTCAATCCGCTTCTGGACACCGCGCCCGAGACCTATCCGAAATGGGGGCCGATGCGCACCACCCTGACGCAGGAGAACATGGGGCAGAAGATGCACCTGCGGGTCGAGCTGCAGAGCCTCTACCGCCTGCCCCGGTCGAACGCCATTGCCTTCGACATCCGCTGCTACCTCTGCAGCTTCGAGCAGATCGCCGAGGTCCCGAAATGGGCGCGCCGCCTGCACCGGGTGATCCGCGACCTGCCGGTGGAACTGGCGACCTACAAGGGCTTCATCCGCAACCGCGATGCGATGGTGGAATGGCTGTCGAAATACGACGACGGCGCCCCCACAAGCCCCGGCTGGTTCCCAGATGACTGAACGCGGCCCCCTGCGGCTGGGGTTCCTCATGTTCCCCGGCTTTCCGATGGCCTGCCTGACCTCGGCCATCGAGCCCCTGCGCGCGGCGAACGAGATCACCGGCCGGCGCGAGTTCGTCTGGACGCTGGTCGCCGAAACCGCCGCGCCGGTCCGGTCCTCGGCCGAGATCGGCTTCGACCCGGACGTGACGCTGCAGGACCTCGACGGGATCGACCAACTCTACCTGATCTCGCCCCCCACCGCCGAATTCGCCGACCCGCGCCGTAGCCCGGCGAAACTGCGCTGGCTGGACCGGACCGGGATGATGCTCGGCGCATTTTCGGGCGGCATCTTCCCGCTGGCCAGGGCGGGCCTTCTCGACGGCCGCCCCTGTTCCGTCCACTGGTGCTACGAGGCCGCCTTCAAGGCCGACTTCCCCACCGTCGAGGCGCGCGAGGTCACGATCCTGCGCGAAGGTCGCCGCACCACGGCCTCGGGCGCCGGCGCCGTCTTCGACCTCATGCTGCGCCTGATCGAGGAGCGCCTCGGCCGCGACTGCATGACCGAGGTCGCCTGCTGGTTCCAGCACCCCTTCGTCCGCGATGCCGACGCCAGCCAGAAGGTTCCCGTCGCCCGCGCCGGCGGCACCACCGACAGCCTCCCCGCCGCCATCCGCGAGGCGATCCGGCTCTTCGAGACCCATGTCGAGGACCCCCTCCGCATTCCCGATGTGGCGCAGGCCGTGGGCCTGTCGGGCCGGCATTTCGAGCGCCTGTTCAAGCGCGAGACGGGGCAGAGCCCCCTGCGCTATTACCACCACCTGCGCCTGATGAAGGCGCGCCAGCGGGTGCTTTATTCCAACGACTCCCTCCGCGAGATCGCGGCCTCGGTCGGCTACATGACCTCCAGCCCGATGATCCGGCACTATACCGAGTTCTTCGGGGTCTCGCCCAAGGACGAACGCCGCCTGACCCAGACGATGCGCAGGCTGCCGGCGAGGGTGGAAGCGGCGGAATAGGCTTCGGGCGGGCGGTAGCGGCCGCCGTCACGCCCCTGCCAGCCCGAGGGCCGCAATCCCTCCGAAGACGCAGGCGATGCCTGCCCACTGGACGGGGCGCACCGTCTCGCGCAGGAAGAAGGCCGCCAGAAGCACCGTCAGCACCCCGAAGAGCGACGAGGCGACCGAGGCATATTCGGCGCGCGGCAGGGCCCCCGAGGCGGTGACGAGCCCGAGGGCCAGGGCATCGAGAAGCCCCATGAGACCCAGCACGCCGAAGTGCCCCTTCTGCGGCGCAAGCGACCCGCCCCGCCAGAGCAGGAGCGCCAGGATCGCCGCCAGCGCGACGATCCGGCCGACCAGCATCACCGGCAGTTCGGCCCCCATCCGCGCAGCCTCTTGCGCCAGCGCGAAGGTCGCGGCGAAGCCGATGGCGGAAAGCGCCCCCCAGGCGATGGCCACCCCTGGCGAGGCCGCATAGCCTTCGGGCGCGTCGTTGCGGGCGGCGAGGGCGACGATGGATATGCCGGCGACGATGGCGAGGACCGCGAGCCAGTCCGCGCCCGACACGGGACGCCCCTGCGCCACGGCGATCAGCAGGATCAGCATCGGATAGGCCCCGACCACCGGCGAGACGACGCGGACGGGCGCGAGGCTGAAGGCACGGTAGAGCCCGCCGATCGCCACCGCGAAGGCAAGGCCCGAGACGGTCGCGACGGCCAGCGCCTGGCCCGTCATCCGCTCCCACCCGCCCGTCGCCATGGCGACCGGAACCAGCCCCAGGGTCCCCGCCGCAAGCACCACCGTCAGGATCGGCAACAGCGCCGCCCCCTGGCTGAGCTTGCGCGCCAGAAGATCGTGAACCGCCCAGAGCAGGGCCGCCCCGAGGCCGAAGCTTAGTGCAAGCATTCTGTCGCCTTCCCCCTCGCGCGCGCTTGTGTCAGGCTTACCCTGTCGCTATTCTTCTGGATGAACAAGTTTTATCCTCATTAAAATGATCCGGTCGGCCACGCCGAATCGCCGCGGGGAGATGTCATGCTGGACGCGATCTATCCTTCCGTCGTTCCCGGTCCACCGCGACCGTCGCGAATCCTGACGCCCCAGGGGTTTTCGCGCCACCACGGGCAGGAACGGCATGTGGTGCCGGGCGGCGGGGCGGTGCTGTTGCAGCTGATGACGGGCGACCGGCTGACGCTGGTGAACGACGAGGGCGGCCAGCCGGTGGAGCTGGTGGCGGCCGGCAAGGACGGGCGCATCGACGCGGCGATCCTGGGGCAGGCGGCGAATTCCACGGCCGACGGGTTGAAGGCGATGCTGGCCTCGGGCGAGGAGAGCCTTGCGCGGCTGCGCAAGGGGCTGGAGGCGCGGAAGATCGACCTGGCGACCGCGGGGGCCTTGCGGCTGTTCGGGGCCGAGACGCCGGCGGGGACGCGGGCCGAGCTGACGGCGCTGGATGAAGGGTGGCTCGTGGTCTGTGCGCCGGGGCTTCCCATGGCGCCCGAGGCGCAGGATACCGCGACGCCGGTGACGTTGCTCGTGCAGCGCGCGAAGCCCCGGATGGTGGGGCATTTCGACCTGCCCGATCCGCTGGCCGACCCGATCCTGGACCTGCGGGTGAAATCCGCGACGGCGGAGAGCTATTTCGTCAAGGCCGGGGATTACATCCAGATTCTCGACGTGGACGGGCGGCAATGCACCGATTTCCAGTGCTTCGATGCCCGCAAGCTGGACAAAGGCATCCAGCATGCGCTGGACGTGACGACCTCGCGCACGCTGATGGGCCACGCCTATTCGATGCCGGGGCTGCACTCCAAGTATTACGATCAGGACTGGGTGCCGCTGGTCGAGGTGGTGCAGGACACGGTGGGGCGGCACGATGCCTTCGCCATGGCCTGCGCGTCGAAATACTATGACGACATCGGCTATCCGGGGCATGTCAACTGCTCGGACAACTTCAACAAGGCCCTTGCGGGGCGTGGGGTTGACCCTCGCCCCGGCTGGATGGCGGTGAACCTGTTCTTCAATACGAACATCGATTCACATGGCGTCCTGATCAGCGACGAACCCTGGAGCCGCCCCGGCGATTATGTGCTGTTCCGGGCGCTGTCCGACATCGTCTGCGTCAACTCGGCCTGCCCGGACGACACCTCGCCGGCGAATGGCTGGTATCTCAGCGACATTCACGTCCGCACCTATTCGGGGGCGGAGAAGTTCAGCCGGGCCATCGCCTGGCGCCCCACGCCCGATGCGGAGCCGAAGATGACCAAGGAAACCGCCTTCCACTCGCGGATCGTCGAGAAGACGCGGCATCACGTCGAATACAAGGGCTATTGGCTGCCGCAGGTCTATTCGTCGAACGGCGCGCTCGAGGAATACTGGGCCTGCCGGCAGGCGGCGGTGGTCTTGGACCTGTCTCCCCTGCGCAAGTGGGAGGTCACGGGGCCGGACGCGGAAGCCCTGATGCAATGGGTGCTGACGCGCGACGTGAAGAAACTGAGCCAGGGCCAGGTGGTCTATTCCGCTATGTGCTACGAGCACGGCGGGATGATCGACGACGGCACGCTGTTCCGCCTGGGCCGCGACCAGTTCCGCTGGATCGGCGGCGACGATTACGGCGGCATCTGGATCCGCGAGCAGGCGGAAAAGCTGGGGCTCAAGGTGATGGTGCGGTCCTCCACCGACCAGTTGCACAACCTGGCGGTCCAGGGGCCGAACAGCCGCGAGATCATGAAGCGGATGATCTGGACCGCACCGCACCAGCCGACGATCGAGGAGCTGGGCTGGTTCCGCTTTACCGTGGGCCGGATCGGCGGGCCTTCGGGGGCTCCGGTCGTGGTGTCGCGGACGGGATATACGGGGGAGCTGGGCTTCGAGGTTTTCTGCCATCCGAAGGACGGCGCGGCGGTCTATGACGCGGTCTGGGAGCATGGCGCGGACCTTGGGCTGAAACCGATGGGGCTGGCCGCGCTGGACATGGTGCGGATCGAGGCGGGGCTGATCTTCGCGGGCTACGATTTCAGCGACCAGACCGACCCCTTCGAGGCAGGGATCGGCTTCACCGTGCCCTTGAAGACCAAGACCGACGATTTCATCGGCCGCGAGGCGCTGATCCGGCGGAAGGAGCATCCGTCGCGCAAGTTCGTGGGCCTCGAGATCGACGCCAATGTCGATGTGGGCCATGGCGACTGCCTGCATTTCGGCCGGGCGCAGGTGGGGGAGGTGACATCCTCGGTCCGCTCGCCCATTCTGGGCAAGAACATCGCGCTGGCCCGGGTCGATGTGGCCCATGCCGAGCTGGGGACGGCGCTTGAGGTCGGCAAGCTGGACGGACAGCAGAAGCGGCTGCCGGCGGTGATCGTGCCTCTGTCGCATTACGACCCCAAGAAGACGCGCCCGCAGAGCTGACTGCCATGGACCCGATGATCGACAGGATCGGCGGAGAGCGGCAGGTTCATCTTCTGGTGAACCATTTCTACGACCTGATCGAGACCCTGCCGCAGGGCGCGGCGATCATGGCCATGCACCAGCGCGGCCATGGGCTGAGCCATGTCCGGCCCGCGCAGTTCGAGTTCCTCTGCGGCTTCTTCGGCGGGCGGCGTTACTATGCCGAACGCCACGGCCACATGAACCTGCGCGAGATCCACGCGCATGTGGAGATCCGCCGGCAGGATGCCGAGGACTGGCTGGCGGTGATGGACCGCGCCATGGTCGAGACCGGCGTGGCCGACCGCGAGCGGGCCGAGATCACGGCCACCTTCCGCCGCGCCGCGCTGATGCTGGTCAACACCGACTGAGGCCGGACCGGGCGCGGGGCGCAGCCCCCCATCCCCATCCCCTCCCCACGGCGGGGGAGGGGAGGCGCTTCAGATGCGCCCCTCGCGCAGGGCCTCGACCTTGGCGCGCAGGCCGAGGTCGGCGATGAGAACCCGGCCCACCGCCACCAGTTCCTCGCGCAGGTCGAGCGGCAGGATCTGGGTGCGGCGGTAGAAACGGTCGATCTCCTCCGGCGGGGCCTCGGCCAGGAAGGCCTGCAACTCGGGCCGGAACTGGTAGGCGCCCTTCGTCATCCGGAAGGGCAGCGCGGCGAGCCAGGCGGCCTTGTCCTGGGCATGGAAGTGCAGGAGTTTCACCTCCGGCTGCCAGTCGGGGGTGCGCACGAATTCGCCATCGACCATGACCGCATGCAGGCGCGCCAGCAGGCCGGGGACGCGGGTGCGGTATATCATCTTGCCGACCGAGTGCGACAGCATCCCGTCGCGGATCACCTTGCGATAGGGACCGAGCGCGGCGCGGTGGCGCGGCCAGTGTTCGTGGCGCAGGGCACCGCGGAATTCGCGCGAGGTGTAGATGTCGTCGGGCAGGAGCGGGTCGTGCATCGCCTCGAAGGGTTCGAGTTTCAGCGCGATGGTCTCGGGCGGGGTGTCGTCGAGGATCGCGGCGATGGGACGCGGGGCCGACAGGAATTCGTCCACGTCGATATGGACGATCCAGTCCGAGGTCACGCGCGCCCGGTAGGTCAGGCGGGCGTTCTGGGTCTGCCGGTTCTGGTGCTGCGGCGGGCGCTTCTTGCCGACTTCGGCCCAGTGCGCCTCGTTGCAAGCGGTGACGGTGACCCGGGGATGGCGGGCCAGCGGGGCGGGGACCGGCTGTTCGGGGTCGTCGAAATATAGCCAGAGATGGTCGGCGCCCAGCGACAGGTGATGCGCGGCGAAGGCCAGGACCTTCTCTTCCGGCGCCTTCATGGTGGAGACGACGGCCCAGCTGGCCATCAGAGCGCGTCCAGCAGCGCCCGCGTGGGCCAGCCGTCGGCGGGCAGGCCGAGGCGGACCTGCTCCTTCTGCACCGCCGTCCGGGTGCCGGCGCCGAGGATGCCGTCGATCCGGCCCACGTCATGGCCCAGAGCGGCAAGCCGTTCCTGCAAGGCCTTCATCGCGTCCAGGTCCAGCGCCGGGTCCGGGTTGCCCGCCGCATAGGGCACCGCGCCCTCGATCCGGGTGGCGAAATAGGCGGCGGTCGTCACATAGACGAAGCTCTTGTTCCATTCGAAGAGCACGCGGTAGTTCGGATAGGCCAGGAAGGCCGGCCCCTTGCGCCCCTGCGGCAACAGGATCGAAGCGGAGAGCCCCGGCGCCAGCGGGCCGTTGCGGGGAGTGACGCCAAGGGCCTGCCAGTCCTCGGTCGTCCGTTCGGTGTCGAGGCCGGTCAGCGACCAGTCGAACTCCGGCGGCAGGCTGACCTCGGCCAGCCAGGGTTCGCCCGCGCGCCAGCCGTGATGTTGCAGCAGCCGCGCGCCCGACAGGATCGCGTCGGCCTCGGAGGTCTTGAGCAGGATCAGCCCGTCGCCGTCGCCATCGACGCCGCGTTCAAGGATGTCCTTCGGCAGCATCTGCACCATGCCGATCTCGCCTGCCCAGGCGCCGGTGGTGTCGAGCGGGAAGTCGTTCATCGCGTGCAGCTTGGCGGCGGCGATGACCTGGGGCTGGAAAAGCTCTGGCCTCCGGCAGTCATGGGCCAGGGTGAGGAGGGCGTTCCGTGTGTTGAAGTCGCCCTGCACCTGGCCGAAATCGGTCTCGAAGGCCCAGAAGGCCAGGAGGATCCCGCGCGAGACGCCGTATTCGGTTTCCGCCCGGGTGAAGATCGGGTCCAGCGCGTCCGCCTTCGACCGCGCGGTGGAAAGGCGGCTCTTCGAGATCAGCGATTGCGAGAAGTCGAGGAAGGTCTTGCGGAACACGCCCTGCGCGCGGTCGGCCTTGAGCACCTTCGGATCCTGCCGCGCGCCGGCGAAGAAGGCGGAGGCGGTGTCGGCGGGGACGCCGGCGGCGACGGCTTCGGCCTCCATCGCGGCGA
The DNA here is from genome assembly GCF_008271465.1 of Tabrizicola flagellatus. Taxonomy (GTDB): domain Bacteria; phylum Pseudomonadota; class Alphaproteobacteria; order Rhodobacterales; family Rhodobacteraceae; genus Tabrizicola; species Tabrizicola flagellata. The sequence goes on along the minus strand of NZ_VMDU01000008.1, from coordinate 97,579 downwards.
GGAACGCGGCGAAGTCGCCGCCGCAGGGGGCGGCGGTCGCCGGGCTGGCGAGGATCAGGGCAAGAAGGGCGGCGCGCATCAGGTCTCCCGGACTTTCCGGGAGGTTAGGTGAGCGCCAGCAGAACGGCAACCGCAAGGAGCGCGGCCCAGACCCGCCAGAGTGCATCGGCGGCCGCGTCGATGTCGTCGGGGCCGGGGTCGCGGCGCCCCTCGGGCCAGACCCAGGGATAATCCTTGCGCACCCCGTTGTAGCTGCGCGGACCGGAGAGCGCGACGTTCAACACCGGGGCCAGCGCGGCCTCGGGCCAGCCGGCGTTGGGGCTGCGGTGCTTGGGCGCGTCGCGCAGGATCGGGGCGGGATCGACCCAGCCGTGGGTCAGCGCGATCAGGAGCGCGGTCAGCCGCGCCGGGATCAGGTTCAGCACATCGTCCAGCCGCGCCGAGGCCCAGCCGAAGTCGCGGTGGCGCGGGGTGAGATGGCCGATCATGCTGTCGGCGGTGTTGACCAGCTTGTAGGCGACGATCCCCGGCAGGCCCAGGACCAGATACCAGAAGACCGGCGCGACGACGCCGTCCGACAGGTTCTCGGCCGCGCTTTCGATCGCGGCGCGGGCGATGTCGGGTCCGGTCATCGCTTCGGTGTCGCGGCCGACGATCATCGCGACGGCCTGGCGGCCCTCGGCCAGCGAGCGGCGCAGGCCGTGGGCCACCGCGCGCACATGCTCGACCAGCGATTTCTGCGCGATCAGGATGGCGACGGCGACCGCCTCGATCAGCCCGTGATCGGGGATCAGATGGACCAGCCAGCCTGTCGCAACCCCGGTCAGGGTGAGGCCGATGGCAACCAGCGTGCCCTTGAGCTTCCGCGCTTCGCCCCGGTTGAACCGGGCGTCGCACCAGCCGACGAGGCGGCCCATCAGGACGGCCGGATGCGGCCAGCGGTCCCAGAGCCAGCGCGGCTCGCCAAAGGCGGCGTCGAGGAGAAGGGCTGCGATCAGGATCATGCGCAGGGCTATTCAGCCGCTCGCACCGATTCGCAAGCCGGTCCGTCGATATGCTGCGGTTTCGCCGCGCAGCATGGCCGGACCGGGCGGCCACAACCATGGGTTGCCAGGAAAGATCAGGAACGATGCTGCGGCCGCGATACAGGCTTTACATTCCGGCAATACCCTTGTGGCAGCTTGATTTTCTGCGGATCGGCCCCGAGAATTGAAACTGGGGAGAGGGTGAGGTTGCCATGCTTGAGTTTCTGCCGATCGAGGTGCGCGAGGGGCTGGAAGCCGCGCGCAAGCGCGACCAGAAGCGCAGGTCGCGCCTGCGGGTGAAGGTCGGCGACGCGGTCTTCCCGGTGCTGCGGTTCTGGGACAACGGCTTTGCGCTGGATGCCGATTTCTCGCCCGGCAAACTGCGCGGGCTGGTGGATGTCTATGACGGCTCGCGCCATGCCTTCCAGTGCCTGATCGTGGCCTCCAGCATCGACGATGGCGAACTGGTCTGCGACTTCAAGCGCGCGACTGCGGTGACGGAACGGGCGCCCTTGGACTTCTGGCGCGACGAGAATGCGCCGGTGGGCTATCTGGCGAAACAGTGATCCGGAACCTCCTCGTGCGCCTCCGGCTTCTCGTCGGGAGGCTGGCGAGGAGTGACGAAGTCATCGACGAGCCTCATGGCCGGATTTCCACCTTTGTCCCGATCGGCGTGACCGCCCAGACCTCGCGCATTTCGGCATTGGTCAGGGCAATGCAGCCCGCCGTCCAGTCGCCCCGCAGCTTGAACCCTTCCGGCAGCGCATTCGGCTGGCCGTGAATGAAGATGTCGCCGCCCGGAGAATAGCCGCCCTTGGCCGCGCGGGCGCGATCAGCGGGGCGCAGGTAGTCAAGACCGACCGAAAGGTGAAAGGCGCTTTCGGAATTGCGGCGATCGATGGTGAACTCGCCCTCCGGCGTCTTGCCGTCGCCCTGCCGCTCCTTGGCCCCTTCCGGCGCGAAACCCAGTGCTATGCGGTAGGTCCGCACGACCTGCCCGTCCTGGATCAGCTGCATCCGCCGCGCGGCCTTCTCGATCACGATCCGGTCCACCGTGCCGGTCAGCGGCGGCGGCTGCGGTGATGGCATCGGCACCGGCGGGCTGTAGAGCGAAGCGGCGATGAACCCCAGGCCCACGAGCAGGAAGAGATAGAGCAGCAGGCGCAGATAGCGGATCATTGCAGGTCGGCGAACACCCTTTGCAGCCGCGAGATCGCCTCGGCCACCTGCGCGCGCGGGCAGGCGAGGTTGAAGCGCAGGAAATTCTCGCCCCCGGTGCCGAAGGCTGAGCCGTGGTTGGTGGCGATCTTGGCCTGCTTCTCTACGCGGTCGATGAACTCAACCGGGGCCATGCCGGTGCCCGAGAAATCGACCCAGGCGAGATAGGTGGCCTCAAGTGGGGTGGAGCGCAGGCCGGGAATCCTGGCGATGCCTTCGTCGAAGAGCCGCCGGTTGCCGTCGAGGTAGCGCATCAGCGCATCGACCCAGGCCGCGCCTTCGGGCGAATAGGCGGCGGTGGCCATGTGCATCCCGAAGGAATTGGGCGAGATGCCCATGGCGTTCATCGTTCCCGCGAAGGTCTTGCGCAGGGCCGGGTCGGCGATGATGACGTTGCCGATATGGGCGCCGGCGATGTTGAAGGTCTTGGTCGTCGCCGTCATCATGACCAGCCGGTCGGCGATCTCGGGCGCGGCGAGGGCCATGACGGTATGTTTGTGGCCGGGATAGACGAGGTCGTGGTGGATCTCGTCCGAGACGAGGATCAGGTCGTGCTTCACGCAGAATTCGGCGATGCGGCGCAGTTCGTCCGGCGTCCAGACCCGGCCGCCCGGATTGTGCGGCGAGCAAAGGATCAGCATCTTCTCGCGCCCCGTCAGGTGCGTCTCCCAGTCGGCGGTATCGACCTGCGCCAGCCCGTCCTTCAGGGTCAGCGGACATTCGGTCACCTCGCGCCCGGCGGCTTTGATGACGCGGGCGAAGGCGTGGTAGACTGGAGTCATCAGCACGACCGCATCCCCGGGCTGCGTGTAGCTGTGGACGCAGAGCGCGGTGCCGTTGACGAGGCCATGGGTGGTGAAGATCCAGTCCGGCTGCACCTCCCAGCCGTGGCGGTTGGCCATCCACCAGCGGATCGCCTCCAGATAGGCGCGATCGTCGCCGAAATAGCCGTAGATCCCGTGGTCGAGCATCTTCTGCAATGCGTCCTGGACGACCTGCGGCGGCCGGAACTCCATGTCCGCGACCCACATGGCCAGGCCCTCGTCCGCCTTGAAGCCGTAGAGCGGTTCCAGCATGTCCCATTTGACGCAATGGGATCCGGCGCGGGTGATGGGGGTGTCGAAGGTCATGTCGATTGGTCCGTTGCCTGGGATGTTCATCCGATTATTCCATCATGGCCGGGAAGCCATCCCAAAAAGATATCAAAAAGCACCACAATGTTCCTATTTGGGCCAGAATGGCGGAACATGATGACTTGAGGTGGCCCGAGGCCGATGTCCGGCGTTCCTCTTGCCATCCGTGGCCCGCTTTCGTAGATCGCTTGCATGATCCGACCCATCCTGATCCATCCTGACCCGCGCCTCAAGAAGGTCTGCGACCCCGTGGCGGAAATCACGCCCGAGGTCAGGGCCCTTGCCGCCGACATGCTGGAGACGATGTATGACGCGCCGGGCATCGGCCTTGCTGCGCCGCAGGTCGGCGTGACCAGGCGCCTGATCGTGATGGACTGCATCAAGGAGGGCGACCCGGAGCCGATGGCCCTGGTGAACCCCGAGATCGTCTGGTCGTCCGAGGATCTTTCGACCTACGAGGAAGGCTGCCTGTCAATCCCCGACCAGTATGCCGAGATCAAGCGGCCCGCCGAGGTGCGTGTGCGCTGGCTGGCGCTGGACGGGACCGAGCAGGAACGGCAGTTCTCCGGCCTCTGGGCGACCTGCGTGCAGCACGAGATCGACCATCTGGACGGCAAGCTGTTCATCGACTACCTCGGCCCGCTCAAGCGCCAGATGATCACCCGCAAGATGGAAAAGCTGAAGCGGGAACGGGCGCGGGCGTGACGGTCCGGCGCTGTGTTCCCTGGCCTTCGGCGGTGCTGCGGACGCCGGCAGCGGATGTGCCGGAGATCACCGACGAGGTGCGGGCGCTCTGGGCGGACATGATCGACACGATGGAGGCAATGCCGGGATACGGGCTGGCCGCGGTACAGATCGGCGTGCCCTTGCGGCTGGCCGTGGTGGACTGTTCCGAGACGCGGGGGCAGGCGGTGCGGATGGCGAACCCCGAGGTGCTGCACGCCAGCGTCCAGCTGCGCGAGCACGAGGAGGCCAGCCCCAATCTGCCCGGCGTTTCGGCGGTGATTGCGCGGCCCCGGGCGGTGACGGTGCGGTTCTTGAACGCGCAGGGGGCGGTCGAGGAACGGGATTTCGTCGGGCTCTGGGCAACGAGCGTGCAGCACCAGATCGACCATCTGGCGGGGAAGATGTATTTCGACCACCTCTCGGCCCTGAAGCGCAAGATGCTGATTGCCAAGGCGGAAAAGCTGGGGCGGCGCAGATGAAAATAGTTTTCATGGGAACGCCGGAGTTCAGCGTCCCGGTGCTGGAGGCGCTGCATGCCCGGCACGAGATCCTTGCCGTCTATTGCCAGCCGCCGCGCCCCGCCGGGCGCGGCAAGGCCGAACGGCCAAGCCCGGTGCAGGCACGCGCCGAGGCGCTGGGCCTGCCGGTGCGCCATCCGGTTTCGCTGCGCAGCGAGGAGGCCCAGCGCGAGTTTGCGGCGCTGGGGGCGGATGTGGCGGTGGTCGTGGCCTACGGGCTTATCCTGCCGCAGGCGGTGCTGGACGCGCCGCGGCTGGGATGCCTGAACATCCACGCGAGCCTCTTGCCGCGCTGGCGGGGCGCAGCGCCGATCCAGCGGGCGATCATGGCGGGGGACCGTGAAACCGGCGTCTGCATCATGCATATGGAGGCGGGATTGGACACAGGGCCGGTGCTGCTGCGCGAGGCCATTCCGATCGGGGCCGAGGAGACGACCGCCGAACTGCACGACCGGCTGAGCGCGCTGGGTGCACGGCTGATCGTGCAGGCGCTGGATCGTTTGCCGGACCTCGCGCCCGAGCCGCAGCCCGAGGCCGGCGTGACCTATGCCGCCAAGATCGACAAGGCCGAAGCGCGGGTGGACTGGACCCGCCCGGCCGTCGAGGTGGACCGTCTGATCCGCGGGCTGTCGCCCTTTCCCGGCGCCTGGGTGGAGATCAACGGCGAGCGGGTGAAGCTCTTGCGCTCGCGGCTTGCGCCGGGCGGCGGCGTGCCGGGCCAGGTGCTGGGCGGATTCACGGTCGCGTGCGGTGACGGCGCGGTCGAGATCACCGAGGCGCAGCGCGAAGGCAAGCGGCCGATGCCGGCGGCCGAAGTGCTGCGCGGGCTGATTTTGCCGCACAGGCTGTAGCGCAGGGGCCCGGCGCCCCCCATATTCACGGAATTGGGAGGAGGGAAGCCATGCCGCTTGTTGCTCTCTTGGTCGTCGGGGTTGCCGCGGGCTTTCTGGCCTCGCGCATCCTGAAGGTGAACATGGACACGCCGACCACTATTGCCCTCGGCGTGCTGGGTGCCCTGATCGGCACCGTGGTCCTGCGCGGACTGGTGATGCTGGCCGGGATCGGGGCGGGGTTCGTCGGCGCCCTCCTGGGGGCGCTGCTGCTGATCTGGGCCTGGAAGACCTGGGTCAGGTAAGCCGCTTCACCGCATCCTTGAGCCGAAGGTCCGAGGGGCCGGCCGCCGACCAGAACGCCAGCCCCTGCCAGGCGGCGAACAGGAGCCCGGCACTTTCCCGGGCCTTTCCGCCAGAGCCGAGCCGTTCGGCAAGCGCGGCCTCGACAGTTGCGCGCCAGCTGGCCGCGCGCTGCGCCAGGTCGGGGTCCCGCAGATCGGCGGCAATATCCGCAGCCTTTACCGGGCCGATCGCCTTCAACAGGCCCTGTGGTCCCTTGCCGACGGTCGCGGCGATGGCCTCGCCTGTCCGGCTGTCGAGGTCGTCCCAGAACGCCAGACGCGCCGCACGCACCATGGCATCGCGACTGCCATAGCGTTGCACAAGAGTTGGCGGGGCAAGGCCGGTCGCGGTGGCGACGGATCCGAATGACACCGCCTTGTCGCCTCCGTCATCGAGCAGCCGCTGGATGATGGCAAAGACCTGGGCGTCCGGAATGATGCGCTTGCGAGGCATGCCCTGAACCTAAACGAATGTTCGTTCACGGATCAAGCGTGCTACCGTTTGGGTGCTCCGGGCCGGGGGGGCTGCGACTTGTAGACCGGCAGGCGCCAGCCGAGCGCGATGCTGCCCGCACGCAGCACAAGGACGATGGCACCGCAGATCACCAGCGCAAGGCCCTCTCCCAGACCGGCGAGGCCCGCAAGCACCGCGCCGAGCGAGCCCGCCAGCGCGCAGGTCGCGTAAAGCTCGCCCTGTTTCAGGACCAGCGGCACCTCGTTGCAGACCACGTCGCGCAGAAGCCCGCCCATGCAGCCGGTAATCATCCCCATGACCAGGACGATGGGCCAGTTCTGGCCTTCCGTCAGCGCCACGGCAACGCCGGCGGGAACGGCGATGGCCAGCGCGGCGGCGTCGAACCACAGGAGCGCGCGGTATCGGCTTTCCAGAAGATGCGCGGTAAAGAAGACCAGGACGGCGGCAGCAGTGGCAACGGCCAGCACCGTCGGATCGGCGACCCAGAAGACCTCGCGGTTCAGGATCGCGTCCCGCAAGGTGCCGCCGCCGACGGCGGTCAGGCAGGCGATGAAGATGAAGCCGACGATGTCCAGCTGCGACCGGCTGGCGGCCAGTGCCCCGGTCAGGGCGAAGACCAGCACCGAGGCATAGTCCAGGCCGTCCTGAAGCGTGAACTCCGGCATCATGCCCGCGACTCCTGCGGCGCCTTGAAAGGGGCCATCCCGGCACGGGCCAGCGCATCGGCGCGTTCGTTCTCGGGATGGCCGGCATGGCCCTTGATCCAGCGCCAGGTGACCTTGTGGCGGGCGGCAGCCGCCTCAAGCCTTTGCCACAGCTCGACGTTCTTGACCGGGGCTCCCCCGGCGGTGCGCCAGTTCCGGGCCTTCCAGGCATGGATCCATTCGGTGACGCCGTTCTTCACATAGGCGCTGTCGGTGACGATGGTCACCTCGGAGGGCCTTGTCAGCGCCTCGAGCGCCGAGATCGCGGCCAGAAGCTCCATGCGGTTGTTCGTGGTCATGGCTTCCCCCCCTTGAAGCTCGCGCTCCTTGACGACCGCGCCGTTCTCGCGCGCGATCATCAGCACGCCCCAGCCCCCGGGCCCGGGGTTTCCGGAACAGGCGCCGTCGGTATAGGCGAAGAGGTCCGCCATGATCAGGCCTGTAGCGGGATGGCGAGGCAGCCGAGGACAACCACGGTCAGCATGACGCGCAGCCGCAGCCACCAGCGCGGGGCGAGGCCCCAGGCCTGGAACGTGGCGTCGAGGAGCAGGAGGCCGACGAAGCCGGCCGCAAGGAAGATGGCCGAGGTGTCCGATGCGTCGGGCACCATGAAGAAGGCCCAGAGCGCCGGGATGACCGAGAGGGTGTAGGCGATGGCGGCCTCTCGGCCCTCGGCCCGGGTCGCGAACCCCCAGAGGACGCCGGACATGAACGACAGTATGACGGTGCCGTAGGTCAGCCCGACATAGGCGCCGAGGAACATCGGCGAAAGCCATTTCCCGGCCGCGGCCGCAAGGGTGGGCGACAGATGCGTGGCCGCCGACCACAGGAACGGGATCAGCCCGGCAAGGCCGAGCAGAAGGGCAGGGCGGGGGATGCGGGTGTCGTCGGTCATTGCGATGATCTAGCCTGCCCCGCCGCGCAAGGCCAGTCAGTCCGGATCGGTGAAGCGCTCAAATCGCGGCGGGATGGCGGCGGCAATGGCGGCAAGAACCTTGCCGACCCGCTGCACATCGGCTTCTGCGGGTTGCGGAAGCAGCTCGACCGTCCCGCCGGGCAGGTAGACATGACCCCAGGTCATCCCGCCGCCGACCACCGGCGCATCGGTCTCGCGGGCGGGTTCCTCAAGCAGTCCGCTGTCCGTCGCCGCAGTGCGGATTGCCTCCAGCGCGGTCGCAGGGACTTTCGCCTTGCGCTGCTTGCAGGCGGGGCCCTCGGTCTCGTAGCCCCGGCAGTGCTTCAGTTCCAGTTGTCCGTCCTCGCGGATCAGGACGCTGGTTTCCCAGGCGTATTCGGGCGGCAGGCTGCCCGAATTGGTCCAGTAGTCGGCCAGCACCGGGGCCGGTTCGTCGGCTTGCACCGGCAGCGCAAGGACAATCAGGACAGCAAGCGGCTTCAGCATCAGGCGGGTTCTCTCAGGATGCGGGGAACCTTGAATTCGACGTCCTCGACGGCGGTTTCGACGAGGTCAACCGTCACCGTGAAACGGGCGCGGAAGGCATCGATGACCTCGTTCACCAGCACCTCGGGCGCAGAGGCCCCGGCGGTGAGGCCGACGGCGCGGATGCCGTCCAGCGCGCGCCAGTCGATGTCGGCGGCGCGCTGGATCAGCATGGAATAGGGGCAGCCGGCGGCGCTGCCGACCTCGACCAGGCGCCGGGAGTTCGAGGAGTTGGGGGCGCCGATCACGAGAAGGGCGTCGATCTTCGGCGCGATGGCCTTGACGGCGGCCTGGCGGTTGGTGGTGGCGTAGCAGATGTCGTCATGCGCGGGGGCCCGGATCAGGGGGAAGCGGGCCTTGAGCGCGGCGGCGATCTCGGCGGTGTCGTCCACGGACAGCGTGGTCTGGGTGATGAAGGCGAGCCTGGCGGGGTCGCGGACCTGAAGCTTCGCCACGTCCGCGACGGTTTCGACCAGCAGCACCTCGCCGGGGGGAAGCTGGCCCATGGTGCCGACGGTTTCGGCATGGCCTGCGTGGCCGATGTAGATCATCTGAATGCCGGCCTCATGGTGGCGGGCGGCCTCGTTGTGGACCTTCGTCACCAGCGGGCAGGTGGCGTCCACTGCGATCATATTGCGGCGGGCGGCCTCGGCCGGGACGGATTTCGGGACGCCGTGGGCGGAAAAGACGACGGGGCGGTCGGACGGAACCTCGTCGAGTTCCTCGACGAAGACGGCCCCCTGCGCCTTCAGGGCGTCCACTACGAACCTGTTGTGGACGATTTCGTGCCGGACATAGACCGGGGCCCCCCATTTCTGCAGAGCCATCTCGACGATCTTGATCGCCCGGTCCACCCCGGCGCAGAAGCCGCGGGGGGCGGCAAGGTAGAGGGTGAGGGGGGGCAGATCGGGCATCGGGTGACCTTTGGGAGGGCAGTCGCAACAGGTTTACGGGCTGGCGGCGCGGGCGTCCAGTGTCCACGCGGAACTGGTCTCGGGCCATCAGGGATTTCAATGGCTTGGCTGTGGGAGTTCAGGATCTGATGACCACGATGCTCCTCGTGCGCCTTCGGCTTCTCGTCGCGAGGGCGCCAGCGAGGAGTGCCCAAAGGGCATCGACGAGCGGTTCGACTAGGTGCCGAAGGCCGTCTCGCCCATCCAGCCAAGCGCGATGTAGCGGCCGGTCTTGGCGATGGCGACCAGGATCAGGAACAGCGGCAGCGGCACCCGAAGCACGCCGGAAAGCGCGACGATCGCATCGCCGAACGGCGCCCAGGACAGGAGGAGGAGCCAGAGGCCCCAGCGGGCCCACCAGCCTTCGGCGCGGGCCATCTGTGCGGGCTTCAGCGGGAACCAGCGATGATCACGCTGGTCGGAGAGCCAGCGGCCAAGGCCATAGGTCACGCAGGAGCCGAGCGTGTTGCCGATCGAGGCGACAAGGATCAACAGGGCAGGGGGCCAACCTGCGGCCTGCATCGCGAGGAATACGACCTCGGACTGGAAAGGAACCGGAGTGGCGGCAAGAAATGCCGCCACGAACAGGCCGGACAGTGCGATCATGAGGCGATCGGATCGGGGGCCCCAGACCCCGATGCGATCACCGCAAGGCTCACTTCGCTTCGACCGCGACCTCTTCGCCGACCGCGGGACGCGGTTCGCGCGGCGGACGGCCGATGACTTCGCGCAGCTCGTCCAGCTCGATGAAGTTGTCGGCCTGACGGCGCAACTCGTCCGCGATCATCGGCGGCTGGCTGCGGATCGTCGAGACGACGGACACCCGGACCCCCTGACGTTGCAGGCTTTCGACCAGCGGCCGGAAGTCGCCGTCGCCCGAGAACAGCACCACATGGTCCACCCGCGAGGCCAGTTCCATGGCATCGACGCAAAGCTCGATGTCCATGTTGCCCTTCACCTTCCGCCGTCCCTGGCTGTCGGTGTATTCCTTCGCGGGCTTGGTGCGCATGGTGAAGCCGTTGTAGTGGAGCCAGTCCACCAGCGGCCGAATCGGCGAGTAGTCGTCGTTTTCAAGCAGCGCGGTGTAGTAGAAGGCGCGGAGAAGCTTTCCCCGACGCAAGAACTCCATCCGCAACAGCTTGTAGTCGATGTCGAAACCCAGGGCTTTGGCGGCCGCGTAAAGGTTCGAACCATCAATGAACAGCGCAAGCCGTTCGTCCTTGTAAAACATTCAAAGGTCCCCTCAATGTCGCCGCGCGGATGCTGTGCTCCCCATAGTCTGCACGACGAAAATAAATGTCGCGCGGCTGACAGGCCGTGAATAGCAGCCCGGGCCGGTTTCCGACAAGTGAAGTGTAGGAAATAATCCGTCAGGAAGGTGAAATTCATGCACGCACTGGTTGCAATCGGCGCAAACCTGCCATTCGAAGGTGACGCTCCGGCAGAGACGCTGCGACGGGCAATCCGTGCGATTGCGGCAGAAGGTCTTTCGGTGCGGGCAGTTAGCCGGTTCTTCGCGACGCCATGCTTTCCCCCCGGCGCGGGGCCGGACTATGTGAATGCGGCGATCGTCCTTGCGGTGGATTCCGGAATTGACCCAGCGTCAATTCTGGCGACCCTGCACCGGATCGAGATGCAATTCGGTCGTCAGCGCAATTCACGCTGGGGAATGCGGACGCTGGATCTTGACCTTCTAGCGCTGGGCGATTCGGTGCTGCCCGACGCCGAAACCCAGGATGCCTGGCGCGGTCTTGCCCCAGAGGCGCAGGCCCGTATCGCGCCGGATCGGCTGATCCTGCCGCACCCCCGGTTGCAGGACCGCGCCTTCGTCCTGGTGCCGCTTGCCGATGTCGCGCCCGACTGGCGCCATCCGCGCGACGGGCGCACGGTGGCCGAGATGCTGGCGGACCTGCCCGAAGCCGATCGCGCGGATGTGCGACCGTTGTGACATACACAAGTGAACTTGCCTGTTTTGCCGCTTGTCAAGCCCGCGCGGGCGGCATAAACAGGCGACTTCCAGCGAAGCTTCCGATTGGAGTGTCCCATGGCCCGCGTGACGGTCGAAGATTGCGTTGACAAGGTTCCGAACCGGTTCGAGCTGGTGATGCTGGCCGCCCACCGGGCGCGCGAGATTGCGGCAGGATCTCCGGTGCTGGTGGACCGCGACAACGACAAGAACCCGGTCGTCGCCCTGCGCGAGATCGCCGAGGAGGCGCTGTCGGCCGAGGTTCTGCGCGAGCGTCTGATCGAAAGCCACCAGACCCAGATCGAGGTGGACGAGCCGGAAGAGGACCAGATGGCTCTGCTCATGGGCGGCGAGATGGATCGTCCGATGGTCGACGACATGTCGGAGGAGAAACTGCTCCGCGCCCTGATGGAAGCCCAGGGCGAGTTCTGACGGGCGCGAGACCCGCAGAGGGGCGGTGATGATCGACGTCGAAGACCTCATCGCCCTGGTTCGCAACTACAACCCGCGCTGCAACGCCGACCTGATCCGTCGGGCCTATGCCTATGGGCTGAAGATGCACGAGGGCCAGTTCCGCAAGTCGGGCGAGCCCTATTTCACCCATCCCGTCGCCGTGGCCGCGATCCTGACCGAGCAACGGCTGGATGACGCGACGATCGTCACCGCCCTGCTGCACGACACGATCGAGGACACCCGGTCCACCTATGCCGACGTCGCGGCGCAGTTCGGCGAGGAGGTGGCCGAGCTGGTGGACGGCGTCACCAAGCTGACCAACCTGCAACTCAGCTCGACCGAAAGCCAGCAGGCCGAGAACTTCCGCAAGCTGTTCATGGCGATGTCCCGCGACCTGCGGGTGATCCTGGTCAAGCTGGCCGACCGGCTGCACAACATGCGCACGATCCGGTCGATGAGCCCGGAAAAGCAGGCGCAGAAGGCGCGCGAGACGATGGAGATCTTCGCGCCGCTGGCCGGCCGGATGGGCATGCAGTGGATGCGCGAGGAACTGGAGGACCTGGCCTTCAAGGTCCTGAACCCCGAGGCGCGCAACTCGATCATGCGCCGCTTCCTGACGCTCCAGCGCGAGACGGGGGATGTGGTGCACCAGATCAGCGGCGACATCCGGCACGAGCTGGAGAAGGCGCGGATCGAGGCGGACGTGTTCGGCCGGGCGAAGAAGCCCTACAGCATCTGGCGCAAGATGCAGGAGAAGGACCTGGCCTTCAGCCGCCTGTCCGACATCTACGGCTTCCGGGTGATCTGCGGCAGCGTGGCGGACTGCTACCGCATCCTTGGCGTCATCCACCAGCGCTGGCGCGCGGTGCCGGGGCGGTTCAAGGACTACATCAGCCAGCCGAAGAACAACGGCTACCGCTCGATCCACACAACCGTCTCGGGGCGCGACGGCAAGCGGGTCGAGGTGCAGATCCGCACCCGAGAGATGCACGAGGTGGCCGAAGCCGGGGTCGCGGCGCACTGGTCCTACCGCGAGGGCGTGCGGGCGGTGAACCCCTTCGCGGTGGACCCGGCGAAATGGATCGCGAGCCTCACCGAACGGCTGGACGAGGGCGACACCGACGAGTTCCTGGAACACGTCAAGCTCGAGATGTATTCCGACCAGGTCTTCTGCTTCACGCCCAAGGGCGACGTGGTGCAGCTGCCGCGCGGGGCGACGCCGCTGGACTTCGCCTATGCGATCCACACCCGGATCGGCAATTCCTGCGTCTCGGCCAAGATCGACGGGATCCGGGTGCCGCTCTGGACGCGGCTGAAGAACGGCCAGTCGGTCGAGATCATCACGGCGGAAGGCCAGCGACCGCAGGCCAGCTGGATCGACATCGTGACCACGGGCCGCGCCAAGGCGGCGATCCGGCGCAGCTTGCGCGAGGAGGACCGGGGGCGGTTCGTCAAGCTGGGGCAGGAACTGGCCCGGGCGGCCTTCGAGCATGTGGGCAAGAAGGCCACCGACAAGGCGCTGCGGACGGCGGCCAAGATGCTGGGGCTGGCGGACGAGAACGACCTGCTGGCCAGGCTCGGCAGCGCCGAACTGCCGGCGCGGCGGGTGGTCGAGACGCTTTATCCCGAACTGGCGCAGGCGGTGGCCGAGGAAGTGGACTCGGGTCGCCCGGTGGCCGGGCTGACCGCCGACCAGGAGTTCCGCCGCGCCCAGTGCTGCCAGCCGGTGCCGGGGGAACGCATCGTCGGCATCACCTATCGCGGGCAGGGCGTGGTCGTGCATGCCATCGACTGCCCCGCGCTGGAAGAGTTCGAGGACCAGACCTCGCGCTGGGTGGACCTGCACTGGCATTCGGGCCGGCACAAGCCGGTGTTCACGGTGAGCCTGGACCTCACGATCTCGAACGATGCGGGAGTCCTGGGTCGCATCTGCACCCTGATCGGCGAGCAGAAGGCCAACATCTCCGACCTGCGCTTCACCGACAGAAAACCGGACTTTTATCGCCTCATTGTTGACGTGGACCTGCGCGATGTAGAGCACCTGCACATGGTGATGACGGCGCTGGAAGCCGAAACCGACGTGGCCCAGATCTCTCGTCATCGGGATTTGACACGGCGGCCCTAGGCCAGCAGAACGGGCGCAGTCGGGGGCAAGAGGCACGAAGTTGGTTTTCAAGCGCAGGGATCCGTTGACTTGGGGCGAATGGCTGCGCGAGCAGGTCTATCCGCGGTCCGGCTTCAAGCGCGCCACCCGCTATGTCGTCTACCGGATGCGGCGGCTGCCGGATCGACCGCACCGGGTGGCGCGCGGAGTCTTTGCGGGGTTCTTCATCGGGTTCCTGCCGCTGCCGGGGTTGCAGTTCCTGGCAGCCTGGGTTGCCGCCCGGCTGCTGCGCGGCAATGTGCTGGCCGCACTTCTGGGCACCTTCAACACCAACCCGGTCACGACCCCCTTCTTCGCGGTGCTGGCGATGACGCTGGGCCACTGGATCATGGGGATCGAGGCGCCGCTGAACGCCCACTACATCGGCAGGGCCTTCGCCGAGGCCGGGCATGACCTGTGGTTCAACTTCATGGCGCTGTTCGGCCCGCAGAAGACGCAATGGGACGGGCTGATCCAGTTCTGGCACGAAATCTATGTGCCCTATTTCATCGGCGCGCTGGGCCCGGCGATCATCCTGTCGGTCGCCGCCTACTACATCACCATCCCGCTGGTCGAAGCCTACCAGAAGGCGCGCGCGGCCACCGCGCATGAACGGGCCGAGCGGCGGCGGAAGATGCGCGCCAAGCTGGCCGAAGCCGCGGCCAAGCTGAAGCTGCGCGGCGAGAGGGGCGGCGACGAGGCCGATGACGACGCGCCGGGAAGTCCCTAGACTGACGGCGGATCCAGCGAAGGGCGGTAAGGGCTATGACACTACGGGACAGCGGAAAGCTGCGGCTTGGGGTCAACATCGACCATGTGGCCACTGTGCGGAACGCGCGCGGTTCGGCCTGGCCCGACCCGCTGCGCGCCGCACTTCTGGCGGAAACGGCGGGCGCGGACGGGATCACCGCGCATCTGCGCGAGGATCGCCGCCACATCCGAGATGCCGACATCGAGGCCCTGATGGCGGCGCTGACGGTGCCGCTGAACTTCGAATGTGCCGCGACAGAGGAGATGCAGGCGATCCTCCTGCGCCACCGACCGCATGCCGTCTGCCTCGTTCCCGAACGCCGCGAGGAGCGGACGACCGAAGGCGGCCTCGACGTGGCCGGCGACGAGGCGCGGCTGCGCGACTTCATCGCGCCCCTGCGCGAGGCGGGGTGCCGGGTCAGCATGTTCATCAGCCACGACCCGCGGCAGATCGAGGCCTCGGCCCGGATCGGCGCGGCGGTGGTGGAACTGCACACCGGGCTTTATTCCGATCTGCATGCCGAAGGCGAGTTCGCCCTGGCCGACCGCGAGCTTGCCGCGCTGCGCGCGGGCGCGGAATTGGCGGCAAACCTGGGGCTTGAGGTCCATGCCGGGCACGGGCTGACCTACGAGAATGTCGAACCCATCGCCGCGATCCCCGAACTGATGGAGCTGAACATCGGTCATTTCCTGATCGGCGAGGCGATCTTCCGCGGCCTCGGCCCGGCGATCGAGGAGATGCGCCGCCGCATGGATCTGGCGCGTGGGCTGGTCTGAGCGCCTGGCCCCGGCCCTGCGGGCGGCTCTGGCGGGCATGGCGCTGGCCGGACTGGCCGGGGTTGCGGCCGTTGCGGACCCCGTGACGGTCACGCCGTGCGGCGACTACCGATCCGATGTCCGCAATGTGGCCGAACCCTGGGAAGCCAACACCCGAACCTTCGCCAGGGGCGAAATCCGGCTGGTGGTGATCGACACGGTCGAGCCGGCGGCGGCGGCGCTCTACCTTCTGATCCTGCATCCGCCGCGCGACGAGCTGGGCAGTCCGATGTGTTCGGTGGTCACCTCGGCAGAGGGCCT
This sequence comes from Tabrizicola flagellatus, assembly GCF_008271465.1. GTDB lineage: Bacteria > Pseudomonadota > Alphaproteobacteria > Rhodobacterales > Rhodobacteraceae > Tabrizicola > Tabrizicola flagellata. The sequence goes on along the minus strand of NZ_VMDU01000008.1, from coordinate 81,823 downwards.
GGGCTTTGCCGACATGGGGCTTGGACCGGCAAAGGCCATCTATGACCCGGCGCGCGGCTTGACGGTGAGCCTGCCGGTCTCGCAGGCCGATCCGATGGGGGCAGGCTTCGACGAGGGCTGGCTGTCGGTGACGATCAACCAGGCAACCGGCGTGGTGACGGCGGTGGTGCAATGATCCTGGGCATCGGCACCGACCTGGCCAACATCGAGCGGATCGAGGCCGTGCTCGCCCGCCATGGCGAGCGGTTCAGGAACCGCGTCTTCACCGCGGTCGAGCAGCGCAAGGCGGAAGGCCGGGCGCGGGCGGTGGCGGCGACCTATGCGAAACGCTGGGCTGCGAAGGAGGCCTGTTCCAAGGCGCTGGGCACCGGCCTGCGCATGGGGATCGCCTGGAAGGACATGGCGGTGACCAACCTGCGCTCGGGCCAGCCGGTGATGCATGTCACGGGCTGGGCGGCCGACCGGCTGCGGGCGATGACGCCCGAGGGCCACGAGGCGGTGATCCATGTCACCTTGACCGACGACCACCCCTGGGCGCAGGCGTTCGTGGTGATCGAGGCCCGGCCGCTGCGCGGTCAGGGGGACTTGCGCGGCTGAAAGGCTGTGGCACCATGCCGCGCTTGGACGCCGTCGGGGATGCCGTCGGGCCGGCGGGGAGGAGGGGCATGATCGGATCTTCCGCAGGCAAGGCGGCGCGGGCGGGACTGATCGCCCTTGGTTGCCTTGCGGGGGCGGGGGCGCTCTGGGTCTGGGGGCGGCCCTGGGTGCTGGACATCAACGATCCGGCCTTCAATCCGATGCTGTTCCTGATCGTGCTTCTGGCCACGGTCGGCCTGTGGCACGGGGCCGCGGCGGCGTTGTCCGCCCTGCGCCAGCGCGCCTTCGGGGCGGTCGTGCTGGAGATTGACGGCCCAGGCCATCTGCGCCCCGGAAGCCCGCTGTCCGGTCGGCTGCGCAGCGCCCGACCCGTCGCCGCGACCGGCCCCTTCCGGTTGCTGCTGACCTGCCATGACGTGCACATGTTCGAGGACAACGAGGACGGCCCGCGCCTGCGCTCGTTTCCGGTCTGGAGCCACGAGATCGAGCTGCCCGCCGCCTCGGACACGCAGCAGGGCCTGGCCTTCCGCTTCGATGTGCCGCGCCGGGTAGGTCCCGATCCGGTGCCGGAGGGCCGGCGCCGTGCGAAGGCCGCCCGGGTCGCGCCCGCGCCGCCCGGCGCAAGGCAGACGATCCTGACCAATGTGCCCCCGGTCGATCGGGTCTGGACCCTGACCGTGACCGCCCCGGTGCGCGGCCCGGATTTCCGCGCCGAGCTTCACGTCCCCGACAGCGCCATTCCCCGCCGGGCGCGCTTGCCTTGACTTCGCCCCGCGCTTGCGCGCAAGAAGCGGCAAAGCACATGAGGCAGGACAGGCAATGGCGAGCAGGGACAAGGGCGATGGCGGCATCGTCGAGACCATCAAGACGGTGTTCTGGGCCCTGGTCATCGCGATCGGGTTCCGGTCGGTGTTCTTCCAGCCGTTCTGGATCCCGTCCGAGTCGATGAAGGACACTCTGTTGATCGGCGACTTCCTGTTCGTCAACAAGATGGCCTACGGCTATTCGCGCTATTCCTGCGAGATACCCTTCACCACGATCAGCCTCTGCCCCTTCGAGGACCGCTTCCTCGGCTCCGAGCCCAAGCGTGGCGACGTGGTGGTGTTCCGGCATCCCACGGCGGGCACCGACTACATCAAGCGGCTGATCGGCCTGCCGGGCGACAGGATCCAGATGAAGGAGGGGATCCTCTACATCAACGGGGTCGAGGCACCGCAGACGCCGGATGGCGTGTTCGAGGAGGTCTACGAACCCCAGGGCCCGATGCGCAACCGCCCGCGCTGCGAGAACGGCGCGGTGGGCGAAGGCGGCATCTGCAAGAAGTCCCGCTTCATCGAGACCCTGCCCGAGGGTCGCCAGCACCATGTGCTGAACATCGACGCCAACGGGCCCGGCGACAACACGGATGTCTTCACCGTGCCCGAAGGCCATTACTTCGTGATGGGCGACAACCGCGACAATTCCACCGACAGCCGGTTCTCGCAATCGGTGGGCGGGGTGGGCTACCTGCCGGCGAAGTACCTGATCGGCCGGGCGGACCGGATCATTTTCTCCTCGGCCGGGCGCAGCCTGTTCTATGTCTGGACCTGGCGGGGCGACCGCTTCTTCAAGGCGATCGAGTGAGGCTTGCGGCCGACCTCCTGGCCTTCCAGGCCCGGTTGGGGCATCAGTTCCGCAAGCCCGAGCTTCTGGTGCGCGCGGTGACACATGCCTCGATCGGCAGCGCCACCCGGCCCGACAACCAACGGCTCGAGTTCCTGGGCGACCGGGTGCTGGGCCTCGTCATGGCCGAGGCGCTGCTGGCCGCCGACCCCGAGGCGCGAGAGGGGCAGCTTGCCCCGCGCTTCAATGCGCTGGTGCGCAAGGAGACCTGCGCCGATGTCGCGCGCGAGGTGGGTCTGGGCGAGGTGCTGAAACTGGGGCGGTCCGAGATGCTGACCGGCGGTCGCCGGAAGGAGGCTCTCCTCGGCGACGCGCTGGAGGCGGTGATCGCGGCGGTCTACCAGGACGCAGGCTTCGAGGCCGCGCGGGCGCTGGTGCTGCGGCTTTGGGGCGAGCGGATCGCGGCGGTGGAACCCGACGCGCGGGACGCCAAGACCAGTTTGCAGGAATGGGCCCAGGCGCGCGGGATGCCGCCGCCGGTCTATGAGGAGGCCGGGCGGTCCGGCCCCGACCACGCGCCGGTCTTTACCGTGCGGGTGACGCTGGCCAACGGCGCGACCGAGGCGGCCAGCGCCGGGTCGAAGAAGGTGGCCGAACAGGCGGCGGCCAAGGCGCTTCTGGACCGGCTTGCGGGCGGGGAAGCCGACTAATCGGGCAAGCCCGCAGGTGGCATCCGCCCCTTCTGACGGGCATCGCAGCGCCAGAGCTTGCGGCGGATGCCTGGTTGCTCCAGCCCGGCGTACTTCCCGCCCGAGAATTTGCGCCAGTCGATGGCCATGCCGGCCCGTACCATCTCGGCCGACAGGTCGCGGCCGTCAGGCAGGTAGCAGGTTGCAACGGTCCTATCATGCGACAGGTCTCCATCGAAGACCGCACGGATCTCCTGCCCCTTGCAGAGATTGACCAGGGTCCACTTGGCGTTCTTTCCGTAGGGATGGTCCATTTCAGGGGCGTCGATGCCCGCCAGGCGGATGCGCGTGCCGCCGATGTCGATGGTGTCACCGTCGATTACCCAGGCGCGTCCGCGCAGCTCTTGCACCTCGACGATCTGGACATGTGTCGTCTGCCTGACCGTGACGGCAGGCGGCCGGCGCGGGATGCGCTCCTCGATGACCGATGTCTCACGCTCGACGACGACCAGCTTCGGACGACTGGATCGGGAAAAGGCACGCAGAAGGAGACGAAGAAGACCCATGGCAAACGAATCCAAGGCATTATGTTTGCAGGATGACGCGCCTGGGCCGTTATGCAACTGGCAATTCCGGCGGCTTTTCTCTATGGCCCTGCCATCAATGAAGGGCTAGTCTCACCACATGACCACACGCGCAGGCTTTGTCGCCCTGATCGGCGAACCCAATGCCGGGAAATCGACGCTTCTGAACCGGATGGTGGGGGCGAAGGTCAGCATCGTCACCCACAAGGTTCAGACGACCCGCGCGCGCATCCGCGGGATCGCGATGGCGGGCGAGGCGCAGATCGTCTTCGTGGATACCCCCGGCATCTTCCGCCCCCGTCGCCGGCTGGACCGCAGCATGGTCAAGGCGGCCTGGGGCGGGGCCTCGGATGCCGATGTCGTCGTCCTTCTGATCGAGGCGCACCGGGGCCTGACCGAAGGCGCGCTTGCCATCATCGACCGGCTGAAGGACGAGATGCCGCAGGGCAAGCCCGTTGCCCTCGCCATCAACAAGATCGACCGGGTCAAGGCCGAGACCCTGCTGGCGCTGGCCGAAGAGGCGAACAAGGCCTTTCCCTTCGCGAAGACCTTCATGATCAGCGCCGAGCGTGGCCACGGTGTCGAGGACCTGCGCGACTGGCTGGGTTCGGTCCTGCCGGAGGGCCCCTGGTTCTACCCCGAGGACCAGATCGCCGACCTGCCGATGCGGATGATCGCGGCCGAGATGACGCGCGAGAAGCTGACCCTGCGCCTGCATGAGGAACTGCCCTACCAGCTGACGGTCGAGACCGAGAAGTGGGAGGACAAGCCCGACGGCTCGACCCGGATCGACCAGGTGATCTATGTCGCGCGCGAGGGCCACAAGGGGATCGTCCTGGGCCACAAGGGCGAGACGATCAAGGCCATCGGCCAGGCGGCACGGGCCGAGATTGCGGACTTCCTTGGCCGGCCCGTCCATCTGTTCCTCCAGGTCCGGGTGCGCCCGAACTGGCTGGACGAACCCGAGCGCTATTCCGAGATGGGTCTGGATTTCAAGGACGGCGATGCGTAGGAGCGCAAGAATTGCCGGCGAAAATTCCTGGGCCGGACGGGGCTGAATGCAGCCGCGTCTGGCAGCGGGACTCTGGGTCGCGGCCTATCTGAAGCGGCTCGCGCTGGCGGACATCCCGGCCTATGTGACGGCGAAGGGCGATGCAGAGGCGGGCGCGGTGGTGGTGAAGGTCGCGCTCCTGGATGGCACGGCGCGGGCCTGGGAGCGGCGGTCCGACATCCTGAGCGGCGCGCGGGCCTGGTTCCTGCTGGCCGAGGGGCCGGAGGCCGAGGTGGATGCGCTGGTCGCCCGCACCCGGGCCCGCGACCCCGACCTCTGGGTGATCGAACTGGAGGACCGCCAGGGACGGACGCTGCTGGACGAAGAGGGTCTGTCGGACTGAGCGCGTCCCGCTTGCGCCGGCCGCGCCCCGCGCCGATAGTCCGGCGCATGGACTGGCGCGACGAGGGCGTGATCCTGGCCATGCGCCCGCATGGCGAGACCGCCGCGATCATCGAGGTGCTGACGGCCGGGCATGGCCGGCATGCGGGCGTGGTGCGCGGTGGCGCCTCGCGCCGGATGGCGCCCGTTTTGCAGCCGGGCACGGGCGTGCGGCTGGACTGGCGGGCGCGGCTGGACGAGCATCTGGGGGTCTTCACGGTCGAGCCGGTGCAGAGCCGGGCGCATCTTCTGGAAGACCGGCTGGCGCTGGCGGGGCTCCTGTCGGCCTGCGCCCTGCTGCGCGCCGCCCTGCCGGAACGCGAGCCGCATCCCGGGCTCTGGTCCGAAACGCTGACCCTTCTCGACGCGCTCGGGGCCGAGGGCTGGACCGCCACCTACCTGCGCTGGGAACTGCGACTGCTGGAAGAGCTGGGCTTCGGCCTCGACCTGACCGCCTGCGCGGTGACGGGCGCGCGGGAAGGGCTGGCCTTCGTCAGCCCCAGGACCGGGCGGGCGGTGACGCGCACGGGCGCGGGGGACTGGGCCGACCGGCTGTTGCCCCTGCCGCCGACGCTGGCCGGGACCGGGCCGATGGACGCCGGGGACCTTGCGCAGGGGCTGCGATTGACCGGCCATTTCCTTGACCGAGGGCTGCGACCGATCCTGCAGGACCGGCCGCTTCCCGAGGCGCGCTCGCGGCTGGTCGACCTGATCGCCCGGCAGGCCTGAACCGACCGGACATGTCGCCTTTGTGACAGACGGAACCCGGACCCGCCCGTCCAACTGGCGCCATGGCCTACCGTTACATTCCGCTGGCGCTGCGCCACAGCCCGACCCCGAGGATCGAGCATTTCGCGCTGCTGTCGGGCCTCGATGCCTCGATCCGCGGCATGCTGATCTCGACCATGCCGCTGGTGGTCTATGACGCGCTGGGCGATGCGCAGGCGACCTCGGTGGTGTTCTTCGTCGCGGGGATCGTGGCGCTGGTCTGGGGGCTGATGGTGCCCTGGGCCACGCGCTGGATCCCGAGGCGCTGGGCCTATACCGGGGGGGTCTGCCTGTATCTGGTGGGCAACACGCTGGGGGCCATCGGCACGGTCTGGTCGGTGCCGCTGGCGCTGATCTGCAACGCGATGGCCACGGTCACGATCTTCGTCTGCCTGAACGCCTATGTGCTGGACTATGTGGACCGCGAAAACCTCGGTCGCAGCCAGTCCACCCAGATGGTCTATGCCGCCGCCCCCTGGGCCATCGGGCCGATGACGGGGGTCTGGCTGTATCATCACGGCCATGCGCTGCCCTTCCTGGCCTCTGGAGCCTTTGCGGCCATCCTCCTCGTCAGCTTCTGGGTGCTGCGGCTGGGCAACGGCAAGCAGATCGCGCGGGCGAAGCGGCCGGCGGTGAACCCCCTGGGCTATCTCGGCCGGTTCTTCAGCCAGCCGCGGCTGATCGCGGGCTGGATGTTCGCGGTGATGCGCAGCTGCGGCTGGTGGGTCTATGTCGTCTATCTGCCGATCTTCTGCATCGAGGCGGGCCTGGGCGACAAGGTGGGGGGCATCGCGCTGTCGATCACCAACGCAACCCTGTTCGCGGCCCCCGCGCTGAACCGGCTGGCGCGCCGGCTGTCGGTGCGCCGGTCCGTCCGGCTGGCCTTCGGCGCCTGCGGGACGCTGTTCCTGGCAGCGGGGCTGCTGGCCTTCCTGCCCTGGGTGACGGTCGCGCTGGTCATGGCGGCCTCGATCTTCCTCGTCACGCTGGACGTGGTCGGGGGCCTGCCCTTCCTGATGTCGGTCAAGCCATCCGAGCGCACCGAGATGTCGGCGGTCTATTCCAGCTTCCGCGACGTGTCCTCGATCCTGACGCCGGGCCTCGCCTGGCTGGTGCTGTGGGTCGCGCCCCTGCCGGGGATCTTCGTCGCGGCCGGGCTGGGACTTCTGGCGTCCTGGGCGGTGGCGGGGCAGCTGCATCCCCGGCTGGGGGTGGTGCGACCCTCGCGCGGGGGGGCGTGAGGCGATCCTTCGCGACTTCAACCTCTCGTCACGGGGTGCACGGGGCGAGGAGGAGACGCAGTCGAACGACGAGCGGCTGCTGGTCAGGCCCAGACCTTGCCGTTCCTGACCAGCCAATCGGCCGCCGCCAGCAGCGCCGCCTTGGGCGCTATGAACTCCATCTCCATTTCCTTGACCGCACGCGCGTTCGACACCCGCTCCAGATGGCCGAGCTTGGGCAGGATCGAGCGGATGTCAGGGTCGAACAGCGCCAGGAACCGGACCAGGGCCTTCGGCGCCTCGCGCGTGGGGATGCGGCGGGCCGGGTAGGCGGCCTTCAGCGTGCGGCCCATGTCCACGAAGGCCATAGAGCCGGACGCCGCAATATAGCGCCGCCCCTCGGTCTCGGGGCGTTGCAGCGCGCGCAGATGCATCTCGGCCACGTCGCGGACATCGACGACGGGCAGGCCCAACGGAGGCAGCATCGGATCCTTGCCCTTGAGGAACCGTTCGATCAGCGCCAGGGACGAACCGTAGTGTCCGTCCAGCGGCGGCCCGAGGACGAGGCCGGGGTTGATCGTGGTCAGGCGCAGACCGCGGGCCCTGGCGATCTCCCAGGCGGCACGTTCGGCGAGCGTCTTGGACTTGGCATAGGGCGTGGTCGTGGGCAGGTGCACATCGCACCAGTCGGCCTCGTCCTGAAGCGTATCCGGCTTGGATTCGTTCAGGACCGCCGCTGTCGATGAGGTCAGCACCACCCGCGTCACCCCGGCCGCCGCCGCCGCCTTCAGGACGCGCTCGGTGCCCTCGACCGCCGGGCGGATCACCGTGGCGGGATCATTGGGCTGGGCGATGGGGAAGGGAGAGGCGGTGTGGACCAGGGCCGTCACGCCCTGCATGGCCTCGGCCCAGCCGGCATCGGATTCGAGATCGGCCTGGACGAAGCCAAGCGCGCCGGCCGTTTCGGTGAGATAGGGGGCAAGCGCAGCCCGAACCTCGTCGGCGCGGTCCATACGGCGCAGCGTTCCCCGGACCGCGTAGCCGGCGTTCAGGAGCTTCAGCGCGACCTGCTTGGCGATGAAGCCGGAGCTTCCCGTCAGAAGAACGGTCCCTGCCATCCGGTCGCCCTTGTCTTTGCGCTGTCAACCTGCACCCGATATGGGTCAGTCTGACAAGGCGACAAGCCGGTGGCAACAGGCTACTCGAGAAGGCGGCGCGCGATCACCTGAGCCTGGATCTCGGCGGCGCCCTCGAAGATGTTCAGGATGCGGGCATCGCACAGGATCCGGCTGATCCGGTATTCCAGCGCGAACCCGTTGCCGCCGTGGATCTGGAGCGCGTTGTCGGCGCTGGCCCAGGCCACGCGGGCGCCCAGAAGCTTGGCCATCCCGGCTTCGAGGTCGCAGCGCTTGTCGTGGTCCTTCTGCCAGGCTGAGAAATAGGTCAGCTGGCGGGCAATCATGATCTCGACCGCCATCATGGCCAGTTTCGACTCGATGCGCGGGAACTCGATCAGGCTCTTGCCGAACTGCTTGCGGTCCTCGGCATACTGCATCCCCGTCTCCAGCGCCGATTGCGCGACGCCGATCGCCCGCGCCCCGGTCTGGATGCGGGCGCTCTCGAAGGTCTGCATCAGCTGCTTGAAGCCCTGGCCTTCGACCTGGCCCAGAAGGTTCTCGCCCTTCACCCGGAAGTCGTCGAAGTTGACGGTGTATTCCTTCATGCCGCGGTAGCCGAGCACCTCGATCTCGCCGCCCGACAGGCCGGGATCCACAAAGGGCGTCTCGTCGGTGCCGGGAGTCTTTTCGGCGAGGAACAGCGACAGGCCGCGGTAGTCGGTGGTGCCCTCGACCGACCGCGCGAGGACGGTCATGACATGGGTCCGGGCCGCGTGGGTGATCCAGGTCTTGTTGCCGGTGATGATCCAGTCGTCCCCCGCCTTCCGCGCCCGGGTGCGCAAGCTGCCAAGGTCCGAGCCGGTGTTCGGTTCGGTAAAGACCGCCGTGGGCAGGATTTCCCCGGAGGCCAGGCCGGGCAGCCATTTCGCCTTCTGCTCCTCGGTGCCCCCGCAAAGGATCAGCTCGGCGGCGATTTCGGACCGGGTGCCGAGGGAGCCAACGCCGATATAGCCGCGGCTGAGTTCTTCGGAGACGACGACCATCGACGCCTTCGACAGGCCGAAGCCGCCGTAAGCCTCGGGAATGGTCAGACCGAAGACGCCCATCCCGGCCAGTTCCTCGATCACCTCCATCGGGATCAGCTCGTCTTTCAGGTGCCAGTCGTGGGCACGGGGGATGACCTTCTCGTCGGCATAGCGGCGGAACTGGTCGCGGATCATCTCCAGTTCCTCGTCCAGCCCGGTGGCCCCGAAGGTCGCCCGCCCATGGTTGTCGCGCATCAGGGCCACGAGGGCGTGGCGGGCCTCCGGCGTGTTGCCCTGAGCCATCAGTCTGGCTGCGGCGGTGCCGGGGCTCCAGGTCATCCCGAGGTCGGAGAGGCGGGCGAATTCGGTCTGGCTCATCGGGATGCCGCCCGAAATCTGGGCCAGGTATTCCCCGAAGCCGATCTGCAGGATCAGGGTCTCCATCTCGCCCAGTTTCCCGGCCTCCGCCAGCCGGTCGGCCCAGGCGTTCAGCTGGCGCAGGGCCTCGACATAGGTTGCCAGCCAGGCGAGCGCATGGGCCTGGTATTGCCGGGCTTCGAGCGCCAGGTTCGACACCTTGCCCCCGGCAGAGACCTTCGCCCTCAGCCCCTCGCGGGCGGCCGCGAGAAGCGCCTCGATCTCGGGTAGCGCGGCCTTGGTCAGCGTCTTCAGGTCGGAAAGGATCGGGCTCTGGGTCATCGGCTGTCCATCGGGCATGGGTCGGCTCCAGCGAGATTCTGCACCTGCGAAGGGGTAGCGCCTTCGCAACGGCAGAGCAACAAGATTTCAATCATGCTTCCAGTAAGGATCGAAAATGTCGCAGACGTTTTCAGGAGATCGCGCCGCAGGCTTGCGCAATCCCGGGGAGGGCAGCAGCAGGGACGACCTCGAATTCAACGCTATAGAGGCGCTTTTCCCAGGCCCAGGCTTCAAAGCGCCAGATGCCGGGGAGAAGTTCGTCCTCGCGGTCAAAACGGAAGAAGCCGAACTGGTCGCCCATGTCGGTGAAGCTTGACTGCCAGGTTTCGGGGGTGGTGGCACCGGGACGGTAAACGCGCATTTCGCCCGACAGGGACAGGCCCGGGGTCAGTCGCGACTTGACTCCGAAGGCGATGCCGATCCGTGCGGGGACGACGCGGACGTCGGGCCAGTGGAAGTCGATTTCACCATCAGGGACGTGAATCCAGCCCGACAGCGTGCCGGGGGCTGGTCGCTGATCCATGGCTTGCAAGGCGCAGAAGACGCCCGCTTGCAGGCTGGCGACCTCGGGTCCGGTCTGGGGTGCGGCGGGCTCGGCGCCAAGCGGCGCGGAGAGGGCAAGGAAGAGTGTCAGCGCAAATGGTCTCATTCGGGACTCCCGGGCCTTTCCCCCGCCGCCCGACTGCGCCACAAGGGGCCGGAAAGGGCAAGTCATGTTCGATCTGGTCTCTGGCGGGCTATCGGGGCAGGCGTTCGCGGCGGCGCTGGCGGTGACCCTGTTTGCGGGCTTCGTCAAGGGCGCGGTGGGCTTTGCCATGCCGATGATCCTGGTTTCGGCCTTTGCGGTCTTCCTGCCGCAGGACCTGGCCCTGGCCGGTCTGATCCTGCCGACGCTGGTAACGAACCTCAGCCAGGCGTTCCGGCAGGGCGCGGGTCCGGCGGTGGACACGGTGCGGGCCTACCGGCGCTTCCTTGTGGCGACGGTGGGATGCATCGCCGTCTCGGCGCCCTTTGCCGATGTGATCCCGCGGGCAGTCTATCTCCTGATGCTGGGCATCCCGATTTCCGTCTTTGCCGCGCTGCAACTCGCGGGAAGGAGCTTGGCGATTCCGCTGCGCAACCGCAGGGGGGCCGAATGGGCGCTGGGGGCGATCGGCGGGCTTTACGGCGGAGTATCGGGCATCTGGGGGCCGCCGCTTCTGGTGCTCCTCCTGTCCACCGGGGCGGACAAGCTGACGATGATCCGCGCGCAAGGGGTGGTGTTCCTGATCGGGGCGTTGGCCTTGCTGGTCTCGCATCTGGGGACCGGGGTGGCCAACCTGCAGAGCCTCGCCTTCTCGGCGGCGCTTGCGATCCCGGCGCTGGCGGGGCTTTACGCGGGCTACCGGGTGCAGGACCGGCTGGACCAGGCGCGGTTCCGGCGCTGGACCCAGGGACTCCTGGTGCTGACCGGGCTGAACATGGTCAGGCTGGCGCTGATGTGACCGCTCGTCGATGACTTCGTCACTCCTCGCTGGCGGCCAGCGAAGAGGAGACGAAGTCGAACGATGAGCGTTGGTCAGCCGATGGCGGCGGCCTTCACGTCGGCGTCGATGAAGGGCACATACTGGGCGAAGTTCTTCTGGAACATGGCCACCAGCTTTGCCGCCTGTGCGTCGTAATCATTCGCACTGGTCCAGGTTTCGCGCGGGTTCAAGAGGCCCTCGGCCACACCGGGGACCGAGACCGGCACGTCGAAGCCGAAGTTCGGATCGCGGCGGAATTCGCCCTTGGCCAGCGAGCCGTCCAGTGCGGCGGCCAGAAGCGCGCGGGTGGCCCGGATCGGCATCCGCCGCCCCGTGCCGTAGGCGCCGCCGGTCCAGCCGGTGTTCACCAGCCAGCACGAGGCGCCGTGCTTGGCGATCTTCTGTTGCAGGAGCTTGCCGTACACCTCGGGCCGACGCGGCATGAAGGGCGCGCCGAAGCAGGTAGAGAAGGTGGGCTGCGGCTCGGTGATGCCACGTTCGGTTCCGGCGGCCTTGGAGGTGAAGCCGGAGAGGAAGTGATACATCGCCTGCGCGGGCGACAGCCGCGCGATGGGGGGCAACACGCCGAAGGCATCGCAGGTCAGCATCACCACATGGCGCGGATGGCCGCCAAGCCCGGTGGCGCTGGCATTCGAAATCGCTTCGAGCGGGTAGGCGCAGCGGGTGTTCTCCGTCAGGCTGCGGTTGGAAAAGTCCAATTCCAGTGTTTCGGGGTCATAGACCATGTTTTCCACCACGGTGCCGAAGCGGTGGGTGGTGGCGTAGATCTCGGGCTCGGCCTCGGGCGAGAGGTCAATGGTCTTGGCGTAGCAGCCCCCCTCGAAGTTGAAGATGCCGCGATCCGACCAGCCGTGTTCGTCATCGCCGATCAGCGTGCGGTCGGGTGAGGCCGAAAGGGTGGTCTTGCCGGTGCCCGACAGGCCGAAGAAGACGGCCGCATCGACCGGATTGCCGATGGCGTGGTTGGCGCTGCAATGCATCGGCATCACGCCCTTTTCCGGCAACAGGTAGTTGAGGACGGTGAAGACCGCCTTCTTGTTCTCGCCCGCGTAGGCGGTGTTGGCGATCAGGACGGTCTTTTCGTCGAAGTTCAGGACGATGGCGGTTTCCGTCCGCGTGCCGTGCCGGGCCGGATCGGCCTTGAAGCTGGGCAGGTTGATGACCGTCCATGCCGGGGTGAAACCGTCCAGTTCCTCGCGCGCAGGGCGGCGCAGCAGGTGGCGGATGAAAAGGCCGTGCCAGGCAAGCTCGGTCACGACGCGCACGTCGAGCCGATGGATCGGATCGGCCCCGGCGTAGAGGTCCTGCACGAAGACCTCGAGTCCCTGCATGTGCGCCAGCATGTCGGCCTTGAGTCGGTCATAGGCCTCTGGCGCCATTGCGGCGTTGTTGTCCCACCAGATCGTGTCTTCCGTGGTCGCGGTGCGGACGACGAACTTGTCCTTGGGCGAGCGCCCGGTGAACTGGCCGGTGGAGCAGAGGAAGGCCCCGCCGCGACCGAGGCGGCCCTCGCCCCGGACGACTGCGGCCTCGACCAGCGCTGACTCGGCATAGTTGTAGTGGGCTACCGCCACACCCGTAATGCCTTGCGTCTCGAGCGTCTGGTTGGGGTTCACGCGTCCCTGGGTCATCCTGCAAGCTCCCGTTGCCGCAAGCCGCTTGCGGCTGTTCAGATGGGTCGGCATCCGGGCCAATGAATGCCGTGACAAACCCTTGTGGGGGTCGGCCATGAAGGGCCTATAGCATGGGATTTTTGCACGGGAATAGCGTGTTTTCAAACAGTTAGCGCAATCATTCCGGCGTTAGCGCCACCATGTGACTGCAAAGGCCGATTGTCGGCAGGATTGTCGAGAACATGGGCGAAATTGCCACCACCACGGGCATTGTTTCCGGGGTGATTCGGATTTCTGTTGATTATCCGGGTCGCAAACCCGAAAATGCTTGCAAAATAACGACAAGGCAGCTGCAGCAGTAAACAGGAGGCACGAAGATGTCCCGCATCGCGCTGGTCGACGATGACCGGAATATCCTGACCTCGGTCGCCATGACCCTGGAAGCCGAAGGGTTCGAGGTCGAGACCTACAACGACGGCCAGTCCGCATTCGAGGCTTTCAGCCGCCGGATGCCCGACATGGCGGTCCTCGACATCAAGATGCCGCGCATGGACGGCATGGATCTGCTGCAGCGCATGCGGCAGAAGACCTCGATCCCCGTGATCTTCCTGACTTCGAAGGACGACGAGATCGACGAGGTTCTGGGTCTGCGCATGGGCGCGGACGACTATGTCAAGAAGCCCTTCAGCCAGCGCCTGCTGGTCGAACGGATCCGCGCGCTCTTGCGCCGGCAGGAGGCGATCAACACCGGCGAGGCCGCGGCCACCGAAGAGACCCGGATGATGGAGCGGGGTAACCTTCGCATGGACCCTCTGCGCCATTCGGTGACCTGGAAGGGCAAGGAGGTCGCGCTGACCGTGACCGAGTTCCTGCTCTTGCAGGCTCTGGCCCAGCGGCCCGGATTCGTGAAATCGCGGGACCAGCTGATGGACGTGGCCTATGACGACCAGGTCTATGTCGACGACCGCACCATCGACAGCCACATCAAGCGCCTGCGCAAGAAGATGCGGTCGGTCGATGAAACATTCTCGGCCATCGAGACGCTCTACGGCATCGGCTACCGCTACAACGAAGAGTGACGGCCGCCCGAGATGACCACGGCCCCCAGGCTCAACCCCAATGACGTCCGGCCCAAGCGGTCGGGCGACGTTCTTCTGGGCGAGGACTGGGTATCGCCGGATGCCACTGTCGAGCGGCTGAAGGAAGGCCGCAGCGGGCGCAGCATCGTCGGGCTGAACCGCTCACCGCTGGCGCGCAAGATCATCGTGTTCAACCTGACGGCGCTGGTCCTGCTGGCCGTGGGCGTCCTGTTCATGAACCCGTTCCGCGACAGCCTGGCCCTGCAACGCCAGCTGGGCATGGTGCGGCAGGCCGAGCTGATCGCCTCGGTCTACGAGGCGCATCTGCGCACGGGCAATACCGGCTTCGACTTCCGCGTGCCCTTGCAGGACATCGAGCTTGACCCGGTGCTCGAGGTTTTCGTCTTCGATCCGACCGGCCGGCTTCTGGCCTCGCGTGTCGGGCAGGGGACCGGGACGCTGGTGCCGAATCCGGGTCAACCCACCTTTCTGACCGACTTCCTTGAAAGCGTCTGGGATGTCGTCACCCTGCTGTTCCGTCAGGGTCGGCAACCCGTGACCGAGACGATCGACCCGGCCGACAATGCCCGGGCCGCCTTCGAGGGCGCACGCGGCGGCGACGTGGTGACCCTCATCACCCGGAACGGCGAAGGCAGCATGTATTTCACCGTGGCCACGCCGATCTCGGTCGCAGGCGACCTGGTGGGTGTGGTCGCCATTACCTCGGACAGTCAGGAAATCGACCGCCTGGTGCGTTATGAGCGCGAACAGGTATTGCAGATGTTCCTTCTGGCCGTGGTCCTGTCGATCAGCCTCAGCCTCATGCTGGCCTCGACCATCTCGAACCCGCTGTCCGACCTGGCCGCTGCCGCCGAGGTGGGCCGCGACCGCGACTCGCGCCGGGTTGCGCCCAGCCGCGTCCGCATCCCCGACCTGGCCGCCCGGCCCGACGAGATTGGCCGGCTGTCGGTCGCCATGCGTGGCATGGTCTCGGCGCTGTACGATCGGATCGACGCCAACGAACAGTTCGCCGCCGATGTGGCGCACGAGATCAAGAACCCGCTGGCCTCGTTGCGGTCAGCAGTGGGCTCCTTGCGCTTCGTCAAGAAGGACGAACACCGCGACAAGCTTCTGGATGTCATCGAACACGACGTGCGGCGTCTGGACCGGCTGGTCAGCGACATCTCGAACGCCTCGCGGCTGGATTCGGAACTGGTGAAGGAGGAGGAAGAGGAGTTCAACCTTCTCAAGACCCTGTCGAACCTCTGCCAGTACCTGTCGCAGCAGGCGGGCGAGAAGGGCGTCGATTTCATCATCGACCTGCCGCCCGACCCGATCATCATCCACGGGCTCGAGGCGCGGCTGGCGCAGGTCTTTGTCAACCTCGTGACCAACGCGATCTCTTTCTGCGAGGACGGCGATGCGGTCCGGGTCTGGGCCCGGCGGCGCGAGAACCGGGTGCTGATCGTTGTCGAGGATACCGGGCCGGGCATCCCGGAACAGGCGCTGACCAAGGTGTTCAAGCGGTTCTATTCCGAACGCCCGCAATCCGAGTTCGGCAAGCATTCCGGCCTTGGTCTTGCCATCTCCAAGCAGATCGTCGAGGCGCATGGCGGCGTGATCTGGGCCGAGAACATCCGTCCCACCGCCGCCGACCCGACATCCGACCCGCTGGGCGCGCGCTTCGTCGTCGGCCTGCCGGTGTGAGCGGAGCCGGCGAGACCCTGCATGCCACCTGCGTTGCGGTGGGCGACCGGGGCCTTCTGATCCTCGGGCCGTCGGGGTCGGGAAAGTCGGCGCTGGCGCTGCGGCTGGTCGCACTCGGGGCCCTGCTGGTGTCGGACGACCGGACCCGGGTCGAGCCCCGCGATGGCCGGCTCTGGGCAAGCTGTCCGAACCCCGACCTGGCCGGGCTGATCGAGGCGCGCGGGGTCGGAGTGCTGCGCGCCCCCGCGCAGGCCGCAGCGGCCCTGGACCTGGCGGTGGATCTTGGCCGGATCGAAGCCGACCGTCTGCCGCCGCGTCGCACCGTCACGATTTCGGGACAGCCGCTTCCTCTTGTGCTGCACGCGCGAAACGACCATTTTCCCGAAGCGATCATGCTCTATCTTCGCCATGGACGAGAGGCATGACCGCCACGGAACCCCGCATGACGCCAGACCCTGCGATGGATCATCACCTGTTATTCGTCACCGGCCCCTCGGGCGCCGGGCGGACAACGGCGATCCGGGTGCTGGAGGATCTGGGCTACGAGGGGATCGACAACATTCCCCTGTCGCTGGTTCCGCGTCTGGTCGAGGGCGCGCCCCTGGGCCGGCCGATCGCGCTGGGCCTCGATGTGCGCAACCGCGACTTCAACACGACCTCGCTGATCGAACTTATCGACCGGCTGACCCGCGACCCTAGGGTCGGGCTGGAGGTGCTGTATCTCGACTGTGCGCCGGGCGTGCTGATCCAGCGGTTCTCCGAAACCCGCCGCCGCCATCCGCTTGCGCCCGACGAGACGCCGGCGCAGGGGGTGGACCGCGAGATCGACCTTCTGGCGCCGATCCGGGTTCGGGCCGATCACCTGATCGACACCACCGACCTCACCCAGCACGACCTGAAGGCCGAGATCGCCCGCCGGTTCGACGTGGGCGCGACGGGACGGCTGTCGGTCTCGGTCCAGTCCTTCAGCTACAAGCGCGGCGTGCCGAGGGGCATCGACATGATCTTCGACTGCCGCTTCCTGGCCAATCCGCACTGGCAGCCTGCCCTGCGCCCGCTCGACGGCCGTGATTCGGCGGTCGAATCCTTCGTGCGCGCCGATCCGCGTTTCGCGGAGTTCTTCCAGAGGGTGAAGGACCTGTTGCTGTTTCTCCTTCCGGCCCATCTGGACGAGGGCAAGGCGCATCTGGCAATCGGCTTCGGCTGCACCGGAGGGCAACACAGGTCCGTTGCCATGGCCGAAATGGTCGGTTCCGCGCTTGCAGAGGCGGGCTGGCCGGTGTCAAAACGACACCGGGAACTGGAACGCAAGGCTGCGGCGATGCAGCCGGACGGAATGAAGGTGGCGGGCGCTTGATCGGAATCGTGATCGTGGCTCATGGCGGTCTGGCGCGCGAATATCTTTCGGCGGTGGAACATGTCGTCGGCCGGCAGGACGGCGTCCGCGCCATTTCGATCGAGGATGACCACGACCGCAGCGCCAAGCAGGCGGAAATCTGCGCAGCCGCCGACGATGTCGACAAGGGTCAGGGCGTGGTGCTGGTGACCGACATGTTCGGCGGCTCGCCCTCGAACCTGTCGCTGCCCGCCTGTGCAGCCTCGGGGCGCCGGATCCTCTATGGCGCGAACCTGCCAATGCTGATCAAGCTGGCCAAGTCGCGCGACTTGCCCGTGCCCGAGGCCGTGGCCGCCGCGCTGGACGCGGGACGCAAGTATATCAACAGCCTCGACCTTGGCAGCGGAGCCTGAGGGACGTAAATGACCCGTCGCACCCTGCGCATCGTCAACGAAAAGGGCCTGCACGCGCGCGCCAGCGCCAAGTTCGTCGAGGTGGTCGAGGCACATGACGCTTGCGCCACCGTCGCCAAGGACGGGATGGAGGTTTCGGGCGATTCGATCATGGGGCTCCTGATGCTGGGCGCGTCGCGGGGAACCTCGATCGAGGTGACCTGCCAGGGCGAGGAAGCGGAGAAACTCGCCGATGCGCTGGAGGCCCTTGTTGCGGCGCGCTTCGGAGAGGATTATTGAGGCGGATGCCCTGACTCGTTCCGGGCAGTTCCGGGGAACGTCGCTTCGTGACCGAACATAGCCACATCGCCGTCGAGGCGCCGCTCCCAGCCGTGTCCCCTGTGGCCCGGCAATACGACATGCGCCGGCTGTCCTATGCGGGCACCTTCAAGAACCCGTTCAAGGCCGGCACGATCCGCACCATCGAATGGCTGACCGCCAAGGTCCAGCTTCTGCGCCTGATCCGCAGTTTCGAGAAGTCCGGCGCCCCCTTCGGCGCTCCGTTCTGGCCCAAGGCGATCCGCCACATGGGCATCCGCATCGAGACCCCGCCCGAGGAGATCGCCCTGATACCGCCGACCGGCCCTCTGGTCGTGGTATCGAACCACCCCTCGGGCCTGGTGGATGGAATGGTGCTGGCCGAGATGGTCAACCGCGTGCGGTCCGACTTCAAGATCCTGACCCGCAGCCTGCTGACCGGCATCCCCGAGGTCGAGGAATTCATGATCCCCGTGCCCTTCCCGCACGAGGACAATGCCCGGGAACTGGGCCTGCAGATGCGGGACGAGACGATGAAGCACCTGAAAGCCGGCGGGGCCATCATCCTCTTCCCGGCCGGAAAGGTGGCGATGTCCGAAGGCTGGTGGGGCCCCGCGGTGGAAGGCGAATGGAACGTCTTCACCCACAAGATCGTCAAGTCCACCGGGGCGACGATCCTGCCGATCTACTTCCCCGGCCAGAACAGCCGCTGGTTCCAGATCGCCAACCAGCTGTCGGACACCCTGCGGCAGGGGCTTTTGCTCTACGAGATCAAGCGCTGCCTCTTCAAGCCCACGCGCCCGGTGATCGGCGCGCCGATCCCGGCGGAAGAGCTGAAGAAGTGGGAAGGCAACCCGCGCGGGTTCCTGGCCTGGCTGCGGGAGCATACGCTGGCGTTGAAGGACCGGGCTTGACGATCACACTGTCTGGATCGCCCTCGCAACAGCTAATTGCTCGTTGAACAGTCGGTCAGGTGGCTATCAAGAAAGGCACGCGCGTCCGCGCTTGCATCCCGCCAACGGGCCACATGGGTCTTTGGCAAGCTGATGTTGGCCTGCCACCCATTCGGCATGAGGTCTACCATCAGGCAGTTCGGCACCCTCGGATTGACGGAGCAGGTGATCCGGACACGGGACGCAAGCGGGTCTGACGCATCGGGCAACAGGAGTTCGGCGGCTGTCAACCCCGGGGCAGATCGCCGGTCTGCCGTCTTCGCCGGAAGTCCTTGGAGGAAATCGAACAACACCGATTCCGGGATCTGGCGTTCCACAGCTCTCATCCCGATTTCTAGGAAAGCCTGACATGTTCCGCTTCCAATAGCGGACGGTCCATCCGGTTGCATCCGGCCCATCAAGAATGCTGGATCTCGGAACGTCTGAAGGCACCAGGAAGAACGGCATCGGGCGGTTGGACGCTGAGTTCTCGGTAGCAAGGGTGACGGCATCACGCTGGTAGGAAAGGCACCAGCCATCGACACGATACACCACTGTTGCCCTGGTCAGGATCAGATACGCTGTCGTGGCAAGGCAAAGAACGGCAATGTAGCCGGGCATTCGCATGACCATGCCTGCTAAGCAAGGCCGCCGGACTCCCGAGGCGCTGCCTTCACCCAAGGACCGTCACCGCGTCGGCACCGGCACTTCGCCCCGGTAGTCGTAGAACCCCCGCTGCGTCTTCCGGCCCAGCCACCCGGCCTCGACGTATTTCGTCAGCAGCGGGCAAGGCCGGTACTTCGTATCCGCCAGCCCCTCGTGCAGCACGTTCATGATCGACAGGCAGGTGTCCAGCCCGATGAAATCCGCCAGCTCCAGCGGCCCCATCGGGTGATTGGCGCCCAGCTTCAGCGACTGGTCGATCGACTGCACCGAGCCCACGCCTTCGTACAGCGTATAGACCGCCTCGTTGATCATCGGCATCAGGATGCGGTTGACGATGAAGCCCGGGAAATCCTCGGAACTGGAAGCGGTCTTGCCGAGCTTCCTCACCACCTCGTGCAGCGTCTCCCAGGTCTCCTGGTCGGTGGCGATCCCCCGGATCAGCTCCACCAGCTGCATCACCGGCACGGGGTTCATGAAGTGGAAGCCCATGAACCTTTCCGGCCGGTCGGTGCGGCTGGCCAGCCGCGTGATGGAAATGGACGAGGTGTTCGAGGTCAGGATCGTGGTGGGCTTCAGATGCGGCACAAGGTCCTCGAAGATTGCCTGCTTCACCGTCTCGCGTTCCGTCGCGGCCTCGATGATCAGGTCGCACTGGCCAAGGTCGGCCAGCTTCAGCGTGGTCTTGATCCGCTCCAGCGCGGCGCGCTTGTCGGCAGGCAGCACCTTGCCGCGCGCGACCTGGCGGTCGATGTTCTTCTCGATGGTGGCGAGCGCCTTGGTCAGGCTGTCCTCGGAGACGTCGGTCAGAAGCACGTCGTAGCCTGCAAGCGCGAAGACATGGGCGATCCCGTTGCCCATCTGCCCGGCGCCCACGACGCCCACCCGCTTGATCTCCATCGCCGCAACCTCCGTCTGACGTCCCGCTTATGCCCGCCCCGTCCGGCCCGCGCAAGCCGGGGGAAAATGCACCGGCTTTTACGCAATCGCCCGATTTTAGCCATTCGGCAACCAGCCTCCGCCACAGTGCCTTCCGGGTGACTGCAAATGGGTGGTGTGATGCTGCATCTCGATGCGGGCGCGCGGGCGCTCGACTATTCTCCGTGCCGCTATGGCGCGTCGCGTGCGCTGTTCCGGGGACCGGCGCGCGATCTGTCGCAGCCCTATGTGGCGGTGCTGGGCGGATCGGAAAGCTTTGGCAAATATGTTGCGCAGCCCTGGCCGGCGCTGGTCGAAGCCGGGCTGGGGCGGGCGGTCGTCAACCTGGCAGGGCAGAATGCCGGGCCGGATTTCTACCTGTCGGACCCCGCCGCGCTCGACGTGGCTGCGCGCGCCCGGGTGGCGGTGGTCCAGGTGACGGGGGCCGAGGCGCTGTCGAACCCCTTCTACACTGTCCATGCCCGGCGCAATGACCGGTTCGTGGCCGCGACGCCTGCGCTTCGTGCCCTGTTCCCCGAGGTGGATTTCGCCGAGATCCATTTCACCCGCCATCTGCTGTCGGTACTGCACCGCGCCGACCCTATGCGCTGTTCCGTGGTGAGCGAGGCGCTGCGCCGGACCTGGGTCGACCGGATGCGCCTGCTGCTGGCCCGGTTGCCCGAGCGGCGACTCCTGCTCTGGCTGACCGAACCCGCGCTGCCGTCCCGCGCCGGCTGGCCGGACCGGGCCCCCGTTTCGATCGACCGGGCCCTGGTCGAGGTGCTGGCCGGCGAGGTATCGGGGATCGTCGAGCTTGTCTCCAGCCCGCAGGCGCGCACGATGGCCCGGCTGGACATGATCTACCCCGAGACCGAGGCCGCCCAGGCCGCCTGCCTGCCGGGCGCGGCAGTCCATGCGGAGGTGGCGGCGCGGCTGGTGCCAAAGGTCGCGGAACTGATGTAGAAAGGGCCGCCCGGGCGGGCGGCCCTTTGCCAGGCGACAGCCGTCGCACGGCGTCAGAGCTTTTCGATCATCTCCGGCACGGCGGTGAACAGGTCGGCGACCAGGCCGTAGTCGGCGACCTGGAAGATCGGCGCCTCTTCGTCCTTGTTGATCGCGACGATGACCTTGGAATCCTTCATCCCGGCAAGGTGCTGGATCGCACCCGAGATGCCGACCGCGACGTAAAGATCCGGCGCCACGACCTTGCCGGTCTGGCCGACCTGCCAGTCGTTCGGCGCATAGCCGCTGTCAACGGCAGCGCGTGAGGCGCCGACCGCGGCGTTCAGCTTGTCGGCCAGCTTCTCGATCAGGTCGAAGCTTTCCTTCGACCCCACGCCGCGCCCGCCCGAGACCACGATCCCGGCCGAGGTCAGCTCGGGGCGGTCCGACGAGGCCACCTTGTCCTCGACCCAGGCCGAGAGGCTGCCGTCCACGCTGGCCGAGACCTTCTCGACCGGTGCGTTGCCGCCCTTGCCTGCGGCATCGAAGGTCGCAGTGCGGATGGTCATGACCTTCTTCGCGTCCGAGGTCCTGACCGTCTGGATCGCGTTGCCGGCATAGATCGGACGGTCGAAGGTCGCGGCGTCATGCACGGCCAGCACTTCCGAGATCACCATCACGTCGAGGAGCGCCGCCACGCGCGGCAGCACCGATTTCGACAGGGCACCCGAGGCAGCGACGATATGCTCGTAATCGCCCGCCAGCGACACGATCAGCGCTGCGGTCGGCTCCGACAGGCCATGCGCATAGGCCCCGTCCTCGGCCAGGAGCACCTTGGCCACGCCGTCCAGCGTCGCGGCCTCGGTCGCTGCCGCACCGGCATCGGGGCCGGCAACCAGCACCGTCACCGGGCCCAGCGATTTCACCGCGGTCAGTGCCTTGGCCACCTGATCGGTCGCCAGTTTGCCATCGACCACATCGGCAAGAAGAAGAACGGCCATCTCAGATCACCCCCGCTTCGTCTTTCAGTTTCTGGATCAGTTCGGCCACCGAACCGACCTTCACGCCCGCCTTGCGACCCGCAGGCTCCACGGTCTTGACCACCGACAGCCGCGGCGAGACATCCACGCCGTAATCGGCCGGGGTCTTGGTGGCCAGCGGCTTGGCCTTGGCCTTCATGATGTTCGGCAGGCTCGCATAGCGCGGCTCGTTCAGGCGCAGGTCGACGGTGATGATCGTCGGCATCTTCACCGCGATGGTCTGCAGACCGCCGTCCACTTCCCGGGTGACCTTGGCGCTGTCGCCCTCGATGGCGATCTCGCTGGCGAAGGTCGCCTGGCTCCAGCCCAGCAGAGCGGCCAGCATCTGGCCGGTGGCGTTCATGTCGTTGTCGATGGCCTGCTTGCCGCAAAGCACCAGACCCGGCGCCTCTTCCTTCACCACGGCGGCCAGGAGCTTGGCCACGGCCAGGGGCTCGATGTCGGTATGCACATCCGTTGCGGCCTCGATCAGGATGGCGCGGTCCGCCCCCATGGCCAGCGCGTTGCGCAGCGTTTCCTGCGCCTGCTTGACGCCGATCGAGACGACGACGACCTCGGTCGCCACGCCCTTCTCCTTCAGGCGGATCGCCTCTTCCACCGCGATCTCGTCGAAGGGGTTCATGCTCATCTTGACGTTGGCGAGGTCAACCCCCGAGCCGTCCGCCTTGACCCGCACCTTGACGTTGTAGTCGATCACCCGCTTGACCGGGACCAATACCTTCATGGCCGCACTCCCTATCCGATGCGCGCCCCTGGGGCGCGCAAGCCGCTGCCCGCCTGTTACCGGAAGGACGGGCTTCGCAACAGAGCAAATGCGACAGGTTGGCGCGACGCGACGCCGCGTTTTGATCGTCCGGGGCGATCAGCGCCGCGCCGACCGCCAAAATTCTTCGCCGAAGAATTTTGGCCCGCGCCCGGCGGATCAGCGGGTCAGGCCCGGTACCCAGAGCACATCGGCCTTGCCGTCGTCGTTGGCGATGCGCCCGGCGACGAAGAACCAATCCGACAGGCGGTTGAGATAGCGCACCGCTTCGGGGTTCACGTCCTCCATCGTGGCGAGTTCGACCACCAGGCGCTCGGCCCGGCGGCAGACGGTGCGGCACAGGTGCAGCTGCGCCGCCAGCACCGATCCGCCCGGCAGGATGAAGCTGCGCAACGGCGTCAGGCGGTCGTTCATCGCGTCGATCTCGCGTTCCAGCCGGGTGACCTGTCCCTCGATCATCCGCAGGGGCGTGTAGGACAGGGTCGCGTCCAGATGCCGGTCGGGCGTGCAGAGATCGGCGCCAAGGTCGAAAAGATCGTT
Source organism: Tabrizicola flagellatus (assembly GCF_008271465.1). Lineage (GTDB taxonomy): Bacteria > Pseudomonadota > Alphaproteobacteria > Rhodobacterales > Rhodobacteraceae > Tabrizicola > Tabrizicola flagellata. The sequence goes on along the minus strand of NZ_VMDU01000008.1, from coordinate 58,320 downwards.
CGAGATCCGCGTCAGCGCCTCGGCCATCTCGCCGCTGGCATGCAGCCGCGCGAGGCCCACCGTGGCATTGGTCTCGTCCACCGTGCCATAGGCCGAGACGCGCAGCGAATGCTTGGCGACCCGTGCGCCGTTGCCCAGGGCGGTTTCGCCGGCATCGCCGGTCTTGGTGTAGATCTTCGACAGGACGACCATGCTCAGGCCCTCGCGCGGAGCCAGGCGAAGGCGACGATGGCCACCACCGCCACGAACTGCACCCCCAGCCGCCAGCGCATGATGCGGTTGGCGTTGCGCTTGTTGAACTCGCCGCCCCGGGCGAAGGTGCCGATCCCGAACAACAGGATGCCGAGCACCACGAAACAGGCCACGGCGGCGAAGATGAACAGCGGATCGGACAGCATGGGCGCACTCCCTTTTGCGGTGATCTAGGCCAGCGAGACCCAAAAGCGAAGCCGAAAATTCCGCCGTCGCCCGGCCCAAGATTTTTCGGCGAAAAATCTTGGGCTTCCCCGCCCCGCTAGTCGGCGTAGCCGGGATCCTCGGCGTCGAGGATCGCCCGCAGCTCGCGCAGATGCGCCGCGGCGAAGCCCGGATAGTCCTCCCATTCCCGGGCGGTCTTCTCGGCGATCTCCTCGGGCAGGATGCGCAGGGGGCGCCCCGTCTGCAGCGCCCGGATGTAGGTCTCGGCCGCACGCTCGAAATAGTAGAGCCGGTTGAAGGCCTCGGCCACGGTCCGCCCGATCACCAGGACGCCGTGGTTGCCCATCACCATGGCGGTGATCTTCGGGTCTGCCAGAAGCCGCGCGCAGCGTTCGCCCTCGGCCTCGAAGGCCATGCCGCCGTAATGGTCATCCACCACATGCCGGTTGTGGAACATCGCGGTGTTCTGGTCGATCGCCGGCAAGCGCGAATCGGCGAGGCTGGCCAGGACCGTGGCATGGGCGGAATGGACATGCATCACGCAGACCGCGTGGGGGCAGGCACGGTGGATCGCGCCGTGCAGGCCCCAGGCGGTCGGGTCGGGGGCGTCAGGGCGACGCATGGTCGCGGGGTCGTTCGCGTCGATCTCGACCAGGGACGAGGCGGTGATCCGACTGAAATGCCGCCCGTTCGGATTGATCAGGAACCGCGTGCCCTCCGGGTTCACCGCCAGCGAGAAATGATTGGCCACCGCCTCGTGCAGGTTCAGCCGCACCGCCCAGCGGAACGCGGCCGCCAGATCCTGCCGCAGATCGATATGTGTCAGGTTGATGTGACGGTTCATGACGTCCCCTCGCCGCGAATCGGACCTTCAGCAGACAAAGGGCTGCTTTTCCCCGCGAAATAGGTTAACAGACTGAGTGTCCGGATCACAGCTACTGGACGGACCCGGTTCTCAACCAGGAAGTGCAGCAGAGGGCCGCGGAGGGCAACTCTGGCTTGAATGTGGCAGGTTAACGGGGATTTTCCTGCAACTTTCCTTTATTCCGGCAAAAGCTCTCCGCATTGTTGATGTCACTGGCAAGGGATATTGGAGGAGTGCGCGTGCAGACTTTCATCCAGACCAACCGCCAGAACATCGCCTCGCACACCCTGGGTGTCAGGGTGATGCTGCTGACGGATCAGAGCGACAGCCCCACAGCGCAGCGCCTAGCCGGCTATGGCAGCCAGGTCGATGTCGCGAACGTGCTGGAGGATGCGGTGGCCGGGATCCTGAACGATCGGTTCGGCTACGATCTCTTCGTGATGGACTGCGACGGATTCGGCGGGATTGCCGGGGCCGAACAGGCGATCTCGGCGCTGATCGCGGGCGATGCGAAGATGCGGGTGATGCTCGTCAGCCGGGATTTCGACGTGCCGGTCTATCCCTTGGGGCGCCGCACCGCGGTCTGCCTGCCCGACGACGTCTCGGATGCGAGTTTCCGCATCGGCTTCGACCATGTCCTGCGGGACCGGGCGGCCGTCACCATGAACTGACGGGGTGCCGGGGGCGGCGGACCGCCCCCGAACGATCGGCTCAGGCGAGAGCCAGGTTGGTCGCGGATTCGCGCCCGTCGCGGCCGGCTTCGATATCGAAGGTGACCGGCTGGCCGTCCTTCAGGCTGCGCAGCCCGGCGCGTTCCAGCGCGGTGATGTGCACGAACACGTCCTTCTTGCCGCCTTCCGGGGCAATGAAGCCGTAGCCTTTGGTTTCATTGAACCATTTCACGGTGCCCTTGGCCATCGTGAAGTCTCCTGTCTAGTATGCCCGCCCGCGGAAGTGCGGCGGCTTGGCCCCGTCAGCTGTAGTCGATTGCTGTGGCCGATGGTCGGAGACAGTGGTCGAAAAGATAACGTCGCAGGCCGAACATAGGCGAAACCGCCTTCGATTCCAAGCGGCAAACTGCGGATAACCCCGCCGGGCGTCCGATTCCGGATAATGATATCAACGGCTTGAAAACCGTCGGGCCTGTCTTGCCGCCTGCTGCGTGCGAAACCTCTTTTCGGCTTGCCCTTTTCGAAATACTCCCGCCGGAGGCATCCGCCGCCGGACAGGGGCGCAGGGACGGGAAAGATGATCTTCACGGTGGCAATCGACGGGCCGGCGGCGGCCGGCAAGGGCACGATCGGCCGTGCCGTGGCGGACCGCTTCGGATTCCGGCACCTCGACACGGGCCTCCTCTATCGCGCGGTCGGCGTCATCGGCGGCGATCCCGTCGCCGCCGCGCGCGCGCTGCGTCCCGAGGACCTTGCCCGCGACGACCTGCGCACGCTTCAGGCCGGGCAGGCCGCCAGCCGGGTCGCTGCAATTCCCGAGGTGCGCGCGGCGCTGCTCGACTTCCAGCGCCGCTTCGCAAGGGCCGAGGGCGGGGCGGTCCTCGACGGCCGTGACATCGGCACGGTGATCTGCCCCGAGGCCGAGGTGAAACTCTACGTCACCGCCAGCCCGGAGGTCCGCGCGCATCGCCGCTGGCTCGAGGTCGGGGGCGACGAGGCGCGCGTCCTGGCCGAGGTGAAGGAACGTGATGCCCGCGACATGGGCCGGGCGGATGCTCCGCTGAAACCGGCGGCGGATGCCGTGCTGATCGACACCAGCGCCATGGGGATCGACGAGGCCGTGGCCGCGGCCTGCGCGGTCGTGGCGGACCGGCTGCCGCCGCGCTGAGGCAGCCCGGGTTTGCAGGCGCGGGGGGATGCGGCAGTCCGGCGCCGAACGGCAAAGGCAGGAGGCTGACGGGGTGGCGTTTCTCTTTCCGTCCGGGCGAGGCGGCGGCGACGATCCGCCGTCATCCGGGCCGGACGGCGCCGGCTGAGGCGCCAGGTCAGGCTTTCCCTTGCCCCGGCGCGGATTTCCAACTATAGCGCGCCCATCCCGAATGGACGTCCAGCCGCCGGTTTGCCGGACGGAAGGATTTTTTCGTTCGGGGCCAAGACCGGCGGAGCCAACCGTCTGGCCAGTGAAACAGATGAAAAGGAAACTGATCTACATGTGCGCTAAAGCATCCATGGACGAATTCGAAGCCCTCCTGAAGGAAAGCTTCGAGATCGACACCCCCGAAGAGGGCACTGTCGTCAAGGGCAAGGTCATCGCCATCGAGGCGGGCCAGGCCATCATCGATGTCGGCTACAAGATGGAAGGCCGCATCGACCTGAAGGAATTCGCAAACCCCGGCGAGGCCCCGAACATCAACGTGGGCGACACCGTCGAGGTCTATCTGGATCGCGTGGAAAACGCCCGCGGCGAAGCCCAGATCAGCCGGGAAAAGGCCCGCCGCGAGGAAGCCTGGGACCGTCTGGAAAAAGCCTATGCCGCCGAGCAGCGTGTCGAGGGCGCGATCTTCGGCCGCGTCAAGGGCGGCTTCACGGTCGACCTGGGTGGCGCCGTGGCCTTCCTGCCCGGTTCGCAGGTTGACGTCCGTCCGGTGCGCGATGCCGGCCCGCTGATGGGCATGAAGCAGCCGTTCCAGATCCTGAAGATGGACCGTCGCCGCGGCAACATCGTCGTCTCGCGCCGCGCGATCCTGGAGGAAAGCCGCGCCGAACAGCGCGCCGAAGTCATCGGCAACCTGGTCGAAGGCCAGGTCGTGGATGGCGTGGTCAAGAACATTACCGAATACGGTGCGTTCGTTGATCTTGGCGGCGTTGACGGCCTCCTGCACGTCACCGACATGGCCTGGCGCCGCGTCAACCATCCGTCGGAAATCCTGTCGATCGGCGAGACCGTCAAGGTTCAGGTCATCAAGATCAACAAGGAAACCCACCGCATTTCGCTGGGCATGAAGCAGCTTCAGTCCGACCCGTGGGATGCCGTCGAGAAGATGTATCCCATCGGTTCGGTCCACAAGGGCCGCGTCACCAACATCACCGACTACGGCGCCTTCGTGGAGCTGGAAGCCGGCGTCGAGGGCCTGGTCCATGTCAGCGAGATGTCCTGGACCAAGAAGAACGTGCACCCCGGCAAGATCGTCTCGACCTCGCAGGAGGTTGACGTCATGGTTCTGGAAATCGACAGCGCCAAGCGTCGTGTTTCGCTTGGCCTGAAGCAGACCCAGCGCAACCCGTGGGAAGTCTTTGCCGAGAACCACCCGATCGGGTCGGCCATCGAGGGCGAAGTCAAGAACATCACCGAATTCGGTCTGTTCGTCGGGCTCGAGAACGACATCGACGGGATGGTGCATCTCTCCGACCTCAGCTGGGATCAGCGTGGCGAGGAAGCGATCCAGAACTACCGCAAGGGCGACGTGGTCAAGGCCGCGGTCACCGAGGTGGATGTCGAGAAGGAGCGCATCTCGCTTTCGATCAAGGCTCTGGGCGACGACACCTTCTCGGAAGCCGTTGACGGCGTGAAGCGCGGCGCGGTGATCACCGTGACCGTCAGCGCGATCGAGGACGGCGGGATCGAGGTGGAATACAACGGCCAGAAGTCGTTCATCCGCCGGTCCGACCTGGCCCGCGACCGTGCCGACCAGCGGCCCGAGCGCTTCCAGGTGGGCGACAAGGTGGATGTCCGCGTGACCAACATCGACCCCAAGACCCGCAAGCTGGGCCTGTCGATCAAGGCGCGCGAGATCGCCGAAGAAAAGGAAGCCGTCGAACAGTATGGCTCGTCCGATTCGGGCGCCTCGCTGGGCGACATCCTGGGCGCGGCCCTGAAGGACCGCCGCTGAGGACGGTAGCCGAACTTGCGATTGAATGGAAAGGCCCCGCCGCTAGCGGGGCCTTTTCCTTTGCGCCAAGTCCCCGTTTTTGTTTGCCCGAAGCCAAATCCTGCCGCTATAGTCCTGCCAGAACAACAGCGTGGCGGCCGCCTGCCAGCGACCGAACCACAGGGGGGACTACGGATGATCCGTTCGGAACTGATCCAGAAGATCGCGGATGAGAACCCGCATTTGACCCAGCGGCATGTCGAGCGGATCGTGAACACGGTCTTCGAGGAGATCATCGAGGCGCTGGCCAAGGGCGATCGGGTGGAACTTCGCGGCTTCGGCGCCTTCTCGGTCAAGGCGCGTGACGCGCGCGTCGGCCGCAACCCCCGCACGGGCGAGGCGGTCAAGGTCGAGGACAAGAAGGTTCCCTTTTTCAAGACCGGCAAGCTGTTGCGTGACCGGCTGAACGGCAAGTAGACGGCCCTATGCCTTGCACCCGGGGCGGTTCGGGCCGATAGTGACTGCGGAACCCCTGGGGCTCGCTTGGCATGATCCGCTATCTTCGACTGATCTTCCTGGGCCTTCTCGGCCTTGGCCTGCTGACCGTCGCGCTGGCGAACCGGACAGCGGTGCCGGTGCGCCTGCTGCCGCCCGACCTGGCGGCGCTGACCGGGCTGACCTGGGGGATGGAGCTGCCGCTGTTCCTGGTGATCTTCGCCGCGATCATCGCGGGGGTGCTGATCGGCTTCGTCTGGGAATGGTTCCGCGAACACGGCCACCGCGCCACCGCCAGCCAGAAGGCGCGCGAGGTGGCGCGGCTGGAGCGGGAACTTGCGGTGCTCAAGGATGCCACCTCGGTCCCGCCGAAGGACGAGGTGCTGGCGCTCCTGGAAAAGCGGTGATGCGGGATGTCCGCGTCAAGATCTGCGGGTTGAAGTCGCCCGCCGATGTCGCTGCGACGGCCGCGGCCGGGGCGGCCTATGCGGGCTTCAACTTCTTCCCCAGGTCGCCGCGTCATGTCACGCCCGAACAGGCCAGGGCGCTGGCCCTGGTCGCGCCGGACGGGCTGTGCAAGGTCGCGCTGGTGGTCGATGCCGATGACGCAACGCTGGATGCGATCGTGGCCGAGGTCCCGCTCGACATGCTGCAACTGCACGGTCACGAGACGCCTGCGCGTGTGGCCGAGGTGAAGGCCCGCTACGGCCTGCCGGTGATGAAGGTGATCGGCGTGGCCGAAGAGGCCGACCTCGCGGGGCTTCTCGACTTCCAGCTGGTCGCCGATCAGATCCTGGTGGACGCCAAGGCTCCCAAGGGGGCGGTCCTGCCGGGGGGCAACGGGCTGACCTTCGACTGGCGGCTTCTGGTCGGACGCAAGTGGCTGAAGCCCTGGATGCTGGCGGGCGGTTTGACGCCGGAAAACGTCGGGCAGGCCATCCAGCGCACGGGAGCGCGACAGGTCGATGTGGCCTCGGGCGTGGAAAGCGCGCCGGGGGTGAAGGATGCCGCGCGGATCGCCGCATTCGTCGAGGCGGCCCAGGGCGTGAAGGGCGGCGTGCCGATCCTGCGCTGAAGCCGCGCCGGAGTTTTCGAAAACTCCGGCTTTTCCCGATCAGGCAATGGCGCTACATCCCTCAGGGAGCAACGGGGGTGCAGCATGGCCGAGGACGGGTTGAACAGCTTCATGACGGGACCGGACGAGGCGGGCCGCTTCGGCCTCTTCGGAGGGCGCTTCGTCAGCGAGACGCTGATGCCGCTGATCCTGGAACTGGAAGAGCGTTACAACCACGCCAAGACCGACCCGACCTTCTGGGCCGAGATGGACGACCTCTGGAAGCATTATGTCGGCCGGCCCTCGCCCCTGTATTTCGCGCCCCGGCTGACCGAACATCTGGGCGGCGCCAAGGTCTACATGAAGCGCGACGAGCTGAACCACACCGGCGCGCACAAGATCAACAACGTGCTGGGCCAAATCATCCTGGCCCGCCGCATGGGCAAGACCCGGATCATCGCCGAGACCGGCGCGGGCCAGCATGGTGTGGCCACCGCCACGGTCTGCGCCAAGTTCGGGCTGAAATGCGTGGTCTACATGGGCGCGCATGACGTGGAACGCCAGGCGCCGAACGTCTTTCGCATGAAGCTTCTGGGCGCCGAGGTGATCCCGGTGACCTCGGGGCGCGGCACGCTTAAGGACGCGATGAACGATGCCTTGCGCGACTGGGTGACGAACGTCCGCGACACTTTCTACTGTATCGGCACCGTTGCCGGTCCCCACCCCTATCCGGCCATGGTGCGCGACTTCCAGTCGATCATCGGCAAGGAGGTGCGCTGGCAACTGGCCGAGCAGGAGGGCGAGGGGCGGCTTCCGGATGTGGTGGTCGCGGCCATCGGCGGCGGGTCGAACGCGATGGGCCTCTTTTACCCCTTCCTCGACGATCCCTCGGTCCGCATCGTGGGAGTGGAGGCCGGCGGCAAGGGCGTGGATGACCGTATGGAGCATTGCGCATCCCTCACCGGCGGGCGGCCCGGCGTGCTGCACGGCAACCGGACCTACCTGTTGCAGGATGCGGATGGGCAGATACTTGAAGGCTTCTCGATCAGCGCAGGTCTCGACTACCCGGGAATCGGGCCGGAACATGCCTGGCTGCATGACGTGGGTCGCGCCGAATACGTCAGCATCACCGATGCCGAGGCGCTGGAGGCGTTCCAGCTGTGCTGCAAGCTTGAGGGAATCATCCCGGCACTGGAGCCGTCGCACGCTCTCGCTCAGGTCATGAAGCTGGCGCCGACGCTGCCGAAGGACAAGATCATCGTGATGAACATGTGCGGGCGCGGCGACAAGGACATCTTCACCGTGGCCAAGCACCTGGGCGTGCAGATGAAGGTCTGACCACCAGAGCAGCCCGGCCCGCCTAGGCCGGGTCTGCGGCATAAACTATCGTTTAGGCCAACCAACGGAATGATTACGAGGCCGGGACTAAACCCCCGGCAAATGGCCTTGGACCATCCGCTGCGGCATTGCGGATCTCATGCACCCGGCGGCTATCGCGGTTTGCCGGTGCGAGGGAAACAATCCGAGGAGATCCATCATGAAACTGAAAACCAGGTTGCTCTGCTACACCGCCGCCGCTGTCCTGTCCGCCAGCGCGGCCTTTGCTGCCGTCGAAGGCCAATCGCTGGCTGACCAGTATCTGGCCGAAGGCTTCAGCTATGTCGAGGTCACGGTCGGCCCGAAGCAGACCAAGGTCGAGGCCATCAAGGGCGGCGTCAAGATCGAGGTCGTCTACGACAACGAGACGATGCAGGTGATCAAGAGCGAGGAAGAGGCCGCAGACTCCAGGGATCAGGGCCGGACCGGCTCGAAGGTGCGGATGTCCGGGGACGACTTCGACGATGATGGCGACCGCGGTCGGAAGGGCCGCGACGGATCCGATGACGACGAGTCCGATGACGACGACAGGTCTGACGACCACGATGACGACGATGATGACGATGACGACGATGATGACGGCGGCAAGGGCGGTGATGGTGACGACGACTGAACCCTGCAGATCCGTCCAGGTGGAAAGCCCCGGTATTGCCGGGGCTTTCGGCGTCGCACATACTGCCGGGGCTGACCCAGGAGTGGAAGAATGAGACGGCGTGCGTTTCTTGCCGGGATTGCCACAGGTGTTTTCCTCGGGGCACCCGTTTTTGCCGAGGAGGTTGTCGCAAGCATCGTGCGGCAGCTCCGCCGGCTCGGGTTCCGTTCCATCAGCGAGGAGCGGACCCTTCTGGGTCGCATCCGGATCATCGCCAGCCGCAGGGATGGCGTCCGCGAAATCATCGTCAATCCCAAGACCGGCGAGATTCTGCGCGACCTCTGGATCCCGAAGGTCACGGGAAAGAGTTCCGTCACCATCATCGACGATCGGGATAGCGGTGGTAGCGACGGCAGCGGCAGCGGAGGCCGTGACGACGACGACGGCGATGATGATGACGACGATGATGATGACGACGATGATGACGACGACGATGATGACGATTGATCGGGCCCGCCGTTCCATGGTTTCCGAGTGAAACGCGCCGCGCCATACATCGCGATCCTGTTGGTTCAGGCGCTCTGCGCCTTTTTCTTCGTGTCCGACATCCTGTCTTCCGTCGTGGGTATCCGCAGCACTCCGATCAGCTGGGAGATGCGCGAGGCGCTGGAGATCGGTGCGGCTTTCGGGCTGGTCCTCGGCGTGGTGGTTGGCGGGGTCATGCTGCGGCGGGCTCTGCGCGACCGGCACCGGGCCGAGGAGCAGCTGCGGAGAGCATCAGGTGCCTTCGCAGACCTTCTGCGCGAACGGTTCGAGGAATGGAGGCTGACCCCTTCGGAAAAGGACGTCGCACTGTTCGCGATCAAGGGGATGTCGACGGCCGAGATCGCGCAGTTGCGCTCGACCAGCGAGGGCACGGTGAAGGCGCAGACCAACGCGATCTATCGCAAGGCCGGAGTGACCGGGCGGCCGCAGCTTCTGTCGCTGTTCATCGAGGATCTCATGCGGGACGACGGGGCGATCCGCCCGATGCCGGAGGCCGCGCCGGACGCCACCGTGCCGGTCAAGTAGGCTGACAGGTCAATCGCTGGCGTGCTGCCGCAGGATCTCGAGCGGGACCACGGCCAGGGTTGCCTGATGCGTGGCTGCAAGCCTGACTTGCGGTGCCGCGCCTTCCTCGTGTGCTTGCAGGAAGCGGCTGGCGCAAAGGCACCACTGGTCGCCGGGTTTCAGCCCCGCGAAGCCGTATTCCGGCCGAGGGGTGGACAGGTCGTTGCCCAGATACTTCGAGAGCGCCAGGAACTCGGCCGTCATCAGCGCGCAGACGGTGTGCAGGCCGCGGTCCATCGGGCCGGTGTTGCAGCAGCCGTCGCGGAAGAAGCCGGTCACCGGGTCGGTGGAGCAGGGCTCGAGCGGCTGGCCAAGGACATTGAGCGAGGGAAGCTTCATCGGCAAAGAATGGCAGGTCGGGCGGCCGCTGTCCAGTGGCGTTCCCGGTGGACAGCCTCTCCCACCCCAATGAAATCAATATGTTGTCTGCGGGCAATCAGGAAGGCTCAACCGATGGCTAGCGACAGTCCACCCCGTAGTCCGCGACGACCGGAAAGCTGCCGTCCTCGCCGAATTCGCCCATGGTGGTGACACCGAGGCTGCCTGCCGGGCCGGCATAGGCATAGCCGCAAAAGCCGAAGCCGGTGCCGGAACAGTCATCGACCTCTGGCACGCCACGCGCGGCGATCTCGGCGTCGAGGCCCATGCTGCCGCTCCGGTCGCCGACATGGGGCTGCGGTTGCCAGCCGGCCCCGGCCAGCCTTTCGCGTGCGATGTCGATGGGAAGGCCGTAGATCAGCGGCACCTCGGCGGCCCCGTTGCAGACCGGCTCGGATGCGGCGAGCGGCACGACGGCGATGCCATCCGTCCCCTGGGGCCGGATGTCGGCAAGCGGCATCGGCAGGAAATCGCCCGACCAGAGCCGGAGCCCGGTGTCGGCAAAGGGTGCGACAAAGCCGATCGGCAGCTGCTCCGCGTCGGTGGCGTAGATCAGTGCGGTCAGGCGGTCGCCACGGAAGAACCCGACGTTGCCATCCTGGCGCAGGCAGGTGCCCGAAGTGCCTTGCACGAAGCTGCCGACAAAGCTGACGGCGGTCAGGTCGCCGAACGGGATCTCGGCCGTGACCGTCCAGCCAAGGGCCTGTGCGGCGCGTCCGGCCGCGGTTCCGGGCGTGATGGCCAGATGCTCGCAGAACGCGACATCCCCCGGTTTCGTCGGCGCGGCGGGCAGGCGATCCAGTGCCACGATGTCGAGGCCGGGGATCTGCGAGGAAAGGGGGGCTTCGGCCAGCGCGGGTACGGCGAGGGCGAGGCTTGCGGCAAGGGCAGGGCGGAACGACACGGGCAGGGCTCCATCGGGCGGATGCCGGAACCTGAGCCCGTGTGGGCCGAGATGTCGAGTGGGGATCTCCGCACCCCCGCAAGAGGGCAACCGGACCCGCCTACAGGCGATGCGGGGGGATCAGGTCGCCCGAGACGAGCGCCGTCAGCACGTGGGGCAAGGGCCAGAGCCGGGACAGCGGCGCAAGCAGGTGGTCGCGCAGGACCGGCAGCAGCCGGCTGTGCGACTGGTACTGCGGGGTGAAGGCGGCCGAGAGGGCCTGGTAGAGGCCAAGATGCCAGCGGCGCGCCCGATGGTAGGCCGGCAGCGCCTCATCCAGCGGCAGGCGCAGGGCCCGGGCAAGCGCCTGGGCATCGAGCAGCGCCATGTTGGCGCCCTGGCCAAGCTGGGGGCTGGCCCGGTGGGCTGCGTCGCCGATGTGGACGAGGCGCCGGCTGTAGGGGCGGCGGAGCGTCCCGTGACTGTAGCGGGCCGGGGAAAGCTGGGTCTTGTCGGCGATCAGGTCGAGAAACGGGGTCATCGCGGGCCAGAAGGCTGCGACCTCGGCCTGCCAGCGGTGCAGGGGTTTCGCAGGCCATTCGTCAAGCTCGGCCGCCGACAGCGACCAGAAGATGGCGGCCCGGGGCGTCGGATCATCGGGCAGGCACCCGATCGGCAGGATGCCGGCCATGCGCGAGGCGCGGTGGTAGCGCTGGCGCAGCTCGGTCAGGGGAAGGTCGGTCGCGGGCCAGGGGACATGGGCCCAGACCGCGCCGAACGGCAGCGCCCGGGCGGTGAGGGGGGCAAGGCGGGAGCCCGCGCCGGAGGCGTCGACGATCAGGTCGAAGGGGCCAAGCTCGCCCCGGTCGGTGACCAGATGGATCGCGTCCGGCGTTGCGCGGGTGCCGGTGGCGGTATGGCCGGTGACAGGGTGGACCCCGGCACGGGTGGCGGTCTGCCACAGGATGTGGAACAGCGCCGCGCGGTGCATGGCAAGGCCGGGTGCCTGCGGTCGGTAGGCGACATCCAGCGCGACCTTTCGCCCGGAGTGGCCGAGCATCCGGGTGAGCGGGGCGCCGAGGCGACGGGCCTCGTCCCCGGCGCCGATGGCATCGAGCACGGCAAGGCCGACGGGCTGGACGACCAGGCCGGAGCCGAGCGGTCTCGGCGTCTCGAACCGTTCGAAGACTGTGACGCTGTGGCCCTCCCGGGCGAGAAGGGTTGCGGCGGCGAGGCCGCCGATCCCGGCCCCGGCGATGGCGATGCGGCAGGTCATGGAGCATGGGTGGCAGCGTAGTCTCGCTCTGGCAAGGGCTGCGGTGTCGCGGGGCGGTTTCCGAACGGAGCGCCTTGCGGCGCAAGCCCCCGTCTCGTCGTCGGGCCTCGCCTCCTCCTCGGCCTGCGGGGGCGCTGCCCCCGGACCCCCGGGATATTTGCAGACAGGCGAATGGGTATCGGGGCGGGCTGGACCCTTCGGCGGCCTTTGTCTATAAGGCCGCCATGCTGATGGGCCGGGTTCTTCGCGCGCGAATTACTTGCCCGGCGGGCTGAGGCCCGGCCGGGTTCGTCGTCTTGCCGCTGGCCCGTGACGGGCCGACCTGCCCCTGAATTCCTGAGGTTCTCCTCCCATGTGCGCCGATACCGCCGCTGTTGACTACCGCGACACCGTCTTCCTGCCCGAGACCGCCTTCCCGATGCGCGCGGGGCTTCCCCAGCGCGAGCCCGACTGGTTGGCCCGGTGGGAGCGGATCGGGGTCTATGACCGCTTGCGGGAGCGCGCGGCTGGCCGCGCACCCTTCGTGCTGCACGATGGCCCGCCTTACGCCAACGGCCACCTGCACATCGGCCATGCGCTGAACAAGGTCCTGAAGGACATGGTGGTGCGGTCCCAGCAGATGATGGGCCGCGACGCGCGCTATGTGCCGGGCTGGGACTGCCATGGCCTCCCGATCGAATGGAAGATCGAGGAGCAGTATCGGGCGAAGGGCCTGAACAAGGACGATGTGGACACCGTTGCCTTCCGTCAGGAATGCCGCCGCTTTGCCGAGGGCTGGATCGACGTCCAGCGCGAGGAGTTCAAGCGGCTGGGCGTCACCGGCAAGTGGGACCGGCCCTATCTGACCATGGACTACCACGCCGAGGCGGTGATCGCCGACGAGTTCATGAAGTTCCTGATGAACGGGACGCTCTACCAGGGCTCGAAGCCGGTTATGTGGTCTCCGGTCGAGAAGACCGCGCTGGCCGAGGCGGAGGTGGAGTATCACGACCATACCTCGCATCAGGTTTGGGTGCGGTTCCGGGTGATCCATGGCGATGCGCTGTTCACCCGGACGCCGACGGACGTGGTGATCTGGACCACGACGCCATGGACCATCCCGCAGAACCGGGCCGTCGCCTTCGGACCCGAGATCGCCTACGGGCTTTACGAGATCATCGGGCGGCCCGAGGACAGCAGCGCGACCATCGGTCATCGGGTGATCGTCGCCGACAAGCTGGCCGAGGCGGTGTTCGGGCAGGCGAGGCTGGTCGGGCCGGAGATGGTGCGGCGGCTGGGTGACGTCTCGGCGGCGGACCTGAAGGGCATGGTCATGGCGCATCCCTTCCGGGGCGTCGAAGGCGGCAAGGGCGAATGGGACTACGACGTGCCCATGCTGCCGGGCGAGCATGTCACCGACGACGCCGGCACGGGGTTCGTGCATACGGCTCCCAGCCACGGCGACGACGACTATCAGCTGGGCGTGAAGTTCGGCCTGCCGATGACCTACAACGTCGAGGCCGATGGCTCCTACCGCGCCGACCTGCCGCTGTTCGGCGGGCAGCACATCATCACCCCGGACGGGAAGGAAGGACCGGCGAACGTGTCGGTCATCAAGCAGCTGGCCTACACGGGCGCGCTGTTCGCCAAGGGCAAGTTCAAGCACCAGTATCCGCATTCCTGGCGGTCCAAGGCCCCGGTGATCTACCGCAACACGCCGCAGTGGTTCGTCGCCATCGACAAGGCGCTCGATGACGGGATGTCCACCTATGGCGACACGATCCGCAAGCGGGCGCTGAACTCGATCAATCAGCTTGTCGAATGGACCCCCGCCACGGGTCGCAACCGGCTACATTCGATGATCGAGGCGCGGCCCGACTGGGTGCTGTCGCGCCAGCGCGCCTGGGGCGTGCCGCTGACCTGTTTCGTCAAGAAGGGGGCACGGCCGGATGCGCCGGACTTCCTGCTGAAGAACGCCGAGGTGAACGCCCGGATCAGGGCGGCCTTCGAGGCGGAAGGCGCCGATGTCTGGTATGTGCAAGGATTCAAGGAAAAGGTGCTGTCCGGCATCGTCGATCCGTCGGATTATGAACAGGTCTATGACGTGCTGGACGTCTGGTTCGATAGCGGCTCCACCCATGCCTTCGTCCTGCGCGACCGCGAGGACGGCAGCCCGGACGGGATCGCGGACCTGTATCTGGAAGGCACCGACCAGCATCGCGGCTGGTTCCATTCCTCGATGCTGCAAGCCTGCGGCACCAAGGGCCGCGCGCCCTATCGCGGGGTTCTGACCCACGGCTTCACGCTCGACGAGAAGGGCATGAAGATGTCCAAGTCGCTGGGCAACACCGTCGCCCCGCAGGAGGTGATCCAGGATTACGGCGCCGACATCCTGCGGCTCTGGGTGGCCCAGTCCGACTACACCGTGGACCTGCGCATCGGGAAGGAGATCCTGAAGGGCGTGGCCGACAGCTACCGGCGGCTGCGCAACACCATGCGTTACATGCTGGGCGCGCTGTCGGGCTTCACCGAGGCCGAGCGGGTCGAGCCCGCCGAGATGCCGGAGCTGGAACGCTGGGTGTTGCATCGCCTCGCCGAACTCGATGCCGAGGTGCGCAAGGGCTATGCCGCCTACGACTTCCAGGGCGTGTTCCAGAAGCTCTTCACCTTCTGCACCACGGACCTGTCGTCGATCTACTTCGACATCCGCAAGGACGCGCTCTACTGCGACGCGCCCGGCGCGCTGCGCCGCCGCGCCTGCCGGACGGTGATGGACCTGCTCTTCCACCGCCTGACCACCTGGCTCGCGCCGATCCTCGTCTTCACCATGGAGGAGGTCTGGCTGGAACGCTTCCCCGGCGAGGACAGCTCGGTCCACCTGGTCGATTTCCCCGAGACCCCGGCAAGCTGGCGCGATCCGGCGTTGGCCGAGAAATGGGACACGATCCGCGACGCGCGGCGGGTGGTGACCGGGGCGCTCGAGGTGCAGCGGACCGCGAAGGTGATCGGCGCCAGCCTCGAGGCCGCGCCCGAGGTCTTCGTCTCACCCGCCATGGCCGCGATCCTCGGCAGCGTCGATTTCGCCGAGACCTGCATCACCTCGGACCTTACCCTTCGGACAGGCGAACCGGCGGAAGGCGCCTTCCGGCTGGCCGATGTGCCAGGGGTGGCCGTGCTGTTCCACCCGGCCGCGGGCGCGAAATGCGAACGCTGCTGGAAGGTTCTGCCCGACGTTGGCACGCACAGGCACCCCGGCACCTGCCAGCGCTGCAACGACGCGCTGGGCTGAGCCTGTGGGCAGGATTGCCCACCCTACGCGGATCTCCGTCCCGACGCCTTTCGGGCCGGTCACGCTGGTCGAGCGCGGCGGGCGTCTCGCGGGCCTCGACTGGCGCGACGACCCGGGCGACTCCACGCCGCTTCTGCAAGAGGCGGCGCGGCAGGTGCGCGCCTACTTCGACCGGCGCCTCACGCGGTTCGACCTGCCCCTGGACTGGGGCGAGGGGCTTGACGCCGCCGTTCGCCGGGCGATGGCCGGGATACCGATGGGTGATACCCGGACCTACGGCCAGATCGCCAAGGCGCTGGGCGCACCGGCGCAGGCCGTGGGGCAGGCTTGCGGGGCAAACCCGCTGCCGATCCTGATCCCCTGTCACCGGGTCACCGGCACCGGCTGGTTCGGCGGCTTCTCCGCCCCGGGCGGTGTCGAGACCAAGGCCGCATTGCTGCGCCATGAGGGGGCGCTACTCCTGTGACCGAGCGCATCCGCGCCGCGATCCTCGATCTGGCCCTGGCCCGGGGGCGGGACCGGTCGCTTTGCCCCTCCGAGGTGGCAAGGGCGCTGGCGGCGGACTGGCGGCCCCTGATGCAGGAGGTGCGAGCCGTGGCCGCCACCATGCCCGAGATCATGGCGACCCAGGGCGGGGCCGAGGTCGATCCGGTCGAGGCAAAGGGGCCGATCCGGCTGCGGCTGCGGTGACTATGACCGGTGCGCCCTCCCCCCTCCCCTCCCCACACGGGCGAGAGGAGGTGCCCTTGCCGATCGCGTGGTCTACAGAAACCGGTAGTCTGGACTTACCGCCCGGCTTGTCGCGCCGCACGCAAAGGCCTAGCCAGTCGGTAACGGTTTCATGACAGGTGCGTCTTGACCCTTGGCGTCTTCCTGGCCGTCCTTGGCGCGGCCTTCCTGCATGCGCTGTGGAATGCGCTGATCAAGCTGGGCACCTCCAAGGTCGGCGGGATGGTGATCCTGTCCATCGTCGAGGTGCCGATCGGCCTTGCCGTCGTGACGCTGAGCCCCGCCATCGACCCTGCGGCGATCCCCTGGGTGATCGCGGCGGGCTGCACACATTTCGCCTACAAGTTCTTCCTGACCTATGCCTATGACCGCGGCGACCTGAGCCGGGTCTATCCCATCGCCCGCGGCGCCGCGCCGATGATCGTGGCGCTGGTGGGCGCGGTCTTCCTGGCCGATGCGGTCACCGGGCAGGAATACCTGGCCATCGCCGTGCTGGCCGCCGGGATCCTGCTGATGGCGCGCGGCGTCTTTTCCAGCGGCGAGGACCGCAGGCTTCTGCCCTTCGCCATCGGCTCGGCCTGCGCCACCGCAACCTACACGCTGATCGACGGGATGGGGGCGCGGGTCTCGGGCGCGCCGGCGGCCTATGTGGCGTGGGTCTTCGTCGCGGACGGGACTTTCTTCACCCTCGGCATGCTGGCGCTGCGCGGCTGGGACGTGATCCCGCGGAGCTGGCACGCTTGGCGGATGGGAACGGTCGCTTCGGTGGCAAGCTACGGCGCCTATGCGGTGTCGATCTGGGCCATGACGCTCGCGCCCATCGCGGTGGTCGCGGCCCTGCGCGAGACCTCGATCCTCTTCGCCGTGCTGATCGGCTGGCTGGCCTTCGGCGAGCGGATGAACGCGGAAAAGGCCGTTGCCGCCCTGGTCATCGTTGCCGGGGTGATCCTGACCCGGCTCTAGACCGGCGCTCGTCGTTCGTCTTCGACTTCTCCTCGCGGGGAGCAGGCGCGCAGGTGCAGCGAGGAGGGACGCAGTCCCCGACGAGCGGCCCCTCAGCGCACCCGCCGGATCCCTTCGGGCAGGATCTGCTGCGCGATCCCGGCCAGCGCGAGGTAAAGCGAGGTCAGCACCAGAAGCCACTCGGCCACCGGTCCCTCCTGGAAATCCCACCAGGCCGCCCAGGCCGCAAGCGCGATCCAGGCGATGCAGACGGCCAGCGAGATCTCGTACCAGCGGCTCGTGCGCACCGGATGGATGAACTTGAGGTTGGTGAACATGGTCACCGTCAACAGGATCACCACCAGAAGGATCACCGTCTGGCTGGGCTGGGTCGCGAACAGGACCAGCACCACCATGTTCCAGCAGGCCGGAAAGCCGGCAAAGCTCTTGTCCTTGGTCTTCATCCGCGTGTCGGCGAAATAGACCACGGATCCGTAGCAGATCACGATGATCGCCAGCCATCCCGTCCAGCCCGGCAGCAGGCCCGACTGGAACAGCGCGAAGGCCGGGATGAAGACATAGGTCAGGTAATCGACGATCAGGTCCATCAGGACCCCGTCATAGGTGGGCCAGTTTTTCCGCACGTCGAACCTGCGCGCCAGCGGCCCGTCGATCCCGTCCACGATCAGCGCCACCACCAGCCAGAGGAACATCAGGCTCCAGTCCTCCTTCACCGCGGCCAGCATGGCGAACATCGCCAGCACCGCACCGGTGGCGGTCAGCAGGTGGACGGACAGGGCTTTCAGGTGTGGACTCATGGGGACTTGATGGCCGATTACAGGGCAGGGCGCAACAGGGGCCGCGCGGCTCAGGCGCGGGGGTGGGCTTTTTCATAGACCTCCATCAGCCGCGCGGCATCGACGGCGGTATAGGCCTGGGTGGTGGACAGGGAGGCATGGCCCAGAAGTTCCTGGATCGCGCGCAGGTCGCCCCCGGCCGACAGCAGATGCGTGGCAAAGCTGTGGCGCAGCGCATGCGGCGTGGCGGTGGCGGGCAGGCCGAGGCGCAGGCGCGCGCGCTCCATCGCCGCCTGGATCAGGCGGGGGTTCACCGCGCCCCCTCGCGCGCCGCGGAACAGCGGGGCGTCGGGCGCAGGCTCGAAGGGGCAGCGGGCCACATAGTCCGCCACCGCCTGCGCCGCCGCCGGTATGACCGGGACGATCCGCGTCTTGCCGCCCTTGCCGGTGATCCGCAGCACGCCGGGCAGCGGATGGTCGGCGCCGGTCAGTGCCAGCGCCTCGGAAATCCGCAGTCCGAGGCCGTAAAGCAGCGTGGCGATCGCCGTGTCGCGCGCGGCGATCCAGTCCTCGCGCGCATCGGCACCGATCTCGGTCAGGATCGCCCCGGCGCCCTCCTCGCTCAGCGGGCGGGGCAGCTTGCGGCGGAACTTCGGGGCGCGGGCCGACAGGACCGTGGCCGCATCCGCCCCGCTGCGGTCGGCCGCCCAGGCGGTGAAGCCCTTGACCGCCGACAGCGCGCGGGCCAGCGAGCGGGCCGACAGGCCGCGCCCGCGCTCCTCGGCCATCCAGGCGCGCAGGTCGGACTGGCTGGCGCGCGCGACCGAGGCGATGCCCTCGGCCCCGCCGCGATGGGCGGTCAGGAACTTCAGATAGCGCGCCACGTCGCGGCGATAGGCCTCGATGGTGTTCGCCGCCGCCCCTTCCAGCGCGGCCAGCTGCGACAGCCATTGCGCCAGCGCCGCCCCCAGCGCGGGGGGCAGGAAGGGGTCGCTCACCCCAGCCACCGGCGCATCGCCCGCTCGAAGACCCCGGCGAAGAAGGCCAGCAGGTCGGTGCCATGGGTGGCCTTGAACTGGTTCGGATCCTCCGAGGCGAAGACCAGCATCCCCGGCAGCCGCCCCGGCCCGAGGTCCAGCTTCATCAGTGCCTCCGAGCGGATGTCGTCGGCGCGCGGCCCGTAGAAGGCCGCCGCCAGCCCCGTGACCGCGCGCAGCACCACCGGCCGCCCCGGCCCGTTGCGGCCATTCGTCAGGTAATGGCCGACAAAGCCCTGCGGGACCACCTGCAGCACCTCGCCCAGCCGGCGCAGCACCGGGTCGGACTCGCCGTCCTCCTGCAAGGTCTCCAGCACCAGCCGCACATGGTCCACCCGCAGGATCTGCGCCACCTCGCCGGTCAGGCTGGCGATGAAGGCCTCGAAATCCGTGGGCTCCAGCATCTGCAGCACCGCGCGATGAACCTGGTTGGTGCCGGCGAGGTTCTCGTAGGCCGCGGCGATGACGGACCGGTGGGTGTCCTCCAGCCGGTCGAGCCGCGCCTCCAGCCGCTGCATGGCGATGCCGCGCAGGTCCACGACATTCTCGCCGAGCGCGCGTTCATTGGCGGCCACGAGGGCGTTCATCACGTCGCGGTCGTCCAGAAGGCGCTCCGGCTCGGCAAGGATGCGCGCGCGCAGGTCGGGTTCGATCATCGGCGGGTCTCGGGCGGTTCTTGCATCTGTGTCCGGGACTATAGGCCGAAGCCGCGGGTTCTGGCGACAGTCAACACGGCCGCGCCGGGCGGGATGTGCGATCCCTGCAACAGCCGCCTACAAGAAACTCTGCGGATCGATGTCCACCGCCAGCCGCAGATCCTTCGGCACCCTGACCTGCGCCAGCCATTCCGCCAGCGCCGCCTGCAACGGCGCGCCCTTTTCCGCCTTCACCAGAAGCCGCACCCGGTGCCGGCCCCGCACCCTTGCGATCGGCGCCGGAGCCGGACCCCAGACCTCGGCCCCGATCCGCCTCAGGGGCTCCGACCGGCGCGCCAGCTCGGCCCCGAAGTCGAAGACCTGCGCCACATCGGGCGAGGACAGGATGATCCCCGCCATCCGCCCATAGGGCGGAACGCCCGAGGCGCGGCGCTCGGCCGCCTCGGCCCGCCAGAAGGCCTCCTCGTCGCCCCCGAGGATCGCGCGGATCACCGGATGCTCGGGCTGATGCGTCTGGAGCCAGGCCTCGCCCCGCCGTTCCGCCGTCCGCCCCGCCCGCCCCGCGACCTGCCGCATCAGCTGGAAGGTCCGCTCCGCCGCCCGCAGGTCGGACCCCTGCAACCCGAGATCGGCATCGATCACGCCCACCAGCGTCAGGAGCGGAAAGTTGTGCCCCTTGGCCACGATCTGCGTGCCGATGATGATATCCGCCCCGCCGGCCGAAATCTCGGCGATCTTCTCCTTCAGCGCCCGCGCCGATCCGAACAGGTCCGAGGACAGCACCGCCACCCGAGCCTCGGGAAACCGCGCCGCCACTTCCTCGGCCAGCCGCTCCACCCCCGGACCCACGGCGGCCATCCGGCCCTCGACCCCGCAGGAAGGACAGGCCACCGGCACCGGCTTCGTCGCCCCGCACTGGTGGCAGACCAGCCGCTTCTGGAACCGGTGCTCCACCATCCGGGCATCGCAGTGGTCGCAGCCCACCTGATGCCCGCAGGCCCGGCAGAGCGTAACGGGCGCGAACCCGCGCCGGTTCAGGAACAGAAGCGCCTGCTCTCCCCGCGCCACCACGGCGCCGACCTTCCCGGCCAGCGTCTCGGAAATCCAGCGGTCCCCCGGCAGCTTCTCGGCCCGCATGTCGATCGCCCGCATCTCGGGCATCTCCGCCGCGCCGAAGCGCGCGCCCAGATCCAGCCGCCGATACTTCCCCGCCTCGACATTCGCCCAGGTCTCGAGGCTGGGCGTGGCGCTGGCCAGCACCACCGGGCAGCCGCAGATCGCCGCGCGCAGCACCGCCATGTCGCGGGCGTTGTAGAGGACGCCATCCTCCTGCTTGTACGAGGTGTCGTGCTCCTCATCGACGACGATCAGACCAAGGTCCCGGAACGGCAGGAACAGGGCGGACCGGGCGCCCACCACCAGCCCCGCCTCGCCTTCGGCCGCCATGCGCCAGAGCCGGCGACGTTCCGTCATGGTGACGCCGGAATGCCACTCGGCCGGACGCGCACCGAAACGGGCTTCGACGCGGGTCAGGAACTCGGCGGTCAGCGCGATCTCGGGCAACAGCACCAGCGCCTGCCGCCCCTGGCGCAGACATTCGGCCACCGCCTCCAGATAGACCTCGGTCTTGCCCGACCCGGTGACGCCTTTCAAGAGCGTCGCCGCATACTCCCCGCGCGCGACATCGGCGACCAGCGCATCCCCCGCCGCCACCTGATCGCCCTGCAGCCGCATCCCCATATCGGCGCGCAAGCGCGGATAGGGCGTGTCGCGGGGGGCGTCCTCCTCGGCCACCACGCCCAGCTTCACCAGCCCCTTGACGACGCCTGCCCCGCAGCCGGCCGCCTCGGCCAGCTCCCCCAGCGTGACCGGCGCGCCGCCGTAGTCGCGCAGGGCCTCGATCACCCGGTGCCGCGCCTCGGTCAGCTGGTTCGGGACTGGGCCGGCCAGCCGGTAGACCCGCCGGGTGGAGGGCGGGTCGCCCAGTCCCGGCGCGCGGGTGGCAAGCCGCAGCATGGCGGGCAGGGGGGTCAGCGTGTAGTCGGCTGCCCGCGCGAGGAAGGCGCGCAGTTCCGCCCGCATCGGCCGCGCCTCCAGCACCCTTGTGACGGGGCGGATCTTCGCGGGGTCGAACCCGCCTTCGCCCGGCCCCCAGACCACGCCCAGCACCCGGCGAGGCCCCAGCGGCACTTCGACGAAATCCCCGTCGCCGCAGCCGCCCTCGGGCGCGCGATAGTCCAGCAGCCGCCCCCCCAGCGCGCCGCCCAGGGCTTCCGCAAGCAGCACCCCCACCAGGTCGCCCGCACGATAGACCCGTTCGCCCAAGCTGCAACCTTTCGCTTGCCCAGGGTTTCGGGTAAACCGCCCACCGAGAGCATTCAACCCCGCCGTTGCGCTCCCCGCAACCGCACCAGGGAGGACCCCATGAAATTCTTCATCGACACCGCCGACGTTGACGCGATCCGCGAGTTGCACGACCTCGGCATGGTGGACGGCGTGACCACCAACCCCTCGCTGATCCTGAAATCGGGCCGCGACATCCTCGAGGTCACGAAGGAGATCTGCTCCTTCGTGACCGGCCCGGTCTCGGCCGAGGTGGTGGCGGTCAAGGCCGACGAGATGATCGCCGAGGGCCGCAAGCTGGCCGCCATCGCCCCGAACATCGCGGTGAAGGTGCCGCTGACCTGGGACGGGCTCAAGACCTGCAAGGTGCTGACCTCGGAAGGCTTCATGGTCAACGTCACGCTCTGCTTCAGCGCGAACCAGGCGCTGCTGGCCGCCAAGGCGGGGGCGACGTTCATCTCGCCCTTCATCGGGCGGCTCGACGACATCAACCTGGATGGCCTCGACCTGATCGGCGACATCCGCACGATCTACGACAACTACGACTTCAAGACCCAGATCCTCGCCGCCTCGATCCGCTCGCCGAACCATGTGAAGGACTGCGCGATGATCGGCGCGGACGTGGTCACGGCGCCGCCGGCGGTGATCAAGGCGCTGGCGAGCCATGTCCTGACCGACAAGGGTCTCGACCAGTTCCTGAAGGACTGGGCCAAGACCGGGCAGAAGATCCTCTGACCCCCGGAACGCTCCTCGGCGACTTCGTCGCTCGTCGCGGGTCCCGCGAGGAGAAGGCGAAGTCGCACGACGAGCCCGTTCTCAGTCGTCCGACATGTCCACCGGCGGGGGCGAGACGAAGACATGGTCCCGCCCCGTGGCGTCGGTGATCACAACCTCGGCCATCGGCGCGACGGCGCCCTCGGCACCGAGCGCCGAGGTCAGCCCGGTGAACAGCTGGCGCAGGAGGTTCGGGTTCTCGACCACCCGGACCGCATAGCCGAAGCCGGGTCCGCAATTCTCCATCCGGCCGGTGCCCCCGGCCTCGGCCCAGCGGGCGCGGCAGGTGGTGCCGTCCGACAGGGTCAGCGTCAGCACATCCGCCGACAGCCGCGCCGCCTGCGGCACGGGCGCCCCGCCCGTCGCGACGCAGCCCGCCAGAAGTCCAACGATCAGCAAACGGCGCATCCGCGCTCTCCCTTCTACAAAGGCCAGATCAGCGGGATCAGCGCGCAGACCACCAGCATCAGTAGGATGTTCAGCGGAACGCCCACCCGCGCGAAGTCCGAGAACCTGTAGCCCCCCGGGCCATAGACCATCATGTTGGTCTGATAGCCCACCGGCGTCGCGAAGGCGAGCGTGGCCGAGAACATCACCGCCACGACAAAGGGACGCGGGTCGTGGCCCAGGTTCTCGGCCAGCCGGATCGCGACCGGCGTGTAGATCACGGCCACCGCGTTGTTCGACAGGAACTCGGTCAGCACCAGGCCGATGAAATAGACCACGAGGATCAGGGTGAAGGGGCCGAGGTTCTCCATCCAGGGCGCGACGGCCGCCACCAGAAGCTCGACCGCACCGGAATTGTCCAGCCCCTCGCCGACTGCAAGCATGGCGAAGATCATCGCCAGGAGGCGCCCGTCCACGAAGGAGAACGCCTCGTCGCTGTCCACGCAGCGGGTGACCAGGATGCCCGCCACGGCGATCACGGTCAGCGGCAGGATCGGTGCCACCTCCAGCCCCGACAGCGTCACGATCAGCGCGATCGCCGCCAGCGCGATCGGCGCCTTGGACCGGCGGAAGGCCATCACCCGGGGGCGGTTGATGTCCAGAAGGTTCATGTCCGCCGCCAGCCGCTGGATGTCCTCGATCGTGCCTTCCAGAAGCAGCGTGTCGCCCACCCGCACGATCAGGTCGTCAAGCTGCCGGCCGATGTTCTGGTTGTGCCGGTGCACCGCCAGCACATAGACCCCGTAGCGCCGCCGCAGCCGCAGGTCGCCCAGCCGGTGCCCCTCCATCCGGCAACCCGGCCCGATCAGCACCTCCACCGTCTCGGTCTTGACCGACGAGAGCTTGTCCACCAGATGCACGTCCTTGCGTGCGTGCAGGCCCATCAGCTCGGTCATCTCGGTGCGCAGGACCACCCGGTCCCCGGCCTCCAGCGTCACCGCCGCCAGATCGCGGCGCAGGCTGGCATCGCCCCGCAGCACGTCGATCACCCGCACCCCGTCGCGCTTGAACAGGTCGATGTCCAGCACCGGCTGGCCAATGAGCGTGCTGCCCTCGGGCACCGCGACCTCGGTGAAGAACTTCATCTTGCGCTTATCGCTCAGCAGCACCCCCATCGACTGCCGCGCCGGCAATAGCCGGTTGCCGAACAGCGCCAGGAACGCCCCGCCGACCAGCGTCACCGCGATCCCCAGCGGCGCGATCTCGAACAGGCCGAAATGCGCCAGCCCCTTGTCGGCCGCCACCCCGTCCACCAGGAGGTTGGTCGAGGTGCCGATCAGCGTGATCATGCCGCCCATCACCGTCATGTAGCTGAGCGGGATCAGCAGTTTCGACGGGGCCGTCCCGATCTTGATCGCCAGCTGGATCACCACCGGGATCATCACCGCGACGAGCGGCGTGTTGTTCATGAAGGCCGAGGCCAGCGCGACGGCCCCGATCAGCACCGCGACCGTCAGCCCGGGGCGATTCCCCGCATGGCGGGTAACCTCGGCCACGACGGCCTCGACCGCGCCGGTCCGCACCAGGCCGCCCATCACCAGGAACAGCATCGCGATGGTCCAGGGTGCCGGGTTGGCCAGCACCGCGGTCGCCTCCTTCACCGGCAGGATGCCCAGGATCAGCATCAGCGCGGCCCCGGCGATCGCCGTCACCTCGACCGGGATGCGTTCCAGCACGAACAGGACGAACATCACCACCAGGATGGTCAAGGCGACCCATGGTTCGGCGGTGGCGGGCAGCTCGATTCCGAACATCAGTCCGTCGCCTTCCGCGCGATGCGCTGACGGGACTGGACCAGCGCGACGCCGGTCAGCATCACGGCCACTGCCAGCCACACGGTGGGGGCGGGGCGCTCTCCCAGAAGCACCATCGCCCAGATCATCCCCGCCGCCGTCACCAGATAGCTCGACTGCGCCGCAAAGACCGATCCGGCCCGCGCCGCCAGCCAGACATAGGTGGCGTACAGAAGGCCATGCAGAGCCGAGGACAGGGCCAGCGCCGCCTCTTCGCGCCCGACCGGCCAGGGCACATAGGTCTGGCCGGTCGCCAGCATCAGCGGCAATGTCAGGATGGCCGCCGTCAGGCTGACCCCGAACATCGCCTGAACCGGGTCCATCCCCGCCATGCCGAACCGCGCCACGAAGGTTGCCTCGACCGCGTAGAGCAGCGGCCCGCACAAGGCGAGCGGCAGGAAGGCGATCATCCCGCGGTCCGGCAGGCTGGTCGAGGGCAGCGCGATCAGCACCACCGCGACAAGCCCGAGGATCAGCCCGAGGAACCGCATACCGTCGAACCGCTCCATGCCAAGGACAAGAGCAAGCGGGAAAGCCATCATCGGGATCGTCGAGATGATGATCGACATGATCCCCGAGGGCAACCGCTCGGCCGAGGTGTAGAAGGTCAACCCGGGCAGGACCGTGCCCAGGACCGCCACAATCCCGTAGAAGGTCAGCGCCCGGCGGGTAAGGACCAGCCCCCGCCCACGTGCCAGCGAGATCATCCCCAGAACCACAGTGCAGATCACTGCCTGCCAGAAGGTCAGCCCAAGCGCGCCAGCGCCGCCTTGTGTCGCGATCTTGCCGAGCGGCTGCGTGGACCCCCAGCCGATCCCCAGCCACAGAAGGATGCCAACGAACAGCCAGCGACCGGGTTGCCCATCGCGCCCGGTGCCCTTCGGCCGGGAGACCGCCGGCGCCGCGGCATCCGGTCCGCTCACGGCGTTGCCTCCTGCAGGCGTCCGCCTAACCGGATCATCCGCACCCGTGTCGCCAGTCCGGTCCGGTCGTCGGTCTCGACATAGACCCCCGACAGGGTCGCCTCGCCCCCGGCAGGCTCGAACCGGCCCTTCGCCATGCCGGTGACAAAGCGGCGCAGGGGTTCGAGCTTTTCCATCCCGATCACGCTGTCGTAATCGCCGCACATTCCCGCATCCGACTGGTAGGCGGTCCCCTTGGGCAGGATCATGGCGTCGCCGGTGGGAACATGGGTATGCGTGCCGACTACCAGGCTCGCCATCCCGTCGCACCAGTGGCCCATGCCCATCTTCTCCGACGTGGCCTCGGCATGGACATCGACGATGGCCGCCTGCACCACGCCGCCCAGCCTGTGCGCCTTCAGGACGTTTTCCAGCGCCGAGAACGGGTCATCGAAGGGCCGCTTCATGAATACCTGCCCCAGGGCCTGCGTCACCAGCACCTTGCGGCCCTGCGTCGCCTCGAACACCCGGGCGCCCCGGCCCGGCGCGACCTTCGAGAAGTTCAGGGGCCGCACGATCCGCGGTTCCTGTTCGATGAAGGTCAGCATGTCCTTCTGATCGAAGGCATGATCGCCAAGCGTCAGGCAATCCGCCCCCGCCGCCAGAAGTTCCCTGGCATGCTCGCCGGTGATCCCCGCCCCCTGGCTCGCGTTCTCGCCGTTGACCACGACGAAATCCAGGCCCCAGGCCTCCCGCAGACCGGGCAGCCGACCAGTTACCGCAGCACGGCCGGACCGGCCCACGACATCGCCAAGGAATAGCAGTCTCATGTCGCTTGGATTAGGCGGGGGGGCGTCCGCCGGCAAGTGAATTGGCAGGCTTCAGAGGAGAAAACACACCGAAAAGCCCATGCTCCTCGCTTGACTCGCGGCATCGGGAAAACCGCCCGGAAAGAAGAATTTTCGCCGAAAATTCTTCGCCCCCGCCGCACGATTCGCGGCACTTGGTTAACGCGAGGCCCGCCATTCGCTCCGCCCGACGGATGCCCGACGCATGCCAGACAGGAAGCCGACGCAAAGCAGCCCCGGATTTTTCAGCCGGATCAGCGGGTTAACGCACAGTTCGCCCCGACCCGTTCCCCAATCCCGGCCGCCACATTATCTCTTTGTTCATGATGACGCTTCCCCCAGCCCTTTCCGCCTGGTTCGCTGCCCAGGGCTGGACGCTGCATCCCCACCAGCTGGCGATGCTCGACCGGGCGCAGGATCCCGCCACGCTCCTCATCGCGCCCACCGGCGGCGGCAAGACGCTTGCCGGCTTCTTGCCCAGCCTGGCCGAGCTGGGCGAGGCACCCCCGCCCGGCCTGCACACCCTCTATGTCTCGCCGTTGAAGGCGCTGACCGCCGACATCCGCCGTAACCTGGGCCGCCCGATCGAGGGCGCGGGCCTGAAGATCCGGGTCGAGGACCGCACCGGCGACACCTCCTGGACCCAGCGTCGCCGTCAGCGCGCCGATCCACCGCATATCCTGCTGACGACGCCGGAAAGCCTTGCGCTGCTACTCAGCTACGAGGATGCCCCGCGGATCTTTCAGGGATTGCAAAGGGTTATCGTGGACGAGATTCACGCCCTGGCCGAATCGAAGCGCGGCGACCAGCTTGTCCTGCAACTCGCCCGCCTCCGGTCGCGCAACCCCGCGCTCCGCCTGGTGGGCCTGTCCGCCACGGTCGAGAATCCCCCGGCCCTCGCCCGCTTCCTCGCGCCGCAGACCACGATCCTGCAGGCCGACCCCGGTCCCGACCCCGACATCTCGATGCTGGAGACCGAGGCGCACCCGCCTTGGAGCGGCGGCGGCGGTCGCTATGCCATCCCGGCGATCCTGAACGAGATCACCCGCCACAAGACCACGCTCATCTTCCACAACACCCGCGCCCAGGCCGAGCTTTTCTTCCACGACCTCTGGCTTCAGAACACCCAGGACCTGCCCATCGGCATCCACCACGGCTCGCTCTCGCGGGAAAGCCGCGAAAGGGTGGAAAAAGCCATGTCCGACGGGCAGTTACGCGCGGTGGTCTGCACGGGGTCGCTCGATCTCGGCATCGACTGGGGCGACGTTGACCTGGTGATCCAGGTCGGCGCGCCGAAGAACGTCAAGCGCCTCGTCCAGCGCATCGGCCGTGCCAACCACCGCTACAACGCGCCCTCGAAGGCACTCCTCGTGCCCGCCAACCGTTTCGAAGTGGTCGAGTGCCAGGCCGCCCTCGACGCCGTCCGCGCCCACAGCCTCGACGGCGAACCCCGCGGCCCCGGACCCCGCGATGTCCTCTGCCAGCACATTCTCGCCACCGCCTGCGCCGGCCCCTTCGATGCGGACGAGTTTTACGCTGAGGTCATCACCGCCGGCCCCTATGCTCTTCTGACTAAAGAGGAATTCGACGCCTGCCTCGATTTCGTGGCCACCGGAGGCTACGCGCTGCGGGCCTATGACCGCTGGCAGCGCCTGAAGCAGACGAACGGCAAATGGCACCTGCGCGACCCTCGCGCCGCGGCGCTGATCCGGCAGAACCTGGGCACCATCATCGACATCGAGACGCTCAAGGTCCGCCTCCGCGGCCAGGGTGCGCCGCTTGGCGAGGTCGAGGAAAGCTTCGCCGCCACCCTCACCCCCGGCGACACTTTCCTGATCGGCGGCCAGATCGTCCGCTACGAATCCTTGCGCGAAATGACCGTCGAGGTCTCGCGCAGTTCCGGGCGCGACCCGAAGGTTGCCGTCTTCAACGGCACCAAGTTCGCGACCTCCACCCTCCTCACCGACCGGATTCTCCAGATCTTCCAGCAGGAAAGCTGGCCCGATCTCCCCGCGCACACCGCCTGGTGGCTTGCGAGACAGCGCGAGGTCTCGCGCCTGCCCGACCCGCGGTCCCTGCTCCTGGAGTCCTTCCCCCACGACGGCCGCGAACACCTGGTGATCTATGGCTTCGCGGGACGCAATGCCCAGCAGACCCTCGGCCTTCTCGTCACCAAACAGATGGAATCGCAAGGGCTTGCACCGTTGGGCTTCGTTGCCACCGACTACGCAACCTTGATCTGGGGCCTCGACCCCGTGACCGATCCCGCCCCGCTGTTCGACCTGGCCACGCTGCGCGACGGCCTGGACACCTGGCTTGCCGGCAACGCGGTGATGAAGCGCACCTTCCGGTCCACCGCCATCATCGCCGGGCTGATCGAACGCTCCCACCAGGGCCGCCGCAAGACCGGTCGGCAGGCGACCTTCTCCTCCGACATCCTCTACGACACGCTGCGGCGCTACGACCCCGACCATCTCCTGTTGCAGATCACGCGGGAAGAGGCCCTGCGCGGCCTCATCGACTTTTCCCGCATCGAGGCCATGCTGGCCCGGATCGAAGGCCGCATCGACCTGGTCCGGCTGAACAGGGTCACACCCCTTGCGGCGCCGCTGTTCTTCGAACCCGGTCGCATCCCCGTGCAAGGCGAGGGACGTGACCGTCTGGCCTCGGCCCAGGCCCAGGCCCTGATGGAGGCCGCGGGCCTGACCTGAGCTCTTGCCCCTTTGCAAATACTCCCGCCGGAGGCACCGCGCTTGCCAGCGGCATCGGCCTCGGGCAATCAGGCGCCATGCACCACAGGCTTCTCTTGCAAGGCGAGACCCTGCACCTCATGCCGTCCGGCGCCCTGTTCTGGCCGGCTAGGGCGACGCTCGCCGTTTCGGACCTGCATCTGGGCAAATCCGAACGTCTTGCCCGGCGCGGCGGGGCGCTGCTGCCCCCCTATGAGACGCAGGCCACGCTGGAAAAGCTGGACCACGACCTCGAAGCGACAAGGGCCGAGAAGGTCATCTGCCTCGGCGACAGTTTCGACGACCTTGCGGCGCTGGACGGGATCGAGGAAGCCTCACGCCTCTGGCTGATCCGGTTGATGGCCGGGCGCGACTGGACCTGGATCACCGGAAATCACGATCCGGGGCCGATCGAGATCGGGGGCACCCACCGGGCCGAACTGCCGCTGGCCCCCTTTACGTTCCGCCACATCGCCGACCCGGCGCAAAGCGCCGAGATTTCGGGGCATTACCACCCCAAGGCGCGGCTTGCCGGCCAGTCGAGGCCCTGTTTCCTCGCCGATGCCGACCGGCTGATCCTGCCCGCCTATGGTGCCTATACCGGGGGGCTGAGCTGCACCGACCCGGCGCTTGCCGCGCTTATGGCCAAGGACGCGCTGGCCATCCTGACCGGCCCGCGTGTTCTCGCCATTCCCATGCCACGCTGAGCCCAGGAATTTTCGACGAAAATTCTTGGGTTGCCGTCAGGCCGTCAGCCCCTCGGGCTCCGCCAGCCCGTGTGCCCGGCAGCAGGCGGTCAGGGTATTCGCCAGAAGGCAGGCAATCGTCATCGGCCCGACCCCGCCCGGCACCGGCGTGATCGCCCCCGCGACCGCCGCCGCGCTTTCGTAGTGCACGTCGCCGACCAGCTTGCCTTTGCCGTCCCGCTCGATCCGGTTGATGCCGACATCGATCACCGTGGCGCCGGGTTTCACCATGTCGCCGGTAATCATCTCGGGCCGGCCGACCGCCGCCACCAGGATATCCGCGCGGCGGCAGACCGCTGCCAGGTCCCTTGTCCGGCTGTGGGCGATCGTCACGGTGCAGCTGTCACCGAGGAGTAGCTGCGCCATCGGCTTGCCAACGATGTTCGACCGGCCGACGACTACCGCCTCCAGCCCGGCAAGCTTGCCATGGTGATTGCGCAGCATCATCAGGCAGCCGAGCGGCGTGCAGGGCACCATCGACTTCTGCCCGGTGCCCAGAAGCCCGACGTTCGAAATGTGGAACCCGTCCACGTCCTTGGCAGGGTTGATCCGGTTGATTACCAGCTCCGAGTTCAGATGGCCGGGCAGGGGCAATTGCACCAGAATCCCATGCACCTTCGGGTCCGCGTTGAGCCGGTCGATCAGGGCCAGAAGGTCGGCCTCCGAGGTCTCGGCCGGCAGGCGATGTTCGAAGGATGCCATTCCGACCTCGATGGTCGAGGCATGCTTGTTCTTCACATAGACCTTGGAGGCCGGGTCTTCGCCGACCAGCACCACCGCAAGGCCCGGCTGAAGGCCGTTCTCTTCCTTCAGCCGCGCCACATGCTCGGCAACCTGCGCCCGCACCCCCGCCGCGAAAGCCTTGCCGTCGATCACCTTGGCCGTCATGTCCTATCCCTTCCGAAGACTGTCAGGTCCAAGCTTGCTTTCCTCGCGCGCGATGGACCAGTCGATCAGCCGCCGCCACAGCTTTTCCACCAGATCGGGCGGCAGCCCGTAGGTGTCGGCGTGGCGGCGGACGTTTCGCACCACTTCCTCGACGCGGGCCTCGATCCGGGCGGGCAGGTCAACCTCTGCCTTGATCTCGGCCGCGCGGTCGATATAGGCCGCCCGCTCCGCGAACAGCCGGACGAGATCCTCGTCCAGCCGATCGATCTCGGCCCGGATATGGGCCATGGTCGTGCAGTCGGCGGGCTTTCGCATCGTCTTCTCCTTCGGCGAGGCCCCCCCGAGATAAGGGGAAGCCCCGCCTTAGGCAATGCGACCGCTTAGAACAGGCCCTCGACCTGGCCTGCGTCATTCAGGCGGATCACCTCGGCGCTCGGCACCTTGGGCAGGCCGGGCATGGTCATGATCTCGCCGCAGATCACCACGATGAAGCCGGCGCCGGCCGAGAGCCGCACCTCGCGCACCGGAACCGAATGGCCGGTCGGCGCGCCGCGGACGTTCGGGTCGGTGGTGAAGCTGTACTGGGTCTTGGCCATGCAGATCGGCAGGTGGCCATAGCCTGCGGCTTCCCAGGCCTTCAGCTGGTCGCGGATCGACTTGTCGGCCAGAACCTCGTCGGCGTGATAGATGCGCTTGGCGATGGTCTCGACCTTCTGGAACAGCGGCATCTCGTCGGGATAGAGCGGAGCAAAGTTGGACGCCCCGCTTTCCGCCAGCTTTACCACGGCATGCGCCAGGTCCTCGATCCCGGCAGAGCCCTGCGCCCAGTGCTTGCACAGCACCGCCTCGGCGCCCTGTTCGGCGACATAGGCCTTCACGGCCGCAATCTCGGCGTCGGTGTCGCTGTAGAAGTGGTTGATCGCCACGACGACCGGCACGCCGAAGCTCTTCACGTTGGCGATGTGGCGGCCGAGGTTCGGGCAGCCCTTCTTCACGGCCTCCACGTTTTCGGCGCCGAGGTCGGCCTTGGCGACGCCGCCGTTCATCTTCATCGCGCGCACCGTGGCCACGATCACCGCCGCCGCCGGCTTAAGCCCCGCCTTGCGGCACTTGATGTCGAAGAACTTCTCGGCCCCGAGGTCGGCCCCGAACCCGGCTTCGGTCACCACATACTCGCCCAGCTTCAGCGCGGTCTTCGTGGCGATGACCGAGTTGCAGCCATGGGCGATGTTGGCGAAGGGGCCGCCGTGCACGAAGGCCGGGTTGTTTTCCAGCGTCTGCACCAGGTTCGGCTGCATCGCGTCCTTCAGCAGCACCGTCATCGCGCCGTCGGCCTTGATGTCGCGGCAGTAGATCGGCTTCTTGTCGCGGGTATAGGCCACCACGATGTCGCCCAGCCGCTTCTGCAGGTCTTCCAGGTCATTGGACAGGCAGAGGATCGCCATGACTTCCGAGGCGACGGTGATGTCGAACCCGGTCTGGCGCGGGAAGCCGTTCGACACCCCGCCGAGGCTGACCACGATGTCGCGCAGCGCGCGGTCGTTCATGTCCATCACCCGGCGCCAGACGACCCGACGCTCGTCGATGCCCAGGTCGTTGCCCCAGTAGATGTGGTTGTCGATCATCGCCGACAGCAGGTTGTGGGCCGAGGTGATGGCGTGGAAGTCGCCGGTGAAGTGAAGGTTCATCTCCTCCATCGGCACGACCTGGGCCATCCCGCCGCCCGCGGCCCCGCCCTTCATCCCGAAGTTCGGGCCAAGGGACGCCTCGCGGATGCAGATCACCGCCTTCTTGCCGATCCGGTTCAGCCCGTCGCCCAGACCAACCGTGGTCGTGGTCTTGCCCTCACCCGCCGGCGTCGGGTTGATCGCGGTGACGAGGACCAGCTTGCCGTCGGGTTTGCCGGCGAGGCTCTTGATGAACTCCTGGCTCACCTTGGCCTTGTCATGGCCATAGGGCAGCAGATGCTCTGACGGGATGCCTAGCTTGGCCCCGATCTCCATGATTGGCTTCTTCTTCGCTTCGCGCGCAATCTCGATGTCGGTCTTGAAGGCCATGTCGCGTCTCCCACGGGGCAGAGTGTTCCGTTTGCGACGTGATACCGGGCTGAAGGCACCTGCCGAAGGCGTTTTGCGACCTAAAGACCGCGAAAATCGCCTTGCCGCGTTTCCGATAAGAAACCCGCCGCTGGCAGAGCGAAATTTTCCCCCGGATTAATTAATTTTCCGCTGCGTCTGCTTTGACTGCCAGGCCCGCTGCGCCGGGACATGCAACCGCATCTCGTCTCCCAGCCGCAGCACGCCCTCGCGTTCCACCCAGGCGGTGACGCCCCGCTTGCCCTCGGCCGCCCGCTTGAAGCCCTTGCCCTGTCCCGGCAACGCCTTCTCAATGGTGACCGCGGGCTCCTGGCAGGGCAGGTTTTCCATGTCCACCACCAGCGTCACCCCGTCTGGCCCCTGCAACCGGCTGGAGGGGGGCAGGTGGGTGAGGTCGGGGATGCCCTCCAGCACCAGCGAGGCGCCGACCCAGGCGTAATCCATCGCCGCAAGACCCATGTCGCGGGCGACCTCGGCCATCTCCTCGGCGCTGACCACGCAAAGCTGGCGCACGTTGCGGATCTCGGTGTCCCTCGGGTGCTGCTTCAGCACCCGGCTGCACGAGGGGCGCGTCAGCCCGGCATGGACCTCGCCCGCGTAGCCGGCGAAGCTCAGCGGCATCTCGGCCAGGGGGACGGCGGTGATGACCAGCTTCTCCACAGGCACGGGCTGGTAGCCCAGCCAGACGACCCGGGCGGTGAAATCGGTCGGGATCAGGGCGGGCATCGCGTTTTCCTTGTCAGAGCCACTTCTTCCAGCGGAAGATCAGCCAGGGCACCACGGCCGAGACGACCATCAGCCCCAGCGCCATGGGATAGCCCCAGGTCCAGGACAGTTCCGGCATGTGTTCGAAGTTCATCCCGTAGATGCTGGCGATCAAGGTCGGCGGCAGGAAGACGAAAGCCACGACCGAGAAGATCTTGATCACGTCCGACTGGCGGATGTTGATGACGCCCAGCGTCGCGTCGAGCAGAAAGCGGACCTTGTCCGCCTGGGTGGCCGCGACCTCGCGCAGGCTGCGGATGTCCTGGAGCAGGGTCTTGGCCTGGGTCCGCGTGGCCTGTGCCATGCGCAGCGGCGAATGGCTTTCCTTGTCGGCGGTCAGATAACCCACGAGCCGCACGAGCGTGCCCAGGCTTTCGTTGACCTTGGCGTTCACATCCTCGGCCTGGCCGATCCGGCGCAGCACGTCGGACAGGCCATCTGCCTCTTCCTGGACGCGTTCGGCGCCGAACAGCGACTTCGACAGCACGTCCAGCCGGCGCGCCTCGCCCTCCAGGATGTCGGCCAGGCGGTCCACCACCGCCTCCAGGAGGCCAAGCAGCGCATCGACCCCGCAGCGGATCGGCGTGTCGTGGCGCGCGGCCCAGTCCGCGAAATGGGCGAAGGAGCCGGGATGGTGGTAATGCACGGTGACCAGCCGATCGGGCAGCACCACAAAGGTCACCGGGCCTATGCTGATCTTTTGCTCTGCATCGGTCGCCACCACCTGGGCGGTCAGGAACAGCGCGCCGTCCTCGCGGTAGATCCGTGAGGAGACCTCGATCTCCTGCATGTCCTCGCGCGTGGGGATGTCGATCCCGACTGCCGCCTCGACCGCATCCTCCTCGGCCACGGTTGGCGCCTCGAGATCGATCCAGACCGCCTCGCCCAGGTGCTGATGCTGGTCGGACAGCCTGGCCAGCCGGCTGCCCTGGGAAACATATGCCGTGATCACACCGCTGCTCCTGTCGTTCCGGCGGTCAGACTACCGGCGGCGGATCACAAGAAAAAGGCCCCGTGATCGCGGGGCCGTTCTTCGGTCACAAAGGCGCCGGTTCGGGCTCGGGTCCCGGCTTCTTGGCCCGCGACTTGGTCTTGGGAATCGCCGCGACCGAGGCGGTGCCGCCGCCCGAAGGGGGCGTATCGGCCTTGTCGTCACCCCCGAGAGGTTCGCCCGCGATGACCTTGCGGATCTCGTCACCGGTCAGGGTCTCGTATTCCAGAAGGCCCTTGGCCAGCCGTTCCCATTCATCGCGCTTTTCCAGCAGGATGCGGCGCGCGGTCTCGTAGCCCTCGTCGATGAAGCGCTTCACTTCCTGTTCGATCAGCTTCTTCGTCTCGGCGCTGACCGAGAAGCCCCCGGCATTGCCCTGATATCCTTCATGCGCCTCGGCATAGTCGATGTTGCCGACGACTTCCGACATCCCCCAGCGCAGGACCATGGCCCGTGCCAGGGCGCTGGCCTGCTGGATGTCGCCCGAGGGGCCGTTCGACACCGCGTCCTCGCCGTACTTGATGATCTCGGCGGCCTTGCCGGCCATGGTCATGGCGATGCGCTGCTCGCACTGATCCTTGTGCCAGTTCAGCCGGTCCATTTCCGGCAGGCTCATCACCATGCCAAGCGCCCCGCCGCGCGGGATGATGGTCGCCTTGTAGACCGGGTCGCATTTCGGCAGGGACATGCCGACGATGGCGTGACCGGCCTCGTGATAGGCGGTCATCTCCTTCTGTTCGGGGGTCAGCACCATGCTGCGGCGTTCCGCCCCCATCATGACCTTGTCCTTGGCATTCTCGAAATCGACCATGGTCACGAACCGCCGCCCCGCGCGCGCGGCCATCAGCGCGGCCTCGTTCACCAGGTTCATCAGGTCGGCACCCGAGAAGCCCGGCGAGCCGCGGGCGATGGTCCGCAGATCGACATCCGGCCCCAGCGGAACCTTGCGGGCATGGACCGAGAGGATCTTCTCGCGGCCCTTGATGTCGGGGTTCGGCACATGGATCTGCCGGTCAAAGCGGCCGGGACGCAGCAGTGCGGGGTCCAGCACGTCCTTTCGGTTGGTGGCGGCGATGATGATGACGCCCTCGTTCGCCTCGAAGCCGTCCATCTCGACCAGCAATTGGTTCAGCGTCTGCTCGCGTTCGTCGTTGCCGCCACCGATGCCCACGCCGCGCGCGCGGCCCACGGCGTCGATCTCGTCGATGAATACGATGCAGGGCGCGTTCTTCTTGGCCTGCTCGAACATGTCGCGCACGCGGGAGGCACCCACGCCCACGAACATTTCCACGAAATCCGAGCCCGAGATGGTGAAGAACGGCACCCCCGCCTCGCCCGCAATGGCGCGGGCGAGCAGCGTCTTGCCGGTGCCGGGCGGGCCGACCAGCAGCGCGCCCTTCGGGATCTTGCCACCGAGCCGGCTGAACTTCTGCGGGTTGCGCAGGAACTCGACGATTTCTTCCAGCTCTTCCTTGGCCTCGTCGATGCCCGCCACGTCGTCGAAGGTGACGCGACCCTGCTTTTCGGTCAGAAGCTTTGCCCGGCTCTTGCCGAAGCCCATGGCGCCGCCGCGCCCGCCGCCCTGCATCCGGTTCATGAAGTAGATCCAGACCCCGATCAGCAAGAGGAAGGGCAGGAAGGACAGGAGGACCGAGACGAAGCCCGACTGCGCCTGCGGCTCGGCCTGGACCTCGACACCCTTGGCGATCAGCTCGCGCGAGAGGTTGTCGGTCACGATGTCGCCCGGCGGCTTGATGGTGACATAGGAATTGCCGTCCTTGCCGATCACCACGACCCGCTCGCCATCCAGCACGACCTTCGAGACCTGTCCGGCCTCGACCCTCTCGATGAAGTCGGAATAGGTGAGCGACCGCGACGACATCGTGGTCTGGTTGCCCGAAAACAGCTGGAACAGCGCCATGACCAGAATCAGAAGCACGACCCAGAAGGCGATATTGCGCGCGTTGCCCAAGGTAAGGGATCTCCCGAATGCGCCGTCGGCCCCCCATGGGGCCAAGGCGACTTTGGGCCTAAGATAAACCTTTGCGGCCCGGGTTCAATCACTCAGTCCGAAAAGGTGAAACGGTCGGTCCAGTTTCGCCTGCCACCCTTCGCCGCACCCGGCAAGCGGCGCGGCAAGCAGCCGTTCGCCTTGCCAGACCCCGGGTGTCACCAGCAGCACCTCGCGCGGCAGGCCCGTCGCCCGCCAGTCCCGCAGCTGCCGCAGCCCCTCGGCCCCCAGCACGCGCACCTCGCCCTCCGGCCCATCGACCCGCCAGCGCCCGTCCCAGAGCGCGCCGACCGGAACCGCGCCGCCCACAGCGCGCGGCTCGCGCATCAGCCAGCCGGACCGGGCCCGGCACCCGGCCAGCGTCGCATCTCCCCCCGCCGACAGCGCCCGTCCGATGCGCAGGGTTTCGGCGGCGCGCGGAGCGTACTCCGACGGCGACAGCCACATCAGCCCGGCAATCACCACCTGCCGCTGCACCTCGGCGGGTTCCGACCAGAGCCGGGCGTCGAAGCGCAGCGCCCCGGCGCGCTCGGCCACATGCTGTGCGGCCGCCGCCGCCACCTGCACCTCCAGCGCCTCCTGCACCCGGGCGAGATGCCCCGCCACCTCGGCCAGCCGCGACGCGGTGATGCCCAGAGGCGCTAAGGCCGCCAATGCCTTCCGCGCGCGGGTCCGGGCAAAGCGGTCGTTCTCGTTCGTGGGATCGTCGATCCAGCCAATGCCCTCTGCGCGCAGCCAGTCGCGCAGTTCGGCCCGTCCGGCTGCCAAGAGCGGGCGGCGGAACTCGACCCCGGCTTCCTGCCAGGCCGGGCGCATCCCGGACAGACCGGCAAGCCCCGCCGCGCGGGCCAGACCCATCAGCACCGTTTCGGCCTGATCGTCGCGGGTATGCCCCAGGGCCACGGTGCGGATGCCCCGCGCCGCGGCCCAGCCGGCGATGAGCGCCATCCGCGCCCGCCGTGCCGCATCCATCAGGTTGCCCGCGATCACTCCATGTTCCCAGACCCGGACCTCGTGCCTGACGCCAAGCGCCGCGCAGGCGGCGGCCACCGTCCGGGCCTCGGCGGCGCTTTCGGGGCGCAGTCGGTGATCCACCGTCACCGCCTCGACCCTCAGGCCCGCCCGCAGCGCCAGATGCAGAAGGGCGGTGGAATCCCCACCGCCCGACAAGGCAATTCCCACCGTCTCGCCCTGCGGCAGGCCCTCGCGGATCAGGCCGACAAGCCGATCCTGCCCTACTGGCACCCGTAGCCCTGCATCGCCACCGTCGATTGGGTCGCGGCCATGCTGCCCGGGAAGCGCGCGCCGACCTCGGCCAGGGTCACGCAGGCCTCCTGCACCTGACCCAGGGCGCCCAGCCCCTCGCCCAGCTTCAACAGCGCGTCGGGGGCAAACGGCCCCTCGGGCGCGGCCGAGAAGGCATCGAGATAGGCCCGCGCCGCGTTGCCGGTATCACCCAGTTTCGACAGCGCCTCGCCGCGCAGGTAATGCGCTTCGGGGATCAGCGGCCCGCCAGGATAGGATTGGGCATAGGTCGCAAAGAGCGCTGCAGCCCCTTGAAAGTCACCTTGACCGAGCACCTCCTTGGCCCGGTCGAAGTCTGCCTGTTCGGCTACTGCAAGTTCCGCCCCGCCCGTGCCCGTCGTGCCCGTGCCTGTTCCGCCCGAGGCCACCGGCGGCGCGACCGCCGGAGCCGCCGCCCCGCCCGAGGCGCCGCCCAGCACCGAGGTCGCCCCCAGGTTGGCCGGATCGCAGCCCTCGGTCAACTCGCACAGGCGGTATTCGATGTCGCCGATCCGGTTGGTCCCGTCATTGACAACCCGGTTCAGCCGCAGCTCCACCTCTTCGGTGCGCGCGGTCAGCCGGGCCAGCGACGCCTCGATCGTGTCCATCCGGGTCAGCGCATCGCCCCCCGCTGCCCCGCTGCTGATCGCGCCGGTCGAGACCAGCTCGGATTTCAGCGCGTTGAACTCGGCGGCCAGCGCGGCCAGTTCGGACCGGATGTCGGCCAGGGTCTGCGCGCGGTCCTGGGCATGACCCAGAACCGGCAGCAGACAGAGGGCCAGGCTCAGACCAAGGCGCCGCATGCGGTCAGACCCCGGCGCCTGCCGACAGCACGGTCACGGCGCGACGGTTCTTGGCATAGCAGGCCTCTTCCGAGCAGACCTCGATCGGGCGTTCCTTGCCATAGCTGATGGTGCGCATGCGGCTGGCGGCGACGCCCTGGCTGATCAGGAAGTTCTGCACCGCGGCCGCGCGGCGGGCGCCGAGGGCGAGGTTGTATTCACGCGTGCCCTGTTCGTCGGCGTGGCCCTCGATGATCGCGGCATAACCGGGATTCTGGTTCAGCCATTGCGCCTGGGCGGTCAGGATCTGGCGCGCCTCGGGTGACAGGGTGGACTGGTCCACCGCGAACAGCACCCGGTCGCCGACGCGCTGGTTGAAATAGGCGATCGAGGTCGGGTTGTTCGGATCGCCAAGGCCGGTGGTGTCGATCCCGGCTCCGCCCATGCCGCCGGCACCACCGGCACCGCCCGCGCCGCCGGCGCCGTAACGGTCTGGGTTGTTGCAGGCCGCAAGGGCAAGTGCGGCGACCAGAAGCAGCGATTTCGCGGCGAGGCTCATGGAGGGCATCCTTCTTGTTGGTTCGTTGGCTCGATTGCGGCTCAGATTAACAGCTTTGCGCCGCCGAGGGAATCGGCGGCGCGTCACATTTCACGGCAAAAGCGGCGACCAGGCAGGGTCGCTGGCCGGCCCTTCGGTCGGGATCTGTTTCAGGTTCCGTCCGGTGATGTCCACCGACCACAGCGAGGTCTGCCCGCCCGCGCCCGCCGTCTCGCGGGTGAACATCAGGACGCGCCCGTTCGGCGCCCAGGTCGGGCCCTCGTCCAGGAAGCTGGCGGTCAGCAGGCGTTCCTCCGACCCGTCGGTACGCATCACGCCGATGTGGAAGCGCCCGGCGTTCTGCTTGGTGAAGGCGATGTAGTCGCCGCGCGGGGACCAGACCGGGGTGCCGTAGCGGCCCTCGCCGCCCGAAATCCGCGTGCCCTCGCCGCCCGAGGCCGGCATGATGTAGATCTGCGGCGTGCCGGTGCGGTCGCTTTCGAACACGATCTGGCTGCCGTCCGGGCTGAACGACGGCGCGGTCTCGATCGAGGGCGAATTGGTCAGCTGCCGCAGCCCGCCTCCGCCCAGCGACAGGGCGTAGATGTCGGTGTTGCCGCCGCGTTCCAGGCTGAAGACCACGGTCTGCCCGTCGGGCGAGAAACGCGGGGCGAAGGTCATCGTTCCGGGCTGTTCCTCCAGCGTCTGGCGGCGCAGCGAGCCCACGTCCATCAGCGTGATCCGGGGGAAGCCGGTCTCGTAGCTGGTGTAGAGGATCCGGTCGCCGGTGGGGGAAAAGCGCGGGGCCAGGACGATCGCGCTCGAATCGGTGAGGTATTGCACGTTGGCGCCGTCGTAATCCATGACCGCCAGCCGCTTGGCGCGGGCGTTCTTCGGGCCGCTTTCGCTGACGAAGACCACGCGGCTGTCGAAATAGCCGCCCTCGCCGGTGATCTTCGAATAGACCACGTCGGCCACCTTGTGCGCCATGCGCCGCCAGCCCTGGGTCGTGCCCGCGAACTGCAACGCCGCGCCGTCCAGCACCTGGCCGTTGAACACGTCATAGGCGCGGAACTTCACCGTGATCCGGTCGCCGGCCACGCTGACCGCGCCCGTCACCAGCACCTGCGCATTGATCGCCTTCCAGTCCTCGAAGGCGATGCCGCCGTCGAAGCTGGTGATCCGGCTGATATGCGCATCCTCGCCGATGGTGCGGAAGAAGCCGGTGCCCTCCAGGTCCGAGATCACCACCCGGGTGATCTGCCGCGCATAGTCCCCTGCGCCGCCCTCGTCCACGAAGGTCGGCACCGCGATCGGCATCGGCTCGATCACCCCCGGCCCGATGACGATCCGGGGCGGGCCGGACTGCGCCAGGACCGGGGCGGCCGCGAGCGTCAGGATCCCCAGGACGACTGCCAGCAGGGTGCGGAAGGGTGTTCTCATGGGTCTGGTCATCGGCCTCATGCTCCGTTCTCTTGATTGGGATTGCCCGCCTGCCCGGCAGGGGAAAAGGGGAAATGCGCGCCTTCGGTTCCCGTCATCGTGCCCTCATCCCATTGGCATCGAAGACCAGGTCCAACACGCGCCAGGTGTCGTACTTGTCGGGGGGCAGCGGAAGTCCGCCTTCCGCATGCGCCCGGTTCACCGCGCGACGCGCGGTTTCATACAGCGTGTTGATGCCGCCCTGGCTCGGCCCGCTCGACTCGATCAGCTCGAACCCTGTCGGCGTGCCGTCCGCGGCAAAGCTGACCCGCACCACGACCAGCGAACTGAGCGCATCGGTCGAGGAGGCGCCGAGGTTCCACTTGCGCGAGATCGCCGAGGCGATGTTGCCCATCTCGCCCCCGGTCAAGGGCGGCCCCTGCGGCCGGTTCTGCCCGCCCGAGGTCGCGGGCTGTTCTGCGGGGGTCTCGACCGGGGTCTCCACCGCCTCGCCCAGAAGGGCGGCGATGGCATCCTCGGTCGCCTGGTCGTCCACCGGCTGCACGTTCAGCTCGGCCGAGGCCGTGGGGGCAGGGTCCGGCTCGGGCGCAGGCGCCGGGCGCGAGGGCTTTGCGCGCGGGCGCAGCGAGGTGGCCATGCCGGTTTCGGCGGTCTGCGTTTCGTTCGCCTCGGTGCGGGTCACGTCGCCGGTGTCGCGCGGCGCCGTAGCCTCGGTCGGCTCTTGCGGGATCACCTGGTCGGCCGCCACGTCCTCGCTGACCGCCGGTTCCGGCGTGTCCGAGACCGGCGCTTCGGTCTCGGGCTGCACCGGGTCGGGGGCGATGATGTCCGCGGCCTCGGGCAGCGGCTGGATCTCAGTGGATTCGGTCTCGATCAGCTGCTCGGTCTGGGCCTGGGCGAGGTCGCTGGCCTGCGGCTGGGGCATCGGGTCGGGTTCCGGGACGGGGTCCGGCTCCGGGGCAGGGGCCGGTTCGGGCTGTGGCGTCGGCTCGGGCGCAGGTGCCGGCTCGGGCGCGGGCTCGGGTCGCGCCGCCGGTCGCGTCGCCGGCACTTCGGCGGCGGGCTCTTCTGCCGGATTGGGGGTCGAGGCCGCCTGCAGCGCGTCGAACTCGGCGCTGGTCAGGGTCGAGACGGTCATCACCAGCGGTTCGGGCGGGGCCGAGGCCGGAAACAGCCAGTCGCCGACCAGCACCCAGAGGATGACCCCAAGGTGCCCGGCCGCCGATACCACCGTTCCAGTCTCGAAGCGCTTCTCCATCCGCCTCAGCCGCCACCGTTACCCGTGTTGGACGCAGCACCGGACCCGAACCTTGGCCCCTCGCCGTCGGTGACGAGGCCGATCTCGTTGAAGCCGCCCGCGTTCAGCGCGCCCATGACCTGGGCCACGCGCTCGTAGGGGATCGCCCCGTCGGCGCGCAGGAAGATCTTCTTCGATTTCCGCTCGGCCGCGATCGCGGTCAGCTTCGGGAGCAGTTCGGCATCGGCGATCTCGGTGGTCTGGATCGCCAGCCGCCCGTCGGCGGTGACGGTGACGGTCAGCGGCTCTTCCTGTTCGGTCGGAAGCGCGGCTGCGGCGGTCTTGGGCAATTCCACCGGAACGCCGACCGTCAGCATGGGCGCCGCCACCATGAAGATGATGAGCAGCACCAGCATCACGTCCACCATGGGCGTGATGTTGATCTCGTGCATCGCGGCCGCCCGTCCACCGCGCCGGCGACGCCGCCCGCCGCCCGCCTGTCCCGGAACCCCGATCCCCATGGCCTCAGGAGTCCAGCTGGCGCGACAGGATGGTCGCGAATTCGTCGGCAAAGGCCTCGTAACCGCCCACCACCCGGTCGATGTCGGCCGACAGCTTGTTGTAGAACACCGCCGCCGGAATGGCCGCCACGAGGCCCACGCCGGTTGCCAGCAGGGCCTCGGCGATGCCGGGGGCCACGACGGCAAGGCTGGTGTTCTGGCTGATCGCGATCTGCTCGAAGCTGTGCTTGATCCCCCAGACCGTGCCGAACAGCCCGATGAAGGTGGCGGTCGAGCCCGTGGTGGCCAGGAAGCTCAGCCCCCGGTTCATCGCCTCGCTTTCGCGGGCGATGGCCACGTTCATCGCCCGGTCGATGCGCGACTGCGCCCCCGCGATCAGCCCGCCGTCCTGCTTGTGACTGCGCCGCCATTCCAGCATGCCCGCCGCGAAGATCTTTTCCGACGATCCCTGCGGGTCGGGGCCGATCCGCTCGAACAGCTCGTCCAGGGGCTCGCCCGACCAGAAGGCGCGGTCGAAGATCGAGGCCTCGCCCTGCGCGCGCCGCAGCATGATGTGTTTCTGGATGATGATCGCCCATGACCAGAAGGACATGACGAAAAGCATGATCATGACCAGCTTGACCGTCAGGGTCGCGCGGGCAAACAGCGCGAACATGGAGAAATCGATCTCCTGCGCCATCGCAAGGGTGTTGGGTTCCATACGCCTGCTCTTGTTGATCGGGCCAGTTGCCGGCTCCGTTAGCGACTTTTCTATCAAGATTGGAGGGGGATTGCCAACACAACCTTGTGGCCGGCGATGATTCGCGCGTTGGCGAAGGTGAGGTGGCGGTCCAGGCCTGCGACGTCCGGCTCAGTGCAGCGGCCCCGACAGCCTGGCCCGCAGGTCAGCAGGCAGTCGGGCGGCATGGCCGTCCTCGGTCAGGCAGACCAGCGTAACGGTGGCCGCGAACAGCCGCTCGCCCCCGCGCAGCACGGTCTGGTCCAGCACGATGCGCGCCCCGCCCAGGCTGTGCAATACGGTTTCCACCACCAGGTCGTCGCCGAACCGGGCCGGGCGCAGGAAATCCGCCTCGACCCGGCGCACGGCAAAGACGATGCCATCCCGCGCCCGCAGCGCCATCTGGTCCACGCCGAGGCTTGCCACCCATTCGGTGCGGGCGCGTTCGATGAACTTGAGGTAGTTGGCGTAATAGACGATGCCCGCAAGGTCGGTGTCCTCGTAATAGACACGGGTCGAGAAACGGTGCGGGGTCATGGCGGCTCCAGTCTTGAGCGGGCAGGCTAGGCGGCGCCGGGACGGGCCGCAAGTCTCAGTCCGTCCGCACGGGCCGGATGCGGTCGTACAGCAGATGGAAGCCGTAGGCATAGACCGCGTACAGCAGTGTCAGCCCCAGGTCGAGCAGCAGCGCCTCGCCCCAGCCGTGCCCGCCCAGCCAGACGATGATCGGCAGGGTGACGATTACGGTCGTGGCCTCATGGCTGATCGCATGCACGATGCGCCAGCCCTGCGGCCGGT
The DNA here is from genome assembly GCF_008271465.1 of Tabrizicola flagellatus. Classification (GTDB taxonomy): domain Bacteria; phylum Pseudomonadota; class Alphaproteobacteria; order Rhodobacterales; family Rhodobacteraceae; genus Tabrizicola; species Tabrizicola flagellata. Next base: position 13,970 of record NZ_VMDU01000008.1, on the reverse strand, counting down.
CGCTGGCCGCCCGGCCGGACAGGCGCAGATCCGTCCAGTCGAAGATCGTGTTGTGGAGGGGAGACCAGAGCATGACAGCCCCAGAAAGGGCCAGCATCAGGATCGCGCCATCGCCAGCCTCATGTCCCGAGTAGAGCAGGTAGAGCGGCACCGACAACAGAAGTCCGCCGGCTTCGTAGCAAAGGGTCTGGATCAGGCGCTCTCTGGGGCTGCGCAAACGCATGAGGCAATCCTGGCGGTAGAATGGGCAATCAAATGCCGCCAGTCTGCCAGAAAGCGGCAGGGTCGTCATGTCCGGAATGTTCGACCTCAGAGCACGCGGCTGATCCTTGCCGACAAGCGCAGCGCATGGCTTGCGTCCCGCGCCATGGCGGGCAGCACCGGATCATACCCCGCCCGGATCACCGCCCCGATCTCGGGCCGCAGGATCACCCGCTCGCCAACTCGTGCCAACGGCGAGGTCCCGTCGAAGGCGCGGTCCGACCACAACAGGACCGTCTGCACCGCCTGGGCCAGGGCCAGCGTCTCGGCCTCCATTCCGGCCAGCGCGGCATCCATCCGCAGGAAGACGAAGGCCGCCCGGATCGCGCCGTCGGGTTCGAAACGGAAGATACGGTACTGGTTCGCCCCCGCCGCCTGCAACCGCGCGACGAGGGCCGCAAGGTCCGGCACCAGGCGGTCCAGGTCCTTCACCGCCAGAAGCTCGGCCCAGTCCCTGAACGCGAACACCATCAGGTTTGCCCCAAGCTCGGGGTCGGTCTCGGCCATCCGGTGCCCGGCCAGCGCCACCACCGCCTCGAATGCGCCCTTGAACACGGCCAGGCTCGCATCATCCACGCCAAAGACCACCGGCACGATCGGCCGACCCCAGCGCGCGAAGAGGTACGAGCCGTCGCCGCGGGTGAACAGGGTCTCGATCTGGTGCGGCTCCATTGGCCTCTCCGCAGGCAAGCCCGCCCCGGCTATCACCGCCGCCCGCCCCTAGACAACCCCCGCCATGGCCCTTGCCCTTTCCCAAATACTCCCCGGGGGTCCGGGGGCGGGACGCCCCCGGCGCCGAGGAGGAGGGCCCCGGCCCGACGACGAGAGAAAGGCTTGCGCGGCACGCGCTCCGGTTACTTCCCGCCGAACAGGTCCGCCTGACCCGCGGCCTTCGGAGCTTCCAGCCCCAGGTGCCGCCAGGCTTTCGCCCCCAGCATCCGCCCGCGCGGGGTGCGCAGGATGAGGCCCTGCTGCAAGAGGTAAGGCTCGATCACCTCCTCGATCGCGTCCCTCGGTTCGCTCAGCGCCGCCGCGATCGTCTCCACCCCCACCGGTCCGCCGCCGTAATTCTCGGCCAGCAAGGTCAGGTAGCGCCGGTCGGCGCCATCCAGACCCAGGTTATCCACCTGCAACCGTGTCAGCGCCCGGTCGGCCAGTTCCCGGCTGATCCGGCCTCCGGCCTCGACCAGCGCGAAATCCGCCACCCGGCGCAGCAGCCGCCCGGCGATCCGCGGCGTTCCACGGGCGCGACGGGCTATCTCGCGACAGCCCTCGGGGTCCGCCGTCAGGCCCATAAGCCGGGCACCCCGGGCGACGATCTCGTAAAGCTCGGCCTCGGAATAGAATTCCAGCCGCGTCGGGATGCCAAAGCGGTCCCGCAAGGGCGTGGTCAGCAAGCCCAGCCGCGTCGTCGCGCCGACCAGTGTGAAGGGTTGCAGGTCGATCCGCACCGTCCGCGCTGCCGGTCCCTCGCCAATCACCAGGTCCAGCGCGAAATCCTCCAGCGCGGGATAAAGCACTTCCTCCACCACCGGGGACAGGCGGTGGATCTCGTCGATGAACAACACATCGCGCGGCTCCAGATTGGTCAGGATCGCCGCAAGATCCCCGGGTTTGGCCAGCACGGGGCCAGAGGTCATGCGGAACCCCACCCCAAGTTCCCGCGCCATGATCTGCGCCAGCGTCGTCTTGCCGAGGCCGGGCGGCCCGTGGAACAGCGTGTGGTCCATCGCCTCGCCGCGCATCCGGGCGCTTTCGATGAACACCGCCAGATTGGCCCGAGCCTCGGCCTGGCCGATGAATTCGGCCAGCATCTGCGGCCGCAAGGCCTTGTCGGTGTCCTCGGGCAGCCGCTCGGGCCGCAGGGTGGGATCAGAGCTCATTTCGGCGCCATGAGTTTCAGCGCGGCACGGATCAGCGCGGCCGCGTCAGCCTCGGGCAGATCGCCCGCCACGGTGGCCACCGCCTGCGCCGCCTCGCCCTGGCCATAACCCAGGTTCACCAGCGCCGACAGCGCATCGGCCGAGGCCGCCGCGCGCCGCGCACCCCCCTCATCGGCCCTTGCGGGCTGCTTCGGTCGGGGCGCATCCTCGACCAACACCGGCTCTGCGGTCGCGGTCCCGGCGGACAGCCCGGCACCCGAAGCCATGATGCCCGGCGCCTTGGCCTTGAGCTCCAGGATGATCCGCTGGGCAAGCTTGGGTCCCACCCCCGGTGCGGCCTGGACGCTGCGCGCATCGCCCAGAGTGATCGCCCTGCCCACGCCGTCGGCGCCCAGCGTGCCGAGGATCGCCATCGAGGCCTTCGCCCCGACACCCTGCACCGTCATCAGAAGCCGGTGCCATTCCTTCTCCAGCAGCGTCGGAAAACCGAAAAGCTGCAAAAGGTCCTCGCGCACCAGCAGGTCGGTGTAGAGGCTGACCGCCTCGCCCACACCCGGCAGGGCGGCCAGCGTGCGCTCGCTGACATGCACGATGTAGCCCACGCCGCGCACGTCGATGAGCACATGGTCCGGCCCCCGCCAGTCCAGTCGCCCCGAGATGCGCCCGATCATTCCGCCGCCCTCAACGCGGCGGCCAGCCTACCCTGCGACTGAAGATGATGCGCGTGGCAGATCGCCACTGCCAGCGCATCCGCCGCGTCCGGCCCGGCGACCTTCACCCCCGGCAGATGCAGCTTCACCATGTGATCCACCTGGACCTTTGCCGCATGCCCCACGCCCACCACCGTCTTCTTCACCGCATTTGGCGCGTATTCCCCGACCGAAAGCCCGAACTGCGCCGGCACCAGAAGCGCGATGCCCCGGGCCTGGCCCAGTTTCAGCGTCGCCACTGCATCCTTGTTGACGAAAGTATGCTCAACCGCCGCCGCCCCGGGTTGCCAGCGCCGAAGAACCTCGGTCAGCTGGGCATGCAGCGACATCAGCCGCGCCGCCAGATCGCCCTCGGACCCCTCCGAGTGACAGATCCCGTTCGCCACATGCGTCAGGCGCGACCCCGCAACGTCGATCACCCCCCAGCCCAGGTTCCTCAGCCCCGGATCGATGCCTATGACCCGCATCTTGTCCCCGCGTTCCTGCCTGCCACAACGGCTAGCACGAAAAGGGAACATCCGCCAATGGGTTTCGCGGATCCCGCACGATGTGGCTGCTGCATTTTGCACTTGCAGAATGCGACTGGCTGTCGCACAAATACGACGCAGCGATGGGGGTCTTTCGGAACTATCTGAAAAAATTGACAAAATTTTGCCACACGTCATGCGTCTGCTGCATGGCGGGGTTGCCTTGGCCGCGCTTGCTTTGCGCATGCAGCAACACTATCTGGCGATGCGTGAGGGAATGAGCCCTCATTCTGAGCAGTATGTGAACAAGGAAGAACCGCCATGGCCGCTGTCGAGACGACCCGCCCGGCGCCCTACGGCGCCATCACCACCTACCGTGCCATCAATGCCCTGTCGAACGCCGCGCAGGCGTTCCGGGCCTGGAACGATGCCCGCATCACCCGCAAGGCGCTGAACAAGCTGTCCGATCGCGAGCTGGACGATATCGGCCTGTGCCGCGGCGACATCGAGTTCATCGGACGCTGAGGCCAGGACAGCCGGCGCCCTCTGGCGCAGCCAGCCCTGCGATCGTACCGATACAGGAAATAGGGCCGCATCGGAAGATGCGGCCCTTCGTCACTGAATACGCTACAGCAAAACCGAATGATCAGCGCGGAAGCAGAGACTGCAACTGCGACGAGACCATCAGAGTCACCGGGTCGGCGTGCATCAGCCACGCGCCCACCGGATCGAAACCGTCACCCGCTGCCAGCGCGCTGACCCGGTTCTCGTAGGTCTGTGCGCCTACGAAGTAATGGATCACGCCCTTAATCCCGACACCCATGACGAGGACAAGGAGAACCGGTTTGGCAAGTTTCAGAATGCGGCTTCCGCCCCGACTGGACGCCTTGCGACCGACCGTGCCCGCCGCCTCGAAGCCGTAGCCCTTGGCGTGAGACTTCTCGATCCGCGCGACGCGGCTGTAAAAATCATTAAGATTCGGATCAACCCACATATCTCTCACCCAGAGTAGCAGCTCTGATGTTCAATTTCTGCCCCATGCTTGTGGCGAAATTGCGGCGTATTCGTCAGGCTGGGATCAGTCCGGTGCTGAGTCAAGAATTGTCCACGATTTCAGGTCCGTTGTAGAACAAGCGTGGACCATTCGCCGATATCGTCCCTATTTTCCAAACAAAGCCCGGCGGCCTGATAGGCGGCGATGACCGAATCTGCTTGCACAGCGAGAAGCCCCGAGAGGATCGCTCTGCCCCCGGTTGCAAGGTGAGTCGAAATTGCGGGGGCAAGTTCGATCAGGGGGCCTTTCAGGATGTTGGCGAAGATCAGATCGAACGGAGCTGCTGCCACAATCCTGCGATGAGCCAGGCCAGCGGCCTCCAGGCACTCCACGCGACCCTGTAAGCCATTGATCACAACATTCGCCTCGGCCACGTCCACGGCCACCCGGTCGATATCGCTGGCGATCACCAGCGCGTCGGGCAGCGTTGCCGCTGCCGCCATGGCCAGGACGGCGGTGCCGCAACCGATGTCGGCTACCTTCGCAGGACTCCATCCCTCGGTCAGCAGGCGGTCGAAAGCCAGAAGGCAACCCAGCGTCGTGCCATGATGGCCGGTTCCGAATGCGACCGTCGCCTCGATCTGCAACGGCACCCGCCCGGCCGGAACCTTGTCGGCGTCGTGCGACCCATAGACGAAGAAACGCCCGGCATCGACCGGCGCCAGTTCCCTTCGCACCTTGGCGACCCAGTCGATGTCGGGCAGTTCGGACAGCGCAAACGGCCGGGCGCCGAAAGCGGTGGCGAGCACCTCCAGCATCACCTCGTCCGGTGGTTCCAGGAAATAGGCGCCGACTTCCCAGAGGCCGGAACCGTCCTCGATCTCGAAGACACCGACGCCGGTCGGCTCGGGGTCCATCCGCTCCATCGCGGCAGCCAGGGCCTGCGCTGGGTCTTCGCCGGGCAGGGTCGTCAAGGCGGAATAGGTGGGCATCGACAGGCACTCCTTTGCCTTGGCCCTTACGCCGCCGAAGGCAGGGAGACAAGCACGGAGCGGCCTGGGGACCGGCGAGAGGAGCCGGTCAGGCCCGGACGCCGGTCCCGATCGGGCAGGTCACACCCGTGCCGCCGACGCCGCAATAGCCGCCGGGGTTCTTGGCCAGATACTGCTGGTGGTAGTCCTCGGCGAAGTAGAAGGTCGGTGCGGGCAGGATCTCGGTGGTGATCGGACCCATGCCGGCGGCCCGAAGAGCCTGGGCATAGACGGCCTTCGAGGCCTTCGCGGCCGCCATCTGCGCCTCGTCGTAGCAGTAGATCCCCGAGCGGTAGGTCGAGCCCACGTCGTTCCCTTGCCGCATGCCCTGAGTCGGGTCATGGCCTTCCCAGAACACCTTGAGCAGGTCTTCGTAGCTGACGACTGCCGGGTCGTAGATCAGCCGGACCACCTCGTTGTGGCCGGTCAGCTGGGTGCAGGTTTCCTTGTAGGTCGGGTTCGGCGTGTAGCCCCCGGCATAGCCGACCATGGTCAGCCAGACGCCCGGTATCTGCCAGAACTTCCGCTCGACCCCCCAGAAGCAGCCCATGCCGAACATGGCCTCTGACATGCCCTCGGGCACCGGCGATTTCAGCGGGATGCCCGACAGGAAATGCGTCTCTGCCGTCGGGATCGGCTCGGCCCGCCCGGGCAGCGCCTTGTCCGGTGTGACCATTTCGGTGGACTTGCGGGTGAAGAACATGGCGGACCTCCGTTTCCGTGCGAATATAGGGCGCGCCGGTCCGGGTGCCAGCCTACTCTGCCGGCTGCGGCAGGCCGCGGGACAACACCGTCTCGTAACCGGGCGATGGGTGCCGGGGGATCAGGCAGATCAGGGCAAAGGCGAACAGGGCCATTCCCGCGCCCAGAAGGAAGACGTTGTCGGGCGAACGGGCCCAGAGATAGCCAAGCGCGGCGGGCAGGAACACGACCGCGATATGGTTGATCGTGAAGGCCACCGCCGCCGTGGGTGCGATGTCGCGCGGATCGGCGATCTTCTGGAAATAGGTCTTGAGGCTGAAGGACAGGGCAAAGAAGAGCTGATCGAGGATGTAGAGCCCCCCGGCGATCACCAGACCCCAACCGAACCAGTAGAGCCCGCCATAGGCCAGGAACACCAGCGTCAGGCCGATGTACTCGAACCCCATCACGTTGCGTTCGCCATAGCGGCCAAGCGCACGGCCCATCGCCGGGGCCACCGCCATGTTGATGAGGTAGTTCACGAGGAGAAGGGCCGTCATCTCGGAAACCTTCATCCCGAAGCGTTCCACCATCATGAAACCCGCGAAGACCACAAAGATCTGCCGCCGGGCGCCGGCCATGAACTGCAGCGCGTAGTAAAGCCAGTAGCGCCGGCGCAGGACCATGTGCCTGTGCTGCGGATGCGGCGACTGGAACTGCGGGTAGGCGAGGGCTGCAAACAGCACGATCAGCAGCGTCAGCCCGCCCGAGGCCAGGTAGACCGTATTGTAATCCAGCCCCAGCGCATCCCACAGCGCAACGATCGCACCATAGGCGGCCAGTGACGCACCCGCGCCCACCGCCACGATCCGGCCCAGCACGATCGGCGCGCGGTCCTTGCCGATCCATTGCAGTTGCAGCGACTGGTTCACCGTCTCGAAGTAATGAAAGCCGATCGAGGACAGGAGCGTGCAGACCAGAAGCCCGGTGAAGGAGGGAAACCAGGCCGTGACCGCCGTCGCTGCCCCGAGAAGCGCCAGCGCGATCAGGGCCAGCACCTGTTCCCGCATGACCAGAAGGATCAGGATCACCCCGATGGCCAGGAAGCCCGGAATCTCGCGCACCGTGTGCAGCCAGCCGATCTCCTTTCCGGTAAAACTGGCGACCTCGATGACGAAATTGTTCAGAAGCGCCGACCAGGTGGCAAAGCTCAGCGGCATCGCCGCGGCCATGAGGTAGAGCAGCGCCTCGGGCCGCTGCCAGCGCGGCAGGGTCCGGGTCTCCGAAAGGGGCATCAGCGAGCGGGTCATCCTTCCGCAATACAGGCCCCTGCGCAGCTGGCAAAGCCAAAGCTTGTCACGGGAACAATCCGCGGCTGCGGCCCGGGGGTGTCCGGGGCCGGGGTTGCCCTTCTGCCCGTGCCGGGTGTAGAGGGGCGCATCACCGAAACGGGACCGAGGGTAGGGCCATGGCAGGCCATTCGAAATGGGCGAACATCCAGCATCGCAAGGGCAAGCAGGACAAGCTGCGCTCGAAGATGTTTTCCAAGCTGTCGAAGGAAATCACCGTCGCGGCCAAGATGGGGATGCCCGACCCCGACATGAACCCGCGCCTGCGTCTGGCGGTCAAGGCTGCGAAGGCGGCCTCCATGCCGAAGGACGTGATCGACCGGGCGATCAAGAAATCCCAGACGGGCGACGGGGCCGACTACACCGAGATCCGCTATGAGGGCTATGGCGTGAACGGCATCGCGATCATCGTCGAGGCGATGACCGACAACCTGAATCGCACCGCCTCGAACATCCGCAGCTATTTCACCAAATGCGGCGGCAACCTTGGGACGACCGGCTCGGTCAGCCACAGCTTCGACCGGGTGGGCGAGATTTCCTATCCGGCTTCGGTCGGCTCGGCCGACGACGTGATGATGGCGGCACTGGAGGCGGGCGCCGACGACGTGGAATCGGACGAGGACGGCCACTGGATCTATTGCAAGGTCGAGAACCTGTCCGAGGTTTCGGATGCGCTGGAAAAGACCCTCGGGGAGTCGACGGAATCCAAGCTGGTCTGGAAACCGCAAAGCCGGACCGAGGTCGATCTGGAAACCGCGCAAAAGCTGATGCGTCTGATCGACCTTCTGGAAGAGGACGACGACGTGCAGACGGTGACGCACAACTTCGACGTCCCCGAGGACGTGGCCGCCCAGCTCTGATTGCGTGCCAAGCCGCAACGGAAGGCCCCCTCGACGGGGGCCTTTGCATTTCCCGGAATGACCTGCGTCAAGGACCGTGCCGTCGGGTTGCGTTATCCTGTTTTTGGTGGCCTTCACGCGGGAGGGGATGATGCGCGGGATCGGAATGGTGGCGGTTCTGGTCGGGCTGGGCGGCATGGCCTGCGCCGAAGGCGAAACCCAGGTCGGCGATGCGGTGTCGGGCAAGGCCCTCTACCAGGCGCATTGTGCGGTCTGTCACGGCACGAAGGCCGATGGTCGCGGGCCGATGGCCCCGGTGCTTCTGGTCCAGCCGGCCGATCTGACGACGCTTGCTGCGCGGCACGGTGGGGCCTTCCCGCTGGAGCGGGTGGCCGCGCGGATCGACGGCCGCGACCCGCTGGTGTCGCACGGCAGCGACATGCCGATCTACGGCCAGTTCTTCGAGGGCCGCGACGTGACGCTGCGCACCGACGCGGGCCAGCCGATGCTGACCAGCCAGCCGATCGCCGACCTTGTGGCCTGGTTGCGGACGATCCAGCAGTAACCGATGCCCGCCGCGTCCGCCCGGGGCAGCGTTGAACTTTCTTTGCGAATGTCCTTGCAATCCCCTGCCGGAAGGCGCATCCGCATCGGGCAGGGTTTCCTCTTTCGTCTTCTGTCTGCTTCGGCCTTCAGCTTCGATCGACACGACACTTGGGCCGGGCCACCGCATGTCGCGGGTGGCAAACATGACAGGAGTTATCACGATGGCCAATGGCACCGTGAAATGGTTCAACGCCACCAAGGGTTTCGGCTTCATCGCCCCCGCAGGTGGATCGAAGGACGTCTTCGTCCACATCACTGCTCTGGAACGCGCGGGCATCCGCTCGCTGCCTGATGGGCAGGCCGTGACCTATGACATCGAGCAGGATCGCAACGGTCGGGAATCCGCTGTGAATCTCGCTCTGGCATAAGCATTCCCGTTCATCGGGAGCGATCCGGGGGTGGCGCAGGCCGCCCCCGTTTCCGTTTCAGACCAGCATCTCTGCCGCCGCCCGGCGGACGGCTTGCGTCAGCGGCGCCAGCGCCGGGGCGGCAAGGCGGGTGAACTGCCAGTAAAGCGCCACGTCCAGCGCCGTTCCCGGCACCAGCTCGACCAGCGCCCCCGAGGCCAGATGTGGCGCAACCAGCGGCTCGGGGTTCATGCTCCATGCCATTCCCAGCAGGCAGGCGGTGACGAAGGCCTGCGACGATGCCATGCGGTGGGTCGGCAGGACCGGCGGATCAAGACCGCGCGCAGCAGCCCAGAGCGTCTGCAGGCGGTCGTTGTCGGAAAAAGTCAGGGCAGGGGCACGGGTGAGGGTCTCGGTGGCCACGCCGTCCGGGAACCAGCGCGCCATGAAGGCGGGCGAGGCGGTGGCCCGATAGCGCAGCGCACCCAGGGGGATCGTGTCGCAGCCTTGCAGCGGGCCGGGATGGGCGGTGATCGCCGCCACGACTTCGCCGCGCCTTAGCCACTCCTGGCTGACGTCCTGATCGTCGATCACGAGGTCGAACAGAAAGCCCGGCGTTGCGGCCAGAGCGGGCAGGACCCAGGTCGCAAGGCTGTCGGCATTGACCGCGATCCGCAGCGTTGCAGGGCCGGCGGAAAGGCCAGGCAGATCCTCGGCCAGCGTCTGCTCCAGCAGTGCTATCTCGTCATGATGCCGGATCAGGCGCAGCCCGGCCTCGGTCGCCCGGCAGGGCTGACCCCGGCGGATCAGAAGCGCGCCGGCCTTCTCTTCCAGCGCCTTGATCCGTTGGCTGACAGCCGACGGGGTGACATGCAGCTCGGCCGCCGCAAGCTCGAAGGAGCCGCGCCGGTGGACGGCGGCAAGCGCGGCAAGCTGCGCGGGGTCCAGCATCAGTTTCGCTAATTCATTCTTAGAAGGATTAACTTGATTGTGGAGATCGTCCCTGCGAGGTCAAGCAGGATCGGGAGGATTGGACATGGCCGAAAGCGATCTGGCGACCCTCTTGCGGACGATGGAGCCCGTGCTCTTTCCGCGCCCCTACGGCTATGCCGTCTGTGATGTGCCCCCATTCTTTCCCGTCTTTGCCACGGTGGCTGAAGCCGAGGGAATGACGGTGGTGGCCGTGCTTGCCGATCTGGAGTCAGCCGGGCTTCAGTCGGCCCCTTGGGCGCGGATCAGCCTGACGGTGCAGTCGGACCTCGCAGCCGTGGGGCTGACGGCGGCCTTCGCCGGCGCACTGGGCCGGGCGGGCATCAGTTGCAACGTGATCGCCGGGTTCCATCACGACCACCTGTTCGTGCCCTGGGACCGGCGCTTCGACGCCATGGCCGCGCTGGAGGCTCTGAGCCGTGCTTGAGGCGGCGCTGAGCGGCTATCTGGTGGCGCTGAGCCTGATCCTGGCGATCGGGGCGCAGAATGCCTTCGTGCTGCGCCAGGGGTTGCGCCGGGAACATGTGGCGGCGGTGGTGGCGGTCTGCGCGCTGTCCGACGCGGTGCTGATCGCGGCGGGGGTGGCCGGGTTCGGCGCGATCTCGGCCGCGCTGCCCTGGTTCGGCGCGGCGATGCGCTGGCTGGGGGTCGGCTTCCTGCTGGTCTATGGTGCCCTGCGGTTCCGAGCTGCCTCGCGAGGGGGCGAGGCGCTGCGGCCCTCGGCCTCGGACCCTGCGCCTCTGGGGCGGGTGCTGGCGACCTGTCTGGTGCTGACCTGGGCGAACCCGCATGTCTATCTGGACACGGTGGTGCTGATCGGGTCGATCTCGGCCCAGCATGCGCCGCATCAGCTGGCCTTCGGGGTGGCGGCGGCGATGGCCAGCCTGAGCTTCTTCACGGCGCTGGGCTTCGGAGCGCGGCTCCTGGCGCCGGTCTTCGCGCGCGCCTCGGCCTGGGTCTGGCTGGAGATCGGGGTGGGGAGCGTGATGTGGCTGATCGCGGCCGGGCTTGCCTTTGGCTGACGCCTGGGTTTCTGTCCGCTGATGCGCGCGCTGACCGACCTTGGCCGCCCCGTCGAAGGGGTTCTGTGGATGCTGGCCACCACGCTGGCCTTCGTGGGCGTCAACGGGATCGTCCGCTATCTGGGCACCGAGCTGCCGGCGGCGCAGTCGGCCTTCATCCGCTTTGCCTTCGGCCTGCTGTTCCTTGCCCCTGCGCTGTGGTCGATGCGGGGCATGCGCCTGCCGCAGGGGATCTGGCCCCTGTTCCTGTGGCGCGGGGCGCTGCATGTCGCAGCGGTGATCCTCTGGTTCTGGGCCATGGCCCGGGTGCCGGTGGCCGAGATGGCGGCGATCGGCTTCCTGAACCCGGTCATCGTGCTGGTCATTGCGGGTCTGTTCCTCGGCGAAGGGCTGGGGCGCGGTCGCGTGGTCAGCGTGCTGGTCGCGCTCGTCGGAGCGCTGATCGTGCTGCGACCCGGCGTGCGCGAGGTCACGGCCGGGCATCTGTCGCAACTGGCCGCCACGCTCTGCTTTGCGGTCAGCTACATCTTCGCCAAGCGGCTGAGCGGGATGGCCCCGGCTTCGGTGGTGGTGGCTGTCCTCTCGGTCACGGTGGCGGCGGGGCTCGCTCCGATCGCGGCCTGGGTCTGGCAACCGGTCAGCCTGGCACAACTGGCCTGGCTGGCGGCCGTCGCGGCCCTGGCCACCCTGGGCCACTACACGATGACCCGCGCCTTCCGCGCCGCGCCCCTGGCCGTCACCCAGCCGGTGACCTTCCTCCAGATCCTCTGGGCGACCCTCCTGGGCATGCTGGTCTTTGCCGAGCCGGTGGACGGCTTCGTCATCCTGGGCGGGGCGCTGATTGTGGGGGCGGTCAGCCTGAACACCTGGGCCGAGGCCCGCAAGGGCCGGATTCCGCCCCAGCCCGAGCCTTGAGGCGCGGGCCTGTCCACCGTGGACAGAGTCGGAAAATCAAATTAAAGCATGGGCTTGGAATTTTCCGTTAGGGGTTTCTTAAGACCCTTGCCGCGGCATGTCCGTGCCCCTGCCGATCGCGTCTGAGGGGCGTTGCGTCGGGTCGGTTCAGGGCGCGCGGAGTGGTGAGGGGCCTTGAACGAAGCTTTCCTAGGGTCGCGGGCCAAGGCGATCCCCGGAGGTTCCTGATGCCCGACGATACGACGATCCTGTCGCTGCCCCTGATCCTTCCGGCTCAGGCGCAGAAACATGTCACCCACAACGAGGCGCTGGTGAAGCTGGATCTGCTGGTCCAGCTGGCGGTCATCAACCGGACCCTGACCACACCGCCGGCCCTGCCCGCGATCGGAGACCGGCATATCGTGGCGACGGGCGCGACGGGACCCTGGGTCGGACAGGCCGGGCGCATCGCGCTGTTCACCGAGGCCGGCTGGCAGTTCACCCAACCGCTGCCGGGCTGGCAGGCCTATGTGATGGCCGAAAGCCAGATGGCCTATTTCAACGGCCTGACCTGGGTAGCCCTGTCGGACGGGCCGTTCACGGTGGGCCGGCTGGGCATCTCGGCCACACCGGACACAACGAACCGGCTGACGGTCTCCTCTCCCGCGACGCTGCTGAACCATGCCGGGTCGGGCCACCAGCTGAAGCTGAACAAGGCGGTGGCCTCGGACACGGCGAGCCTTCTGTTCCAGACGGGCTTCGGCGGTCGGGCCGAGATGGGCACGGCCGGCAGCGACGAGTTCAGCGTCAAGGTCAGCGCCGATGGGTCGGTCTGGTCGGTCGCGCTGGTCTCGGACGCGGCCACGGGCGAGGTCACGCTTCCCCAGCCGCTGCATCTGGGCGGTCAGGCCAGCGATCCGGTCGCCCCGGCGGACGGCACGATCTGGCTGAACACCACCACCGGCGAGGTCCGGGTGCGCAGCGCCGGGACGACCCAGGTCGTCGGAGGCGGGGGCGGTGGCGGGGTCAGCGATGGCGACAAGGGCGACATCACGGTATCGGGGTCGGGGACGGTCTGGACGATCGACGCGGGCGCGGTGACGCTGGGCAAGCTGGCCGATATCGCGACCGGCAGCTTTCTTGGCCGCGACAGCACCGGGACCGGAGCGCCCGAGGTGCTGACCCCGGCCCAGGCGCGCGGCATCCTGAACGTGGCGGACGGAGCGACCGCAAATGCCCCGGACGCAAGCCTGCGCGACCGGGCGACGCATACCGGCACCCAGCCGGCGGCGACGATCACCGGGCTTGCCGCGGTGGCCACCAGCGGCTCGGCCGCCGACCTGACGACGGGCACGCTGCCGGCCGCGCGGTTCGACGATGCCGCCCACGGCAACCGCGCGGGCGGCGCGCTGCACGCAGCGGCGACGACGGGCGCCGCAGGATTCATGTCCGCCGCAGACAAGGCCAAGCTCGACGGCATCGCGGCGGGCGCCAACAACTATGCCCACCCGAACCATACCGGGGATGTGACCTCGTCCGGGGACGGGGCGACGACGATTGCCCCTGATGCGGTGAGCAACGACAAGCTGGCAAACATGGCCAGCGGCACGATCAAGGGGCGCACCGGCACGGGCACGGGAGACCCGGAGGACCTGACCGGAACGCAGGTAACGGCCCTTCTGGACACCTTCACCAGCGGTGCCAAGGGGCTGGCGCCCGCCTCGGGCGGCGGCACGACGAACTTCCTGCGCGCGGACGGCACATGGGCAGCCCCGCCCGGTGGCGGCGGCGGTTCGCCCGGTGGCGCCTCGGGGGAGATCCAGTTCAACAATGCCGGGGCCTTCGGCGGCGCGGCGGACGTGGAGATCGAGGGCGGCCAGCTGCGCCTGCCGACCA